>CAWKHS010000020.1:0-317299 GCA_963849445.1 uncultured Acidobacteriaceae bacterium | reverse complement strand
TTCATATCACTTGTATGGAAGGTCCACTTCTAATTTCCCATTCCAGCTTTCAGTGCCAACCCCCTTTGTTGCACAACCTAGCGGACAAAAGAAACGGCCCGGCGTACACAGGGTAAGCCGGACCGTTTTCTTCAGGAAAGGAGCAAAATCAGAAACTCAGCTTGAGACTGACCTGAATCGTCCGCGGTTGGTTCTCAGTGCCGAATGCTGTCCCGAACGGGCCGCATGAGGACTGTGAAAGATCCAGGCAGAAGCCGTTGTACTGTGCGTAGTTGAACGAGTCGATAAACTCCCCACAAAGCTTCACGCCTGATAGCGCTCGCCAACTAAATTCTTAGCAATAGAAATGTGGCAATCAGTCTCGCACGGCACGCTCGCGCAGTTGCGTGAAGCGCTACCAGGGGCGTTGCCCAGAACGTAATTGGACGTTACCGGTGTAAACGCTGCCGCATTGATCCAGTTATTTGCACTTTGGTTGGAGGGAACCACATTGTAGTTCACAATGTAGGGCAGCGAGGGGGCCGGAGATCCATACATATTCAGATTGTTACTGTAGCTTTCAATCACAGGACCTATGGGTAGCCCGCTCGCCAGACGGATTGTGGATCCGACTTGCCGGTTCCCTAGAACTTCCTTGACCACGAAGGGTGCGTTGCCGCCCCAATGCTTGCCTCGGCCATACGGCAGCTCATACACCAGCGCAGTCGCAAAACTTTGCGGAACGTCGTGCGAACTCACGCCATAATCGAGCATCGTGTTGTACGAATCGCGCCAGCTATTGCCCGTCGCCCAGCCGAAATTGTCCTCCGGCCCGTTGTCCAGCGCTTTCGACCACTGATAAGTGGTCAGTAAGCTCAGGCCCGCATTGAAGCTGTAGTTGTACTTCACGTTGAGTGCGTTAAACAGGACCTTGCACCGGGCAGCGAACGCGTGATTTGCAGATACGTGTATTGAGGATAGGGCCGCAGTAGCTCATTGTAAGCAATGGTAGGCACCGAACCGAGATAGCTAGTCGCGGGCGCAACACCGTAAAACGGATTAGCAACTTGCGCATCGAGCTGTGTCCCCAGGCTCAGATACTGGCCGGGTAGCTGGTCCGCATCAAGATTGGGATTGCCATACAACAACTTCTTGCCGCGGTTGCCGTTGTAGCCCACCTCCAATACTGAGTGGGCATTCAGCTGATACTGCAGATCGAAGCTCCACTGCTCGGTATATGGCGTCGGATGCTTCTCTTTCAGCCAGATCTGCCCCAGGCCGTCGCCGACTAACGTTAAGCCGCCGCCCGCGCTACCTTGCGGCGCATTCAGTCCATTCGGAAAGGGATTGCTAACCAGGTTCAGTGGCGTATATCCGTTGTTGTGGTCGCTACATAGGACGTCTGCGAGCTAAGCCATAAAACTGACCAGGATTATCGAAGGTAATCATGGCGGAAGGCGGAAGAAAGAGATACCCGCGCCGGCCCGCATCACCAGCCGGTCCGTGAGTTTATAGGCAATACCCGCACGCGGTGCGAAATCCTTGTTGTTCGCGGGCCACGCATATCGGCTGTTTCCATTCACGCCGGCGTATTGAAATTCTCCATTGAGCGTTTGCCCAACCGCCGCGCTGATCGGATTCACCGCCGTCGTATCGAAATACATGAGGCGATTAAAGCGTTCCGTGGCGGGCCGTTGGTTTTCGTAGCGCACTCCCAGGTTCACGGTCAACCGTTGGTTCACGCGCCATTGGTCTTGAATGTATGTGCCGAAGCTGTGCAGGCCCATGGCAGGATCGATGTTGATCGACTGGCTCCCGCCGCTAGCCGTCCCCAGCAGCATGGACGCGATGGGATTTCCACTCGCAGTAGAGGTCTGGTTCAGGGCCGTACACGGTCCGCCGCTGGTGCTCGGATCGCACGATGTCAAAGCGCTGTTGAAATTGAACGAACCTGCCCCTTCACTGACGCTGTTTATGCGCTGATCGTCGAAGTTCCCGCCGAATTTCAGCGTTGCTTCGAAAACTGCTTGGTTACGTTCATCTGAATCGTATTTGAGTACCGCACGTATTGTTGGTAGCTACCGTTGCCAAGCGACGTATATGCACCATCCGGATAGATGGTTGGCAAAAGCGGAGCTTGAAACAGCGAGGGCGAAAGACCATAGTAGCGGCGGTCGCGACTCCGAAGCCCTGCGCAATGTGCGCTTCTTTCCAGCGGCTGTAACTCGCGTAGGTGTCAATGACCCAGCTTGGACTCGGCGTCACAGTGTCGTTCAGAACCACCTGAAACCCATTGTTTGCCTGGTTTACACCTGTATCTGCGCCATTGCAGAAGAAGCAGGAATAATTCTGATCCTGCCGGAAACGGTCCGACCACCGCACAAACATCCGATGAACGGCGCTTTGTTCCCAATCCACACGGGTGTCCATTTTATCGTTCAGGAAGTTTGCTGGGCCCTGATTCGCATAGTTGTTCAAATTGTCGGGGCCTGTGCCCGGACGATTCGGCAATGGATACAGATTCACGATCTTCTGCCCAACCGGGTTCAAGAGGCTTGCCGGAATGACGTTCCCAGGAAATTGGGTGCGGGTATAGTTGGCGCCGGAATTGTCGAGCGCCGTGGTTGTAAAGGGATTGTAGATCAGATCCGGCGTGCCGTCCGCATTCAGCGCGCCGGAGAAATCGCCCGCCCGTTCCGCCTGCGTGGGAACGGTCGTTAAAGTCGTTTGAGTATTTGGCTGCCGCAGGCCCTCGTACCCTCCGAAGAAGAAAAGATTGGCGCGTTTCAGAATGGGACCGCTGATGTTGCCGCCAAACTGATTCTGTTTGAACTGCCCTTTAGGGTAGCCGTAGGCATTGTTGTACCAGCTGTTTGCGTTGAGAGCCGAATTCTGCAAATAGTCGTAAATTTCTCCGTGGAAGGTATTTGTTCCGCCCTTCGTGATGAGCGTCACAATGCCTGCGCCGCCCCTCTCGTACTGAGCGTCGTAACTGTTTTGGACAATCTGTTGCTCTTGCACGGAATCTTGCAGAGGCGATACCATCAGGCCGCCCAATCGACAGCTTGCGAGGGCGCTCCGTCGATCAAAATCGATTCATCGCCCGTCCGGCCGCCGTTCAGGCCGAAGTTGCTGGACATCTGGTCCAAAGTTCCGGACTTTTGCGTTTGGCCGCCGGGCGCCTCGGTTGTACCCGCGACAGCAAAAACAAAATTCAACGGGTTCCGCGTGCTGTTGGGTAAGGCTTCCAGCAGGTGACTATCAAGCGTGACCGTGTGATTCGCGGTTTGGGTGTCCACCAGAACAGCCGAGCCGGTTACCTCTACCTTTTGCTGGGTAGTTCCAACCTGCAGCGCGACGTTGACCGTGGTTGCGATCTGCGCCTGCAAGATCAAATTGCTGCGAACGTAAGTTTCGAAACCCGGCGCTGACACGGTGATCTCATACGTCCCGGGTAGCAGATTGTTGAACTGGTAGGAGCCATCGCCGTTTGTGACGACATCTTGCGAATTGTTGGTGCCCACATTCTTGAGCTGCACTTTGGCAGCAGCAACAGACGCTCCGCTGGGGTCCTTCACCACTCCTGTAATTGACGACGTGAAACTTTGTCCAAACAAACGGACCGAAGTTGATGGCCAAAGCCAGCGCGAACAAGGCGCCAAACGGCGAGATTTGCCGGCGCAGTGCATTAGTGAGACCGAAAAGTAAACGCACGCATGCCTCCATGAAACGACCTTCCTGAGTAGGTACTGTGGAACAAGATAACAGACCCTGATGAAATGTTCAAGAACTTTTCATCGGTTTGATGAACCCAGTACTTCTTGCGGGAACAAAACCGGTAAAATGCCGAGGATTTCTGCGGCACCGAAAGTACCGTGCGCCCCCACCTTCCCGATGTCTGACGGCGCGCCTAACGCCGCAGCCGCTTGGCGCATTGCTTCTGCCTCCTGAGGTTGGTGGCGGGCCTCAAGAACGAGCGCGTTACCGAGCCAGCCGTTGTACCATTCAGGCCAGCGATTTTCTAACTCCTTGAATTGCTTGTCCGCGGCTGCGTGGCTGCCGGTCAGTTCCAACGTCAAGGCCTGTAAAAGGAGGATTTCCGGGTTGTTCGGTACGGTTCGCGCGGCTTGCGCCAGCAATTCCAGCGCTTTTGGAAGCTGACGACTTCGATCAAAAGAAGTGCCGCCTGACGATAAAGCTCGGGCCGCGTCGGATTGGCACGAATGGCTTGCTGGATCGAGACTTCCGCATCCTGTGGTCTGTTTTGCGCGGCAAGCATTTGCGCACGGGCCAGGTAATAATCGCCATTCCGCTCCGACTGTGGGATGGCATTGAGAGCGTCGAGCCCAGCCTGCGCGCCACTCACGTGCAAGTCTGCCATGGCGAGGTCGATGCGCATCTCGGGAGGAAAGTTCGGCGAAGTTGCCGAGCGCTTCTCGAGAAGTTGTTTGGCCGAGGGGTACTGCCCGGCAGCCTCCAGCGCGCCGATCGCCTGGCTCAGCAGCGACGCTGACACTTTCAGGGCAGATAAGGTGTGAACCACGGCCGCCACGTCAGCCGTTTTGCCGTCCTCCAGCAGAATGCTGAGATAGCGCACTTGAGCCTCGGCATTGTCGGGATAATTCTTCACCGTATGCTCCACGCCGGCCCTATATCTCGCTTTTTGTTTCTCGGGGGAAAAACCCAGAAACTCGACCAGACCGGCGGGATGCGGAGCAGCCGATTGATTCGGGCCCAATTCACGGCAACGCGCAAAAACGGCCGCCGCTTCCTGCTGCTGCCCCGTCTTCGATAGAGCACGCCCTAAGTGCAGCAAAACAGTCGAGTTCGCCGGAAGCAACTCAGCGGCTTTGCGCAGTACGGTTACGGCACCGTTGTCCGGTCCAGGGCCATATAGGTTTCACCGAGTCGATCCAGAATCGTGCCGTTGTTGGGTTCCTTTCGCGACGAACTGGAAATCAGTCAAGGCCGCTTCCGGTTTTCCCTGGCGATAGAGCAATAGACCGCGAGCGACGTGAGCGGCCGTTAGATTCGGATCCAGAGTTAACGCTCGATTGAGTTCCTTGAGCGCCTCATCCGGTTGCCGGGCTGTCTCGGCTGTGCCGAGTTCGTAATGACCTGCGGCGTTGCCCGGATGCTTACGGACGAAAGTGCTCAATTCCGTCAAGCCGTCGCCCATGTTTTCACCCGTCGCCGTTTGTGCGAACGCGCGCTCCCGGCGCGCCACATCGTCACCCGGTACAAGCTTCAGATACTCATCCCAGGCTCTTGTGGAATCCGCAAAATAGCCAAGGGCGGCGGATGTGCGCGCCTCCAGGTCCAGTACGTCAGGGCGCTTGGGCGCCAGCCGCGCCGCTTTCGCCAGCAATTCGAGCGCGGCTTCCTTCCGGTCTAGGGCCACATCGACCGCGGCCAGATCGTAGAGCGCGTTGACGTTTTCCGGTTCCTGAGCCACCGCCTGTTCGAGTACGCTACGCGCGCGTTCGTTATGGCCCGCGTGTGAAGCGGCGAGTCCTAAATCGTAGAGCGCGTCGAAGTTCGCCGGCTCGGCTTCGAGAGTTTTTGAAAAGAACGCTTCTGCCTTGTCGTACTGTCCGGCGGAGGCAAGAGCTACGCCCAGCGCGAAGTTCTGTGCGGCACTGACTGCCCCGCTGGAAACACGCGCCAGAATGGTGTCGCCATCGCTTTTCCGCCCCAATTCATAGTCGGCTTGCATGCGCAGGATCACGGCATCCGAGCGATCGCGCGCCGCCGGCGGTATCTTTTCCAGATACGCGAGACCTTCCGCCGGCGTCTTGCGTTCCAGCGCGATCCTCGCCAATTGCACCAAAGCATTCGCGTTTCCCGGATCGAGTGAAACCACCTGGAGAAAAGCTTTGCGTGCTTGCGCCGGTTTGCCGGTTGCGATCAAATGATTGCCGTAGTTGTTCAGCAATGCAGGTTCAGGCGGCGAATTCGCCAGCGCGCGGCGATAGATTTCATCCGCCTCGCTGTACTTCTTCTCCTGATCTAGCACCACGCCCAGCACGCCCAGAGCCTCGGTGTCTTTCGGCTGGAGGCGCAACCGCGCTTGCAGAATCTGTTCGGCGGAAGCATAATTGCCTCGCTCGAGCGCCGCGACTGCGGAGGCAACCGCGTCGCCTTGCGCCGAGCAGGGTTGCGCCGCCAGAACACAGGCGAGAACGGCGGCCAGGCGAATCGCTTGAATCTTCACTACTTAACAGCGATGGCCAAGTCCGAAGGCTTCAGCCCGGCCGTATAAATCTCGTTCAGAAAAGAGTGTGGATCGTACTTGCCGACGAAGGCAACGTTCGCCTTTGCTGGAATAGCGGATTCCATACCAACTGCCCAGTACACCGCGTTGACGATCATCCGGCGCAAGGCCTCGTTCTCAATATCGTCAGCCGCCCCGATAGTGGAAGTGAAGGTCCGCGCCGTTTTGCCCGAGCTGGTCGTGAACGTATTCGTCCATGTGATGGGCATCATGGGGTCGTTCTTCCCGGCTACAGGGGATCCTTCAGGACTCAACCAGGAAAGAACCTGCCCCAGCAGCAGCGGCCGGCATGTGGGCTGCATCGGCAGACGAACTTCGTACGTATCGGTAGGACCCCAAATCTCCCCGTCTTGAATACCGCGCAGGATGGGACTGTCGCTTGCTCCCGGAGCAAACCATCCGCGAGTGCTTTGCCTCCCATGATCACCATGATGAGCCACCCACGTTTCACCTAAGACCTTGCGCCCGAAGCCGCCTTCCCAACCCGGAACTTTACTGTCCCAAGACCACTTCTCGTACGTGTGGCTGGTTTTCAGCTCGAAAGGGTGCGTGCCGGTACGAAGCGCGATGATCGGGCGACCGGATTCAAAGTAATCGACGAAGTATTTCATCTGCTCATCCGGCAGATCGCGCCAGCGAATGAACAAAATCAGCAGGTCTGCTGTTTTAAGAGCTTCTAAACCCGGTATGTTGTGTTTGGCGCGAGGATCGATCGTGCCGTCGTCGGGGTTGATGGAGAAGAGCACCGTGCAGGTAAATCCGTGCCGCACGGCCAGGATTTTCGCGAGCGCGGGCAGCGCCTCTTCAGAATGGTATTCGGCATCGTCGCCCGCAACCAGCACAATGTGCTTGCCGTTCCCTGGGCCATTGCCGGCTTGGTAAGTGATACCGGCCGCTTCGAGCAAGCTAGCGAACGCAAGCACAGCGACGGAAATTAGAAGTGATTTCTTATACAGCGGCAACATGGATGGAAAGCCTTACAGTGCGGCGAGGCGCGTGCCTCGCATTACAGCATCATGTGTTCCTCTTGCCGCAAGGGACGGCAGGTGCTGCGCTTGACCAGGTAACTGGGCACAACCATGGGACGGATATCCTTCTCCCGGTCTTCGATCTGCGCAATGGCGGCCTTGGCAAGCTGCCGGCCAACCTCCGCCATATCCACCGATACGCTGGTCAGATTCGAAGCGCGGGCGCGCCCCATCTCGTTTTCGAACCCGATCAGACTGACGTTCTTCGGCACCTCGAGCCTGTGCTGCCGCAATCCTTCGCGCGCTCCGAACGCGAGCCCATCGGAAGCAGCCAGCACCGCCGTCATCGGCCATTCCTGCTCCAGGATGTAGGAAACGGCTGCTTGCCCGCTCTCGAATTCGTCGTCCGACAGAGAAATAGTATGCGAATGATGCTCCAACTCCAGTTCGGCGATGGCTTGCGAGTAACCTTTGAACCGATTCTTATGCCAGGGACGCGAGGCATCGCCAATGTACCAGATATGCTTGTGCCCCAGTTGCGCCAGATACTGAGTCGCCTGGTAACAGCCGCCCCTATCGTCGTATTGGACCATGTTGCCGCCCGCAACGCTGGAGCCCACGTCCATCAGATGATTGCCCAACAGCACGTAACGAAGGCCATGCTTCTCGAGCGCTTTCAAAATGTTCTGATGAATCGTTCCAGCGACAATCACGCAGTCGGCCAGACCGGGCGTCTGCACCACGTTGGGGATTTCCAGCGATGCCGGCGCTCCCGCCGCGGGATATTGGTGACGAGCGAACAATAAATAGTAACCCGCGGTCGAACAATACTCTTCCACACCAAGCAGCAAAAGCGATTGCGCGGAACTCAACCCGAAGTCGTTCAACAGAATCAGGCCGATAATGCGGGATTTGCCATAGACAACGCTGCGTGTCCTGGCGCTCAACCGGTATCCGACCTTGAGAGCCACGGCCTCCACGCGTTCGCGTAATCCGTCATCCACGTCCTCGTGACGATTTAGCACGCGCGAAACCGTTCCAATTGAGACATTCGCGTGGCGCGCGATGTCTTTCATGGTCGGAGAAGAAGAGCGGCGCGGCATGCTTACTGATGAACTAAACCCACCGGCGTCTTCTGGCACACGGACGTGATCGGAACCGACCGCCGTTCGCTTATTGACCGGTAGCCTGCTTCGATAATCGCCATCGTTTTCAAGTTGTCGGCGCCGTTGGTGGTCGGTTGTGAGTTCGTCGCGATGGCTCGCATCAACTCTGCCATCGGACCTTGGAAGGCGTCCGGGAACCACACTTCGCTCCAGCGCGGCGTAAACCAGACATTCGGCTGCAATGTCGTGGTAAACGTCAGAGTGCTCGGTGTGTGGTTTGGATACTCCGGCCAGCCGATGGTGCCCTCCGCCAGACCCTCCGTTCCTTCCACACGCCACTTAATATAGGGGTTCAAATCGTCCTGCGCGCTGCGTGGTCCGGTCCACACGTCATCCCAGGCGCTCGCCCGCATTCCATCCGCGTATTCCAGAATGTACAGGCAAATTCCGTCCTCGTGCGGGAAGTTCGTGCGCGGATCTTTACGCGCGCTCACAAAAATCGACTGCGGCTCCCCAAATAAATAGCGGTACGCGTCGATATGGTGAACGCTCACGTTTAAGAGCGTCAGGCGATGATAATCCCGTAACCAGGCCTGCCAGTGAGGAACGGCGCGCATTTCGATTGTGGCCAAAACCGGCTTCCCCAAATAGCCGCGATCCAGAATTGTTTTCAACGCCCGGATCGATTGGTCATACCGCATGTTCTGGTTCACCGCCAGCGGCATGCCGGCACTCTTGCAAAGATCTACGATCGCGACTGCGTCTTCGTAGTTGACTGCCAAAGGCTTCTGCGCCAAAATGCCCTTCAGATGTTTCCCGTGCTCCAGCGCCTGCCGTACGATGTCCAATTGCAGATGCGGCGGCACGGCAATATCCAGTACTTGCACTTCGGTATCCCGCAACATCTCCGGTAACGTGTCGTAAAGCTTCGGAATGCCGCGCAGGTCCGCTACTTCACGTGCGATCTCGGGAGTACGCGAGGTGATGCCTACCACGTTGAACCCTGCATCGGCATAGGCCTTCAGCTGAACGTCCCGCATGATGAATCCAGCCCCCACCGCGCCGATGCCGAAATCACTGCGCGGCGGCTTGGGGGCTAGATGATTCAGATTGAGGTCGAGATCCACGAAAGCTCCGCTTATGAAATTTACACTAAAAGTTCATGATGTCAATGGGAACTTTATGATACTATCTCCTTCAGCCGGGAACAATCCATGAAGCTTGGTCTCATCAATTCGGCGTGGCTTGGCACCCCTGTGAGTACCGCGGAAGGTATTCAGCTCACGAAACAGATCGGCTTCGATTCCATCGACATTTTCGCCGATCCCCTGGAAACCTCGCCGCAAGAACTGCGCACCATACACGAAGCCTGCTCGGCGAATGGTTTGCCCGTCATTTCAACGGTGTGCTGCGCCCTCGGCATAGCGGATTTCAACGGACCCGTCCGCCGCTTCCATATTGATCGCGCCAAGCGTTATCTGGACCTCTGCTACGGTCTGCGCGGCAAGAACTTACTCCTTGTTGTCGGCGAATACATCTGGAACCAGGAAGTCATCGCCGCTGGCGATCAATGGAACTGGGCGGTGGAGGGCGTGCGTGAGCTGGGCGCTTACGCCGGCGAGTTGGGCCTGGAAATCGCCGTCGAACTGGAGCCGTTTCATCTATCGATCGTAAACAGCATCGACAAAATGGATCGTTTTCTAGCCGAAGTTGCGCAAGCCCAGGTCAAAGCGAACGTCGATGTCTCGCACTTGGCGCTCGCGCACGACCCCGCGGAAAAGCTCGCTAAATTGGCCGGACGCATTGCTCATGTCCACCTTTCCGATTGCGACGGAGTCAAGCACGGCGATTTGCCTCCGGGACGCGGCGTGGTAGATTTCCCGCCCTATTTGAAGGCGCTCGCCGCTGCCGGTTTCAACGGAACTGTCAGTCTTGAACTCGAATATTCGCCGGAACCCGCCAAGATCGTCGATTGGGTTCGCGAAGCCTATCAATCCAGCAGCGGCATGATGGACGCGCTCGGCATTCGATCTTAGAAGAGGAGATATACCTATGGCCAGTGGCCCGCTTGGAAAAAACGTTTTTGCCGATTACGAACGCGACGGCTTCGTCATCGCACGGGGCATGTTCAGTAAAGAGGAGATCGATCTCCTGCGCCGTGCTTCGAAGGAAGATAGACAGCTCGACCAACACTCCTTCGGTAAGGGGGATGGAGAAGGCGGTACTGTACGGCTGTCCTTGTGGAACCACCCCGGAGACACCATTTACGGCATGTTTGCCCGGTGCGAAACGATTGTGAACTCGGCCGAGACGCTGCTCGAGGGCGAGGTGTACCACTACCACTCCAAAATGATCATGAAGGACGCCAAGGTCGGCGGTGCCTGGGCGTGGCATCAAGACTATGGGTATTGGTACCAAAACGGCGTCTTGTTCCCGGACCTGACCAGCGCGTTCATTGCGGTTGATCCCGCGACCCGCGAGAACGGTTGCATGCAGGTGCTGAAGGGATCGCACCGGATGGGCCGTATTGATCACGTTCTAACAGGCGATCAGGCCGGGGCGGATCTGGAGCGTGTGCACGAGGCGGAGAAGCGATTAGAGCTAGTCTACGTGGAAATGGCCCCTGGCGACGTTCTCTTCTTCCACTCCAACCTCTTGCATAGGTCCGACCAGAACCGCTCCGACAATCCTCGCTGGGCAATGATTTGCTGCTACAACGCGGCCCGCAACGATCCCTATAAGGAAGCCCACCATCCTCGTTACACACCTTTGCATAAGGTCCCAGATTCGGCCATCCTTGAGGCCGGTATGAAGCGCTTCAGCGATGCCGATAACGATGCTTGGTTGGACGCCGCCAAAGATGAGAGCGCGCGTAGTCTTGCCACTACGGAGACAACGTCCGTTTGATGAACGGCGAGGCGCAGCTTCGCTGCTTCATGAACTTGTTGGCGCTTGATTCCTTCCCCACGGATTCCGCTGGTCCGGACGGTACATTTCAGGAGCGGCTCGAGGCAGTTCGCAAAGTCGGCTTTGTGGGCGTACAGTTTGCCGAGCGCGCAACCCCGGATCAGCTTGCAATCTGCCGTGACCTGAACTTGGGAATCGCGGCGAGCGGCCGGGTGAACCAGGCCGAAGATGCGCAGATCATCGCAGAGCAGATGGCTGGCGACGGCTTCGAGGCCGTTACCCTACATGTAGGCTGGGGACTCGAAGACGATGACGAAGCGTTCGGGCTGATTGCCGGTGTGCTTGAAGCGTCCAACCGCTGGAACATTCCTTTATATATAGAAACGCACCGGGCCACTATCTGCCAGGACATGTGGCGCACGGTCAAGTTCGTGCACCGCTTTCCGGAGATGCGGTTTAACGGCGACTTCTCCCATTGGTACGCCGGTCAGGAGATGGTCTATGGCGGTTTTGAAAAGAAGTTCGCATTTATTCAACCCGTAATCGAGCGCGTGCGCTTCCTGCACGGCCGGATCTCAAGCCCTGGATGCATTCAGGTGGCTGTAGAGTACGATCCGGCTAGACAACGGCCCTATGTGAAGCACTTCCGTCAACTGTGGACGGCCTGCTTCCGCTGCTTCCTTGAAAACTCAGCTCCAGGCGACTCCATCTGCTTCACGCCGGAGTTGCTTGCTCCCGACATCTACTACGCACGAACCTTTCTGCAAACTGAGGAGAGCGATCGCTGGGAGCAGTCGCTCCTTCTCAAAGAAATAGCCGAGCAATGTTTTCGATGCGCACAGTCCTCTTAATCCTTCTCTTCATCCCTGGCCTGTTGCTCGCGCAAGATCGCGACGCTGTCCGCGCGCAGCAAGCGGATTCCGCCAACGTGAGCGCGGGTAAAGCGCAGTTCCAACAAACCTGCGGATTCTGCCATGGGCCGGATGCACGCGGCGCAAGTGGCCCGGACCTCATTCGCTCTTCGCTGGTGAGCCACGACGTGAACGGCAACCTGATTGGACCGGTGGTTCACAACGGTCGCCCCGAGAAAGGCATGCCTGCCTTTCAGCTTTCCGACACCCAGATCAGCAACATTGCTCAATGGCTGCATGCGCAAGCCAAAATCGCCAGTTCCGTGTCTCAGCGCATCCCCTCCGAGTACCCTGTCGAAAAGCTATTGGTTGGAAACGTGGACGCAGGGCGAGTGTACTTCGATGGAAATTGCCGCTCTTGCCACTCGACAACTGGCGATTTAGCGCACGTTGCATCAAAATACAAGCCGTTCGATTTGCAAACTCGCATCGCCTTCCCGTCAGGTCTGCATCCCTCGCTCACGGTGAAGGATGCTTCCGGCCACACATTTAGCGGGGAGCAAGTCTACGCGGATGAATTTCTCGTCACCTTGCGAGACACGTCGGGTTGGCTTCACACCTGGAAAAGAAATACGGTGCAAGTGGATGTTCACGATCCGCTTGCGGCGCATGAGCAACTCCTGAAGAACTATACAGACAGCAATCTTCACGACCTCTTCGCTTATCTCGAGACGCTCAAATGATCAAGATCTTAGTCGCTTGTCTCTGCACCGCCTTGGCGGCGGCGGCTCAAGGCCTGAATCCGGAAACTCTTCTTCATCCCACACCGGATAGCTGGCCCACGTATAACGGCGATTATTCCGGCAAGCGCTTCAGTTCGCTCCGTCAAATCAATAAGAGCAACGTGGACATGTTAAGCATGGCGTGGGCGTTTCAGACGGATGTGAATACCGGGCCCGGCCTGAAATCGACGCCGCTGCTAGTGGATGGAACGCTGTATTTCACAGAGCCCGACGATGTCTGGGCAGTGGATGCACGCTCAGGGCAGCAGAATTGGCATTATCACTACCACAACAACGAAGGTCTGCATATCGGCCAGCGCGGTTTGGGCATGTATAAAGGGCGTCTCTATTTCGAAACTCCCGACGCCCATCTGCTTTGTCTCGATGCACGCACGGGCGAAGTCCAGTGGAACAACGAACTCGCGGATGTCAAGCAGGGTTATTGGGCCACCATGGCCCCGCTCGTGATTCGCGATCACGTGCTGGCGGGCGTCTCAGGCGATTTCAACGATCTGCACGGCTTTATCGATTCCTTCGACCCCGATACCGGCAAGCTGCAATGGCGCTGGGATGCGCTTCCGAAACCCGGACAACCCGGTTCCGAAACGTGGCCTGCCAACGGCGATGCCATGCAGCATGGCGGTGGCATGACGTGGGTCACGGGTACCTACGATCCCGAACTGAATCTCTTGTACTGGGGCACAGCGAATCCTAACCCCGTGATGGATGGCTCTGTTCGCCCGGGCGACAACCTATATACGTGTTCCATCGTCGCCCTTAATCCCGATACCGGCAAGCTGGTCTGGTACTTTCAACCTTCGCCGCACGATGTCCACGATTGGGATGCCGTGCAAACACCTGTTATCTTCGACGGCGACTTCCATGGCGAGCAACGCAAACTCCTGATCCAGGCTTCGCGCAACGGCTACTTCTTCGTTCTCGACCGCACAAATGGCAAGCCCTTGCTCTCCACGCCGTACGAACAAATCAACTGGAGTTCGGGTGTAGATGATAGGGGCCGGCCTGTGGGGAAAAAAGAAAAATATCCCAGTCCGGCCGGAACTCTGGTCGAACCCGATGCGATCGGCGCCACGAACTGGATGGCGCCGAGTTTCGACCCCGACAACGGACTGCTGTATGTAGACACACACCAGTCATTCAGCCTGTATTACGCCTATTCGACCGGCAAGCCGGAAGGCTTCGCGGGACGCGACCTCACCGTTTGGTCGCGTTGCTTCTTGCGCGCCATCGACTATCGAACGGGCAAGAGCCGCTGGGAACACGATCTCGGATCCGGTTGGGACTGGTCGGGTGTTTTGAGCACCGCAGGCGAGATTGTCTTTTCAGCCGATGTGCATGGCAACGTTCTCGCGCTCGATGCAGCCACTGGAAAGACTTTGTGGCACGTCTACGGCGGCGGTCCGGCGCAAGGTCCTCCCATTACCTATGAACTCGACGGACGGCAATATGTCGTCTTCGGAGCGCATGGTGTGTTATACGCCTTCACGTTACCCGACAAGCTACTTCGCTAGAGCCGCAAGCGGAATCCGTTTTCCGACTATCGCCTGGTACGCGTGTAGGTCCGCCGAGACACGGCCTGAGTAAAGCTGGAAATACGTCTTGCCCTCGGTCAGCAGGTTTTCGACTGACGAGTAATCCATCACCGGAAGATCGATGGTCACATGTGTGTCGCGATTAGAGAGATTGAGCATGACCAGGATCTCTTCGTTGCCCTTCTTGCGTAGGAAGCTCAGTACATTATCCGGCTCGCTGTTGTCGATCCAGATCAGCTCGCCGGAGGTGACAGCCGCATACTTGTTCCGCATGGCAAATAAGCGCTGGTACTTTGCCAACGTCTCCTTCGCAACCTCACGATCGTTGCGGTCCGTGTGTTGCGGCCACTCGATGGGCGCTTGCGTCAGCCAATGCGTCGGCGTACAGTCGGCAATCTCCTGCCCGTTGTACAGGAATGGAATGCCATCTAAGGTGAAGTCGAGAGTCGAAGCCAACAGCGCTCCCTCATCACCGAACTGTAAAACGGCGCGACGCCAGTCGTGATTGTCGCTGAAGCGCAATAGCCTTGCCCCATGCGGGAAGCTTTTCCGAGCCTGTTCCCACTGCTCTCGAATCTTGATCGCAGGCTCGCCGTCCCGGATGACCGAGCGAAGCGTCAGGTACCCCTGGAAGTTGTAATTGATATCGAACGCTTGTAGCTGATCATCCGGCCGGTCGGATTCGGAAAGCAGAATCACATCCCGATTCACTTGATCGAGCGCTTTCCTCGCTTCGTCCCAGAAAGAAACGGGCACGCCCCCGCCGACATCGCATCGGAAACCATCCACTTTGAAATCCCGGACCCAATGAACCAGGCTGTCGATCAGGTACTTGCGGGCTTGCGGATTCTTGTAATCCGGGAGCGGCTGGGGCCAGAAGCCGCGCGCAATCTTTCCATCTTGCGTATGGACCATCCAATCCGGATGTGTCATCATCACGCCGTCCGGAGCTGTGTGGTAGTAAACGATGTCGAGCATCACTTTCAAGCCGAGGTTATGCGCGGCGGAAACGAAATCGTGTAGGTCCTGGTCGTTTCCATATTGCGGATCGATGGCGCTGTAATCGGCTATGTTGTACGGCGAAGCATACGGCTTACTGGAACGTTTCGCAATGGGACCCAGGTAAACGACGGAGGCGCCGAGGTCAGAGATTCGCTTCAGACCGGGGATCGCGCCGCGCAGCGTGCCTTCCTTGCTGAACGCGTTCAGCCATACCTCATAGATGGTCAGCTTGCTCATCCATTCGGGTTCTGTCCGCGCCTCGCGCGAGCCGAAAGAAAGATTCTGGCCAAAGGAGGCCGCACAGAGAGAAAGAGCGACACAAACGCCGCAGAGCTTGCGCATATATATAAAGGATTACAATGCCGTACTAAATGAAAGCCGCGATCTTAACATCCGGGCCATCCCTTCAGATCGAAGATGTTCCCCGCCCCCAACTTGCATCAGGACATGTCTTGCTTCGTGTCCTGGCATGCGGAGTCTGCCGTACGGACCTGCATATCGTCGAAGGCGATCTGCCGCCCATCAAAGAAAAGCTCATCCCCGGTCATCAAATCGTGGGCGAGATTGTCGAAGGTGCGACGGCGGAACTGCCCCTGGGCACCCGCGTGGGTGTGTCTTGGATGGGCGGCGCAGATGGGGACTGCTGGTTTTGCCGGCATGAGATGGAGAACCTTTGCGATCACCCGACCTTCACTGGGTATACGGTGAACGGAGGTTACGCCGAGTATGTCCTGGTGCGCTCCGACTTCACTTATCCGTTGCCTCCTGGTTTGGATGATGCGCACGTCGCGCCGCTCCTCTGCGCCGGTATCATCGGCTTCCGCAGTTTACGTGTCGCCGGCATCCAACCGGGTGAGCGCGTCGGGCTCTTTGGTTTCGGCAGCTCCGCGACTCTAGCAATCACGATCCTGCAATCCTGGAAGTGCGAAGTCTATGTTATTACCCGAGGCGAATCGCATCGCCAAAGAGCGGAATCGCTGGGTGCCACCTGGGTCGGCAAAGAAGATGAAAAGCCGCCCGTCGAGCTGGATCGCGCGGTCACGTTCGCTCCCAGCGGAAAAGTCGTAGTAAGTGCGCTCGCTAGCCTGCGCAAGGGCGGAGTCGTTGCCATCAATGCCATTCATCTCGACCAGATGCCTTCCTTTGACTACGACAAGCTGCTTTGGGGCGAGCGGCAGATACGCAGCGTCGCCAACATGACGCGGCAGGATGCACGCGATTTTCTGAAAGTCGCTCACGATCTGAATATTCGCCCGAAGGTCACTACGTTTCGACTCGAGGACGCCAACAAGGCCTTGCTTGCCGTCAAGCAAGAAACCGGACTCGGATCGGCGGTCATTATTCCTTAGGACGCGCGGCCAGCGCCTGATGAATGACTTCCTTCACTTTCTCCAGCTCTGCACCAATCAGCTCTAGGCGCGGTGGGCGCACTCGTGCATTGCCTCTGCCGACTTCCGCCTGTACCAGTTTGATGAGCTGAACGAACTTCACGACAGTATCGAGGCGAAGCAAGGGCAGGAACCAGCGGTAGAGTTCAAACGCCTTTTCGCGCTGACCGTTTACGGCTAGACCAAACAGCTCGACGGATTCGCGAGGTAGTGCGTTCGCGAGGCCCGCGATCCAACCGCTGGCACCCACCCCTATTGCTTCCACAATCGCGTCATCAACGCCGACGAAGATTTCCAGACGATCGCGCAGGAGCGCGCGGATACCGCAGACACGCCGGACATCAGTGCTCGATTCTTTCACTGAATGAAAATTGGCATGCTCGGCGGCGAGTTCCTGGATCTGCTCCGGCATGAAGTCGGTTCCATAGGCGACCGGATTGTTGTAGAGCATGCAGGAGAGCGAAGTAGCTTTGAAAACGGCGGCAATATGCGCTTTCATCTCCCGCCAGTCGCCTTGATAAACGTAGGGAGGCAGCACCATGAGGCCGTCGCAGTGAATGTCGGCAGCAGCTTTCGCGAGTGCGACGGCTTCGGCTGTGGAGAGCGCCGAGATCGCGGCAATGAGCGGAGCCCGGTCGCGCGACTGCCTCACGGCACGTTCGGAGGATCTGACATTTTTCGTCGAACGATAGCGTGGCTCCTTCGCCTAGGGAGCCTAAAGCCACGATCCCAGTGCAACCGTTGTCAAGTAACCAGCGGCAGTGCTCGTGTAAGAAAGGGTGGTCTACGTTGTAGTCTTTGTCGAAGCTGGTTGTGATGGCGGGCATCACACCTTTCCAAATCATTGCAATTCTCCTGTAGCCTTAGCGACTGCGGCCAAGTTGTGAATTCGGAGCGGATAAATCGGCGGCCGGATAGACTCCGGCTGCCAACCGTAAAGAAATTGTGTGGCAGGACCGCATACCCGGCCTTGACATGGCCCCATGCCGCAGCGGGTCTGGTTTTTGGCATCACGCCAGGACGTATGCTTGGCCGCACGAGCATGAGTCACGTCTTCGCAGCGGCACACAATCGTGTTGCCGTCGGGCAGCGACTTCAATTCCGGTCTTAACGCGAATGTCTTTTCCAGTCTCTTGACAAAGCCATGCGAACGCGGACATAAGTCTTTTTACCGCGCCCCACCGCTGCTAAGCCAGCGATTTGTCCTTCGATCAGGGCGATTTCCAGTCCGCCGATCCCGGTCGGTTCGCCTGCGCAAAAGACACCGGGCACCGAGGTCTGCTGCAGTTCGTCTACTTCGACAAAGCCGTTCCGCAGGCGGCACCCGAGCAACGAGGCGAGCTCCGTATTCGGAACCAGGTGAAAACCGCACGCAAGATAGTCGCAGGGGATACTGCGTGTTTTTCCTCGCCGCGAAAGAACGATGGCTTCGAGTATTTCGTTGCCGAGCGCGCGTATGGGCCAGGTGTTGGGCCAGAAAGGAGCGCCGCGAATCTGATGGCGCAGAGCAACTGCCTGGCAGATTTTGCCAGGCTCACGCAGCAGGCCCACAGCAAACGAACCCAGAGCGCGCCACGACGCCTGCTCGCAAATAGCCAACACGTTCGCGCCATGTTTACGTAAATAGGCCGCTACCGCCAGCAGAAGCGGGCCCGATCCTGCTATGACGACGCGCTTGCGTGCGATCGGGAGACCTAACTTGACCATTGCCTGCAGACCGCCCGCGGCCATAACGTTGGGGAGCGTCCAACCAGGAAAAGGCAGAAAGCGTTCGCGCGCTCCGGTGGCCAGAATCAACTTTGAAAAGCCAATCTCAAAAAGCCTTTGCGTGATGTTCAGCGAATAGCTTTTGCGAGGGGAGGTCGTGGTGTACGACTTGTGTGCCGCAAAGAATATCCACGTTCGCGCTGCGCAGTTTTGCATTCCAGTCCGATGCGGCGCCGCGCCAGATCTGCCCGCCGAGATCGGGATTTTCATCAACAATTCCGACCTTGGCGCCGGCGGAAGCCGCGGCCGATGCAGCGCCTAAGCCAGCGGGCCCGGCGCCGACGACCAGCACTTCAAAATGCTTGCGAGTTTTCTCAGCCATCCGTTCGAACGTCCATATCCGGTTCACACAGAATCTGGCAACTGCGACGATGGGGCTCACCATTGATGGTTACGCGGCATTCGAAACAGATGCCCATACCGCAAAGAGCTGAGCGCGGCTCGCCGGTGACAGAACGCCGGCAAGCTCGACCGGCGAGCGCAACAGCAACGGCAACGGTTGAGCCGGACGATACAGTAACCGCTTGGCCGTCCACCGACAAAGTGAGTTGCTCAGGCATAGGCGTGCTCGAAGGATCGCGCCGGAAGATACGGTGTGACCGGGATCGCGGAGGTCGCGCCGCATGACGTGATCGGCAATCAGAGCGGCGGTACCGAGCGAGGTCGTGATACCCAACCCTTCATGCCCAGTTGCCAGCAGCAGGCTTTTGTTCTCCGGCCATGGACCGATAAGTGGAAGCTTGTCAGGCGTAGCGGCGCGAAAGCCAGTCCACGCGCGGATGGCCGAAACGTTGTCGAGCCCAGGCATATACTCGAGCGCTCTCTGAAGCATGCGGCTCAGAATCACATCATCCACCTGTTTCGATTCGACTCCATATTGGCGGGAAGAGCCGATGAGCATCTGGCCGGTGCTACGAGGCTGCACATTGAATGCGACAGAGTCGCTGGTGAACGAGTGGGCGCTTTTGAGATAATCGAGTTCGACAAGTTGATGGCGGACGAAGGCGGGATAGCGATCAGTGATGACGAGATGGCCTTTCCGGAGCTTAATGTTGACACCCGGTGTCAGGCCCGACGCCCATGCTCCCGTGGCGTTGACGATGACTGCCGCGGAAAGTCGCGTTCCATCCCCTAGGCACACAGATCCATCTTCAATCTGGCGCACGGTGACGCCGAGAAACTTGCGCGCGCCGCGGCTTTCGCTGCGTTCTATCAGGTAGCGAGCGGCGCAGGGCGGATAGATGACGCTGTCTTCTGGAACCAGCAGCGCGCCGGCCATGCGCTGCCGCAGGTTCGGCTCTGCCTGCGCGAGAGCGGCGGCATCGATAATTTCTACCGGTACTCCCCGTTGCGCGTAATAGCTTTGCTTCCGCAAAACCTCGGCCATCTCCTCTTCCTCAGCCGCGATCCACAACGTTCCACACTGCCGGTACTCGACGTCGGCGGGCAGTTCAGAACGCAAGTTCATCCAAAGCTGCTGCGAGTAGCGGGTTAAAGCGAACTGCGCTTCGGAATCGTCCATAACCACGATGTGGCCCATGCTGGCGGCCGTGGCGCCTCCACCAACCAGGTCCTGCTCTATGACGGCCACACGCAGGCCTTCGCGCGATAAGCTGTCGGCGCAAGCAGCGCCCACAATACCGGCGCCGATCACGATGGCGTCATACATCTGGGAGTTCACGCGTGAATTCCCATGCAGAACGGATCGTTCGAATCGAAAACGAGATCGGCTTCGGCAGTAACGAAAGCTGAACCTTTGATGCTCGGGTAGACGTGTCCGTCACGTACCTGAATGCTGCCTTCGAAAATGCTGCCAACGATACTCTCCTGACGCCAGATCTGGCCTTCGAGCAGCTTTCCATCGGCATAGAGACAAGCTAACTTCGCGCTCGTGCCGGTGCCGCACGGCGATCTGTCGAACGCCTTTCCCGGACATAGAACGAAGTTCTTACTGTTCACACCCTTCTTATCCGAGGGAGCGAATAGCTCGATGTGATCGATCTCAGTCCCATCCGTACCGGTGATAGACTGCCGCTTCAGCGATTGACGAATTCGCCAGGCGAACTCGGTCAACGCTTCGACATTATCGAGCGTGATCTGCATGGGATGATCCTTTACCAGGAAAAACCAGTTACCCCCCCACGCGATGTCACCGCGCAGAACGCCATGCCCCGGAACATCCACAGCCACATCGGTCATGTGGCGATAGCTGGCGACATTGTTCACCGTTACCTCGCCGCTCTCGTGCAATACGGCAGTTACCGCGCCCACAGGCGTTTCAATACGGTGCTCTCCAGGCGCAATTTGGCGCGCATAGGCCAATGTCACCAGCAGACCGATAGTGCCATGGCCGCACATACCGAGATATCCCACGTTGTTGAAGAAGATGACGGCTGCGGTCGAGGAAGGGTCAACCGGCTCGCAAAGCAGCGCTCCCACCGTGATGTCGGAACCTCGCGGCTCATTGACGACAGCGGAACGGAACCAATCGAATTCCTCGCGGAAGCGCTGGACCCGTTCGGGCACTGGACCGTTGCCCAGTTCAGGGCCACCTGACATAACTACGCGCGTTGGTTCGCCACCGGTATGAGAATCAATGACACGCGCTCTCGAAAAGCGAGCGGAGGTCAGATCATTTATTTCCAAGCTCTTCATGGTATGTAGGCAATATTCGAGCCGTCAAGGCGTGAACAACTCGACAGCGAGCTCGGCCCCGCCGTTATTTGCGTGAGCTATAGACTGCATGCGTTCCCGGTACGCCGCAGAAGCGCTACTCGGACTGCAATGTATTATTGGGCGCGCAGGATGCCGGCGGCATCCACTTTCGTCGCACGCCGGGCGGGAACATAGCTGGCTAAGAGTGCCGCGATCAGGAGAAAGACGAATGTGACAGCGTAAGTGAACGTGTCGGTGGCGCGGACGCCATACAGACTGCCGGAAAGGAACCGGGTGAGTTCGAAAGAAGCGACGAGACCCGCTGCGACCCCGTAGGCCGCAAGCTGCAATCCTTCACCGACGATACGTCGCCAAACCTCATCCGGCTGAGCGCCGAGGGCCATGCGGATTCCAATTTCGCGCGAGCGCTGCGTTACCGCATAAGCCATAACGCCGTAAATTCCCACCGTGGCGAGCGCGAGCGCCAGAGAGGCGAACAAGGACAACAGAATCGTGCGGAAGCGCCGTACTTGAACGGACGAGGCGATCACGTCATTCATCGTGCGCACGTTGTACACGGCTTCCTCTTTATCGATGCCGTGAATCGCCGTGATCGCGGCCGACGTAATGGTTTTTGGATCGATGGCGGTTCGCATCACCAACCCGAACGCCGGCCACGGGTCCTGGGCGTAGGGAACATACACGGTGGGACGAGGCGCCTTGTCAAGCCCCTGCTGCGCGACGTCAGCGATGACTCCCACCACAGGGCTCCAATCGAGTTGGTCGATTTTGATGTATTTGCCCACAGCATCTTCTCCCGGCCAGAAATGCCGGGCCATGGAAGCGTTGACGATGACCGCGCCCGTCGCCCTGGCGGTATCGCGATCGGTAAAAACTCGACCTTCCAGAATAGGAATACGAAGCGCGCGGAAGTAATCCGGGCTAACTACCAGGTAGCTCGGCGATAACTCTCCTCCGGGTGCGGAAGAACGCCCTTTGATTTCGATGCCGCGCTGGCTGCCTCCCGGACTGAGAGGAAGCCGCGATGCCAGCGCCGCACAACGAACTCCGGGAATGGAGCGGATTCTGTTCAGCACTTCCGTTGCAAAGAGATTTCGATCCGCTGGTGTCCGGTATTGCGCTACGGGAAGTGATAGCTCCAGAGACAAGACGTGATCGGCGCTGAAACCTGTGGGCGCCGAGAGCAGATGACCGAGGCTACGAATTAGCAAGCCAGCGCCGGTGAGGAGGATCGCGGCCAAAGCGATTTGTGTGACTACCAACATTTTCCGGTTTCGAGTGGCGTGCGCTCCACCGGCGAACGTTCGTGCGCCATCTTTCAACGCTTCGTTCAGATCGACCTTCGCGGCCTGAAATGCCGGCACGACTCCGAACAGAATTGTCGAGAGCACAGACACGCCGATGGCAAAAGCGATCAAGCGAACGTCGATGTGAAGACCGCCAGGAGGAACAATGTCGGCGGGAATGAGAGTTTCGAGTGAGCGCAAAGCATAACGAGCGCCGAGCAAGCCGAGAGCCGCGCCCGCCAGAGACAGAAGCAAGTTTTCAACGAATAGTTGCCGGACAATGCGGAGGCGCCCTGCTCCCAGCGAACCACGAATGGCAATTTCTTTTTGACGCGACCCGCTCCGCGCCACGACGATGTTCGCTACGTTTGCACAAGCGATCAGAAAGAGCACCGCGACGGCCGCGAGGAGGATGAAGAGCGCGGGGCGCGTGTTGCCTACCAGGTCCTCACGCAGCGAGACCAAGGCGGGACCGTCACCTTCTTCGTCGTTGTTGTATTGTTGCTTTAGTCTGCGACCGATCACGTCCATTTCGGCTTGCGCTTCGCGCACCGTGATGCCCGGCTTGAGACGCCCGACGATATCAAAGTAGTGGCTATCGCGCCGCGCGGATGGATCGATGAATGGCCGTAATGGATGTTCCGGAACCTGATATCGCGCCGCAGCCCAAAGCTCAACGTTTCCGGGGAAGCCGAAATAGCGAGGCATCACGCCCACAATGACGTGCGGCTCGCCATCCACTGAAATCGTCCTGCCAATCAGATCGGGAGATCCTCCATAGCGGCGCTTCCACAGCGCATACGAGAGAACGGCTGTTCGCGGGCCGCCTGGTTTGTCCTGGATGGAATTCAGGGTTCTGCCAAGCGCCGGTGGAACTTTGAGAACGGCGAAGAAATTGGGAGTAACGATGGCTCCGTGAACGCGCTCTGGCCGATTCTGCCCACTGAGGTTGAACGATTCCTGACGGTATGCGGCCACGCTTTCGAAGGATTTCGACTGTTTCCTGTAGTCGAGATAATCCGCGGGCGCTAAGCTATCCAGGTCTCCTTCCCAGCGCTCGTAAACGCTGACCAGCCGTTGCGCATCCGGGAAAGGCAGTGGCTTTATAAATGCCGCGTCCGTCACGCTGAAGATCGCAGCAGTTGCGCCGATTCCGAGAGCAAGCGTCAGGACGACAGTGACGGCGAACGTTGGGGAATGGTGAAGCGTGCGGATGGCGTAGCGCAGATCTTTCCGGAGATCTTCCAGCCACGAAATACGATGAGTCTCGTAGAATCGCTCGTTCGCCTGGCGAATATTGCCGAATTTGCGGCGGGCCGCGCTTTCGGCATCGGCGGCGCTCAAACCGTCTTGGCGAAGCCGGTCCGCCTCCAGAGCGATATGAGATTCGATTTCGGCGGAGAAGTCGTCCTGTTTCCGGCGTTTGAAAAACACACTCAACGCTCACCTCGGGTCGACATCTGACATGAGTGTACGTGCACTCGGGTTAGATGTCAACAGGAGGAGTTTGCGGATGCTGAGGCGCGGCATCTTCCACGACGCTTCGTTTTTGACAAGCACTGCCGGCTGAATTCGCTACTTGGGTTACAGCGGCTCCGGTGAAGCGCTGTCAAAAGCCGGAAAGCCAGACCATCAGTACGGCTGATAGTGTAGCTACGATCAGGACCAAGCACATGACGTATTTCGGCTCAAAGTGCTTGCGTCCGATTCGAAGATACACGCTTCGGCTTCCGTCTCCTGCAGACCCGACTCGGCTCATCGATTGTTCGTCGCGGCGAGCGCGGTCGTCATCGCCCTGAGCACACCTTCTAAAGAGCGCTGGCTCGTTTCAGCATGGCTGAGGCCGGGCATTGTAAATTCGCACTCCAGCGACATCGTTCCTTGATATCCGTCCCGCAGTAACCGCGCGAACTGTCCGCTGAGATCGATCTGGCCCTCGCCTGCAAGACTTTCTGAACAATGCTGCAAGTTCGGCTGGCAGGTCATCCCCTTCACATGCATGTGCCAGATTCGTTTCTTATCGAGCGCATCGTAGCCATTGGGAAATGAAATCTCGCCCTTTGTGTATCCATTCCCAACATCCCAATTAATACCGAGATTACGGGCCGGGGCCAGCTTCAAGATGCCCGCAAGCTCATGGCCCGTGGCGGCATTGCACGATTCCTCATTCTCGATAACCAAACGCATCCCCATGCGATTGGCAGCTTCAGCAGCCTTCTCGAGTTCCTCCGCAATTCGCCCCGAAATCTTCGTCGGCTCCGCGACGCGCCAGAAGGTGAACCCGCGAACCTTATCCGCGCCCCACGCGTGCGCGCGTTCGCAGGCGCGTTCCAGCAAGTCCATCTGGCCTGCATAGGAATAGCTGTCCTTCGGATGATTCAGCGGCTCCGTACCCGGCAAAGTGCATTTGTACAAAGCCGAGTCGACCACCGAAACGCGAAATCCATACCTGTCCAGCAAATCCCTAATTTGCCGGATCTGAGCCGCGCTTGCTTCCGTGTTGTAGATGCCATACACATCGCGAACCTCCACCCAACTCAGCCCATAACGCTTCATGATCTTGAGGGCTTCTTCAAAATCCTGCGAGAACCCGTCGCTGATCGCTCCTAATTTGAAGCGGCTGAGCGGCGGCACTGCCGTTTCGCTAGCCGTGGCGCGAGCTGCACACCACACAGGCCCGGAAAGAACGCCCATGCTCGCCAAAAATGCGCGTCGGTCCATATTCATCATTTCTTTGCTGCCTCTAACGCTTTCACTGTCGCGAATTCGCGGTCCGCATCCGCCTGGCGTCCTGCTTTCAGATAAGCCCGCCCCAATTGATAATGCATGTACACCTTCTCCGGACTCCCTGCCGCGGCTTTTTTCAGATGCTCGATCGCCTGGCTGACCTTCCCTTCCGCTAATTGTTCTTTGCCGTATTCGTAGTTGGCGTTCGGGTTTGCAGGCTGCACGCTCAAAACCTTCTCCAGTTGATTCATACCGGCCGCAAGCTCATTCGAATGCAACAGCGCTACCGCCAAATCGTAGCGGTCCTGAATATTTCCTGGATTGCTTTCGAGCTCCGCACGAAACTCTGCCTTCGCTTCCTCCAATCGGTTCTGCTTCAGGTAGAGCAAACCTAAGGAATAGTGGGCATCCCGTAACCCAGGATGTAAACGGAGCGCCTCTCTAAACTCTTCCTCCGCTGCCGCTGGCTGTCCTACGCTGGCATAAGCTTGCCCCCACAACAGGTGCAGGTCCGGAGAGTTCGGATGCCGCTTCAGAAGATCCGCAAAAACCGCTTGCGCCTCTTCCGTGTGACCCAGTCGCGCATACGCTGTACCTAGCGCCAGCAGTACCTGCATATCGTCGGGTTGCTCACTTCGCGCCTGCATCAGAGGCGCAATCGCACCCTCGAACTCCTTTGCCTGAAACAGCGCGAGTCCAAGCCGCTTGTCGATTTCCGGCAATCTGGGGTTCTGGCGCTTGGCTAACGCAAACTCCCGCGCAGCCGCCGCGTAATCGGCCTTCTCCGCTGCGTGGAGACCAAGCTCGTAGTGATCCGGCGTAGTCGCCAATGCACTGCTCAGAAGCAGGAAACGAAGCAGTACCATCAGGTGCATCTTGCGCTCGGCAATCGACCATTTTGACATTGCCGGTGCTGCCGAGAAAGGGTGAACCCCAGAAATCTTTCTGCCCGTCGAGAAGTGGTTCTTGACAAGCTGAAATACCTATGTTGAAGTGAGTTAGATTCAACAGGGTTCTAGCAAAGCGGGTCGATTTTCGTGCTTGCTGGGTTGTCGCTGCGTTTATCTCGCCACTATTTCGTGAAGCACGGGGGTGTTCCGTGCTCTTCTTACCTTGCAGCCAGTGCTCCGCGAAGAGCGATCAGTCGAGTCTCTTTCGAAAGGATTGTATGCATAAGTTCATAGTTCGTTCTCTCACGCTTCTTTTCCTGCTGCTTCCCACGCTCATCGCGCAGGAAAGCACGGGAACTATCTCCGGCACTGTAACGGATCCCTCCGGCGCTTCGGTTGGCCAGGCGACCATCACTATCAGCAATATACAGACGGGTATTGATCGAAAAGAGACAAGCAATGGAAGCGGACTCTTTGTGATTACGAATCTCCCGGTCGGCAATTATCGGCTCACTGCCGAGGCGCCCGGATTTAAAAAATTCGAGGCTACTCAGATCCGGCTGGACGTGAATGACCGCCTGACGATTCCCGTCCACCTGGAAATCGGAGGACTCACAGAAACTGTGAGCGTCAATGAAAGCGGCGCTCAGTTGCAGACGCAGTCGGCTGAGCTATCTGACCTGATCGGTGCGCGGCAGACGCAAGCGCTGCCGCTAAACGGACGCGTTTTCAGCCAGCTCGTAATGATGGTTCCAGGAGTCGTTTCGGAAAACGGCACCATAGGGAATGGCGTCGGCATCAACAGCGATACGACTGTCTCTATCAACGGAAGTCAGAGCAACTCCAATCTGTGGCTCCTCGATGGCCAGAACAATATGGACGTCGGCAGTAATGCCCAGAACGTAGTTACTCCTCCGCTCGACGCGCTCGAAGAGTTCAAGGTATTACGAAGCAACTACAGCGCTGAATTCGGCGGCGGAACGGGTGGCGTGATTAACGTTGTCACGAAGCAGGGGACAAGGGACTTTCATGGCAGCGTTTACGAATACTTCAGAAATGACAAACTGGATGCCAACGACTTCTTTTTGAATCAGCAAGGGCAGGCCCGCAACGAACTGCGCTTTAACAACTTCGGCTATACTCTGGGCGGTCCGTTCTGGATTCCAGGACTCTACAACAAAGACAAAACCAAGGATTTCTTCTTCGCCTCTTACGAAGGCCGCCGGAACGTCACCGGAAATGCGGTACAGGACAACGTGCCCGATGCGGCCGAGCGCGCCGGCGATCTTTCCGCGCTGGGCGAGCCCAACGTTCCGGTCTCGCAGATCGATCCGAACGCGCTTGCCATTCTCGCGCGTTATCCTATGCCGAACGCCACGGGAGCCTACAACTTTGTAGCCAGTCTGCCCACCGGTACCGCCGACAACATACAGCTCTACCGCTGGGACCACAACATCAGCGACAAAGCAATGCTGATGGCGCGTGTAATGACGGAAAATCAGGGTCTCGCGAACATCAATAATCAACTCTGGGCCGACGATAACTTCCCCTCTGTTTCGAGCGACTGGACGTTCACCGCGCTCAATAGCATGGTCAAGTTGACCAACATCATAACGCCGACTTTAGTAAACGAGTTTCAATTCGGATACACCGAAAACTACATCCACTTTCAGACAAGCAAGAGTTCCGACCCTGTACTGGCTTCGCGCGCCGGCTTCACTTATACAGAGTTATTTCCCGAGACGAGCGGCTCGTTCCCAACGGTAAATGGTGTGGATGGATTCGGCACGCTACAGCATCAAGCGCCTTTCACGAACCGTGAAGCTATCCTGCAATGGCAGGATGGACTATCCTGGACAACCGGCTCCCAAACGATAAAGGCCGGCTTTTCCATCGGACGCGGCCGCAAGCGTGAGCCCGCCAATGGGGGCGCCGACGACACTGCGGGTGTCATGACATTCAACAGCTTCTATGATCTGCTTTCTGGAAATCTGGCCCAGTACCAGGAAGAAGACGTGCTAAACCCCGTCTACGACCGCTGGCACGATTATGCGCTGTACGTCCAGGATACGTGGAAGGCAACCTCGCACCTGACAGTGGATCTCGGCCTTCGCTGGGAGTATCTCGGACAAACATTTTCCGCTCACAACAACATCGCAAATTTCTATCAAAGCCTGTACAACCCAAGCCAGTGCTCCGCCGCCGCGTTCGATTCGGCAGGCTTCGTGGATCCAGGGCTCTGCAATACTCTAAACGGCATAGTGACCCCGCAATCGGCGGGCATTCCGGGTCCGGCGCTGGTTCACAATTATCCGAATGGGTGGGAACCGCGCGGCGGAATTGCCTGGGCGCCGGCGCTGTTTCACGACAAACTGGTATACCGCATGGGCGCAGGCATTTTCCATGGACGCGATGCCATTTCGCAGACTAGCGCACTCGGAGAACTCCCGCCGAACGATCGCATCGCCACGCTAACCGGCGTCAACATTAGTTCCCTTGCGCCCTTTAATCCGAGTGCGCCTCAACCGCCCACCTCGCTGCAAACCCTTGACCCCAACTATCAGATTCCCGTCAATTATCAATACAGCGCGGGACTTCAGTACAGCGTGACCTCCGACACCCTGCTAGCACTCGGTTACGCAGGAAGTCACCAGGTTCATCAGGGACTGAATGTCGATATCAACCAGGTTCCGACTGCTGATTTCTTGGGTGTCTATCAATATGAAAACAGCGGCGGCTCAGCCGGCGTCAATCCTGACACCGTCCGCCCGTATCTCGGCTATAGCGACATCTACGTCAATTCCCGCGAGGCGGTCACCAGATACAATTCGCTTCAGATCTCCGCTCAACACAACCTGAAACGTGGCCTGCAGTTTCAAATCGCCTATACCTATAGCCACATGATTTCGGATGGCCCCAACCGGGACACGGAAGGGCACGCCAGCCCCGTACAGAACGCCTACGATATTGCCGCTGAGACTGCCTTCGGCACTCAGGACCAGCCGCATACGCTAACAGTCAATTCCGTTTGGGAGATACCCGGCTTCAAGAACAGCGGTAATCGCTTCCTCAAAGGCGGCTTTGGCGGATGGCAGCTCAACGGCATCTATTCCTTACGATCCGGTCTCCCGCAAACCGTATGTCTTGATGAAGATATCGTCGGTCTCGGGAACGGAACCAGTATTTGCGAGCGCCCCGACGTAATCTCGAATCCGAATTTCAGTGCAAGCCAGCGTAGCGTGGATCAGTATTTCAATGTCAATGCCTTCGTGCTGCAGGCGCCTGGTACGTTCGGCAATTCCGGTCGCGATAATGTTCGCGGGCCCGGCATTAATAACTTTGATCTCTCCCTTTTTAAGGACTTCTCGCTCCCGCACATCAAAGGCATCGGCGGTGGCGAGCCGCCACGTCTCCAGTTCCGTACTGAGTTCTTCAACGCCTTGAATCACACTCAGTTCGGCTCCATCAATACCACCTTCATTCCGATTCAGAATACAGCCGGGAGCCTTTCCACTAGCCCGTTTGGCAGCGTCAGCGGAGCGCGCGACCCGAGAGAAATCCAGTTTGCTCTCAAGCTGCTCTTCTAAATGGAAGACCCAACATGAGTAGCAAGGTCTACGATGCTCTGATTGTCGGCTCCGGGGCCAGCGGCGGTTGGGTTGCCAAGGAACTAACCGAGAATGGCATGGAAGTCCTGATGCTCGAGGCCGGTCCGCCGCGAGTTCCGAGCCGCGATTTTACGGAGCATGCCTGGCCTTACCAGGTGAGGTATCGCGGCTTCGGAAACCAAAAAGAACTGTTGACAAATCAGCCTGTGCAGCGCCTCTGCTACGCCTGCGATGAGTACAGCCATCAGTTCTTCGTGGACGACAACGAGCACCCTTACACATTTCCGGCTGACAAGCCCTTCATGTGGATCCGGGGACGGCAGGTCGGCGGAAAAACCTTCTGCTGGGCGCGCGAAAGTTACCGCTACAGCGACTATGAATTTCAAGCCGCCGGCCGCGATGGGTACGAGGAGAAATGGCCCTTTACGTACGCGGAGCTTGAACCGTTTTACGACAAGGTGGAAAGCTACATCGGGGTAAGTGGATCCTATGAGCGTCTCCCGCAGATGCCCGATGGCAAGTTCTTGCCGCCCATGAATCTGTCCTGTGGCGAAATCATGGCCAAGGGCGTTCTGGAAAAGCAGTTCGGCTGGCGTTTCATGTCTGATCGCGTGGCCAACCTCACGGTTCCCCACAATGGCCGGCCCGCGTGCCACTATTGCGATGAGTGCCAGCGCGGCTGCCACACCGCCTCATATTTCAATAGTCCTTCCGTAACGCTGCCCGCAGCGGCCCGCACTGGACGATTCACCCTGATGAGCGACGCAGTCGTGAGTCACGTTCTGATGAACAAGGCAGGCAGAGCAGAAGGAGTGCATTACATCAGCCGTCTGAATAAGGTTCACGCCGAAGCACGAGCCAGAATTGTAGTGATTGCCGCCGCCACGCTTGAGTCCACGCGAATCTTGTTGAACTCGCGGTCGCCCCGCTTTCCCAATGGAGTGGGTAATTCGAACGGAGTCCTCGGTCATTATCTAATGGATCATTTCACGGTCGAAGGCGCCGGCGGCGAACTCGCTTCGCTCAAGAGCGCCAAACGCGAAGCGACCGGCAATCCCTGTGGCTTTCTGATTCCGAAATATGCCAACACGGAGGGCCACAAAAACAGTAACTTCCTGCGTGGCTACCGTTTTGATGGCGCCGCCAGCCAGCAGCTTTATGAGCAGGCCTTTTCGTTGCCGGGCTTCGGGCGGCCTTGGCGGGAAAAAGTCCGCCAACAAATCCCCTATTACTTCTCGATGGAAGCGCAAGGCGAGTGCTTGCCGCGCTTCGATAACTTCGTTGAACTTGATGCCGATAAGAAGGACGCCTGGGGCATACCGGCTTTACGAATTCACGCAAGCTATGGCGAGAACGAGCAGGCAATGGCCAAAGCGATGCGGCACGACCTCTCAGCGGCCTTGGACGCCTTGGGGGTGAAAGATCCGGTTGCGCCCAACCAGAACCTGAGCGTATTCGGCAAGAACATCCACGAATGTGGAACTGCCCGCATGGGAAAAGACCCGAAGAAGAGCGTCTTGAATACGTATAACCAAGTGCACGACGTCAAAAACTTGTTTGTCACCGATGGCGCGGCATTCGTCACACAGGGCTGTTATGAGCCGACGCTCACAATCATGGCGGTGTCGCTCCGAGCGGCTGATCATATAGTAAATGCCTCCAAAAGGCGCGAATTGTAGAACCAAAAACGGGCATATGAGCGATCAGACTCGTAGAGATTGGGTATTCACCATCGGCCAGGCTGCCGCGGCTCTTAGCATTCCCGCCAGGATGTATGGAGACACTCCCGCTGCCGCTGGTCTTCCGCCCGGCGTTTACCTTCCCTCCACGGATCATCTCGGTCATGCGCTGATGAGCGCCGATCGATTTCATCCCATTCCCCCCGGATGCCCCACCGATTATGTTCGGCCCGCAAACCAGCCCTTTAAGCCGCTGTTTTTTTCCGCGGAGGAGTTTCCGGTTGTGCTGCGCTTGACTCAGCTCATGCTTGGCGACGACGCGCATGCGAGTGTGAGCCAGGAAGTCGCGGAGTGGTTTGACCTCTACGTCTCAAGCGCGGGCGATGTGCGTCGGGCTGAACTCAATGTCGATCCCCTCTACCGCGCCTTAGCCGATGCTTACTATGGTTCTGCTGAGAAGAGCGCGAACACAGATCCTGCCGCTGTTTCCCGCGAAGGCGTTGAATGGATTCTTGCCGCGTCCCATACGCAGCATTCGACGCCTTTCCTGTCACTCGACATCCAGCAGCAGAGCGCGATTTTGCATTCGATCAGCGATGAGGTCGTCCCGAAGCAGCCTGAAAATTCGGGAACTCGATTCTTTACTCTTTTGAAGGCCCAAACAATCAGGGGCTTCTACACGTCGCGAGCAGGTCTTCAGGAACTGAACTTCAAGGGCAACGCGTTCTACGCTCGCTCTCCAGGCTGCAATACTCGTTGAACGCCTAGGATCGAGGGTTCGTGTTCAGATCCTTCAATATCGCTACTAACCCGTTCATCGATTCTAGGCTGGAATTGTACTGATCCTGGCGTGCATCCCGATAGCGCGTCTCGACGGACAACGTTCCCGAGTACTGCATCTCCTTCAATGCCCGAAATTGGCCCCGAAAATCGATTCTACCCGCCCCGATTGGCTTCCATTCCTTGCCTACGGCATCCTTCAAATGAATGTGGCTGATGCGGCTATGATCAAGCTGATTCCAAGCCTGCGGGAATGCCTGCTCGCCCATCTCGTAGGCGTTGCACGGATCCCAGTTATGCATCAAACGCCGGTCCGGAATAGCTTGGAACAGCCTCGCGGTTTCTTCAGCCGTCCCAGTGTTACAGTCGTATTCATTCTCAACCAGCAGCGTTATGTCGTGTTGCTTGGCGACGAGGATCGCCTTCTGCAGTTCTTCCACAACCCGCTGGAATATCGCCGCCGGATCCGCTACACGCCGAAAGGTGAAGATACGGATACGCTCGGCGCCCAAAGCATGGACTGCGTCTGCCGCCCGCTTCAGGTCTTCCATCTGCCTCGCAAACTCCCCGTGTGCCGGATCGACGTAGGCGGGGGTTTCTCCTGCCGGAATGGTGCCAGGTAATCCGACTTTGTAAACAGCCGTATCCAGAACCGACAGCTTAACGCCGGCATCATCCAATTGCCGTTTTATTTGTCGAAGCTCACCCGCGCGTTGCCTCTGCGTAGACATACTTTCTCTTTCCCGCAAGTTCCAGATAACGGATCTCCGCCCAATGCAGTCGAAATTTCGGATAAAACGTCTTCAGCGCACTGCTCAGATCAAAATCGACCTGATCCGTGATAATTCCCAGCTTCCAGGGGTAGTCAAAACGTTCCGACGAACGCGTCAACGAGTGACGGACCTAAAAGAGCAACAGGCACCAGACGGTTGAAGTCTCTTCGGTTCACTTATTCCTTAGCTGCCTACCCAAAACGCTACGCTCGCCCGCTGATCGACGATGTCTTTCGACTCATCATGACACGATGGGGTTGAGCACTGGACATTCTAGTGGACGTTACGTATATTCTAAAGATGGTGTACTTGGATGCCAAGTGAACGAACTGACCGAATTGCACTTCTTCAGGGAACACTGGATCTAATTGTTCTCAGGACACTTCAGACGATGGGACCGCAGCACTCCTACGCCATTGCCACGCGCTTACAGCAGGTCTCTGAAGATCTGTTGTACCTGAACCAGGGGACTCTGTATCCAGCCTTAATCCGCTTGGAACAGCAGGGAAGAATCAAGGGCACCTGGGGCAAGACGGAAAGCAATCGTGACGCGAAGTTTTATGCACTTACAAAAGCAGGAGAAAAGACCCTGAAGCAGGAAGCATTGCGCTGGCGCCGGATGGCGGGGCTAGTCGAGAGATTGTTGTCTGAAGGAGCTTGATCTATGCGCCGATTCTTTAAGCGAATTGCCAGCTTGTTCGTGGCAATACATGCGGAAAACGAACTGCAGCGAGAGATTGAGTCGCACCTACAGATTCTGCAGGACAATTTCGAGAAGAACGGGTTGTCTCCGGCTGAAGCGAAGCTGGCAGCGCGGCGAAGCTACGGAAACGTGGAGTTCGTAAAGGAGTTGCACCGCGAGACACGTTCCTATTTGTGGATTGAGAATCTGCTGAAGGACATCGGGTACGGGTGGCGAAGTCTGTTGCATACACCCGGATTCACATCTGTTGCGATCATTGCTCTTGCTCTGGGAATTGGGGCCAATACCGCCATTTTCGGCGTAGTGAATGCCGTGGTGTTGCAGCCATTGGCCTATCGGGATCCGGATCGTCTCGTAACCATATTGCATAACGGGACCGGACCAGTTGCGACGGCTAACTACATAGATTGGCGGAACCAAAGCCACGCGTTTGCGGCAATGGGCGCGGCCGATTACTGGAGTCCTAACATCAGCGGCAATGATCGTTCTGATAACCGGCCTGGCGAGCATCTTTTTGGATTGAAAGTCACCCAGAATATGCTGCCGATGCTGGGCACTGAGCCGTTGCTAGGGCGGCTGTTCGCCAAAGGGGAAGACCGCGAAGGTTCGAACCACGAGGTCGTATTGAGTTATCGGCTTTGGCAGCGGCGCTTTAGTGGCGATGGCGAGGTGCTTGGAAAACTGATCAGATTAGACGGAGAGGCTTACACGGTAATCGGCGTGATGCCGCCCGCATTCAACTTTGCGCCGTTCTGGGCGACGCATACGGAATTATGGGCACCGGCTACGCTCCAGGCGACCATGCATGAAAGAGGTGGGAACCATCTCCGGGTCTTTGCGCGCCTGAAGCCGAATGTGACTCTCGCTCAGGCGCGGGCAGATATGGCTACGGTGACTGGCCGTTTGGAAAAAGAATATCCTGCTTCCAACCGGAATGTCGTGGTCAGACCGCTCAAGGAAAACGTTGTAGGAAATGTTGAAACGCCGTTCCTGATGATGCTCGGCGCGGTGGGCTTTGTACTTCTGATTGCCTGCGCTAATGTGGCACATCTGATGCTGGCGCGCACCTCCGATCGGCAGAGGGAAATTGCTGTGCGAGCGGCGCTGGGGGCGGGCAAGCTCCGTTTGGTGGCTCAGTTCCTTACCGAGAGCTTATTGCTAGCCGCTCTCGGTGCGGGTGCAGGACTGCTCTTGGCGTTCGCAGGAATAAAGGCACTGGTTTCTCTGGCGCCGGCAGATGTACCGAGAGTGGAACTGGTCACAATTGATGCGCGTGTACTGCTTTTCCTGATCTTTGTTACTGGCTTGACGGCCATTGCATTCGGCCTGGCTCCGGCAATGCAGGCTGTCACCAGCAACCTCAGCGAGACGCTAAAAGAGGGAGGACGAGGAGATTCCAGCGGTAAACGCAGCAGCCGGTTGCGCGGCTTTCTAGTGGCTTCCGAGTTTGCGTTAGCATTTACGTTGTTAATTGGAGCTGGACTGATGGTGCGGAGCTTTTACGCTCTGCAGTCTGTCAAGACAGGATTTAACCCGCACAATGTTTTGACGATGGTTGTCTCAGTGGCGGGGACGAACGAAGCGGAAGCAGGCCGACGCGGGATCTTCTACCAAGCCCTGCTAGAAAAGTTGAAGGCGCTGCCAGGTGTTGAGGCTGCCGGCGGTATCAATCACCTCCCCATCGCGGGTGATCTTTGGGACCGGAATTTGGAGATCGATGGACGCCCCAAACCACGACCCGGCGAAGCACCCAATGCGGTCTATAGAATCGTGATGCCGGGCTACTTTGAAACGATGCAGTTGCCGATAGTGAACGGCCGTGCAATCACCTATGGCGACGGCTCCAGCGCGCCAGCAGTCGTAATCATCAACGAGCGTGCGGCCGAGAGATTTTGGCCGGGTGAAAATCCGATTGGGAAACGACTGCAGCTACTTGGCGGTGGCGAGGGTAGCGGACCGAACTGGCTGACGGTCGTCGGCGTGACAACCAATGCTCGATTGGATGATATGGTGTCGGCTCCCTATCCAGAGGTGTATGTCGCAGCGCTTCAAACTCCTGAGTTTATAGGCGAGGGGTCAAAGGAGGTAGGCGTGCACATGACCTACCTGACGGTAGTGATTCGCAGTAATGAAAACCCAGCCGACCTCATCGCAGAAGTGCGTCATGTTGTTGGGTCGTTCGATCGGGCGTTGCCGATATCTCAGGTCCAAACGATGGACGAGGCGGTTGGGCTCGCTACCGCGCAGCCACGTTTTGAGATGTCGTTGCTAGCATCGTTCGGCGCGCTCGCCATGATTTTAGCCGCAGTTGGCATTTATGGCGTTATGAACTACACGGTGTCACAACGAACACGCGAGATCGGAATTCGGATGTCATTGGGTGCCGGCCGTAACGAAATCCTGCAAATGGTCATGTCGCAAGGTATGAGGCAGGCGGGTGCTGGCATTTTGACCGGCCTGGCAGCAGCCACGCTGCTTTCACGGCTCATGGTTCAAATGCTCTTCGGCATCCAGCCAACCGATCCGTTCACGTTTATTGGAGTATCGGCTATCCTCATATTCACGGCCTTGGCGGCGATCGCGATTCCGGCGCGAAAAGCGATCCGAATAGAGCCGGTGATCGCCTTACGAACGGAGTAGGCGAGTAATCCCTCCATGCTCGCGAGACTCTTTGTCGCGTACGGCATATTTGGGTAAGCTCACGACGTTACCTGTTTGCGCTGCCTTAGGCGCGATCATCTGGGTTAACTCAAGATCACTTCACAACATCGGGATACAAACCTTCGAGCGGCTTGTCGTTTACGTTGAGCGGCAGCTTCGGCCGCGGCAGCATTTCATCGCGCATGGCCGTGTCGTACAGGAAGATTGCCTCCACGACGGCGGCCTGTTTCAGGTCAGGCTCGCTCAGGTGTTCGTACGTATCCAGGTTCGTGTGGTGTGTGCGGCTATCGTAGTCGCGCGGGTCCTGAATGAACTGGAAACCCGGCAGCCCCGCCTGCTGGAACGGCACATGATCCGTCGAGCCGGTGTTGCGCTCAGTGATCGTCGCTCATTCCGAGGTCTTCTACAGGTTTCATCCACTGCGAGAAGATGGCCGCGATGCCCTCATTACCCTCGGTATAAATACCCAGCAGCTTGCCCGTGCCATTGTCCATGTTGTAGTAGGCGTCGAACTGCGCGGCTTCCGGCTTGAGCGTCGGTGCCGCCGTCATAGTTCGCAGAAACAGCGGCACATCCTCATCCTCCTTCGCATTGGAATAATGGAAGCTCGCGAAATGATTGGAGACGTAGCCGGTCGAACCAAACAGGCCTTCCTCTTCACCCGACCACAGAGCAATGCGAATCGTGCGGCGCGGCTTCACGTGCAGGCTGTTCAGGATGCGCATGGCTTCCATGGCAGCGATGGCCCCCGCACCGTCGTCGGTTGCGCCCGTTCCAGCGATCCAGCTATCCAGATGGCCGCCGACCATGACAACCTCATCCTTCAGCTTGGGATCCGTTCCCGGAATCTCCGCGATCGTGTCGTAGCCTTGCGTGTGTTCGTCACCGAACTCTGTTGCGACATTGATCCTTACGCTCACGGGCGTCTTATGGTCGAGTAGGCGGTTCATCCGGTCCCAGGCTTCGTTCGCGATCACCTCTTCGGGAATGGCCTGCCTGCGCTCCGGCCGATAAACAAACCAGCCCAGGGACGCGTTCGTATCATCGTGCAGCACGCCACCGGAACCGTCGGGTTCTAGCACGGCGATCGCCCCTTCCGCAGCAAAGAATTTGGCGACCTTCTCCTGGAAAGCTTTCCCGGCAAAGGTCTTGCGGAAAAATTCAGTCTGGCTGTCGGGGGATGGATCGTTGAGCGGGTATTGCGACAACTCTTTGAGCTTGGCCGCATCGTAGTGCTCCATCGTGGGCACACTGTCCGGGTCCACATCAGGCGATGCCGGGGCCATACCGTAAAGGATGACCTTGCCTTTAAGCTTGCCCTTCCACGCCGTCAAATCGCTCTCAGCCTTCAACCCTGGTACGTGGATCACATCCGCGACAACTGCACCTTGCGTCGCCGGAGACCATGGTGTGGCCTGCGCCAGAAAGATACCCGGCACGGGCTTCACCATATCCAGTGATGCGCTAAGCTGCGTCCAGGCCATACCGAACTCGCCCCAACTCTCCAGATGAGCGTTGCTGCAGCCCATGGCTGTGAGTTGAACCCGGGTCCATTCGTTGGCGCGCGCCATGGCGGGCGAGCCAGTGAGCCGTGGTCCGATATGGTCGAAGAGTGCCCCCGCATACTCCATTACGTGCGAGTGCTTAAAACCTTCCTCGCGGATGCGCGAGTACATATCCAGATCGAGCACCTCAGGCTGCGCCGTTCGTTCGCGGCAACCTGCGCAACCGTGAGCAGGATCAAGACGAGAGCAGACCGAAGATGCATCTCGTCATCATAGAGAAGTGCTGCTGAGCTTCTCAGCGCGTTGCCCGCGCTTCGCCAAACAGTAAGCCGGTTCTCGCAATTCGGCCCTCCGCCAAACGCCGACCGAGCGGTCCTTAAAACCGAGCCGCGACAGCATGGAGCGGACACGCGAAATACCCGCATCACATCGAAGCCGCGCGAGCCTGCCGTTCGCCGGCTGCACCACCGAACTCGACTATACCGAACAAACCTCCTGGCTGCTCTGAGCCACTTGCAAAATTCAAAACGCGCCTTCCGCGGCTTTTTAGAATGCGAAACGGCGCGGCCATTCAACTTTCAAGTACTCTGGTGTTCACCGTCGAATCCGAACATGCCGGTGAACTCACTGCCACAGCCCACTAATCGCTAGTCAGTCCGCCAAGTCAACCCGCCCGCGGCAGAGATATGCTCGCCTTTAAGCCACGCATTTCTGAGTCTGCCAGGGAAATCGATCCGCCGTATAGTCGCACCAGCTCGCGCACAATCGCGAGGCCGAGTCCTGAGCCAGGAGTAGTCTCGTCCGCGCGAAACCCGCGCTCCAGCACGCTTTCGCGCAGGGATGGACTGATGCCGGCACTGTCGTCTTCGACCACGATCAGAATCTCACCATTTCTTACATGGGAGGAGACGGCCACCTGAGTCTTGCCCCATTTGCAAGCATTGTCGAGAAGATTTCCGAGCATCTCTTCCAGGTCCTCCCGCTGCACGCGGACAAAGTGTTCGTCCGGTACCGCTATCTGGAAGGAAAGTCCGCGATCGCAATACAGGCGTTTCAGAGCGCGGGTCAGCGCATCCGCAGACTCTCTCACAGAAGAACGGACGCCAGGAGTACTACCGACACCAGCCCGCGCTTGCGCGAGATGATATTCAATCTGTTGGCGCATACGCTCAATCTGTTGGAGAAGAACATCTGCCCATTCGGGACGTCCTTCACGGCGGGCGCGCTCCGCTTCCTGCGCCAGAATCGCAAGCGGCGTCTTCAGCCCGTGAGCTAGATCCCCCGCTTTAGCATGTGCCCTCCTTACCGCACGTTCACGTTGTTCCAGAAGAGTGTTCAAGTCGTCGATGAGTGGTTGGATTTCATTGGGATACGTGCCCGCAATGGTTTGGCTGCGGCCGTCCCGCAGTTCGAATAAACGTGTGCGCAACCGGCGGAACGGAGCGAGGGCGCCGCTGACCACCATGATGCCGGCACACATCACGAGAAACGCACACACCGTGACGATCCGGTTTCCGGGGGGAAACTGATGAAACACGACAAGCAGGAACATCATGTGCACGAAGGCGAGCAATGCGAGCGTCCAGAGCAGCGACCCGAACAAGAGGCGGAGACGGAACGATTTCACAACTCGGTCCCAACCCGGTATCCCAACCCGCGTATGGTGCGAATGAACGAGGCTCCCAGTTTCCGGCGGAGTCGCGCGATGAAAACCTCGACTGTATTCGAATCGCGATCGAAGCTCTGGGCATAGATATGCTCGGTCAGTTCGATCTGGGAGACGATGCGATCGCGGTGGTGCATCAAATACGACAGGACTCGAAATTCATGGCTGGTGAGCTTCACCGGAAGGCCGTTCACCGTGACGCACGCCCGCCGCGGATCCAGTGTCACGTCGCCGCATCGAATTTCGAAGCCCGCGTGACCGCTGGCGCGGCGAATGAGGGCCCGCAAACGAGCGAGAACTTCCTCCATCTGGAAGGGCTTCGAGACATAATCATCGGCGCCGCCGTCGATGCCCTGGACTTTTTCGTGCCAGCTTCCGCGCGCCGTCAAAACCAGTACAGGCACTGTGCAGCCGGCCGCGCGCCATCGCCGCAGCAGCGTGAGACCGTCGATTTTAGGCAGGCCGAGGTCGAGGACCACTACGTCGTACGGTTCGGTTGCTCGAAAAAAGTCTGCACGCTCGCCGTCGTGGGCGCAGTCCACCGCATACCCCGCTTCCGTAAGTGCTGCGGAGAGCTGCTGTGAAAGCAGCAGTTCGTCCTCGGCGACCAAAACGCGCACACTCCTCCTTGTTCGGCTGAACGCGATCCCAGATCATTCTATTACCGTAAAGTAAAGCTGAACCCTTGCTGAACACGGCGTTCAGATATTGTTCAGGGGTGGCCGGGTATAGTACCGGCCATGATCAGCCTTGCACGGGTCACCAAGAACTACGAGACGCCGGCCGGAGACTTTCCTGTACTCTGCGATATCGATCTGGAGATTCCGGATGGCGAGTTGGTTGCCGTGGTCGGCAAATCCGGGAGCGGCAAATCCACTCTCTTGAACCTGCTCGCCGGCATCGATCGTCCATCCTCCGGAAAAGTGGTTATCGACAACACCGAAATCGGGGAGCTGAGCGAAAACCGGCTCGCTGTTTGGCGCGGGCAGAATATCGGCCTGGTGTTCCAGTTCTTTCAATTGATGCCGACGCTCACGGCAGCCGAAAACGTGATGCTGGCGATGGATTTTGTCCGAAGAATACCTCCCGCGAAGCGACGAGAACGCGCGCTCGAATTGCTCAAAGAGGTTGGACTGGAGCGTCACGCGGACAAACTTCCTTCGGCGCTTTCAGGCGGAGAGCAGCAGCGCGTCGCCCTCGCTCGGGCGCTGGCCAACAATCCGGGCATAATTCTCGCGGACGAACCCACCGGCAATCTGGATTCACATACGGGCGCCGCTGTTTTTGCCATACTCGCCTCGCTGGCGCGCAAAGGCAAGACCGTGCTGGTCGTAACTCATGATCCAGATATTGCCGCGACAGCCAACCGCATTGTCGAATTGGCGGATGGCATCTTGACCGGCATCCTGCAGGAGGCGCGTCCATGAGAGCCGGTTCGCGCAAAGCATATCGCGATGCGTGGCAGGAGCGAACACGATCGGTTTTCGTCGTCGCCTCTATCGCAATAGGTGTCGCCGCGCTGGTCGCCCTGCTCGGTAGCTATGCGGTTCTCACGCGTGAACTCAATCGCGAATACCTTGCGACGATCCCAGCCTCAGCGATTCTGCACGCCGATGCCGTCGATGAGCAGATGCTCGGCAGCGTGCGGGCCGATCCCGAGGTCGCCGCCGCCGAGGCAAGGCGCGCTGTTTTCGGCAGGATCAAGACGGGGCCAGCCCAATGGCGCAATCTGGCCTTGTTTGTCATCCCAAACTTCCGTGACATACGCCTCAACAAGTTCGTCCCAGACCAGGGTGCCTGGCCTCCCGCCACGGGTGAAGTGCTGATCGAACGCGATGCAATGCGCGTTGCGCGCGCCAGGATCGGCGACACCATCAGCGTTTCGGATCGCTGACGGGCAGATCCACACCCTCCTCGTGAGCGGACGCGTTCACGATGTCGGGCAGCCGCAGGCGCGCATGGAGAACGCAGTCTATGGATATATCAGCGTCGGCACACTGGCAAAACTTGGCGAGAAACCGTCCCTCGATCTGCTGTTAATCCAGGTCGCACACGATCGGTACTATCCGGCTCACATTCACCAGGTTGTCGCCGGCTTACAACGGCGCCTCCAATCCCAAGGCCATCCAGTAACAGCCGTTGATTTCCCCACACCCGGAAAGCATCCCCATGCTGATCTGATGGGCGGGTTATTGCTGGCGATTTCCAGCTTTGGATTCTTCGTCCTTTTCCTGAGCGGAATCCTCGCCCTGAACTTCATTGCTGCACTGATGGCAGCCCAGGTCCGGCAGATCGGCATCATGAAGGCCCTCGGCGGAACTCGGGGCCAAATTGCCCGTGTTTATTTGCTTCAGTCGCTGCTGCTTGGAGGCGCTGCCACTGCTCTCGCGATTCCCCTGGGAGTTTGGGGCAGCTATCTGCTCTGCCGATCCATGGCGGTTTTTCTTAACTTCGACATCGCTAGTTCCGTCATTCCGCTATGGGTTTTTCTGCTGGCTGCGGCGGCTGGCGTGGTCACGCCTGTTCTGGCGTGCGCAGTCCCCGTCTGGCGCGCCGTGGCGATGCCGGTCCGGCAGGCACTTGTGAACTCAGGAACCCCCTCTCAGAACATCGGCACGGGATGGCTCGATCGCATGTTGACTCACGTAGGCGGCGGGACGCGTCCGGTGCTTCTCGCCATTCGGAACAGCTTTCGACGCCGCATGCGGTTCGTGCTTACCTGTGTGACTCTCATGTGCGGCGGAGTGTTCTTTCTGGCAGCTTTAGACCTACGCACCTCGATGATCAAGACCTTTGACCGGTTGTTTGGCGCCGAGAACTATGACCTGACGCTGAACCTCGAACAACTGTATCCCGTAGACAAAATCAATCGAGCGCTCCACAGTGCTCCTGACGTGCTTGCATCGGAGAATTGGGTCGTCGTCGATGGCTGGGTTCCGCGAGAAGGCAGCGACGTACCCGCCCACCGCTTTACTGCCATTGCCATGCGACCAGATTCAAAATTGTTTGTTCCGGTCATGGCACAGGGACGACGCTTGCAGACCGGCGACACCAATGTCATTGTTCTGAATCCGACAATGGCAGCGCAGAACCCGCAGATAAAGGTAGGCGACGAGGTCCGGCTTCATATCGGTCTCTTGAATAGAAGCTGGCGAGTGGCAGGGATCTGCCGCGAGCCAATGCTGCCTCCACGCGATCGTCTATGTTCCCACTTCGGTGCTCGACGCGACGCACCCGGGAATGGCGAACCTGATTCAAATCGCGCTCAAACGCTCCCATCGCGCCTCCCTCGAACTGGCGCGCGCGGAAATCGATCCGAATCTCGAACGCGAGGGCATCCGCGTAGCCGGTAGCAGGAGCAAGACGGAGTTTCGCTCTGCCGTCGACCAGCACGTATTGATGATCTACAGTTTTCTCGTGATCGCTTCCTGGATCGTGGCGGGCGTCGGTGGACTCGGGCTGATGACCACGATGGGTATCAATGTACTCGAGCGCCGGCGCGAGATCGGCGTTCTGCGTGCCATCGGAGCGACTCCGCTGATGATCGCCACCATGGTCGTCGGGGAAGCGATCGTCGTTGCGGTCATTGCCTGGGCTCTGGCCGTCGCCCTGGCCTTTCCTCTTACGAGAGCACTCGCCGTAATGATGGGACGTCTGTTGCACGGCGGATTCGACGTCAGCATTGCGCCGCTCGGGATCGTGATATCGATTGGAGCTTCAGCAGTGATTGCGACCTTGGCCAGTCTCGTCGCGGCGAATTCCGCCGTTCGACTCACAGTCCGGGAGGCACTGGCCTATGAATGACGGCGAAGGACTAGGTGTACGGCGACCTACTTACGCCCATAGTGTGGCTGTGGGACTAGTAATCCTTTGCCAGAAAGGCTACGCTGCCATAGTGTCTAACCTCTCGCGCCTCATTGTGTGTCTTTCGTTGGGCGTAATTGCCGCGAACGCTCAAATTCACTTCCACGCCGGCGTTACCGCGGGCGTGCCTATTACCGATACGCTCTCTTCGTCTTCGTCAAGTTCTCTGGACGGCCAGGACTATTCCTTCAGCCGCTTTCATTCCGATACCAAGCGTCTCGTGATCGGGCCGTCCTTCCGTCTCGATCTGACCAAAGTTCTGGGACTCGAATTTGACGCTTTATATCAGCGTGTTGACTACGATTCTGCAAACATCGACACCGTTCCAGAGATTCCCTACTCCTATCAGAGTTTCGAAGCCGTCCACGCAAACCGATGGCAGTTTCCATTACTGGTCCAATACAGACGTGCAGTCCGTAAGACCACGCCTTTCATTGAAGCGGGTCCAGCAATCAGCACAATCGGCAACAGCAAAGGCGTTTTCAGCAGCACCTCGGTAATCAATCTCGTGAACAGCAGTTCGACCGCTGAGATTTCTGGCGGGCGAGACACAAGGGCGGGCATCACTGCGGGCGCGGGCGTGGATGTGCCTATACTTCGTGCCCACTTGCGGCCAGAGTTCAGGTATAGCCATTGGTTCCAATCGACAGGGACGTACGGAATACCTGGTGTGGGATTAGCTGGTTTCCTGCTGGGGGACTTCGCGAGTGCGCCGATTACGAGTACGCGTAGTGAACAGAACGAAGCAAGCTTTCTATTGAACCTGAGCTTTTAAGCACCAAGACCCAGGCCGGCAAGCCCGTGCCGGATTGCTCCCGAACACTGGCACAAGTGCCGTTCCGCAAATTATGGAGCCAATGCCCTGGCGATATCCATCCATAACATGTTGCTCCACTCTGGCCTGGGGTCAGCGGCCGCACGTGCAAATGTCCAAAGTTGGACGCGCTCCGTATCCACCTCGGCAAGGTCGGCGAGACGCTTGACCATCCCGGTCGGGTCTGCGTGAAGCCGCGCTTCGCAGTTGTGAAGATGCTGAACCAAGTCATAGGGCGCATCGCCGATGAATGGCTTCGGGTCAATTACAAGCCAGGGCTCCCGCTCGGATCGCAAAACATTTCCGGCGTGAAGATCGGTGGCAAGTAGTGTGTCCGTAGGTGATGGGGTCGCGAGCGTGTCCCACATCCGCAATCCTTCACGAACCAACCCGGCATCGGGCCAGTGCTGAGCCTGCGCCAGCGTCTCATGGCGCCAGTTTTCCCACATTTCTGACAAGTGCCGGAATCCTTGGAGATCGTTCGGCGAACCAGCTCGTCCCCAAAGGCGCTTGAGTAGCGTCGCGATCACGACATCTTGCTTGTCTTCCGGCTCGGAATGAAGGGTGTCTCCCGGTTGGCAGCGTTCCAGTAGCATGGCTCCAAGGTCATCGTCCGCCTCCCGCAGTTGCACTGTCGGGTCGCCGTTCCAGAAGCGCAGTCCTCGGATTTCGTGTGCGCCTTCCATGTGCGGCATTGCCAATTTGAGGACGGCTGACGTGCCGTCGGCGCAAACAACAGGGGCGACCCAGGAGCATGTTACGTTTGCGTGCTCAAATGGAGGACCAGCCCGCAGTGACCAGCGGCCCGTCAATTCCTCCAACATCCCCGGCAAGCCGTCGAGCCATTCCCGCCTCTCGCGGTGCTTGCGGCAGTTGGCGCTAAGTTTTTCGGGGATGACCATCGGCCAGTCGCGAGCTTGTCATGGGGGCGAAGGATTGTCAAATGGCGCTGATCGCGCACCTCGGGGTTTCGAGAACACGTCTTGCTTATACTGAACAAACACTTGCCCAATCAGCGTGTCACGGCGGCACTTGTCCATCCTCCGGCAGGCAACGGGCAGGAGAAGGAGAATTTGTGATCACCACAACTGAAATCGCCCCCGAGGTTTTCCGGCTAGCCGCTTTCGTTCCCGAGATCAATCTGGAGTTCAGCCACTTCCTGATCCGAGATGACGAACCCCTCCTGTTTCATGCGGGACTGCGAGGCATGTTTCCGGCCTTGCGCGAAGAGCTTTCACGGCTGATCGATCCATCGAAAATCAGGCACATCGGCTTCAGCCATTTCGAGTCGGATGAATGCGGAGCTTTAAACCATTGGCTCGAACTGGCCCCCGCCGCGCAGCCTGTCTGTGGACTGGTGGGAGCGATGGTCAGCGTGAATGATTTTTCAATTCGGCCTGCTCGGGCTTTGACACGAGAGGACGTGCTCGAAACAGGCCGGTACCGCTTTCGGTTCCTCCCCACTCCGCATGTGCCCCATGGCTGGGATGCCGGTGTGCTCTTCGAGGAATCGGAAAAGACCCTCTTCTGCTCCGACCTGTTCCACCAGTGGGGTCACCACGAGCCGACTACCAGGAACGATATCCTGGAGCGCTGTCATGATGCTTTACGGGAAACCGAAGCAGGTCCGTTTGCCAATTACGTCCCTTATACGCACCATACGGGACGCGTACTAGAAGGCTTAGCGGAACGGGATCCGAAGACGTTGGCCATTATGCACGGATCGAGTTACTACGGTGATGGGGCACAAGCTTTACGGGATCTCGCCACGGTCATGCGCGATGTGCTCGGGCCCAAAGCCCAGGAGGGCGAAACGACTTCCGACGGTCTGATCGAAGCCTGAAAGGATGACACCAGCAGCGCAGGCGAATATCTCCTCCCTGTGTTATCGGTTGTCGGAAAAAATCACGCCGGTTCCGCTTCAATAATGCTGAAAGGCGATTTGGTTGGCAGAATGCGTGAAACCCGAAAACCGGCTGATGCAAACAGCTGGCGCCATTCATCCTCCATGCGTTCACGCCCGCCAGGCATCAGGAGCATCTCGATGTCGATGATCTTTGAGGGATGCGGCTGATTGCCCGGCGGGACAACGAACTCCAGGAGCACCACCTTGCCATCGGGCTTACCGTTGAGCGCGCGGCGGCAATTCCGCAAGATCGTGGTTGCCTGCTCGTCAGTCCAGTCGTGCAATATGGACTTCATGAAATAGAGATCGCCGCCTTCAGGCACGGCTTCGAAGAAATCGCCGGACCTCGTGCGGCACCGTTCCTGCAGACCGCGATCGCCTATACGCTTCTGCGCGCCAGGAACGATATCTTTCAAATCGAAAAGGACACCTTCGAGTTGCGGGTAGCGCTCGAGAATCGAGCAGATAGCGAAGCCGTGACCGCCGCCTACATCGACCATCGTGCGAAAGCCGGAAAAGTCATAGGCTTCGAGCGCCGCACCTATAGCAACCGCGCTGAGGTTTGTCATGGCGAGGTGAAAGCGCTCGCATTCCACTGGATCGGTTGAGAAGTATTCAAACGCGCTCTTGCCAGTCACATAGCGAATCGTCGGTTCTCCGGTGCGTACGGATTCCGTCAGTCCGGCTGTGACCTTTAAATGAAACGGATCGGCCAACCAGATTACCGTGTCGCGCATCGATCGGGGATGGTCGGAACGAAGCAACTCAGCCGGCGCAGTGAGCGCGAAACGGCGCGGCTCAGCCTCCGTGAAGATGCCGAACATCGCAAGCACGCGCAGAATCCGGAAGAGTGCGTCTTCATTGGTGCCCGTGCTGGTTGCCAACTCGGCAACAGATACGGGCTCGGCGCCTAGCAGATCGGCGATTCTCAGTTCCGCCGCGATCCACAATGCCGCAGACGGAATATAGCCCGTAGCGAATTGAAGTAGCATTTGCGACGGCTCAGGCGGCTCCGAAGATTGGGAGCGCGTTTCATCCTGCAACCGGGAAGATGCTGTCATTCGGTCTCCTAGAAGTAGCGTCGATGTTGAGGGCTGATCAACCGCTCGAGTGCGAGGGCTGATGGTCACAATATAACGCGGAAATCGTGAATGTATCTACTCTTCGCGATTGCCATGCGACCAACGGCAACAAATCGCCCCCGCAGTATCACGGAAACTCGGCTAGCTTACGATCGGTGGCGCCGCAGCTTCCTCAATTCCATGCGCCGCCCGCATTTTAAGCGCCTCGGCGACTGCCTGCGAATCTTCATTCGCATCGATTTCGACGATTTTGCCCCACTTCATTTTGATCACGTGAACACCGTGGTTCTCATACCGGGAGCCGTCCGGAAGCGAATCCGTGTTGGTCCACCGCACGATTACAGTCGTGTTGTTCGGCAACCCTTTTACCCAGACATCGCGCACGGTCAGCTTCATGTCGGGCCCGAGCCGCGCTAGTCGGCCGAGCCAGCGGCCCAGGGCCTCCCGGTCGTGGCGTTCTCCACCGAGTGCATGCGTCCCGCCAAACCGGTGATGAACGTTAGGGACACAGTCCTTCAGTAGCGAGTCGAAATCGCGTTTATTGACGCGCTCGAAGTTCTTCTTTGCAATTCGCTTGACGATGGCGTGATACATAGATCGCCTCTTTCCTTTTTCGCGTCGATAGCTGCTTTCCCATGGACGCTGGATGCGGGTTGTATTTGGAAGCGTTTGCAAACGTCAGCGAAACGATATTTCCCTGAACTACTACCTAGCGCGAGCCTGGCTCCAATTGATCTTAAATCACCCAGCGTCGATTGCGGCGTGCGCAGCAGATCCATGGTCGCTGTCTGGGGATTTGCCATCCGATGAGTCTTGATAATTTCCAGCCGAGTCACGCTCCGTCCAGGTGCGTCCGACACTGAAAGGTAAATTCGCAGGCACGTTAACCGCCTCAGCTACCCGGCTACGAAGTTCATCGTTCAACTTCAGTGGGTTCACAACAATCCGACTAAATACACAAAGAATCCGCTATCTCGAAATTGACCCAGGTTTGGAAGTGACTGCGCTACCTCATTCCCCTACGCGCCGTACGGACAGTACTCCTTCACTCTGAACCCGTACGGCAGTTTTGCGGACACCGAATTTCTCGTCGCCGCTGATCTATGTGCTTGCGACCGTGCGCTCCACGTTACACGAATAGAATGTTTACTCACCTTGGTGGTTTCGAAAGCACGCAGATGTTTGGTACCGGTCAAGATGTGCTTGGCACTACTCGACACATTGAACTATGGCGTGAAGATCTGACGCGGCTTTTGAAAGCCGGCATTCGTGATTTGCGCTACTCCATTCCCTGGCACAGGATTGAAACGCGGCGTGGCACTTACGACTGGCAATGGTTGGATCAGCCGCTACGATTCATGGAAGCCAACGGCATGGAGCCGATTGCTGATCCGTTACACCATACATCTTTTCCTCATTGGTTGACGGATGGTTTTTTGCATCCGGAGTTTCCCGCGTTATATGAACAGTTTGTGTCGCGTATTTGCGAGCGCTATCCGTTTATCCGGAAATACACAGTCTTCAATGAGCCGCTGCCTACAACGCTATTCTGCTCATACACAGGGATGTGGTACCCGCACTGTTCGTCGGACCGGCACTTTGTGGCTATGTCACTGCAATCGGCTCGTGCCATCTGCCGCGCATCCGAAACGCTCAGACGGCTCAAACCGGACGTTCAGTTCGTACATGTAGATACTGCCGAACACCACCAAACGAGCGATGGCCGATCGGCCAGTTGGGTTCAGTTTGCAAATGCCAGGCGATTTCTGCTGACCGACCTGGTGCTCGGACGCATTTCACCAGAACACGAGCTCCACGCATATCTGATCAACAACGGAGCAAGCGATGACGATCTCCGCTGGTTTCGTGATCATCCCGTAACCATTGACGTGTTGGGACTTGACTATTACATTCACTCTGAGATGTTGTGGTTCTGGTGCAAAGAGAAGGGTCGGCCAGACATTGCAGCCGTTACGCGAAAACCGCGCGGGTTCGCGGCAGTCACAGAAGATTACGTAGGACGATACCGCCTGCCGGTGATGCTTACAGAGACAAACATCAGAGGCACCATCGAGGAACGGATCAGTTGGCTGAAGTTCATGGAAGCCGAATGCGAAGAGTTTGCTCTGAGCGGTCATGATTTCAGAGGCTTCTGCTGGTATCCCTCGATTGACACGACCGATTGGTGGAACTGCTGCACCCAAGCTACCGGCCAGACGGATCCACAGGGTATCTGGAGCTTGGACCCCAAAAGTCTCAGGCGCATGGACACCGAACTGTCTTACATATATAGTGCGTTGGCGCGAAGTAACATGTGCTCGGCCGACGTTCCGTTCTATGGCTTCAGTGCGGATCTGCAGCGGCGCTTGCGCGGGTATGCGGCCATGAGGGACTGGATGTCTGAGGCGGCGTAGGCGGATAAAACAAGCTTGCCGCGGTGCGTCGAAAACAGTTCCGGCGATTTCTCCCCAAATGTCAAGCGTGTTAAGCCGGTCAGCCCTAGGAGCGCGTCCTGCTCGCGATTTCACCTAGTCTGAGGTACGCTGCCGCGGCTCTGTACCGCACGTGACTATTCTTGTCTGAAAGCAGCGGGACAAGATGCGGACGAAGGTCCGGTTCATTCCGCAATCCGATGGCTTGCGCCGCAGCCGCGCGGACCGACCAATCACGATCGCTAAGCGCATCGACTAAGGCCCGGGGAGTCGCTGGGTTCTTGTCCTTCGCAAGCAAAAGCGCCACCGATGCCCGAGGCGAGAACCCCTTCTCCCAAATCAGATCTTCCAAAGCAGCGTATCCCGCACCGATTCCGGGAAACGGTACAAAGCCTATTCCATAATTGAGGGCCAGTTCGAGAGTTCCCTTCGGCGTACTGAACGAGCGTCTGATTCCCCGGAACTCGCGGCGCATAAAGTTGGAGCGGGCTTCCCTACGGCCCTCGAGAATCGCGAGCAGCGCTTCAGTTCCTAGTTCATTCTTGAACGTCCACAAGGCCTTCGCGGCAGCAAACTCAACTTCGGGTACGGGGTCTTGCAACGACTTTTTGAGCTCCGGTACTGCTCCCGAATCGTGCAAATCCATAAGGCTGCCAATTACGGCAATCCGTACCTGCACGTCCTGATCTGACAAGAACGGCAGCAACAGACGCGATGCTTCCTCACGAGGCCCCATCAAACCCAGCGCCAATGCCGCTTCTTTCCGCCTGTTCGGATCTCTGTCGTGCAGACCATTGACCAGGAGATTATGTGCTAGCTGGTCAGTCGATTGGTCCACAGCTCCAAAGAGTGAAGCGATAGCCAGTAAGGCACAGCCATAGATTCTCAAAAGCATAGGACCTTTCGATCACGGCGAAATTCGTCGCACGAGCTATCTGGCCGGAACCGGACGTGACATCGAGAGCCAGCAGCGTGCGTTGTGACGCGCTGGTGAAGCGCTTGTCCAATAAGTTATACAACAATGCCGACTTTCGAGCGCCGCATCGCCTTGACGCTGCCCTGGTACGCCATTCGGTAGCGTGAGCTGCACAAATGCAAACCGCGCACCAATGCGCGCGTTTCCTGCTCGAACATTTACCGGCGAAACGCTCCCTATGTGTTTGCATCGGACGTTTGTAGAAGTCGTTACGTGAGTTCCGCTCTTCAGCGCTTGGGGTCGTTTTTCGGATTCGCCGGCGGCCTCGGCTTCTTTAGCTTCCGAGCAATCCGGCAGACCTTCCAGCGCCCGTTCGAGCTTCGCGAAGTCGCTAACCAACTGTTTGAAATCGGCTGGAAATCGAGCCTTCTGATCGTGGTGGCAGGGTTCGCGGTCGGCGCCGTACTAGCCCTTCAAACAGCAGCGTCAATGGCTCAGTTCGGCGCAACTGCCTTGATCCCGCAGGCAGTCTCGTTCGGTCTCTTCAAAGATGTCGGTCCCTTGGTCACCGGCCTGCTGATTTCCGGACGCGTCGGCGCCGGAATAGGAGCTGCCCTCTCGGGGATGCGTGTCACCGAGCAGATTGATGCCTTGGAGGCTCTCGCCGTCGATTCTTTCAAATACCTCGTCGTAACTCGCGTCGTGGCATGCGTGATTGCTTTGCCCATTCTTACAACCATATTGGACTTCTCCGGCATCTTCGGAGGCTGGCTCGTCGAGGCTCTCTCGTCACACATGTCCATTCGCTTATTTCTAAATGACGCCTTCAACCCTATGGGCTGGTCCGATTATATGGGCCCTATTCTAAAGACGCTTGTCTTCGGATTGATAATCGGTTTGGTCTCTTGCTTTCTCGGATATAACGCGACCGGCGGAGCCACCGGAGTAGGCCGCGCTTCCACTCGCGGTGTGGTCGCCTCGTCCATTTTGATCATTGTTTCTGACGTCATCCTTGTGAAGATGATCCAGTTCTGGAATGCCTAATAGCGAATGAACGATGAACAGCCTGTGGTTCGTGTGCAGCATGTCTCCAAATCTTTCGGCTCTAAACGGGTGTTGGACGACGTGTCCTTCGAAGTCAGGGCTGGCGAGGCTTTCTGCTTGCTCGGCCGTAGTGGTGTCGGAAAAAGCGTAACCTTGAAGCTCTTGATTGGTCTTCTCAAACCGGATGCCGGCCACATCTTTATTCGCGGAAATAGCATCGGCGACCTGAATGAAAAGAAACTCGGCGAAGTGCGAAAGAAAGTAGGCTTTCTTTTCCAGGATGGCGCGTTATTCGATTCCATTTCTGTCGCCGACAATGTCGCCTTTCCCCTTCGCCGGCACACTAAGAAATCCAACAAAGAGGTCCAGGCGATCGTCCAAGACAAACTCGCACAGGTCGAATTGGCCAACGAAGGCAAGAAAATGCCCAGCGAGTTGTCGGGCGGCATGCGCAAACGCGTGGGTCTTGCCCGCGCCTTGGCTCTCGATCCGTCGCTTCTACTGGTTGACGAGCCGAGCAGCGGCTTGGACCGCATCACCGCGGCTGAAATCTATCACCTTCTGCGTAGGCTCAAGGAGACGCAGCAGGTCGCGCAGGTCGTGGTCACTCATAACGTCAGCGGCGCGAAAGAACTGGCGAGCTGCTTTGCCGTCCTCCAGGAAGGAAAGGTTGTCGCCACCGGCGCGCTCAACGAATTAGCGCAAAGCGGAAACTCACTCGTTCGGGACCTCGTTTCCATCCCGGAGGCATAAATGTCTGGAAAGAAAAATATTTTACTCGGCGTCTTCCTCGTCGCCGGCGTCGTCCTGTTCGCCGTCGGGCTCTTCCTCATCGGCAGCCGCCAGCAACTCTTCTCGAGCCATTTCAAGGTCTACACCGAACTCCCCACAATGGACACCTTGCAAACCGGCGCTACTGTGCGTGTCGCGGGAATGGATGCTGGCCAGGTAACAGCGATACAGATCCCGAACGGTCCGTCATCGAAGTTTCGCCTTACACTGCAAGTCGATGAAAAGTTCCATCCCATGGTCCGGCAGAATTCAGTGGCAAGCATCGAAAACGCGGGAATGGTTGGAAGTAAATACATCGAGATCGCGCAGGGCACCGCGAATTCGCCCGAGTGCCCGGCCGGTGGAACGCTGCCCAGCAAACAGTCCGCGGGCATGGGTGAACTCATGCGCCAGGGCAGCGCCATTGCGAACGATGTTCAGGCGACCATCAAGGATCTTCACAAGAATGCCGATGACACGCTTCAGAGTTTCACACAAACCGCCAGGCACGTGGACGGACTGATCGTGTCCGCTCGCGGCAACGTGGAACGGATCGCGTCAAACGCAAATCAGATCACTGCGGACGTGCGGCAAATCACGACTGGCGTTCGACATGGACAAGGCGTCGCAGGCCAGTTTCTGACCAACCAAGCCGTGGCTTCGAATATCGACGCCACCATTGCGCAAGCCAGGAAGACAAGCACCAATGCCGAACAAGCCTCCAGCAAGATCGACGCCGTCATAACCGATTTTCAGCAGAAGGACCTCGGCGATATCCACCAAACTCTTAGCAATACCAGCGACATGACAGGGCAGCTCGATCAAGCGTTCGGAACCTTTCTCGCCAAAGGCAACAACAACCAGAACACGGCGCTGGCCCTCCGCAATACTGTGCACGAAACCCAGCAAGCGGTCACAAACTTTGCCGACGACACCGAAGCCGTCAAGCACAACTTCTTTTTGCGCGGATTCTTCCATCGCCGCGGATTTTACAATCTAAGCGACCTGACACCCAAGAAGTACGATTCCACCAAGTTCGTTCGAAAGGCCCGCGCTCGAGTCTGGATCCCAGCCGCCGGCCTCTTCACGACAGGGTCCGACGGAACCCAGACGCTTACCGATGTGGGCCGCTCCATATTGAATCAGTCGATGTCCGACTTGGTTCCCTTTCTGCCGAACGATCCGGTTGTCATCGAAGGATACGCGGCGAATGGCTTGCCCGACCAGCTCTATGTGGAATCCAGGCAGCGGGCGCTCGATGTTCGCCAATATTTGGAGTCGCGCTTCCACCTCAAATCCGAGCTGCTCGGCATCATGCCGCTGGGCGACCATCCGCCTCCCGGAACCGGTAAAACGACTTGGGATGGAATCTGCCTTGCCCTGGTCGTTTCCAAATAAACACCCCGGCTCCGTTCTTTCTCGCCAAAATTTCCCCGCGCTTCGCCTATGGTGCGGCGTTTGGCGCAGGCGCTCCCGGACGCACCGGCCGCGGCGGGGCCACGTAATCTACCAACTCATCTACCGGCTTCTTCCCTGCCCACGCGATCCCGCGCAGCAACATCCGCTCAATCTGGTAATTCGAGAAATTTGCGTAGATATGGCCTTGCATCCAAACGAACGCTCGCGCGGGCTCGCCACCCGGAAGCGTGTGTTCATAGGTCCAGATCTGCGGCACCACCTCGCCCGCGTGCGTGCCGGCGCTGCGTGTCGGCGGAATCTTTACCGTAGCCAGCACATGGATGCTGGGATCTTTCGCCCACGTCATGTTATAGAAAGCTTCATCCCAAATCGTGATATCGGACATGTCCTTCATAATCGGATTTGTTTTATCCACCACGTCGTAATGAATCGGAGCATCCAACGTGTAGTTCACCTCGCCATGCTTTTTTCCGCCGCCCAACAGCATCGCGACGTATGCCGGATCCGGACCGCACAAAGAATCGTGTAAATTCACCAATCCTCCGCCGCGTTTGACGTACGCCTCGAACACGGCCTTTTCCGCCTCGATGGGATATCCCGCATCCCCTTTGTAGATGACCACCACGTCCGTATGTTCGAGGTCCGCGCTGCTCGGTGGATGTAATGCGCCGTCAACCACGGCCCCATGCTCGGTCAGAATCTTGCTCCAATCGGCGAGAAACTGAGGATAATCGTGCTGACCCGTCAAGTGCGACTTCAGGCCCGCCCAGATAAAAATATGCATCCCGGCAGGGTTCTGACCGGGAGGCCGGGGAGCGGCCTGCGCCGCTGGCACATTAGCCGATTGCGCCGTCGCATTTTCTTGTCCCACCGCAGCCGCAATAAACAGGCACATCGCCCCTACCGAAATTTGCCCGATTCCGGTCTTTGCAATTCGCTGGGCTGTTGCTACTGCCATGCCGCACTTTCTTGTCCTTTTCAAAAGTTCTCACCTCGTATACGCTGCTATTGTGATGCTACCTAGTTACAAATGGGCGAAGCGTAACTCGCGCTATCGCCAATCGAAAATGCACGTTTTGCACAACTCCTCTTCCAAGTAAAACGATGAGCGGCAAAAGCGATCAATTCTCAAAGGATTTGAACTGCTTCGTCATTATGCCGTTCGGAGGTCTCTTCGACCGCTATTATCTGAATATCTTCGTTCCGGCTATTCAGGCTGCTGGATTGAGGGCGCTGCGGGCCGACAGCATCTTCTCGTCAACCAGCATCATGAGCGATATCTGGCGTAGCACTCGCAATGCGTCCGTGGTCTTGGCTGACGTAACTGGAAAAAATCCCAATGTCTTTTATGAGCTTGGCCTGGCACATGCCTGCCGAAAACCCGTTCTCCTCATCACCGGCAGTTTAGAAGATGTTCCCTTCGATTTGAAGGGCCTGCGCGTCATTGAATACAACAAGGACGACGAGAACTGGGGATCGATCTTGAAAGACAGGATCGCCGATAACTTACGAGCGGCGCTAAGCGATCCCACCGTTGCCATTCCGGCTACATTTCTCGAAAGCACCGTGGATGCAACACATAGCACCGACCCGTTGTCTCTCCAACTCAGGCAGATTTCCGATGAGCTGCGCGCTCTTAGGGCGTCTATCTCGCCGAAAGCGGCCCCCACCGGCGAAGCGAAACATTTGATGGCTCTCCTCGAACGGCACAGTAACTTACTTCGGAATGCGCCGGAACCCGCGCGTCTACAGGTCTTCGAAGAGCTTTTACGAGGCGACATCACCTCCGCCGTAGAACGCATCCAGCAGTCGCTTGCTAGCTCACGCATCGAAGCAGAGGAGATTGCGATAAATATCTTCGAGTGGATGAAGCTTTATCGCGACAACCGTCCGTGAGACCGCACAATGAACACTGCCGAAGTATCTCGCTCCCAGGCGCTCGCCCATATCGACGATGGCGCTCAACTCTGGAACGAATGGAGAAGTCGCGACGGAATACTGACTCTCGACCTGAGAGACGCCAATTTACGGGGCCACGACCTATCCACTTATAACTTCCAACAAGCGGACCTTCGCGGGGCCAATTTGCGGGAGGCCTTCCTAAGAAACTCCGACCTGACACGCTCTCTCCTTAGCGGAGCGGACCTGAGCGGCGCGGCACTTGAGGCAGCCACGCTGATTGACGCGGACGCTCGCGGCGCCTACCTGCTGTACGCGAGCGCAGCCGGATCGAATATGTCACGCGCCAACCTGAACGGCGCGAATCTGACGGGCGCTGACCTACAGCGGGCGAATCTTAAATCCACTATCCTTCTTGAGACCATCCTGGCCGATTGCAATCTCTCAGACGTTGAGCATCTTGAATCCTGTGATCAGCCGGGCCCAAGTGTCGTCGATCACCGTACCTACGTGCGCTCCGGCGGTCTGCCGCTTTCGTTCATGCGCGCCTGCGGGTTACCCGACAGCGTAATCGAAGGCTATGCAGCATCTTTGACTCTGCGGCCTTCGTGCTTCCTGAGCTATTCCGCGCACGATGAGAGGTTCGCGAAGAAGCTGTACGCAAGCCTTCAGGAGAGCGGCGTTCGCTGCTGGTTCGCATCGGAGGATCTGGATATTGGGGCTAAGATCCGCCCCGCTCTGGATACCGAGATCCTCAGCCGAGATGCTTTCATCGTCATACTTTCGGCCCACTCGATTAGCAGCCCATGGGTCGAAAAGGAAGTGGAAACAGCCTTTGAACGTGCGTATCGCGGCGAGTTTATGTCCATTTTGCCGATCCGTCTCGATGACGCCGTTCTGAATGCGAATCAGCCTTGGGCAGCGGACCTCCGCCGCTCACGCTACATCGGTGATTTTTCAAAATGGGAAGACAGTTCGGCGTATGGGAATGCGCTGGAACGGTTGCTGCGGGGGCTGAGATCCAAAGTCGCCAGCTAGCGTGCTGCTTAGCTGGGTTATCAGCGGCGGTCTTCGTGATCCAGCAGTGACACGCCGAAAGGAGTAGCGCGATCTCTGAAGACAGACATGCCGTGAATGGCTGCCAGTTGCCTGCGTGTGCTCTGTAGCGCCGCATCGAAGGCTTGCTGCGTTTTCACATCGATGCTCTTTCCCGAAGCTGCCTGCAGCGAATACAGTTGGGCGGTGTTCATGAAGTTCTTCACCACGTGATCCACCGTCGCAAGTGTTGTCCGCATCGCGTGCAGTTGCTGCGCCTGGACTTCCGCTTCTTTCTGATAACTGATGTCGCGGTGGACAGCGACCAGATAGACCACCTTGCGGTGCTCATCGACATAAGGAAGAAACGAGATTCTGTCCCATACCATTGACCCGTCTTTCTTGCGGAACTTGCATTCCACGGTGGTCATTTGCCGTTTGCGGGTAGCCTCTTCCAGAGCCTCGGACACGGCGTGACAATCGGCAGGCGTTGGAAACGTGCCAGACTGACCGATCGCCTCGTGAAATTCGTAGCCGGTGAAGCGCAGAAAGCTCTCGTTCGCGTAAATGATGGTCGTGCCGGAGCTGGAGGGAGCCGCAAGCGTAACCCCATCGCTCGTCATATCGACTGCTTTGGCGTAAACGGCCAACCCCAGATTGCGCCTCAAGTTGATCACCCGTCGTGCGCTGTCGGCTAACAGATTCAGCGTCTGCGCCTGTTCGGCTGTCAGCCGGACCGGAACATTACCCAGCAAGCAGAGTGCACTCGAGGTATTGCCGCCGGGCACGATTAACGGCATGCCCGCGTAAAACCTGAAGTTCGCGTCACGAGTGGCGCGCGGATGATCCGCCAAGCACGTGTTCAGCGCCTCTTTGATGGCAAATGGGTGTTGACCATTGCCGCTCGATTTGCCGGAGAAACCGACACGAGTTTCAAACCACTGCCGCGCCTCATCCCTTAACGAGAGCGAAGCCATGGGAGTACTGCACACCTCCGCAGCCGCCCGTGTAATGGCAGTGAAGATTTCCTCCTCCGCCAGATCGAGAATGTCGTAGCCGCGCAGCGACGCCACCCGGCTGTCCTCATTCGGCGGAACAGGCGGATGCAACGCAAGACCTCACTGCACAAAAGCGCAAAGAACGCGGATCGACGCCCCGCGGGCAGGGGAAGGAACCCGCTGCTCGTGGCGGGGGCGCCTGATGCTGCGGCCGCTTTGCGCGGGTTGCTTGAAAGTTTGATGTCACAATGCCGAACGAACCCTACGCGCTCTTATCGACGGAAGCCAGGCACGCTTGAACTACGCAATCGCTACGGCGCGTTTGAGCCGGTCGCACGTCGTCGCTGCGCCGCCAACTCCGCACGGAACGCCTCCTCCCGTTCTTTCACGTAGGCCCGATAGCCTGCGGGATCTATGAACGGATTCGCACCGCCGGTGCTAAGGCGCTTCAGCTTCTCGTCCATGTTGTAGTACACCCCGTGTGCTCCCAAAAACACATCGCACGGCAGACTGGCCAGCACGCGAAAAGTCTTTTCATAATCCGCCGCGATTTCCGGATACCGCCGATTATCCACCAGCTTGTATCCCGGATTCACGTTCGGGCTTCCCACAATCACCACGTTGTATGTGTGCCCGCCGTCTTTCACCTTCATCGTCCAGGTAGTGCAACCTTTGGTATGACCGGGCGTCAGGTGCGCAGTGAGAACCGTCCCGCCAAGACTGACCTCATCGCCGTCATGCAAGATCCGGTCCACCTTCGTAGGCGGCCAGCGGCTGCTATACGCGAAATCCCCGGCCCCGCCGTTTTCTATCTCCGGGACATCGGCGTCCATCACCATCAGTTTCGCGCCGGTCAGCTTTTTCATCAGCGCGCAACCGGCGGCGTGGTCATCGTGGGCATGGCTGATCAGAATGATCTTGATTTCTGAGAAATGAAAGCCCAGTTTTTCGACGCTGCTGCGAATGACCGGTACCGATTCTTGGTAATCGGGATTGATGAGAATATCGCCCTCGGGCGTAACGATGAGGAACGACGCAAGATAGTTCGTGCCGACATAGTAGACGTTCCCGATTACTTTATAAGGGTGAATCGGCCGGTTCCACTTTGGCGTGAAATCAGCCGGCAGCATAGCGGCCCAAGCAAGAAACAGAGCGACAATGCGGAAAGTCATAGCGCGATTATCACCTACCACGATAATTACCGGCCGAATTAGAATTTTGCGACACTACCAAAGGGTGAAAAGCATGGCGAACATGGATGCGGGCGACAGGCGGGCATTTCTCAAAACAACAGGCGCGGCCGTAGGAACCGCCGGACTGTTCTCGATCCTGCCGCAGACGGGGTTTGGGTTCCCTGAAGTTCACGGCCGCGTGAAGCATGAAATAGCGCAGCCCGGCATGGATCCCGATGCGAAACCTCAGTACGCAATCAAATTCGCCGTCATTGGTCTCGACCACAACCACATCCTCGGCATGACTGCGGCCGTGCAACGCGGCGGCGGTGAACTGGTCTCCGTCTACTCAACGAATCCGCAAGGCCTTGCCGATTTTCACAAACGCTTCGGAGACGTGAAAGTTGCGCGCAGCGAAGATGAGATTTTGAACGATCCCTCCATCAAGCTGATCGCTGCGGCGCCCATCCCCGATCAGCGTGCGCCGCTGGGCATCCGCGTCATGCGTCACGGCAAGGATTATCTCAGCGATAAACCGGGCATCATCACGTTGGAACAACTCGCTGAGGTTCGCAAAACAATCAAAGAGACCGGCCGCATCTACGCGATCATGTATTCCGAGCGCCTGGAGGTGAAGGCGGCCGTCAAAGCGGGCGAGTTGGTAAAAGCCGGAGCGATTGGGCGCGTGGTTCAAACCGTGAATCTGGCCCCGCATCAAATCAATCAGCCCAATGCCCCCAGCCGGCCGGACTGGTTCTGGGACCCGGCGCGCTACGGCGGCATTCTCTGCGACATCGGTTCACACCAGGCGGACCAATTCGTCTACTACACCAACTCGACAACCGCCGATATATCCGCCGCGCAGATTGCAAATGTGAATCATCCCGACCACCCGAAATTTCAGGATTTCGGGGACATGATGATGCACGGCAACGGGGGCGCAGGCTATGTGCGAGTGGATTGGTTTACTCCGAATGGGCTAGGCGTTTGGGGCGATGGGCGCCTTTTCATCCTCGGCACCGAGGGTTATATCGAGCTGCGAAAGTATGCTGACATCGCGGGCCGGGAAGGCGGCAATCACCTTTTCATCGTGGACCAAAAGCAGACGCGCTATATCGATTGCAAGAACGTGGTGCTCCCGTTCGGGCGCCAATTTGTTACCGATATCGTCAACCGTACCCACGTCGCACAAGATCAGGAACAGGCGCTCCTGGCGACCGAATTAGTGCTGAAAGCGCAGAAGAATGCCAAGGTTCTGCATTTCTCTCCGCAGGCGAGCCTGTAACAGACACTCTTTGCCTGTAACGCCTCTTAGCTACTCTCCGCTGATGCGAACATTGCGGAACTCGCCGGTTTCGTCAAACGAACCGATGCCCACTCGGCCGCTCGACAAGCTCATATCCACCGCCCTCAGAGCCGGCACGGCTTTGCCGTCCACTGTAACCTCCACGAGTCCGCTAGTCCCGTTGAAGCGAAGCCGCACGTGATACCAGCGGTTCGATTCCACGAAAGCCGCAGGCCCCGCAGGCGAACTGATGCGCACGCGCTCGCCGCCGTACACGTGAAAAATGCCATTGTGATTCGGCTCTTTTGTCCCCGCATCGACAGACAAATGAGCGTAGTCGAAGTGCGCTGCGTCGCGATACGCGAAAACGATCATCAGAGATCGCTGCAAAGGCTTCACATCGGCGTCCAGGGTCACCTGATGAAATGCCGGCGTTTCGGCGATCGCAAATTGCATCGGCCGCCGTGGCCCCGGAGGAGGTTCCTTGCCGGTAATGAGCTGAAGCACGGTACTGCTGCCTGCCTGATCCACCTTCCAATCGGCGGCGTTTGGAACCGTCCAATGGTATCCGAATACCAGCAAAGCCAGCAGTAACTTCATGCCGCAACCGCCTCCCGGTTCATTCTGTCAATGTCGGGCAAGAAGAAGGTCAGTAATCCGATCGCCGGCAGATACGCGCAGACCTGATACACCAAACCGATGCTGGTTGCGTCCGCCAGTTTGCCCAGCAGCGCCGCGCCGATGCCGCCCATTCCGAATACGAACCCGAAGAACAGGCCCGATATCATGCCGACCTTTCCCGGAACGAGTTCTTGGGCGTAGACCACAATCGCCGGGAATGCAGAGGCGATGATGACACCGATAATCACGGTCAGTACCGCGGTCCAAAACAGGTTCGCATGTGGCAACAACAAGGTAAACGGCAGCACCCCCAAGATCGAACACCAGATCACCAGCTTCCGCCCCACGCGGTCCCCGACGGGGCCGCCGATAATTGTCCCGGCCGCAACCGCGCCCAGGAAAACAAACAAAAACAACTGCGACGCGCGAACGGAAACGTGAAACTTGCTGATCAGGTAGAAAGTGTAGTAACTGCTGAGGCTCGCCAGATAAAAAAACTTGGAAAAGAGAAGCGCCAGCAGAACCGTGATGGCGAGAAAAATCGTGCGCGTGGGCAGCACGGCGTGATCTGCATAGCCGTGCGCACCGCCTCTCGACCGGCTCTCTGTCGGCGTGTGGCTGTTCAGCTTCCCTACTTTGGCCAGCGCGGCAATGCCGATGAATGCGGCAATCGAAAACCAGCCGATGCTGCGTTGCCCGTGCGGTAACACGACGAACGCGGCGAGTAAGGGACCGAGTGAACTCCCCACGTTTCCGCCTAGCTGAAACAACGATTGCGCCAAGCCATGTTGTCCGCCGGATGCCAGCCTTGCCACGCGCGAAGATTCCGGATGGAAGACCGATGACCCCATGCCCACCAGCGCCGCGCCAATCAACAATAAGTTGAAGTTGGGCGCCACCGAGAGCAGCAGCAAGCCGGCCATAGTAAAGCCCATCCCCACGGCCAATGAATACGGCTGCGGCTTGCGGTCGGTATACAGTCCAACGAACGGTTGCAACAGCGACGCGACGAGTTGGTACGTCAGAGTTATCAGGCCGATTTGTCCGAAGTCCAGATGAAAAGAAGTCTTCAGGATCGGATAAATCGACGGCAGCAGCGACTGAAACATGTCGTTCAGCGCGTGACAAAAGCTGATCGCTCCCAGGACGCCGAACATGGTCTTGGCCGCTTTTTGCGCCGGGACCTCGCGTTCGAGTTCGTCAGCAATTCGTTCGGAACTAGTTTCGTGGCCGCCCAATACTACAGTTTAGGATCTGCCACTCTAAGAAACGGATTCAACGGATGACGAAGCGGGTGGTGATCGCAACCATCGGGTCACAAGGAGATCTCCACCCGTGCCTCGCTTTGGCGCAAGAGCTCACCGCGCGCGGTCATCAAGTGACGATTGCCACGACGCCTTATTACCGGCACAAGGTGGAGGCGCTTGGGTTCGCTTTCCGCCCGCTACGCCCTGATTGGGATCCAACCGACCCAGCGCTCATTCGGCAATGCGAGGACCTGAAGAAAGGGCCGGAAGTGCTGTATCGAAGGATGATCTTGCCGGAGCTGAGAGCCACTTATGAGGACTTGCTCGCCATCGCGATGGATGCCGATTTGATGATTGCGGGGGAGCTTGTATACGCAGCACCAATCGTCGCGGAGAAGCTGACGTTGCGCTGGGTATCGGCAATCCTATCGCCGTTTTCGTTCTTCTCGTCGTTCGATCCTTCGGTGACCGTCAATGCTCCCGCGCCTTACTCACTTGCGCAAGGCTGGGCCGCGACTTTATAGAGCAGGACTGAACGTTGCGCGGTTGGCGACGCGGCACTGGTCGAATCCGGTGCGCCGCCTGCGGCGCGAAGAAGGACTGCGACCGGAATGCGATCCGGTCTTTCGGGACAAGTTCTCCCCCAATCTTGTCTTAGCGCTTTTCTCGCACTGGCTCGCTGAGCCGCAGCCGGACTGGCCAGCGCAAACGGTGCAACCCGGCTTCGTTTATTTTGATAATCGATGGCTGGATGCAAGCCTCGCGTCGCAACTGTCCCACTTTCTTGCTTCTGGATCTCCGCCCATTGTCTTCACGCAAGGTTCTACGGCGGTACACAATCCAGGTGATTTCTACGAAGTCAGTGCAACAGCGGCAAAGCGGTTGGGCCGCAGGGCGGTTCTGGTCGGCGCCAAAGCGGATGTAGCGGCTGGCGCACCGGATATGTTGGTGCTGCCGTATGCGCCTTACTCGCAGATTTTTCGCCATGCCGCGGTGAATGTACACCAGGGCGGTTCAGGCACTACAGGCGAAGCGCTACGGTCAAGCCGGCCTATGCTGATCGTTCCTTATGGGTGGGATCAGCCTGACAATGCAGCCCGAATAGAAAGGCTGGGTGCAGGGCTGCACGTAGCGCGCAAGGCCTACTCAGTCGAAGGCGCAACAGCCGCCCTGAAGTTGCTACTCGAGAGTTCACGCTTCTCTGCTCGTGCAGAGGAAGTGGGGAGTCAAGTAGCTGCAGAGCACGGAATAGGATGCGCCTGCGATGCGATCGAGTCGGTCTTTTAGCACTTCACCGAACTTGGGATGATCGGCTATGCCGCGAGCTGGCTCTCGCCCATCAAAAATGTATCCATATGATGAGCCGCCTTGCGCCCTTCCGCGATCGCCCACACCACCAGCGATTGGCCGCGCCGTGCGTCGCCCGCGCAAAACACGCCCGGGACAGTGGTCATATATGAAGCGTCCGTCCGAACGTTCCCTCGCTCGTCAAGCGCCATCGGAAGCTGCTCCAGCAGTCCGTTGCGCACCGGTCCGGAAAAGCCGATGGCAATCAGCACCAGGTCCGCTTCCAAATAAAATTCGCTGTTCGGAACACGCTCTAGCGCCGGCTTCGGACCCACACGCACGCAATGCAACTTGTTCACGTTACCTTCTTCATCGCCGCTGAAGTGAGTCGTGAGAACGCTCCATTCACGCACGCCGCCTTCTTCATGTGCGGCTTCCACGCGTAATTGCAGGGGCCACAGCGGCCACGGCGTCGCGTGATGGCGGTCCTGCGGCGGCATGGGATGAATCTGCAGTTGATGCACGGACTCGGCTTTTTGCCGGTGTGCCGTTCCCAGACAGTCCGCGCCCGTATCGCCGCCGCCGATAATGATCACTCGTTTGCCGGTCGCCAGAATTTCTTCCACCGATGGAAACTGATCGCCGGCGCCCCGCTGGTTCTGTTGCGTCAGGTAATCCATGGCGTAATGAATGCCCTTCAATTCGCGTCCGGGAATGCTCAGGTCGCGGGGCTGCTCGGCCCCGGCGGCCAACAACACAGCATCGTAGTCGCGCATCAGATCTTCACCCGTGATGTCCTGGCCGACCTGCACGCCCGTGCGGAATTCAACGCCTTCCGCCAGCAATTGCTCCAAACGCCGATCGAGAACCGCTTTCTCCATTTTGAAATCGGGAATGCCGTAGCGCAGCAGACCGCCTATGCGATCCGCTTTTTCGAGCACCGTGACAGAATGACCCGCTCGCGCCAGTTGCTGGGCCGCCGCAAGTCCCGCGGGACCCGACCCCACAATGCCGATGCGCTTTCCGGTCCGCCGCCGCGGGCGCTCCGGTTGTACCCAGCCCTCCTCAAACGCGTGGTCGATGATGTTCTGCTCCACCAGCTTGATCGAAACCGGCGGCTCATTAATCCCGAGCACGCACGCCGCCTCGCAGGGAGCCGGACACAGGCGGCCCGTAAACTCCGGAAAATTGTTCGTCGCGTGCAGGCTGCGCAACGCATCCCGCCACCGATCTTTCCAGATCAGGTCGTTCCAATCGGGAATCAGATTACCCAGCGGACAGCCCGTATGGCAAAACGGCACGCCGCAATCCATACAGCGGGCCGCCTGCACCTCGACTTTCTGCTTGGGAAAGTCTTGGTAAACCTCGAACCAGTCGTTCACCCGCTCCAGGATCGGTCGTCGCGGCGGGGTCTCGCGCTCGTACTCCAGAAAGCCAGTAAGTTTGCCCATCCCGTTTACCTCGCCCGCTCCGCCAGCAGCGCAACCTGCGCCGGCTGCTCTATTCCCGCGGCGGACGCCTTCTGCTCGGCGGCCGCCCGCGCTTTCAGCACCCGCTTGTATTCGTGCGGGAACACTTTGATAAGCCCATGGAGCGTTTGCGCCCAATTATCGAGCAGCTTCTGCCCCAACGGGCTTCCTGTGTATTCCACGTGTTTGCGAATTAATTTCTCCAGCAGCAGGATATCTTCACGCTCGAAGATCGGCTCCAGATCCACTCCGCCGCGATTACACTTGTGCCGCACGAAATCGCCGTCCGCGTCAAGAACGTAAGCGATCCCGCCGCTCATGCCAGCCGCGAAGTTACGCCCCGTACGCCCGAGCACAACCACCACGCCGTTCGTCATGTACTCGCAGGCATGGTCGCCCACGCCTTCCACTACCGCCGTTGCGCCTGAGTTGCGAACCGCAAAACGCTCGCCTGCCACGCCGCTGAAATAGGCCTCGCCGCTGGTCGCGCCATACAGCACCGTATTACCGATCAAAATATTCTGTTCCGGCGCGAACGTCGAGTTCTTCGGCGGAAATACAACAATCTTGCCGCCGGAAAGACCTTTGCCGGTGTAATCGTTCGCTTCACCTTCCAGAGTGAGCGACACGCCGTTGACAAGGAACGCACCGAAGCTCTGCCCGGCAGATCCGTTCAGGGAGATGCGGATCGTATCGTCCGGCAAACCCTTCGCGCCGTAGCGCCGCGCAATCTCACCGCTCAGCATCGTTCCTACCGCGCGGTGTACATTACGAATCGGCAGTTCGAAACTCGCTGGAGTGCCGTTCTCTATCGCATCCTTGGCTTCTTTCAGCAGCTTGTGATCGAGCGCTTCAGTGAGCCCGTGATCCTGAGCGATCAGGCAGCGCCGTCCCACCCGTCCCGGCACGTGCGGATTGTACAGAATGGATGAGAAGTCCAGCCCTCGCGCTTTCCAATGATCGATGGCCGGACGCATGTCGATCATGTCCACCCGGCCCACCATCTCGCTCATATGGCGGAACCCCAATTTCGCCATCCACTCGCGCACTTGCTCGGCAACAAAGAAGAAATAATTGATGACGTGCTCGGGCTTGCCTGCGAACTTCTTGCGCAGTTCAGGATTCTGCGTGGCAATGCCCACCGGACACGTATTCAGATGGCATTTGCGCATCATGATGCATCCCAGCGATACGAGCGGAGCCGTAGAGAAGCCGAACTCTTCCGCTCCCAGCAGCGCCGCAATCACCACGTCTCTACCCGTTTGCAGTTTCCCGTCTACCTGCACGCGAATTCGGCTGCGCAGGTCATTCATGACCAGCACTTGCTGCGTTTCGGCAAGCCCCAGTTCCCACGGGCTGCCGGCGTGTTTGATCGAAGTCAGTGGCGACGCGCCGGTGCCGCCATCATAGCCGCTGATCAACACCAGGTCCGCATGCGCTTTCGACACGCCCGCCGCCACCGTTCCTACTCCCACCTCAGCCACCAGCTTCACGGAAACCCGACCCATCGGGTTAACGTTTTTCAGGTCATAAATGAGCTGCGCTAGATCTTCGATGGAATAAATATCATGATGCGGCGGTGGCGAAACCAGGCCCACGCCAGGAATCGCGTGCCGCACGCGCGCGATAGTCGCATCCACCTTGTGTCCCGGAAGTTGCCCGCCCTCGCCCGGCTTTGCCCCTTGCGCCACCTTGATCTGCAGTTCGTCTGCGTTCACAAGGTAGTGCGCCGTAACGCCGAACCGTCCCGACGCCACTTGTTTGATGGCGCTGCGCTTGGAATCGCCGTTCGCAAGCGGAATAAACCGCGCCTCGTCTTCCCCGCCCTCCCCCGTATTTGAGCGGCCGCCAATACGGTTCATCGCGATCGCAAGCGTTTCATGCGCCTCAGCGCTGATCGAGCCGAACGACATCGCTCCCGTCGCGAAGTGCTTCACAATTTCGCTCGCCGGCTCTACCTCTTCAAGCGGAATCGGCCGCGGGATCGTCTTCAGATGCATCAACCCGCGCAGCGTATAGAGCTGCTCGTTTTGCTGATCGATCGCCCTCGCGTATTCCTCAAACGTGGCGTAGTTGTTCTGCCGCACCGCATGTTGCAGCTTGCTCACCGTGAAGGGATTGAGAAGATGCCGCTCGCCGTGAATCCGGTAATGGTAATTGCCTCCGGCGCCAAGCTCCGTCTCTGATTCCGACACCGGACGAAACGCGAACTTATGCTTCTGAACGGCCTCGGTTGCCAGCACGTCCAGGCCAATTCCTTCAATGCGTGAGGAGGTCCCTGTAAAGTAAACATCCACCAGTTGCTTGTTGAGACCGATCGCCTCGAACACTTGCGCGCCCCGATAGCTTTGCAGCGTCGAAATGCCCATTTTCGAGAAAACCTTCAGCAGGCCTTTGTTGATCGCCTTGATGTAGTTCTTTACCGCCGCTTCGGGAGTAATGCTGTGGGGCAGTTCGCCCGAGCCCGCGAGTTCTTCAATGGTCTCGATCGCCAGATACGGATTGACCGCGCTCGCGCCATAGCCGATCAGCAGCGAGAAGTGCATCACTTCGCGCGGTTCACCGGATTCAATAATCAGCGCCACGCCCGTGCGTGTGCCTTCGCGGACCAGGTGATTGTGTACCGCGGTCAGCGCTAACAAGCACGGAATAGGAGCGAATTCCTCATCGACGCCCCGGTCGGAGAGAATCAGCATCGAGTATCCCGCCTTGATCGCAAGCGAAGCACGGCGGCACAGGCCATCCAGGGCCCGCTTCAACCCGATCTCACCCTCCTCAGCGCTGAAGGTCATCGTCAGCGTAGAGGCGAGCAAATCGCCGCGCGAGACCCGCCGCAGCTTCTCCAGGTCGCGGTTCGTCACTATCGAATGCGGCATTTTCAGCGTGTGGCAATGCTCAGGCGTTTCCGCCAGAATATTACGCTCCGTGCCGATGTAACTCGTCAGCGACATCACCAGCTCTTCGCGAATCGGGTCGATGGGTGGATTGGTGACCTGCGCGAAGAGTTGCTTGAAGTAATTGAATAACGATTGCGGCTTATCCGAGAGACAGGCCAGCGGCGTATCCACTCCCATCGAGCCGATCGCTTCCTCGCCGTTCGCCGCCATCGGCGAGATCAGCATGCGGATGTCTTCGTCGCTATAGCCGAAGCAGCGCTGCCGTGTCAACACTGTCTGATGGTCCGCTCCTTGCACGCGCGCAGGATCGGGCAGAGCTTCAATCGTGATTTGATTCCGCTCGAGCCACTCGCCGTAAGGCTGCCGAGCCGCCAGTTCGCGCTTGATCTCCTCATCGGGAACGATCCGGCCCTGCTCCAAATCGACCAGCAGCATCTTTCCAGGCTGCAGGCGGCCTTTGCGGGCGATTTCTTCCGGCCGGAATGGCAGCACACCCGCTTCCGATGCCATCACCAGCAAACCGTCATGCGTAATCAGATAACGCGCGGGGCGCAGACCATTCCGGTCGAGCGTCGCTCCAATCAGCCGGCCGTCCGTGAAGGCAACCGCTGCGGGACCGTCCCAAGGCTCCATCAGCGAGGCATGATATTCGTAAAACGCGCGCTTTTCCGGGGACATCGTGTTGTCGCCGTCCCAGGCTTCCGGAATCAGCATGGCCATCGCGTGCGGCAGCGATCGCCCGGAAAGCGTCAGCAACTCCACCGCGTTGTCCAGCGCCGCCGAGTCGCTGCCCCCTTGCTGCATGATCGGGAACAGCTTCCGGATATCGTCGAAAAGCGGTGAGGCGAGCACCGGCTGTCGGGCGTTCATCCAGTTCACGTTTCCGCGCACCGTATTGATTTCGCCGTTATGGCAAATGTAGCGATACGGATGCGCCAGCGGCCAGGTGGGAAACGTGTTCGTCGAAAAGCGCTGGTGAACCAGGCACAGCGCGCTCTTCGTGTCGGGGTCCAGAAGTTCGGTATAGAACTGGCTGATCTGGTTAGCCAGCAGCAGGCCTTTATAAATGATGGTTCGCGAGGAAAACGACGGAATGTAAAAGAAGCCCTTGTCGCGCACGTCCGCCGCCGCCGCAACCTGGGCTTCCGCGCGCTTCCGTATCACGTAGAGCTTGCGTTCGAATTCATCGGCAGGCATGCCCGGCGGGCACGCTACAAAGAACTGCTCGATGTAAGGCTGCGAAGCGCGCGCCACGCGCCCGATCGCATCCACGTAAACAGGAATATCTCGCCAGCCGAGAACTGTGAGCCCTTCCTCGCGCGAAATGGTCTCGAGCAGACCTTCGCACACCAGGCGCTGCTGGTGCTCCACCGGCAGAAAGCACATCGCCACCGCGTATTCGCCGGGCTGCGGCAGCGTGATGTCTAAAGTGGCTGCCTCTTTACGTAGAAACTCGTGCGGGATCTGGATCAGAATCCCGGCGCCGTCGCCTGTTTCCGAATCGCAGCCGCAGGCCCCGCGATGCGCGAGGTTCTCCAGTATTTGCAAACCCTTCAGGACAATGTCGTGCGAGGGTTCGCCTTTGATGTTCGCTACAAACCCGAGCCCGCAGGCATCGTGTTCTTGCGCCGGATGATAAAGACCTTGTGCAGGCGGCAGTTGATTCGTCGTATCGGGCAGGGACACTACACCTCCTCTTTTCTACCGGGGGGAGATAGCGCTAGTATAGCGGCACTGGGCAATATTCGTCAAATTGAATTTGTAACTCGACAAAATCAGTTCTTCTTATGTTAGATTAACTATGCCGTGACATTTGCGAATCTCCGTCTGATCCGCGACGTGGCCCAGTCCCGCAGCGTCAGTAAAGCCGCCAGGCTGAACGATGTAAGCCAATCGGCCGCCAGCCAAGCCATACACGAAGTAGAGCGCGAATTGGGCGTCGATTTGTTCGACCGCAGTACCCGGCCTCTCACCGTCACCGGCGCCGGCAAGCTCTATGTCGAATATTGCCGCGATCTGTTGCGCCGTCATGAAGAACTCGAAGCCTCGCTGGGCCGCTTCAAAAAGCAAGCGGACGGGACTGTCAGGCTGGCCGCTATCTATTCAGTCGGGCTCTCTGAGATGTCGGAGATCGAAGCGCGCTTTACGCGGAAATTTCCCGAGGCCGAGTTAAACGTCTCCTATCTGCGCCCCGAGCGCGTTTGGGAGGCAGTCGCCGATGGAGACGCGGACCTCGGTTTGATGAGCTACGCCGAGTCGGCCCGCGAAGTCGTGGCGCTGCCTTGGCGCAATGAGGAGATGGTGGTGGCGACAGAGCCCGGCCACCCCCTCGCGAAAAGACGTTCCGTTCGCCCGCAGGCGCTGGAAGGCCAGAGCTTCATCGGGTTTGACGACGATCTGCCCATTCAAGCTCAGATCGAACGTTATCTGCGCGACCACAAAGTAACAGTGGACGTGGCGCTGCGCTTCGACAACATTCAGATGATCAAAGAGGCGGTAGCGCACGGCTCCGGTATCAGCATCATGCCGCTGCGTGTGATGCGCGAGGACCTCCGGCAGGGCCGAATGGTAGCGCTCAAGCTCGACCCGCCCGATCTGTATCGGCCCGTCCGCATCATTCACCGCCGCAAGAAAGTCTTCAACCAGGCGGCGAGCGGACTCCTTACCCTATTGCAAGAAGACCAGGCCAACGCCGCCTAGCAACCCTGCGGAGCACAACGGCGATATACTCGCTGTGGCTCCCGTAAAATTACATGCCTGAAACTTATATTGGCCAGAGGCAACGGCGCGGCGGACTCCTGTTCATCGTCGTCGCGCTTCTGGTCCTGCTGATCTCCGCGCGCTATATCGCCTCAACTCTCATCGATTACTCCTGGTGGTCGGAGCTTCATCAGGTCGATACCTGGATCAGCCTGTTAGTCTATGGAACCGGGCCGATCGCCTTGGCGGTCGTGCTGTTCTTCTGTGTTTTTTGGCTTGCGTTCAAGTTGGGAATGCGCAACAGCACCGACCCGCTGCTTTTCGGTGTATTGAAGCGATCGCTCTTCAGCAAACTCGTTCTGGTTGTTTTTGCCCTGCTTGCGTTACTGGTCGCGAACGCCACTATCGATAGCTGGACAGTTGTCAGGTATTTTGGCGGTCTACGCCTGCCGCAGTCCGCGGCGGAGTTCATCGATCCGATTTTTGGCCGGCCGCTGCACTTCTACTTTTTCGCCCTGCCGTTTTACAACATGCTGCTCCGGGTCGTGCTGGTTGCCGCGGTAGCAGGCTTGCTCATCTATTGGGCAGCTTCGAACCTGGAAACGTTTAGCAGGCGAGTGCCGAGCATTGGCTCGGGCGGCACGTTCGACTTGGAAGGGCTGCGGCTTGGCGACGCCTTCCAAACGCAATTCGTGCGCCTGATGGCGGCGTGCTTTTTATTGGCGCTTTCAGCCAAGTTCTTTTTCAATCGCTACGATCTTTTGTTCGAGGACCACAGTGCCTATCTCGTAGGCGTGGACTGGGTCGCCGATCGATTGGTCCTTCCGCTGCAATGGCTGATGATTGCCGGGGCCGTCATCGCGGCAGTGCTGATTCTGGCCCGCCGCGGCAAGCTTGCCTTTTTGCTGCTGCTGATTCTGCCGGTGCGGTACATACTACCCGCCATTGTGTCCAGCCTGTATGTGCATCCGAATGAACTGGCGCTCGAGCGGCCTTACATCCAGCACCACATCGAAGCCACGCGCTCAGCCTATGGCCTCAACCGGCGCGTGAAAGAGACCACGCTCGAAGCGAAGCCCGGACATCCCGATCGATTATGCCAAGCACAAAGCGCTGCTCGATAACGTGCGGCTATGGGACTGGCGCGCCTTTCACGACACCATTTCACAGATCCAGCCGCTGCGGCCCTATATCTATCAAGACACCGACGTCGACCGCTACGACATAGATGGCCAGGTGCGGCAGGTGCTGATCTCGCCCCGCGAACTCGACATTCGGCAGCTTGGCCCGGCCGGCGGTAACTGGATCAATACCCACCTGATGTATACCCACGGCTACGGAATTGTCATGGCCGAGGCGAACCGCATTACGCCCGATGGTTTGCCGCTGTTGTTCATCAAGAATGCACCGCCGGAAGTTACTACCAAGAGCCTGAAGTTTACGCAGCCCGAGCTCTATTACAGCGAAGTGGCCCATGAACCGGTGTACGTGAACACGAACCAGCAGGAATTCAACTATCCGTCGGGATCGCAAAGCGTCTACACGAAGTACAGCGGAACAGGCGGATTCCCGATCTCATCGCCGCTGATGCGCCTCGCGGCCGCGGTGCAGTACGGTGACATGAACGTGTTGTTGACCAGCTATCTGTCGGACAAGAGCCGCGCCATGATCCACCGCCCGATTCTCGACCGGCTGCAAACACTGGCGGGTTTCCTTACCTGGGATTCGGATCCGTACCTGGTGTTGAGGGATGGAGGGAAGTTGGTCTGGATGGTGGACGGCTACATGACCTCCGACAGGCACCCCTACTCGCGTGCCCTGACGTTTGACAGTGGCCTGACGCTGAACTACATTCGCAATTCGGTGAAGGCCACCGTCGATGCTTACACGGGCGAAGTGAACATGTATGTCTTCGATCCGAACGATGTGCTGATTGAGGCCTACCGGACGGCTATTTCCAAACTTGTTCAAACCCGAGTCGGCAATGCCGGCCGATCTCCGGCGTCATGCGCGCTACCCGGAGACACTGTTCAGTGCCCAAGCGGAGATGTACCGCACTGTTCACATGCGCGATGCGGAGTCCTTTTACAATCGGGCGGACCTTTGGGATTTAGCGAAGACGGGCTCGCGGCAGGGGGAATCGGGAGCCACCTTCTTTTCCCCAACTTACGTTGTAGCCAGCCTCCCGGGCGAGGACCAATCGGAGTTCCTGCTGATTACTCCATTCACTCCTGCCAATAAAGACAATCTGATCGGCTTCATGTCGGCGCGCTGTGACGGAGATCACCTCGGCGAATTAGTCTTCGAGCAGCTGTCGAAGCAAAACATCATCTACGGGCCGATGCAGATCGATGCGCGCATCAATCAGGACCAGACCATCTCGAAGGACCTGTCGTTGTGGAATCAGCAAGGATCGCAGGTACTTCGAGGCCAGACGCTGGTGCTGCCCATTGAGAACAGTTTCTTATATGTGGAGCCCATTTATATTCAAGCCTCGCAGACCAGCATGCCGCAATTGAAGAAGGTCGCCCTCGCAATGGGTAATCTGCTGGTCTATGCCAACACCTACGAGGAGGCTTTGTCCCAGTTGATTCAAGCCTCCGGCGGTACAGCCCCGGCGGGTCAGAACGCCAATGCGGCAGCGCCGGCTCAGAATGCGGGCGCCGGGGCCGTACAGGCTGTTCCCAACGCGAACGCGCCCGCGCCGTCCGCTCAAGCCTTACAGACGCTTGGCCAAATCCGGGACCATCTTGAGCGTTATCGCGATCTAAGCGCGCAGGGCAAATGGTCGGAAGCCGGGCATGAGCTCGATCAAATCCAGCAGCTTGTTCAGAAGCACTGATCGCGAACAGCTTTACCAATTGCCGAATCGAAGTTCCACACCCGTAGAAAAGCGCACGTTATTTGGATACTGCGTACCGTTCAGGCTCCGCGCCCACGTATGGATGTCCTCCACATCCAGAATGCGAATCGCGAGCGGACGGTTTACGCTGTAATCTAAGCCTGCGCCCAACTCCAGCGCAAAAGAATTTGTCTGCTGCTGTTCCGTGAAGCTTTCATGGATTGCGGCGCGGTTTTCATCAGTGATGGGACCGGGGTCTGCAGGCTTTAGCTGCGGGAAAATCGTTTCCGTCGTCAGCTTGTCTCCTCCTGCCAGAAACTCGGCGAACGGCGACCAGCGCGTTCGATTCCGAAACGTAAATCGTGGTCCAACCATATAGGTCGTAGAGTCGCCGGAAACGTTAAGGCCGGGAGACTTCATCGCGCACCCCCCCACATCGGCCGCAATGCCGGCCCAGGAATTGAAATTGTATGTGACCGTTGCGCCTCCCCCGTTACATCCCAGGGTTCCCGTTTTCCCGGCGGCCAGTTGCGTGTAGCTATAGCTCGTCGCGAGTTCCCAGCGCGGTGCGGCGCCGTCACTCAGGTCGCCTAGGGCGGGTTCCAAGTAGTGGCCTGATACATCAGCCGCCGAATCGCCGCTTGAAGTCTCAGCACCCGCTGCCAGCAGCGGCCCTCTGCCGCCGAACAAACCCGGTCTGTCATCGCGCGTCCACGGCGTTTTCAGCCGCATCGCATTCGCCATCGAGCGTGCAGGATTCAACGCGCTGCGCGCAATCATTTTCAAGTAAGGGTTGCTGGTATGAGCTTCAATGGTGCGGACGACTCGCCCGTCGAGCCAGTCTTCACCGATCATCCAGGCTAGCCCGATGACCGGCGTTACCACGTGATCCGCCAAGCCTAGCTGCGGGAAATAGCTCTGCGCATTACCGATGCTGGCCTCGCTCAACGGGCCTAATTCGAACAGCTCGCTCGACACAAATGCGAACGTAGCGGCGGCGGCGCGGCTCTTCCAATATTCCCGGTTGCGGCCGAATCTCAATGCCCGGTAGCGTGGCGCATTCTGTATAAACAAATATCCGGTAACCGCACCCTCCATCGGATGTCCCACATAGTTTGTCAGGAAGTTATCGCCGTCCGACCACCCATGAAGGTTGCCAATCGAGCGGCCCCAGTCCGGAAAGAATTTTCCAGAGAGCCGGTCTCTGGTGGACGCTTCGGTGGCTATCCGAAAACTGTGTTCAACTGCGGCAAAGAACAAAGATTGCTCGAGGAGAGGCCCCCACTGGATGCTTTCGGAAGTCGGGGAGGGAAACGCGTTGCTCGCATTCGGATCATCTGATTCCGCAGCCACAGGAACGCAACAAACGACAGACACAAGAAGAGAGCAAGAAGACGGGACAGAGAGAACATGTAAAAAGAAGAATGGACAACCCTAAAGACGCAGACGCCACTCGAGGGAAAGAAGCTACTCTACGAGTCTAGCGAGGCGAGGACTCAAGGCACGATTTGGAAATCGACCCAGGTGCTCGCGGAACGAGGAGTCTTACCGCTATTCTCGGTCGCGTTGGCCTTAAGGTAGTACTGGCCCGGGGGCAGCGATCCGTTTAGGCGAATTTCCGCCTGGAGTGCATGTACGTTTTGCCCCTCAACCTTTTTAACGGGCAACGGAGCATCAAGGATCGACTTACCGCCGGAATAGAGCTGAACGGAGGCCTGAAGATCGCGAGCGGGTAGTGGTCTGGTTTCGTCGCGGTCGGTTTCGACCATTGAGACGAACGAGAGATCGCTGCCGGCGTGGAACTCGCGCAAGACCATAGAGGGATCCGCATGGCTATTGTGCGCCGAGGCATCGCTAACCAGGGGCGTCGTGAGGGCGAGGTGAACCTTTTTCAGATCCGGAATTTCGAGAAACTGGCCTGCTGAGCCCATCAGGGAAGAATTCGCATCGCGCACCGAGGCACGGATCTGATAAGCGCCCGTGCCTTTGAGCGGCACGTTGATGGAGAGCAGTATGCCATCGCGCTTCAGTCGGGCAAGCGTTTCGTCATTCGCTACAACGTCTACCTTCCGGCTGACCGATTGAAACCCCTCAATACCGGCCCCGGAGGCCATAGCCAATATGTCGAGATGCGCGGCCTGTTGGCCGGCCCGGCCCGTCTTAAATGAAAGATCGCGCGCATCGATGTAAAGCAGATTTCGTACCGCCGGATGTCCGTCGGCGCTTCTTGTGTACAGCGCAGCCAATCGGACATGAATGTCCGCCTTGTTGAAAAGCGAAAAGGCGGCGAGACGCATTTGCGCTTCCGGAGTTTTGTACTCGGGCCGGGCGGCTTCGTCCGTCTGGCCCCAGAATCCTGCACGAGATCGAATATGCAGGCCCTTAATTTTCAGACGGACATGGAGCGAGTGGAAATCGATCTTCCTGTCGCCGGGTTTTGCGCTGATTTTTGCGGGAGCTTTGAAGCCGATCAGGTAATAGCCTTGTTGATCGTCGCGGATGCGGCCCAGCGCGTCACTCAATCCATTGGAGTTGACGGTAGCGAAGCCGCCGGTTTCTTCGGCCAGCGTGACGAGCGGCGCCTGTGATTCGCCGATTTTCATCACCTGGCTGCTCTCGACGTACTCAAGACCCCGTGCGTCAATAGTGTAGAAGACCGTTCCGGAGCGATTCGCCCCGTCGATAAGGTTGCGCATATTCTCGCGAAATAGCTGATCCACGGGCGAGCCGCCCGTATGTTCGTTGATCGTCGCGAACTCGCCGTACGGGCCGACCGCAAACCCATCGGAAAAAAGGACAACGGCTTTTCTGCCATTGACGGTAAGTAGTTCGTTGGTCAGTTCAGCCAGCGTACTCAAAGAAGCGCTGGCGAGGCCAGCGGCCAGATAGTCCTTTTCGTCTTGTTCGCCCGGAGTGAGCCCTCCGTGAGCGATGTCGTTCGCAGTAGGAGATGACCCAGGTATCCGCTGATCCCTAAATGGATTCTCGTTTTCGCGAAAGGCGTCCAGCAATCCCCGTCCTTGCGGGTTCCACCGTAATGAGTCGATCGCAGCATCGAGCAGGTGCTTGTCGGAGGTGAGTTGCTGGAAAACGCTGTTGCTCCGGCCGGTTTGCCAGAGTGCGACGAGATCTCCCGGCTGCATCTGTTGATCGACAAACGCGTGTAGAGCGCGGCGGACATAGTACATGCTGCGAAAGGAAAGACCAAGGTCATCGACCACGATGACGATGCTGCGCCGCACGTATTCCGGCTGTATGTTGGAGGACGGCTTGGCTCCCGGACGCAGTCCGTTCGGAGTAGCACCATTCAGATCGACGTAACTGAAATTCGTAATCGGCTGGACTTTACCGTCGAGAACGACTTCGAAGTCGCTGGCTGTGAGATCCGTAACGTGGTGCTGCTTGGAGTCGGTGACTTCCGCATCCACTTGCACGAGGGTGGAACTAACGCTGAAGACTGGATTCTGATTGGGAGGCGTGGGCGGCTGCTGAGCAGCAACCAGAGCAGCACTACGGAGCGTGCTTAGGAGCGCAAAGGACGCGGCTATCAGAACTGGGGCGCGATCTCTCACTTCGTCGACAATGTCGAACTCGGTGCTGTCAGGTTCAGATATTTGTCGTACCAGCTAAACCATCGCTGATACCGGTCTCGGATGAAGCTGGGCCGGGTGAAACCGTGGAACTGTCCGGGATACACGATCAGCTCCGCCGGCACTCCAACGCTCTTCAGAGCCTGATACATCTGCTCGCCTCCTTCGAGAGACACGTTGAAATCTTTGTCACCGCCCATGAACATCGTCGGAGTCTTGATCCGCTCCACATGAAAGAACGGGTAAGACAACTTGATATAAGTCTGCGGATTTTTCCAGGGCGGCCCTAATTCGTTGTCGTACTGCAATATGTATTCATCAATGCCGTACATGCCAAACAAGTTGGCTGTGCCTGCGCCGCTCGAAGCCGCTTTAAACCTTGTTGTGGAGGCAATCATGTAGTCGGTCAAAATGCCCCCATAGCTCCACCCTCCGATCACCAATTTCTCGGGATCGATACGTCCGGTTGCTACGGCGGCATCCACAACCGCCATCAGGTCGGCCACTTCCTTATCGCCCCAATCGGCCGCGATCACTTCGCTATAGGCATGGCCGCGCCCCGTGCTGCCGCGGTAATTCACGTTCAGCACCGCATAGCCGTGGGTCGCGAAGAGCTGTCGATCCACGCTGAATCGGCGCTCATCCTGCGCTGTTGGCCCGCCATGAATGAACAGAAGCATAGGCGCTTTCTTTCCCGCCGTGTAATCCAACGGCATCGTGAGCAGACCGTGAACGTCGGTACCATCCTTGCTTTTGCCGGCGATCTTTTCCGTCGCAGCAAGCTGCAACTGCGAAAGCAGCGCATCGTTGTGAGCCGTCAGCTTGCGAAGTTTGCCGTCCTCGAGAGCGTAAAGCTCAGGAGCTGAGGAATCCGTTGTCCACAGTAAGGCCGTATGTCCGGCGGCCTCAGAAAGGCTGTTCGCCACGCCTGTCTCCTCGGTCAAGCGTTTCATGCTTGTGCCTGCTAATGGAACGGCGGCGACGTATTCCACTTCATCGTCGGAAACTGTTGTCAATAGCTCCTGCCCGTTGTTCAAGAAAACCGGCGGTCCCACGTTGTTATCCACCGATGTCCCCTTCAGTTCGGCCGAACCCCCTCCTGCAGGCACGACGGCGAGGCGTGTTGCTTCATAAGCGGTGTAGTGCTTCGCAAGACCCTGTCGATACGCGATTTGCTGGCTGTCCGGGCTCCACACCAAAGGGCCGAGATCCCTCCCTTCGAAGGTGGTCAGTTTGCGCGGCGTCGATCCAGGCTTTGCACCCACGACGAACACATCGTCGTTCGCCGTCCGGTCCGGATCAGGCGCATCGTGATTACTGATGAACGCAATGAAGTTTCCATTGGGCGACCACTCCGCTTCGTGCTCTTCGAAATGCTCGTCGGTAGTCAGCTTCGTGAGCTTCTTTGTCGCGATATCGAATAGAAATAGATGATCGCGCTTGTCGGTTAAGTATCCTTGAATGTCTTGCTTGAAGTGATAGCGGTCGATGACAATCGGCTTGGGCGGCTTGGGCTTTGCCCCTTTTTCAGGCTCTGGCTCCTCCTTGGCACGAAGCGTGAGCAGAAGTTCTTTCCCATCCGGTGACCAGCGGTACTCCGACAAGCTTTCTTTGACATCGGTGAGCTGTCGGGCTTCGCCGCCGCGCCTGTCAAGCACCCACACCTGCGTTCCCTTGGCGGTTCCGGGACGATCCGAAGTGAACGCGAGATACCGCCCGTCGGGACTCCAGCGAGGCGATCCAACCGAGGCTCCTTCCTCGGACGCCACTCCAAAGGTCAGTTGCAGGTCTTCCCTTCCATCCCAACTGATCATCCAAAGGTCCGTGATGCTCTTGTCTTCCTTCGTATCCACGTGTGACAAGGTATAGGCAATCCATTTGCCGTCGGGCGATACCTGCGGCGCGCCTACCCGCTGGATTCGCGACAGATCATCCAGGGTCATGCCCCGTTTAGCACTCTGGGCTGCCGCTGAAAGGGAGAGCGCGAGTATCAGGATGGACACGCGCGCTCTGGACGTTTCGAAAACCATCACAGCAGTCTACCAGCCGATTCAGCCTTGCTCGCGTATTGCCACTGCTGGATCGACAGAGATCGCCCGGCGCGCCGGAACAAAGATCGCAACAAATCCTACACTAAGCAACACAACAGCGACGACAGCGAATGTAACTGGGTCGTCCGCTTTAACGCCGTACAGCAGGCTCGCGAGTAGGCGCGTGACGCCGAACGCGATAACTAACCCGCCGCCGACGCCAAGCAAAGCGGGTGTCATTCCCTGCCCTACAACCAGACCCGCAATATCGCGCTTTCCCGCACCTAGCGCCATCCGGATGCCGAGTTCCTGCTTCTGCTGCTCCACCGAATACGACATAGCGCCGTAAGTGCCTATCGCAGCGAGCAGCAGCGCAATTCCTCCGAATAGGCTGAGTAACAGCATATTGAAATGCTGTCTCGTGATGCTCGCGGAGAGAATTTGCTCCATCGAGCGAAAATCTGAAATCGCCATTTGTCCGTCCACCGCATGCAGTTCGCGTTCAAAGGCGACGCGAAGAGAGGTGCCGTCCAGCGATGACCGAATCGACCAGACCAAGGGAAAGGAATCGTTCATCAGGCGCGTTAGGCTGTCGGGAACTTGGCTTTGTGGAACGTACATCACGCAGAGATTTTTGTCATCGAGACCGGTCTCGCGTACGTCCGCGACAACGCCAATAATCTGCGGAGCGTCTTTGAATTCCGGACCGAGACCAGCGCCTATCGTGATGACTTGACCGATGGGATTTTCGTGCGGCCAGTATTTGTTCGCCATGGATCGATTAATCAGGACCACCTTGGCCGAATTGGCACCGTCCGTTGCGGCAAAAAAGCGGCCCCGCAATAACGGCACGCGGAACACAGCGAAATAGTCGGGTGTGATGAAACGGTATTGCTCGTCACCATTGAAACTCTGCCCACCCTTCGGAGGTTTGCCGGCAATGTTGAAGGAAAGCTCTATGTCCGTTTCGGTGGGTACGCCGAGAGAAAGAGACGTGGCGGTGACGCCGGGCAGTGATTCCATGCGGCGAATGACCTGGACGGCGAGGTTGTCTACCTTCGCCGTCGTGGAATACCTACCGCCGTTCAAAGATGTGAGCAGCGTCATCACACCGTGCGGGTCGATGCCAGGATCCGAAGTGCTCAATGCGCGGAACGTCTGGATCAGAAGCGCGGCACTGGTGAGCAGCACCAGCGAGAGTGCCACTTCCGCCGCCACGAGCGCTTTGCGGACGCGGTTCTGGCGGCGACCGCTAGCCAAACGGATGCCGGTTTTTTTCAGCATGGAAGATACGTCTGGATTCGAGATATGCAGCGCGGGAAACAGACCGAACGCGATGCCCGTGAGCAACGAAACAGCGACCGTGAACAGTGCGATACGCCAATCGAGAAGAGCAAATGCGCTTTGGTCCGCTCCCTGCAGGCGCGGGATGTTGCCGGGAACGGCTAGCAGAAGAGCACGGACGCCCCATGCCCCGACGAGCAGACCGGTCGCTCCGCCCAGTAACGCGAGCATCACGCTTTCGGTGAGCAACTGGCGTACAATGCGCCACCGGCTCGCTCCCACAGCCGCTCGAATGGCCAGTTCCCGTTGCCGCGATACGCCGCGAGAGAGCAGAAGATTCGCAACGTTGCCGCAGGCAATCAGCAGGACGAAGAACACCGCCCCGGCAAGCACAAGAAGTGCGGTCCTGACATCTTCGACAACCGCATCGCGCGCCGGGGTAACGGCAACGCTTTCGTTCTTCTCCATCACGTGCGGGTGGGTGCGGCGGAAGCGTTCTCCTATAAGCTTCATTTCCGCGCGAGCTTGCCCAACACTGATGCCGGGCTTAAGCCGTGCCGCGACGGCGAGATAAGACGCCTGATTGCTGCTGGCCGGATCGGCCTCGAGCGGAATCCAGATCTCAGCGGCTGGCTCAGCGATGTAGCTGGCCGGCATGATCCCAACGACGGAGTACGCCTCCGAATTCAGGACGATGCTCTTTCCGACAATACGCGGATCGGAAGCAAAACGCGACCGCCAGAGGCTCTCGCTGATCACAGCCACCCTCGGGCCGCCCGGCAAATCCTCGGACGCGCTAAAGGTGCGTCCCTCAAAAGGACGAACGCCGAACACCTTGAAGAAATCCACCGAGACATGCAAGCCTTTGATTTGGACCGCGCGTCCGTTGCTCGCAAGATTCAGACCCGGGCCGCCTTGATCGTAAATAGCCATCGCGGAGAAGACGTCGTTGTTCCGCCACGCCATGTATTTGGGAATGGAAGTGGCGTATTGTGCGCCGTACGGATATTTCTCGCCCAGCAGCATCAAACGATCCGGTTCCGGGTAAGGCAACGGTTGCAGTAGAACCTTATCGACGACGCTGAAAATCGCGCTGTTAGCCCCTATGCCAAGCGCCAGCGCCGCAATAGCAATTGCGGTAAAGCTAGGATCCTTGCGCATCAGACGAACGGATTGCGTCACATCCGCTAAAAGCGATTCCATTTATGTACGTTAGGATGACACCTCAGTACAATCATGAAAGTGCAGCGCGCGTGGGCAATCTTGCTCCTGACCTTTATCGGTCTCTCACCGGTCGCTCCCGCTTTCGCTAATCCAGCCCGCGTTGCGCAACTGCCCATATGCTGTCGCGCCCAGGGCAAACACAAGTGCGCCATGCGGGAAGGGACGGCGCATGCTTCCGGAACCGCACCGGCCATTTATCCGGTGTGCGGTCAATTCGCCTTACTGCAGCCTGTCAGCTCTACCGCCGCAAATTCCTCGGTCTTTCTGCCCAAAGCCTCGCGACTCTTTTTCGCCGCAATTTCCAGCCACCCTGTCATCCAGGAACAGACCGAAGCTCGTTACCGCATCTCCTTCGCACGTAGCCGCCAGAAACGCGGCCCCCCCTTCTTCCTCGCTTAAGCGCACCCCCGGGTCCATCTCGACTCAGTCAGCAGAAGTGTTTTTTCCAGAGGAAGAAGTGATTAACAATTTTTTCAGACAAGCTCTATTCGCGGCACTATGTGTGCTCGGCTTTACTCCGTTCAGCGCCCTCGCACAAGGTTCCGGCGCTCTTCGCGGCGTCGTCCACGATCCCCAGCATCGCCCCATCGATAATGCTCAGCTCTCGATCCGAGCCATCGGACAGAACTTCTCAATGGTCATCAAGTCCGATCCCAGCGGCGAGTTCCAGGTAGAAAATATCCCCGACGGTTCTTATTCCATCACCGTTTCCGCGCAAGGGTTTCGCCAACTGTTGCAGCACGTCACCGTCATCGCCGGCAAAGCGCCCGTCTTGCACTTTCAATTGGAAGTAGGCCCGATCACCCAGACAGTAGAGGTCTCCGGCGCAACAGGCAAGCTCGAAACCCAAACGTCCACCGTGCAAACCCTCGTCACTCCGCGAGAAATCGCTCAAACCCCCGGCGCCGACCAGACCAACAGCCTCGCCATGATCACCGACTTTACGCCCGGAGCCTACATGGTCCACGACATGCTTCACATGCGCGGCGGTCATCAAGTGAACTGGTTCTTCGACGGCATCCCGGTGATCAACACCAACATCGCCGCCAATGTCGCGCCCCTCATCAATCCCAAAAATGTCGAAGAACTTGAAGTGGAACGCGGAGGCTTCTCGAGCGAATATGGCGACCGCACCTATGGCTTCTTCAACGTCGTCACGCCTTCCGGGTTCGAGCGCAATAACGACGCGGAGCTGATCGCTTCAGGAGGAAATTTCTATTCCACGGACGATCAATTCAACGTCGGCGGCCACACCGAGCGTTTCGCCTATTACGGCAGTATCGATGCCAACCGCTCCGAACTCGGCCTGTCAACACCCGTGCCGCAAGTGATTCACGATCAGGAAAGCGGCGAGGGCGGCTTCCTGTCCCTGCTCTACAACCCCACTCCCAAGGATCAGTTCCGCTGGATCGCCTCCGTCCGCGGCGATCATTATCAGATCCCCAATACGCAGGACCAGGAATCCTCCGCCATCCGCGATCTCGATCTGGAGCGCGATTACCTGATCGGCTTTAACTGGTCGCACAGTTTTGCCGAAGGAGTCACTTACTCACTGACTCCGTATTTCCACTTCAACAGCGCGCAATATCTAGGCGGCCAGCTCGACACGCCGTTTGTTCTGAACGACAATCAGCGCTCCAATTACCTCGGCGGCCGATCCGTCCTGCAAATCCAGAAAAAACGCCACAATGCCCGCATCGGTGTAGAAGCCTGGGCCCAGCACGACAACGCCTTCTTCGGCCTCGCCGGCAATCCCGGCAGTCAGGTTCTCCAGCAAAGCGAACTCAACTGGGCCAATTCCGAATCCTTGTTTCTCGAAGACCAGTACAAACTAACGTCTTGGTTCACGCTCGATCTCGGAGTTCGCCTGCAACACTATCGTGGACTCACCGACGAGAACGCCTTTGACCCACGCCTCGGGGGCGCGATCCGCATCCCGCGCCTGCGCTGGATCCTTCACGGCTACTACGCTTATTACTATCAACCGCCGCCCCTTGATAGCCTCGCCGGGCCCGCTCTCCAATTCGCCGTCACCCAAGGCTACGGCTTCATCCCCCTCAACGGCGAGCGCGACATTCAGCACGACATCGGCCTCACGATTCCGATACGCGGCTGGTCGCTCGACACCGATTACTTCCACACCAGCGCGCGCAATTTCCTCGATCACGATGTGATCGGCAACTCCGGCATTTTCGTTCCGCTAACCGATCTCGGAGCCATCATCAGCGGTACCGAAGTCAGCGTCCGTTCACCGCGCTTGTTCAAGATCGCGCAACTCCGTATGGCCTATTCAAACCAAATCGCGCAAGGCATCGGCCCCGTGACCGGCGGTCTGCTCGAGTTCTCATCCGCCGGCAATTTCCTGCTCGATCACGACCAGCGCAACACCGCCTCCGCCGTTCTCTCCCTGAACTTTCCGCACCATCTCTGGGCCACGCCCGCGTATCAGTTCGGCTCTGGATTTTTGAATGGCGACGGCCCTTCGCATCTTCCGCCGCACTCCACCTTCGACCTCTCCATCGGCAAAAGCTTCAAGGAGCACTGGTCGGCGTCCGTTAACGCGACCAACATCGGCAACAGCCGCTACCTGCTTGATACCAGCAACACCTTCGGAGGCACGCACTACATCAACCCCCGCCAGATCTACGCCGAAGTCCGCTACCGCTTTCGTCTCTGATCTGACACTGAACGCGAGTGGGTTGTCCTCAGGGTCGCGTTCGGCGTAGCCGCCGGCGCAACAGCGCAAGACCGCCGAGCACTACCGGAATCATCCGCGCGGGATTCTCAGGCGCTGCCGACGCGCCGGTGAATGCGATGAAGGGGTCGTACGTAAGCGTCGGATCGGAAAGCGTCTGCAATTGAGCGTTTGCCGCGAATTCGTATTCATCCCCCGCCGTCAGCATCCCGCCGAGACTGCCGCCCTTCGCGGTGTCGTACAGGAAGCCTGGGAATACCGATGGTCGAGTGCCGCCGCACACATCGGCCAAGTGTCGCCACCGTGCTACTTGCGCCTTTCAGCGTGGGCCCGCTCTTTCACGATCGAGGATTGGACCCGGCTGCTGGACCAGGAGACCCAACCGGAAGCGGCGCACCAATCACGAACTACTACCAAGCAAGGCAAACCATGTGGCAACCCCACCTTCGTCGCGGAAGCGGAGACCAAAACGGGGCGAAACCTAAGCCTCAGACGCGTCGGCCGTCCTGCTATCGCCGAATCCGCAGCGGCCAGTAAATCCCGGCTTCTCGCTGCCGCCCGCGCAAACGCAATCAGATAAGCCTCTGTCCGGATCCTCGGCGTGCGCCGATCCATTTCTGCGTCGAGCGCAGTGCAACGTCACCTCCCGCCACCACCCCTGTTCGAACGTGAAGGGCTCGGGCGCAAATTGACGTGACCTCGGGAGCCAATGCTAGCGAGACCTTCACGTCAGGCAGGAAGGTCATCGAAGTCGGCATTCGTGAGAATCAGGCTCGCCGCTTCGCGCTACGGAAGCAGCGGGAATTTCACGCTTTTGCCGACCTTACCTTCCGTCCGTCGAATCTCTTCCTCTACCCCCAACCGGATGACCCATTTCAGTGAAGTTCCACGCCGCGCCGCGCTCGCATTCACTTCCGGGAACAACGAATCCCTCAGATCGAGCGCGGCCATATTCACCCTCCCAACTCCCAATTTGAAAAAACGAACCCAACCGAGTTCGCTCGGTAATTTCACGCCGCGCCGGCATATGTCCAGCCGGGCGTCCGCCGAACCAGCAGCAATTCAATTCCCAAAAATAAATCATCTCCCGCAATTTCCACGCCTTACATCCTCCGCACCCCACCCGCCGCGCACCCCAATGCGACAACTTCGATCGAGAACCATCATGCTCGACCCCACCCGCCGCGATCCGGAAGAAGAACAAAGAACAAGAACAAGAACAAGAAGACAAGCAACCACCCAAGCATCGCGGCGGCGGTCCACACAGCCCGGAAGGCAAGTCCAACTCCAGCAAAAACGGCGTCAAACACGGCTGCCGCTCCCACATCCTCGTCCTCGCCGACGAAAAACAGGAAGACCTCGACGCTCTCTACGACCGCTGGCTACGCGCCTACCAACCCGATTCCGAAGCCGCCCTCGAACTCCTCGAGCAGTTCGTCATTAATAAGTGGTATCTGCTGCGCAACGAACGCCGCTTCAATCAGGTCGAATTCCAGCTCTCTCACTTCGAATACACCAAGTGGGAGGAAGGCCAGCATAAAATCTTCCAACTCACGCTGCGCTACAAAACCGCCGCCGAACGCGCCGCGTCCAAAGCCCAGCACGATCTCGAAGACTATTTCAAAAACCGCCGCGCCGAGGAAAAACACCGCCAACAGTTTTATGCCCGCGAACGCACCACCCTGCGCCAAGCGCAGAAAGATTCCGAACGCCGCGAAGACAACCTCCAGAAACAGTTGCAAAAGGCGGAAGCCAAAGGCCTAGACCTCTCCGCCGAAAAAGCCGATCTGGCCGAGTTCCGCAAGCGCAATCGCACCTCCTTCATGCGCATGCGTGATGAGACTCGAAGCCGCCGCCAACCGCCCCTCTACCGAAGAATTTGTGCTCGACGGTCAGCCCAGCCCCAAGCAGCTCCGCAACCTCAATATCGTTGAGCAGTCCGTCGAAATCACCACGCACGCCGGCCTGGCCGTCACCACTCTCGCACCTTCCAACGAACAACTGCTCGAACGCCTCCAGACAATGGACCCGCCGCCGCAGTTCGTCTATCGCCGCCTCAACTTCCCCCAGCGGCATTCCCGACGAATACGCCTGGACCATCGCCTTTACCCCTGATGCCCCGTTCTTCCGCGACTTCCCTGCCTCCACCACCCAACGCCTCTCGCTCCATACCTGGCTCGATCTCCTCGACGCCGAGGCCCAACACCCCGGCGACCACATCGGCCCAGCTCCCGCAGAATGCCTCGATTCCGACTGCCCCGCCTGCCATCTCGCCCAACAACGCCTCCGCGCCCACCCCCGCTCCCAACCCTGATGTGAGCCTCATCACAAGCCATCCGGACGCTTATCTGCAACCGCAACTCGCCTGCTAACCTGAACGCAAATGGAAATTGTGAAGGTAGTTGGAAGAGAGATTCTGGATTCGCGCGGCAATCCCACAGTAGAAGCGGACGTGCACTTAGCAGACGGCACCATCGGCCGTGCCGCTGTTCCCTCCGGCGCGTCCACCGGCGAACACGAAGCAGTCGAACTGCGCGATAACGACAAGGGCCGCTACCTGGGAAAGGGCGTCAGAAAAGCCGCTGAAAACGTCAACAAACAGATCGCCCCTGCGCTCGCCGGAGTGGATGCCGCCGACCAGACACTGGTCGATCGCACTATGCTTTCGCTCGACGGCACTGCCAATAAATCCAAGCTCGGCGCCAACGCCATCCTGGCCGTTTCCATGGCCGCCGCCCGTGCTTCCGCTCAATCGGAAATGACTCCGCTCTACCGTTACCTCGGCGGGGTCAACGCCCGCGTGCTCCCCGTCCCCATGATGAATGTCATCAATGGCGGCGCTCATGCCGACAGCTCGGTCGATCTACAGGAATTCATGGTCGTTCCCGTCGGAGCTGACAAGTTTTCCGAAGCACTCCGCATGGGCGCGGAAACTTTTCACACCTTGAAAACTGTCCTCAAGAAACGCGGCTATTCTACCGCCGTCGGAGACGAAGGTGGCTTCGCACCCAGCCTGAAATCCAACGAAGAAGCCTTGGAAGTCCTCATGGAAGCCATCGATAAGGCAGGCTACAAAGCAGGCGCCCAGATCGCCATCGCTCTTGACCCCGCCTCCAGCGAGTTCTATGACAAAGACAAAGGCAAGTACGTCTTCAAAAAGTCCGACAAGAGTGAAAAGACTCCCGAACAGATGGTCGAGTTCTGGGCCAAATGGGTCAAACAATACCCCATCATTTCCATTGAAGACGGCATGGCCGAAGACGATTGGGACGGCTGGAAGCAGCTCACCGACACTCTCGGCAAACAAATCCAATTAGTGGGCGACGACCTCTTCGTCACCAATTCGGAACGCCTCCAGCAGGGCATCGACAAGCACATCGCCAACTCCATTCTCGTGAAGGTGAACCAGATCGGCTCGCTCACCGAAACCCTCGAAGCCATGCGCCTCGCCGCCTCCGCAAACTACACCGCCGTCGTCTCGCATCGCTCCGGAGAAACGGAAGACGCCTTCATCGCGGATCTCGCCGTCGCCACCAACTCCGGCCAAATCAAAACCGGCTCTGCCAGCCGCACCGATCGCATCGCCAAGTACAATCAACTCCTCCGCATTGAAGAGGAATTAGGCGACTCCGCCGTCTACCCGGGCCAAAAGGCATTCCGCCAATAAGCAAGCCAATGCCCAATAACAAACCGCTCCTCCTAACCATCCTGGATGGCTGGGGCTTCTCTCCCGTAGTCGAAGGCAACGCGATCGCTCTGGCGCGCAAGCCTAATTACGATCGCCTGCTCCAGCATTACCCCAACACCCTGGTCCATACCTCCGGCCCACACGTCGGCTTGCCCGAAGGGCAAATGGGCAACAGCGAGGTCGGTCACATGAACATGGGCGCCGGCCGCGTCATCTATATGGATGTCACCCGCATCGACCTTCTCATCAGCAGTGGCGAGTTCTTCCAAAATCCCGTCCTGCTGAATGCCATGAAAAAAGCGCAGGGCCACCGCCTCCACCTGCTCGGGCTTTGCAGCGATGGCGGTGTGCATGCCCAGCTCACGCATTTATTTGCCTTGCTTGAGATGGCCCAAAAGCACGGGCTAAAAGACGTCTTCATCCACTGCTTCATGGATGGTCGCGACACCCCGCCCGAAAGCGGAGCCGGCTACATCCAGCAGGTCGAAAACAAACTCCGCGAACTCGGAATCGGCAAAATCGCATCAGTTTCCGGCCGATACTACGCGATGGATCGCGACAAGCGCTGGGACCGCGTCGAACGCGCCTTTCGCGCTATCGTCCTCGGTGATGGCATCAAGTCTCAATCGGCTCTCGATGCCGTTCGCGCTTCCTACGAACGAGGCGTAACAGACGAATTCATCGAGCCCATCACCATCGTGGACGCCCGCAACGAACCCATCGGACTCGTTCGCGACGACGACAGCGTCGTCATGTATAACTACCGCGCCGACCGCGCCCGCGAAATCACCATGGCCCTCACGGATCTCTCGTTGGAGAAACCCGCGCGCTCACTGGTGCCGAAAAATCTGACGTACACCATGATGACCCAGTACGACAAGAGCTTCGGCCTGCCCTTCGTCCTCCCTCCCGAGCACCCCGACAACATCCTCGCCGAGGTGATGGAGCGCGCCAACTGGAAGAATCTGCGCGTTGCCGAAACCGAAAAGTACGCTCACGTCACTTACTTCTTCAACGGCGGCAATGAGAAGCCCTACGCGGGCGAAGAGCGCGAGTTAGTCGCTTCCCCTAAAGTCGCAACCTACGATCTGCAGCCGGAAATGAGCGCTCGCGAGATCACTGAAAAGGTCGTGCGAGCCATCGAACAAGGGGGCTTCGACGTCATCGTCATGAACTTCGCCAATGCCGACATGGTGGGCCACTCCGGCAAGCTCGCGCCCACCATCGAAGCTTGCGAAGCCGTGGACAGGGGCCTCGGCGAAATCCACAGTGCACTCAAACGCTCCGGCGGATCGTGGCTCGTCACCGCCGACCATGGCAACGCCGAAATGATGCTCGACCCAGTCACGCACGGCCCGCATACCTATCACACCTTGAACCCTGTGCCGCTGATCTTTATGTCCAACGAGGAAGTTAAGCTTCGTCAAGGCGGAGCGCTCCAGGACATCGCGCCGACCGTCCTCGGCATCCTGGGCCTTGAGCAGCCAAAACAAATGAAAGGAACGGACCTCCGCCTGACTAATCCGCGCTAAGGCGTCACCGGACCAGCCCGCACATACCGCACAATACCGCGCGAATCGCGCCACCGCCGCTGTGCGATCAGCTCGATCTTCACGTTGTCGCCGCGCACCGGAATCGAGACGCGGCCCGTATCCTTCTGCCGGGTCGAAAGCGGGATCGCTTCTCCATCGTTCACCCGAATCGAGGCGAACAGCGCGTCTCTCGTCTCGTCAGATGGCCACGAGACAACTAAATTCGATGTCCCGGCCGGCAGATTCGCCGTAGAAGCAACCGGTTCAGGCGCTCGCTGCACCGTCAGGAAGATGGTCGGCGAAGGTAGCTGCAGGTAAGCGAAATATCCGACTCCACAGCCGAGCGCCGCAGCTAACACCAGCAGGGCGGCCATGCGCAAGGGGGACAGTCCGCCCCCGTGCGGCATCTTGCGCGTGATTCTCTCGCCCCCCGGGGCCGCAGATCTTCTATGTCCGGCGGCCTTACGGTCAGTGCTGTAGATTCTTCGAACTCGGGAGCAGGCGGCGGTGGTTCCTCAATCCTGACCACCGGCTCCTGGCGCGCACCTTGGACGGGGACCTCTCGCCAGAAGGAGGGCGCGGAGCTTTCGTCGGCGCTCGCCATGTCGCTGCGAGCCATGGCACTCGCCAGACGGCTGGGAGCTTACGGGAGCCGGCGGACGAGTCGGAGCCGCCGGAGCCGAAGCCCTTGGAGCTTCCTTAGCAGACGGAGCGGCCGGGGGTGCAGCGCTTGGCGCAACAGGCGCAGGAATCGAAGCTGCCGGACCTTGCGTCGCACGCCCCGCACGCCCGGGCAACGGTAAGATGATCGCCGCCGCTGCGGCGTCCCGGTCCACTCGGCCGTCCGCACCGCGCATCACAAACGCGAAGCGCGTCGCTTGAAACCGTTCCGGTTTCACCAGCAGCAGCATTCGTCCGGGCCCCGGGAATAACTGCCCAAATAGAGCCGCCTCCCGCTCGTTCATTTCGAGAGGACTGCGGGTATGCGCCACGAACCAGCCCAGACATTGCAGGTCCTTCAGTTCGGGATCGGAGGCCGCCGCCTTAAGCTGCTCCCGGACACCCGCCACATCGTGATCGGAAAGATGGAACGATGGCCCCGAAGCATGCTCGCAATCGATCGTCCGAAATGCTTCGATCCGCGCCGAGAGTTGCGATCCCTCCTGATCGAGGCGCCCGAAAAGCAGCCCTCCGGTCTCGATTCCCCCGTGTGGAATGCGGCGGAACCCTTCGCTGACTTGAAAGTCAATCTCGTGAAAGACCCCCAGCGAGTACGTGACGGTAAACCCGTTCCCTGGGGCGGTCCAATAAGCGTACTCGGTATTGGACTCTGCCTCAATCATGAACCAGGAGTAAGCAACCGCTGCGGCAAGTGAAGCAATGACATATTGCCGTTATCGTCCGAATCGCCGGTGTCTACCTGCAAGGCGTAAAAATAAGTCACCGCGCCCATCACAACTGTTAGTAAAAGGATGGTCGCGAGCCAACGGGCCGAGCGCAAGCTCCACCAGGAGTCCTCCGAGACCAGCGCTACTGTATACGCCACTACAGCCGCCGCTAGTCCAAATCCCAGGCCCAACTTCCAGCCCCAGTACATCGCATCCAGAGCCGCCTGCCCTCCAATTTCCGACCACGCGCTGAAGATCGCCACCAGTGCCACGAGAAACTCGAACACATAGGCGAGCCGCAACAGGTTTGGAGTCATCCCAAAGGCACTCTCATTCTACGATGAAGAGGGAAACACGCGACTTAGCTCCATGCACCTTGTATCGGAATCATGAAAACCACCATCGAAGGAATCGAACTGCATCTTGCCCATCCCGACGAGATCAACGTCACCTGGGTCGGACAGGAAGAAGCCATGCGCCAGCTCATGGCCGCCTGGATGGTCATCGATGAACGCGACCTCCCGATGAATCCACGCCTGCTAGGCAAACCAGGTGTCGGAAAGACCACCATGGCGTACGCCGCCGGCAAACGCACCGGGCGCGATGTCTACATCCTTCAGGCAACCGTCGACACCAGGCCCGAAGATCTTCTCATCACTCCGGTCATCGAGGGCGCTTCGCAGTTGAAATATGTGGCGTCGCCCCTGGTGACTGCAATGATCCGCGGCGGGGCCGCCATTCTGGACGAAGGCAACCGCATGAGTGAGAAAAGTTGGGCCAGCCTGGCGCCTCTGCTCGACAGCCGCCGTTACGTCGAATCCATCGTCGCCGGTATCAAGATTAAAGCCCATCGCAACTTTCGCCTCGTCGCGACCATGAATGAGGACTCCTCCACATTCGACCTGCCCGAGTACATCCATTCGCGGCTGCAGCCGCAAATCCTGATCGATTTCCCGGAACGCGAAGAAGAGCTGGCCATTCTGCGCGAAAACCTGCCCTTTTCTCCGGAAGATGTCCTCCAGTACGTCACCGACTTTCTCCAGCAGGCGCATGCCACCGACGAAAGCTATACTGTCCGCGATGGCGTAAACATTGCCCGCTATACACTGAAGCTCGCCAGGGAAACCGGGCAGCCCAATCGTTTGCTGTTGCAATCCGCCGTCCGCGCCGTGCTGGGTGAGGAAGCGCTTCGTTATAGCGTCCGGCGATAAAAGGATAAGTCGTGCAGGAACCCAGCGACGCCGGAACTCTCGCCCGCGGCAATCTCACCTACCTCCCAGTAGTTCCCGGCCGCATCGAGTACGCCCTGCGCGTGCGCCGCTACCTGCTCGAACATCGTCCTGCCGTTGTTGCGGTCGAATTGCCCTCCCTGCTCGAGCGCGAGTTCAGAAAGGCGCTGGCGCGCATGCCGCAAATGTCCGTCATCTTAATCCCGGAGGATGATGTCACGGGCGAAGAGGATCGCGCCACCTACATTCCCATCGAACCGGGCGATCCATTCATCGAGGCATTACGGACGGCGGAGGAAATCGCAGCGCAAACCATCTTTCTGGAACCCGCCACGCACGATAAGCCTCATTTCCCCGATCGCTATCCGGAGCCGTATGCGGTCGAAATCATCGGGTCCGCTCAATATCTCGAACGCTACCGCCTCCATCCACAGCCGCGCACGCCGGAAATCGAGGCCAATGCCGCCGCCATGGCGTGGAAATTGCAAGGCGCAGATCCGTTTGCCGCCACCTGCGTCGTTCTCGCGCTCAACATGCTCGATCCGCTGCTCGACGCGATGGAACTGCCGCAGGAGGAACCTCCTCGCCCGCCCACTCGCCTGTTTCACAACGCCGAACTTTTCAACCTGCATCCCGACTGCCTGGCGGAAGTCACAAACGAACCGCCTTATTATCAGGAACGTTTTGAAGATAATAGAACTGCCGATCTCGGCGCGTTCGCCTTCGACCGCCCACAATGGCAGCTTAGTTTGCTGCGCGACGCCGAAAAAGAATACATCATCAATACCGGCGACCGCATGCAATCCTGGCAGCGCATCGCTCTGGCGAAATTCACGCGCAATTTAGCCGTGCTGGACGGCCATCTTGTTCCCGGCGTTTACGATTTGGCGCTGGGAGCGCGTTCGATTGTCGATGACAATTACGCCTGGGAAGTTTGGCAGATGGCAAATCGTTTCTCCGTACAGCAAACGGAGGATCCGCCGCTCGAAACGCTGAATATATCGGGAGACGAGGTTTGGTTACGTACGCGCAAGCTGCATATTCGCCGCCGTCTGCCGCGTATGAAGCAGATGTTGAAGCCGGCCGGGCTGAAAGCTCGCAAGCGCGAAAAATACAAAGGCGAATGGGCCAGTCAAACCGATGGCGCTTCCATTTGCTCGTATCCTCCCGAAGATCTGGTGATCGAAGATTATGGCCGTTTCCTGAAGCGTTATGCCAAGGAGATGATTTCTGAAGAGCGATCTCACGTGGAGCCGTTCACCACAACTATGCTGGACGGTATCGATCTCCGCGAAACCATTCGCCATTGGCACGAAGGCAAACTCTACGTCCGCGAAAAAGGAAAGTTCGCTGGCGAAGTGGGGGCCGTGGTCATGATCTTCGACGAGGACCGCGATGACCGCTATTGCTACCTGACAACCTGGCTGGGCGAACATCAGAACGAATCCGATATGGCGTTCTACTCGACCGAACCTTTCGACCACATCGTCGGACCAGGCATAGGCCGAGCGGAGTACGGCGGTCTGCTCATGACGCTACCTCCACGCCGCATGTACGACGTCTGGAACGATGCCGATTATGAGCTCGCGGAAAGCAAATCCGAACGGCTCCTCATGGCCGCCCTCGATTACGCCATGGAACGGCACGTGCTCTACATCGCCGCGAAGCCGCCCCGCAGCACTTTCCGGCAGTTAGCCGCCCGGCTGAACCGCAAAATCGTGTACATTCCACTCGGTCAGCTCTCTCCAGCCAAGCTGAAGAAGATCCGCGTGGTTCATGTTCTCGACAGCGCGCAGCGGCGCTCCGACGCGAAACGATACGTCTGGTAAGCGCCTAAGCCACAGCCGGCGACGTCGTAAGACGGCCAGCTCCGACATTTTTTGCCGTTCCTGTCAAGCTGGCTCAACTTTTATTGGGCATTAGCCGATCAAGTTATAGGGAAGGTACGCGTTCTTCTTGCCGGAGAGCAGATCTATGTTCGGGCGTCTCTCAGCAAAGGTTCGGAGCCGACGGGCTCCGCTGAGCAGGCTAAGGGTAACGCGCCGTTCGTGTGTCTGCGCCCCGCTGTACTGCTGTTTTGCGTTCTGCGCTTTCGTATTGTTGGCCCTGGCAACCCCCGCCCGCGCCACCCTCAACCCGAACCTGCCGATTCGTCAGTACATCCTGCAAACTTGGCAAACCGCGCAAGGTCTCCCTCAGAATTCCGTTCTCGCGTCGGCCCAGACGGCGGACGGATATCTTTGGCTCGGAACTGAGGAAGGAATCGTGCGCTTCGACGGCGTCCGCTTCACCACTTTTGATACGCGTAACACCGGGCTGCAAATGGTGATGATCCGGGCGCTTCTCGTCGATCACAATCAGAACCTCTGGATCGGCACCAATGGCGGAGGGCTTTCCTGTCTGCACAATGGCAAGTTCACCACCTACACTTCCAAGAATGGTTTACCGAGCCAGTCGATTCTCTCGCTCTATGAGGACGCGAGCGGGGTGCTGTGGGCCGGAACCGACGGCGGGGGCCTCATCCGCTTCGAAAACGGTCATTTCCATGTCTTCACGAAGGCCGACGGACTACCCGATAACGTAATCTTTGCGCTCTCAGGCGCCCGCGACGGTACCTTGTGGGTAGGCACGCACGGCGGCCTGAGCAAATCCTCAGGCAAGAAATTCGTATCTGTTCGACCCGAAGGCTTGGGCCACGATCAGATCCGCTGTATCCGCGTGAGCCGCCGGGGCGACCTCTGGATCGGCACCAACGACGGGCTCTATCGCGTCACCGCCGAAGGCACGGCCCGCTTTACAACCACTGATGGCCTAACGAGCAACGCCATTTTCACCCTCTCCGAGGACCGCGCGGGAACTCTCTGGATCGGCACGCTAGGCGGCGGGCTGGATCGCTTCGCCAATGGCAAGTTCAGCTCCTTTACGGAGAAGGACGGCTTGGTAGGAAAAGATGTCTGGACCATTCTCGAGGACCGGGAAGGAAGCTTGTGGGTGGGAACAGCCGGTGGCGGCTTGAATTGCTTCAAAGAAGGTTCGTTTACCAACCTTTCCAAGGAAGACGGCCTCCTCAGCGACATGGCCCTCTCAGTCTCGCAAGATTCCGAAGGATCGTTGTGGATCGGCTCCGACAAAGGCCTGGTCCGGCTGAAGAATGGCAAACCGACTGCCTATACCATGCAGGAAGGTCTGCCGGAAAACTTCGTCTTTTCGGTTACCGAGGGTCACGACCACGAAATGTGGATCGGTACGCGCCGGGGCTTAGCCAGACTCAAGAACGAGAAAATTACTGCCTTTACAGCGAAGAACGGTCTGCCCAGTGATTTCGTCGGCTGTACCTATACCGACCATAAGGGAAATGTCTGGCTCGGTACTCGCGGAGGACTGGTCCGGTACGATGGCCACCAGTTCACCACGTTTACTACTCTCGACGGCCTCTCGAACAATTTCGTTCTGTCTCTCTACGAGGACGCGCAAGGCACTCTGTGGATCGGCACGAGCGGTGGTGGCTTGGACGCTTTTAAGGACGACAACTTCCATGCCTATACCAGCCGCGACGGCCTGTCGAGCGATGTCGTCTGGGCGCTCCAGGGCGATACGGACGGGACTCTGTGGGTGGGAACCAGCGGCGGTGGCTTAGATCGGTTTCGCAACGGGAAATTTACTGTCTACAACACCGCGGCCGGTCTGTTTGACGATGCGCCTCTGGCAATCCTCGACGACCACATGGGCCGCCTCTGGATGAGCTCGAACCGAGGCGTGTTCAGCGTCGAAAAGGACCAGTTGAACGCTTTCGCCGAGGGACGCATCCATTCCATCGTTTCGACTGTGTATGGAACCGACGATGGCATGAAGAGCCACGAGTGCAATGGCGCGTTTCAACCGGCCGGATGGCGCACCAAAGATGGTCGCCTGCTGTTTCCCACAACCAAAGGCGTGGCTATCGTCGATCCGGCCCATCTGGTGAAAGACGAAGTCGCGCCCAACGTCGTGATCGAGCACGTACTCGTGGACAACAAGGAGATGCCGGCCGGCGGGCCGCTGGTGACTCAGCCGGGCAAAGGACAATTGGAATTTCAGTTCACAGCGCCCACATTCATTGCCCCGCAAAAGCTCCAATTCCGCTACATGTTGGAGGGATTCGATAGAGACTGGGTTCAGGCGGGCAGCCGGCGCATAGCCTATTACACGAACATTCCGCATGGCGAGTACCGGTTTCGGGTAAGAGCCAATATCGGCGATCTATGGAACACGAATGACGCCAACGTAGAGATTACTCTCGAGCCGCATTTTTACCAGACGACTCTTTTCAATCTCCTTATTTTGTTCGCCGCCTTCAGCTTCTGCGCCGCGGCCTACCGGCTGCGTGTCAGCCAGTTGAAAATGCGCGAGGCAAAGCTTGTAGTTCTGGTCAATGAGCGCACCTCCGCCCTTCAGGAAAGCGAGAAACAGCTACGGCGCTCGCGCGATGAGTTGGAGCATCGCGTTCAGGAGCGTACCAGCGAACTTGTCGAAACCAACAAGGCCCTCGGAGACGAAGTAACCATGCGCCGGCGTACCGAGGAGCAGCTCATTCTGGCAAAAGAGGCGGCGGAAGCCGCCAGCAAAGCCAAGAGTGACTTTCTGGCCAACATGAGCCACGAAATCAGAACGCCTATCAACGGCATTCTCGGTATGACGGACATTGCCCTCAGCACCGAACTGGACGAGGAGCAGAAGGAATACCTCGATATCGTGAAGTTTTCGGCCGATTCATTGCTTGCGATCGTCAACGATATCCTCGATTTCTCCAAAATCGAAGCCCGCAAGCTCACTCTCGACAGTTCGCCTTTTCATCTGCGGAAATCGATCGACGAGTTGGTCCGGTCGCTCGCCATTCGGGCTCGTCAAAAGAACCTGGCTTTAACCTGCGATATTTCGGGCGATGTTCCAGACGACGTAGTCGGTGATCCGCTTCGGCTCCGCCAGGTGCTTCTCAATCTGCTCGACAATGCGCTGAAGTTTACGAGCGCAGGCACTGTCGCCCTATCGGTCATAACTGAAGAGCAGACAGCAGGCAGCTGTTTGTTGCACTTCTGCGTGACAGACACTGGGATAGGGATTTCGCCGGATAAGCAAAAGACCATCTTTGAAGCCTTTTCACAGGCTGACACCTCGTCCACGCGGCGTTACGGCGGTACGGGGTTGGGACTGACCATCTCCTATCAGCTCGCCGGAATGATGGGTGGCGGCCTCTGGGTAGCCAGCGAGTCCGGTCAGGGAAGCGCGTTCCACTTTACCGCCCGCCTGGCGCTAAACGCTCCCGAGCCCGGCGCTACCAGCTCCCCTATCGAACAAAACGCGAGCGATGTAGTGGAAGTAAGCTAGCGGGCAACGCTTTCAGGGCTTACACGTCCAACCGGACAGGCACTCTCCTGTGCTGGCGTAACTCGCTTTTTGGCTATACTTTAGATAACCGCTCCAACCTCCGGGATTTCTTGAATGAATAATCGTTTTAAATGGACCATTATTGGTACCTCAACGTGTGTAGTCGTTCTGCTGCTGCTCGGCGCTAGAAACGGCCGGGCTGTTGCTGCCGACGACGTCTACGGGCACCTGAAGGTCTATACCGAGGTTCTGGAACGCATCAAGCTGGAGTATGTCGAAGAACCTGACATGAAGAACGTCACGCTCGGCGCCATCAACGGGCTGCTTGAGTCGGTCGATCCCTTCGCCAGCTATCTCAACGCGGACCAATATCGCCAGTACGAGAAGACGGCCGACACAGCGCGCGCAGGCGTGGGACTTATCCTTGCAAAGCGCTTCGGATACGTTGCCGTTGTCGATGCGCTTCCGGGGTCTCCGGCGGAGAAAGCCAACATCACGACTGGCGACCTGATAGAGAGCATTAACAACGTCGCCACTCGAGACATGCCACTGGCCTACGCGGAACAACTGCTGCGCGGCGCTCCCAACTCGACCGTAGAGATCACGGTTCTGCGAATGAAGAACCCGGACCCGCAGAAGATTAACTTAACTCGGGTCAATGTGCCGTTCCCGGACGTGCTGGGAAAGCTGATGCCGAATGACGTGGGTTATCTCCACGTATCCAGCTTGTCGGGAGATCGAGTAGCGCAGACGAAATCCAAGCTGCAGGACCTCAAGAAGCAGGGTGCGAAGTACATAGTTCTCGATCTGCGCCATTGCTCAACCGGTGAGCAGGAGAAAGGTGTAGCCCTCGCCAATCTATTCCTCGATTCTGGTGAAATCACTTACCTACAGGGGCAAAAGACTCCGAAAAAGGAATTTGACGCCGTTCCCGATGAAGACATCTGGAAAGGTCCGCTGGTCGTGATCACCGATCGTTCGACGGCCGGCGGAGCTGAAATCGCGGCCTCTGCGCTGATGGATGACAAGCGCGCGCAGGTAGTCGGTGAGCGCAGTTATGGCGACGCCAGTCTACGGAAGACAATCCAGATGGACGATGGCGGAGCCGTGATCCTGTCGGTGGCGAAATACTACTCCCCGTCAGGCAAAGCGATCCAAGATACGGGCGTGGTGCCGACCGTGCAGCTGGCCGAAAACGATAACACCCCGGAACTGGATCAGGACGGCAATCCGATTCCCGGCACTGCTCCGAAGAGCACCGAAGACAACTTATTGAAACAGTCCATCGATCTGGTGACAGGAAAAACAACCATTGCTCAGCTCAGAAATGAGACTGACGGGCCCATCATCGCGGGGCAGGACCATCCTATTATTCAGAAGGCTCCCCAGGCGGTTCAGCATTAGCATGCCTCTCTACGAATACAAATGCGAGAAATGCGGCGAGAGATTCGAAGTGATGCAGAAGTTCGCCGACGAACCGATCACCATCCATGAAAAATGCGGAGGGAAGGTGGAGCGTCTGATCTCTGCGCCATCTCTGCAGTTTAAGGGCAGCGGATTTTACATCAACGACTACGGAAAAGGCGGCGCCACAAAGCCAGCCGATAACGGTTCCTCGCAGAAGAGCGATTCAACCCCCGCAAAACCGTCCGGGAGCTCCGAATCGGGTTCGAGCACGACTTCCGCGCCGGCATCCAGTTCGTCGACTGAGTCGAAGCCCGCATCCTCAAGTTCAAAGTCGAGTTCTTCGGAATCGAAGTAAATAGCTTATTCTGCACGCAGGGCAACTACGGGGTCCACGCGTGTGGCTCGCCACAGAGGCATCGCCATCCCCAGACAGGCCGCTATCGCGAGAAGCAAAATGCTCAGAGACAAGGTGACTGGATCGGTTCCAGCCACGCCGAAGAGCAGACCTTCGAACGCGCGCGCGCACGCCAGGGCCAGTGCTCCGCCAATGCCGAGGCCGACGGCGAGCCAAAGCCCGCTCTCGGCGGCAAAGAGAGCAGCGACATCGCGCCTTTGAGCGCCCACCGCGAACCGTACTCCGATTTCGCGCGTGCGGCGAACAACCGAATACGCGAGCACGCCATATAAGCCGATGCTGGCCAGTAAGGTGGCGAGGATCGCAAACAGAGTGGACAGATATCCAAGAATGCGTTCGGTGGACAGTCCCGCCTCAACCTCGGTAGCCAACGTCTGGGCCGAAAGGATCGGCATGTGCCGATCGATGCTTTTCACAATGGCGAGCAGTGAAGGGATAATGGCGGCGGGTTGATATTGGGTGCGGACCAGCACCGTTAACCCAGAGGTTTGGGCTTGCTTTTCGGGCAAGTAGACAGCGTCTTCGGGACCATTTCTTATGCCACGGTCTCGCGCATTCCCAACGACTCCGACAATCTCCAGGTCGCCTCCGCCCTGCCGGAATTTCCGGCCTAACGGATCTTGTCCGGCAAAATAGTGCCTGACAAACTTCTCACTGACAATCGCCACCCGGGGAGCATTCCTGTCGTCGCTCTCGCGGAAGTCTCTGCCCCGGAGAAAAGGCTGATCGAGAGTATGGAAATAATCGGAACTGATGAAGTTGAAGTCCGCTATACCGTCCTCACCTTGCTTGGGCGTGTAGCCTGGGACATCGATGCTCATCGAAATGGCCGTCGATCCATTGGGCGTACTGGCAGCTAAACTCGCGGCGCGTACACCGGGTAGGGCGCGAGCACGCGTCAGGATGTCTTGCAGAATGCGGGATACGTCGGCGCTGGAATGGCCGGCAGCAGCAGGATCGACGCGGAGGGCGATGACCTGATCGGGCCTGAAGCCGAGATCGATCGTCTCGAGCGAGCGTAATGTCCGGGTGAGCAGGCCGGCGGCAAACACGACGACGAGCGATAAGGCGATTTGCACGACCAGCAGTGTTCCGCGAAGAAGCGAGCGGCTCCATTGCGGACCGTCAGGCCGTTCTTGTTTGAGGCCGGGGAGAAGACTGGGCCGCGTAGCCTGCCAGGCCGGAACCAGCCCAAACAGGATCGCCGTCGCGAACGACAGTGTAATCGAGAACGCGAGAACGTTCAGGTCCGGACTCACCTGTAGCGCCGATACGGGTGATCTGCCGGCGTTGAGGAACGCGACCAGGGTGCTCGAAATCCAGAGCGAAAAGACGCCGCCCAAGGCGCCCCCGCAGGCCGCCAATACCAAGCTTTCCATAAATAGTTGGCGGATTAAGGCCCCGCGCGATGCTCCGATAGAGATGCGAACAGCGAATTCCTTGGCGCGAGCGTGGGCTCTTGCGAGCAACAGATTGGCTAGGTTCGCACACATGATCAGCAGCACCAGTGCGACTACCGCCATCAGCACCAGCAGAGGCCGGCCGAAGGACCCCATGTCATTGAATCCCTGGCTGCCATCCTTGAGCCGCAGATCCGACTGCTTTTCCGGATTGCGGCCGCCGTTGGTTTCTATCTCAATCTGCCGCAACACACGTTGCGTCTCCTGCTGCGCCTCAACTCTTGTGATGCCGGGTTTCAGGCGCGCCATGGGACTGAGCCAGGAGAGCGTCTTCAGCCAGTCGACACTTGTCGCGTCGGCAAAAGCGGGCATGATATCGCCGATTCGCGTCGCCGGAATCTGTAGATCGAAGCGACGCTCCAGGGCCGCTCCGTAAAAGCCGCGAGGAGTTATGCCGAGGACACGATAGGCGTGTCCATTGAGAAACACGCTTCGTCCGATCACACCGGGATCACCGGCAAATTCACGTTGCCAAAGAGCAAAGCTCAATACGCAGACCGGGTTCGCCTTGGCATTCTGAACGTCATCCTCGGTCAACAGTCTTCCGATAAGCGGTTTCACTTGCAGGGCCTGAAAGTACTGGCCGGTGACCAGTTCACCCATTACCCATTGCGCTTGATCGCCGGTCGAGAAACTCACGGGCTTGCCAAACCAGCCAAATAGGCCGCTGAAATCGCGATCTCGCCTGGCTAATTGCTCAACGGTTGAGAGCCGCCACACTTTGCCGCTCGTCTCGCCGCGGTAAGTCTCGGCGAACGTTACGAGCCGGTCAGGTTCAGGGACCGGCAGGCGTTTCAGCAGAATGGCATTTACAAAGGAGAAGATGGCAGTATTGGCGCCAATCCCTAACGCGAGAGAGAGGACAGCAGTGACAGCGAAGGCGGGCTTACGGCGAAAGCCGCGGAAGGCGTGGCGTACGTCCCGCGAAATCGAGTCCAGATACTGAAACATCCAGCCCTAGGCAGTGCGGTGATTGGCCGCAGGTAGCGCCGCATTCAGCGAACCTTGGCGATATCCTTCGAGATCGAGCGTCACATACAAAAAGCCAAGCTGCTTGAATATGCTTGCGAATTCTTTAGCACTCTCGATCGTTAAGGCTTGAGCGAGCTCGTCCTTAGCCACTTCAATTCGTACCAACTCACCGTGGAAGCGCACACGAAACTGCCTGAAGCCGAGCGCGCGAATCGCCTCTTCACCTTCTTCGATGGTCTTGATGGTTTGAATAGTCACCGGAGTTCCGTAGGGCACACGCGAACTGAGACAGGCGGCTGCGGGACGGTCCCAGGTAGAAAGGCCAGCGCGCCGTGAAAGTTCGCGTATTTCGGATTTTGTGAGTCCCGCTTCGACCAATGGCGCTTTGACGTCGTGAAGCTTGGCGGCGCGTTGGCCCGGACGATAATCGCCCAGATCGTCCTTATTTACGCCGTAGATGATATGAGCGTAACCGCGCGCGCGGGCAAACGATTCCAGCCGGACAAATAACTCGTCCTTGCAGTGAAAGCAACGGTCCTTGTCGTTTTTGACGTAATCCGGGTTCTCGAACTCGTAGGTATCGATGTACTCGTGACGGAAGCCACATTCGCGGGCGAACGCCTCGGCATCGCGCTTGTGGGATGTAGGAATGGATGCTGAATCAGCCGTGATGGCGATGGCGGCATTGCCCAGCACGCGATTTGCGGCCCAAGCCAAGTAAGCCGAATCCGTCCCGCCGGAATACGCAACAATGACACGCCCCAGGTCGCGCAGGGTTTCGAAAAGACATTCTTCCTTGGCGTTCAGATCCGAAGAACTGAATGTCACGGGTTGGGCCTGAAGAGTGACGAGAGCGGCCATACTTGGAGTATAGTCGCCCTCGGGACCCTTTCAGACCTTACTGGAGAGGTAATTCGCCCGGCTTGAGGACGTCTTTCTCCGATTCGGGAATCGCTGAGGCTGCCGCCACTTGGTCGCCATCATCCAGCCGGACCAGCCGCACACCCTGGGTGGATCTGCCCGCTTGACGGATTTGGCCCGATTCAATGCGGATGATCTTACCTTCTTTGGTGATGATCATCAGATCGGTATCTTCGCTGACGCACATAACCGCGACGACTTTACCGACCTTGGGCGTGGTCTTCATATTGATAACACCCTTGCGGCCGCGGGCGGTGAGCCGGTAGTCTTCGAGGTCGGTTCGTTTACCGAAGCCGTTTTCTGAGATGGACAAAATGAGTCCGGTCTTCTCGACGACTTCGAGACCGATCAGATAGTCGCCTTCATCGAGGTCCATGGCCCGAACGCCGCGTGCTTGACGACCCATCGGGCGAACATCCTCTTCATTGAACCGAATCGCCATGCCCTCGTGGGAGCCGAGGAAGATGAAGTTGTCGCCCCTGGTAATGGTGGCGCCGAGTAATTCATCGCCGTCGTCCAAACCCAAGGCAATGATGCCGCGCGAGAGCGGATTGTCAAATTCGGTCAGCTCGCACTTCTTGATGACGCCCTGCCGCGTCACCATCACGATGAACTTGCCGGCGACAAACTCTTTCACGGGCAAGAAGGCTTTTACGGTTTCATCCGGCTGGAGGCTAATCAGGCCAGAAATATGTTTACCCTTGCCGGTAGTCCCGGCGTCCGGTATCTCGTAGATCTTGAGCCAATACACGCGGCCCTTGTTCGTAAAGATCAGCAGATACGCATGGGTAGATGCGATGACCAGATGTTCGACAACATCTTCCGAGCGCGTGCCCATGCCGATGCGGCCTTTACCGCCGCGCGTCTGCCGTTGGTAGGTATCGACGGAGGTGCGCTTGAGGTAACCGCCGCGTGACACAGTTACCGCGACATCCTCCATTTGGACCAGATCTTCCAAGCTAATCTCGCCGGTGTCCTCGATAATCTGCGTGCGGCGCTCATCGCCAAACTCTTTGCGCACTTCCTTCAGTTCGTCGATGATGACGCCTCGCAACACCTTTTCGGAACCGAGAATCTCTACGTACCCAGCGATCTGGCGCTGAGTTTCGGCCAGATCGTCGAGAATCTTCTGCCGCTCCATGTTGGTTAAGCGCTGGAGTTGCAGCTCTAGAATGGCTTTCGCCTGGCGGTCGGAAAACTCGAAGCGCGCCACGAGTGAGGCGTGGGCTTCCTTCACACCGCGAGCCTCGCGAATCAAGGTAATGATGGCGTCCAGGTTATCTAAGGCCTTCTGGAAGCCAAGAAGAATATGTTCTCTTTCTCTTGCCTGACGGAGCAGGTAGTCGGTGCGGCGGCGGACCACATCGACGCGATGGTCGATGAAGCGCTTAATGCAGTCGATGATGCCCAGCTCGCGCGGTTGCCCGTTGACGATCGACAGCATGATGACGCCGAAGTTCACCTGCATCTGCGTCTGCTTGTACAAGTTGTTCAGAACGACTTCGGATTGCTCGCCGCGCTTGAGATCGAAAACGATGCGCATGCCGTCGCGATCGCTCTCATCCCGGGCGTCGGCAATGCCCTCAATCTTTTTTTCGTTGGCGAGCGCCGCGACGTGCTCGATCAGGCGCGCCTTATTCACCTGGAAGGGGATTTCCGTGACAACGATGGCTTCGCGGTCTTTACCGAGCTTCTCGATGGCAGCTTTGGCGCGAATCTTGAGACTGCCCCGGCCGCGCGTGTAGTAATCGAGGATGCCCTGACGTCCCAGGATGAATCCGCCGGTCGGAAAATCCGGTCCCGGCACCATCTCAAAGATCTTAGCGAGCGGCGTGCCGGGCTCATTGACGAGGGCGATTGTGGCGTCGATGATTTCACGCAAGTTGTGCGGCGGGATGTTCGTCGCCATGCCGACGGCAATGCCGGAAGACCCATTGACCAGCAGATTCGGAACGCGAGTCGGAAGGATTTCCGGCTCCACTTCGCTGTCGTCGTAGTTGGGGCGGAAATCGACAGTTTCTTTGTGAATGTCTTCGAGAAGCGAACCGGCAATGCGCGAGAGACGGGCTTCGGTGTACCGCATGGCCGCGGGCGGGTCACCGTCGACAGAACCGAAATTTCCTTGCCCATCGACGAGCATGTAGCGGAGCGAAAAGGGCTGCGCCATTCGCACCAATGCGTCATAGACGGGCACATCGCCGTGCGGATGGAATTTGCCGAGGACGTCGCCGACGATCCTGGCGCACTTGCGCGTCGCGCGGTTGTAGTGCAGGCCCATTTCGTGCATCCCGTACAAAATGCGGCGATGCACCGGCTTTAAGCCATCACGAACGTCAGGTAAAGCGCGGCCTACGATTACGCTCATGGCGTAATCGAGGTACGACCGCTTCATCTCGTCTTCGATGTTGGTAGGAATTAGGTTCTTGTTATCGCCAGGCGGAAACAGCCCGCCCGTCGACCCATCTTGATCGGCCAAAAGAAACTCCTAAGGAGACAGTAGGGAGTGGTGCAAATGCTTGCAAACACAATGCCTTACTAAGCTGAGTGCTATAACCTTATTGTACCAAGGCTCAGACGGCTTCTGATGGCACTCACTAACTCTTACGACGGCTTCATCTTCGATTACGGCGGCGTGCTTGTGACGCATCAGACGGATGAAGATCAGGAGCGGCTGGCGGAAGTAGCGGCTGTTCCGAAAGAGCTGTTCAGTGAGCTTTATTGGGCGGACCGGCTGGACTATGACAAAGGGCTGGTATCGGGATTTGAATACTGGCAGTCCATTGCGCAGCGTGCTGGCACATTCCTCAATCAACGAGCGATAGACCAGTTGACCGAATTGGATACGGTGAGCTGGATGCGTTTCGATTCGGTGATGTGGGAGTGGATCGACGAGCTGCGGCGCGCCCGGAAGCGTGTGGCCATGCTGTCGAACATGCCTCGGGACTTGGGTGAAGCGCTGAAGTCGCGAACCGATCGGCTGAACAATTTCGATTGCGTCACACTTTCCTACGAAGTTCACTCGGTGAAGCCGGAACCCGCCATTTACGAGCAATGCCTGGAGGGGCTGGGGCTTGAGCCAGAACAGACTCTCTTCTTCGACGACAAGATCGCGAATATTCAAGGGGCTGAATTACTGGGCATGCGCGCCATTCAGTTTACGGACCGGGATGACGTTCTGCTGCGCGTGCGCACTTGATACTCGCCTGTGTTGAAGGAACGCGCGCAAGACGGCCGCGCTCTTGAGCGCCCCACCCGAAGAATTGGCGGGTTGCTTTGCTGCCTGGCGGCGCGCAGCCGCGGCCTTTGCATTGAAGGAACGCGCGCAAGACGGCCGCGCTCTTGAGCGCCCCACCCGAAGAATTGGCGGGTTGCTTTGCTGCTTGGCGGCGCGCAGCCGCGGCCTTTGCGCTTTGGCGCTACACTGGCAGCAGCCGGTAGGTGTGTTTGATTCGTCCCATAACTTGTCTGCTGACTTTGGCGGTGCTGCCATTGTTCGCGGATCGCTCGCTCGCCGATCCGCCTGAACCCGTCGTGGTGGACGCCGTCACGGACCGCTATCGTCCCATATCGCTCGACCAGGAGAAATTGGGCGGGCTGCTTGCGAGCCGCATGCGAGCCAATAGCGAAGGGTATCTCGAGCACGTGGACGATCGCAACGCCTCACCTGATTCGAAGGGGGCAGGCGGCCCACGGGAACAAGGATCTATTCAGCAGCCCGGCAGGGCTCTGGAAGCGATGGCGAATGCTTATGAATATCGGCATGACGAACATCTCAGGGCGGTAATGCAAAGCGTCGAGAAGCTGGTCATCGCCTCGCTCGCGTCAAATATAGCTCCTGGTGACAAGCATCAACTTCTGGTCCGCAAGTACGATTTGCTTGGCTTGCTTGCTTACTACCACGTAACAGCTGACGAGAACGCGCTGGATGCGGCGACAAGGGCCGGCAAAGCACTGCTGAGGAGTTTTCCAAAGGGTTCCGCCTACGAGCACCCGGCAATACTGATTGAGCCGTTTGTTTTGCTCTACCGATATACGGAAGACGGACAGTATCTTGATTTTTGCCGATCGGCCGCCGATGCGTGGATCGAATCCAGGGGAAAGCAAGCGGACGCTACCTTCGAAAATCTCTCCGCATTACACGACTTGGTTGAACTGTACCGGATCACAGGGGACGAATCTTATTTCAGGTCGATAACCGCGTCCTGGTTGGACGTGCGGAACAGGCGGTTGTCGCTCACTGGAGCACCCGTATCCAGTGAGGCTTCGATAGCGGGCGACAACAAAGAAGAAAGCGAAACCTGCGCGACTGTGTCGTGGATTCAATTCACGCTCGATTTACTGCGAGTGACGGGAGAGGCACAGTACGGAGAGCAACTGGAACGCACAATCTACAACCAGTTACTGGCAGGGCAAGATGGCATGAGCGGGGCTGTGCTGGAACCGCCTCCTTTGAATGGCAGCAAACAGCCGGCATCTGCGTCGGACGCATGTGGATCGACTGAAGCCCTGGGTGTATCGCTGATACCCGCAGCGGTGTGGGGACGTTACGGAAACGGGATTGCGGTTGTTCTTTACAGCTCCGGCCGCGCAACATTCCAGCTAAGCCACCGCCGCGGAACGGTTCAGGTTTATTCGGAGGCGGTATTTCCGGAGCGAGGTGATTTTCTGCTGCATGTGGAACCGGCTCATAACCTGCGCTTTCCACTGCGCTTGCGGGTACCGGAATGGACAAATAGCTTCACGGCGGATATCGGCGGATCGCATCTGATCGGAAAGCCTGGCGATTTTCTGACGATCAACCGTGACTGGAGACGGGGCGATACGGTGAAGATCTCGATGGACATGACGGTGCGAAGTATAGACGGTTCCCCGACTCATCCCGATGAGATTGCACTGCAGCGAGGGCCGCAAGTACTGGCGCTGTCGCAAGCCTTCAATCCCCAGCTTAAGGACGTGGCGGATGCCGCCGTAATGGCAGGCGAGATGTCCCGGGTCCAGGTGTTGCCGGCGGGTGCAACGATGCCGGGAAACTGGCCGGGGGAGCAAGCCTACAGGATAGCCGGCGAATACCGGGGCAAGCCACAGGAACTGACTCTTGTGCCATTCGCGGATGCAAAGACTTATCGGGTCTGGCTTAGAAAGTCAAGCGCGTCTAGTGGAGGAATAAATTAGATTTCGGCTGTCGAACCGCATCCTTATTCCAGACAGCCGGTGCGGTTTCTCACTTGCGACGGAAAATCGGGTAGCTTACTAAAATCGAGCAACTAATAGGCGTGCTTGATGGTCCAGGTTATTGGAGACCAAGAATGGACCGATTGGAAGAACTGAAAAATAAATACAAGGGCGCACTTGACACGATTCAGCAAAAGGGAGTTCGCCTGACGCACTTGCATGTGCAGGACAACAAGCTGTTCATACAAGGTGCGGCTCCTTCAGAGGACGTGAAGAACGACGTCTGGAACAAGATCAAAGCGGCCGACAGCAGTTATGGCGATTTGACCTGCGATTTAACTGTGGATCCAAGTTTGGCGGCGAGCGCCCCGCCGGCGCAGCCAGCCACGGCCACGGCTGCTGCCGCCGCAGGAGCGGGGACCGCTAGCAAGACGTACAAAGTGCAGTCGGGTGACACACTATCCAAGATCGCCAAAGAGTTTTACGGGAATGCGAACGAATACAATCGCATTTTCGAAGCCAACCGGGATAAGCTTCAGAGCGCGGACAAGATTCAGGTTGGCCAGGAACTCGTAATTCCCACATAAACCGGGCTCGGTCCCACGCGAGGGGGACAGTTCGCACGGTATAATACGGCTGGAGTCCCCTCATTTGAACCTGCGCGGAATGGTGCGTCTTTTCACGCACATACAGCTGCTTCCTGTTCTAGAAAACGGCGAAGAGACGACGCTGATCGGCGGCCAAGCCGTAATGGAAGGCGTCATGATGCGATCGCCGCACAGCTATTGCGTGGCGGTGCGAACGCCGGGCGGCGACATTGTCACAGAGGAGAGCCCACTGCCGCGCCTGTCGGAGACCTATCCGGCTTTCAAATGGCCGGTGCTGCGCGGGTTAGTGACGCTGGGGGGCGCCATGTGGCTCGGCATGAAAGCGCTAAAGTTTTCCGCCGACTGCGCTTTGGGCGAACTAACCGGCAGAGGAGAAAAGAGCGGCAAGCGCGAGGTGAGCGCGGGCGCGATGGCGCTTCAGATTGGGTTTTCCATTCTGTTCATGATTGGGCTCTACAAGTTTGTGCCGCTTTATCTGGCGACCTTGCTTGGCAGGCATTACGAAGCGGTGAACGGCCGGTTGGCCATCAATCTAGTCGATGGTTTGTTGCGGATTGCGATCTTCCTTGGCTTCATGTACGCCCTTTCGCGCATGAAAGAGATGCATCGCATGTTCGAGTATCACGGGGCGGAACACAAGGTCGTCTTCAATTTCGAATCGGGCAAGCCTGTGACGGTAGACAATGCCCAGCGATTCGTGACATGGCATCCACGCTGCGGGACGAGTTTTCTGGTTGTGGTTCTGATCGTCGCGATGATCAGCTATGCGTTCCTGCCGATTGACAGTTTTTGGGGGAAGTTTGCGGCTCGCATTGCGCTGCTTCCTGTGATTGTGGGCGCCAGTTATGAAGTGATCCGGTTCGCGGCAAAACGACGAAGCGGATTACTGGCGATCATCACTCGTCCCGGTCTGTGGCTGCAGCGCGTGACCACGCAGCAGCCGTCCAACGAACAGACCGAAGTGGCAATCCACGCACTCGAACGAGCCATGGAACTGGAACAGGCGCAGGGCGGGAAACTGGTGATCGCTTAAGACACTCCGTCGCTGAGACTGGGAGCGGAAGACTTCAGGCACCTTAACGGGCGGCATACATGCAATACAAGGAACGATTAGACGAATCGGAGGCGCGCTTCCAAGAGCTGACAGCGCGCATGGCCGACCCGGCAGTAATCGGCGACTCCGAGCAGTATCGCAAGACGACGAAGGCGCAGAGCGAGCTGACGGACCTGGTGACGAAATACCGCGAGTGGAAGAAAGCGGAGCAAGAGTTGCGGGATGCCAGGGCGATGCTCGAAGAGACGGACCCTGACCTACGGCAAATGGCCGAACTCGAGGTCACGAGGCTAGAACCGCAAGTCGCGGCAATTGAGCAGGAATTGCAGATCATGCTGCTGCCCAAAGACCCGAACGATGAGAAGAACGTCATTTTAGAGATTCGCAAAGGTGCAGGCGGCGACGAAGCATCGTTGTTCGCAGCGGAAGTTTTTCGGATGTATTCGCGATACGCCGAAGAGCAGGGTTGGAAAGTGGAAGTAACTTCGCTCAGTGAATCGTCCGTGGGAGGATTGAGCGAAGTAATCGCCATGGTGAGCGGCCGCCGAGTGTACAGCCGCTTGAAATACGAGAGCGGGGTTCACCGCGTGCAGCGAGTTCCGGCCACGGAGACGCAGGGGCGTGTGCACACTTCGACAATCACGGTTGTGGTGATGCCTGAAGCCGATGAAGTAGATGTGCAGATCGATCAGAAAGACCTTCGGATCGATACGTTTTGTTCATCGGGACCGGGCGGACAGTCGGTAAACACAACCTATTCGGCCGTGCGCATCACTCACTTGCCGACGAATACCGTGGTGTCTTGCCAGGACGAGAAATCACAGATCAAGAACCGCTCGAAAGCCATGCAGGTTCTCCGTTCGCGTCTGTACCAGATGGAGATGGAGAAGCAACTTGCGCAGATTGGGGCAGAGCGCAAGAGCATGGTAGGTACAGGTGACCGGAGCGAGAAGATTCGGACCTATAATTTCCCGCAGAACCGCATTACGGATCACCGGATCGGTCTCACGCTGCATCAATTGGACCTGGTGATGGAAGGGCGCATGCAGCCGATCATCGATGCGGTGACGAGTTACTATCAATCGGAACGCATGCGCGGCGGCGAGCTAGTACCGACGACTTGATCTTGGCTCGCGCTGAAAAGCGCAAAGGGCTCGGATGCGTGCCGCCAACAAGGAAGGGGCTCGCTATCTGTTAGCGCGGCGCACTCGAAACCGAGACCGTTTTGCGCGAGATCCTCACAGTGCTGGACGTCAAGACCGCCCTTGAGCAGGGCACGAAAATCCTTGAGAAAGCCACTATTCCGGTGCCCCGCCTGACGGCGGAAGTGCTGCTTTGTCACGCCCTGCAGCGTGACCGGACCTATGTGTATGCGCACGGCGAAGACGAGCTGACGCAGCTCGCATGGATACACTACGGCCGGTATTTGAATGAACGCCTGAAGGGAAAACCAATCCAATACATCACGCACAAACAGGAGTTTTATGGGCGCGATTTCTACGTGAACGAGGACGTGCTGATTCCCCGCCCTGAGACGGAACACCTGGTGGAGGCTGCGTTGCATTATCTGAAGACAAACGGACCGGCACAAGTGCTGGACGTAGGGACCGGCTCCGGGGCGATTGCCGTTAGCATCGCGCTTGAAAGCGGAACGCGAGTATCGGCTTCCGATATTTCGCTGAAGGCCCTGGCGGTCGCCGAACGGAACAGACGCAAGCACGGCGCGCCGGTGACTTTTTTCGCAGCGGATCTTGTGGATGCGGTGCTTCCCGGGAGCGTGGATCTGCTGGTTTCGAATCCACCTTACGTGCCCGGCGCCGATAGTGCGAACATGCAGGCTGAGGTGCGCGATTGGGAACCGCACGTGGCGCTGTTTGCGGGCGATAGCGGGCTGGAGATCTATGAGCGCTTACTTGCGGGCGCGGCGCAGGCCGTGAAGCGCGGAGGACGCTTGCTGATGGAGTTGGGCTATCAATCGCTGGAGGGCGTCCGCGAGATGCTGACGGCCAATTGGAGCGATATTGAAGTGATCCCGGATTTGGCCGGCTGGCCGAGAGTGATTGGAGCCACGCTCACCAGGTAACGAGCATGCAGCGTTTGGTTTGCCATGTCGATATGGACGCGTTCTTCGTTTCCGTAGAAGAGCTGTTCGATCCATCACTGAAAGGCAAGCCAGTGGTTGTTGGGGGTAAAGCGGATCAGCGCGGGGTGGTGGCGGCTGCTTCGTACGCGGCGCGGAAATTCGGCGTACACTCCGCGATGCCGTTGCGCACAGCCGCGCGGCTGTGTCCGCAGGCGACTTTTGTCGAAGGGCGCTTGGATCGTTATCGAGAATATTCGAAGAAGATTTTCAAGATCCTGTGCGATTTCTCTCCCCAGGTGGAGATGGCATCGATCGATGAAGCCTATTTGGACCTCACGGGGACGGAGCGTCTGTTTGGTCCGGCTTTGCGCGCCGCGCACACCTTGCATGAGACGATTCGGAACAAAACAGAGTTGCGATGCTCACTCGGAGTTGCCTCTTCGCGCCTGGTGGCGAAAGTATCGTCGGACCAGGCGAAGCCCAACGGCGTGCTGTACATCGTTCCAGGGCGTGAGGCGCGATTTCTGGCGCCGTTGGAGGTGCGAAAGATCCCCGGCGTAGGCAAGAAGACGGAGGAGGTACTGCACAAACTGGGCATCCGGCGGGTGGGCGATCTGGCTGAGCTGGAAGAAAGTTTTCTGCGTTCGCATTTTGGCCTGTGGGGTCTAGCGCTGGCCGGGAAAGCGAAGGGCGAGGACGCGGGCGGCTGGTTCGATACGGAAATTGGCGCGGATGAAGATCCGAAATCGATCAGTCATGAGCACACGTTCGGAGAAGACACGGCACACCGGGAGACGCTGGAAACGGCTCTTCTGAAACTTTCTGAAATGGTGGCCAAGCGGTTGCGGGAGCAGCGACTGTATGCGAGGACGATTCAGTTAAAGCTGCGCGACGAAGACTTCTTCACCATCACGCGAGCACAATCGCTGGACCATGCGACACAACTGGATCGTGAAGTCGCCACGGCTGTGATTGCGCTCTTCCGGCAGTCTTGGGACGGCAATAGACCGATTCGGTTGCTAGGCGTACATGCCGGTGGATTGCAGCACTATGAAGGGCAGATGAATTTACTGGAGGAGGCGAATACTGCGCGCCTTCGGGAGGCGTTCCGGTCAGTGGACCAAATTCGGAATCGATTTGGAGAGGCGAGCATTTCCTTGGCGAAGACACTGAAGGCCGGGATTCGAGAGCGAGTGCATGAGAATCCGTTCGGTCTACCGGGAAAATCGGCAGGAGAGAAGGACTCGCAGTCTGAATACGTAAGCGCTCCATCACTGCCGCGCCTCTTCTAAGGAAACGCCCGGCAACGCACGCGCGACTGCTTGGCGATTTCCTCTCTGTATGGACCAAGCATCGCTTGGCTGCCGGGCTCGCTAGGCCGCGCTGCATCACATATCTCACACACACCAGACGCGCCTCCGATCGCGCTTGGGCCAGCGTTGCTAGTGAGAGCGTCAAATCCGGGCATAAGTCGCTTAACGGATTCGGCCGGCGGGTGCCGCGGCACTTCTCCTTTCCCCCTTCTGAGAAGTCGAGCAACGGCCGATAAGTTTTACGAAATGCCGTCCGAGCACTCCCCCTTTGTAGATCCCGGTAATACGGCGACTATGCCGATTGCTGCGGGTCCGGAACTGGAAACCGCCCAGAGCCCGCGGAAAGAACGTAATTGGTTACCACGCCGCCTTTGCGTCGCCCACTTAGTGAGGGAAGCAGGCAACCGTGCTCCCGATGCGCTGGCCTTATCGTCCGGCGCGGAGACGATGAGTTACGGGGAAATGATCGGGCGGGCAAGCCGCCTGGCGAGTTACCTGATTTCCCTGGGGGTAGGACCCGACGTACCGGTCGCCTTATGCTTCGAGCGCTCCTTCGATCTCATCACCAGCGCACTGGCGGTTCTGATGGCGGGCGGCGCATATTTACCCTTGGATCCGAAATGGCCTGCCGAGCGCCTGAACACGATTTTGGAAGATGCGGCAGCGCCCTTTGTAGTGGCTCGCGGGCGGCTTGCCTTGCGGGGCGGTGACGCAGGACCCCGGGTCATCGATTTAGAGTTGCAAGACGACGCGATCGGGAGTTTCGCGCCGCTCGAAGAACCGGTTTCGGTGACTCGCGAACAGCTTGCCTACATCATTTATACATCCGGTTCAACAGGCAAGCCGAAGGGCGTCGAAGTGACGCATGGCAACCTCTTGAATCTGATTTTTTGGCACAGACGCTTCTTCGATGTCACGGCCGAGGACCGTGCCAGCCACTTAGCCGGCGTGGCGTTTGACGCTTCGGTTTGGGAGATCTGGCCTCACTTAACGGCGGGCGCCACTCTCGTGCTGGCCGAGGAGCCAGTGCGAACCTCTCCGGAACTTCTCCGCGCCTGGTTAGTGAAACAAAAGATCACCATCGCTTTTGTACCGACCGTATTGGCGGAACCTATGCTGGCGGAACCTTGGCCGGCCGGTACCGCACTGCGCTATCTACTGACAGGTGGAGACACGCTGCACCGCTCCCCGTCACCCGACTTCCCCGTTGCCGTCATTAATAATTACGGACCGACAGAATGCACCGTCGTGGCAAGTTCAGGCACGGTGAATGCAAACGGTGGAGAGCGGCAACCCGCCATCGGTTCGCCGATCGCGCACACGGAAATCTATGTGCTCGATAGTGAGCGGAAGCCGGTAGCGAGCGGCGAAATAGGCGAACTCTACATCGCGGGACCAAGCGTCGCACGTGGTTATCGCAACGCGCCCGACGCGACCGAGGAGCGCTTCCTTCCGAATCCATTCAGCGCCATAGCGGGTGCCCGTATGTATCGTACGGGAGACTTGGGATACTTTTTGCCAAACGGCGAGATCGCATTTTGCGGACGAGCGGACACCCAGGAAGAGATTCGAGGCTATCGCATTGAGCCCAACGAGATTGTCTCTGCCCTGAATGGTCATCCGGGCGTGGTTGCCTCCGCGGTGATGGCCCGCGGAATCGGATGTAAGAAGAGTCTCGTCGGGTACGTGGTTCCTCGTGAAGAAGCCGGGCTGTCTGCGCCCGAGCTACGCGATTTTCTTGCGGCCCGCCTACCCGAGTATATGGTTCCTGCGAGTTTTGTTCGAATGGCGGCGCTCCCTCTCAATTTCAATGGAAAGCTGGATCGCCAGACACTGCCGGACCCTTCTCCGGATAACCTCGTACCCGACAGCGCCTATCGTGCGCCCAGCACGCCCACCGAAGAGCAACTTGTCGGTATCTTGAGCACGCTTTTGAAGATCGACCGGCTGGGGGTTGACGATAACTTCTTTTTTCTCGGCGTTCATTCGTTGCTGGCAACGCAGGTAGCGGCGCGCGTGCATGAGCGCTTCGGGGTGCAATTAACGCCGCGCCACCTCTTCGAGTCCAAGACCATCGCGCGGCTCGCGGTTGAAGTGGACCGGCAGTTGGAGGCACGGCTCGCCTCCATGTCCGATGAAGAAGTCGCCCGGTTACTCGCGCAATAGCGGACTTCTAGCGATCGAAGATTCGTATGGATGCCGCTCTGAGCTTGTGCCGCCTGTTAGACCCCGAGGTGATGACGGATCCATATCCCTTCTATCGCACGCTTCGGGAAGCCGGCCCTGTCTTATGGGATGCTTTTCTGCATGCCTGGATAGTCACCAGCTACGAGCATGTCGTCACAGTTCTTCTGCGCTTCTCAGCGGAACGAACCTTGACGGCGGAGCAGTTGGCCAGCTTCGGGCTTGGCGCTTTGAACCCGATTTTCGAAGTCATCCGGCAGCAGATGCTGTTTCGTGATGCGCCCGCGCATACGCGTCTGAGAAGTCTCTGCGCGAATGCCTTCACTCCCGCGCGCGTCGCGAAGCTACGCACTCATATTCAAGACGTAGTGGACACGCTGATCGACCGGTTCATCGAAAACGGGCAGGCCGATATTGTGGCGGACTTTGCCGCTCCCATGCCCGGCATTGTGACAGCCGGCATGCTCGGCGTTCCGGTTGAGCATCATGAAGATCTGAAGAGGTGGTCGCTCGATTTCGCCGAGATTCTGGGGAATTTTCAACACAATCCCGACCGCATCGCACGCGTGCTCGAGAGCGTGGAGGAAATGACGGGCTACTTCCGGGCGGCCATTCGCGCCGAGAGAACGCAACCCACCGAAGGTTTGATTAACGCATTGGTGACCTCCGAAGTGGACGGAACCCGATTGACGGAGCAGGAGATGATCGCGAATACGATCTTGACCATGATCGGTGGACAGGAAACCACCACCAATCTTATCGGCAGCGGTTTAGTGACGCTGCTTCGGCATCCGGAGCAGATGGACGAGCTACGGCGAGATAGCGCGCTGATCCCGTCGGCGATTGAGGAGTTACTGCGGTTCGAAAGCCCGATTCAGCATACGGCGCGGGTGGCGAGGGAAGACCTGGTTCTCGGCGACAAAGAAATCCGTCGCGGGCAATCGGTCATCGCCGTGATTGCCGCTGGAAACCGTGATCCCGCGCGATTTCCGGATCCAGATACTCTCAACCTGAAGCGCACAGATAACCGGCATCTCGCTTTCGGCTGGGGCCCTCACTTCTGCTTTGGCGCTCCATTGGCGCGTATCGAAGGGCAGATCGCGTTCACCACCCTGCTGAATCGTCTTGAGCACCTGGAGCTGGTTTCAGACACGGTTACTTGGCACGAAAATTTAGGGCTGCGAGGACTCACGTCACTGCCTGTTCGCTTCGACAGGGCTCCAGTGTTAAGCCTGAACGCCTGCGAGTGGAGTTTTATGAACCGGTGATGGAGACGGCACACACTGAATCCGGCTCAAACGTTGCTTCCGATGCGAGGCGGCAGTTGCTCGAAAAGATCCGCCGCGGCCAAATGGCGGCTCCCCTTCAGCAAACCGAAACCCGCATTTCCCGGCAATCGAGTGAATGGATCCCTCTTTCTTGCGGTCAGCAGCAGGTCTGGCTGCACGCGGAGTTTGCGCCCGATGCGCCGTTCTATAACGAATCGATCACCATTCGGAAGAGCGGCCCCACCGATCCGGAAGTGCTCGAGCGTGCGTTCAACGAAGTGATACGGCGGCATGACATCTGGCGAACGGCATTCGATGTTGTGGACGGGAGAGTCAGACAAACAGTTCACCCGCATATCTACCTTTCGCTTCCGACGATCGATCTCAGTCGATTTGCCGGTGTTCGAGCGTGCCACCGAAGCTGCTCGCCTGGCAACGGAGGATGCCAGCCGTCCTTTCGACCTTAGCCAAGCTCCGTTGTTGCGAGCGCGCCTGATCCGCTTCGCCGAGGACGATTACCGAATCTATTTGACGCTTCATCACCTGCTGTTCGATGGCGTTTCGATTTATCGGGTGCTGATCCCCGAGTTGGCGAGCCTGTACCGTGCCTTTGCGGCGGGAGAAGCATCGCCCTTATCGGAGTTGCCGATCCAGTACCGGGACTACGCGTGTTGGCAGCAGACGAAGGTGGCGGAAGGGGCTTATGCGCCGCAATTGAAGTATTGGCGCGAAGCCTTGGGGGCCGGCATTCCGGCACTCGAGCTTCCAACTGATCGGCAACGACCTTCTGTCCCCACCTGGCGCGGTGGCATGGTCCCGTTCGAAGCGCCGGCCCAGCTCTCGCGCGCCATCCAGCGCTTCAGCGCCAACGAAGGCGTCACGCCTTACATGTTGCTGCTCGCGACATTTCACGTCCTGCTTTATCGCTATTCGGGACAGGACGATATTGTCACGGGTGGGGTGACTTCGACGCGCAATCGTCCAGAGTTGGAGCCACTCATCGGATTCTTTCTGAATACGGTGGTACTGCGGAGCCAGCTCCACGCCGGTCTCTCATTCCGCGAGTTCCTGAGGACCGTTCGAAATACTGTGCTGGGCGCGCTCGCAAACAGCGATATTCCGTTCGACAGTGTCGTGCGCGAACTGAGTTTTAAACGCGATTCGAGTCACCATTCACTCTTCCAAGCTCTTTTCTCGCTTCGACCCGCGACCACAAATTTCCCGGATGGATGGGATCTAACCGACGTCGAAATCCACAGCGGATCGTCCGGCTTCGATCTTTTTGCAGATCTGGTCGAGCGGTCCCATGCCGTTACGGGCCGCCTGATTTACAGCGCCGATCTGTTCGATAGCGCGACAATTCGACGCTTAATACGCCACTGGATCACCTTGCTCGAATCGGCGCTGGAGAACCCGGACGCACCGGTCAGCGAGATGACGATGATTCCCGCGGACGAGCGCAACGCGCTGCTTTGTGCAAGCGCCGGGCAATCACGAGACTCCACGGGCAGTGTTTGGGCCATGTTTGAAGAGTGCGTGAAGCAACGGCCGCTGGCTATCGCTGCTGTTTTCGAAGCCGAACGGCTGACCTTCCGGGATCTCGAACAGCGGGCTGGGGCATTTGCGGCAGAACTCGAAGCGGCGGGCGCCGAGCCCGGCAAGCTCGTGGCGGTTTCAATAGACCGTTCGCTCGAAATGCTGATCGCGATATTGGCGATCTTGAAAACGGGTGCGGCTTATCTGCCCATCGATCCTGGCCTTCCAGCTCGGGCGCCAGGAACTCTTGCGCAACGCCGCACGGCCGCATTTGTCTGTAACATCGAAAGACCTCCATATCTTCCGCACTGAAGAGAGCAATGCAGATCGCTATCGCGGGTTGAGCTATGTGCTATACACCTCTGGTTCCACCGGCACGCCCAAGGGCGTGGAAGTACGGGAATCCGCAGTCGTCAATTTTCTGCATTCCATGCAGCGCGCACCCGGATTCTCTGCCAGCGACGTGCTACTTGCCGTAACCACTTTTTCCTTTGACATGGCCGTTCTAGAGCTTCTACTCCCGTTGGTTTCCGGAGGAACGGTTGTGATCGCGGCCAAGGAGGTCGTTCAGGACGTTCGGCGGTTGATTGAAGCCATTCAAGCATCCAAATGCACGGTGATGCAGGGCACACCCGCTCTGTGGCGCGCTCTCATCGATGCCGGTTGGGAAGGCCAGCAGAGTCTAAAGGCGATTTGCGGAGGGGAGGCGCTCTCGCGAACGCTCGCCGATCAGTTGCTTGCCCGCTGCCGCGAATTATGGAACGGCTACGGTCCCACAGAGACGACAGTTTTCTCCACCATCGAAAAGGTAGATCCTTATGGCTCGTCTGTACCGATCGGGCGACCCATCGAGAACACGCAGACATATGTTCTCGACCGGCATTTGCAGTTGCTACCGGTCGGCGTAAGTGGAGAGCTCTACATCGGAGGAAGTGGTGTGGCGCGGGGTTATCTTGGCCAGCCCGATCTAACTGCGGAACGGTTCCAAGCCAATCCTTTTCTATCCGGCGACACCATCTACCGCACGGGCGATGTTGTGCGCTGGACGGGGGTAGACACGGGCGAGTATAAGCTGGAATGCCTGGGCCGCGCGGACGATCAGGTGAAAGTGCGCGGCTTTCGCATAGAACCTCAAGAGATAGAAGCATCGTTGACAGCGCATGCACACGTTCGTGCAGCGGCAGTTAAGGCATGGCGCGACGCCGCCGGCGAAAACTCTTTAGCAGCCTATTTCGAAGGAGACGCTTCTCCGGTCGACTTGCGGGGCTATCTCGCTCAGAAGCTGCCGGATTACATGGTCCCCTCGCGGTTCGTGCGGCTCGATGTCCTTCCGCTAACCCCGAACGGCAAAATCGATCGCAAGGCGCTGCCCGAGCCTCACGCCCACGAAACGGCGGCCGCTCCTACCGAGTTGCAGACCCAAACGGAGCGGCAGCTCTCGATGCTTTTCGCGAGCGTCTTAAACCTCAAAACCGTGGCACCGCGCGACGACTTCTTCGAACTCGGCGGACATTCGCTGCTGGCAAGTCAACTACTCCGTCGCATCGAAGCTGAATTTCAAACAAGGCTGGATATGTCCACCCTTTTCGACGCACCCACAGTCGAACGGATGGCGGCTCTCCTTGAGCAAAAGGGAAACCCGACAGGCACCGACGCAGCGATCAATCAACGTGCGAGGACACAAGAGAAGCCTCTCTACTGGATGTATGCTGGATCGTTCTTACGACCGTTAGCGGAACACATGCGCAGCCGCCGCCGGTTACAGACGGTGCACGTGCCACGTGAAATCGAAGACACCTTGGATGAATCCACCTCGTTGGGCGAGGTTGCGAAAATACTGGTAAAAGAGATCCGATCCCAACAGCCGACTGGACCGTACTTTCTGGGTGGCTGGTGTGTTGCTGGAGTGTTGGCGTATGCGGTGGCAGTGGAACTGGAGGCGGAGGGCGCAGATGTCGGACTTGTGGCTTTGCTCGGCGCTCCCAACCCCCATCACTTCGGAGCGGTATCCCGCCGCCAGAAGCTGAAGAGCAAACTGCGTTATCACTGGAAGCACGTCACCGAACTCGATCTAGCGGGACTAGCCGAATATTTTAAAGAGCGGGCACGCTATCAGATTCGTACGCGAACTCCAGTCGCGCAGAAAAGAGAGTTCGACCAGTTGCTCATCGAAATTGCGGCGCGCTACAAACCGGCATCCTGTTCGTGCACCGGTGGTACTGCTGCAAGGAATCGATCGCCCGGCAGGGTTAGACCTTGCTCCCGGTTGGAAGGACCTTGCGAAAGGCGGGTTCCGCTTCTACGAAATCCCGGGAAACCACACCACGGTACTTGAGGAGCCTAACGTCGGCGTTTTAGCTGAAACGCTCTGCGATTGCATTTCCGATACGACCACCAAAGCCTGATCCTTCCGGCAACATCGGACGCCTTTCCTTAGTGGGATGTTCTGGCGGTGTTTCCGCGCGCGTGATGCTGGACAGCCGTCGAGCTACTTCTGACGATCTTGGCGAACGATTCCGGATCGAGACTGGCGCCGCCAACGAGCACTCCGTCGATCTCGTTTTCAGCCATGAGGCCGGTGATGTTGTCGGGTTTGACGCTGCCGCCATAGATGATACGCAGCTGCCGTGCGGAATCAGCTCCGAAGCGTTTCTCGGCTTCGCAGCGGATGAGTTTATGGGCATCGGAAGCGATTTGAGGCGTCGCAGTTTGACCGGTACCGATAGCCCAGATGGGTTCGTAGGCGACGTTGATGCGCGCGAACTGTTCTTCAGTGAGGCCGGCGACGCCGGATGCGAACTGCCTGACTAACACATCATTGGTTTTGCCGGACTGATGATCCTCCAGCCGCTCGCCCATGCAAACGATGGGCGTGAGGCCGGCTTCGAGCGCAGCTTGCGTTTTTTTCAGCACGTCCGCATCCTTCTCATGAAAGTATTGACGGCGTTCGCTATGGCCGACGAGGGCCCAGGTAGCGCCTGCGGCGTGGAACATCTCGCCGGAGACTTCTCCCGTGAAAGCCCCCTCTTTGGCCCAATAGAGATTCTGGCCGCCGATGCGCACGTCTGTTCCGCGGGTGGCTGTTACGGCAGCGGGAATCGCGATGCTGACAGGGAAGATGACAACGTCACAGTCATCCGCATTGCCCAAGAGGGGAAGGAAACGGTCGAAGAAGCTAGTGGTCTGTTGGGCGGTCTTGTACATCTTCCAATTGGCCGCCATTATGGGCCGTCTCATAGGCTGAAAAGTGAACTACTGTCCTTTCTGAATCTCATGAAGAAAGCTGGTGCCGGTTGCGATTTTCGTGCCGAAGTTTTCGGCGACAGTTTGGCCGATGTCGGCAAGCGTGCTGCGAGTCCCCAGGTTCACGCCGCCGTTCACGTGAGGACCATAGGCCAGCAACGGTGTATATTCGCGTGAATGATCGGTGGACGGAGTAGTTGGATCACAGCCATGGTCCGCAGTCAAAAGCAGCAGATCTCGATCTTGTAAGTCGAGCGAGGGGAGCCAGCGATCCATGGCTTCGAGGGCGCGGCCGTATCCACAGACGTCATTGCGGTGGCCGAATTGTTGATCGAAATCGACTAAGTTGACGAAAATCAGGCCGGAGGACTGGTCGCGCATCGCTTCCGCGGTCTTCGCCATTCCGTCATCGTTGTTCTTAGTCTTGACGTCGCGATCGATGCCGCGATGGAGGAAGACGTCGGAGATTTTGCCAACGCTATAGACGGAGATGCGCCGCTCTTGCAGCCGATCGAGAAGCATGCCGGGCGGAGGAGGAATGGCGAAATCTTTCCGGTTCGCAGTGCGTACAAAGTGCCCAGGCTCACCTTCAAAAGGACGTGCAATGACGCGCCCGACTTCGTGCGGGCCGCACAGAATAGTGCGCGCGATTTCACAGATGCGGTAGAGTTCCTCGAGCGGAACGATGCGCTCATGGGCCGCCACTTGGAAGACGCTATCAGCGGACGTGTAGACGATGAGCGAACCCGTGCGCATGTGCTGCTCACCGAGTTCCGCGATAATTTCGGTACCGGAGGCGGCTTTATTGCCGAGAGTCTTTCGGCCGGTCCTCTGTTCGAAGCACTCGATCACTTCAGGAGGAAAGCCGTGCGGATACACGGGGAAGGCCTTTTCCAGTAAGATGCCGGCCATTTCCCAGTGCCCGGTGGTTGTATCTTTGCCAGGAGAGGCAAGGCGGCACTTGCCGTAAGCTCCGGCAGGACGGTCGCGCGGTGGCAAGCCGGGCAGCGGCTTGATATTGCCTAACCCCAGGCGGCAGAGATTCGGCAGTTCCATCTTGCAACGCTTGGCAATGTTGCCTAGCGTGTCGCTACCCTGGTCGCCAAAAGCAGCCGCATCCGGCATGGCGCCGATTCCAACACTATCGAGGACGATCCAGATTACGCGTTCAAATGGCTGCTGCAAGCGAGGCTGCCCAGGCGCGCGTTAAGCGGCCAACTTCCAGTGTCATTGCTGCTTCTGTTCGGCTATAACGGGGTGAGACATAGCCTGGAATTCGTCTCTCAGCCGCGCGGCGCGCTCGCGCACCAAGTGCATGTAAGCTTCGTGCGTCGTAATGCGAGTAAACAGCGGAATGAACTGCTGTGGCGCGGCGAGCTGTTTACGAAGCCACAGTTCTTCGATTTCAGCAAGCGCATCATTCACGCCGAGTTTGTCATAGCGCATGGTGCGGTCTAGCTCAGCGTAGGCGCGTTCGGATTCGGCAATCTGCTCAAAGCGTTCGAGCAGTTGCTGCGCCGTCGGATCTGTAGAGTAGTTGAACGTTACCTCCGAAACTTTGCCGTTCTCATCTTCATACCGGAATGTTTTCTTGCCCGTGTTCGCTACTTTCAGGCCGGATTCCAGGGGTGACTTGAAATAGCCCAAGGTTTGCGCCATGGTGAAGAGCGCCTCGGCGTCAATTTCCGGCAGAAGAGCAGTAACCGGTTGCCGGTCATCGACAGCCTCCTTGTACGAAACCGCACCGGAGCGCTCGATGTCGAGACAGAGGTATGCGGGCACGCTGCCTGGGAAACTCTTGGTGAAGGTGAGCTTCGGAGTAGCGGCCGACGTCGTAAACGGCACGGCCGCAAAGGCAAACAGCAGAAGTATCTTCATCTGCGTGCTCCGACAGCAACTGGGAAATTGAAACGGGCGCCGTGGCAAATGGCGACTGCCAGCGCATCGGTCGCATCGAAAGAATCGAACTGCTGTCCGATTCCGAGGAGCGAATGAACCATCATTTGAACTTGCTGCTTCTCCGCCCTGCCATACCCGACAACGCTGATTTTCACCTCTAGGGGGGAATATTCGCTGACGGGCAAACCGGCTTCGGCAGCCAGCAGAAGAGCGACGCCGCGGACGTGGGCCAACTTCAAAGCGGACTTTGCGTTCACTGCGTAGAAGACTTCCTCAACGGCAACCACTTCGGGAGCGAAGTCGTCCAGAACGGTGCGCAACTGGCCAGCGATGTACTTCAGCCTGCGGTCCAGAGGATCCGAATGTTTGGTACGGATGACGCCTGCTGTGATGAGGCGATGAGAACGGCCGTCGGAATCGACAACACCAAAACCGGTTCGCTCGGTGCCGCAGTCTATTCCGACGATTCGCATTCAGATCCGGCTATCGAGAGCGGCTCATTGCAGTTTGACGATTGTGTCTTAAGCCAGAGCTTCTACTTCTGCCTCGTCCACTTCGTAATTGCCGTAAACGTTTTGAACGTCGTCGTGCTCTTCGAGTAAGTCGTAGAGCCTGAGCATGGCTTGCGCGTTCTTGCCTTCCAGCTTGACTGTATTCTTCGGGATCATGGCGATTTCAGCCGACTCAGTGGGGATGTTGGATTTCTCTAATGCCTGGAGAACGGCCTCATGCGCTTCCGGCGGTGAAATGATTTCCCAAGCGCCGTCCTGATCGCGAATATCGTCGCCGCCGGCATCCAGAACGATGGCCATCAATTGGTCTTCGCTTGACTTCTCGGCGTCTACAATAATTTGGCTTTTGCGTTCGAACATCCAGGAAACACTGCCCTGCTCACCCAAATTGCCACCGTTCTTCGAGAAGAGATGTCTCACTTCACTCACGGTGCGATTGCGATTATCCGTAGCGACGTTCACGAGGACCGCCGCGCCGCCCGGGCCATACCCTTCGTAGAGGATTTCGTCGATTTGGCCGCCTTCGAGTTCGCCGGTACCGCGCATGATGGCGCGCTTGATGTTGTCGGCGGGCATGCTGACCGCTTTGGCGGCAGTCACTGCGGTACGCAGGCGCGGGTTCATATCCGGATCGCCGCCGGAGCGAGCAGCGATCATTATTTCCTTGATTAACCGCGTGAATGCCTTACCGCGCTTCGCATCCAGGGCCGCCTTTTTGTGTTTGATGGTGGCCCATTTACTATGTCCAGACATGGGAAAAACTCCAGGTTCCTTAACATTCGAGGATATCAGAGGTAGAGAAGGTTGAAGAGGCGTGCTATAAAGCAAGTGGCGCTAGGGGCGCATCCAGTCCGCGGAAAGGGCCGTGCCCACCCATCGAAACGTATCTGAAGTTACGGAACTTCTTTCAGCCTGATTCGGGCAGACTCCAGGCATGCAGTGAAAGGAGATTCGTATGTCTGACGCAGTTCCGCTACCGGCTCACCCCAACCTAGAACAATACAAGAAGCTCGCCAAAGATTTTCAACACGCTTGCGAATCGAAGGAACCGGGTGCGGTTCGCGATTGGGCCGAAGACTGGTGCCAAGCCCTAGCTCGGCTGCAAACTTTCGAGAGCACGCCTGATACCGAAGAGGAAATCCACAAAAGCGCGGCATGGATCGAGCAACGCTGGAAGCAATTCAAAGAAGCGAATGCAAGCGCTCACTCGTGCAATCTCACGGAGTGCCAGTTCTTTATCGCGCGGGCTCACGGTTTCGCGAGCTGGCCTAAGTTTCAAAACCACTTGCAAGCGCTGTCCCGTACTCATTCGCCGGTAACGTACTTTGAAGCCGCGGCGGACGCGATTGTTAGCGGCGACTCGGCGAAACTCGAGAAGCTGTTGCAGGAGCATCCAGCATTGGTGCGGGCGCGTTCGACGCGTGCACATCGATCGACGCTGCTGCATTACGTGTCGGCCAACGGCGTCGAAGACTTTCGTCAGAAGACACCGAAGAACGTCGTCGAGATGGCTGAGTTACTGCTGGCGGCGGGCTCCAATGTGAATGCCGAATCTGACGCGTACGGCGGCCGGTCTACGACCCTGGGATTGACTGCAACGAGCTGTCATCCGGAAAATGCCGGAGTACAAATCCCGCTGATGCAAGTACTGATCGACCATGGCGCATTCCTCGACGGGTCGGAGGGCCGCAGTATCGTCAATCTCTGTCTTCAGAATGGGCGAGGGCAGGCGGCCGAGTTTCTTGGGAGCCGCGGCGCGCGACTGGATCTGGAAGGAGCTGCGGGAGTGGGGCGGCTCGACCGCGTCAAGAAGTTCTTCACTGAAAACGGTGAGTTGAAATCACCGGCAACGCGTCAACAAATGGAAGATGGTTTCGCTTGGGCTTGTCAGTTCGGTCGAACGGCCGTCGCGGGTTTTCTTCTGCAGCAAGGCTTGAAAGTGGACACGAAGCTCAGACATCACGGACAAACGGGCCTACACTGGGCCGCTTACGGCGGATATTCCGAAACAGTCAAGCTGTTGCTAGAGCTTGGGTCGCCCGTTGACGCGAAGGACGACGCTTTCAATGGAACGCCACTCGACTGGGCTCTCTATAGCTGGGGCAATGCCACGCGACGTGAGATCGAAGCAGACCGGTACTACGAAACAGTTGCGCTACTCGTCCGGGCGGGCGCCAGGTTTGATCTGCCCTCGCAGCATGACGAGGGCGTGCGACGCGCCTGCGATTCGGAGCCAGGCATGCAGCTGGCGCTCCAGGGAGAAACGGCGAAGCGAAGTAGAAGTTAGCGAACGCGGGGTTCTGCGAGACATGCTGCCGCGCCGCAAGCGCGCTACGGTCCTTTTAAGATGCCGCTGAAGCGCGTCGTGGCTCGGCTGGCGCGGCCAGTTCGAAATCAGGACCCATCTTCTGAAGGCGTCCGTTCAGGCCAAGCGCATTCCGCAGTTCGCCTTCGATGGTCTGCCTGAGTTCGGGCCGCTCGAGCAGTGTCTGCCGCGCATTCTCACGCCCTTGTCCGATGCGCTCTCCTCTGAAGCTGTACCAGGAGCCACTCTTCTCAATCACCGCATTCAGCGCGCCTAAATCGAGAATGTCGCTCTCGCGCGATATGCCCTTCCCGTAAAAGATGTCCACTTCCACTTCACGAAACGGGGCCGCCACCTTGTTCTTGACAATCTTAATTTTGGTGCGGTTGCCCACTACCGTTTCGCCGTCCTTGATGGCGGTAGTGCGCCGTACCTCGACGCGTATGGACGAATAAAACTTCAACGCTCTGCCACCGGTGGTCGTCTCCGGATTGCCGAACATGACGCCTATCTTCTCCCGTAACTGGTTGATGAAGACGAGACAGGTATTGGCACGCGACACCGACGCAGTCAGCTTACGCAGCGCTTGCGACATCATTCGCGCCTGCAATCCCATGTGGCTATCGCCCATCTCGCCTTCGATTTCCGCCTTGGGTGTGAGCGCGGCCACTGAATCGATCACAATTACGTCGAGTGCTTGCGAGTTCACGAGTGCCTGCGCGATCTCCAGCGCCTGTTCGCCATAGTCCGGCTGCGAAACAATCAGGTTCTCGGTATCCACTCCCAGCCTGTTTGCATAGGTGGGATCCAATGCATGCTCGGCATCGATGAAAGCCGCCGCGCCGCCTAGCCGCTGCGCTTCGGCAATGGCATGCAGCGCGAGAGTGGTTTTCCCGGACGATTCGGGGCCGAAAATCTCAATGACCCGCCCCCGAGGAAATCCGCCCGCTCCAATCGCGCTGTCCACCGCAATGGAACCCGTTGAGATTACCTCAACCGGCAGCGCCGCCCGCGAGCCGAGCATCAGCACGGATCCTTTGCCGAACTGCTTGTCCATCTGGGCGAGCGTCGCCATAATCTGTTTCTTCCGGTCGTCCAAATGCGTCACCTCCTGGGTGTAAACAGGAAGTCGTCGCTCCGTTCGACCCTTCTCCCCAACTCCACATCAAGAAAAACCCGAGAGGCGGAAGGAAAGAAACTCTGTACTCCGAGTACCGTTCGTCCGCTTACCCCTTACTTTTTTCTTCAGAAATCTCTGGAAAATACCAGGAAGATGTGAGAGTCTTGTCCACACGATGTTCCGAAAACGCGGGTGTTACCTGTTGTCAGGTTCTTTCGCTTTTCTGTCACTTTGGGGAGCGCTGGCGAGCGCCGGCTCTTCCAACCGGCTGGATCATGCCTGGAAGCAATATCACAATGTGCGGCGCGGTTATTGCGTCAGCTATCCCTCGCGCTGGGACAGGGGCGATGCGTTTGACGGTGCGGGCCTGTTCGTCGAAACAGGCGAGAAGAAGTTCTCAAAACCCACCGGAGAAATCGACGTGGCGGCGGTCCCCGGTCCCATAGAAGCAGACAGCAGTGGCGTTTCGCTCACGCTGGTGGACGATCTGAAAGTACACTTGGCGGGGCTTGCCAAATTCGAGCGCGCTGAGCGGATGCAAGTGCTGGAACAGCGGCCGTTGCAGCTTGCGGGCAAACCCGCACTCTTCACCAAAGATCGCTATTACGATCCGCTGGAGCGGTCCACGTGGATCGAGGAGTTGGTTTTGGCGCGCCGCGACGACGTGGTGTATCGGCTGGAACTGGAGTGCCGCGCGGATCAGACGGAGCGCTTCGAGCCTGTTTTCACGCGCCTCATCGATACGTTTCAATTCGACTGCGCCGCAACGCACTGAGCCGGCCCGTCGCTACAGTCGAAACTGCGTGCGGGCTAAAGTTCGTGCCGCTTCGTCTTGCCCAGTAAATGACGGGCCTTCGAAAGGGCCTGCGATTCCGCCTCTTGCGGGGTGGCAGCGCTGAAGCGCGCCAAACACGCGCCCGGCGATACATTGTCCGCCTGGCAGATATATCGGTCGCCCACTCGATAACTGGTGAGTTTGACGGGCCAGCCGTCAATCTCCACCTGCCGCTCTTGAAAGTTCGCCGAATTCAGGGTGGCTTGTTGAGTTGCCATTTCGTCCTATGCTCCTACCGCCTGCGCTGCCCCGCGCTCCACGGGAACGCCTACCAGATTTCCCCACTCGGTCCAGGAGCCGTCGTAATTCACCACATTCGGCAGCCCCAAAAGGTACTTCAGGACGAACCAGCTATGGCTCGAACGCTCGCCAATCCGACAGTAGGTAATGGTCGGACGCGACTCATTCACGCCCTCGGCGCCGTAAAGCGCTTTCAGCTCTTCAAAAGATTTGAACGTGCCGTCTTCGTTGCAAACCTTGCCCCACGGAATACTGCGCGCACCGGGGATATGCCCACCGCGCTGGCACGTTTCCGGCAATCCGGGCGGCGCCAGAATCTCTCCGGTAAATTCCTGCGGGCTGCGCACATCCACCAGCGAGGCCGCGCGGTTTTTCACCGCCTCCTGCACCTGCGGCAAAAACGCCCGCAGCGTCAGGTCCGGCTCCTTGGCCTGGTAAGTCGTTTGCGGGAAGGAAGGCGCATCCATACTCAATTCCCTGCCTTCGGCCAGCCACTTCTTGCGTCCGCCATTCAGAATGCGGACGTCCTTATGGCCGTAAATCTTCAACTGCCAGAAAGCCCAGGCGGCAAACCAGTTGTTGCTATCGCCGTAAAGAACGATGGTGGTCTCGGGCGTCACCCCGGCGTTCGAAAGCAGCGCTTCGAGTTGCTCTTTCGGCAGGATGTCGCGCCGCAAAGTGTCGCAAAGCTGCGTATTCCAAGCCCAGCCCGTCGCGCCCGGAATGTGTCCAAGATTGTAGGCGGCTGTATCCACATCCACTTCCGCGATGCGAATCGATGGATCGGACAACCTCCCGGCTAGCCAATCTGTCTCGACGAGAACCTCAGGGTGCGCATATTGTGGCATAAATCCACGGTAACACGTGCAAGTCTATAGACAAAGAGGAGCTAGCCTGCTCGAGTACCATCGCGTCCAGAAGTCCGGCTCGCCGGCGGTCAGGTATAGCTTTGCGTCAGTGGGCTGCGCGGCTCAGAGCAGGGAGGTAAAGCCGGAGTGCTTCCTAGCTGGATGGGCCGTTGGTGAAGAGACTGGCGGAGAGGGGGGGATTCGAACCCCCGGTAGCGTTTTTGACACTACGACGGTTTAGCAAACCGCTGCTTTCGACCACTCAGCCACCTCTCCGTTCTTTTAACTGGTTTCGATTCACCCATTTGCATGACGTGTAACGGTCGACTTACGCGTCTTCAGGTTTCGATGTCACTACTTTAACACCAAGCCCCGCGACGGCTTTCTTCTTCGCCCCGCGGCTCGTGGCGACTTCAAGCTCTCTAGATGCGGTGGGGTCATCATATCCTCAACACTGTCAGGATCGCTTTTTCAAAAGGCGTTTGAGATTTCGTTTGCCCCGAAGCACAGCGATGATGCGCAGGGGCTGTACTTCCGGTTGGTACACCACGAGGAAGGAATAGAGCGGAAAAAACAATACGGGGCGTTTAGTAAGATCCTTGCGCGCGTGGCCTTGTCCAGGCATACGCGCCAGGGACTCAAAAAGGGAATAAAACTCACCTTCGATTCGGTTTGCAAGATCAACGGCTGTCGTGGGCTATGCGTTGCCAGATTTCAAAAAGGTCGTTTTGCGCTTCCGCCGAAATCTCGTAAGGGGTCACGAGTGCGGCTGCTCAGCGAGCCAATCGCGCTTGCGCTTCTCCATGTCGGCGCGCGATTCTTCGGCTGAGAAGAATTCACCGCGTTCAAATTGTTCAAATGCGCGCTCGATCTTTGCTCCGATGGAATCCTTCTGATCGTGCAGCCATTCATCCTCGGTGTGCAGCATTTCCAAGGCACGGCCAATGACATCGTCGGGATTTTGGTAGGCTCCCGTCCGCATGGCCTCAGCAATCAACTGCTCATGTTCTGGCCTAAGGGTGATCGTCATGGCTATCCTTCAGTCTCATTGTTGCAGTGAGCAAATAATAGCGGAGGGCGGGGCCAGCGTCAAAGCGCCATTGAAACGGCTACCGAGGGAGGGGCGCTCAGAAGCCGGCTTCCATGGGCATGGCAAAGGGAGGTTCGACCAGGAAATCGGCGTCTCGAATTTCGAGAATTGCTTCGCGCAGCGATTGCTCTTTGGCCGCTTCCGTTGTGATCACGAAGGGCAGATCGCGCCAATCCTCGCGCGGAAGTTGCAGCACGGCATCGATGCCGATGCTGTGCTTGGCCAGGATGGTCGCGAGTGTGGCGATGATCCCGGCTTTGTCCTCCACGCGGAAGCGCAAGTAATAGGGTTGTTTCTGGGTAGCGACAGGGATCGGTTTGTACGGTCCCAGGCGGGCATGGGCAAACGGACTGACGCGCTCCGGGCTGCCGCAGCGAATCTCCCGCGCCACGCGCATCAGATCGCTGACTACCGCGACGCCGGTCGGCCGCGATCCGGCACCGCGTCCGTAGTAGAAGGTGTCTTCGCCATAGGCGCCACGAATCCAGATTGCGTTGTACGCGCCCTTGACGTGAGCGAGGATGGCGGATTGCGGAATCAAACTCGGGCGAACGGACAGGAGAAGACCCTCCGACGTTTGGCGGGCGAGACAAAGCAGCCGGATGGTTTGCTTCAATTGATGCGCGTATTGAAAATCGACCGGCATGATGCGCCGGATTCCTTCCGTATAGATATCGGCGGGAGTGAGTTTCTCACCGAAGGCCAGCGCTGATAAGAGGGCGAGCTTCGAGCGCGCGTCCAGCCCGTCAATATCGGCCGACGGGTCCGCTTCGGCGTACCCGAGCTGTTGTGCTTCGGAAAGAACGGAATCGAAAGCGGCGTGGCTCTTCTCAATCTCGGTAAGGATGAAGTTGCTAGTGCCGTTCAGAATTCCATAGAGCTCGAGGACGCGATCGCCGGCGATCCCTTCGCGCAGAACGGTGTGAATCGGAATGCCGCCGGCCACACTCGCCTCCATTGCGAGATTGACACCATTCCGGGTAGCGCTATCCCACAGGTCGGCGCCGCGCAACGCCATCAATTCCTTATTCGCGGTCACCACGGACTTGTGTTGGAGCAGCGCTTCCTCTATGAGATGGCCGGCGGTACCGGTTCCCCCGATCGCTTCGACCACGATATCGATATCCGGATCTGAGACAACGTCCCGCCAGTCGGCGCTCTTCCTGATGCCAAAATCGGAACAGGGTAGCTTCTTTTGTTCAACATTGCGGCTGCAGACTGCTTTCACTGTGAGCGGGAAACCAAGCTTCTCGCCGATGGATTTCGCGTTTTCAGTGATGATTTGCAACGTGCCCAAGCCCACGTTTCCGAGCCCAACAATACCAACGCCTACCTCCACCGACTTGCGCTCCCAATCGAGGTCATGCGGGTCATAAGTGGCTTATGATAGCAACCGTATGGGTAACCGTGAAGGCCGAACCCGCCGTGGAGCGTTGTTGTCGTTGGCTGCCTCCGCAGTGTTCGCTCGACAGGACCCGGACCAGGAACAGGATCCCCGGCATCCGCAGTTACCGCCTGTGCCGAATCCCAACGAAGATCAGAAACTGCCGAACGGAAAGTCACAAAAGGATGAAATCGCGAAGCAGAATCATGAGCAGTCGATGAAGGACGCCGAGACTCTGCTGTCCACTGCGCAAGAACTTCGGGATGAGCTACGGAAAGCGGGAAATTACGTGGTTCCCTTAGACTCGGTGAAGAAGACGGAGGAGATTGAAAAATTAGCGCGCCGCATTCGAGGACGCTTGAAAGCTTAAAGCGCTACCGCGTGCTAATCTGGCGGAAACAGCAGCGCCAAAACGAATTGAATGCCCATCGTCCGCGAAAAAAAACAGCTCATGAGCGCCTCTGAGATTGACCGGACGTTGGTCCGCCTGGCGCATGAGGTACTGGAGAAGACAAGCAATCTGAAGCAGCTTGCATTTGTCGGTATCAAGCGGCGCGGCGTACCGTTGGCCGAGCGGCTCGCGGCAAAAATCGAGAGCCTGGAAAAAGTGAAGATCCCGGTAGGGATTCTCGATATCAACCTGTACCGCGACGATCTCTCGACGATCGGCGAGCGTCCAGTACTGAACGCCAGGCAAATTGATTTTCCGGTGGTGGGAAAGGACATTGTGCTCATGGACGACGTTCTGTACACCGGCCGCACCGTTCGTTCCGCGCTCGACGCACTGTTCGATCATGGGCGGCCGGCGCGCGTGCAACTGCTGGTGCTGATCGATCGCGGCCATCGCGAGTTGCCCATCGAAGCGCGCTATGTCGGCCGCATGGTTCAGACGAGCGCGAACGAGATCATCGAAGTGAAATTTCAGGAAGTGGATGCGCAAGAGAAGGTGTTGCTGGTAGAGAGAGTGGATGAACCCGTTGCGGATGCGGTAACGCAAGCTGGCGAATGAAGAAGGGTCTACTGGACATCGAGTCGCTCTCGCGGGAGGACATTGAGGCTATTCTTGTCCGGTCGAAGGATTTTCAGCCGCCGCCGGGTGAGAGTTACAAGCGCTTAGACACGTTGCGCGGGCGAACCGTCGTCAATCTATTCTTCGAAGCATCGACACGGACGAGAACGAGCTTTGAAATTGCGGCGAAGCGGTTAGGCGCGGACACGCTTTCCATCACCGCTTCCGGATCGAGTGTGTCAAAGGGCGAATCGCTGGTGGACACGCTGAACACGCTGGGCGCCATGCGGCCGGACGCCATAGTGATGCGCCACGAAGCGTCAGGCGCACCGCATTTTCTATCGCGATATCTGCCAATACCGATTGTCAATGCAGGGGACGGGACGCACGAACACCCCACGCAAGCGTTGCTCGACGCACTTACGATCCTCGACCGGCGCGGGAGCCTGGAGGGCCTGCGAGTCGCGATTATCGGCGATATTGCGCACAGCCGGGTGGCGCGTTCGAATATTTTTCTGCTCTCTAAGTTCGGAGTCCAAGTGGTGCTTTGCGGTCCTGCTTCGCTGCTGCCGCGAGAGATGGGCCGAATTGCTCCCGGCGTGGAACTGACGTCGGACATGGAGGCGGCCATTCGAGACGTGGATGTCATCATGATGCTCCGTGTCCAACTGGAGCGGCAGTTTGAAGCGCCGTTGGCTTCTAACGAATACTTCCAGTTCTTTGGCTTGCGTCCCGAACATGTTGAACTCGCGAAGCCGAACGTCATTGTGATGCATCCCGGGCCAATCAATCGAGGACGCGAGATTTCATCCGAAGTAGCCGATTCGCAAAGATCCGCCATCTTGAATCAGGTGGGAAACGGAATTGCAGTGCGGATGGCCGTGCTTGAAAGGGTTCTGGCATCGTGAGCCGGCTGGTCATCAAGAACGGGCGAGTTATCGATCCTGCCGCGGCTCTGGACCGCATCTGTGACGTGGCTGTTGAAGACGGTATCGTTCGTGAAATCGCAACCGGCGTTTCCTCGACTGGTGCACAGGAGTTCGATGCAAGCGGCATGATCGTGGCGCCCGGATTCATCGACATGCATGTGCACCTGCGCGAACCGGGATTTGAACACGCGGAGACGATCGAAACCGGCTCAAGAGCGGCAGCGGCAGGCGGTTTCACGTCGATCTGCTGCATGCCGAATACCCAGCCGATCAATGACAACGCCATGGTGACGCACTATGTCATTGACCGGGCACGACGCTTCTCCGTTGTAAATGTTTATCCGATCGGCGCTATTACCAAGAACAGCGCAGGTGAAGAACTCGCCGCCATAGCGCTCATGAAGCAGGCGGGCATCGTGGCGATTTCCGATGATGGGAAGCCTGTCATGAACGCGCGCGTGGTGCGGCGCGCCATGGAATTTTCGCGGGCTCTTGATATTCCGCTCATCGAACATTGCGAGGATCTGCACCTGAGCGCGGGCGGCGACATGCACGAAGGCTTGCAATCCACGCGGCTTGGTCTCCGTGGCATACCGCGAAGCTCTGAGGATGTGATGGTAGCCCGCGATCTGATACTGGCGGAGGTCACGGGCTGCCGTTACCATGTCGCGCACATTTCTTCGCAATATTCAGCGCAGATGGTGGCGTATGCAAAGCAGCGCGGATCGAGGGTTACCTCAGAGGTCACGCCGCACCACTTTGCGCTGGCCGATTCGGAGATGCCGCCTTACGACAGCAATTACAAGATGAAGCCGCCCCTACGCGAGCCGGAAGATGTTGCGGCAGTCATCGAGGGGCTAGTGAACGGAGCGATCGATGCCATTGCGACAGATCATGCTCCGCACGCGGGCGCGGAAAAGATGCAGGAGTTTGAGCGTTGCCCCTTCGGCATCATCGGCCTGGAAACCGCGATCGGACTCGCACTGGAACGCCTTTATCATCCGGGCAAGATCACGCTCAGTCATCTGGTTCGCTTGTTTACCGAAGGTCCGGCCCGAGTTCTGTCGCTGAATCGAGGAACGCTACGCGTGGGCGCGGCCGCCGATATAACTGTGTTCAGTCTTGATCACAAATGGACGTACGATGTGAATCTCTCGCCTTCCAAGAGCCGTAATACTCCGTTTCACGGACACCAATTCCGAGGTGGACCGGTGGCGACCATCGTGGGCGGAGAGTTCGTTTGGAGATTGGATCGGTAGAGGAATTCGCTAACAGCCCACAGCCGCGCGAATAGCCGACACCAAGGCGTCCATCTCCGCGTCGGCCACCGTGCGCATATCGAAAACGATTCGATTGTGCTCAATCCTTGCAATGACTGGTGTTGCTCCTCGGCGTAACCGGCTCTCGAGCGCGTTCGGTTCGTTGCTTGCCAATTCTATGCGCCATGTGGGAAGGGTCTCGTCCGGTGTTGAGCCGCCGCCGATAGCAGTTTCGCCCGGGACGAGCGTCAAGTCTAAACCGTTGAGCTTGGCGGCTACGCGATCGGCGCGTTGGCGAATTTCGTCCAAGGAGGCGAAAATCATGCCGAGGGAAGGAACCGCATTCCAATGTTCGAGAAGCAAGTGCCGTAATGTGGTTTCGAGGGATTCGATGATCAGCTTGTCGGCTCGCAAGGCGCGGTACATAGGATTGCGGCGGGTGCGCTGGATGATCGGGGCATCTCCGGCGATAATGCCGCTTTGCGGACCTCCCAAGAGCTTGTCGCAACTGAACGAAACAACGCTTACGCCCGCGCCCAAGCTTTCGCGAGACTAGCGGCTCGTGAATCCCTTGCGACCGTAAGTCGACGATACAGCCGCTTCCAAGATCTTCGTACACGGGAATACCGCGCTCGCGGCCCAGGTTCGCGAGTTCTTTCAACTCGGGACGCGAGGTAAAGCCGCTCATTCGGAAATTCGATGGATGCACACGCAGGATGAGCCGCGTCCGATCATTGATCGCCAGCCGGTAATCGTCAACGATGCGTGCGATTCGTGGTACCAACTTCGCGCAGCACAGCGCCGGAGCGCGCCATGATCTCAGGAATCCGGAAGCCATCGCCGATCTCGATCAGCTCGCCGCGAGAGACGATTACTTCCTGCCCCGCGGCCAATTCATTCAGGACGAGAAAAACGGCAGCCGCATTGTTGTTCACGACGATTGCCGGTTTGCCGAGCAGACGCTGGAGCAGGTGCGCGGTGTGCACGTCACGCTTTCCGCGTTTGCCGGCCACCAAATCGTATTCGAGATTCGAATAGCGCGGGATGGGCTTGAAGTCGGCCAGCGGCGCTCGACCCAAATTCGTGTGAAGAATCACGCCAGTGGCATTGATTACGGACCGCAGGGAGGGCGCGAGAAAAGCCCTGAGGCGCTCTTCTACGAGTTGCGCAACTGTACATTGGTCAACTTGGCGGCCACTGGTCAGGGCGTCCCGCCGCTCGGCCAAAACTGATCGCGTCTCCGCAGCGAGGAGCCCATGCGGCAAGTTGTGCAAGTGTTTCAGTTCACGCAGCACCTGATCCACAGAGGGCAGGCTTCGAAGAGATTCCATCTAGGCGATGGCGCGTTGCGTGAGCGCGTGTTTCAGATATTGGCCGGTGTAGGATTCCGCGATGCTTGCCACCGCTTCCGGGGTTCCTTGCGCGATAATTCGACCACCCGCTTCCCCGCCCTCGGGGCCGAGATCTATGACCCAATCCGCGGCTTGAATCAAATCCAAATTATGCTCGATAACCAGCACGCTGCCACCGCTGTGAATCAGCCGCTCGAAGGATTGGAGAAGTTTGGCGATGTCATCGAAGTGAAGGCCCGTGGTCGGCTCATCGAAAAGGAACAGGGTTCCTTGGCAAGTGGCCGCCGCAAGATGAGAGGCGAGTTTGACACGTTGTGCTTCGCCGCCGCTGAGCGTTGTCGCGGATTGTCCCAGGCGCAGGTAACCCAACCCGACGTCTTGCAACACCTTCAGACGAGCGGCCAGCCTGGGTACGTCCGCGAAGAAAGAAAGCGCCTCTCGAACGGTGAGTTGAAGCACTTCATGTACGTTTAGGCCTTTGTACCGGATATCGAGAACGCTTTGCTTATAGCGGGTGCCTTTGCACTCTTCGCAGACAAGCTCCACGTCGGCGAGGAACTGCATTTCGACCGTTACTGTGCCATCGCCTTGGCAGGTTTCGCAGCGGCCGCCCGGAATATTGAACGAGAAATGCCCGGCTGTGTAGCCGCGTCGCTGCGCTTCCGGCGTACAGCAGAAGAGGTCACGAATGTGATCGAAGGCCTTCACGTATGTAACTGGATTAGAGCGCGGTGTTCGTCCGATCGGGGATTGATCCACCATGACGGCACACGTGAGAAGATCGGCCCGTTCCACACGTTTTAGCGGCAGTTTTCGTGCGGCGCCTTCGTTCGGGGACTCATCCGCTGCGTTCTGCCGCTGCTTATTGACCTGGAGATCGAGCGCCTGATATATGACTTCGTGGACCAGGCTCGATTTGCCGGAGCCGGAAACTCCGGTGATTGCGACCATCATGCCGAGCGGAATTTCGACATCGACGTTTTTCAAATTGTTCGCGCGGGCGCCAAAAAAACGAATAGTTCGTTTGGGATTGATTTTGCGTCGTTCGAGTGAACGGGACACCACCAGTTCACCGCGCAGATAGCGGCCGGTCAGAGACTGAATGCCCTCACGCTCGCGCGCGGGCGGCGGAAGCAGCAATTGCCCATAGTTGCCGGCAAAAATCACGCGGCCGCCGGTTTCGCCAGCGCCCGGTCCGAGATCGAGAATGTGATCCGCTTCCTGCATGATTTCAGGATCGTGCTCGACAACGATGATGGTGTTGCCGAGCTCCCGCAGCTCTTTCAGGATGCGGATCAGCCGGGCTGTGTCTCGGCTGTGAAGGCCGATCGAAGGTTCATCCAGCACGTAAACCGAGCCGACCAATCGCGATCCTAAACAGGTAGCCAATTGAATGCGCTGGGCTTCTCCGCCGGAAAGCGTGGACGATAAACGATCAAGGGTAAGGTATTCAAGACCGACATCGTTTAGAAATTTGCAGCGCTGGCGAATCTCGTCCAGAACGCGATCGGCAATTTCGGATTCCTCGGGACTCAACTGCAAAGATTCGAAGAAATCCTGTGCCCGAGCAATGTTCATGGCGGAGGCCTGCGCGATGTTCGCATCACCCAAGCGCACCCACAACGCCTCCGGTCTCAGCCGCGCGCCGCGGCAGGTCGAGCACTGCGTGTAGGCGCGGTACCGGCTCATGAAGACTCGCACATGGACCTTATATTTTTTCTTTTCCACTTCCTTGAAGAAGCGGTAGATATGTTTTCGGACGAACTCCTTTTCGTCCGGCCTCAAATCCGCGTAGCAGACGTTCAGCCGTGCTTTCCCTTTGCACTTGGGCTTGAAGTCTTCGTCGTAATACCAGCTATATTGCGGCTTGGTCCATGGATCGATAGCGCCTTCTTCGATCGATAAAGTCGGATCCGGAACGATCAGATCCAGATCATAGTCGATGGTGTTACCGAAACCCTGACAGACAGGGCAGGCGCCGATCGGGTTATTGAAGCTGAAGAGTGTCGGTTCGGGAGCGGCCGCTTCCAGACCGCAGGTTTTACAGGCGAATTTTTCACTGAAATAGAGCGTCTTCGGGTCTGCTACGGCCGCTTGCTCAAAGAAAACTTCGCCGCTTTCGCGATAGCAAATCTCGACAGTATCGACCAGCCGCTGGTGTGAATCCGGGCGAATGACGATGCGATCTGTTAGGACGTAGAGCGGCTTAGTGAAATCGATTTCGAGCAGCGACTCGGGTGTTGAGAACTCAAAGGTCTGGCCGTTTTGCAGCAGCCGGTTGAAGCCCTTCTTTCTCAGTTCGAAAAGGCGATCGCGCAGCGCGCCGGCATCGTTCGCCACATTTGCTTTCGCCGGAAACAGCGCGTACCAGCGCGATCCTTCCGGCTGCGCCAACATGCTTTCTGCGACCTGGTCAACGGAATCCCGCTGTATTCGTGTGCCGTCGTTCGGACAGTAAGTCCGGCCGGCTCGCGCCCACAGCAGGCGCATAAAATCGTACAGCTCAGTGGCAGTAGCAACGGTCGAGCGTGGATTGCGAGTTTGATTCTTTTGCTTGATCGCAATCGGCGGCGCAATGCCGAGGATCTCGTCTACATCTGGTTTCTCCATGCGCTCGAGAAACTGGCGGGCGTAGGCGGAGAGAGACTCGACGTACCGGCGCTGCCCTTCCGCGTAAATGGTGTCAAAAACCAGCGAGGATTTACCGGAGCCCGAAACTCCCGTGACCACCGTCAACTGGTCGTGAGGAATGTCAACATCGATGTTCTTGAGGTTGTGAACCCGTGCGCCCCGGATCGCCAAGACTGGCTTCGCGGCGGCGGCGACTTCATCCGCAGCGGCAATTTCACAAGACGCTAAGCTGGAGTTTTCCGGCATTCCTGGCAGGTTCGATCCGAGCGTCCGGGAGGGCACTTCGGCTTGGGGAAGGGGTCCTCTCCAGTATAGGATGCGTAGGACTTCTGCCGGCTCTAAACAATGCGCTCACCGCTCCAACTGGAACGCTTTCGTACTTACCTGCTGGAATGGTACGCTGCCTATCGGCGCGACCTGCCTTGGCGCCGTACCACCGACCCGTACGCCATCTTAGTTTCGGAGATCATGCTGCAGCAGACGCGGGTGGCTGCCGTTATCCCTTATTACGAAAAGTTCCTGCACCGATTTCCCGATTACCAGACATTGGCGGAAGCACCGGAATCCGACCTTCTGGCGTCTTGGGCAGGCCTCGGTTATTACTATCGAGCGCGCAACCTGCACAAGGCCGCTCGAGCGATGCGAGACGCCGGGTCGTTTCCGGCAAGCCATGAAGAGATAAAGTTGCTTCCCGGTATAGGCGACTACACGGCGGCGGCGGTGGCGAGCATTGGCTTCGGACTCCCGTATGCCGTAGTGGACGGGAATGTCTTCCGCGTGCTCAGCCGGGTACACAACGATGCGATGAATATTGCATCAAGTGCAGGCCGGAAGCACTTCGCCGCATTAGCAGGTGAACTCCTGGATCGCGAACGCCCCGGCGCATTCAATCAGGCGATGATGGAGCTCGGCGCGACCATTTGCGTGCCCAAAAACCCGCAGTGCCTGGTCTGTCCAGTTGCCGAATTATGCGGGGCGCGACAGAACGGAACGCAAAACGTGTTACCGGTGAAGATCGTGCGCCACAAGAGCATCGACGAGACGCGGGTCGTGTTCTGGATTGAGCGGAACGATAGATTGCTGGTTTGGCAGCGTCCCGCAGATTCGCGTCTTATGCCCGGGTTTTGGGAGTTACCCGAACGGCTGCAATTGCCGGACGTTGCCGTCTCTCGAAAGCTCGGATCGTTTCGCCACGGAATTACATTCCACAACTACCAATTTGAGGTATGGGAAGCGGATGCGCCGTTGGACCTGCGGACGTGCCGGTGGGTTTCACGCGATGAGCTCGTCGCACTGCCTGTCAGCACGATTCTGAGGAAAGCCAGCCGGCTCGTACTGAAGCAGCGGCAAAACGCCGGAACGGTACTGGCCGTGGCTGCGTCTGCTTAGCTCAAAAGCACTATTTACCGCTAGACTTATAAAGAGGAGCCTCTCGCATGCTGCCACGCGCAGTTTTCGTTTCTTTGGTCGGAAGTGCATTGATGTTGCTCGCGCAGGATCAGCCGGCGCAGAATCAGTCTGCTTCTCAGAGTGCCCCCATTCCGGCCACGCAGCCAACGCCCACCGGCCTCAGGCAGCGAGACGAGCCGGTGACATCAAGTAATACGTTGAGCGTCGCTCAGGGCACGCACGTGCTGCTCAACATGATCAACAGTGTGAGTACAAAGCAGGCGCAGGTTGGCGATCGCATTTACCTCGAAACGGCCTTCCCTGTTCTCTCCGGCAACCGCATTGTGGTTCCGCAGGGCAGTTGGGTGACGGGAACCGTTACTTTCGTGAAGCGACCCGCACGGGTGAAAGGCCGTGGAGAGTTGCAAGTGCGGTTCGATTCGTTGATTCTGCCGAACGGCGTGACTCGGAATTTTCACTCGGATCTGGGCGCGTTAGACGGCCGGTCGGGCGAGGACCTCAATAGGGAAAAGAGCGCGATCAAAGGCCCTTCCGACAAGGGCGCGGACGCTGAGACAGTGGCAACAACCACGGTGACGGGCGCGGGCGTTGGCGCCCTTGCCGGGATGTCGCGCGGCGCGAGCGGCGAGGGTACATTGATCGGAGCGGCTGCCGGCGCTGCTGCCGGTATGGCTGCCGTGATGCTCTCCCGCGGTCCAGAGGCCACTCTTCTGAAGGGTTCGTCCGTCGAGATGGTGCTCGATCGTCCGCTGGCATTCCGACCAGACGAGCTCGATTTCAGCGGTGCGCCTGCACGAGCCACTCTCACGGAGGGCAGTCAGACGGCGGCTCCTCAGCGCCGGACGCTCGGTTCAAAATTTCCGCTTCGCTAACGAAGACTGTGGGGGAAGGCGAACCGATACGGATACCCGTTACTGACGTTTTGGATCTGCACACCTTCGCACCCCGCGATTCGCGGGCTGCGGTCGAGGCTTATCTCGAGGAAGCTCATCGCCTCGGCTTGACGGCTGTACGAATCATTCACGGGCGCGGCATTGGCGTGCAGAGAGAAATGGTGCGATCGGTCTTGAGCCGGACCCCGTTCGTGATCCGCTTCGGCGATGCACCGATGGAAGCCGGAGGCTGGGGAGCCACGATAGTAACGCTAACGGGAAGCTAGCTAGCCCGGCAGCCAAGCGATGCTTGGTCAATACAGAGAGGAAATCGCCAAGCAGTCGCGCGTGCGTTGCCGGGCGTTTCCTTAGAAGAGATTCAGCGGCTCGTTCCAGGTTGTACCGAAGACAATTTCGCTCAGAGGCTTCCGCTCTCGCTTGGCCGTTTCGCTCGCCGGCAATTCGTCGCTTGATTTGAAATAGCCCAGCGCGACAGCGGCCCCGATCTCGAAATCGTCGGGGATACCAAGCTCCCTGCGCGCGCGTACATGATCGAAGCCGCCCATGCCGTGCGTGTGAAGACCTAGCGCGGTTGCTTGCAGCGCCATGTGCGCCAAAGCTTGACCGGCGTCGTGCAGCGCGTAGTGGTTTGGCGAACCATTGTGCGAAAAGGTGCGCTTAGCGGCCATAATCAGGAGAACGGGCGCCGTTTTCGCCCACGCTTGATTGAACGGCACAAGCAAGCTCAACAGCTTGTCATAGGCGGCGCCATCCGATTTTCGCGCGACAAGAAAGCGCCAAGGTTGTTCGTTGTAAGAGGAGGCGGCCCAACGAGCAGCGTCGAGAATCGTCTTCAGGTCGTCATCGGAGACAGGTCGTGAGCTGAAGGAACGCGGGCTCCAGCGCGAACGGACCAACTCGTGCACATTCGGGTGCGTTTCCGCCAGCTTAGTAGCGGGGCCGTTGAAGCTTGGCGCCGCAATCGTTTCTACAGTCAAGATTGCCTCCGAAATGTGTCCGCACGATGCGATAGAACGGATCAGTTATTTGGATGCAGAAAGGAGGCCGATCGGTGCGCAGCCGGGTTAGGGTTCAGAGACCTCGGTCTCTTCGGCTGCTTCTTCCTCACCCGCTTCCGCCGACTCCTCGCTTTCCGGAGCGTAATAGTAATCGTGATAATAGCTGTACTTGCTGTAAAGTTCGCCACGGCGCGCGCCGTTCACCACCACGCCCAGCACGTTGTTCTCGCAGAGCGATTGGAGAGCGCGGGTCACGGAATCGAAGGTTGTCGTTCCGATGCGCACGACCAAAATGGTCCCATCGCACATGGTGGAAAGCAGATTTCCATCGGCAGCGAAAAGCAGGGGCGGACTGTCTAAAATGACCCAATCGAAGTGGTTGCGCAACCCGTCGATGAGCGCCTTGCACTCCTTCAAATTGAGCAGTTCCAACGGATTCGTGACTGCCTCGCCCGCTGTTAATACGTAGAGCTGGGTATCGCCTACCCGGCGCATGATCTCGCCCAGACGTGCTTTGCCCAGAAGGTAATCTGTGATGCCCGGCGCACAAGGGATTTGAAAGGTCTTGTCAACCGACGGCCTGCGAAAATCGAAGTCCGCGAGTAATACACGCTTGTCGGCAAGCTGGGATTGCGTGACCGCCAGGTTGCTGGCCGTAAATGATTTTCCCTCGGCGGGAGAAGCGCTCGTCACGACGACCGTATGCAGCGGCTGAATCGTCTGCATGTGATTGAGGCGGGTGCGGAGAGTTCGGAACTCCTCAGCGGGCGCCTCGCGAGGATTGGACGGATCGACGAGCAGGGCGTCTTTCAACGGATGGTAAGGAACGACTACGGCATTCTGGATGACGCTCTCCATTTCATCGAGATCCGTCGCCACATCGACCATGACGCTGCCATAGGCGGTGTCGGCCTGGGCCGAAACCGGCGGTTCGAATGCCGGGGTTGCTAACGCGGAACCTGCTAAAGCAGCTCCCTCCGCAGGACGGAGCACATTCGCCGGCGGCGTAGGCGCGACCGGGACCCGAGCGGGCGGGCGGGACCCTTGCGGCTGATCTTGTGCTGCTTTACGCAACGCGTCATGAACACGACTCATGGTTAATGTCCCTTCGCCAGATAATAATGGGCAACCGAGCCCGCCATGACGGCCAAACCAGCCAGGGTAGCGGTGGCCCAACCTACCCACATCACCTGCTTCCGGCGCTGTACTACGATGTCGTTCTCCAGTAGCGGTATGCTCCCGAGAATAGAAAGCTGGGTGTAGAGCCGCGCGTCTTTCAGATTCTTCAAAGAAGTGTCTTTGACTTCGCGGATGGCGACGATGACGAACCCAATCACCAGTCCGACGGCGGCGCCGACCGGAACGATCCGCTGGCGCTTCGGCGCCGTGGGAGAGACCGGTAGCGATGCCGAATCCAGCAGTTCCAGGCTTTCACCTTCCTTGCGGCGTGAGATGTCGATAGACACGTTGGATTTCTCGGCCTTGACCTGAAGATCGATATAGCGCTGATTGGCAAGCTCGCGGTCGCGCACCAAATCGCTGTACTCCTTATCGCCGGTCGGACTCGCCGTCATACGGTCTTGATACGTACGCATGGCCGCGTTGGTATTCGCGAGATCATTGCTGATCAGCTTGGCATCCATCGCATTGGCCTTCAACTGCGTTTGCAGTCTTGCGATCGTGTCGTGAATATCCTGACGCTCATGGGTCACATAGGCGCTCTCGCTGGAATTATCGACTTTGGTAGGCTTCTCTTTGGCAGCGGTATCGCGTTGCCGCTTCAGGAACACCAATTGATCTTCTGCGGCTTGCAGATCGGGGTAGCCCTCCTTGTAGTGTTCCCGCAGAGCCGAGATGTTGTTTTCAGCAGATTCAATCTGGCTATCTAGCTGCGCGACTTTAACATTCTGCATTTGCATTTGGGGCGAGTGTAACTCGGCCTCGCGGCTTTGCGCGATGCTCAGTTCCTGCTGGAGCATCATGCGTTGCTCGGTATTACGATTCGCCTGCTGGTTGAGCGAATCCACGCGTCCGCTTAAGGCGCTCATCTGCTGCATGTTCATCTGCATCTCGTCCGGGAGACGGCCGGCATTCTTAGCGCGAAACTCGTTCAATTTCTGTTCCGCCGCATCCAGATCGCGTTTGGCCTGCTTCATCTCGTCGTGGATGAATTCGCCCGCGCTTTGTTTGCCGTTTACTTCGCTCGTACTGCTCAAATCCATGAACCTGCTGACCAGATCCTGGCAAACCTTCTGCGCGGTGTAAGGATCCGAGTACGCGAAACCAATGGCCATGGACGGTAGATACCGCTGGCCGGCGTTGGTGCCGCCGACCGCTGAGATATTGACTGACGCCTTCATCTTCTCGATGACATCCTGCAGCGGCTCTTTGTCCAAATCTTTCTTGTATAGACCGTAGCTATTGATGATGCTGGCGAGCGTGTTGCGGCTGAGGATCTCTTGCGCCATGCCGCTGATGCGGTCTGCCACGTCCTGACTAGTGACTGGCGTGAAAACCTCCGGCGCGATCTGCTGGGGCGTGACGCGAATCAGCGCTTGCGAGTAATACGTGTCCTGCATCATGTAAGCCGCGACTGTCGAGATGATGAGGCCCAAAAACGTCGGAGCAATGATCCAGCGGAAGTTCCGCCTGAAAATGTCGATGTAATCTTCGAAATCGAAGGTGCGCCGCGGTACGGAAAGGCTATCCAGCATAAAATTAACGGTCCTGCTTAAAATCCTCCCGGGAGCACAATGTGGTCGCCCGGTTCCAGCTTAATGTTCTGCTCCATGTGCTTGCCGCGCATCACATCTTTGTAGTTGAAGTAAATCCGCTTGTCGCCACGCAAGATGTAGATTTTCTTCACGTTGGCGAAATCCTGCGGACCGCCTGCCCGGCTAATGGCCTCAAGGATCGTGGTTGGCACCACCAGCGCATACTCGCCCGGACGCGCAATGAGGCCGTCCATGTAATAGCGCTTGCTTCCGACCTCTTGGACTGTGACGGTGACGAGCGGTCTCACGACGAACTTTTTGAGAGCATCGGTCAGCTCTGCCTGGATCTCTAAAGGCGTTTTACCGGCCGCCGCCACTTGGCCCACCAAGGGCAAAGTGATGTTCCCGCCCTCGTTCACCGCCACGGGGCCCGGTAAAAGCGGGCTCATTCCACACCCGTATCAACAAAACGTCCGCGGGACCAACTTTATAGGTTCCTGAATCGACCGGAGCTCCGCCGGCCGTGGGCACCGCACCTTGTTGCGGCTTCGGGGGGGTAATCGGCTGAGGATTCTGCGCCGACGGGTTCTGCGGAGCCGGATTCAGCGGCGCGGGATTCTGCGCCTCGGGGGCTGCGGGCGCAGGCACCTGCGGATTCTGCGGCTGCCCCCAGGAGACAAGCGGCGAGCCCAACAGGAGGCCCAAAACCATAACACCGGACTGCAAAGTAAGAGAAAAACTACGCATCGTTTTTAGTAACCGTTTTCACCGGATGTCGTTCTTTTACCGGACATCCTTTCAACCGGATGTCCCTTTGTTTAACTGGACATCTTTCAACGGATATCCTTGAGTTTACACGCTTTTGCGCCTCGTTTGAAGCTCTGGTACACCCTATCGCGTCGGGATACCTACTTCGGATCGGGTCGTCGCTCGATCTCCGTCACCTTCATAAACGCCGAAACGGGCCCCGGCCCCGCATCGAATTTGGAGATCGGTATCCACACCTCCATGGGCGTGGGCTCCCGATTTCCAACAGCGTAGTAAGGGACCAGAGTCAAAGTCAGAGGGCGTCTCGTATGGACTGTCGCCAGCGGTTCGTAAAGCGGCTCCTCTCCTAGTGCTCTTTCGGCTGCTTGGCCCGAGACCTTTAAAACGGTCACCCCGCCGAGCAGATCCTTGCGCGGTTCGGCGACTGCGGGTCCGCCGGCACGGATGAAAATGTCCCCGATGGCGACTCCGTTTTGATCGATCTGTTCCAAGGCGTAAACCAAAGGACCCCGCTGCATCGCTATGCGCCCGTATGTGTCTGTAACCCTGGGGTTTGAGACCATCGGAATCGGCTGCACCGGGAAAGAAATAGATACGGTATCGCCGCGATCCCAGTTCCTCGAAATGGGAATATAAGACCCGCGCCGCGCGTTCGCAATGCCCACCAACTGACCATTCACCTGAACATCGGCCGACGCGGCCCAAGCCGGCCACCGCACATACACCGTGAACTCGGAAGGGCGTTCCGGGGTCACGTTCAGCTTAATGTCACCGCTCCAGGGATAGTTCGTAGTTTGCCTGAGTTTGAGCCCCGTTCCATCCTGCAGATGCCAGTCCAATTCCGAATTGTGGAACAGGTTCACGTACACGCCGTCGCGACTCGTGGCATAGAAGTATCCAGGTAGAGATTCGAAGAGCCGCTCGATATTCGGAGGGCAGCAAGTTGTGTCGTACCAGGCGCTCCGCAGCTTTTCACCGTTCGAGGCCAGCGGATTCCGATAGCAATACAAGGTGCCGGAGAGCGACATTCCGGAGTTTGCTCCGTTGTATAACGCCCGCTCCAGCACATCGGCGTAACGCGCGTCGCCCGTCAGCGAAAGCAGCCGGAAATTCCACATGACGTTCGCGACTGCGGCACAGGTTTCGGCGTAAGCCTGGTCGCTGGGCAATTCATACGGATCGCCAAAGCTCTCGCCCGCCGAGCGCGAGCCCACGCCGCCGGTAATGTACATCTTGCGCATGGTCAGATCAGTCCATAGCAGGTCCAGCGCCGCCTTATAAGCCGGATCCCCCGCCTCGCTAAAGTAATCCGTCGCGCCGGAGGCCGCGTACAATGCACGGACCGCGTGTCCCTCAAAAGAAGTGCGTGCGGTAAAAGGGCTACCGCTGAACATGTACCGAGTGTCGGAATCCTTCAGTTTGAGCCGGTCCCGCTCTACTCCGCTAAACAAATAGCGTGTGAATTCCAGGTATTTTGGTTGCCCTGTCGTACGGTAGAGCTCTACCAGCGCCATCTCCAGTTCCGGATGCCCCGTAACGAATGGCCGCTTAGATGGACCGAAATTGTCGATTACGTAATCGGCGAAGCGGATCCCTGCATCGAGCAAAGTCCGGGTACCAGTGGCGCGGTAATACGCGATCCCTGCCTGGATCAGATGGCCCAGGCAGTAATCCTCATGCGAGCGCGTCAGTTCCGTGAAGCGAAGGTGGGCTTTGTCACCCACATAGTAGGTATCCAGGTAGCCAGTCGGGTCCTGCGCCGCGACAATGTCCGACGTGAGGGAATCGATCTCAGTGCGGAACTTTTGCTTGTCAAGATCCGGGGTTTCGTTCGATGCGATCGCCCAAGACGCCGCCTCAATCCACTTGTACAGGTCGGAATCGGTATAGAGCGGACCTTTCCGCGGCACGTTCTTTCGGCCCGAGAGACGGCGAAAGTTATCGACCACGCCGTGTTCTTCGAGCAACTGCAGCAGCGTGGGCAAACTGTGCTCGGTCGTCACCCAACGCCGCGAACTCCAGAACCCGTCCCCAAGATGAACTGCTTCGACAGGAACAGGATGCAGACGGGCGTTCAGCGAGTGATCGAGGTATAAAACGCCCTCGTTCCGCCAGTTGGCCGTTTGCGCCTGCGCCCGCAGCGCCGGCAAAGCGCATGCAGCCAACGCGGCTGCAAACAACAACTGCCTCATAGAGACTTCAAATGACGATAGACGAGCGAAACGGGTAAACCTACCACGTTTTGATAGCACCCCTCGATCGCATACACAAATTTCGAGGCACGTCCCTGGATCGCGTACGCTCCCGCCTTGTCTCTTGGCTCCCCGCTCCGAGTGTACTCCTGAATCTCGTCCTCAGTAAGCGGCAGAAAGAAAACTTTGGTACTGGCAAGATCGACTATGGTTCGTTTGTTGGACAAGATACAAATTCCCGTATGGACCCAATGTTCGCGTCCTGATAATAGACGCAACATTTGGGCGGCGTTCGGGTCATCGAGAGGTTTGCCCAAGACTTCGTTATCCACCGAAACCACAGTGTCGGCTGCCAGCACGATATCGTGCTGCTCACGCTGTGCCGCTTGTGCTTTCTCTTCGGCAACTCGCTGGACGAACGCGGTGGCCACTTCGCCGGCCTGACGGACCTCGGGGATGTACGTAGGACGAACGACATGTTCAAGGCCCGCCGCTTGGAGAAGTTCGTGTCGGCGCGGCGAAGCGGAAGCCAGAATCAGCATGTCTTGTTCGATTGTGCCTCGAACTGTCCCATGACCGGACGGTCCGTGGTGCAGAGCCGAACCTCAAACACCCCTCAGGAAGGCGCCGGCACCGTAAACATTCGGCCCCTTAGATGCAACAAGGGACTGGATAACGAGGGTTCCTCTTTGCAAAATCTGTGGCAGGAAATCCGCTACTGCGCCCGAGTACTGCTGAAGAATCCGGGGTTTGCGGCGGTTTGCATTCTGACGCTTGCGCTTGGCATTGGCGCGAATACGGCAGTGTTTAGCGTCGTGAACTCGATGCTCTTTCGGCCGCTGCCCGTCAATAACCCCCAGCAAATTACCATGCTTGCTTTCCGGCAGAAGCACGGAGCGCTGAACAGCAACTTTTCTTACCCTGAGCTGCGGGACATTCGTGCGAGCACGGCTCGCTCCTTTTCCGACGTGTTCGGGTATCAGCTCGGGCTTGACGGCCTAAGTGTAAATGGCAGAGCGGAGCGCGTCGTGACGTCTTACGTAACAGGAAACTTCTTCTCCGCGCTCGGTATTCAGCCGGTTCTAGGTAGCTTCATGCGCCCCGGGGAAGGCGAGACGAGCGGCACAGGTCCAGGGATCGTGCTGGGTTATGACTATTGGCAGACCCGATTCCAAGGTGCGACGAGCATAATCGGGCAAAAAGTATTGTTGAACGGCCATCCCACCAGCGTCATCGGCGTTGCGCCGAAGGGTTTTCGCGGCGTATTCACTTTGGGCAACATGCAGGCCTACGTTCCTCTTGGAATGGCGGTTACGGAAGGTCTTCCGTCCGATTTTCTGGCGAATCGCACCTTCCGGAACGTGACCGTCTTCGCGCGTCTTCGCCCTGACCAACGTCTGGCGCAGGCACAAGCGCAACTGAACGTCGTCGCTTCGCGAATCGCCCACGATCATCCCGAAAGCGACAAAGATCTCACGCTCGAGGTATTTCCCGAGCTGCGCTCGCGCCCCGGACCGGATTCGGGCAGTAGCGTTCTGATCATTTCGGCTCTGTTCCTTGCGCTCTCCGCGGTCGTGCTTCTGCTGGCGTGCGTGAACGTCGCCAATATCTTGCTGGTCCGAGCGACCATCCGGCAGCGCGAGATGGCCATTCGCGTGGCTCTCGGCGCGGCTCGCAAGACTCTCATTCGCCAACTCCTCACGGAAAGCCTGCTGCTGGGTTTCATCGGCGGCGCCTTCGGCATTTTGCTCGGTTTTGTCGCAAGTCTTTCGCTTAGCTCGGTTCCCCTTGGAACGGACCTGCCGCTCCGCCTCGATTTCGCTTTCGATTGGCGTGTCTTCGGATACGCATTCGGCGCTGCGCTTCTCGCCGGGCTCCTGGTTGGAGTGGTTCCGGCTTTGCGCGCTTCCAAGGCCAATGTGAACGAGATCTTGCAGCAAGGCGGCCGAGGATCTGTCGGGGGCCATCATCGGCTGCGGAACGCACTTGTTTCCGCTCAGGTCGCCGCCTCTTTGGCACTGCTAATCATTGCCGGTCTGTTCACGCGCAGTCTCGCCGAAGCGCAGCGGATCAGTTTAGGCTTCGACCCTCATCACGTTGTGAACTTCGATATGGATCCATCCGAGATCGGATACACCGAAGCGCAGGGACAAGCCTTCTACCGGAAAGTATTGGAGAACGTCCGGGCACTGCCGGGCGTGCAGTCAGCGAGCCTCGCAGCCAACGTGCCGATGGGCTACATCAACTCTGCTGATGATGTAACTATTCCAGGCAAGGAGACACGCCATACCATCTCCTACGACGTGATCACTCCGGGTTATTTCGACACCATGGGGATTAAACTGTTGCGCGGACGCGCTTTCACAGACGCCGATAAACCGGATGCTACCTTTACAGCCGTTATCAGCCAAGGGATGGCAAACGAACTTTGGCACAACCAGGATCCAATGGGACGTGAATTTCACATGCTCGGTGAGCCGGCACACCCTTTGCGGATCGTTGGCGTGGTGAACAACACGAAACAAACGCCGAGGGGCAGAAGAACATCCTTCTTCTATGTGCCACTCGCTCAGCATTACACCAACAATTCGTTCGAGACTCTGCAGGTCCGCACCGCTGGCGATCCGAAAACCATTGTCCCCGAAATCGAAAGAACTCTCCACGTGCTCGCTCCGGACCTGCCCGTGTTCGATGTGCAGACTATGACTGATGCTCTCTATACGCTCAATGGGCTGCTCATCTTTCAGATCGGCGCATGCCTCGCGGGAGCATTGGGCCTGGTCGGATTGATTCTCGCGGTCGTCGGAGTGTACGGCGTTATCTCCTATGCAGCGAGCCAGCAAACCCATGAAATCGGCTTGCGTATGGCTCTTGGAGCACACCCCGTAAGCATTCTTCGGATGATGTTCTCTCGCGGTTTGTTGATCGTGGGGATCGGTCTCGTGCTCGGTTTGGCCGCGACCGTTGCCGCTGCAGGAGTAGTGGAAAACTTCATCGTTATCAGCCCAACGGACCCGTTGACCTACAGCGCTGTGACTGCGCTCCTGACCACCGTAGCGCTCTTGGCCTGCTACATTCCCGCGCGGCGGGCTATGCGAGTAGACCCGATGGTCGCGCTGCGCTACGATTAGCCGCGTTCGAAAGCCTTGTGCGACATTGATCCGATCATCACGAACGAGAGCCAGGCCAGCGGCGTCAGGTAGCGCGGATTCGGGAACTCCGTCGGGACCACCGCAGTAGCCAGAAAGATGAGCGAACAGATCGCACACACCACTTCAACCGCCAGTGTACGCCGCCACTGTGTCGCAAGGTAAACAGAATAAATAGGCGGCAGGATCACCAAAAGCCAGCACCAGGGCGCTGCGATGCTCTCCCAGCGCTTGGTAAGCGAATTGAACCTGCGATGTGACGTGTCTATGCCGAAGCTGTTCCGTATGAAGTGTACGTCGTTGGGATACGGGATCGACGAACTGGCCTTGGTTGAGTTCAAGCGCCCACTTGAGCTGGTCGTAACGGAAGAATTCCCAATAGGTCAAAGCGCCCAATTTCAGAAGCCCCAGCGGATTGCGCTTGATGGCTCGGAGCGCCGTCTTCCTCGCCAACCGGTTGGCCTCATCTTCGTTGTTGTCCGCGCTGTGCAGGATCGCCTGGCAAATACCGCCCTCCACCCAACGCTGGACCCTGCGCGCATCAGGATCGCTCAGCGGAAAGCGCAAACTTCCGAACACCTGAGCTCGTTTGCCGGCAACAGGAAAGTCAACCGGCTTGATGATCGGGGCCATATCCGCTGCCAGAAAAAATCCATCGCGAGAGAGATACTCCGCCGGTTCGTGCGCCAGATGTCCATACCAGTGGCGATAACCGAAGAGAAGCGCCTGTGTGAGCAGCACCGCCGTCAGCAAATGCACCGCGACAGAAAGCGGGCATCCGACGGCTTCGAACGCCTTTGCCAAACACCGAACGCTGCTGGGGAAAGCAAAGGTACCAGGAGCGAGAGCACGACGAGTACGGGTAGAAAGCTATAGCGAATGCCAACAATGAAAACGCCTGCAATTTCACTGGCCGCCAGCACTAACAGGCTGCCCGTCTTGAGATAACGGCAGCAGGCCCAGAAATAAACGGCGAACCCGAACGTAGCCACGGTCTCGGTCATAATGAAGCGCTCCGACATGAGTTGCAGCGGTTCAATCGCGCACGCGATTGCGCAGCAGGCCGCCAGCCGGAATGAAGTGCGGAAGTAATGCATTAGCAAGAGCCCCACAATCCAGGAGGCGATGCACGAGAGCGCGGCCTGTGCGAACAATACAGGTACCAGAGAGCGGAACCCGACCAAGGGCCGTAGCAAGAAGCCGTAGAGAAAACTCCGATCGTAGGGAATAATGTTGGCGAGCGCCGTGGCCAAGTAGGATGTAGAATCCCCGAAGAAGAACGAGGGCTGATGATCTGCAATTAGCAGAAGAGCTTTGATTACCGCTATAGAAACAAAGAGCAGCAGCAGCTTACGATTCACGCCTAGTGCAGGGTAACAGACTCCGGCTTTGGCACTTACAAATTCGAGAAGTAGCCGAAAAGATCGAGAATCAGATAAGTAGGCGCCGGCGTGAACGCCTGAATTGAAACGTTCTCTGCGGGCACGATTGACAGATTCGATGTCACTGCCCCGTCTAGCGCGTTCAGATTTGATGCTAGGGGCTGAGGTTGTGCTGCGCTCCACAATGTCAGATAAGGAAGAGGCCCTGGAGGTACTACTGTTGCGTTCAGCGCGAAAGCGGAAGCATTCACATCTACGTTGCAAACTCCTGCATTGAGATTCACCTCGATAGTCCCGGAAACCGCAGGAGATCCGGCTGGCATACGTGTATCGAGAATGCGGCATGGAATCGCTGGAAAGTAGGAATATCCGGTCCCGTCCCACCGTGCGAAATACCCTTGAATATCTAAGACTAAATCCGTTTTGTTCGTCGTGAATATCGAGACATCACCATTCGTGCCCGCCGGCACGATCGCGGCGTTCGCAGTGACGGTTCCCGTCGGCGCATTCAGGACCGAAACTAACGGCTGTGCCTGACCCGCCGGCCAAGCTGTCATGTACGCGAGCGGTCCCTGTGGAACGGCTGTCAGGTTCAAGGCGTAGGCCTGAGCCGTCGCTGGAACGCCGCACTCAGTGGATTGGACGGCAAAGGCGCGGCTTTCCCCTGCGGCTAATGTACGTCCGCCCAGGGAGCCTCCACTCTGTCGAGTATCTGCTATTCGGCAAGGAGCGAGCGGATAAAACATCAAGGCTGCCGATCCCGGATTGTTTTCGGCAGTGAAATAACCGCTGATATCAACAATTAGATCTGTATCGTTAGTCGCAAAAAAGCTCACAGCGCCGTTGTTTTGGACGCCGGCCGCGATAATCGCCGAAGCGGCCTTAATACGCCCATCATAGGAGTTCAGGACTGAAACGTTAGGTTGCGGCTGCCCAGTGGCCCAGACAGTTAAATAGTTCAACTCTGTTTTTGGAACTACGGTGATGTTTAGGGCATAAGCTCCCGCCGTTGCCGGTATGTTACACGCGCTGGATGGAATGGCAAAGTCGCGCGATGTGTTTGCGCTTACGTACGGGCCACCGAACGGCCCATTAGTGTTTCGAGTATCGAGCACGCGGCACGGAGTGACGGGTACAAACTGCAAGGCGTTATATGGAGCATCAACGCCCGTTTGGGTGATGGTGAATAACTGACCGGCGATCGAGATTGTCGTCAGTCTGGAAGGGCCCAGGTAATAAGGAACTGTATACGAGATGATCCCGTCGCCATCTCCGGACGAATTTCCGGTTATCGTCACCCAGGGAGCGCTGCTTACCGCGGTCCAGCGGCAACTTGCTGGTCCTAAAACCTCGAATGATCCGGTTCCCCCGTTGTTATCCACGACGGCAGATGCGGGGTTGGTGACATATGTGCAGGAGCTAGCGGCGGCTTCAGTTATCGTCAACGACTGTCCAGCAATACTTACGCTCGCCATTCGCGGCGCCTCAGAAGAATTCGGCTGAACCGTTAGGCCGACCGTTCCCGATCCCGAACCGGATACCGTACTGGTGATTGTCACCCAAGAAGCGCTGGAAGATGCTGTCCAGTCACATCCGGCGCCTACTGTGAGCGTAACGTTCAACTTGCCGCCCGCTGCTGCAAGCGAGGCAGCATTCGCGCTGAGCGAGGAAGGACAATTTGAACCCGGCGACGGAAAGCTGGCCAGAAAGACTGAGTCTGGTGTCGCTAAACCCGCTGACGCCTCCGCTTCCACAATCCCGACCAGCTTGGTTTCCGAACTGTTCCAGAAAACATATCGGCCGTCTCCCTCGACGGTGGTCCCGTTCGATAAAACGGGAGGTAGGATGGTATCGCTAACTAGGCTGAGGGTGGCCTCGCTATAGAACTGCAAGTGAGTTTCGACGATGTCACCCACGAGCGCCTCGGGCGTCAGCACCGCGATTTGTTGTCGCTGGACGGAATCTGCAGCCCAAATAATCCCCCCGCTGTTTCCGGATAGACTCCCATCTGCCGTGAAATCGACGTTCGAATCCTCTGAAGCATGATAAAGTGTTCCGCACGCCGTAAAGATCCGGTCGCCACCTTCGCTCAGCCATATGTTTCCGCAATCCGAGTGGGGCTGGATCCCAAAAGAGTAGAGCGGCGGGCCCGTTCTGTATATTCCACTTAGCGGCAAAATGTCCGCTCACATAAAGATACTTGTCCGAAGGGTGCAAACGCGGGAAGGTTCCCCCTGAGTCATCGATTAAGGAGCTTACGTCCCCGTTCGAAATCTGCAAGGACACCATCCGCGGTGGGGCCAGCAAACCGTAGATGTATCCATTACCGGCAAGTACAATTTGCGAAACAATACCGGTGATTGGAAAGATGTTTTCGACCGCTAGGCCCTGCAAGTTCACGTACGATATCCATCCGGCATGCCCCACGGCCGCATAGAGGCCATCCGGCCGGACGGAGACCGAGATCGGTACAGCCGGTAGCGATACAACCTGGTCAACTTGCGAGACCGGATCATAGACATGAAGTTCATTGGGCGCGCTGGCGACGAACACCAGCTTATTCAGTCCTTTGCTGTAATCCGCCACCACGACCGGCACACTCAGATTCTCCGAAGGTCCACCCTGCGGCGCGGCACCCTGATTCACGGTGAACGTCTGGCCACCCAGCGAAATGGTCCCTGATCTGGGTTGAGAACTCGGGTTTCTCCTGACCACGTAGCTGAGCGTGTTGTTACCGGACCCGAAGTATCCGGCAGCCAATTGAATCCAAGGCACATTGCTAATCGCCGTGTAGGTACACTCCGTTCCAGCAGAGATCCCCACCGATTCCGGCGTCCCCGATCCCGGCGCAGATGCTGACGAACTTGCAAACGTAGCAGCGCATGAGATCGGGTTCGCAATAGCAATCTTGTGCAGCACGAAATCGTTGACGAGCCCCGAGGTAGTGTCAGCCTCGACGAAAGAATAGAGTGCCGATCCTGCGTTATTGAAGAATACCCATCGCCCATGCCCTACATACGTATTCCCATTGACGGTAAAGGACGGCAGGACGAAACGGCCAACCGGATTGAAATGGTTGTCTTCATACAGACGGATTTCATCATCGCTGTCGGGTGAGATCACATAGGGCACCACTTCAGGAATCGCAGCAATCCTTTGGATCGCATTTGAAATTGCGAGACTCTGGATGTTTGTCAAACCGGGAATCGGGCCCAGGAAGGTCATATCGGTGTTGGGATTCGACGAGGCGTGGAAGACGTTTCCACAACCGTTATAGATCCGCGTACCGTCTGATGAAAACCAATTGTCGCCACACAGGCGATACGTCTCGAAGTCTACATCTTGAACTTGATTCGATAATGTGTCGCCGGTAACGCTGTATCTGGCCAACAACGAAGGATACGTTGAGTCCCAGCTAACGTAGATGGCATTCACAGCAGGATCGAGCCGCCCGCCGGTGCCGTAATAAGTAGTGCTTGCTGTGATCGCCTGCCCCGTCGCAAGACTGATCGAAGTAGGCGAGCCATCGTAATGCGGCATGACGTACACGTATTCGCTGGACAAAACGAGCGTTCCCGTTCCAACGGCAAATGAAAACGACTTTTCGATTGCAAGAGATTGAAGATTTACATAAGAAATGGAGGCGTTATGCGCCACCGCGGCGTGCAGTCCATCGGGACTTACGGACACGTTCAAAGGGGTATCGCGAAGCGCAACTGTCTGATCTGAATTTGAGTCCAGATCGTAAACGTGAAGTAAGTTCGGATTTCCCGAGACCAAAATCGCACGGTCTAATGCAACGCTGTATTGCGCATCAACTGGGCGAAAGGCGAGTGAAGTAGTTTGACATTCTCCGGGAAAGGGCACGAGAAAGGTCGCGGCAGCAATGTAAAGCAAGCAGGCAAAGCGGCCTCCAAGTCTTCCCGAGCGGACACGCCGCCGAAAGGAACCCAAGCAAGTTCCTTCCAAAGTCTCAATCATGTAGCAGATCGCGAGAACTATATCATGGTTTCAGTTGCGCCATAAGTACTAGGCGTTTCAAGACGACGGATATCGGGCTAGGCATCGATCTCGCCGGATGAGCCGATCATTCGGTCCGCAAAGCCTGCATGGGATCGATTCGCGTCGCTCGAATCGCCGGACTGGCGCCCGCCGCGAGTGCGACAGCGACAAGTAATGCAACGGCCGCCGGCGAAGATACCCGCGTCCATCGGTTCCACTCCGAAAAGCTGGGATGCGATCGCACGGCTCATGACCAAGCCCGCGATGACGCCGATCGTGGCGCCAATCGAAACCATCCACAAAATTTCGGTCAACACGAGCGATAGCACCGAACCGCGGTTTGCTCCGAGCGCCATGCGGATGCCGATTTCCGGAGTGCGACGCGTGACGGCATACGCAACAACACCGTAAAGAGCTAAGCTCGCGAACAATAAAGCGAGTACTCCAGAGGCGCTCGTCAGCACGGCAACGGCACGGTCCTGGTACACCGAATTTTCGATTTGCACCTGCATCTGCTGCATGTTCGTGACCGGCAGAGAGGAATCAAGTGAGTGCACCAGTTGTCGCACCGCCATCGGAAGAGCGGCGTCGTTACTCCGGGTGCGAACCAGAAAAACGGCTTGCTGCGCCACGTCACTCGGTTTCTCAGACTGCGCGTATGGAATGTAATAGTACGGTCCGGGAACCTCGCGCAAGCTGGCCATTTGCGCGTCCGGGATCACACCCACGATAAGAGTGTCGAGCCTTATCTTGTTGCCTGCGCCCTTGGTCATATGAATTCCAAGTGGATCCCGACGATGAAGAAATCGTCTAACAAAGGCTTGGGTCACGATCGCAACTTTCTGATTCGCGAGAGTGTCAGCTTCGGTAAATTCACGGCCGCGCAGAAGCGGAATTCCGACAGTTTGGAAATAGCCGGGCGCGGCTGCGTTGATACGGGCATCCGTGTTCTCATCTTCGCCGGCTTTGTAACCCTCAACGGTGACGTTCGTGGAGGCGTCATCGTTTGAGAACGGTCCGTATTGGCAAAACGAAACCGCCTTGACGCCGGGCAACTGCGATACACGTTCGCGGACTTGAGCGAAGAGATTCATTTCCTGCGCCATCGTTTCGCCCGTCAGACCGGGGTTCACTGTAAACGTCAACAGATTTTCGGGATGGAAGCCGGGATTGTGATGCAGAAGCTTCGTGAAGCTCTTCATGAACAATCCGGCCCCGGCAAGCAACAGAACGCAGAGCGCGATCTCGACAACAACAAACGCCTTCCTCCAGCGCGCCTCGCCCAAGTTCGCTTCTCGCGCATAATTTTTGAGCACCGACGATGCGCTTTCCGCACTCACGTGCCAAGCGGGAAACACTCCGAACGCAATCCCCGACAAGCAGGAGATAGCCAGAGTAAAGGCCAGGATTTGCCAGTTGAGAATGCTGCCGACCCAGCCGCCAGCGCTATCGGCTGGCAGCATGTGAACGATACTTCGCGTCAGAGCCAGCGACAAAAAAACGCCGAGGATGCTGCCGAGGGACGCCAGCAGCGCGCTTTCAGCGAACAATTGCCAAACAATTTGCGTGCGCGTGGCTCCCACGGCACGACGCACTGCAATCTCGCGTTGCCGCGCTGCGGCCCTGACCATGAAGAGACTGGCGAGATTCGAGCAAGCGATCAGTAGCAGGCCGCCGGCGGCTACGAATAAGATCATCAGAGGCTTTCGCCACGAGCGCTCGAGTTGATTTAGACCTTGCTGAGCAGGATGCAGTTCCAAGTGAACGGATAAAATGCGCTGCCGCATATGCGGGCTGTTCGCTTTTCTCTGGTCAAGCTCATCGCGCAAGATCGATGTAAAGAGCGGATTGAGCGCAGCCTGTGCGGCAGTTCTGGAGAGACCCGGACGAAGACGTCCAATGACGGTCAACCATTGCCAGGAGGAATCGTCGAATGCGGTGAAACCAGGGCTAGTGACGCCGCGCATCGAGATCGGAACATAGATCTCTGGTGTTTGGCCGGATAGCACGCTTCTGAATTGGGGCGTTACGATGCCTATGATCTCCATCGGATGACCATTCACCAGAATCTTGTGGCCGATCACGTTGGCGCTCCCATAATGTTGCTGCCAATAGGCGTAGCCGAGCACGGCAACGTCATTACCACCGCGAACCGTATCGTCTTGGGGAGTGAGCAGGCGGCCCGCAAACGGCTTTACTCCGAGCACTTGAAAGAAATTGCCGGACACGGTTTCCGCTTGCACACGATCGGCCTGACCATTTCGCGTGATATCGACTGAGCCGCTCGCTCGTGCGATGAGTCCCTGCATGGCGCCGTTAGAACCGTCCCGCAGATGCAAATACATCGGGTAAGAGAAGACAGATTCGAAGTTGTCGCTCGAAGAATAGCCGTTCAGGCCCCCGGTGTCGTGAAAGACCACCAGTTCGGCTGGTCTCGAGACCGGCAGGTTCGCCAGCAGCACCTGATAGAAGAGGGAAAAGATCGCAGTGGTTGCTCCGACGCCCAAGCCGAGCGTTACAACAGCGGTCGCGAGAAAAATGGGGCTGCGGCGCAATGTGCGCCAGGCGTAGGTTATATTCCGCATTGGAACTCTCCTAATTCTCTACCCTGCCGGTAGGCGCGGAGCATCCCGGGAATGAGGTAAGGTTAGTCTTCCTGTTGCAGAAAAACCGGCTCTTTACCGGCGAGCATCAGGCGCTCATCGAGCGCGGCTTTAACGAGTTCTTCTTCCATTTCAGAAAGACCATTAGCGTCTTTTTCAATCCGAGCGAGCAAGCCTTTCATGCGACCCCGTGAAACTTCGGCAGGGATGGCGAGGGCATAGGCGAAGAGGGCGTCGGAACGAAGTTCTTCGTGATCGAAGAGCTTGCGGACGCGCTCAATCTCGCTACGCACGCCGTAGTAGCCGACGCCCCAAATAGCGCCGCGGCGGACTTCGAGGTCCGCATCGTCCAGGTGCTTCGCGAAATAATCGCGGAAGCTCGGATGGACGGAACGCCACATCGACTCAAGCGCTTTGGCGCGCCCTCCGGGAATGTCATACAGCTCGATGACGGCTTTGCGGACTTCATTGCGATCGGCTTCAGGCGCGAGGCCAACCAGCAGGCCGCCGCGCTCTTCGACCGGCAGTTCTTTTCGCATGGCGGCCAGCATCGCCTCCACAACTTCAGTCTCTTCGGTGGAACCCATCAGCGCTTCCCAGGCACGTGCGCGAACCTCGGCAGACGAATCGTGCTGGGCCAGCTTGAGAAGCTTGCGGCGGTCGTCGGCTTCCAGTTCGTGATTGAAAAAAGAGGCGGCAGCCGCAGCGCGAACCGACGCAACCGGGTGATCTAAGACTTCGGTCCGCTCGTCCTCGCTCGAGCAAGTCGATAGGCGGATCGGCGCGTTCGGGATAGAGGTCCCAGATATCGAACGGCTCGCTCGGCTCTTCGGCTTCGCCGCCCTGCGATGCGTTCTTTGAGTGTGCTGCAAAGCATCGGCGAGTTCTTTTCTGAGTTCCGTATCGCTTTTGTCTAAGCTTGCGGCGGCATTTTCTAGAGCAGGAATCGCCGCTGGATCTCCATAGATGCTCAACAACAGCGCGGTATCGGAAAGGTCGTATTCCAGCCGGTCGAGGAGAAGCTTGAGAATTCGTTCGTCTCTTACGCGAAGGTGCGCAAGAACGAACGCGACCTCTCCGCTGTCCGATTCGTCGAGCTCGTCATACAGCTCAAGCAATGGGCCGAGGGCCGGCTTGCCAACTTCAACCAGAGCCTCGACCGCTTCGTCCGGCACCTGCTCCGGATCTTCCTTGATATAGCTGACGAAGAATGGAACGCTCTCCGGCGTTTTCCAGTAGCGGAAGAGCGCGATGAACTCAGGCGTAAGGTCTACGGTATCGGCGGCGCGGTCCCGTTTGGCAGCCTCGACCACTGCCGGTAGTGCTGCTTCCCGGCGGTCCAGGAGTGCATGAACAAAGCGGTGGTCCAAGCCGAGGTGGCCGCGGGCAGCCGCGTCCAGAATCTCGGCCGGACTGGCATCGAGAAGCTTGTCAGGATCGAGAAACAAGGCGAATTACGCCTCGGGCTCAACCACGACTTTGATGGGGACGGTCACATCGCGATGCAGGCGCAGCGTCACTTCGTGCTCGCCCAGCGTGCGGATCGGCTCTTCGAGCTGCACGCGGCGACGCTCGATGTGAAACTTCTGAGCTTCGAGCGCGTCGGCGATGTCCTTGGCGGTGACCGAACCGAAGAGCTGATCGTTCTCGCCCACGCGGTGACGGAAGGTCAGTGTGATGTTGGCCATCAATTGCGCCAACGACTGCGCGTCCGATTGGACTTTGGCTTCGCGGCGCACGTAGGCGTCACGTTCCTGATCCACGATCTTGCGATTCGCTTCCGTGGCGGCAACCGCCAGGCGCTTGGGCAGCAGGAAATTGCGCGCGTAACCGTCAGCTACCTTTACGACGGCTCCACGCGCGCCGACTTTCTCGACATCTTCTCTGAGAATGACTTCCATGATTTTCTTCCTGCTTAGACTCTGGATGCGAATGGGACGAGAGCGATGTTGCGGGCCTGCTTGATGGCCTCGCTCAAACGCTTCTGATGCGGCGTGCAAACGCCGGAGATGCGGCGAGGAGTGATCTTGCCGCGCTCGGAAATGAAGCTCATGAGTAGTTTTGAATCTTTGTAGTTGATGTCGTCGACCTTGTCAACGCAGAACCGGCAAACCTTCTTGCGCCGGAAGTATTGTTTCTTGCCCGTTGCGATGGCCTTGTCGCCACCCGTGGGACGTTGTGAAGCCGCGATAGGACGGCCGCCTCTTTGTTCTGGCATGATCTTTTCCTATTCCTCGCTCAATTATTCAGCCTGCTCTGCACTTGCAGCAGGCGCCGGAGGTGCAGGAGCGGGCGCTGCGGGGTGGACAGCAGGTGCACCTGCAGGGGCAGGAGCGCCTGGAGTCGGAGCGCCGGGAACGGCAGAGCCGGGTTCACTCGGAAACAGCGGGCCAGCAGCGGCTGGAGCAGGCGCCGGAGCGGGCTTGCGAGCTGCTCGTTTTTCACGCGCTTTCTTGCGCTTTTCAATGCGCTTCAGCTTCTCATCAATGCGCACTGTCAGGAATTTCAGGACAGAATCCGCCACGCGGAGACGGCGCTCAATCTCTTTCACGGTCTCGGGCTTGGCCGTGAACTGGACCAAGATGTACTGCCCCTCGTTGTACTTCATCACGCGGTAGGCGAGTTTGCGAACTCCCCACTTTTCCGTTTTGTCGACCGTGCCACCACCGTGGGTAATCACGTTCTTAACCTGATCGACGATCGGGTCCACTTCTTCATCGGTGGCGTCCGGTCGAACGATGAACAACTCTTCGTAAATCCTCATTCATCCTCTTCTTTAATGCCTTGGGCGCGACGATTAAATTTCGTCATGGCCGTAACGGCGCCTTCGGCAACTATGGACTCGACGGCATCAGCGGCATACGACACCATCTCATCCACGTTCTGCTGCAATTCCCGCTCGATGGGAGCAAGAACATATTCCGCTGGGTCGATCGGATGGTCCGGGCGTATGCCGACCCGCACCCGGGTAAAAGAATCCGTATCGAGCGCAGCGATGATCGACTTGACACCGTTATGTCCAGCCGCCGAGCCGTCCCTCTTGATCCGGAGCGCGGTCCAAGGAAGATCCAGCTCATCGTAAACAACAATCAAATCGCGGTGCGTTAACCGGCGGGCTTTCAGCGCCGGTTTCAGCCCCGCGCCCGATTGATTCATGTACAGCTGCGGTTTCATCAGAACAACTTCGTTGTCCCCGATGCGACCGCTGCCTGACAAGACGCCACCTTCATCTCTGATGACGTGTATCTTATGGCGGCGCCCCAATTCCTCGATAACGAAGAACCCCATATTGTGGGGTGTTGCCGCATACCGCCTACCAGGGTTGCCGAGTCCCGCAATACAAAAAGTACGCCGTTCGGGCAGCCGCGCGAAATCAGACACCGAACGGCTGTTTCCTTACTTCTTTTTGGGAGCAGCCGGTTCCGCCCCGCCCTCTTCTTCTTTCTTGCCCTTCTTGATAACTTCAGGCTCGGCCGCAGCAGGCGTTGCAGCCGCCTCCGCAGTTGTCGGTTCTTCAGCCTTCAGGGAGACAACGTGCGAAACCAGAGCGTCCGCGGTGCTCACCAGCTTCATGGAGCCGCTCATCGGAATCTCGGAAACGCGGATGCTCTGGCCGATCATCAGCTCCGAGACATCCACCACAAACTGCTCGGGAATTTCATCCGGTAAGCACTCGATCTGAATCTCACGGGTAACGACTTCGTGTATACCGCCCTGCAGCTTGACGCCTTTGGGATCGCCGTGCGTGACCACGGGAACGTTCACGGTGATGCGTTGGCTCAAGTCGATCCGCTTCAAGTCGACGTGCAGCAGCGAATCCTTGATCGGATCGTACTGCCAATCGACGATCATGACCGGCGTTTCTTCCTTACCGGTCACGCTGAGATTAAAGATCGTGTTGTGGCCGGTCTTGCTATTCAGAATGCGCGTCACCTCTTTCGGGTTCACCGCTACTGCCGTTGCCCCCGAGGGGCCGCCGTACACAACCGCCGGCATGGCGCCGTGGGCGCGCAGACGCCGCGCTTCATTTTTGCCGCGCGAATCCCTGGATTCCGCGGTGACCGTCATGTCTTTCCTCATACTTACTACAACCTCAGCCTCATGCTTACAACTTCAAATCAATACCGCTTAGATAAATAACGTGCTGATCGAGCCACCTTCGTGGATCGACTGAATTGCCCTGGCCAACAATGGCCCTACCGACAGCACCCGGATCTTACCGGTAGCCTTCGCCTCGTCAGTGAGGGGGATGGAATTCGTTACCACCAGTTCCTCCAGCGCTGAAGCGGCGATCCGCTCAACCGCCGGGCCTGACAGGACAGCATGCGTTGCACACGCTGTTACGCCCGTTGCGCCGTGCTCGAGAAGAGCTTCGACGCCCTTCACCAGAGTCCCTGCCGTATCGACCAGATCATCCACCATCAAACAATGTTTTCCGCGAACCTCACCGATGATGTTCATCACCTCGGCGACGTTCGCATCCGTCCGACGCTTATCGATAATTGCCAGCGGCGCATTCAGCCGTTTGGCAAACGATCGGGCGCGCTCCACGCCACCCGCATCGGGTGAGACCACAATCAGATCTTTCGGATCGTAGCGGCCCTTGAAGTACTCGACCATCACTGGCGCGGAAAACAGGTGATCGACGGGAATATCGAAAAAACCCTGAATCTGAGCGGCGTGCAGATCGAGAGCCAGAACCCGGTTCGCCCCTGCGATTTCAAGCAGGCTGGCGACAACTTTCGCGGAGATCGGCATTCGCGGCCGATCCTTCCGGTCCTGCCGCGCATACCCATAATAGGGTAACACTGCCGTGATCCGTTCCGCACTGGCGCGCTTAAATGCATCGATCATCAAGAGTAATTCCATCAGGTGATGATCGACTGGGGTACAAGTGGGCTGGACCACGAAGACGTCCGCTCCGCGTACGTTCTCCTGGATTTGCAGGTGGGTCTCGCCGTCGGCAAAACGCTTGATCATCGCGCAACCGACCGGTACGCCAAGGGCGTCGCAGATCTCGCGGGTGAGCGCCGGGTTAGCGGTCCCGCTGAAGATCTTGTATTCGGTGAACAAAGCTCGAACCGCTTTAGGCGCTGCCATCCCTTCTCCTTGGTTACCCGGCAAAACAGGGTTATTCGGCAAAACAGCTCGCCTGGGCAGCCGGGCCCAAGGCACGACGCCAAAGCTTTCTACACTGACCCCGCGTTACGAAACGAACTGGAAAAGCCGTGCCTGCCGGGAACCTGGCAGCTGCCTGTTCAGCTTTCTCAACTGTTCCAAAGATCCCAAACAAAGCCGAACCGCTCCCCGTCATCAAGGCCGGTTTAGCGCCCCAGCGCCGGAGCTTTCGCAAGGCGGCTGGCAGTTCTGGATGAATGGCGAAAACAGCTTCCTCAAAATCGTTTTGTAACGGCAGGCGGCCCAGATTTGAACAAGCCAAATCGGGGTCAGCCAAGCCCCAGGCGATCGTCTGAAACTCTCTCAGCATAGGGGAGTTGTCCCCCGAAGTCAACGCACTTGTAACACACCGGTTTAGCCCTCGATACGCTTCGGCAGTCGACACGTGGATGCCGGTCGAGACGACCACGGCGGGGTGCGCGGGTTGATCCGGAAGCGGATACAGCTCTGTGCCCCGGCCCAAGCCCAACGCGGTGCCGCCGTGAAGGAAGAACGGAACGTCGCTACCAAGCGATTCTGCCAAACGAACTAACTCGGGGAGAGGGATCCGTTTGCCGGCCAACGCAGGGAGGGCGGCCAGCACCGCAGCCGCATTGCTGGAGCCGCCGCCGAGGCCGGCACCCATGGGAATCTGCTTGCGCAGTACGAAACGAACCCAAGCTGTGACTTTGAGGTGGTCGAGGACCGTTTTTGCCGAACGAACTACCAGATTGTCCTCTATGTCGATAGAACTACTTAGGTCGATTTGGGTTCGTTTCGCAAAATCGAAGTCGATGGACAGCGTGTCTTTCAGGCTGATGGTCTGAAAGACGGTACGGAGTTCGTGGTATCCGTCGGGCCGTTTATGGAGAACCCGGAGATCGAGATTGAGCTTGGCGAACGAGGGAACGGTAGCGCGCACGGCCTAATACTGCAGGAGTGCGAAGACGTCGTGGCCGTCCAGTTTTTGGCGCCCGTTGAGGAACGTGAGTTCAATTACGAAGCCAAGCCCTGCGATTTTGCCTTCGAGCTGCTGCACGAGGCGCGCGACGGCCGAGGCAGTGCCGCCGGTCGCGAGGACGTCGTCGATGATGAGGACGTTCTGGCCGGGCTCGATGGCGTCGGCGTGGATTTCGAGCTGATCGGTCCCGTATTCCAGTTCGTACTCGACGCTGCGGACCGTATGGGGCAATTTTTTCGGCTTGCGGACCGGAACGAAGCCAGCACCGAGAGCGTGGGCCATGGCGGGGGCGAAAAAATACCCGCGAGCTTCAATGCCGACGACGACATCGATCGGGACGTTCCGGTAATGGTTCTGCAGGGCGTCGATGGTCTCCCGAAAGCCTCGTTTATCCTTTAACAAGGTAGTGATGTCGTAGAAGTTGATGCCCGGCTTAGGGAAATCAGGCACTTCACGGATCAACTGTTTGAGGTGCGTTGCGCTAGAAGACAGCACGGGGGCGGGTGCAGACACCCGCTGATTTTAGCAGGCGCTGGGCTTGTCGGGGGTTATCCGAGTTGGCGGCCGGTACCGGAGAGCCAGTGATCGAGCTTGGTTTTGAGCTGGAGTTCGCGGACGGGCTTGGCGAGGTAGTCGGTCATGCCGGCGGCGAGGCAGGCTTCGCGATCCTTTGAATAAGCACCGGCGGTCATGGCAATAATAGGAACTTGCGTGCCGCGGCCGGGGGTGGCGCGAATGCGCCGTGTGGCTTCGAAGCCATCCATCTCGGGCATGCGACAGTCCATGAGAACCAGGTCGTAACGATTTTGCGCCAGGGCGCGGATCGCATCCCGGCCGTCATTCGCCACGTCGGCTTTATAGCCTAGCTTTTCCAACATAATGAGGGCGACTTTCTGATTGAGGGGGTTGTCTTCGACGAGCAGTATCCGAAAGTCTTTGGTAATCGGTGCGGCGGCGGAGCGTTCGAGCGCGAGGGGCTTCGCCCGGGGAAGATCGCCTGCAGGGCGAAGCACTTTCGCTGTAAACCAAAAGGTCGACCCTTCACCAGGACGGCTTTGGACGCCAATATTCCCGCCCATAAGATCCACGATTTGCTTGCAGATGGCGAGACCGAGGCCCGTGCCGCCATATTTTCTGGCGGTAGAGGCACTCGCCTGGGTAAACGGTTGAAAAAGCCTAGTCTGTTGCTCCTCAGAGATTCCTATGCCATTGTCGGTTACGGAAAAGCGCACTTCGAAGCCGTTGGCGGTGCTTGAAAGCAGATCGGCCTCGAGCTTGACGGTACCGGCAGCGGAGAATTTCACCGCGTTACCGAGGAGATTCAGCAGCACCTGACGAAGACGGACCATGTCGCCCCGAACGACTGCGGGGAAAGAGGGGTGGATTTCGATTCTCAGCGCTGAGCGCCTTTGAAGCTGCCGCACCTCTTACGATTTGCACGGCCTGATTGATGACGTCGGCGGGATGGAAGTCGGCATATTCCAATTCGAGCCGACCGGCTTCGACCTTGGAGAAATCGAGCAGATCGTCGATGATGGCCAGCAATGCTTCGCCGGAACTACGGATGGTCTCGACACAGTCACGTTCCTGGGCGCCCAGATCTCTCGATAACAGGACAGATGTCATGCCGATGATGCCGTTTAAGGGCGTGCGGATCTCATGGCTCATCATGGCGAGGAAGTCGCTTTTGCCGCGGGCGGCGCTCTGCGCCTCGCGCGCCGCTCGGGCGGACTGCTCCATGAGCTGTTTCAAGTCATTGGTAGAGCGCTCAAGCTCCTGCCGAGTGGCTTCGGCCTGCAGCATGTAATGCAGGACCTCAGTTTCGGTACATACACGGTCGATGAGACCGACAGATTGAGACAGGCTGTAGGGACGGAAGCCCTCGTAAGCGACGCAATCGTCGTCTACGTCGAGCTGGTTGTCTTGCAAGTTCGTGGCGTGCCGCAAAAACTCTCCGGAAGAGATCGGGTTCCAAGTGATCGCCGGCAACACAGATTGCTGGGGGTTAACAGGGTCAGCGGAGGTACTTTTCATTGAATGACCAAGCGCAGCTTGGCTGCCGGCCTCTGCATCCTCTTCGGCAGTTCATTCCACGTTCTGTAGCAGGGTCAGTTTGGCGGGCAGCAACACCTAACCAAGTACGGCTAAGGTTTGGGGAACTTCACGCAAAACGGACCCGGGGGTCAGGCGCACCGCCCGAAGGGATAGCCAGTTCCTGCATTGTATGGCGGCTCAAGCCGCGGGGCCGTTTGCACTTTTGCCCGTTTCTTATGCTGGTAGTAGTCCGGTGTTTCTTAGCGCACCATACTCTCCGAGCCGCAGCTTTTGTGTTCGCCCTGTTAATAGGAGCGCTCGTCTTTACGGGGTTTGCAACATCCTTTTACCGCCAGGAGCGGAACTCCTTCGGTGAAATGCATTACCGGCGGGGACAAGCGCTGCGTGAGAGCGGCAAACCCGGGGACGCAGCGGAGGAATTTCGGAAGGCTCTTCTGTTCTCACCAGATAAGACGGAGTACCGGGTCTCGCTGGGAGCTGCCCTGATTGCGGCCGGGCGTTTGAACGAGGCGCAGACGCATTTAGAGCAACTGTTGCAAGACGACCCAACAAACGGAACGTTGAATGTAATGCTCGCAGAAATCGCGGCGCGGCGGCATCGAACCCAGCAGGCAATCGACTACTATCACCGGGCGGTATACGAATACTGGCCGGGCGATGAGGCGAGGGAGAGACGCCGGGCACGGTGGGAACTGGTCAGCCTCTTAGGACAAGTCGGACGGCGAAACGAAGCAGTGGGTGAGCTGATGCAACTGTACGCGAACGCGCCACCAGACCCGAAAATAAGATCGAGGGTAGGATTTCTGCTCTTAAGCTATGGAGCGGCGTCAGAAGCCTCGCAGGTCTTTCGTGGTCTGGTTCGGGATACGCCCCAGGACCCACAAGCGCACAAGGGATTAGCAGAGGTGTATTTTGCGATGGGCGACTTTGTGGCCGCCCGGCATGAATACCAGCGCGCGCAGCGGTTGGCGCCGAAGGATTCGCAAATCGGCAGCGAGCTGGAATTGACGAATTCGGTAATCGACATAGATCCTGGTTTGCCGGACATCACGTCCGCGGAACGATTTCGGAGAAGCGGTAATCTGCTGCGGCGCGTGCTGGCGGATTTTGGGGCTTGTAGCGTCGGCGCCAACCTTCAGCCGAGACTGGATGAGGCCAGAAAACTGCTGGAGGCAAAGCAGAGCGTAGGAGAGGACCTCAATTTAGAGCTGGAGACTATGAGCCAGCAGCTATGGAATGACAGAGCTTTGTTCTGCCCACAGACTGCGATTTCCGACCGGGCCATCGATGCGGCTCTCCGGACGATTCAATCATGAGCGAGTCTGCAACAACGGGCAGCGCAGCGCGAAACCAATCGTTCCAGGCGCGATACGGCCGATTGTGGCAAACGACCCTCGGTCATCTACACCTGTCGGAGACACAGCGGTTCATGCTTTTAGCGCTCTTTATCGGAGCGTTCTCAGGCGTGCTGGTGGTGCTTTTTCACATAACCATTGATTTGATCAGCTGGAGTTCGCTCGGGGCGCTTTCGGGCAGGTTTCGGTTTGGGCGATTGCTGAGTCCCGCAGCGGGCGCGCTTGTGGCGGTCTTCGTCGTTCGGCAATTATTTCCGCGGGCGCGCGGCAGTGGAGTGAATCAGACCAAGATTGCACTGTACAGCTCCGACGGATACGTCTCGTCGAGCACGATTGTGGGTAAGTTTCTGGGGTGCGGCATCGCGATCGGAACCGGCAACTCGTTGGGTCCGGAGGACCCGTCTCTGCAGATGGGAGCGGGCGTGGCGTCATGGCTGGGGAGACTCTTCCATCTGCCACGAAACAACATGCGCCTGATTGCGCCGGTGGGCGCGGCGGCAGGAATCGCAGCGGCATTCAACACGCCCATCAGCGGTGTTTTGTTCGTGATGGAAGAGGTGTTGGCGGACTGGAGCGCAACGGCGGTCGGCTCGATCGTATTGGCTGCCGTCTCCTCGGTAGTTACGATGCGGGCATTCCTGGGCGACGAACCGCTGTTCCGGATTCCGACGTTCGAGTTGACGCACTTTTCCGAGCTATTCATCTACGCGGGAATCGGCATTGTGGGCGGCGGTCTTTCCGCGCTTTTCATCTGGCTGATCGAGGAGATGAAGAAGCGGATTGAGGGTCTGCCGCACTGGCGAGATTATGCGCTACCGGTTGGCGCAGGCTTTCTGACCGGGGTAGTGGGGCTGTGGTTTCCGGAGGTGATGGGGGCGGGTTATGACACGATCAACAGCGCGCTGCATGGCCAGTTTACGTGGGAGGTTCTGCTTTATCTAGGACTGGCGAAGCTGCTGGTCACGCTGCTGTGCTTCAGCGCGGAGACTCCGGGCGGCATGTTCGCGCCGGCCTTGTTTATCGGCGGCATGCTGGGAGGCGCGCTGGGCGGAGCAGCGCATCGCTGGTGGCCGTACGGCGCCGCGTCCGCTGAAGCGTACATGCTGGTGGGAATGGGCACATTCTTCGCCGGAGTGTTCCGCGCGCCTATCACCTCCATCTTCATGGTGTTCGAAGTGAGCGCGAGTTACGTCATCATCCTGCCGGTGATGATTGCGAATACGACAGCTTACTTGATCTCACGCAGACTGCATCCTGTTCCGTTTTTCAAGATGCTGGCCGGACTCGAAGGCGTGAATCTTCCAACCGCCGAGGAAAAACGGACGTTCCAGCCGCTGCGCGTGGAAGATGCAATGAGCCGGGACGTCACTGGCGCGGAAGAATATTCGGGAGTGAAATTGTATCCTGACGAGCCGCTGGATGCGGCACTGCGGCTGCTATCGCTGAGGCCGCGCATTGAAGTGGTAAGCCGACTCAAGCCGGACGAGATTCTGGGGACGCTGACACTCGAAGATGTGCACCGGGCGTACGGAATTCGAGCGAAGCAAGCCGAAAGCAGCGGAGTTCCGGAGATGACGGTCGCCGGCGAGTAGCGGCCGACGCGGTTCGGACATATTCACTTCGCCGCTTTTTAAAGCAGCCCCGGATTCAAGGCGCGCTCAGCTGAAAGTTATTGGGTGCGAGTTCGTTCCAGTCCCTCTGTAACCAGACCTCTTTTTTCCGTTGACAGACCCGTATCCGTTCGTGATAACTTACGGTTAGTGGACGCTTACCTACAAGCCGGACTCGATGCATTGAGCGATGCCACGCGTATGGCGATCTTTCAAAAAGTCGCGGCCGGCCCGATTGCCGTAAACGAACTCGCTCGCGCACTGCCGGTCAGTCGTCCAGCGGTATCGCAGCATTTGCAAGTGTTAAAGAACGTGGGGCTGGTTACCGACAGGAAGGCCGGAACCAGGCGGCTGTATCAGGTGAATCCCGAAGGAGTGGCGCGGCTGCGCGCCCACTTCGATCAAATGTGGACCAAGGCGCTCAGCTCGTTCCAGAAAGCAGCGGAAAAGGAATCGTTGGGAGGAAAACATGGCAGAGACAGTAGCAGAAGCCGTCGTACATAAGAGCGTGCACGTGCAGGCGCCCATCGAGCGGGCATTCAGCGTTTTTGTGGAGCAGATGGAGACGTGGTGGCCCGCGTCGCATCACATTGGGAAAGCTCCGTTTGAGGCGATCTTCGTGGAGCCGCGTGTTGGCGGCCGCTGGTATGAGAGAGACATCGAAGGCAAGCAGGGGGAGTGGGGCACGGTATTGGCTTGGGACCCGCCGCATCGGGTGGTCTTCTCGTGGCATTTGGGCCCGGGACACGACGAACCGGATTGGAAGTTTGACCCGGACATGACGAAGGCGAGTGAAGTGGAGATTCGCTTCACCGCTCAAGCGCCGGGAACGACGCTGGTGGAGTTGACGCACAGCAAGTTAGAGCGTCACGGCGAGGGCTACGAGCAGTTGCGGGCGATCTTCGATGGACCTGGAGCATGGGGCCACATCTTGGCGCTGTATGCCCAAGCAGCGACAGCAGGAGACAGGTAAGTGAAGCCCGTCCTGCTACTTCGCATCGCATCGATGTTAACCATCATTCACGCAGTGCTGCACGCGGTAGGCGGAGTGTTCGGAAGCGTAGGCCCTGGTCCCGCCACAGTGGCCGTTCGGGCGATGAAGGTGAATCAGTTTTTGCTAATCGGACACATGCGGAGTTTTTGGATGTTCTACCGCGGCCTCGGCCTGGGGATCACGACATTCTTGACCGCCGAGGCGATTGTCTTCTGGCAATTGGGCACGCTGGCAAAAGGGAACGCAATGCGACTGCGGCCCATTCTGTGTACATTTGCAGTTGCGTATTTGGTGCTGGCGCTGAACTCGAACGGTTATTTCTTTGTGGGACCGGTGATTGCGGAGATTTCGATCGCCGCGTGCCTGGGCTTGGCGATCATGACCGCCCGGCCGCGAGCGGTAGCGAATTCTGGCACACCCAGCGGCCTGATTTCTAGCTGAGAGCGGGAGCAAAAGGATGGTCATGGGCCAAAACCCAATGAGGTGCGCACTGCTATTTTCGTGAACAATCGTTATAGGACCAGCAGCAAAAGCCGCCGCTAGCAGTGAGGCAACTCGGGCCTTTGTTTAAGGTCGGATGGTTAGCCCGCCAGCGCCAGCGCTCGCCGCTTCAGGTTCGGAATGACGGGATGCTCGGAGTGGAACTGCATCTCCTGGCGCATCCGGATCCGGCAGAACACGCGATGAATACGAGTCGAAGCTGCGGCCTTGCAGCCACGGACACAATCCGGACGTCAACACGGTTTCACATCGTCCCACTTCCGCCAGACCTCCCAGACATTCGATCCCTCTAAACCTTCGGTACTAGTACGGTGGGCGGTACATGCCCTTTTTGTTTGTGCCGTACTCCCGTATACTTATTTTTCTCGAATTCTGCGGGCGGGCGTAGTGTGGCTACAGGCTCCCGCCTGCCGTGAGGAGCCCTTAATGCGTGTGACAGCAACTCGTGTAAGTCTGATTACCCTGCTTGGGGTGACGAGTTGGAGTGGTCTGCCTGCGCTACAGGGCCAGACGCCGACGCCGACGCTCACCTTCGTCAGCATCACGCCCTGCCGTGTGGTCGATACGCGTTCCGGCGGGGGATCGTTCGGCGCACCGGATCTGATGGGCGGGACCATGCGCAGCTTTCCGATCTTGTCCAGCCCTTGTGGCATTCCAGCTAAAGCGCTCGCTTACTCGCTGAACATCACGGTAGTGCCGGTCAATGGATTGGAATATCTGACTATCTGGCCCACTGGACAGGCGCAACCACTGGCCTCGACACTGAATGCTCCCAATCAGCAGATCGTCGCGAACGCTGCGATCGTGCCGGCCGGAAGCGGCGGCGCTGTGACGGTGTATGTCAGCGATGAAACGAACCTGATCGTCGATGTCGACGGCTATCTCATCGCGGGAGCGACCGGCACTCCAGGAGCCACCGGTGCCACTGGAGCGACGGGACCGGTTGGACCCCAAGGACTGGCCGGGGCGATGGGAGCTACGGGTCCGATTGGCATCACGTACAAAGGCGCATACACGTCAGGCGGCGTGTATGCAGTGGAAGACGTGGTGGCGTACAATGGCGCGAGTTATATCAGTCTGGTGAACGGCAACAGCGGGCATCAGCCGGATGTCACGCCGGCGGACTGGGCCTTGCTGGCGCCGCTCGGTCCGACAGGATCAACCGGAGTGACCGGAGCCACCGGGCCGACAGGGCCAACCGGAGCCACCGGTGCGCAGGGCGCAATAGGAGCGATCGGAGCGATGGGAGCGACGGGCCCGGCCGGAGCTACTGGTTCAACCGGCACTACCGGACCGATCGGGCCCACTGGGCCCAGTGGTGCAACCGGCGCTATCGGCTCCGCTGGACCCGCCGGGGCCGCTGGCTCGATCGGGCCAATCGGACCGACCGGACCGACGGGCGCCGCCGGAGCTACCGGGTCGACCGGTCCTCAGGGGAATCAAGGTCCACAAGGGCCGACCGGGCCTGCTGGTCCAAACGGCACGCCGCAAGCGTTTTCGGCGTTCACGTATACGCCAAACACCACAGCGGACGCTAACAGCACTGTGACCTTTTCTGCTAGTTGCCCTGCAGGTTTCACAACGCCGGTAGGTGGGTCTTGTGGGTACACGCAAATGTTCTCCGTAAATGCAGTGGTTGTCTACTCCGGAATCGATCCGAATAACTCCTCGCAGTGGAAATGTACTTTCGTGAATCACGAGGCATTCTCGCTTCCGCTCACCGTTGGCGTGATCTGCAAGCCGTGAGCGCGGAAGGGAGAACCGATATCATGACGAACTTCAAATCTTTCCGCTGCCTGGCGCTGATCGCGATGCTTGGCGTGGCGGCTGATATTTCCAGCCCAGCGCAAACGGTACCGCTGACCATGACTGGAATTACGCCGTGCCGGATTCTGGATACCCGGGTGAACTCGAATCCGCTCTTGGCCGGAAAAACACGGAACGTACAGGTAGCCGGTCTGTGCGGGGTTCCAGCGAATGCCTTGGCCTATAGCCTGAACATCACGGCGATCCCAACTACATCGTTGGCTTATCTGACGGTGTGGCCTGCGGGACAGCAGCAGCCGGATGCCTCCACACTGAATGCACCGAATCAGAAGATCGTGGCCAATGCCGCGGTGATTCCGGCAGGAGTTAATGGACAAATCAGCGTGTATGCTTCCGATCAGACTGACCTGGTGATCGATGTCGATGGCTATCTGCTGTCTGCCGCCGCCGGACCTGTAGGAGCGACCGGACCGACCGGAGCGACGGGTCCTGCCGGTCCGCAAGGAGGGACGGGAGCGACGGGAAGCAATCCGGTGAACCTTGCGGGGGCGTGGAGCTCGCTGGCGATGTATGCGCAAGGCGATGTGATTTTCTACAACGGATCGACTTATATCAGTCTGACGAATGGGAATCAAGGGAATCAGCCGAATACGAGTCCAGCGGAGTGGCAGCTACTGGCCCCGGCAGGGGCAAGCGGACCCAGGGGACCGCAAGGTCCGGTGGGACCGACGGGTCCGACGGTTACGGGGCCGCAGGGACTGATCGGGAACACCGGTCCGACAGGGCCGACTGGATCAACCGGTGCGATGGGCGCCACGGGCGCGACCGGTGCAACCGGACCACAAGGCGCTGTGGGACCGGCGGGCGCCACGGGAGCAACGGGGCCTGCGGGCGCGACCGGACCAACCGGTAGAACTGGACAGGCTGGTCCTACCGGAGCCATGGGTTTAACCGGCACGACCGGTACGCAGGGATCCATTGGTTCCGAGGGCGCTACCGGGCCGACCGGGTCAACGGGTGCTCAAGGAACGTCCTTTACCTGGTCCATCAGCAGTGCGGGTCTTCCTCCGGGAAACGGCTGTGTGACCGGCTATTCCGGCGGCTGTGCGGCAGGCCAGACCCTCGTCTCCGGAGTCTGTGGTTCATCGGTTGCCGATGAGCCGCATCTCACAGTGCTTTATTCGGGCCCGGATCCTAACAATATGAATCGATGGGAATGCCAAATCTGTCTTAATGACAGCAACCCACCTACCGGCTATTTGGGACAACTTTGCGCCGGTCCACCGCCAGATTCCGCTGCCGCTTCTTTGAAAGCAAACGCTGTAACAGCGCCTCTCGCTTTGCCGCTGAACATCCGACTGGGAGCTTCCAAATGATGAGGACCACCATGCAATTGAGACGTTTTCTTCATCTGTTCTTCGTTATGTGGGCCATCGGTCTTCATGCGCAAACAGTGCCGCTGACATTCGTCAGCATCACGCCGTGCCGGGTGGTAGATACACGCTCAGGCGGAGGAGCGTTTGGCGCGCCGGATCTGGTGGCGGGCAGCACGCGCTCGTTTCCGATTCTGCAGAGTTCGTGCGGCATTCCGGCAGGTGCGCTGGCGTATTCGCTGAACATTACGGTGGTGCCGGTGAATGGGCTGGAGTTTCTCACGGTATGGCCCACAGGGCAGCTGCGGCCGAACGCGTCGACGCTGAATGCGCCGAATCAGCAGATCGTGGCGAACGCGGCCATCATTCCGGCCGGGAGTGGTGGGGCGATCAGCGTCTACGCCAGCGATCAGACCAATCTGATCATCGATATCGATGGGTATCTGATCGCGGCCAGCGCCGGCGCTCCCGGAGCGACGGGCGCCACTGGTGCGACGGGAGCGATGGGGCCGGCGGGACCGCAAGGGACGACCGGTGCGACGGGACCCACGGGCCTGACTTTCCGGGGCACATGGAGTTACAACAGCACCTACAACATCGGCGACATTGTGTATTTCAATGGCGCCAGCTATGTGAGCACCGCAAACGGCAATCAGGGGAACCAGCCGGAGGCCAAGAGTTTCGGGCACTGGCAGTTATTGGCCGCGACAGGTCCCAAAGGCGCTACGGGAGTGACGGGGTTCCAGGGAGCGACCGGGCCGACGGGACCGACCGGGCCGGCGGGAGTGACAGGTCAAACCGGACCTACCGGGGCAACGGGCGCGATGGGAGCCACCGGGTCAATGGGAGCCACGGGAGCGATGGGGCCGATCGGGCCAACGGGACCAACAGGTGCCACCGGACCGACTGGTGCAACGGGACCGACGGGGGCGACCGGCGCGATGGGACCGATTGGGAGTGCCGGGCCGGCGGGGGCCACCGGCGCGACCGGATCGCAAGGTCCAATTGGCCCGACAGGGAACACCGGGCCGGCCGGGGCTACGGGACCGGCCGTCACGTTTACCAACTGGACGCTGCCTCCGACCACGTTTTCTGTCTCTGCTACTTCGAGTGCGAGCCAAAGTGCTAGCTGCCCGAGCGGCTATATCGCGGTGGCGGGAGCGTGTGGAGATGACAGCGCCAGCACGTCTTCCACGATTCAGGTGCTCTATTCGGGTCCTGATCCGAATAACACGAACCAGTGGCTTTGTACGGTGCAAAACACCGATACAACAAACAGTCACAACGCGCAGATCAGCGCTATCTGCGCCACGCCGCAGTAGCGACAGACATACTTTCCTTCGTGAGGAGTATCAGTGAATCTGAAGACATACTATGTCGCTCTGCTGCTGCTCGGAACGGCGGCCGGGAGTCATTTGCTTGCAGCACAGACGCCGCCGCTGACGTTTGTCGGAATCAATCCCTGCCGCGTGGTGGATACGCGTTCTGGTGGCGGGACGTTTGGAGCGCCTGACTTAACCGCTGGCAGCACGCGTTCGTTTCCGATTCTGCAGAGTTCGTGCGGCATTCCTTCGAATGCGCTTGGGTATCTACTGAACATCACGGCTCAGCCAATCAACGGGCTGGCGTATCTGACGGTCTGGCCCACCGGGCAGGTGCAGCCGAATGCTTCCACTTTGAATGCGCCGAATCAGCAGATCGTGGCGAACGCGGCGCTCGTTCCGGCAGGAACGGGTGGCGCGATCAGTGTCTACGTGAGCGATCAAACCAACCTGATTATCGACATCGACGGCTATCTGATCGCCGGTGCGACGGGAGCCAGCGGCGCGACGGGAGCTACAGGGGCGAGGGGACCGGTTGGACCGCAAGGGCCGGCCGGCGCGATGGGAGCGACGGGTCCGATTGGCATCACGTACAAAGGCACATACACGTCAGGCGGCGCGTACGAGGTGGGCGACGTGGTGATGTATAATGGCGCGACTTACATCAGTCTGGTGAACGGCAACAGCGGGCATCAGCCGGATGTCACGCCGGCGGACTGGTCCTTACTGGCGCCGCTGGGTCCGACAGGACCCAGCGGCGTGACCGGAGCAACCGGGCCGACGGGACCGAGCGGACCGACGGGAGCGCAAGGAGTTGCTGGAGCTGCTGGAGCCATGGGCGCGACCGGCGCGACTGGAGCGACAGGTTCGACCGGCGCTACCGGACCGACCGGGCCCACCGGGTCCACTGGACCGACCGGGGCCATCGGCGCTATCGGGGCGGCGGGACCGGGCGGGGCGACGGGACCAATCGGACCGACCGGACCTACGGGCCCCCCCGGAGCTATTGGCTCGACCGGTCCTCAGGGGAATCAAGGTGCACAAGGGCCGAGTGGACCTGCTGGTCCGAACGGTCCGCTGGCCACTTTCTCGCCATTTACATTCACGCCAAACACCACCGTTGCCGCTGGCAGCACTGAAACCTTCTATGCGACTTGCCCCACCGGCTTCACGACGGTTGCCTCGGGAGCTTGCGGCTACGAGGGTGAGGACAGCGGAGCTTTTGCCGTGACCGTGGCCTATGAAGGCATTAAGTCCTCTGATTCCAGCACTTGGCAATGTACCGTCAGGAATACTGATCCTAATAACTCGTACACCGTCAGAGTCGGTGTGAGTTGTAAGTGAGGAACAACGAGGAGATGAACCTAATGACCACCATAAGATTCCCCGTATTCCTCGCTGTGCTTTCTGGAATTGCTTTGCTGACTGCGTCTCCTGCCGAAGCGCAAACGGTTCCATTGACGGTGACGGGGATAACGCCCTGCCGGATTTTGGATACACGCGTGAACTCGAATCCCCTGCCGGCCGGGCAGACACGGAACGTGCAGGTAGCCGGTCTGTGCGGGGTTCCAGCGAATGCTTTGGCGTATAGCCTGAACATGACGGCGATTCCAGCAACATCCCTGGAGTATCTAACCGTCTGGCCAGCGGGACAGCCGCAGCCGGATGCCTCCACATTGAATGCACCGAATCAGAAGATCGTGGCCAATGCCGCGGTCATTCCGGCGGGAGCGAATGGGCAAATCAGCGTCTATGCTTCGAATCAAACAGATCTGGTAATCGATGTGGACGGATACCTGCTTTCTGCCGCCAGCGGACCGATGGGGTCCACCGGTCCTACAGGGCCGACGGGGCCTGCCGGCCCGCGAGGGGTCACGGGAGCGACGGGCAGCAATCCCGTTACGCTCCTAGGGGCGTGGAGCTCGCTGGCGACGTATGCGCAAGGCGACGTGATTTTTTATAACGGCTCGACGTACATCAGTCTGACGAATGGGAACCAAGGCAACCAGCCGAACACGACGCCGGCGGAATGGCAGTTATTGGGGCCAGCGGGAGCAAGTGGACCGCGAGGACCACAGGGGCCTATGGGACCGACGGGGCCGACGGTGACGGGTGCCCAAGGAGCAATCGGGACCACTGGGCCGACGGGACCGACCGGAGCAACGGGTGCGATGGGAGCGACGGGTGCTCCGGGGGCAACCGGCCCGCAAGGAGCAGCGGGGCCGACGGGAGCGACCGGACCAACCGGTCCGGACGGCGCGAGCGGCCCAACGGGGGCAACGGGCCAGCCTGGCGCCACCGGCCCCACAGGATCAACTGGGGCAACAGGCGCTCAAGGGCCCTTCGGTTCACAAGGCGCCACTGGCGCTACCGGTCCAACCGGAGTGCAGGGAGCGACCTTCGCCTGGTACTCCGTGACTCTGAGCAATATTCCAGGAGGTGACGGAGCGAACATAGTAGAGGGCTGCCCATCCGCTCAAACGTTAGTTTCAGGAGGTTGCGGCGACAACAACGCCGCCGATATGACTCGCCTTGCATACGCTGGGCCTCTTTCTAACAACCCAAACGAGTGGAACTGCATTTCAATCAACGGCGACTCCGTTCCTCACGACTACTCAATGCGCATTCTCTGCGAAGCGACGACGCCTGCCCCTGCCGCCCTCAAGTCCAACGCCGCCGAGTCGCTCGTCCGTCGATTCACTCTCATATCACCGCCATCAGGCACCGCCAAGTGAGGCAGAATGCGCGCGAAGAGATTTAAGCTTCCGTCCAGCCGCCGCTTGGGAATCATTCTCTAGCTGGTTCCGTTCGGCGAGCCTGTCGCGCTTCAAGAGATACTCCCGCGAAGGACTGTCGAGTGAGAGTCCTAAACGTTTAGAAGCCTCTGTTGTCGGTTGGTAATGTACTGCTACTTTCGGGCTCCTTCTTTGGATATAAGGCGTTTCACAAGCCTTTACATGGCTTTACAATCGAGCCAATAATAGAATCTTCGCCCAGCACTAAATTGAGCTTTCCCGTTGTATCAAGCAAGAAGCTTAGATCGGTTGCCGTATTTGCGGCCGCGCTTGCGGCCGTTTGCCTCGCCTATTCGAATCATTTCCAGAACGGCTTTCACTTCGACGATTTCCACACTGTCACCGATAACCAATACATCCGAGATTTGCGGAACCTACCGAAATTTTTCATCGACGTCAGTACATTCAGTGTTCTACCAGCGAATCGCACTTATCGGCCGGTGGTTTCTACCGCTCTCGCGCTGGATTATCACTTCGGCAGCGGGTACAAACCTGGCTGGTTTCAGCTGTCAACCTTCCTCTGCTTTCTTGTTCAACTCGTCGCCATCTATTTCCTATTCGTCGCCGTCGTAAATTCGGTTCGTCGGGAAACTCGTAACCGGTTCGTCGCGCTGTTCGCCACGGCCTGGTACGGGTTGCATCCCGCGAATGCCGAAACAGTGAACTACATCATCCAGCGCGGCGACGTATACAGTACTCTTGGTGCCGTTGCGGGTCTGGCACTGTATGCCTATTTTCCGAAATGGCGGAAGAGTGGCGTCTACCTTCTTCCCGTGGTGTTTGGTGTACTCTCCAAACCACCGGCGCTGGTGTTCCCCGTTTTGTTATTGCTGTACATCCTTTTCTTCGAAGAAGGCGCAAACCAGCGGCGTTTTGCGGCTGCATTCAGAAAGACGGTGCCTGCGTTTGCCATTTGTGCGCTGCTTCTATGGCTCCTAGCCGCCATGACTCCGAAGAGCTACGTGCCGTCGCTCCTCTCGGCTTACTCATACCGCATTACACAGCCTTTTGTTTGGATGCGCTATTTCGGCTCCTTCTTTCTACCGCTCCATTTGAGTGCTGATAGCGACCTAGAGGCGTTTTCCAGCGTCAATTCTAAAGCGTTGGCCGGTTTCGCCTTTGTCATAGCACTGACTATTCTGGCGTGGATCACAGCTCGCCGGTCGCTGCTCAAGCCGATCTCTTATGGCCTGTTTTGGTTCATCTTCGCGCTACTGCCGACCTCCGCCTACCCGCTATCCGAGGTCGAAAACGACCACCGGATGTTCTTTCCCTTCGTCGGACTCGTTCTGGCGGTTTCCTGGGCTGGCGCGCTCGTTATTCAAGCATGGTTCCCCCGTGACTGCACGCCCGTTCTCCGGCGAGCAGTTCCGCTGCTCTGCGCTAGTCTGTTGGCCGCGTACGGTTTCGGAGTGTGGCGGCGCAATCAGGTATGGCACAGCGATGAATCGCTTTGGCGCGATGTCGCGTTCAAGAGCCCGCACAACGGCCGCGGTCTCATGAATTATGCCCTGACACAAATGGAGAAGGGCAATTGCCCGGTTGCCTTGCGTTACCTAGATCAGGCCTCGATCTATACACCCTCCTACCCGACACTGGAAGTGAATCTGGGCATCGCGAACGATTGCATCGGCCGTCCGGCTATAGCCGAGGAGCATTTCCATCGTGCCATCGCGCTCGCTCCGTCTGATTATCAGACGCACTTCTTCTACGGCCGGTCCTTATACGAGCGCGGAGAACTCCGGGAGGCTGCACAGGAGCTTGCGGCGGCAGTTGCGTTGAATCCGAATTGGGAGCAAAGCAGTGCGCTTCTGCGACAGGTCTCCGCAACACTCAATGCCGCAAAGAGCGGTACCGGAAGCGCCAATGCCGGCCAGCCTCTCGCGCCTGCTGCGCAAAGCGCCGATTACTGGATCAACGCGTCACTTCATCAATACCAAACTCAGCAGTATCGGGAGTGCATTCTGTCTGCTCGAGAAGCGCTGAAGCATAAACCTTCCTCCTTTGAGGCTTACAACAACATAGGCGCCGCGTATGGTGCTCTGAGTTTATGGGATTTGGCTATCGCCAATGAGCGCCAGTCATTGCGTATTAACCCCAACTTCGTCATTGCGCAAAATAACTTGCGCTGGTATACACAGCAAAAAGCAAACGTCAAACCACCAAACAGTCCAGAGGATCTCCTGACGATCTCTCTGCACGATCACCAAGCGGGACTGTACCGGGAATCTATCAAAGCTGCCCAGAGCGCCTTGAGGCTGAGACCTAACTATCCCGAGGCTTACAACAATATTGCCGCCGCGTACGAAGCTATGGGCGATTGGGACCAGGCAGTCGCCGCCGCACAACAGGCGTTGCGCCTCAAGCCCGATTATCAATTAGCGAAGAACAATCTTGCGTGGTCGCTTCAACAGAAGGGCGCCTCCGCCGCCAAACGCGGAACTCTATAGTGTCCTGCTCTCGGACGCAACCGCGTGTTTCCTGATTACGATAAGCAATTGAGTCAACATCAGCGGCCATAACAACTCTTCATGAATAATTTGACCGTGATCCTTAATTGCTTCTAGAACTTCTTCCCGCGCGAGTGGCCGCTCATCTGGAAAGTTCCAGAGACCCAGTATCTCCAGCAACCTACGCGTGGCCCGGTACAGCAGTGTCGGGTGAGGGAAAGAAATAAGGACCACGCCCCCGGGTCGCACTGCGTCGAAATGCGCCTGCACTGCCCTGCGAGTGCCAGTTTCGTCAAAATGCTCAATCAACCCAACACTGAACACCGCATCGGCCAAATCCGGCATCGAAAGCCCGATAACGCTCTTTTCGTGAAGTTGAACAGTCGCGTCGAAGCAGCGATGATTCCGTAGAAGATTCAACCCATATGCGTTGGTGTCGACCACGTGGTATTCCCGTGGACGAAGTTCCGTCGAGAGGCGATCAAGGAAGCAACTGTTGGCTCCGCCGATTTCGAGAATCCGAGCGGGGTCCCGGCTGTCAATTCCGGCCCGAGCAAAGGCTCGAATCAGAGCGCGCGCCGTGTAACGTCTGGTAAGTTTAGCGGTTTGAGGAACAGCGCGATAGTATTCGGTCCAATCGGTGGTGAGCCCGTTCTTTTTGCTTTCGCTCTTACGGAACACAAGTCCTCCGGCCAGCAGCAGATCTAGGCCAGCGCCTTGAACGAGAGGATCGCACGGGGCGATTTCGATGCGATTTCTGGTTTCACACTAGGCCTGGGGTAGCCCGTTTCTTGTGTCGGGTCTTTATCCGTGTTGTGTATTGCAGGCCGGTGTACCAGATCGCGGATCCCGTTACACTGACTGCTTAGCCGGTCGTAAAGTGAGCGAAAGCTTCGTTCCATGTTGTCCACCGCTTCAGATTTCGAAGACACCCCGACATCTTCTGTTACGGCGGGTTTAGCTGTCTTGATCCCAGTTTGGCAACCAGACACGAACTTCACATCTCTCGTTGCGTCCCTATTAAGCAGAGGTTTCAGCGCCATTGTAATTGTTGATGACGGCGGCGGTCCCGAGTATCGCGCCATCTTTGATGAAGTTCTTCGCCCTCCGGAAGTCCATGTTCTGCGGCACGCCATCAATTTAGGTAAGGGCCGGGCTCTCAAAACCGGCATGAACTACTTTTTGAACGTTTTTCCGAGCTTCGAGGGCCTGATTACCGCCGATGCTGACGGACAGCATACTCCAGCAGACATTCTGACCGTGGCGGAGACCTTCCGCCATTCTCCTCGCAGAATGGTTCTCGGCACACGCGAGTTCTCCGGGAACGTGCCCCTGCGGAGCCGAATCGGAAACAACGTTACCCGCCAGGTCTTCGGATTCATAACGGGTAAAAAACTCGCCGATACGCAAACTGGTCTACGAGCTATTCCAACCGCGCTCATACCGGAACTGTTGACGCTTGACGGCGAGCGCTACGAATACGAAATGACAATGCTCGCGCACGTGTGCCGATCTGGCACCCCGCCCGTCGAAGTTGCCATTCGAACCGTTTACCTGGATGGTAATCGATCCTCGCACTTCGATCCGCTACGTGACTCGATGCGGATTTATTTTGTACTGTTCCGCTTTTATCTCTCCTCTTTGTTTACTGCAGGCTTGGATATGGTCGCCTTCACAGCGATGTTTTGGGTAACTGGGAACGTGCTGTGGAGCGTTATCTTCGGCCGCACTAGTTCGCTTGTGAACTTCACCCTGAACAAGCGATTCGTCTTCAACAGTGGTAGTTCCGTAGCAACGGCGCTATGGCGTTACTACCTTCTGGTCGTGGTGTTGGGTGGCCTGTCGTACCTATCGATTCGCGCACTGACCATCAATCTCTCCTGGAATGTCTTTGCAGCCAAGATCGTTGTCGAATCACTTCTTTCGCTTGCCAGTTTCTCCATCCAACGCACCTTTGTCTTTGCTCCGTCCCGCGAGGAAGAGCAAGAAGCGTGAGAATCAAAGCTCTAATCCGCAAGTAAGGAGGCGAGCGAGCCAGGACTGAACCGGACCGATAATCCGCCGAAGCTTGGCAGATCCGCAGGCCTGAGCAGCTTCGCGGCGTCGGCCGTGAACCTCGGCCGCGAGCAGCGTACGCCGGAAGCCTAACGTGAGAACAAATGCCGACGATGAAATGACCGCAATCGGGCGGTCTGTTCGAATATGAACACCATGCAGTGGGCAACAACCCGCGTTCTTGAGTGTTTGGCAGTGTATAGCGAAGTGCTTCGTTTGGTAGTCCGGGTGCTTTGTGATCAGGAGCCTGAGGTGCAGCGTGATTTTTGAAGATGTTCCCTATTCGGTTCGTCAGCTCCGAAAAGCTCCAGGATTTACGCTTACGGCGGTCCTTAGCCTTGCGCTCGGCATTGGGGCGAATACCGCCATCTTCAGCGTTGTAAACGCTGTGCTGCGCCACCCGGCGGGCGTGGATGACCCTAAGCGGGTCGCGGTGATGTCAACACGCTATACGCAATTCAATTTGGATGTTCCGATTGTTTCGATTCCGGATCTCGCGGATGCAGTGGCGTTGAAGGAAGTGGAGGCGGGAGCACTCGAACAGGACTCGAGTTACAACACGATCCGTGGTAACGAAGCGCAGCATCTTTCGGCGGCGCAAGTTACGTGGCGATGGTTCCAGGTTTTTGGCGCAAATCCGATTCTGGGCCGGACGTTCGCCCCGGAAGAAGATCAGCCGGGCGCCGCTTCGGTCGCAGTGATCAGCTACGGCGTTGTGGCAAAGTAACTTTGGCGGCGAGCGAGACGCAATCGGCAAAACACTTTTGTTGGATCAGAAACCGTATCGCGTGATCGGAGTTATGCGCCAGCGACTTCGATTGGCCGCGCGCGAAAGCAGGTGTGGACGCCGCTCGCTTTACCGCCGAGCGCCTACTCGGCGAAGAACAGGTTCAACGAGAACTATCAAGCCGTCTTGAGGCTCCGGCCCGGGCGTGGCGCTGGAGCGCTTAAATGCCGGACTCGCTCGCATGAAGGAGCAACTACAGCGCGAGGGTACGAGCCCGCTTGCGCAGAGCGCCGGCTGGTCGGTGTACTCAACGCATTTGGCGGACTATGCGGCAGGCGCGCTGCGCAAAGCTCTCTACGTGCTGTTCGGGGTTGTGGCGCTGGTACTGTTGATCGCCGCAGCGAACGTGGCCGGGCTGTTCCTGGCCCGCGCTTCCGCGAGGAGCAAAGAATTCGCGATTCGTATGGCGTTGGGCGCAAGCGCCGCTCGCATGGTGAGGCAATCTCTTGTCGAAGCCTTACTGCTGGCGGGCACGGCAAGCGCCGTTGGACTTGCCGCAGGCCCGCTATTAGGGCGGCTGCTGTTGCAAATGGTCCCTGGAAATCTGGGCGAAGGTTTCGATGTGAAGATGCAACCTGCCGTGATGGCGTTTACGGTGGCTGTCGGGCTGCTCGCTTCGATCATTGCAGGGGTTGGTCCGGCGATAAAGACACTCCGTCAGCGGGGACGATTGCAATTGCATGAAAGCGGGCGGAGCAACACGGCTTCGGCCGAAAAGCAGCGCCTACGTAGCGGATTCGTCATCGCTGAAGTCGCGCTGGCCTTTGTTCTACTCACAGGTACGGGGCTGTTTCTAACGAGCTTGCGGCAATTACAGCAGGTGAATCCCGGATTCAATGCACACGGGGTAGTCGCGGGCGAACTCTTCTTTTCGGGCGAAGCGTATAAAAATAATCCAACCCGTCAGGCAGCATTCGTCGATTCCGTGCTGGAGAATCTGGCGGGACAGCCGGGAGTGAAAGCGGTTGCCGCCATCGATCCTCTCCCGTTTACCGGCCGCAATGGCTCTAGTTCTTTCGAGATCGAGGGGCGCCCGGCAGCGAAGAACGATCCTGGACCACACAGCCAGATCAGTTCCGGAACGGAGAATCTGTTGCGCGTCATGCAAATTCCACTGCTGGCAGGACGATGGTTCAGCAACGGAGACCGCGCCAACGCTCAGCCGGTGGTGGTGGTGGACGCGCGTCTGGCACACCGCTACTGGCCGAATGAAAATCCTGTTGGCAAGCACCTGCGAATGAGCGATAAGGATGCCTGGAGCACGGTCGTGGGCGTCGTTGGCAACATCCGAACCACTTCGCTCGAAACAGATACGAGCGACGGAATGAGGTATTACCCGTGGGCGCAATCCGGCGGTAGAGAGGCGGATTTCCTCGTACAGGCAAGCGGCGGCGCCGAGCGTTTTACGGCTGCGATGAGGAATGCGATTGCCTCTGCCGATGCCACGCAAACGCTTTCCGACGTCATTCGAATGGACACGCTGGTTTCGAACTCGCTGGCTGGCCGCCAGTTGATTCTTCTGCATGGTGGCGGCGTTCGCCGGGCTCGCCCTGCTACTGGCGGTTATCGGCATCTATGGGTTGATCAGTTACGTCACCGCCCAGCGGACCGCCGAAGTGGGTGTTCGGATGGCGTTGGGCGCGCTTCGCAGCGACGTCATCGGGATGGTGTTGAAGAACGCTTCGGGTTGGGTACTGATTGGGTCCGCCATCGGCATAGCGCTATCAATGGCGACAACGACCCTACTGGAGCACTTCTTCGAGGGCTTCGGCGCAGGCGAGGGCCTTTCGCTCGGCCTGGCGATGATTGCGTTACTCGTGTTCGGCGCTATTGCCGGATTAGGTCCCGCATTTCGTGCAGCGTCGATAAATCCGATTCAGGCGCTGCGGAACGAATAGGAGTCCGCGAGATCTGCCGAGTCCGCGCCCGTGCCAGCTTGATAAACTGGAATCTTCCATGGCAATCAGTCAAGAGCTGCTGGAAATTCTCGTTTGTCCCGTCTGCAAGGCCGAACTCATTCTGAAAGAGAATGGAAGCGGGTTGAAATGCGTGGAGTGCAAACGGGTCTATCCGGTCCGGGACGATATTCCGATCATGCTGGTCGATCAGGCCACGATAGAGCCGTAAACTTCCATGACGATTCTGGAGCAATTGCCGGAGGGATGCCGCGCCACCATCATCCGTCTGCGCTCGCTGGGCGACTGCGTTCTAACGACGCCGGCGCTGGCGTTGCTCAAGAAGACGCGTCCCGATATCACCATTGGCGTCGCGGTCGAGGATCGTTTTAAGGCGGTGTTTGAGGGTAATCCGAATATTAGCCAATTGATTGCCCCCACCTGGCAGGCCGTGCGCGCTTCGAAGTCGAACCTCTGCGTAAACCTGCACGGCGGAACACGCAGCCAGTGGATGACAGCGCTGTCAGGCGCGAAATGGCGGGCCGGTTTCGCGCATCACAGCATGACGTTTGCGTATAACTTCAAAATCAAGCGCGCGCAACGCATCCTGGGCGTCAATCGGACGGTGCACACGGCGGAACATCTCGCGTCGGCGTTCTTCGCGTTGGGAGTTCCGTTGCAACCGATTCCACGAGCCGAACTGTACGCGTCCAATTCGCCGGTTGAGGGTCGCTACGCGGTGCTGCATCCGTTTGCCTCAGGAGCCGAAAAGCAATGGCCCGCTGAACGATTTTGCGAAGTAGCGCGTTACCTGAGGCTTTGGAATATCACGCCTATTTTCATCGCCGGAGCGCAGGACGAGGCAACGCCGTTCAAGGCGCATCGCGTCTTTCAGGGCACATTGACCGACGCCAAAGCACTGCTCTCGAAAGCGACCGTCTTCATCGGGAACGACAGCGGGCCCGCGCACATGGCGGCGGCTTTTGGCGTGCCCAGCGTAGTGTTCTTCAGTACTTCTAACCCAGCGATTTGGAGCCCCTGGCGCACAGAATCGGAAGTCGTTGTTGCGCCCGATGGATTGTTGAAAGTCACCGTGTCCCGCGTCATTGCCGCACTCGAAAGGTTGCGTGTCTTTGAAGAGGCGCACGCGTGACCGCGCTGCGGCCGGAAGAGGCGCACGCTGAACCGCGCCATCCGCTGGAAGAGGCGCACGCTTGAACGCGCCATCGCTCGAAGAGGCGCACGCTTGAGGGATTTTCTCCGGCTATTCCGCTATGCGAAACCTTACATGCCGGCGCTGCTGGCTTCCGTTATTTTCATGGCCGTTGTGGGCCTCTCACAAGGCCTGCTGGTCCGGCTAATTCCGCTGGTTTTCGAACGTGTTCTGAATCCGAACCCGTCAGATAACGCGCCTGCGCTTCTTTTTTCGGTCCCGCACACGGCGATTCGTGTATACCTCAGCGATATCGTCCCCTCCTTCATTCACAACATCTGGAGGATGGTTGGGTTTGGCATCCTGCTCTGTTTCCTTGCTAAAGGCGCGTGCGATTACCTGGGCAACTATCTGGTGAACTGGGTGGGCGTCAGCGCCATCATGGACCTGCGCCAGGAAGTTTTCGATCGCGTGCTGCGCCAGGATGCGCAGTTCTTCGAGCGGCAGAGCACGGGCGAAATCATGTCGGCCATCATGAGCGACATCGATCGCATTCAGATCGCGGTTTCAAGCATGCTGGCAGATTGGCTGCGCCAGATGTTCACGGCGGTGTTCTTGTTGATGGCCATGGTCAGCATGGAGTGGCGGCTTTCGCTGATCAGCCTGGCGGTGTTTCCCGTCGTGGCGCTGTTGACGATGCGGCTGGGGCGCCGTATTCGCCGCACCACGCGCCAGGCGCAAGACATGGCGGCGGGGCTTAACCAAATCCTGCAAGAGACCATTACGGGCCACCAGGTGGTAAAGAGCTTTGGCGCCGAAGATTTCGAATCGAAGCGCTTCCGGCTGGCTGCGCTGCGGCTAAAGGCCGGGAACTTGAAGTACGTCGCGCAACAGGCGATCGCCTCGCCCATCATCGAACTGATTGGGGCGCTCACCATCGTGCTGCTGCTGACCTTTGCGCGAGAACAAGTGAAGGCGCACAGCATGACGGCCGGCACGTTTACTGCTTTTGTGCTGGCGCTGGTGATGCTGTATGAACCCATCAAGCGGCTCACGAACATCCACAACATTTTTCAGCAAGCGCTGGGTTGCACGGCCAAGGTCTTCAATTATCTCGATCTTCGGGAAGGCGTGATGGACGCCCCCAGTGCCGTCCGGCTGGCCAGGTTCGAAAAGAGTATCGTCTTTCAGAATGTGCAGTTCAGCTATCCAGGTGCGCGTGACCGCCGCGTGCTGGAAGGGATAGATCTGCAGGTGCGAGCGGGCGAGATTGTGGCGCTGATCGGGCAGAGCGGTGCGGGAAAGACCACACTTGTCAATCTGGTGCCCCGCTTCTATGACGTGACGGGCGGCTCGGTGCTGATTGACGATAAAGATGTGCGGCAGTTGCGGCTGAGCAGTCTCCGCGAGAACATCAGCATCGTCGCGCAAGACACGTTTCTGTTCAACGACACGGCATTCGACAACATTGCTTACGGGCGCCCGGACGCGAAAGAAGAAGAAGTGTTCGCGGCGGCAAGAGCGGCGCTGGCGCACGATTTTATTCAGACTCTGCCGATGGGTTACAAGACGCCTATCGGCGAACGGGGTACGAAATTGAGCGGCGGCCAGCGGCAGCGGATCGCGATTGCGCGGGCGCTTTTGAAGGACGCACCGATTCTGATTCTCGATGAAGCCACGTCGCACTTAGACAGCGAATCGGAACGGCTCGTACAGCAAGCTTTGGCGGTTCTGATGCAGCGGCGCACCGTGCTGGTGATCGCACATCGCCTGTCAACGATCCGCCAAGCGGACAAAATTGTGGTGCTAGAGAACGGCCGGATCACCGAGACGGGAACGCACGAGCAATTGATGGTGGGCGGCGGCATCTATCATCGCCTGCATGAAATGCAGCACGCCGACACGAGTGCGATCGTTGGATGAAGCGATGGCGAGCGTAAGTAACGCCGGAACGCGGCGCCCGTACGCAGCATGACGGGGTTTGCGCTCGTTCGTAAGCAAACCTCCGCCGGCGAGCTGACGCTCAGCTTGCGGAGCGTAAACCATCGCGGACTGGATCTTCACTTCCATTTAGGCAGCGAACTGGCGGTCTATGAAAACGCCATGCGTGCGCTGCTCAAGCAGCAAATTCGGCGTGGACATGTCGAAGTACGCATGTCGCTGGGACGCGAAGGCGAGGAAGGAATCGCCTATAGCGGAGCCGTTCTGGGGCGTTATGTCGCCTTGTTCCGGCAGGCGTGCGCCGATTTCGGTCTGGACACCAAACCCGACCTGAACACGTTGTTCACGCTGCCCGGCGTGCTGCAGAGTGCACTAGGAACGAAGCCCCTGGACGCCTCGAGCGAAGCGGATGTTCTGGCCACGCTCGCCGAGTGTCTGGAGGATTTGAACTCCTTCCGCGAACGCGAAGGGAGAGAGCTTTGCCGCAGCGTAGAAGCCGAGCTTGATTCCGTGGAGGACGGAACGCGGCAGATGCTGAGCATTCGCGCCGACGCTCACGCTCATTTCCTGAACCGGCTAAAGTCACGGATCCAAGAGGTTCTGGATAGCTCGAACATTTCGCCGGCGCGTCTGACGGAAGAAGCGGCACTACTGGCGGACCGGTCCGATGTCCAGGAAGAGCTGACGCGTCTGAGCGTGCACACCCAGGAATTACGGCGGCTTCTAAGCTCGGGAGGCGAGGCGGGAAAGCGGCTGGATTTTCTGCTGCAAGAAATGAACCGCGAAACCAACACTATCTTGTCGAAGACGTCCGGAATCGGAGAAGCGGGACTGACGATCACTAACGTGGCGTTGGCGATCAAAGCTAATATCGAAAGAATGCGAGAACAGGCTTTAAATCTTGAGTAATCAGGTGGCTGAAGAAGACCAGCTCATGCGCGGCGGGCGCGGTTTCGGCGAACGCGCGACGACAGTTTTCATTATTTCGGCGCCTTCCGGCTCAGGCAAGTCGACGCTGGTCTCCAGGCTGATGGCGAGCGACCCCGGGCTGCGGTTTTCGGTCTCTTATACGACTCGTAAGCCGCGGGGCAATGAGAAGCCGGGCGAGAGCTACATCTATATCTCCCGCCAGGAGTTTGAAGACCGCAGAGAGCACGGCGAGTTCCTGGAGCAAGCCGAGGTTTTTGGCAACTACTACGGAACTAGCCGGAAAGTGCTGGAACAGGCCCGCGGCGAGGGCAAGGATTTGATACTCGACATCGACGTCAAAGGTGCGAGACAATTAAAAGACAAGATTCCGGAGGCGGTCAGTATTTTCATCCTTGCTCCTTCGCGCGATATTCTGGAGCAGAGACTGAGATCCCGGTCTGAGGATTCTGAAGAGGTGATTCAGCGCCGGCTGAGAGATGCCGCTGAAGAGATCCGCAACTATAGCCAGTACGATTATGTGCTGGTAAATCACCAATTGGAAGAGTCCGTTGCGACACTGGTAGCAATTGTGAAGGCTGAGCGTGTCCGGCGAATTCGCATGGAAGAGCAGATCCGGCCGATTTTGAAGAGCTTCGAAGGCCGGCCGCCTTCATTATTTTAAGAGTCACGGAGCGGGATTGCTGTTCCGCCTGTTGGAGAGAAAAATGGCAGAAACCCCAAAGAACACGATGTATTGCATTCCGGACGATCAAGCTTCGAGCACATACCGCTTCATTATTGTGTCCGCTAAGCGCGCCCGGCAATTGCAGAATGGGCATCGTAGCGTTTTGCCGGCTACCAATAAAAAGCCGACCACGCTAGCAATGGAAGAAGTCCGGCGCGGCCTCATCCCGTATACGGACCTGAATCAGCAGGCGGAAGAAGAAGCGGCAGCAGCGCTCACGGAATAAGCGTCGCGCATGCGCGTGGTTCTCGGTGTCGGCGGCGGGATTGCTGCCTACAAGGCGGCGGAAACCGTACGCGCTTTGCAGCAGCGCGGCCACGAAGTGCAAGTGGTGATCACGCGGGCCGCGCAGGAGTTCATTCAACCTCTTACCTTCGCGGCTTTGACCGGCAAGCACGTCATCACTGGTCTGTTTTCCCACAACAGTTCGCAAGAGGTGCTTTCGAGCGCCATAGAACACATTGCGGTGGCCCAGGAGCACGACGCGCTTGTGGTCGCGCCTGCGACGGCCGACCTGTTAGCGAAGTTCGCGACCGGTTTAGCGGACGATTTTCTGAGTACTCTCTACCTCGCCTTCAAAGGCCGGGTGGTGCTGGCGCCGGCCATGAACAGCGCCATGTGGGAGCATCCCGCGACTCGCGCCAACCTAGCAACGTTGCGGACCCGCGGCTGCCTGTTTGTCGATCCCGATGACGGCTGGCTTGCGTGCGGCACCGTGGGAGCCGGACGGCTCGCCGATCCTTTGCGCATTGCGGAATTTGTCGACGCATTGACGGCCCCTAAGCAGAAGCAGGATTTGGACGGCGAGGTCATCCTAATCACTGCCGGTCCTACGCAGGAGCCAATCGATCCCGTTCGCTATATAAGCAATCGTTCGAGCGGCAAAATGGGCTACGCGCTGGCTGAAGCGGCTTTAAATCGCGGCGCACGCGTGATTCTCGTGTCAGGGCCGGTGAGTATCCCGGCGCCGGTACGCATTGAACTGACCTCCGTCAGGACAGCGCGGGAGATGCGCCAGGCCGTCCTGGACCATTTAGAGGAAGCCACTATTATCATCAAGAGTGCCGCGGTTGCGGATTATCAGGTATCGGACGTACCCAAACAGAAGCTGAAGAAGACCGCCACGCGATTATCGCTGGAACTGGATCCCACGCCCGATATTCTGGCTGAAGTGGGACAGAAAAAGGGCGACCGGCTGCTGATTGGGTTTGCGGCGGAGACGGAAAATCTGTTGGAAGAAGCGCGCCGAAAAATGGTCTCAAAACATTGCGACATGGTGGTGGCGAACCTAATCAACCAGGACGGTCTGGGGTTTGAATCGGATCGGAATGAAGTGGAGATCCTCACGCGTTCCGGCGACCGAGTGCATGCCGGGCCCGCCGACAAGCGAGAGATTGCCGATCGTATTCTCGACCAGGTGGCCGTGCTTCGTCTCTCCCTGCAAGCTGTGGACATCCGCAAGTCGTGAATCCTACGGCATGACACGCGAGCAAATCCGGGATTATCTGGAGTTCTATCGCGACCTGGGGTTCGAATCGGTGTATGCCCGTTCGAGCTCACGAGCTATTGCCGATATTGAAGCAGAGCCAGTACTTGCGCCGGTATTACCAAGCATCGTTTCCGCAAGCGTTTCCCTGCCCCCAGTCTCTTTGCCCGCACTTTCATTACCAGGTTTGGCGCCCGACGGCGATACGCTCGCTGCCATTCGCGCCGATATTGGCGATTGCACGCGCTGCCGATTATCGGAAGCGCGCCACAAGATCGTATTTGGATCGGGCAATGAGTCCGCGCGGCTGGTTTTCGTGGGTGAAGGGCCGGGCGCGGATGAAGACGAGCAAGGTCTTCCGTTCGTGGGCCGGGCCGGGCAACTGCTCACGCAGATGATCGACAACACTGCTTCGAAAGAAGGCATTCCGATCAGCAGGCCGGACGTTTATATTTGCAACGTGGTGAAATGCCGGCCTCCGGAGAATCGGACTCCGCTTCCCGACGAGATGGAAACTTGCGGGCAATTCCTGTTCAGGCAGTTGATGACGATCAAACCGAAGGCGATCTGCGCGCTCGGTGCAACGGCCATGAAAGCGCTACTGAACACCAAAGAAGGAATCACGAAATCGCGTGGAAAATGGCACAAGTGGCACGATATTCCCGTGATGATCACGTATCATCCGTCTTACCTGCTGCGGCAATACAACCAGCAGGCGCGGCGCGAGGCTTGGGAAGATCTGAAGACGCTGCTGCATTTCGTGTATGACTGACCCCCGGCAAACGGCCGGCCAGCTACGCCGCGCGGCTTCTTCATCAGCTTTGAGGGCACGGAGGGAAGCGGCAAGACGACCCAGATGCGCATGTTGGTCGATCGCCTTCGCCAGTCTCGGATTCGCGGTGACCGAAAACCAAGAGCCGGGCGCGACAGCCATCGGCACGGAAATCCGGCGTATCTTTTTGGACCCTGCCCATGGCGACATGACGCCCATGACGGAACTGCTGCTGGTGTTTGCTTCGCGCGCGCAAGCGGCGGCCGAAATCATTGTTCCCGCCCTGCGCCGTGGCGAAATCGTCGTCAGCGATCGCTTCACGGATTCAACTCTCGCCTATCAGGGTGAAGCGCGCGGATTAGGCTTCGATGTTGTGCGCGAGGCGCATCGATTGGCGCTGGGGACGCTCCTACCGGACCTTGACGATCTGTATCACCATCGATATCGAAAGTGGCTTGGCGCGGGCCCATCGGCGCAACAGCAGCAGTGCGAAGGAATCCCGCGAAGCGCGCCTCGACCGCCAATCGTTGGAGTTTCACAAGCGCGTGGGCGAAGGATACCGCAAAATCGCGGCACAAAACGCGGGGCGGTTCCGCATGATCGCGGGTGAAGGCAATCCCGAGGAAGTAGCGGAACGCGTTTGGGCTGCCGTCAGCCCGCTGCTTCCTGAACCGGCGATTGCCAAACTGGAAACAGCCTGATGCCCTTCCCCAGGTTTTTCGGCAACTCGAACGTCGCGCATACGCTGGCGCATATGATCGAGCAGAAGCGCATCTCGCAAACCATTCTGCTGAGCGGACCGGAAGGCGTGGGAAAGGCTACATTGGCTAGGCGCTTCGCGGCAGCGCTCCTACAGGGCGGCGAAAAAATTGAGCAGGATGACCTCAGTCTTCCCACAAATCAGGACATCGTCGACGGGCGCGAGAAGTGGACGTCGGATAAACGCGCGGACGATCCACTATTTTTTTCCAGTCATCCGGACTTTGTAACATTCGCGCCCGATGGTCCGCTCCGGCAGATCACCATTCAGCAGATGCGTTTACTGCGCGAGCGCGCTCAATTAAAACCGCTGCACGGGTCGCACCGCGTTTTCCTGATCGACCATATCGAACGGGCTAACGAACAGTCGGCCAATTCGCTGCTGAAGGTCCTCGAAGAGCCGCCCGATCACCTCGTCATCCTCGCGACGACCGAGAATCTCTATGATCTTCTGCCTACTATCCGATCGCGTTCTGTTGTCTTACAGATGCATCGGTTATCGGACGAGGAGATGCTCGAGTTTGCACGCGCCAAAGCGCTTCCAGACGCCGACATTCGCATCGCTTTGGCGGAGGGTAGTCCGGGGATCGCGGCTTCCATCGAGATCAAACAGTTTCAGGACAGACGGGCGCTGCTGCTGGCTGCGCTCGAGTGTGGCGCCGGTCTCACACCGTTCTCTACCTGGGTTCAGCATTCGGAATCGTTCAGCGCCAGCCGGTCGGAGAAATTAGAGTCTTATCTCAAGCTTGCTTACGGGCTGCTGGAGGATCTGCTGGCGGTACTGCATGGGCGCAATCCTTCGAAGAATCGCGACGTTGAAGGGCGTGTGATCAAGATCGCACAAGCCGTGAACTTTCGCTGGATTGAGCGAGCGGCGCGCTGTCTAGATGAACTTGTACTCATGGTACGTAGAAATATACAAAAAACAGCAGCGCTCGACGCTATGATTATTATTTTACGTAACCCGTCGGAAACAGGCAGCGCCTAAACAGCAATTCGGGGCTGGTTCTGCAGCGACGGGCGGAATTCCACTTCGGGGATTATTCGAGGCCAAATGATAGAGGAGAGGCGACTTGAGTCGCTCGTTAGAAAACCGACTCGTAGCATTACGGCAGACGCGAAGGAACCACTGCGCCGTCCGCCGGCTACGAAGAAGAGCACGCCGCCAGATCAGACGAATGCGGAGCAGTTTTACTACTCCAAGCAGATGCAAGGAAAAACCCACATGGTGGTGGTGCTGACGGACGGCGAACAGTTAGAGGGCGTGATCGAGTGGTATGACCGCGATTGCTTAAAGTTAAACCGTATTGACGCGCCGAATCTGCTGCTCTACAAACGCTGCATCAAGTACATGTACAAGGCGGGTCCCGAATAGGCGCCGAGGATTTAGCAATTCAGATACAAGCTGTGGCTTTGCGTCGGAAGAATGTGCTTCCAATTTCGGATGATCTCTTTGTAGGTCTCGCCGACGGGCCGGATCTGCCGGTCTAGATCGTAGAGGCCCAGCGGGTTCACATCGCCATTATCCTCAACCAAGGCTGTATCCCAATCCACCTGATCGGTGAGGCTGTAATACGTAAATCCGATGATGGGCACGCCATCCTCGCGCAGGCGATGCACATTCGCCCACTCCTTGCGGATCCATACTGGCGCTCGGGCGGCATCCGAAAGATTGGTCTCGGTGTGCATGACGGGAAGACGATACCGGTCGAAATATTGGTGCGTGATGACGTAATAGCCGAAGATCTCGCCTGAACCGGAAAGTGAGCCGTCGTTGTGCACCAGGTGCTCATTGGTTTGGTAGTAATCGGTACCCATGACGCAGTGTTCTTTGCGGTGATTGTTGCAGAACCAGTGATATTCGTCACGTGTCATGCCGTTGTCCATCAGGTACTCGTACATCTCAAAAGTCACCGGGTGCCCAAACGTGAGATCCAGTGACAGAAACCGTTTCTGGTTGTAGATATGGGCAATCGCGGCGCAGGAGGGATCTTTGGGATGGTGGTACTCCGAGGTCTCGCTCAGAATGAAGATGGCTTTTGGATTCACTTCCAGGATGGAGTGCATCGCCAGCACATTGGCCTTCGCAAGATTATGCAGAGCTGTCACGAACGCACGATCGCTACGGAGCCGCTCATTCCACCATCCGAGTTGCGCCGAGAAGGTGGCGGCGATGTGGATCTCATTTACCGGAGTGAAGAAGCGCAGCCAGGGATAGCGTCGCGCCAAGGCTTCGGCGTATTCGGCGAACAGCACCGGCCAATCGCGATTCTGAAAATTCCCAATCCAGTCAGGAACTCCAAAGTGGCATAGGTCCACAATCGGAGTCACTCGCAGCTCACGGAGCTTGTGAAATGTCAGGTCCGCAAATTCCCAATCGTATTTGCCGGGACCTAAGTGGGTTTTGTAGTATGGCGGTCCATACCGCAGGAACTCGATGTCGAGTTCGCGCAGCAGCTCGAAGTCTGTCTCCCAATAGCGATAGTGTTTGCATTTTTCCATCTCGTCGACGCGCTTGGTCGAGCCGTCCGGCAGAGAGATAGTGGGATAGCTGTTCTCAATCCCCGTTGCGAACATGAATTGTGCCAAGAGGTTGCGCTTTACTCCTGAAGCGTAGACGGTCTTTGAGGAAAAGCTGCTAAGGAATTGATTTCGACAAGCCGCGTTTTCTGGTCTTATCTTTGGAAGCCAGCCGATACGCCCGGCGCTCGGCCGCTTCTTCGAAACGGCGGCGGTCTTCGTCGCTGTCCGGGACTACTTGCGGCAGCACAACCCGGTTCCCTGCCTTGTCCAAAGCGACGAATGTCAGATACGCGGACGAAGTGTGCCGGAGCCCGCCGGTGTGGAGATTCTCCACCCACACTTTGACGCCCACTTCCATCGACGTTCGAAAAACGCGGTTCACTTGAGACTTCAACATCACCAGCTCGCCGACGTGGACGGGGTGAAGGAACGTCATCTGGTCAATCGAGGCGGTCACTACCGTGTAGCGCGCGTGGCGCATGCCCGCGATGGCCCCGCACAGATCCACCAGGTGCATCACGTGGCCGCCAAGCATGTTGCCCAGTAAATTCGTATCGTTAGGCAGACAGATTTCCGAATACTCGGATCGCGATTCCTGAACGCTCCGGGGTTCGAGAGAGTACTCCGGCTCAACCATGGATGATTTATTGGTCGACATGAATGCGAAAGGTCAGGCGGGGTACCGCTTCAAGTAACTGCGGCAGAAGGCGAGCAATTGCGCTGTGAGGCAAACGTCGGTCAACTCAAGCGCCAGGCGATCATTGGCAATCGAGTATTGAATGGACTGCCAGCGCATAGGAGCATAATTCTGCTCTTCCACACAGAGGATCTCGAGCGTAGATTCAGAACGACGCACGACGTTGTAACGCGCACAGGAGCGGACGTCCGCCACCGGTAGACGATCGCACCCGCCACGCGAATAACCGTGATTGCAGCAGCGGAAGCGCAGTGCCGGAGGCGCGCCGATCAGTTCACGGTGCGCATGACAAACACCGTCATATTCGTCGATGAGCGGCAGCCGCGCAGTCGCGTAAAGAGGGTCGGTTGCAACCCGCTGCGGCTCGAAATACGGGCACGGCATACCTCGAGTATCTCAGCTTCGGCTTAGGCGTTTTGCTGCTTGCGTTGGCGCGACCACCACCACCAATTTCGTTGTTCGAACGGCAGATTCGGATCCCGAGCCTGGGCGACGGCGCATCGAAAGGTGTCGAGAACGCAAGGGTCCTGGCGGGTATGAGTCTTGCGGCACAGCTCTTGATAAAGATGGTCGGCGTCGCACGCCGCCAGTTGCGCGACACTCTTGACGCCCAGTTTGTGCAGATCGGCTTCGATACAACGGCCGACGCCTACCAGATTCCGTAAGCGGCGAGCGTTGACGGCGATGGACGGAGCAGCGATGCAAATAGTATATATCGCGAGGAGTACGCTTTGTAAATGGTTAAGAATGTTCTGGGAACCGCTCTGCAGACGTGCTGTACGAATCCACTGACAGGATTCTATCGTGACGGGAAATGCAATACGGGTCCCGAAGACGTGGGAAAGCACACGATCTGTGTACAGATGAGTGATGAGTTTCTGCGGCATCAGGCCCACATCGGGAACGATCTGATCACCCCGCGACCCGAGTTCGGTTTTCCGGGACTGAAAGCGGGGGACCACTGGTGCGTTTGCATCGACCTATGGAAAGCGTCGTATGACGCGGGAATCGTGGGAGCGGCGCGCCTCGAGGCTACACATGAGGCAGCTCTCGAGGTGGTCTCCCTCGAAATGCTGCTGCAGAGTGCGCGTCTAGACTCGACACGAGCCAATTAGCCCGGAGTACAATCGGCATCGTCACATGCTCATCATTCACGTGCACGTTCATGTCAAACCCGAGTCCGTAGACGCCTTCCTCGAAGCCACGACCGATAATGCACGGAATAGTGTTCAGGAGCCCGGAATCGCGCGTTTCGACGTCGTCCGGCAGTCGGATGATCCGGCCCGCTTCGTATTGATAGAGGCATATCGGACGCCAGACGCCCTCGATCGGCACAGGACCACAGCCCACTATGCACGCTGGCGGGACGCAGTTGCGGACATGATGGCAGAACCCAGATCGAGAGTCGAATATTCGAACGTGTTTCCAGGCGACGAGGCCTGGTAATGGAATTCGAGTTTGCCACTGCTGCGCGGATTCTGTTCCGCCCCGGCGCAGCGGAGGATCTGCCACGTATCGCGCGCGAATTCGGACGGCGTGCGCTCGTGGTGACGGGAAGAAATCCTGGGCGGCTCGCTCCGTTAACGCGCCGTCTCGAGACCAGCGGCCTTCTGTGTTCGATATTCTCCACAGACGGCGAACCGACGCTCGAAATAGTTCGCAAAGGAGTTGAGAAAGCGCGGCAAAGCTGCGATCTGGTGATTGGAATCGGGGGCGGAAGCGCCATCGACGCAGCCAAAGCGATCGCCGCTCTGACTCCGAACTCGGGAGAACCGCTCGATTATCTGGAAGTCATTGGACAAGGGCAGCCGCTTCAGAATGCACCTCTTCCGTTCATCGCCGTCCCGACAACTGCTGGAGCTGGAGCGGAAGTGACGCGCAACGCAGTGCTCGGCTCGCCGGAGCATGGCGTCAAAGCAAGCCTGCGAGGCCCTTTACTCCTGGCGAAAATCGCCGTGATCGATCCCGAACTGACCTTCGATCTTCCTCCGCGGATCACGGCGAATACGGGCCTGGACACGTTAACTCAGCTGATTGAGCCCTACGTCTCATTACGCGCGAACGTGTTCACGGATCAGTTCTGCCGTGAGGGGCTGGCGCGTGTTTCTCAGTCGCTCGTGAAGGCCTATCGTCAGGGGCACGACCGGGCAGCGCGCGAATCCATGTCGTTCGCGAGCCTACTCAGCGGACTGGCACTCGCAAACGCCGGGTTAGGCGTAGTCCATGGATTTGCGGCGCCCCTCGGAGGCATGCTGCACGATGCGCCCCATGGCGCCTTGTGTGCTGCTGTCCTGCCGCACGGCATGACGGTGAATATCCGCGCACTTCGCAAGCGCGGTCACAATCATGCAGCGCTGGAGCGGTATCGCGAAGCGGCGCGCATCCTGAGCGGAGACTCGCATGCCGAGGCGGAATACGGCGCCGCCTGGGTAACGAATCTTTGCGCGCGAATGGAAGTGCCGCCGCTCAGCGCCTGGGGACTGGAACGCGAGCAAGTTCCGGCGTTGATCGAAAAAGCCGCTAAAGCGAACAGTATGAAGGCCAACCCGGTTCAGTTGACCTCAGACGAACTGACCGAGATCGCGTCGCTGGCATTCTAAACGCCTGCCCGTAAGTTGATTGACGGGCCAATGGATAACAACGAGCTATCATCAAAACCATGCCGAAAAGCCAAGTTTGTCTTACCGGTATAGGGCCTGATCGAAAGAGCCTCACAATTGAGGAGGCGATCAAATTGCGAGACCGCTACGGTCGATTCATCGGCGAGTGCATGGAATGTGGCCAGAAAGTCCGAGCCCATCGCGCTTCGAATAACGGTATGGCCCCTCATTTTGAGCACATCGAAGGGAACGAATCGTGCTCCTTGAGTGCACGGCACCGCTCCTTGCACTAGTCGCTCTTAATGGCCGGACAGGGTGCAACGCATTCGAGCACCGCTCGACGAGAACTCTATTGGGTTGGCGTACTGAACCGAACGTGCGCAAAACCGGGTGCCTTTCTTGATGGGTCAGGCGATCTGATCTCCGGCGCATCAATGTCTCGCGCGGCGCAAAACCGCGGTATGGCGTAATTCGCAGGATTTGCCAATCGATCATACCGGCTGATGCCATTGGTAGCGTGTTCAGGATTTTATTGATCGCTTCAGGGCCATCGCTCTCCAACTCCAACACGGCGCCTTGCGGCTTGCCGTCCTCGTCGGCATAACCCCAGATGGATCGAAAGACGCCTTGCGAGTACAACTCGCGAGCGCGTTCCGCTTCCGGCTCTAGAAAAGGCTCGAATTGCGCGGGAGAGAACTTCTCGGTCTTTCTTCGAACGATCACCAGATAGCGCATTGCTCCCAGATTACTAAGGGGGCTGCTCCGCGCGCCCAGACGGGACTGCAAAAACCTGTTGACACATTTCACCGTGAGCTCTTCTGTTGGCTGTTGAAAGCGAATATCATAGCCGGCATGGTCATCGCCAATGTCACGCCCGAAAGAGCCGGGCAGATTAGCGACTCCACAAACATGTGGCTGGAGCGCATGCTCCCGGCGGCAATTTTGCTAGGCATCATCGTTGCCGCAAGCAGCGCGCTTCGCATCGCGCGACTCAAGACGACCAGATTCCGACTCCCCTGGGAAGCGGCTGTCAGCTCAACCTAAGTTAAGCACGTTCGAGGAGTACGATCCCGCCCACGATAAAGACGAGTGCAAGTACTTTCATCAGAGTTACGCGCTCGTCCAAAATCCAAACACTTAATAAGAACGCCGCAACCGCTTCCAAGCCGAGCACAAATATATACACGACGCTCATTTCGGCGCGCCGCATGGCGATCGCCTGACACGCCGCACCCAGGCAAAAACAAGCGAACACGCCCAGGCTGGCCCATACCTTCGTCAATCCCGCGGAGTACTTCATAAAGACTCCGCCTACCGCAAAGAGAAGTGAAGCAGTAATCAGCAAGACAAGGTACATAGGTTCCCGATCAGTTTCCGCGCGGCTAGTGTAAAAAAGCCGGCTCCGGTGCAACTGAAATCATAGATACTGACAGCAGAGATCGGCGTAGCTTTTCTAAAAGGAGGAAAGATGACGAGCAACACAAGTAACGGCTGGGTCGGCGCGGCCTTGATCGGAGTTGGCTGCGGATTGACTGCAGTCGGTATTGCCATGGTGATTCCAGCCTGCACCAACTGGTCCCTGGCCCTGATGGATGAGGTCGTTAGGAGAGGGAAAGAGGGAATCAACTCGGGCGTGGAAAGCGCAGCCAATTTGGCTGGCCAGATCCACGGAATAGCGCATAAGAAATTCGATGAGGCCTCGAAGACGGCGCGTGGGAAGACCGCGAAAGCTGCGGAAGCCGTAGAAAACGCAGCGCGCAGTGTGCGTGAATACGCGTCTTAGTAAACGGGAAACGGCAACTTGGCGGATCCAAAAGAGCCGGCGTCAGCCGACAAGGACATAGAAAACAAGAACGAACAAGAGAAACACTTGGACCGGGATGGCGGCGAGCGTCAGCCACCCGATCAATCCTCGCAGAAGTAGCTGGGCATACCCACGTAGCGGGCGCGGCGGCGCTATTCGTCGCGTCCGTGAACAAAGGCGGGAGGATGCGTCGCCTCCACTGCCTTGAAATGCTCTTTGATGTGATACGTGTGGCGAGCGCCCTTCGGTACCACCCACGAATCGCCCGCCTCCAGGCGAATTCTCTGTCCCTCCAGTTCCAGCTCAGCCGAGCCCTCGATCACGTATCCCACTGTTTCGTATTCGCGCGCCACCTCTTCCGGTTTATGGGCAGTGCTGCTGGTATCCCATAAGCGCATCGCCATCGACTTACCCGCCGCGAGATACTTTTGCCCGTACTTGCCAAGCGGTGAATGCGCGGAATCTACTTTGGTTACTGTCGTGTCACTCATGTTCGATTAGACGCGTCTACCGGCGACTCTGAACAATGAATGGCAGAATGTGAACGATGGCAACGAATCGTGTCGAAATTCTGAAGCAGATGGTCAACCAGGACCCGAAGAATGCCTTTGCGCGCTACGGACTGGCGATGGAGTACGCCAACAGCGGCCAATTGGAAGATGCCGCGCCAGAGTTCCACACGGTTCTTCAGCACGACGACACCTACGCCGCCGCTTATTATCACGGCGGACAAGCACTGGAGAAGCTAGGCCGGCTGGACGAAGCGCGGGCACTGTACGAAAAGGGCATTGAAGCAACTACTCGCAAGGGCGATCTTCATACCCGCGCTGAAATTGAAGCAGCTCTCAACCTGCTGCCGATTTAAGGTGTGGTACTAACCGCTTGAACCAGCGCCTCAATGCCGGGCGAAATCGGCAAAAGAAGGTCGCCATGCCGCTTGCCGGCCTCTTCGACCTGTGAAGTTTCGCGCTGCTTCCAGTCGGTAGTGGCATTTTGCTTCGTGCCGCCCAGATAATCGAGCGCTTCTTCGCCCGTCTTGCATAAAGTCACGAGAGCATCTGCGACCGGCACATTTTCTGTCAGCAAAGAATTACGCTCCAAGAGAGGTCGCACGGCAAGCGCTTCTTCCTGCCAAATCGCTAGCTGGTGCCGGAGAATGACGGCGATTTGCGGATCTTTTCCCCCGGTAAGGTATTGATCGACCGTGTTGCGGAACTTGCGCGCGGCATCGCTCTCCGGCGCGATGGCATCAACCAGCCGATTGAAGGCGCTGGCTGTTGGTGTATTTCTCGGCGTGACGCGCATAGCCCTTGACCGGCTCCAAGACAGAAGCAAAACGGTCCAGCGGCTGATACGGCGCGCCGGCAGCAAGGCGCTGCCGCATTAATTCCAAATTCGAGCGCTGCGTCAGGCCAAGCCATTCCAGCCAGCGGTTGGTTGATTCCAGGCGGGCATACATAGAGTTCACGTCCGTTACCGATTCGGGCGACCAGAGCCGCTCCGCAATCGCGGCAAGGCGCGGCCACAACTTGGCGTCCAGGTTCTCCGCCGTGGCCAATTCCTCCCACATCGCGGCTTCGCCACCCAGAATATTTTTCTTCTCTTCGGGCGTCAACTCGGCCGGAACGGGTTTACCCTCCTGCTCCAGACGCTTCTGCCGTTCCGGCGGCAGTTTCATCGGATCAATCGCGTAATGCTGACCAGCAGACTGCATCAGGTCTAGATAGTACCCCGCCGAAAGAATGCCTTGATAGCCCTCTCGTGCAGCCTGCCACAACGATTCCTGTCCCCGCCAGGATTGGATGATGACTGTCTTCGGCAAGCCGGGCGCCAACACCTCATCCCAGCCCTCCATGCGCTTGCCATGGGCCGTGACGATCTTCAATACGCGCCGGTTGAAATAGGTCTGTAGCGCCTTGGGATCGGCCAGATGATTCTTCCGCATGAAGGCTTGGATCTTTGGGTTGTCGTTCCACTCCTTCGGGTCCACCTCATCGCCGCCAATATGAAAGTACTGGTCCGGGAAAAGCTTTGCCATCTCTCCCACGAAGCCGTTCAAGAAGCGATAGGTCCCTTCTTCCGTCGGATTCATCAGGGCATAAAGAATCCCAGCGCTACGCTCGATGTGGTAGGGTCCGGGGCCACTGCCCAGCTTGCGGATAACCGACGAGCCAGCTCATCGCATGACCCGGCATGTCGAATTCAGGAACAATCCGGACGCCGCGCTCACGCGCGTACGCGATCACATCGCGCGCTTCCGCTTGGGTGTAGAACAACCCGTCGGACCCATATTGCTGCAGGCGCGGATACTTCTTGCTTTCGATGCGGAAGCCTTGATCGTCGGAAAGGTGCCAATGCAGAACATTGAGCTTCACGGCCGCCAACCCGTCGATGGTGCGCTTCACTTCGTCAAGCGGAATGAAATGACGCGAGACATCGAGCGAAAGGCCACGCCATTCAAAGCGCGGCTCATCGTGAATGACAACCGCGGGAACGGAAAAGCCGGGCGGCGCCGGAGCCGCATTTTGTTGAACCAATTGAAGGAATGTCTCGAGTCCCCGCAGCACGCCGAGCGGACCGTCGGCCGAAAGGCGGATATGTCCAGCGGCCGCTTCGAGCGAATAGCGCTCGATGTCGCCTAAACGCTGTGGAGCACGATGATCTTTTTGTTCGACAACGATGTTTAATGTCGCGTTTTCTCCTGCCGCGACGATGTGCGGCAGGATCGGTATGCCCGTTTGCCGCGGAAGTCGAACGAAGAGACGCTGTATGGCCGCCCGGACACGCGGATCGCTCGCCCCCGCGCCCGACGCCGAAACGCTGAAGCTGGTGTCTATGCCAACCGGTCCGCTTTGCACGCTGATGGCAGCGGGCCACGGCATCAAAGGAAGTTGATTCGAAGGCGGAGTTTGCGCGAAGGCGGAAAAAGCAGCCAGCCCGAGCAGAACGCCGAAGTGGTTTTTCAACCTCTTAGAATACCCTGCTTGGGCCGGCTCGGAGGAACTGTAATTTAAAACGGGCTCTTTCCCTGGTGAGCCGCGATCAAGCCGACGACCAAGCCGCCAACCGCGCACACGCCGGCAGCCCACAGAATGGCCTTCTTGTTCGAAAGCGGTCCCTGCTCCGGAGCCGGAGCAGCACCGGTGCTGGCAGGCGCCTGACCCGGAGCCGCGCCACTCTGAGCAGCCGGCGAGTTGTGGAATTCTGGAATGCCATGCTCGTTCCGGCCGCCACGCGCGTCAGCATAGCGCCTCCGTCAGTCACACTGACGGTTCCACCGATGGACGCGATCTCAATTGTGCGCGCCCGCATCCGTACGATGGCTTGCGCACCGGGCGTGTCTGCCTGAATCTGTAATTGCCGCACCTGGACGGGATAGTTGTCGAAGTTCGAAATGCGAACAGCGCCGTCACGCAACTGCAGATGATCGCTATACAGCGTTCCCGCCGATCGGGTCGCAAGACGGACATCTGCACCGTTGGCCAGGTGCACATCGCTCGGAGAAATCGTCGTCCGAAGCTGCGTTCCATCGAATACGTCGATGTTGCCTGTGACCGAAGAGCTATCCACCGAGTAACTACCTACGGCGGTGGCCACCCCAATGCTAGGGCCAGCTGAAAAAGCGGGAGCAGCGAAAAATACTGCTGCGACGGCGAGAGAGAAAAACCCGTTGCGCGTCATGTAAGACCTCCTGACCTCCTGTACCCCAGTCGAATAGGGCGCTTACCGCTTAGTAGAACATAAAAACTACTGGGTAGCTAGCGATATCCTGCGGCTTGGAGTTCAAACAGCTCCGCGTACTTGCCGCCGAGTTCCACGAGCTGGTAGTGCGAGCCCTGCTCGACGATTCTCCCGTTCTGAAGAACCAGGATCCGGTCGGCCATGCGCACGGTCGAAAAGCGGTGGGAAATCAGGACAGCCATCTTGCCGGCCGTCAAATCCACGAAGCGCTGGTACACCTCGAACTCGGCGCGCGCGTCCAGGCTGGCGGTTGGCTCGTCCAGTATCAGGATCTGGGCATCACGCATGTAGGCTCGGGCGAGAGCGACTTTCTGCCATTGGCCGGTAGATAAGTCTACCCCGCCTTCAAAGCGGCGGCCCAACATTTGCCGATAAGCCTTCGGCAGTTTTTCCAGGAAGCCGGCGGCCAGGCTTTTCGCGGCAGAAGCTGCTACGCGATGCTCATTCTGTAGAGCATCGACGCGTCCAAATCCAATGTTTTCAGCAGCTATCATGTCGTACCGCATGTAATCCTGGAAGATGACTCCGATCTCCTGCCGCAGGTCGTCGACGTCGTATTCCCGTAGATCGATTCCGTCCAAGAAAATGCGGCCGGCGCTCGGATCGTACAGCCGCGCCAGGAGCTTGACGAGCGTCGTCTTGCCGGCTCCGTTTTCGCCTACAAGCGCGATCTTCTCGCCGGGAAAGAAGCGGAAGTTTACGTCGCTGAGAACGTTCCGTTCGGACTCGGGATAGGCAAACGACACATTTTCAAATTCGAAGCCAATCCGGATGGGCCGCGGAACAGGCAGGGCGTCTGGCTTGGATGCAATGGATGGGTTCGTTTGGAAAAAATCGAACAAATCTTTGATAAACAAGGCCTGTTCCGAAACGCCGACTAACCCGGAAACGAGGCTTTCCATGATGTTTCGGGCGCGGGAAAAGGCTCCGACCATAAAAGTTAAGTCGCCAACAGTCAGCGCCCCAGCCAGCGCCCGCACAATGATGAGCGCGTAAGCCGCATAGTAAGCGCCGGTCGGAACCAGGTTCAGCAGCGTTCCGTGCCCTGCCCGACGGACTGCCAGATGCTTGTTCTCGGCATAGAAACGTTCAAAGAGCGTTCGCGAGCGGTCGGCCAGGTATTCGACCGAGGCCGAAGATTTTCACCTCCTTAGCGCTTTGGCTGCTTGCTCCCAGGTAACGGAGATAATCCAGTTCCCGGCGCTCTGCGGTGTACCGGAACAGCATGGAGTAGTTCAGCAGGGCGAAATGCGTTTCCCCAAAGAAGACTGGAATGGTCGCCGCCACCAGCAAAAGCAGCAGCCAAGGTGAAAAGAGAATCACCGCCGAGATCAGGGATAGCAGCGTCAGCAACTGCTGCAGCATGCCCGCAAGGCCGGCAAGCATACCCAGGCGCGCAGTCGTTTGCCGCCGCGCGCGCTCCATTTTGTCGTAAAACACTGGATCTTCGAAGGACACCAAATCGAGCGAATTGGCGTGTTCCATCAATCGGATGCTGACGTGATTGGTGAAGCGATCGCCCAGAAGGCTGTCTACGAGCGAGATCAAGCGCCCGAACGTATCGGACGCTATGGCGAGTAAAAGCTCCAGAATCAATAGCTTCCAAATTGCCGAAGTCGCTACTGGCTGATGACGGATAGCCCGAACGACCAAATCAATGATGAGTTTCGAAACCCATAGGGTAGCCAGCGGAAACAGGGCGGAAACGCAGCGCAGTGTAAGGGTACTTACCGTCAAGCCCGGGCTAGTGGCCCATACCATTTTGAGTAATGGCGGGACGTTGGAGAGCGCCCGCAGCCGCTGACCCCAGGTTTGGGGCGTATCCGTACTCTTCGGAGGAGCCGGTCTCATGACTCTGAATTTAGCCGATATGCAAAAGAAAATGCTCATTCAGACGAATGAGCATTCGCTTTCCTGTTGACAGGCCTCTGGCACCCCAGAGGTTTACGTTTGATGGGAGACATCAGATCCGACGGTATCGCAACCCGTCAAAACCTGTTTGTGATTGGAGTGTAGGGCCAGCGGGGGGTGAAGTCAAGGGCATTTTTCCAGCACTTGAGGGTGCCCCTCTAAGTGCCCGTGTACAAACCATTTACGACGAAAGATGTTTCTCGGGGCACTGTCGAAAAGGGTTGCTTTTCCTGTGGAAAACGCGTAGCTTTAGCGGCGCAAGTGCTGCTCTTTCATCGGTTTATCGGGCACCTAACTACTCTTCGGTCAGGTGCAAAGTTGTCATTGCCTCATCCGCGTCGAGAGTTCCGTATCGGCGGCGGTACAGGCGCATGCCGGCGTACATAATGCCCGCCGCGAACGCCAGTGCACACAGCACCACGCTCGCGTAAGCGATGTTTTTCAAGAGCTGATACATCGGCTTGATAGGGCTCGGCGGAGGCGTTTCGTTCCAGGTGATTTTGGCTTCGTATTGCACACGGCTCAACAGCGTGTCCGCCTGTGCGTCCGTCGCCGGGCCGAAGACGATCGCAACCAAAACGTCCGAGCGTTTCACATGCACGTTTCCCAAGGTTTTGAAGTTGACGGTGTGAAAACGAGCCATCTCGGGCGTCGGATAGTCGAAAATTGCCAAACGAACTGGTGGCTCGTTGGCTTTGATTTTGTATTCGGCAATCTGCGCTTCGGCTCCCTGGTCGAATCCTACACTCGCGGAAGCAAGCTCGGGGGCGAAGGCGGCGAGCGATGCCGGTCCAAGAAGATATCGCGCGGAATCGGGTACCAAACCCTGGCGCGGAAGAAAGGTGAGAATCGCCGGCAGCGAAGTGTCGCGCTTGTTCGGAAGCGCGTTCAAAATCGCGGCGACTTGCGGCTTCGACGGCACCGCGCCGTCGAACACGACGACGTAGTTCTCGTCCGAGACGACAGTCTGTTTTCCGTCCTCTGTGCAGAACGAAGCCAAATCGCAGGGACGGCCTTTTGCGGAACGAAGCCATTCCCAGGCAGCCAGCGCACCCGTCAGATCCTTCATGCGGTAGGTGGTGACCGTCGATTTTCCCTGGACATTGGTTTGCTTTTGAACCAGACCGTATTCGCGCCAGAGAGCGTTGTCGTCAGCGCGAAGGGAGCCAGCCAGCAGAATGAAGGCAAAGAGTCCTAAGCAACAGCCCGGCAAGGCACTGCGCGATAGCTTGGCAAGACGGCGGAGTTGGTTCGATGTGTCAACCAAGCATCGCTTGGCTGCCGGGCTAGCTGGCAGCGCCGTGACATTTTTTGAACTTCTTTCCGCTTCCGCAGGGGCACAACTCATTACGACCTGTCTTGGGAAGTTTATTTACCGTCTGCGGCTGGCTGTTCGCCTCGCCGCCGGTAAACTGCAGTTGCGCCATTTCGCGGTCCTTCTTGCGCTGGATGTTCCGGGTCAGGTCCAGGACCGACTGCTGAGCTTCACGCTGCTGGGCCTGTACGCTCGCCGCCACAAGTTCCGCCTCGTGTTCTTCTTCCTCATCGTCATCGGCATCGGGTCCGAGTTCCGGATAGGGCAGCGGCGGCCCTCCGCCGGGGCCGCCGCCATCCGGGCCTCCGGTTTCAATGCGCATGAAGTAGAGATATTTGATGGTCTCGTCTTCAATCCGGTCCATCATGTCCTGGAACATGGTGTAGGATTCCTTCTTGTACTCGATCAGCGGATCCTTCTGACCGTAGCCGCGAAGACCGATCCCTTCCTTCAGGTGGTCCATCGAGAGAAGGTGATCTTTCCACTGATTGTCGACGACGTTGAGCATGATGATCTGCTCGGCATGCCGCATGTTCTCCGGGCCGATCATCCGCTCCTTCTCGTCATAGCGTTCGAGCAGACGATCCGTAACCTTCTGTTCGATGTCGCGGCGGGACATTCCGGTGAATTCGTCCGGCTCGATCTTGGCGCCGAACTGGTTGAGCAAGCTCGTCTGCAATCCAGGTAAATCGTATTGATCGTAGCGGGCATTTTCCGGACAATATAGATCGATGAACGCGCCGATGATGCCGCGCACGATGTCCATGACGCGCTCTTTTTGATTCTGGCCTTCGAGCAACTGACGGCGCATGGAGTACACCGCCTGCCGCTGCTTGTTCATTACGTCGTCGTATTCCAGGACGTGTTTACGGGAAGCGAAATGCTGCGCTTCGACGGCTTTCTGCGCAGCCGCGATGCGCTTGGAAATCAGACGCGACTCGATGGGGACGTCCTCTTCCATCCCGAGACGCAGCATGAGCTTCTGCATGCGGTCGCCGCCGAAAATGCGCAGCAGATCGTCTTGCAGTGAAAGGTAGAAGCGCGAACTTCCCGGATCGCCCTGACGGCCGGCGCGTCCACGCAGCTGATTATCGATGCGGCGCGACTCGTGCCGTTCAGTGCCTAAGATATGCAACCCGCCGAGCGCCACCACCTCGTCATGCTCAACCTGGATTTCCGCCTTTATTTGCGCCTTGTACTCGTCGAGTTCGCCGGGGGCTAACAACTCCGCCGACTTGCCATGCTTCTTCAGCCGCTCTTCCAGCAGAAAGTCCGGATTGCCGCCGAGCAGAATATCGGTACCGCGGCCCGCCATGTTGGTCGAGACAGTGACCGCGCCCTTGCGGCCGGCTTGCGCCACAATGTGCGCTTCGCGCTCGTGATTCTTAGCGTTCAGCACTTCGTGCTTCACGCCCATCTTCTTTAATACGCTCGAAAGCTTTTCGGATTTCTCGACCGAAACGGTGCCGACCAGAACGGGCTGGCCCTTCTCATGCAATGTCTTGATCTCTTTGCCGGCGTTTCGGAACTTTTCTTCCTCCGTCCGGTAGACCACGTCGGCATTCTCGATGCGCACCATGGGCCGGTTGGTCGGCACAACCTGAACGTCCAGCTTATATATGTTGCCGAACTCGGCCGCTTCCGTGTCGGCGGTACCGGTCATGCCCGCCAACTTCTTATACATGCGGAAGTAGTTCTGGAACGTGACGCTCGCGAGCGTTTGTGTTTCGCGCTCGATCTTCACACGCTCTTTGGCCTCCACCGCTTGGTGAAGACCGTCGCTCCAACGGCGTCCCGGCATCAAGCGGCCGGTGAACTCGTCGACGATGATCACCTGCCCTTCTTGCACCACGTAATCGCGATCACGCTGATAGAGAATGTGCGCGCGCAGTCCCTGCTGCACGTGGTGATTCATCTCGATGTTGGCCGGGTCGTAGAGATTGCCCGTATTGAGCAGCTTCTCGACCTTGATGACGCCCTCTTCGGTGAGCGCCACGGAGCGATGTTTCTCATCGACGGTGAAGTCTCCCGTCGTATAGTTCTGGCCAGGCTCTTTACCTTCGATGACTTCACCGCGCTCCAGGTGAGGGATGATGCTATTGACGCGATAGTACTTATCGGTCGATTCTTCGCTCGGACCCGCAATAATTAGAGGGGTACGCGCTTCATCGATCAGAATGGAATCCACTTCGTCGACGATGGCGAAGTTGGGATCGCGCTGGACGTAATCGTCCAGGCGAAACTTCATATTGTCGCGAAGGTAATCGAACCCGAACTCGTTGTTGGTGCCGTACGTAATGTCGGAGAGATAGGCTTGGCGGCGCTGCTGATCGTCTAGATCGTGGACGATGGTGCCGACAGAGAGGCCGAGGAAACGGTGTATGCGGCCCATCCACTCCGAGTCGCGGTGAGCCAGATAATCGTTCACCGTGACGACGTGAACGCCCTTTCCTTCCAGACCGTTGAGATAACTGGGGAGAGTGGCAACGAGCGTTTTTCCTTCGCCCGTTTTCATTTCAGCGATACGGCCGCGATGCAGAACAATCCCGCCCATCAACTGAACGTCAAAGTGACGCATGTTGAGAATTCGCCGGCCGGCTTCGCGGCACACGGCAAATGCTTCAACGAGGATGTCATCGAGCGAGGCGCCGTTGGCCAGGCGCTGTTTGAACTCTGGCGTCTTGGCGGCTAAATCGGCGTCGGAAAGCTGCTTGAGCTTAGGTTCGAGGTCGTTGATCGCCGCCACGATTGGCCGCATCCGTTTGACTTCGCGGTCATGTTTAGTGCCAAAAACCTTGGCAAGCGTGCTTTCGAGCATACTTATACGTCTACTTCAGTGTAACCGGGAATGGGCTGCACAGCCTAACGAGCATTGGGCTCGCCGCATTCGTCCAGCGGCCCCCAAGTCCTTTCGCCTAGAAGTCTCCTGACCTAAACTGATGCAGCGGCGACGGTGCTGCTGTAGGAGCGGCAGTGGACCGACTCGGCCTGGGCCCGTTTCCGGCGCGCCTGAAATTTAGTTTGGCGCGAGAATGGGTGCATGACCGGCGTAAGAGCGGACAAGTGGTTGTGGGCCGCGCGATTCTTTAAGACGCGCGCGCTTGCGGCCAAAGCTTGTGAGCTGGGCAGGATTCGGTGCAACGGACAGGCGGCCAAACCTTCGCGCGAGCTGCGAGCCGGCGATCTGCTCGAAGTCAAGAACGCCACCGGGGACTTTCAAATCGAAGTTCTATTGCTGAGCGAGATGCGAGGGCCGGCAACGGTTGCCCGAACGCTTTATCGCGAGACTGAGGCAAGCAAGGAATCACGGATCAAAGCCGCTGAAGACCGGAAAATGATGCCCCATTTTGAAGATCTGCGCGAGGGCAAGCCCACGAAGCGGGATCGGCGCGATCTCGACCGGCTGCGCGGCAGGGTGTAGACCTTCCGCGGGAGCGGAGCGCGCTGAGTGACTACAGTTCTGCCCACTCGCGGAGCAGATTGTGGTAAATACCCGTGAACTCGACTGTGGACGGGTGGTCTGGCACATCGCGGCTGAGCCGCTGGGTGGCTCGATCGAGATCGAAGAGCATGGTGCGCTGAGCGTCATCTCGAATCATGCTTTGAATCCAGAAGAACGATGAAACGCGAGCGCCGCGCGTGACGGGCCGCACGTGATGCAGACTGGTTGCGGGATAAAGGATCATATGGCCGGCGGGAAGCTTCGCCGTGTGAGTTCCGTAGGTGTCTTCGACTACGAGTTCGCCGCCATCGTATTCGTCGGGGTGGGCAAAGAAAAGTGTGGCAGAAAGGTCCGTGCGGATGCGGTGGGGCGTGCCGGTAACCTGTCGGATGGCGTTGTCCACGTGAGTGCCGAACGATTGGCCGCCTGCGTAGCGATTGAACAACGGCGGGAACACGCGCAGCGGTAAAGCGGCCGAGATGAAGAGCGCGTTACGGCCGAGCGCGTCGAGGATCATGTCACCGAGTTGTCGCGCAGCGGGGTGATCCTCAGGAATCTGCATGTTGTCTTTAGTACGGGCGGACTGATGTCCGGCCGTGACGCGGCCATCGACCCAAGGCGCGGTTTCGAGGACTTGGCGAGCTTGTCCGATTTGTTCGGTGGTGAGCACGTCTGGAATGGCGAGTAACACTGAAAAAATTCCTTCGAGTTAGAACCTGATTTTGAAATCGATCGTGGCGGAACGGCCAGGGCCTAGAACGATGTGTCCGGGATGAAGTTCGTCGTAGTAATAGCGGTTTGCCAGGTTGTAGACGTTGACCTGAATATCGAGGTGCTCATTGATAGCGTGCCCTGCCATCGCATTGAAGACCCAGTAGCCCGGTACCTCTTTTAGCAAGCCGGTTGTGGGATCGAGCGGCACGGTAGAACTGGCACTTCGAGCGGATTCATAGTTGGATCCGGCCCCAAATTCGAAGTGATGAGGCAGGTGGAAATCGTTCCAGAGGTTGAAGGTATTTTTCGGAACATTCGCAAGCGGATAACTGATTGCGCCGGGGAAGTACAGCGAACCAACCACTCGACTGTCGAGATAGGCATAGCTGGCGAGCACATCCCAGCGGCTCATCATTCGGCCTCGCACATCTACTTCCGTGCCGCTCACTCGCTGCGTTCCAGCTAAGACGATTAGCGATGAATCGAGCGGATCAGTTTCCTTGGCGTTCTCTTTGGTGGTGCGAAACCATGAACTGTTGACGGTGAAGCGGTTTTTATTGAAGTTCCATTTGGTACCGAATTCGTAGCTTCGATTGGTTTCCGGAGGAAGATTCGCATTGCCCGCGCTGAGCGAGAGAGATTCGGCGGACGGATTGAAGGACGTGCCGGCATCGAAATAAAAGCTGCCCGCTTCCACGGGCTTATACACGGCGGCGGCGCGCCAAGTGGGCTTTTGGTCGATACGCTCGAAGTTTGAGATCGGCGCGACCGTTTGGTGGTAAGTGTCGTCGAAACGATCAAAACGTAAGCCGCCTGTGAACTCCCAGTGTTTGCCGACTTGCATGGTATCGAGCGCGTAGAGGCCCGCTGTAACAGCGGTGTCGTCAACGTGCGTAGTGACGGTTTCCGGCGCAATGAGCTGCTGAGTGTAGTTTGGGTCGAGCAGGCTGGTGGGAGGCGCGGTGTTCTTGTAGCGGGTGGGATCTGAGCCTTCGTGACCGGCTTCAACACCAGTGACAAGCGTGTGCTTGACAAAGCCCGTATTGAAGTGGGCGGTCAGATCAAGCTGCTCGTCTAGATAGCTCTCCGTGCTGCTTACACCGATCTCGTTGCGGGTCACTTGCATGGCCGAGAGCGGCGTGGCGAGCCTATAGCCGTTCAGTTGCGGTTCGGTGATCAAGGCGTCGCGGATGTAGTTCGCGTAGCGAACCTGGTCGCGGACGGTGAAATTGCTGTCGATGTCGTGTTCCAGCTTCAGAGTGCCTATGTCGTCGTAGGCGCGGAAGTAGTTGGCGTCTTTGAGACCGTAATAGTTGGAGCGATTTACCGGCGCGGGACCGTTAAAAAGCCAGGGGATGCCATAGTCGGGAACATCGTCTTCGTCCTGATGAAAGTAGCTGAGCGTAAGGCGTGTGGGAGTGCCCAGACCAAGCGCGAGCGAAGGCGCGAAGCCATCGCGACGGTTCTCGGCCACCTCTCGACCGGCAACGTCGCCGATATTGCCCATGGCGGCGATGCGGAAAGCAGCGCCAGAGCCGAGTTGGGTAATGGGAAGGTTGACGTCCATAGTGGCGCGCCGGGTATTATCTGATGCAAAGAGCAAGTCGGCGGAAAGGATTTGAGTCAGTTCCGGCGTTTTACTCGCCTGGTTGACGACCCCACCGGTGGAGCCGCGGCCAAATGTGACGGATGACGGGCCCTGCAGCACCTCGACTTCCTCTGTGTTGAAGGGATCGCGATAGTAGCTGCCGAAATCACGCATACCGTCGATGAACAAGTCATTGCGAGCAGTGAAACCGCGGATGGTGAGGTTGTCTCCTTGCGAGCCGCCTTCCCCCGCAGCAAGACTGATTCCGGCAACGTTTCGCAAGGCGTCGCGGAGCGTTGTAGTTGCCTGTTCCTCCATAGTCTGCTGCGGAACCACCGAGATGGTCTGGGGCGTATCGTTCAACGGCTGCTGATATTTGGGCAAAGAAGCGGAGAGGACCGGAGCAGTTCCAGTGACATCCACAGAAGTAGTTGTGGATTTGAGTTGCAGTGTGACCGTGTTCCGATCGTGCCAGTGCGCCTCAATACCGGTTCCCAGAAGGAGCCGGTCAAGAGCCTTCGCCGCGATGTACGGGCCCGAAACACCGGGGGACCGAAGGGAAAGAATGCCGCTATCGGATACGCTCACCTCCGCTCCGGAGACGGCTTTGAACGCACTCAGCACGTTGTCCAAGGTACCCGCTGCGATGTCGTATTGCCGGACAGGCAAGGCCTGAATCTGATCCCGAGCTTGTTCGCGCCGTGTCTGCGAGGTACCTTGGGCAAGCGCCAATTTACCGGCTCCCGCGGCGGAATACGCCGCTAACGTCCCGAGCGTTACCCAGTAGCGGGATCCGCGCAGGCGCGCCTCCGGCTTCTTCTTAATTCGTTTGCTTGCCACTCGTCATCCTTGTGCAGCCATGGGCTGCAAAGCTATACAGATCGCGGCTGGCGAGCGTAAAATGAGGGAACGTCGCCAGCATTGCTGGTGCCATGACCCGTGTCGGGCGCTTCTCCGCCAAGAGTTTGAGCGCCTGATTCGGGTTTAACTATTTTCAGGTACAGCCGTTATATCGGACCTTTCTGGTCCAGAATAGAAACCCTGCGGCATTTTGTCAAGATTCCGCAGCAAACGACCGCGCGCAACGGTCGAACGGCGAAAGACAACTGTCAAACTGCGGTAGCGCGAAGAGGAAGTGCAGCGGACCGTTCGAAGGTCAGATTTCCGGTAACTATCTTGCCGGAGCGGTTGCTCGCGGCGAGCAGCGAAAGGGACAGAAGGCCCCACGGTTCGTCGAAGCGCGCGGGCGAATGACTGACCATCTTGCTGGCCGTTTTGGTGAGGTCGTCAAATTTCGATCCCGACGTTTTGAAGTTTTGAAGCGAACGGGCGACATTCGCCATGCTGGAGGACCACCACGCAATGACTTTCCCGTCGAAGTAAATGTCGCTGACAATGGGATCCACGTTGGCGGGCGGCAGGAGTAGCGCGTGGAGGTCTGAAACGGCGCCAGCATTGATGACTTTCGGGAGGAGAACCGTATCCTCCAGGACAGCTTTGCGGTAACGATCGACGGTCTTGTTATCGGGATCGAGAAGAGCGATGAGAGCGCGGCGGCCAATCTCGACGTAATCGGCCTCGGTGTGTGGCGTACCGTCGGATGTCAGAAACAGGCTGGACGTGCGGGACGATTCGAAGTTGACGCGCAACAAACAGGTAGAGAGGCCTTTGACGGGAAGTTGTTGTAACTCAGCATCGTGCTCGCTGGGCAGAAGCAGGCCGAAGGCGGAAAACCAGCCGAGATAATCGCGTAAATTCTGTTGGTTCGTGTTCTGGTTCAGCGCGAAGTGGATACCTGAGATGGAGAAATCGAGATTGGTTTTTCCGGAGGCGGAGTGAACCAGCGTTGCAACTACTGAATCGAACAAGGCTTTGCGCAGCGCTTCGTCCCGCTTGAAGGGTTCGAGTATCCCGGAGATTCGGTTTCCGGTTAATGTTTCCTTCAGAGTGACGTCGCCGGTTACGGAATCCGCGACGACTTCGCTTTTTTTGATGAACTCGGCGAGAGAGGTAAAGTTCACGATACCGAGGAGATTTAAGTTGACGGTGCAACTGGAATCGTGAAGCTTGGTGAGAACGCTTTTCAGTACGCGAACCCCGGGGGCGATGGTGCCATCGGATTGCTTATTAGCTTCGAGGCGGTTCAGCGGAGAAAGATCGGCGTGCAGGGCGGCTTCGATCGCGGCAGTGGAATCCGGCGTCAAGCGGTCGAGTTCTATCCGGTAGATAAAAGCGCTTTCGTCGCGCGCTAGAGCCTTCAGGGAGTCCTGCACAGAGACCGCCAGGCTACGGTCAATCGCGGCCTTGACTCCTTTAGACAAGGTTTCGGTTTCCTCCGGCGTAAGGCCAGCTTTGGCGAATACCGCAGCGCCGGGAGTATTAGCCGCGTCTATCGCACCGAGCAGTTTGGCAATCAACTCTGTGCCGGAGATTTCCGCGGAGACGCCCGCTGACAAGGAGGTATCGAACTGGAAGGTGGTGCTTTTTTCGGGGACAAACAGTAATTCGACAGTATTTTCATCGAGCTTGTGAGCTCGTACTTGATACGCGGCCTCCAACTGAAACGATGCGCGCAGGTCCTCGACGACACCGTCCTTGACCGCGATCGTTCCCGCCCCGAGCGGCAAATCAATGGAAGCCAGAGGATTCGTGAGTAAACTGAATTTGAAATCACCACAGAGAGTGATACTGCCGGTCCCGGACACGGTCGCGACGTCGTTTACCTGTAAAAGGAGTAAATCGGGCACGCTTGCAGGAACGACGAAATGACGGGCGGTTTCCGCGAGCGCAGCGCCTACAGCGGTTTCACCGCTGCCGAGCGCAAAGCCCCGGTAGTATTGAAGGGTTACGGCGCTGTGCGTTTTGAAGCCGAGAGTCAAGTCTGTCGCTGCCGGCGCGCTGCCGTCCACTTCAAGAGAGCCGCACAGGGTGAGTGAAACATAGCCTGTCTTATCGGGGATGGTACACGGCGCTGCGAACGAGCCGTCTGAGAAAAGATCGTGACCAAAGCCAGTGTCGATCCCAAGGGTGACTTTGGATTCTGGAGTGAACGCTATTTTCCGGCTGCCGGAACCAAAATCGAAGCCGTGTTGCACATCCAGCTGAAATTGAATGGGATGCCCTTGCGTAGCTTCGCTCAGCGTGTGTTTAGAGACTTTCGCCAGGTCTGGAACAACTAGCAGGTGAAGAGGTTCGGCAACTAAGTATTTCTTTAACGAGCCTACAGAGTTGACCTGATTCGGAACGCCGTCGACACTGTTTCCTACGTTATCGCTAATCTCAAAATCGGCCATAGTGGCTCCTTGCGCAGCGCTGGGCTACTGGGAGGCCAATGTATCAGATCCGTAAGCGAATGCGCCCGAGCGAAAGTTAGTTAAACTTTATCGTAGATTGGCCGGCGTAGCGGCGGTAATCCCGAAACTGCTTCTCATTTTTGGCGAGATGGCGCTTCCCTTCTCTAACGTAGAGAGTTGCCGAAGCGGGCAGGAGGTACTGCTCACCGCCGATGGAGAAATCGATGTAATCCACAGTTAGCGCCGATTCGCGGATTGGGAAATTCCGCGGAATATCCTCAGCTTCGATGGAGACCCGCCGGACCGCCATTGTATTCGGATCAATGTAGACGAAGCCGTGATAGGCAACGGCGGCCGACCAATTCTTGCCACGCAATGAATAGAGAGAGTGCCGGCGCGAGATGTGATATTTGAACGCATCTGTTTGGACTCCATCTACGTCGGCTTTGCCTTGCCATTCGAACTGGGCTTGGGCCTTCGGCGAGAAGACGCTGTCAAGGAACTCCCCGAATTCCCCTGAGGACCAAACTCCGTCTGAGGTCGAGTCCGCGCCGATTCCGGGACGCGCGCCATTTTGATCGATGATTTTGTAGTCTTCGCGCCCATCTACGTAGCGGAGGAGTTGTGTCACGGTATCCCTCTGCTTCCAAGCGGAGTTTCCGGTTTTGTCGATTGAGCGCCGCGTAATTAATGTGCAGCTGAAATTTGGAAGTGCGTTCTTGTAATCGATAGCACGCTGTCTTCCGGCGTCTAAGATGCGCTGGATCTCCGCGTCGCTGGGTTTCTGGCCATTGCTGACCAATTTCGGCTCGACCAGAGAGGAGAGCTGGGGCGGTCCGTCAGCTTCAGTAGCGCCAGAAAGCTGGCTCGAACGCGCAAGGCTACCGTTGCCCATGATTGTGGCATCCAGCTTTTGTTCACGACTGACGTCTCCTTCCGTCACTTTGGCCCAGAGTTCGAAACTCCCTGGGGGCATGGAAAACTTCGAAAACGAGGCTAGAACAGGAATCGGTTCGCCCTCGTGAAACTCCGGAAGACGGAGTGCCGATTCGGCAAGGACGGAACCATGTTGCCTCAGTTCTATAGCGACCTGTGGCTTGGAAGCGGATTTCGGGTCCGGATAGATCGTAAAGAAAAGCTGACTGCTCAGGGATGCGCCTTCGGATTGAAGCTCGGGCACGACGCGATAACCTCTATAGCGCAATAGCTCTTCTGCGTCGGTTTCCTGCGGCATGGGTTCGAGCCGCTTGACGAGCGTTAGCTCGCTGAGGCCTAAGCCTTTGGGTTGAGGTGAAAGCTCGAACGGGACCGACGTGGTGCTGAGGCGATGATCCGTCTGATCGCAAACGGCTACGTCCAGCGTGTACTTTCCCGGGGGCGCGGTAAAGGTCCGATCGAACAGGTGGGTGCTTTGGCGCAGCTGCTGAGAATTTTCTAAAGCCGTTTGCAGCGGGAGATCTTCGCTCATCTTCTGTACGATTTCGCGATCAGCGCCTTTGATGAGGGCAAGAATGGAAAAGTGTAGCTTACAAAGGCGCCTATTCAGGTCGTTCTGGTAAGAAATTTCATCAAACGGTAATTCGACGACGAGTTCAGCGCGCGAGCCATTCTGTTCGGGGCCGAAACGGAACACACGAGCAGCGAAGGGAATGAGTTGCGTTCTTCCAGGCCGCGCGAGAGCTTTCAAAAGAGGCAACTCGAAAGGGCGAAGGTCGGTGCCAATCTTCGGGGAAACAGAATAATACCCGGCGCGCGCCTGGACCGCAATGTGAGGGCGGGTGACACGCACCTGGACGGGTCTGAAATGACCGTCATAGTCGATCTTCCCTGGTGCGTAGGTAGCCTCATAATAGCTGCCCGCGTCCTCAGTCAGGCGTCGGAGCGCGTCAAACGCATTATTTGTCTCGCTTATGTAGGACCCGCCCGTTTGGTTGGCAATTTGCTTCAGGGGCAGACCGTAATCACCTTGATGGTGATCCCTGACCTGCGCGGACATCGTCATGTTCGTGTTCATGGTGCTCGTAGCCGCCGCCGGCGTCATGGTTGCGACAGGTTGCGCTAATCCGTTCGAAGCAGTGGGCGGGCCGTTGGGACCGAGAGGCGCGCTGTTGCCGTGCATAGTGAACAAGCCGGCATTGAGATCGTTCGCCGGTTTCACGCCGCTGGGGTCGACGGAATAGATGCTGACCCGAGCCCGATTCGCCGCTCCGACGACGGATTGTAACTGAGAGGCAGTTAGCGACGCCAGCATCTGCCCGTCAGAAAAGTACACGATTGTTTTGCGACCCGGAAATGAACTCTGCTGCCGGATGAGCGCCAGCAAACCGGCGAGGAAGGGAGTAACGTTTTCATCACGAGCGATGCGGGTCGCGAGGGCTGCAGTGGTTGGCAACTGAGCGGCAAACGGTTTCACAAACTCCGGCATGGGGAGGGACTGCTGGGTGAGAGACTCGCCAGGTTGAGGCCTGCCGCTCCTGGGCTTGAGGGTTGCTTGCAGGGCGCGTTTGAGGCCCGCCTGGTCGTTTGTGAGAGTTTGCGCAAGTTCCAGGCGGCTCGTCAGGCGCCAAACAGAAAAGTAAAAGTTCTTCTCCGCAGCCTCTTTTAAGAGGTACTCGGCGGCCCGTAGCGCGATGCTGTTTGCGTCGCCCTGCAGTGCGTCGAATACGAGCGAGATGGCGCGGAAATCGTTTGGGTGTCTATCTGTCTTTGCAGAGATGTCATCGGAGGTGACCAACCGCAGACCGGTAATCTTCACCGCGTTGCCGTCATCCACGATCTGAAGCTCTTCGGGCTTCAAGTCTCGTATGGGGCGGCCGTGCTTGTCGTGCGCGACCACGTCCATTGAAACCTCATCCACATTGCTGGTTATGACCGGTGCTTGTTGAGGCGCTTGCGCAGCAGAGCCGGCGATACAGAAGATCAGGCCCGTACAGAGGCCGGTGAGGGATGCGGTAAGGACGCTCAGAATGCAAACCTTCATACAAAGCCGCTAGCTGTTTTTCGGAGCACCCTTCCAAACATAGTAGCGGTCGCGCTTCGAGCACAACGGCGAGCCTTCGGTGGCCAACCTTGTATTTCCCGGCTCGGTACCGATTGGCGATAAAGAGCTAATCTGGCGCGGACGATGGCCGATAGACCTTACAAGGGACCCGGACACGGTCGTCGCACGTCAACATGCCTAAAGCAGCGGAATACCCGGCTGGTCTCCATCGCGAGCGTTCGCTTCCTTCCCGCGGCTGGCTGGGATGGAAAATTATTGCTCTCCTTAAGGGCTACGGTCCCGCCTTGGCGGGGTTAGCGGTGCTCATTACGGTGGCGGCGGGACTCGACATCGCGGTTCCGTTCCTGACACGCGAACTGATCGATCAGATCATCAAGTCGTTGCAGTTTAACGCAGCCGGATCATTCCGCATACTGACGCTAGCGTCGATCGGCATTTTTGCGGCTACGGCGATCACCCGGCTGTTGCGGTCCTTTTACAACTATCGTTTGTTCCGAACGGCGGCCGAATGCGAGGATCGGGTGAAGAATGCGGCCTTTGGAAACTTTTTGCGGCTGGACACGGAGTTTCATGGCAGCGTGAATACGGGCGAAGTTGTGGGGGCGCTCGACCGCGGGGGGACCGCGATCTTTGTCGTGTTGTATGAAATTCTCGGGCAGAATCTCATTCCGCCCATGATTGTTGTCATCGGGGTACTCGTCTCGCTCATTTTGAAGAACCCCTGGATCGCTCTGATGGTCTTCTTGCCTCTCCCGGCGTACGTTCTCACAGTAGGACGCCTCGGCCGTTCAATGCACGAAATTGAGCAGCAGATCAGCCGGGCGTTCGAGACGGTCACCAAAGAGTCATACGACATAGCGAGTAACGCCCGGAGTGTGAAGAAATTCAGCCGCGAAAAGCAGGAAACGATGTGGCAGCGCGAGTTGATGTCATCCGCGCGAGGAAAGCAATATCGGGGAGAGCGGCTGTGGGCGCTCATCGAAAATGCGCAAAGCTTCATCGCGACAGCGGGCCGGGTCGGCGTAATCGGTCTCGGCGGCTATTTCGTACTGACGCGGCGCTGCAGTGTAGGAGATTACGTGCTGTTCATTGCCATGCAGGACATGGTTTATGGACCTATTTCTCAACTCTCGGTCATTTTGCCCAAATTGCGCCGGAACCTCTCGCGTGCGGAACGCCTTTTTGAAATTCTGGAGCAAAACCGGAAAATTTGCGACTCTCCACAGGCTCGCGAACTGACAGGCGCTGCGCATTCGGTGACGTTCGACAATGTTTCCTTCCAGTATGCGGGCGCCGAGCGGTACGCGCTCGAACACATCAGTTTCGAGGTTCCCGCCGGCAGCGTGGTGGCGCTGATCGGGCCCAGCGGCTCGGGCAAGAGTACGCTCATGAACCTGCTGCAACGCCTCTACGATCCGCAACACGGCCGAATCCTAATCAATGGAACCGATATACGGGAATTTAGTCAAAATAGCCTGCGAGAGCATATTGCTGTTGTGCCGCAAGAAGTAGATTTATTCTCCAGAACGATCCTTGAAAACGTGGCCTACGGGCGCGACTCAGTGACTTCCTCTGAGGTAGAGGGTGCGACGCGCGTGGCCCAGGCGCACGACTTTATCGAGTGCTGTGAGCAGGGGTACGATACGCAGGTCGGTGAGCGCGGACTGAAGCTGTCCGGCGGAGAACGTCAAAGAATCGGTATTGCGCGGGCCGTAGTACACGATCCGAAGCTCCTTATCCTGGATGAGGCGACAAGCCATCTGGACAATGAAAGCGAGCGGCTCATTCAGCTTGCTTTTGAGAAGTTGATCCCGGGACGAACCTGTTTCGTCATCGCCCACCGGCTTTCCACGGTGCGCAAGGCCGATCTGGTAGTGGTGTTTGCAAACGGGCGTATCGAAGCTGTAGGAACGCATGAAGACCTGTGGGCTACCAGTCCGACGTATCGTAAGTTGCACGCTCCGCATCTGGCGGAAAGACCTAGGCGGCGGTTTGACGCAGCGGCGCAGAATGAGGAACCAATGTTGGCTGCTGCGATCGGGCAAACAAGACCGTAGCACCGGCTGACCCATGAACTGCGAAGAAGCCTGCCAGAATGAATTGTGCCGCTAGCTGACTGTTCACTCGGTATAACGATCTTGACCGGGTATTTTTGATGCGTTTTGTCGTTCCGCTATGGCTTACGTTCGTGACTGCAATTTCGCTGATGCCCCTTAAATTGAAGTACCGGGTGGGCACTACCGGTGTTCTACACAATCCCGGCCACTTCGTGGTCTTCCTCGTCACCTCCGTTTTGGTCTGTAGAAGCGTAGCGAATCCAGGTTCCCGGTTGCTCCGCTGGATGGGTGTCTGCTGCTTCGCTCTAGCGGTGGAATTTTTGGAGTGTTTAACCTATCACAACCGGATGGAATGGCACGATGTACTGGTGGATTTCTTTGGGGCAGCAATAGGTCTGGCAATCCTTAGCATGTTCCCAGGGACCTCTAACCGTTTTCCAGACAGCGGGATTTAGTCAACAGCCGCGGCTATTCTTGAACCGCAACATACGCGCGCATCAGCGCGGGATTCACGTCGTAACCATTGAAAGTATGATGAAGCGGGAGCGAAGTCAATCCTTGGCTGCTCGGCTATGTCCATTCGGGTGGCAAGCGCTCAATACAAAAATATGCTTGCTGTGCGTACCTCTTTGTTATTGCCACTGGGCTTGTTTCTGGTCTTTCCCTACAGCGCGCGCTGTGCGGCGCAACCGGGCATCGATGAAATTATTAGAAGGTCTGTAGCTGCGAATCAGGCGAACTTCAAAGCCGCCCCTGATTTTAACCATAAAGAGCGCGACCGTACACCTGCTGGAACGAAAACCTCTCAGGTCACTATGATCGACGGCACGCCGTATTATCGTTTGATCGCCATCAACGGCAAAGCCTTAAGTGGATCGCAGGAAGCCGATGAGGCTAGGAAGGAGGAACAGGTTCGCCGGCAGCGCGAATCACAATCAGCCGCCGATCGGCAGCAGCGGATCGCCAAATACGAAAAAGAGCGCAGACGCAACAACCAGATGATGGAGCAGCTTACGGTCGCTTTCACGTTCACGCTCGTGGGTCAACGGAAGGTGAACGGGTTCAATGTTTGGGTATTGAAAGCGACGCCAAAACCGGGTTATCAGCCGCCCAACATGGAGATGCAGGTCCTGCCCGGAATGCAGGGCGAGTTGTGGATCGATCAGGAATCGTACCAGTGGGTGAAGGTGACAGCCCGCGTAATTCGCCCAGTCTCCATTGAAGGCTTTCTGGCGCAAGTGGAACCCGGCACGCAGTTTGAGCTCGAGAATCTACCCGTAGGCGGCGGCGTTTGGCAACCCAGCCATTTCGGGATGAAATCACAAGCTAAGGTATTTTTCCTCATCAACCGCTCGTCGCAGGCTGACGAGACGTATTTCGACTACCAGCGCATCAACGGCAAATAACGAACTGGCTACCGGGCCGCTCAGGGGAGTTGCGAATTGACCCTTGCTCCGTTCGCAGGAGCGCCTCCGGTCAGAGTGAGAGCATTCGGCAGCCCTGCTCGACCCAAAGAAGGACCCGTGCGAAGCCGAGAGAATAATCGCGAGGACACCATCGACTCGGTCTCATTTGTCACAGTGCCCTGTTCTCAACCTAACCCCATTTCTGAGTACCGCTTTCCACCGTGTTCGTACAATACTCTTCGTGAAAGTCGGTTTGATTGGTTTAGGGTTCATGGGCGTGACCCATCTCAATGCGTACCTGAAAATTCCCGGTGTTCAGATCGCCGCTGTCTGTTCTGAGGACCCGCAGAAGCTCGCTGGGGATTTGACGAAAGTGGGAGGTAATCTGCCCGGACAACCAGCGATGCACGATTTCTCAGGCGTCCGCAAGTACCAGGACTGGCATACCTTCACGCAAGATCCTGAAATCGACATCGTCGATATTTGCCTGCCCACCGATCTTCATCCGAAGGTCGCCGTTGCCGCGCTCGCAGCAGGTAAACACGTCCTGTGCGAAAAGCCGATGGCGCTCACTCCCGGGGAGTGCGAGCGCATGATGACTGCGGCCCGGGACCGCAGCCGCATTTTAATGATTGGTCAGGTGCTGCGCTTTTGGCCGGAATATCAGTATCTGAGAAACTTCGTCAACTCGGGTGAATACGGACGCGTGCGGTCCGCAACCTTCGTGAGGAGTTGCGGTTTGCCTGATTGGAGCCGCTGGTTACCCGACGAAGCGCGCAGCGGGGGAGCGGTGCTGGACCTGCTCTTGCACGACGTGGATCAGGTCCTCGATTTGTTTGGTCTACCGGCACGCCTGGCTGCTAAGACCATGGGCGGGCCTGACACCGTTATGGCAACCCTGATTTACCCGGGCGGCCCGGAAGTTCGCATTCAGGGCGGCTGGTTCGCGGCTGGCACTCCGCTTTCCATGAGCTTCCAGGTGCGTGCGGATCGCGCTGAACTTGAGTGGACCAGTGAGGGACTGATGCTCAGCGACCTGACAGGCCGCCGAAGGCACGTGGAGGCCGCCGGAGGCGACGGATACGATGCTGAGCTGAGGTATTTCGTCGATTGCTGCCAGAGCGGAACTCAGCCCGCGCGCTGCCCTCCCGAGGCTTCAGCGTTGGCTGTCAAGGTCGCGCTGTTAATGAAAGAATCCAGAGCAGCGGAGGGACAGCAACTGCCGTGCGCGGTGTAGCGGGCGCATGGCGGCAATCTCGCTACTCAGCGGGACATGGGCGGGTCGGCAGTGTAAAACAGAAACTGGCGCCTTCCCCGGGCCGTCCCTCGGCCCAGATCCGGCCTCCATGCCGCTGAACGATACGCCGGCAGATCGGTAAACCCAAACCGGTGCCGGGAATTTCCCTTCCATGCAGTCGTTTGAAGTCGAGGAAGATATTTTCGGCATGTTTCGGGTCGAAACCGCCGCCGTTATCCGTTATGTGAAACTGCCACTCGCCGCAACTTTTTTGCACACCGATATGGATCTTTACCGGGCCTTGCGGGCATCGATATTTCAAGCTGTTGCTCAGCAGGTTCTGCAGCAATTGAGTAAGCTGCGTTTCGTCGCCATGAACCTCAGGCAGCGAATCGTGTGTGATCGTTGCCGAACACTCTTCAATGGATGATTTCAGGCTGTCCAGAACGTTCTCAAGAACCTCCTGAAGCGAAACTTCTGTGAAGGTTCCGCAGTGATCTTCGCCATCCCGTGAAACGCTCGCATAAACCAGCAGGTCGCGCACTAACGCGTGCATCCGGCCAGCCGCTCCGAAAATTTGTGTTAGCAATTCAACTGACTGACCCGGCATTTCGGACGCATGCCGGCGCATCAGAAGATCTGAATACATGCTTAACGTCCGCAGCGGCTCCTGCAAATCGTGGCCGGCTGTTTTCACGAAGCGTTCCAGGTTCTCGTTTTCACGTTGCATTCGAACGGTCGCAACCCGCAGATTCTTCATCGCGCGCCTGCGTTGTGTCACGTCTCGTCCAATCAATAGCAGCAACTGCGCTTCCGCATCATGCCCGATGTGCCAGGCGATCCAACGGCACCCGCCTTCCTTGCAAAGTAAGCGAGCCTCTAATGTCGCCGCACCACGCTGTCGCACGTTGGCCTGCACCGCTTTCACGCGATCATGATCCGCCGGATGTACGATGTCGAGCAGAGGGTGTCCGATTAATTCGCCTTCCTTCCAGCCAAGAACCTTGCTGATGACAGGGTTCGTGCGCATCCACTTCTGATCCTCAGCAGAGGCTAGCGCCAGCAGGTCAGGGGAGATCTCAAAGACATGGCTGAGTTGCAAGTCCGACGCACAGTTGTGACCGTTGTGCGAAGCGAACCCTTCCACTTGTGCAAGTAGAGGACCCAGCGAGGCACTGCTCATTTCCTCGGCCGCTATTTGATTACGTGACATAAGCAACCCTCATATAGGTATCGGCTAATATGTAGAGCTTATCGGCGAGCGTATGCCGCAGAACAGAAAAGTTGTACGCTCCGTCACAATAATCTGGTGGGATTTTTCTGTGCCTTCTTATGCGGGAGCCATGCTGGGTGACAAATATCGTCGCGCTATGATCAAACCGGCAGCAGTTTAGCTATTTCGGAGGGATAAACAAGTGAGCCATTTGCATAGGGTTGCGTCGATTGTGGGGACCTTGCTAGTCGGAGTGGCGGCGTACTTGATCGTGGCCGACCGGACAGCAGGCGCTCGCGCGCGCAGGCGGGGACAGCCACCTGTGGAGGAGCTTGCCGACGAGTTGAAGCACGCGTGGGCCGGTTATCACAACCGCTAAGCCGAGCGACTGGTCAGGAGCGCGGCTCGGCAGCCGACGTGTGGGGCGTTCTGAGCCGTTCGAGCAAGGCAATCGCTTGGCGAATATCGCGTACCCGCTGCGCCGGCTCTGCCCCTTCGCGTTCGATGCTCAGTATTCCGCGATAACCGATCTCCTTCAGCTTTGAAATGAAAGCCGGGAAATCTACACTGCCCTCGCCCAAAGCGCGCTCTGTGCCCAACGCGGCGGGCTGATCGCGCGGCGGCCAATCGCCGTCCTTGCAATGCACAGAGATCACCTCGCCGCCGAGCACGTCAAGCGCTTCAACCGGATCGCCGGTACCGTACAGAATCATGTTGGCTGGATCGAAGTTGATCTTCAGATTCGGGCGCTCGACGTCCTGGATGAACTTTAGAAGCACTTTGGCGGGCTCCTGGCCGGTTTCGAGGGTGAAAAATTGGCCGTTAGCCCCGCAGTGGTCGCAGATTTCACGAGTGACATCGCGGATCTGGGCGTATACGGGATCCGTTGCATCTTCGGGAACAAAACCGATATGGCAGGCGACACTGTCAATCGCAAGCTTCTTGGCTACGTCCGAGACGGCTTTCGTTCTGACAATCCGCTCGGCTCGTGTCGCTGAGGGAACCAGGCCTACGGTACGTTGCACCGTTGGAATATCTGCATAGTCCTCTCCCGTATAGCTGCAAACCGCGGTTACGGCGATGAAGCGCTCGGCAGTCAGCGCGTCGTCCCATCGTTCCGCAGCTCCATCGAGCGAAAGCTCTCCAGGGAAGCCCAGTTGCCCCGCTCGCAATCCGAACTGCTTCACCTCTTCGAGTGTCTTGCGGGCGTTCTCTCCCGCCCAGAACATCAGTCCTATTTCCAAATCGTCTAAACCCAGCATTCAGTCGAAATTCTCCGTCCCGTCTTAGATGGTCCTACAACAAGAAATGTGATCGCTTTAATCGAGGGGAGAGTCCAATAGCGGGAGACCATCGATGGACAAAGATAAAAAGTGCGCGCACATCCCTTGCAAGTGCCAGGCGAAAGAGGGAAGTGACTATTGCAGCACATACTGTGAAGGCGCAGGAAATACGCCGGAGATTCAGTGCAGTTGCGGACATCCTGGCTGCTCGTCGACAGCGAAGCTGTGACACCCTTAGCAGGCGCTTAATTTACCTGCGGTGCAGACCTGTGTTGGGCACGCTGGCTGTATATTCTGCCCAGTGTGCCCTGGCAGAGTCCGCGAAGCTCTGCAGTTGAGTGTAGTCGTCCGCCCAAGTGGTGTACATCAACCCTTGCAGGCCCGGAATCCCGATCGCTCTCGAAAGTTCGGTCTGTGCCGATAGCGCGCCGTTATGCGAATCGTAGTAGCCCGCAATGACCTGCCGGTGCGCTATTGGCTGCGCGCTATCCTGGCCCGAAAACCACTTGAGCGAATCTCTGAGGTGCTCGTGCTCGGAGCTCCAGTTCATGATGATCACGTTAGACGGCACTCCCTTCCAGGAACCGGCCAGGTCGCCCTCGACCATGTAGTAGTGATTGCGCGCATTGTGATTCGGATCGAACATGTCGCTCCACGTATACAGAGGCGCTTCGGGCAGGATGCTCTCGTAGATGTGCACCGACCGCTCCATGCTCCACGCCATCAGTTCTCCGGCGCTCATATTCTTCGCGCGGCATTTGGCACATGAGTTCGCCTGTCGAACCTCGTCGTATCCGATGAAGACGCTTCCGCCGGGCGGCATTACCCTCTTCAGCGCTCGAGCATTCTGGGCAATCCACTTGTAGACCACTGGTTCGCTCATGCACATGGAAACGCCCAACGCACCGGGAATGGGAGCCGCGGAGTAGGAGTCAACAGCCACTGTTTGCCCGGGCTTTAGATGTGTTTCTTTGGGAAGCGTGATGGCGGCGGGGGGGTGCCATGTATCCGTGAACGGGTTACGCGTGGTTTCGACATGCGGGTCGAACACGTAGTTGAAATCGGCACCCTCCCGGTAAACCTTCGACGAGTCTTGCGGATCGTACACTTTCACCGGAGCGCCGGAGCGGCGCACAAGGTACACGAGTCCGGTCTCCTCAATCTGGATGTCGTCGAACCAAAGGATACCCTTGCTGCCTCCCCATACACCGATATACAGATACCCTTCCGTGCTATCGGCGCTGTTAAAGGTGTAATCAGCCTCAGTCCAATCGTGCGACCCGCTCGCGTCGATATCGGCGCCGATCCGGCCCTTATCGAAATTCGATGCGTCCAGCACTTCAGCCATAACTGAGCCCCTAAAGTTCGACGACTTATAAAAGAACCGCAGGTGATACTGCCGCCATGGCTTTAAAGGAAACTTCTGACGCAGGCGGGCGTTCGCCGGGGCATCCACAATCACAGCAGACGTTTTGCCGCTGTGCGCCACTGTATTCACGCCCAGACCTGCATCGCCCGTATCGAACCAGGCGGTCTTGCCATCTTCGAAACCAGGATTCTGCAGACCCGGAAAACTGTTCTTCAAAACCAGTTGCTTGCCCGAGCGATCTACCTGAAACTCGGTACCCACGACGCGCTGTGCTTCCGCCCAGTTCGGGTTGGCTTGTAGCACTTCGTTCGAATTACCGAACAAGCCCGGACCAAGCAGCGTCCGCATGTTCTTCTTGGCGGCATATTTAAGCAACTCACCGATTCGCCCTTCAGTGTCGTACGATGCGAAATCGTCGCCCAAGGTGTTGACGTTCGAATCCCAGAGAGCCATCCCGTTGTAACCGGCTCTCGCTGCCCGGTCCACCAGAGCTTTGCTCGACTGGAGCGCGTCGTCGTTCGACAGATACGTGTGATGGTAATACCAGAGCTGAATCGGCGGCGCCGTGCCTTCAGGCGCCGGCGCGCTTAAACAACCGAGTGCGCTGACAAATGCGAGCCCACAAACAAGCGTTTGCGTGCGTCTCGAAATAGCGGCTCTCAAGACGGCAGCTAAGATGCGCTGCTCCAGGGCTTAGCCTCAAGGATGCCGTTATAGCCGTTCTTCATGCGCTCCTCGATGATGGCCCATACTTTAGGATCGCAACCTTTCCACTCGACTACCACCGTGTTGCCGAGATACGGGAGGTCGCCAACGCCCATTTTGCTGGAGAAAAAACCGCTGACGGTCAGGCTGCGAAATTTGCTGAAAAACGCAGCCCAAGCCTGGTCTGCTTTCGCAGCCTTCTTCGGGTAGGCGATACGGTCCAGAATCTGCTTCTGCTGATCGGAGGAGGCTTCGGCGAAGTCCTTTTGGAATAGCTGATTAGACTCGTGGTCGAGCCACATCAGTCCGCCCAGGATCTCAGCTTGAAAGTCTTGATCGCCGTCCTGTTCGGTGCGGAATGCCAGCCAATCGTCCAGGAACTCAGGCACGCCCGCCTGGGTCGCGCTACCGCTCCGGTCATCGGCGGGAATGATCAAGTCGCAGAGCACGCGCACCGTCCGCCACTGACGATCGTCGAACGTTTGCCGCCGGTAAGCAACGGTCGAGGCGCCGGCCGTGGTTGCTGCGCCATGCATATGCGGGTCGTGCTTTTGCCCCAACGCGGTGCCCGCCACAACCGCCATGGCGGGAACCGTACCGATAATGTTGAAAAGATCGCGGCGGCTTACGTCAGGCGATTCTGTTTTACTTTTGTCCGGCATCCTATGATTCCTCTGCTCTCACTCAGACCTTCACGTTCAATTTTTTGACTTGGTCCGCGATGTATTCCGAAGTACGCCAGCCAAGGGCCGAAATGGTAAGAGTTGGATTTTTATCGGCGTTACTTACAAACGGCGCCGCATCGGTGACAAAAAGATTCTTGACATCCCAAGCCTGGCAATATTTGTTCAGTACCGAATTCTTGGGATTGTCGCCCATTTTCGTCGAGCCGACCTCGTGTATGATCTCACCACCGCGCGCAATGCCCCAGTTCTTATCGGCGCCTTCAGAGTGAGTGACAATGCCGCCCATGCCTTCAATAATCTCCTGGAAGGTTTGCTGCATGTGCTTGGCCTGCAGGATCTCGTCCTCGCTCCATTTGAACTGAAAACGCAGCACCGGAATGCCCCATTGATCCACCACGGTGGGGTCAATCTCGCAAAAGCTGTTATTGTTCGGAATCATCTCGCCGCGGCCGGAGAAATACACTTCGGCTCCGTATAGCTTGCGCAGATTGCGCTTCAGCTCCACACCATATCCGCCGCCGAGCCAGCGCTCCGCATATCCACCTAATGCGCCGACACCGGGCTGCTCGCGGCCGCCGCCGATCTCGATGTGATACCCCCGCGCAAAGGGCAGCTTGCCCGCTTGTTGTTGCTTGTACAGCCACCAGGGCATGTAGAGATGCATTCCGCCTACGCCGTCTTCGTTTTGCGGCGGAAGATCTTGCATGATGGGCAAAAATCCGCTCACGGCGGAGCCGACTGTGTCCATGATGTAGCGGCCCACCAGCCCCGAAGAGTTGGCTATTCCATCGGGAAATTGACTGCTCTTCGAGTTGAGCAGCAACCGGGCAGTTTCGCAGCAGCTTGCGGCCAGTACGACAATTTTTCCCCGCACCTGTACTTCATTGCGCGTCTTTTTGTCCACGTAGGAGACGCCGCTCGCCAACCCGTCCGGGCCCAGCAGAACTTCCCGCGCCATGGCGCTGGTCCGCACTTCCAGATTGCCCGTCTTCATGGCCGGAAAGATGTGGACACCCGGCGAGTTAAAGTTCGCGTTGACACCGCAAGATCGTCCACACTGCGCGCAGTAGTGGCAGGCCGGGCGCCCGTGAATAGGGCGAGTTAGAATCGCCAGACGCGAGGGGACACAGGGGATGTTCAGCTTGTCACAGGATGCCTTGATCACCTTCTCGTAACCGCGCGGCGCAGGGGGCGGTAAAAACTTGCCATCGGGCGTGTTCTCAAGCCCTTCTTGCGATCCGAAGACTCCGATCAGTTCTTCTGCTTTGTCGTAATACGGCGCCAGCTCATCGTACGTAATGGGCCAATCGAAGCCCTTGCCGTCCCGGCTATAAGGCTTGAAGTCGTACGGTCCCATACGCAACGAGATGCGGCCATAATGATTCGTCCGGCCACCCAGCATGCGCGCACGCCACCAGGTCCAATCCGAACCCGGCGCGTTCGTGTACGGCTCACCCGGAACTTGCCAGCCCCCCACCGTGGTCGCATCGAAATAGCCCCACGACTTCTGCTTCGTTCCGGCGCCGCGATGCGGGACGTTGTAGGGCCATTCGAACATCTTCGATTGTTTGGTGCAGTCGTACCAGTCGCCCGCTTCCAGCATGCAAATCTTGGCCCCTGCATTTGCAAGCACGTGGGCGGCGACGCCACCGCCTGCACCGGAACCAACAATGATGACGTCGTATGTTTTTCCAGTTGGTTGAACCTGTGCCATGACTTACCTATCTTCTATCACTTTGCGAACGGCTGATTGGGAAATATCGGGAAAGTTACGGAACGTACTGGTTCAAGTAGCGCTTGGCCATGATAAAGCCCATCTTAAAGTCGTCGCTGAAGTCCGGCCCATGATTACTTTCGCCGCCATACAGCGGGTCTTCCTGCTCAATACTCATTGCGCCGGAATAGCCAACGTCCTGGAGCACGCTAAAGAATTCGCGCCAGTTAATAGAACCCATTCCTGGAATGCGATAGCGCCACCACCGCGCTCCGTTCACAGGATCGATGCCGCCCGCGCGCAGCACCGGCCACAGGATCTCTGTATCTTTCAGATGTACGTCGTAAATCTTGTCGACAAAATCGCGCGCGGTCTGGATGGGATCCATGAATTGGCGCACCAGATGAGACGGGTCGTACTGCAATCCAACATAAGGCGAATCGCCGAAGCCCTTGAACAGCGCTTCAAAACCCACCGGACTCGTCGCCAGATTCGGTGCGTTCGGATACGGCTCCCAAAGAATGCGCACGTGGTTGCGTTGGCAAGCCGGAAAATACTTCTCGTTGTACACGCGTACGATCTCGTCCACCTGTTGCTGGAACGGCTTGGAGGGGTCTTTTCCCGATTGGGTGCCGATGTACGGGACGCCCAGTTTCCCCGCAACGTCGATCATCTTGGCGAAATAGGCGTTGTCTCGCGCGCGTTTATCGGGATCCGCCGGGATGGAGTTATCACTCACCTGCAGCGCCGATACCTGCATTCCATATTTCGAGACAGTCGCTTTCACGTCTTCGATCTGCGCGTCCGTGATGGTGTCGGCATCGAGCGTCGAATCCCGCCCGCCGCCCAGGATCAAGTTGGTAAAACCCTGCTCCTTGGCAAACTGCACGTTTGCGGGCGTATAAGGCCCGAGCGTACCTAATTTCGGCTTCCACTCCGTATGCCTCTGTCTCGGATGATGCGGAGACGGCGAAGATTGCGGCTTCATCGTTGCCGCCAGGGCGAGAGAACCAACAAGGGTCCGGCGAGTCATAAGTGATCAGTTTATACTTGTCGATCTCGAAGACGTTCGAGGACGCTTAGCCGTGCTCTACCCGGCAGACAAGTACAGTATCGTAGGGCTGATTATTAGGATATGCGTTTCTGGCGGCGGCTAGGTTGCAACTAGGGTAGTGCGTGGGATTGCTCTGCCGGTCTTGGAGTGCCTATGGCGTGACTGGCCGGACGAGACCGATGAGGGCTCCTCCGGCAGCGCCGACGAGCATGGCTCCGAGATGCCAGACGAGGATGTGGGCCATGTTCTGCACGGGACAGTGGAGCGCGAGAACCGCGAAGCCGCTGAGCCCCGCGAAAAACCCTGTCGTTAGGGACATGCGAGCGGGTGAACTGCTGAAGCCTTTGCGCAGCAGTAGAGACGCAAGAAACCCCGTGATCGCCGCGATGACGGTTCCCAGTTCCAGACACGGCAGACCCACTTCGGTGAAGCGGTGAAAATCCGGCCTTGGGAACAGCGACAGCGCGACCAGCGCGACGGAGACCACCCCGAGCGCCATCGACAGGCCGGGAGAAAGCCGGAACTTGGAACCGGGAATGATCTCCTTCACGATGCTTGCCGAAAGCAGCGCCGCCGAGAGCACGATGACGGCGTAATACAGAAGCTTCTGGCTGAGCAAGAGGCGGTGGTAACCGGCAAAGCCCACCGGGATTGTGGCTAATGCCGAGAATGCGACGAAGCCGGCGACAGCGAAAAGAGTGAGCGTGGTATTCGAAGGCAGTGGCCGAACCGGCCTGAGTGAGGTGGGCGAGAGAGCGCGAATAGCATCGAGCCGTTCCGAGGCACTGATCTCGGCTTCAAGATCCAGGCCTTTAAGAGGCAAACCTTCGAGTTGTTCCAGAATGGAATCGCGGCGGTTCATGCTTCCCTGCCTAAGGTTTTACGCAACGTGTTATAAGCGCGATGCGCTTTCTGCTTGACGGCGCCTACCGTACTACCGGTGGCGCGAGCTGCCTCTTCCAGACTAAGTCCTGCCACTTTCAGCAGAAGAACAGCCTCCTTTTGCGAGGCTGGCAAATCTTTGAGCAGGTCGGCCATATCGGGGATCGTGTTGCGCGAGGGTTCGGGCGCGGGGCGGTCGGGCAAGTGTTCGGTTTGGAACTCGTGCGAGCGAATGCGGCTCTTACGACGGTAATCATCAATTTGCACGCGACGGGCAATTGCGTAGAACCAAGGCAGCACGGGCTCACCCGGGCGGTAGGTGCGGCGAGCATTGTGGATTCTAAGCCAAAAATCCTGCAGCAGATCTTCAGCGTGCGCCCGATTACGTACTTGCGCCAGCAAGTATTGGAAGATCTGCGGACCGACGGCGGTTATCAAGAGAGAGGCAGCTTCGGGATCGGCTTGCTGATAACGGCGCATGAGAGATTCGAGATCTGCCGCCGTAAGCGCTGGTTTGTGCGGGGAATCTTCACTCACGCGCAGCGCCTACTCAAAGTGTTCGGAACGACACACGTGAAAGTCACGAAGCGAAACTCACTGAGCCCAACTTATCGCAATCTTTTCCTGAATTCCAAGCGGCGAAGGGCAATTTTCGCGGGCGGCAGTGCCGGGTTCAGAAAGCATTGCTGATTAGCGAACTAGAACCCGATATCACATTCAAGTCGAATTGAATGGAAATGGATGAATCAGGCGCGACGGAGGTAAGGGCCGCGCTGGGCGCTCCTGAGGAGTCGATTCTCGAAGCGCTGCCGGGCGACCGTATACTGCAATCGAACGCGCTGGCGACGGTTACAACCAATTGTCTGATCATCAGACGCACTGACGACCATTCGCAAACGATCATTCCGATCGCACACTTAGCAAGTATCGGTACGGCGAAGACGACTTATCCCGGCTTACTCGTGGTGAGCGCCACCTGTTTCTTGATCGCGGCGGGAGCGTATTGCTCGAAGCAGGAAGGCGAAGCCGCAATACCCGCGGCCCTCTTGGGGTTGCTGTTTCTATTTGCTTACGTGGTGCACCGCAGAGTTGCCGTTTCGTTTACTACCCAATCGGACAAGACCATTACGCAGGAGGGCAGCACGAGGGAAGCTCCCGCTTTGGTTAAGGCGATCCGTTCGGTGCAAGCTGCTAAGGCGGAGCGTGCGGGATACGAATCCGGTTGCTGATTGGAAGCAAACGTAATTCGCTTGCTTTGCCTAAAGCATTCCAATATGCTTTATCCCAAAGTTTATGAAATTTCGTATACCGTCCACGAACTCTGGGAATGGACCGCGGGAATCGCAGCGCAGTACGTCGAACTGCACTCCGCATGATTTAGGCGCAGTATCATTCGCGCAGGTAAAGGAACGGGAAGAAGAGGAGATCCGGCAACGCCGCAGAGCGTTCGATATTGCAGCAGGCCCGGGCGGGGGCGAGGAGTTACTCGGTCTGGCAATTTCAGGAGGCGGCATCCGCAGCGCTACGTTCAGCTTGGGGATCATTCAACGGCTTGCCGAGAGACAGGAGACGAACGGGCGGTTGCGCCACGGTACGGCTCCAGGAGAACACGACGGGCTTCTGAGGCACGTCGATTATCTTTCGACGGTGTCGGGCGGAGGTTATATCGGTTCTTGGCTGTACTCCTGGATCCAGCGGGAGGAAACCGCGGCGCTTTCCAAAGGAGCGCATACTCAGCCGGACGAAGACGGTCATACGTTACTGAATGAGAAGCGCAGGGGTTTCGAGAAGGTGGAGGAATCGCTGCGAGCGGACCACACGCATGAGTCGGAAGAAATCACGTTCCTGCGCCAGTACAGCAACTATTTGACACCGCGCGTCAGCCTCTTCAGCGCAGATACGTGGGTAGTGGGCGCGATTTGGTTTCGTAATATGCTGCTCAATGTCAGCATCCTCGTCGCCGTGTTCGCAGCGGCAGTGTTGGTGATTCGGGGGTTGGGACTTTGGAGCCTTCGTCATGTCGCCGGTGAGCCGCTTTGGCAAGAAACAGGCATCCGTCCGCTGGCCTGCTGTGTGGGTGCGCTTGTGCCGTTTGTGGCCTGGATAGGCTGGAATCTCTTGCGGAACTCGAAGGTGGCGCTGAATTCTAAGGCGCCCGCCGACCGCAAGGGAGAGGCTAATAACAGCCAGGTGCTCTGGTTCTGCGTGCTTCCTCTGCTCTCTGCCATGGCGTACAGCATCTGGTTAGGCAAGGCTCGCACACTGTTTGTCACCGGCACTCTGTGGACGGGAATTGCGGCAAATTTCTACGCGCTGCTGGTTGCCTTTTTCGCCGTTCAGGTTTGTGTATTGCTCTACCGGTGCCACTTGGCGAAGCAGGTGGAGATGCAAGGGAAAGTAAGGAAGCGTGATCGCTCGGCAGCGATTTTTTCTTATGTGTATGCACCGGCGGCATCCGCCTTTGTGACGGCCGCGCTTTTACGCGTCGGTGGCGTTCATCTTCGAGACACGGTTCAACGCTCTGGATAAACCCTGGTTCGTGTTCACATTGGGGCCGCCGCTCGTGCTGACGGCGTTCACGATCGGGATGATTGTTCACATTGGGCTGATGGGCCGCGATCTCCCGGAGGCGAGCCGCGAATGGCTGGGACGGCTGCGTGGCTGGATGATTATTATCACGCTGGCGTGGATTGGCGCATGTGCGGTCGCGATTTACGGGCCTTGGTTGGTAGCGTGGGTGGGCGTGAAGAGTGAAGCCGCTATTGCCACGCTGAGCGTTGGCTGGCTGCTGAGCACGGGCGCGGGATTGCTCGCCGGCAAGAGCGGCAAGACAAACGGGAAAGCGCCTGACAGCGAGACGAAACCAAAGAGTAAAACGTTGCTGGAGATTGTGGCGGGAATCGCGCCTTACGTATTCATGTTGGGTTTCACATTGGCAATCGCGTTTGGAGTCCACGCGATTCTGGTGCACGGGTTGAACGGCGGGCCGGTTGGCGGAACTCCGCCGCAGGTTGAAAAGTACGATCTGCAGGTAAAAAATAACCATGTTCAATTGACACAAGAGCGTCCGCCCAGCAACGACACCAAGCTGAAACGGCTGCTGGATACGTATTGGTACGATCTGAGCCACACAGAAACTTGGGTGAGCGACGATCGCTGGGCCTTGAGCGGCTTGGCGCCGCTGCTGCTGGTGCTGGTCGTGGCGGGCGGACTGTTGGCGTGCCGCGTGGACGTGAACGTCTTTTCGATGTTCCACTTTTACAAAAACCGGCTGGTGCGCTGTTACTTGGGGGCTTCGCGGCAGGGGGAACGAAAACCGAGTCCATTTACCGGATTCGATGATTTCGACGATACGCGTTTGTGCAGCTTCACCAGCGAAGAGAACTACTTAGGTCCGTATCCGATCATGAATGCGGCGCTGAACGTGACCTCCGGAGGCAAACTACAGTATCAGGAACGGCAGGCGCAGTCTTTCGTTTTTACTCCTTTGTATACGGGGTTCAGCTCCGAGAGTGTGGTGGACGAGATGCGTCTGGTGGATTCGCCGACAAGGCGTCTGGCCGAGTACCAGGAACCCAGCGAGCGTGGAAGCCACGCGCAGGGGAAGGCGGACGATTCCCATGCGCTTGCGTACCGGCCTACGTCAGCGGCAGGGGGAGGCGCAAGCGTGGGCATGGCGATGGCGATATCGGGGGCGGCGGCCAACCCAAATATGGGTTATCACACCTCGCTCGCCGTTTCGTTTCTCCTGACGGTCTTCAATGTCCGTCTCGGCTGGTGGTTCGGCAACGCGCTGAAGAAAACGTTCAACAGACCGGGCCCAAAGATCGGACTCATTTATCAGTTCCGCGAATTGTTGGGGATGGCGAATGCCGACAGCAGCTACGTCAGTCTATCGGACGGGGGCCATTTCGACAACATGGGTATTTACGAACTGGTGCGGCGCGGATGCCGGTATATCATCTGCTGCGATGGCGAGCAGGATGAAGAATTGAGTTTCAATGGCATCGGCAATGCGATTCGCAAATGCCGGACAGATTTCGGTGTAGATATCGACCTGCCGACAAGCCCTCTTCGCAAAGAGGGAGGTTTCAGCGCGGCGCACTGCGTGGTGGGCAAGATCAAATATCCGCAAGTGAGCACGCGCGGCGCCTCCGCAAGTTCCTCGAAAGAGGGATACATTCTTTACCTGAAGGCATCGCTGACGGGTGATGAAGCGACCGACGTGCTCGAGTATCGTTCACGCCAACCTGCGTTTCCGCACCAAACGACCGGAGATCAGTGGTTCGATGAATCGCAATTCGAGAGCTACCGGAAATTGGGCTATCACGTTGCGGATAAGGCGCTGTCCGGACTGAAACTGGATCACAAGCGGGCCGACGGACGGGAAATCTTTTTCCGCGCTCTTTCTCAAATCTGGTATCCACGGAGCGCGGCGGTGGAGAAGAACTCCCCGGCGCATGCGGAGATCTATGGCCGGCTTCTGGAGGCAGTGCGCCGGGAGAAAGATTTGGCGGCATTGGATAGCGATCTGTTCGAAGGATATGCCGCCGCAACGGATGGTTGGAACCATAGCTCGGGGCACCTTTGCAACAGCTTCATTCAGCTCATGGAACGGGTGTTTTATGATTTGGGACTGGAAGATCGCGACAGTTGGGACCATCCGTATGTTGCCGGCTGGCTCGACATATTCAGGTATTGGGCGAACCGGGATGCATTCCGAAAGGCCTGGGCAGTGACCAAAGAGTCGTATCCCGACCGCTTCTGCCGGTTTTATGAATCGTTGGCCGCAAAGGCCGCTGCCTCTGGCGGGCACGATGGCCGCTGAGGTGAGCGCGTGCTAGCGTGAACCTTATCGAGGAATGATTACTACTCAATGACGGTTGATGAACGAAAGCGGCGCGGGCAGGAGATCGTAAAGAAGTACCGCTCTTGCAGCGGGACCGATCCGTATGCCTGCGCAGCCGATGCGATTGCCGATGTTTTGCTCTTTGTGGCGCAGAGCGAGGATGAAGCAACGAAGATCTTGCACGCCGCCGAAATGGATTTCCGGAATGCGGCGGAAGGAGAGAGCTTCGCCGCCGAAGGGTAGTAAGGCCAGCTGGGTACCCATTCAATGGTGGTTGTGCCCTAGTTCCTCATTTAGTTGGCGGAGGACCGCCTCACGGTCGCTGCTGTTCAGTTCCTGCTCCAACCGGCGGAGCGCAAGACCCACGACATCGCGGTGGTGAAGCTTAGCACCCATCTCGTCGTCAGCACTCAGGCGAAGCCACAGGTCGTGCAATTTGTCCACATCCTCGGGCCAGAGACGCGGCGGATGCGGCCCAAGGTTAACGTACGTTGGGGGCCGGCCTGGAGTGATGATTTCGAGTGAAAAGGGATGCCGTGGCTCGGGAAGACGTTCCCAGGCAAGCCCAATTCGGCGAGCGAGTTCTTCGGAGCTCATGCGCGGCGAGACGCCTGTAACCAGGCGGGACACTTTCAATTTGTTGGCAGTTTGTACCACGGCGTCGAAGGGGTCGATGGACGGAACGACGAGAAGTTCGACGTGCTTACCCTCCTTTTCCGCCAGCGTCACGACAGCGCTAAACAGCGACTTTTCGTCGGCTCCAAACACCTGATCGTCTTTCAATTCGTACTCGCTGTCGGCTGCCAGTGGACGAACCGTCATGACGACGATGTCGTTTCTGCGCAAATTGGTTCGCTGCAGAACCCGCCTCAAATGATCCATGTTGGATGGATTGCGCACCGCCACCAGGACACCGCCGGGCCGGGTAGGCAGCATCTTGGCATCGACAGCGGGCTCCTGCTGAAGGTTGAACTCTTCGAGCGCGTGATCTTCCTTTTGCTTATGCCTGCGGGCGTTGATCCGCTCGGAAATCGTAAAAAGGAGGAAGAAGGCAATGGTGAAACTAACGCCGTAAACGGTGGCGTACTGTTTCGTGAACAGATTGACGATGGCGGTCATCATCAAGACGAGCGTGGTAGCCGCCAAACCGACTGGAATCTCTTTGCCTCCGAGGTGGAGGTTGAAAGGAACTTTGTATTCTTGATCGTGCCGCTGAAATCGAAGCGCAAGAACACCGAGCGCCTTGAGAGCGAAGCTCCAGACGACGCCGAAAGCGTATGCTTCTCCGAGCAAAATGACATCGCCGCGACTCAGGACGATAGTTGCGACTTGAAGGACGGTGATGAAGTTGATGACGCGGTAGGTAGTACCGAATTTCGGGTGCAACTTACGAAATCCGTCAAGCAGCACGCCATCTTCCGCCACTCGATTGAGAACCCCGTTAGCCCCGATCATCGAAGTGTTAACCGCGCCCGACAAGATCAAGACACCCACGATGACCACAAAAATGTGGAACAAGAGACGCAGCAGTTCGGGCCCGGCCAGATTCATTGCCAACCCGCCAATGAGGTTGTCAACATAGGTCCTGCGAACAGCGTCGGGAATGATCATCGCCGCAAACAGCGTAATGAGACCGGTGGAAAGAATCGCGTACACACAGACGATATTCGCCGTAATTTTGAGATTCTTCAGCTTGGGGGAGGCAATCTCGCGGTACACCTGAGCCAGCGTTTCGAAGCCGCTCATGGAGAGGAGGGAGTGACCGAAGGCGATGATTACCGCCACAATTGGGAAAGTCGGCCACACCGTGCCCCTGAACCAGCCCAGAGATTCGTTATGGAGAACGAGATGTCGCGGCAAGGGAGACGGCGGCAAGTGCCAGGCTCCGCGCAGAAGGATTGTGACGGGGCACCAGATCAAGAGCGCCACCACCATCACGGTGGTGATCTGCATGATCTTCAGAGCCGCTGAGCTGGATTCTTCAATGCCTCGAACATTGCTGCGCCAGAAATACGCCGTGACAGCGACCCCGAAGAACGCTGCAAAGAAGTTTGGGTCGAAACGGAAGTTCTGATGTGCGAAGCCGAGCAACTCATTGAACAGGCGTGCCAGATACTGCCCGGCGCTCACACAACTGATGGGACCGGTGAGAATGTAATCGAAGACCAGGGCGGAGACTGAGACGCGGGCCGCGAACGGTCCCATGCTGTCGCGAACGACCACGTAAACACCGCCGCGCACGAACATCCCGCAACTCTCCATGTAAACGGAGCGCACGGCGAAGCTGAAGATCATGACACCGAGGACGTACCAAGCGGCGGATTTGCCAATCGCCTGCTCGGCGATACCGCCGGCGTAGAACATCGACGACGCAAGATCGCTTAGAACGATAGCTGCCCCGCGCCAGTAACTGATGAAAGAGAGGGCGACAGTGGTGGCGACAACGACCTTCGACGTGGTGGAGATCGTGCGGTTAGATGTCATAGTCTGGACAGAAGAAAGGCGTAAACGTCCTTCAAACCCGCAAAGTGAGGAAGTGCGGTTGCATCGGTGGTAGTAGAATCTTGCGCAAGACGAGGTGGTCAGGTGAGAACGGAATTGGACTGCTTCATGAACAAGTCCCCGGCTGTAGAGACAGCATGCGCCCTAGTGGTTATGTTGTAAGGCCCCGAACCTATTTTTTCACAGTCGCCATTCTGCCGCGCTTGTTTTCACTCCGCAAGTGTAAACGCGTACAGCGAATCGCCGGCCGCCCATGCTGAGGTATTCCTTCCATCGAGCTTCCAAGTTTCGGGGCGTTGCTCGCGTTTGCAGGACCGGTTTTCAGTCGTTCACTAAATCATTCGCCAAGGAGCAAATGCATTGCTGACGCCTCTCAGCGAGGGCGCCAGTTCAGGATGATGGCGTAGCAGCACTGTGGAAAGAGTGTTGTCGTTGATCCAGTCCATCCCCGTTTTTGTATAAACTTCCTCGGTGTAGTCGGTGGTGAAGAAGCGGTCGCTGTTCAGCCGCCTGGATGCCATCAAGACGAAAATCCGGAATGCCGTATCGCTGAAACCGAATCCTGCCGGAGGCTGCTCGGCAAACAATCCCACGATCAGGTCCACCGAATCGATATCGTTGTTGTACACCTTCCGAATCTCTTCGCGCCAAGCCGAGTTGCTGGTTAGTTCTTCAAAAGTACGAACCGGCTTCAAATGGAACAATTCACGAAAACGGGTATACCTGGGTACACCTAGCTCTCGAATTCGCATCACGTCGTGGGCCGCCAAATCTATGACAAGGCCATCCGGCCGTTCAAAGGTCTGCAATGCCCGCGGATAATTATGCAGTTGGACCGCACCCGGGTTCATGAGCCCGAAGGAGTAAAGGATGTCCTTCATGGCGATGCCGTCACAGATGTCCTGCGTTCTGTTGCCCGCGATGTCCGCGAATCCCACTTGCTTCAGCACATGACTATCTTCCAGCGACCAGAACGTAATCTCATCGGGAATTAAAGGATGCATGCGATAGACTGCGACGAACTCTTCGGTAAGTGAGTAGGGTACGCCGTAATGATCGGTCGCGGAGCCCGGGATTCCGCTAATCAGTTCACTGTTACTTAGCCTTCCGAAGAGTTTATGTATGCGCTCGGTCGCAAGGCCCCACCAGTTGGCACGCATCCCGATCTGGAGAGCTGGATGACCGAGAATTGCCGTTGTCCACTCTACGGTGTGAATCTTGGCCAGAAGCGCAGAGATGATCAGGCGCGCATGCTGGAACAGATTTTCATCGGACCACTGAGGATAATCCCGCTTAAGGCGGTCACAAACAGCATTATGCTCGAGGCTGAACAAAGAGAAGAAGATCTCGAGTCCCAGCCACCAACCGGCGAGTGCGGCCTGTTGTAACTGAACCAGCGCAGTCGGATCGGGAGCCACAAGATTGTTCTTGCCGACAATAATCTTGCCGTCGAGACCCGTTCGGATTTTCTGTTGGTATTCGCGGCTACTGCCATAGAGCTGGGAAGCATCCCACCAATGTGTCTCGGTGTTGGCGTAGGTGGGTGGAGTGCCAGTGTCCGCTTGCGACCGGGTCGGATCCTCTCGTGTGCGAAGGATCCTCATCGGGTTCTCGTGCCAGTCGTCGCCGGGAGGTAGCGGCACTTCCCAAGGCTCGTCTTTCGGGCTCTTACCATGGCTGAACCAATCGCGGATCATGAACTGCAGCCACGCCGCAGCCAGCAAATTCAAGGTTGATGCCGGAGTAAACTCGTTCCTTGTCAACAGGGAAAGGCTAACCTCCCGCGGACTCGGACTGAGAATGTCCGGATCGGCCTGAGGCCATGTATCGCGGACGGGAACATTACGGCCGAAGCGCGTTCCGGCGCTTCCCATTACCGGACACTGTAGATCGTTGTAAGTACCGTCGGGACTTCGTGCTACCAAGTAACTCGCCTCGCGCGGAGGCGTCGGGAGGGCGCTTGCCGGAGGGGTCGTGTCATATAGGTTCCGCTCGCGAAGATTATTTCGAATCCCGATCAGTGTAACGAGACCTAGGGGCGTGGGCAATTTGTGCCAACCGATCGCCTGATCTACCCTCTCGCACATCCGATTGAAAAGTCGGGGGAGGCCGGTCCGCTTGCGAACAAACCGCAGAAGGGAAGGAGCCGCGTAAATTGCGAGCCCACCCGCGCCCGCAACGGCAGAGAATGTCAGTAACTTCCTCGTGGATGCTCGCATTTCACTCCGTCTCAATCCGGTTATTCTACTGAAGTGGTCCTTATTCCACAAATCGTTGCCGATCATTGGACCTTGGTGAACAACAGCTATCTGGGCTAGACGCGCGTCACGGTAATGCGGCGGTGCACTTGAGCGGCCATCAACAGCAGATGAGAAACGAAGAGGGCGACAGGTCGCCCGCGGATGACCAGTCGCCTGACGTGTCTGTCCCACTCTGAAAAACGAGTTTTGATAGATTAGAGAGCAATTTTCTATGACGAACTCCGCAAGCCCTTCACGGATACTGATACTTGCCGTCTTTTGCGCGGCGCAGATGATGCTGTTTGGACAAAGCTATTTCGGGACGGTGAGTGGCGAAATCACCGATCCGAGTCAAGCGGCCGTTCCGGGAGCGCAGGTGACGCTGGTTGACCAGCAGAAAGGTTACCAATTCACCAGGACTACAGATAACAGCGGACGGTATCTATTCACTTCGGTTCCGCCGGGCAGATATTCCGTTTCGACGGAGGTGGCCGGGTTCGAGAAGTCCGTGCGTACGAACATCGCGGTGGATGTGAATCAGAACGTCACAGCGAATTTGAGCCTGAAGGTGGCGACTGCCAGGCAAACGGTGGACGTGCAATCGCAGACGCAGAGCCTCGCCACCGAAGATGCGGAGACCGGTCAGGTGGTGAACCGCCGGCTCATCAACGATCTGCCGCTGGTGGATCGTTATGTACTCGATTTCGTCGCGCTTGGGCCGGGCATTAACAACATGAGCGATGCGAACTCTGTCGGCGACACGGGAACGAACTTCGTCTCGAACGGCAGCCGCGGCGCGAGTGCGGACATTCTGCTGGATGGCGCTTCGGTGACTAACTTCGAGCCCAATGGGGGCGTTACTCAGGTGACCTATACGCCGTCTGCGGAAGCTGTGGACGAGTTCAAGGTGCAGCAGACGAACTTCAGCGCGGAATATGGATTTTCGGGCGCGTCGGTGGTCAACATGATTACGCGCTCCGGGAGCAATGCTTTTCACGGCAGCGGCTACGACTTTCTTCGCAACCAAATCACGGACGCGAACAACTGGTTCAACAATGAAAACGGAGTTCCTCTTCCACCGGTACACCGGAACAATTACGGCGGCACCATTGGCGGCCCAATCATTAAGGACAGAACCTTCTTCTTCTTCGATTGGGACGGTACGCGCACCTCGAACATGAGTACGTATCAGGCCGGCGTTCCGAGCGCCGCAGAAAGAACTGGGGACTTCGGCGAACTGTGTGCGGCGAATGGCGGCACGTTCGATCCCACAGGACTGTGCAGCGCGGTTGCGGGACAACTGTACGATCCTTACTCCGGTACATTTCAAACGCCAGATAACGGAGCCGCCGGCGCATACCGCAGCGCGTTCATTCCGTTTAATAACGTGGCTACTTACGCGAGCCCGGGAAATCCCAATCTGAATGGAACGCCGTACCAGTTGACGCCGAGGCCCGGAAATCTGATCGATCCGGTGGCGCAGAAGCTGATGAATCTGTTTCCGACGCCGAACATCGCGGGAGGCAGTATTTATGACAACTGGATCGGATCGGGAGCGACGGCGGTCGCTAGCGATCAATTCGACATAAGGATTGACCATCGCTTCACCGACCGAAACCTGATTACGTTCAAGTATTCGCAAGGGTGGGGCGGAGCTACGCCATTCAACTGTTTCAAGGATTTCGCGGATCCTTGCGGCAGCGGAGCAAACCACAGTTCGTCGCATGTGTTTGCGATCAACGACACAGAAACGTTCAGTCCGACGCTGGTGCTGACGAGCACGCTCGGCTTTACTCGCGGCGCGGAGCACATCGATGCGTATAACGCGAGCGCGAATTCGAATCCGCTGGGTACGCTCGGGTTGCCGTCCTATCTGCAGTCGAATGGATTTACGGGCGTTCCGGCGATGTTCATCGAGAGCGGTTACTATTCGGCCGGTTTTACGAGCATCGGGCAAGATCCTTATGGCAATTACCGGCAGGGCCAGGACACGGGGCAGTTAAGCGAAGTGCTTTCGAAGGTGCATGGCAATCACGAGCTGAAGTTCGGCTTCGAGGGACGATTACATCAGCAGAATTATATTCAGACCAACGCGCCGCTGGGATATTTTCAGTTCAACAGTGGAGGGAGTTCGCAGTGCCCGGTACCCGATATCAGTCAATGCGGGGGAGACGCCATGGCGAGTTTTTTGATGGGGCAGATGAGCTCCGGTTTCTATGAAAACCAATTCGAACCGGCGACGGAAAACTTTCAATATGCGGGGTTTGTACAGGACAACTGGAAAGTGAGGCCGAACCTGACCTTGAACCTCGGACTGCGTTATGACGTTTCCCTGCCCCGAACGGAACGCCACAATCGCATGAACTGGTTCGATCCAACGGTGGTGAGTCCGCTGAACGGCGGCAGTATTTCTTATGTCGACCCGATCACACAGCAGAACGTGACGCGAACGTTGTATGGCGGTGAAGTATTCACTAACGGGAATGAGCGCATGAATTGGTTGACGGATTGGAAGGATATCCAGCCTCGCTTCGGCTTTGCCTACCAGGTTGATAAGAAAACGGTCATTCGGGGTGGATACGGCATTTACTATGACCAGTCGCGGGCGGGCGCTAATGGACTGTTGAGTTACGGTTCGCAGGGATTCAATCAGTACACGAACGCTGTAACCACTTATCAGAACGATGGTGCGACGCCGTATCTGCATTTGAGCAATCCTTTTCCGAACGGACTGATTCAGCCGCCGGGCCGGTCGCTCGGTTTGTTGAACGATGTAGGTTATGGGGCTATCGGTCCGCTTCGGACGGAAGCGGCCGCGCGGACGCCTTATGAACAGAGCTGGAGTCTAGGTATCCAGCGCCAGTTGCCGGGAAGCATGTTGCTCGATGTGGAGTACGTGGGCAAGAAAGGAACGCACCTGTATTTCGCGGGTGACAATAATTTCGACGTCTTAGGGCCGCAGGTAGAGAATCTGACACCGACGCAGATCGGCAATCTGGGCAATTATGTCCCGAACCCGTTCGCACCGCTGCTCACCGGGTCCTACTATTCCAACAGCGCGCTAACGAGTCCGACCGTGCCGGCTTACCAACTGCTTTTGCCGTACCCGCAGTTTACTGGCGTGGCGACCGACGAGCCGCCGACGGCAAACTCCAGTTACAATGCGCTCCAGATCTCAGTGAACAAGCGCTATTCAAACGGTTTGGAATTTCTGGCAAACTACACCTGGTCGAAGTCGATAGACGATTCCTCCATGTACGACACGAATGTAGCTTGGCTAGGGAATTATGGCCCCAACTCCGGCTGGGCGCTGCAAGATCCGAACAAAGCGTATCTCGAACGCAGTCTTTCGACGTTCGACATTCCACATCAACTGAAGGTGAGCTACACGTACGATTTGCCGATCGGGCGCGGGCGAGCTTTCTTCAACAACATGCCACGGCCTCTGGACCTCGTTTTAGGAGGCTGGAAGACTGGCGGAATCTGGACGGTTCACGACGGCTTCCCGCTGCAATTTACGGTTGAGAATGGCGGAACGCCGATTTGGACGTATGGGCCACAGCGCCCCAATCTTGCGGCGACTCCGACGCGCACAGGCGGATCGGATGGGAACTGGATTAATAATTACTTTGCTAATCCGGATGCCTTTCAGATACCGGCGCCCTATACCTTGGGGAACGCCGCGCGGGCGATTGGAAGCGTGCGGAGTCCTTTCTTTTTCTCGAGCGACCTGTCCATCTTGAAACAGTTCGGCTTGTCCACGCGACACGAAGACCTGAAACTGGAACTACGGCTGGAGGCGCAAAATGCGTTCAACCATCCGGTATTCGGTACGCCGAACACGCTGGTGGGAGATCCTGATTTCGGCGTGGTCAACTATACGGCGGTGCAGCCAAGACAGTGCCAGCTAGCGATGAAACTGTACTTCTGAGCGATTCATAAGAGCAAACGCACAGTCATGTCAACACGTATCTCCACAGGTACGGGCGGGCCCGTTGTCGTATGCCTCGCGGCATCTATTTTGTTCGGGCAGGCCGGAATCACATATGGCCAGACGGTGGTAGTGGATGCCGCGCCGGATCACGCGGTGAATTCATTCAGTCCGATGATGGCTCTGGGCGGAGCAATCGATCGTCTACGGGGCGGCCCGACGAAAGAGGACAACGAGAAACATACCGAAAAGCTGTTAACCAATCCGATTCTGAAAGAGATGCTGGGTGCGGGATGGCAGACGGTGACTTACCGGCAAAATACCGAGTTGATGATTGAAGCCTGGCACTGGAATGCGCGCGGCACGTGGAGCAATGCCGCGAAGCAAGAAGGCTACTTTGTGGGCAGTCCCGAGCCGACCAATGAAAAGATCATGCACTCCTGGGCCTACCCTTTGCCGCACCGGGGCGCCACCCTCGGCGACGGTAATGGTTGGTCTCGCTTGACGGATGGAAATCTGAAGTCCTATTGGAAGAGCAATCCCTACCTGACTGAGCCGTTCACGGGCGAGGACGATTCACTGCATCCGCAATGGGTGATGATCGATCTCGGCGCCAAGGTAAACGTAAACGCCATTAAGATTGCCTGGGCCAATCCATACGCTACGCGTTACATTGTCCAGTTCTGGACGGGAGACATGGAGCCGTTCTACAACGGGATCAACAAAGGGACTTGGCAGGCCTTTCCGATGGGAGCGGTTACTGACGGGAAGGGCGGAAGTCCGGTTTTGAAATTGATGAATTGGACAATCCCGGTGCGCTATCTGCGGATTTGGATGACGCATTCTTCGAACACGTGCGACACGCATGGTTCGGAGGACAAGCGTAACTGCCTGGGATATGCAATCAGCGAGCTGTACGTGGGCACCATGGCGAGTGACGGGCAATTTACGGACGTGGTGAAACATAATCCAAGCCGTCAACAGACGATCACATGGCCGTCTTCGGTGGACCCGTGGCATGCTGCGTCCGATCTCGACTACGGGAGAGGAGATCAAATCGGATTCGATTTCTTCTTCAACTGCGGAGTGACGCGCGGGCTGCCGGCCATGATTCCCATTGCGATTCTGTACAACAACCCGGAGGATGCCGCAAACGAGATCGCGTATTTATACAAGCGGAAATATCCGCTCACGGGAATCGAGATGGGCGAGGAAGCGGACGGGCAGCGTGTACTGCCGGAAGACTACGCGACGCTTTACGTACAGTTTGCAAGAGCCATTCACAAGCTCGTTCCCGAAGCGCGCCTTGGCGGCCCTTCTTTTGAAGGGACGGAGGGCGATGTGGATTCGTGGGCCGACGCGAATGGAAGAGTATCGTTTCTCGGCCGCTTTGTCGATTACTTAAAGGCTCATGATGCTCTAAAGGATTTCCGTTTCTTTTCGTTCGAGCATTATCCGTGCGGCGCTGGCGGAGGAGAGGGCAAGATATGCGCCGACTGGAGCTCGCTGTATTGGGAACCGGCGTATGTCAATCATCTGATTCAGGCGTGGAAAGATAACGGCCTGCCCGCAGGATGTGCCTTTTTATATGACGGAAGGAAACGATCTGGAGGATGGCGGACCGGAGACCGTGAAACGCGGGCTCTGGCTGGCGGATTACGTGGGTTCTATGTTGACCGCAGGCGCGAGCGGCACTTATTACTTTCACTACATCGCTTCGATTAACGGAGGAGACGGCTTTTTGCCTGTGGACGGAAATGGGCGCGTGCTTTACTATCCGCCGCAGTATCTTGCGACGGAAGTCATCGCAAAAGAATGGGTGCAACCTGTGGATGCGATACACAAGCTGTTCAAGAGCTCGAGCGACGTAAAGGATGGCAACGGGAATACGCTCGTGACGGCGTATACGGTGAAGCGTCCCGATGGGAAGTGGTCCATCATGCTGGTCAACAAAGATAGAGACCATGACCATGCGGTGAAGGTGCGTTTCGACGGTGCGGAAACCGGGAAGGAATGCTTCTTTTCCGGCTCTGTAGACCGGATCGTATTCGGCCCCGCCGAATACGACTGGCATGCAGATCCCGGTTCGAATGCCAGCGAGGCGGATGCAGATGAGCCGCGGCATAGAAGGAGCCATGGGCATCCAGCGCCCGACGGACCGCCTTCGGAAAGCACTGTCGCGTCGCGGGGCGCAGACACGACTTACGTTCTGCCAAAAGCATCGATTATCGTGCTTCGAGGGCAGGTACAGTAACGGCAGAACGGAACCGCTTCATTCCGCTGCGGCACACCTGCCGGTACACTGCGTTACCGGCTTTGCTTTGGCCCCGACAATTCACCGGCGTTCTCGATCTTGATCGGGGGGAAACCCACGATGTCATATGTGCTGGAGGCAATGCCGATGTGGGCCGCTTCGAGCCCGGAGAGGATCTCACGGCTGATGCGGTCCTTGAGCCCACGTACATCATGGGTACTGCATAGGAAGCGCACGGCTAAGTTCCACCCAGTTATCCGTGATGCGTAAAAAGACGCGCGGTTGAAGATCCGCCGCTTCGATGAAGTATTGCGCCTTCAGCCGGTTCAACTCCGGCTGGGCCATGTTGCGGATGTCCTCCGTGTGTCGCTGGACGGCTTCGATGATGATCTGCTCAGCGCGATTCCGGTCGTCCTTGAAGGAGATGGGAAGGTGCATTTCTTCCCAGATGTACGGGAAATCGCGCGTATAGTTGTAGACCGGCTCCTCGAAGATCTGAGCGTTCGAGATGGTGACAATCCGGCCCGAGTACTGGCGGCTCATCACCCACATTCCCGGGTCCTGACTCAGAACGGCGGGAGGTTCGCCCATTTCCATGATGACAGTTTGAATGAAGGTCAGCGCGATGACGTCGCCTCGAACGCCACCCATGCTGATGCGGTCGCCGACATTGAAGGTCTTTCCACGAAGGATCACGAAATAGCCGGCGAAGCTGGTGACGACCTTTTGCAATGCGAAAGCGAGTCCCGCACCGAGCAGGCCGAGGCCAGTGGCGAGGCGGGTAGGATTATCGAACCAGATAGATACGAACCCGGTCACACCTAAAACAAGTGTGACAAGACTAATTCCCTGGCGAGTCCAGAAAGCGGTTCGCTGACGCGCACTACTCACTTTTCGCGAAATGGCGCGTAGCACTTTGCTTATGAGGTAGAGAGCAAGAAAGAATACGAGGCTGAAGAGCACCTTGCGGGCATTTACGGCGTCAAAGCCCAAGAGCTTGACACCTCCGATCTGGAGGCTGGAATTAGGGCCGACAAATTGAATGAATTGTCCGAGCATGGTCAGTACGTTTAATAGAGGCGCAAACAAGCAGAAATAAGACTCATCGGGGTGCAGCGAAGAAGAAAGCATGGACAGTCCAACGGCAAATTGGCGCCAGCGTTGCCGGCGACCCGGAGAAACATCTTTCTTTTGGAATTACCCAACGTTACGTGAACGATTTCGGTCCTCGCGAACTGCTTGGAGCAAAACGAGCGGAAACGTGAGCTTTTCGCCCGGTGTTTTTCGGGAAGTCATGCATGGATTCAAGAGCATAAATAAACCGTCAGCGCATTCTGATAAGAATCCGTAAACCAGCAAGTTTGAGTGACCAGTACGAAAGTGTGAGTCATTTTCCCGACGGATGGCGCGATTGAGGTAGCAGTCATTTCATCTCGGAAGGATTCATATCTTGAAGTTTTTCATACGGTCTCATCGTTTGATTCACCTTGCCCTGTTGCTGCCGGGCTTTGCGGCGCTGGGGCGTGCAGATTTCGTTAACGCCGTGGACGCGACGAATCCGCTGGCGTACTTTCGCCTGGACACAGCCAATGCAAATAGCGCTGTGAATGGATACACAACAACTTATATGAACGGCGCCACTTCGACAGCGCCGGGAGGAGGAGCGCCGCTGGCAGGGTATCCAAGTAATGCGGCGGTGCAATTGAGCGGCAACAACAGCACGCCGCCATACGTGGCGACCAGCTTGACCGGCGGGATTCCTGGTACGGGAAGCGTCATGGCGTGGGTAAATTTGAGCGAACTGCCAAGTACGGCGGGCGCTTACTTTTACATTGCGGGCGAATCGCAGAATGGAAACGATTTTGATTTGCAATTTCAGAACGATAACAAGCTATACCTCTATACGGGCGGAGGCGAGAATACAAGCTATGCGCCGGATGCAACGAAGCTAGTCGGCCAGTGGAATTTAATTGTGGCGACGTACGACTCGACGACCGGATCGCGTGACATTTACTGGAACGGGACGGAAGTGGCGAGTTATTCGGGCGGGGTGGATACGGCCGCGAAGACATCGCAGTTCACCATCGGGTACAGCACGGTGTTTGGGGGCCGCGACTTCGGCGGAGACATTGACGAAGTTGGGGTTTGGAATTACGCTCTGAACTCGGCTCAGGTGTCGGACATCTATACGGCGGCTGGTACGGGTCCAAGCACCAGTGGTGTACCGGAACCGGCGTCACTGGCGCTCATTGGGTGTGGAATCGGCGGGTTGTTCGCGGCCCGGCGTTTTCGGCGCGCTTCTTAGTAGCGCCGGAGATTCGCCGCTAAAACGGCGAATCTCCGCGTCTTGTGATTAGGGCTTGTACGAATCGCCCAACTGCTTTACCAAGAACTTTCGCAAAGGGCGGCGGGCGAGAAAGCGGATGACCGGCTGCCCCAAGATGAGGAAGTTACGCAGCGCCCTCGAAGGCACGCTCGAAAGAAGCAGCGACATGACAGCCCTAAACCGGCCTACGGTTAGATCAATCACCCGATTCACGCCGGTACGGCTCATCTGGACGCGATTCGGCCGTGGAACCTCCTCTCGCAGGGCGTCCGTGCAAAGAGGAACAATCGGAATCCAATCACCCGTTGCTGCCGTTTGCGCTGGCGGCAAGGGACACCCCATTTCCTCTAGAGTTTCCTTCCGGTGCGCGTAGGTGCCCGGAGCGGAGCGCCTGAAACGCTGGATGACTTCTTTTCTACGTTCGGCATCCAGGTCATCGAGTCCTGCTTTTATAACGACGTTGTCCGTCGGCAGTACGAACGAGCGCGATAGAAATTTCTGGCAATTGCGGCGGCCCAGAGCATAATCGTGCGCTCTGAAGCCACGATCGAGAAAGCCACCGAACGCGCCGACGGTAGCGCACTGCAAGGCGGGCGGCTGAGTTTTACCCGCTGTGGCTTCGTGCTGAAGGACGAGCTCGTGATCTGAGGGAGCAATCACGAATCGATTGAAGGTGGCGCCATTCATCACCTGGTCGAGCGATTCTCCAAAGAAGCGGGATTGCGATAGAAGCGCCGAGAACAGCCTTCCAAACACAAAGAAGATTCCACAGTTTTTGAACGGTTTGTAGGTTACATCGAATTTTTCCGTGGTCGGAAAAGGCGCGATACCGATCACTGCGCGATCGGCGTTCATGGCCGAACTTGCAGCCTTGATATCCGCTAGCGGCGGCTCCAGTTGCGCCAAGTAATCGCGAGCGTAGTTGAACGGATCGTCGTTTGTCACACCCCCGTCTACATTGAGGGTCTGGAGCGGATCGGGCGTATCCGGTGGGAAATTGGGTTTGACAGGCGGGGGTGTGCCCGTGGCGGCGGACATGACGGACTCCCACATGGGCGGCGTATATTCACTCAGACTGCGCTCTAATGTCCGTGGCGCAAGAAATACGGGGAAGGCGCCGGTGGCCATGGCGGCTGCCTGAAGAACATCCCAACCTCCCGCGACACCAGGCTTGGTGAAGTCCAAAGTGTGCGCGCGAGTCCCCGGGGACAGGCTCATACCCGGCCCCGGAAGACCTTGCGGCAAAACGTGGAATTGAATCCGATCACCGAAGAAGAATGCACTTTCTTCAATGGAACCGGGGGCCGCTCCATTCAGCGAGTAAGGCACCCCGCGCAAGTTAGTCAGTGACAGGAAAAGCGCCAGATTTGACGATACGTAGGGGCGAGGTGTCGGTAGAGGCGTGCCCGGAGTCAGCGCGTAACTTGCGATCTTCTCAATGGGAGTCGAATCGAGCAGCGAAACTACATGCGAGGCGTTGACCAGGTCGGCGGTTCCCAGCAACTCCTGGATATCGATCCCGTTCACCCAGCTCTCGTAAGCCCGATTATTCGTTCCCCTGCGTTTCGTGTCGTGTATGTGCTCGAAGTCTTCCTGCAGCATCACGACCGAAATGGCCGCGCACATGCCGCCGGCGGAGGCGCCCGAAACAACTTCGATGGATACATCGTGCGCGGGAACGACGTCTCCGCGCGCTTTAGCTTTGTACCACTCGTCCAGCGCTTCTATCAGGAAGTCAATGACTCCCGCAGTGTAGGCGCCGGCCGAAATAGCGCCCGCCATGTTGATGCCGATCTTGAAACACGCCACGTGATCGCGCCTCCCGAAATGCGTTCCACTATACTGCAACACGGATGATGAATCGCAGAACCTTTCTACGAAGCGCCTCCACAAGCGCCCTCGGGCTAGTTGCCACGCGAGTTGTCTTACCCGCGCTCCCCAAGATGAAGATCACCCGGGTGCGCGTCTATGAGCCTCCCCATCCCAATCCGCTCTTCAATCAAAGCGATTTGGTGGTTACGATCGAAACAGACGCCGGCATCACCGGCATTGGCGAAGGCGGCTCCCCGGACACACTGCAACAATGCGCGGGGCGTTTGATCGGACGCGACCCGCAGTTCATCGAGCATCTCTGGCAAGACATGAGCCGGGCGTGGTTCTATCCACCGGGACGCGAAAAGGAGGATGCGCTGGGCGCTCTCGATCTCGCGCTGTGGGACATCAAAGGCAAAGTGCAAAACATGCCCGTCCACGAACTTCTGGGGGGCATGGTGCGCAATTACTGCGAGTGTTACAACACTGCGGGGATTATTCCCGGAGTGAAGCCAGGCATGAGCCTCAAAGAACGGGCGCAACTCACGATCGCGGCGGGCTACCGCGCGTTCCGGATGGGCGCTGCGGATCTTCCCGCTAACACCACTTACAATACCCATGAGCGGATCAATCAACTTTACGAAGATTGCGTGCAGGTGCGGGAAGGGGTGGGGAAGAACGGCGACTGGGCGGTCGATTTCCACCAACGCTTTGACCTCTCCGACGCCATCCGCGGTTGCAACCTCATCGAGCAACTCGCGCCTTTCTTTGTAGAAGACCCGGTGCGAGCCGAAGCGTTCCAGGAGGACCTGCCCATTCTCCGGAGCAAAGTGAACGTCCCGATCGCCGCTGGAGAAGAGTGGGGCAATCGATGGGACTTCAACAAGCTGGTCGAGAATCACACTATCGACTATCTCCGCGCTACGCTCCCTAATGTAGGTGGCATCACCGAGATGATGAAGATCGCGGCGCTGTGCGAGACCCATTTCGTCGGCATGGTTCCGCACTTTACCGGACCTATCGCGACCGCCGCGCTGGTCAACAGCCTGGGAACATTTTCGGGACCGTTGTTAATGGAATACAACTTTGGAGGGCGAACCATTCCGCACCTGCCGGTTTGCCTGGATTTCAAGGATGGAAAGCTCTATCCAAACGAGCGCCCGGGATTGGGGGTGGAACTCGACATGAAGTACTTGAAACAAATCGCCGAATACAAGCAACCGCTGACCGCCCGAGCGCAGACCTACTTCCGCCCTGACGGATCGATTACGAATTGGTAACCTCCGCTCCGGTGCTTGGGGTGATCATGAGATATGAGCACGAAAGAAATTGATCCGTTGCGTGCGCAACTTGTCACCGCGATGAGCGGGCACGAGTCGCATATCGACTTCGATTCCGCGATAAAAGATTTTCCGGTGGAAGGTCGCGGCAAAAAGCCGGCGGGCGCACCGCATAGCGCGTGGGAACTCCTCGAGCACATGCGTATCGCGCAACATGACATTCTCGAGTTCTCCCGTAACTCGAAGCACAAATCGCCAAAGTGGCCGGAAGGTTATTGGCCGAAAACTCAAGCTCCTCCCGATGAAATGGCCTGGGACACGGCGGTCGCGAGCTTCAAACAGGACGCGCGCGAACTGGGCAAACTGGTGGAAAATCCGACGCAAGACCTCTTCAAAGCGTTTGAGCATGGTGACGGCCAGACACTCCTGAGAGAAGCTCTTCTGGTGGCCACGCACAACTCCTACCACCTGGGGCAGCTTGTCTTCTTGAAAAAATCTGTCCTATAATGAAGTCAGTCTTTTAGGTCTCATGTTTCTCCTTCTCACGGGCGGAATGCTTATTAGCGTGGCTATTATGGCCCCCGCTTGAGACCTCGTCACGTTCGCAATATTGAGGCCACCGGCGGGAAACCGAACCGGTGGCCTTTTCTTTTTGTTCAGGGTTCAGAAAGGCTTCGTTCAAATCGCATGAAAATCTTCACCTTCGATACAACGCTCCGGGACGGTACGCAAGGCGAATCGGTCTCCTTCTCTGTTGAAGACAAGTTGCAGATTGCGGAGAAGCTGGATGAACTGGGCATCGACTACATCGAAGGCGGCTGGCCCGGATCGAATCCGAAGGACCAGGAGTTTTTCGAACGCGCGAAGCGTCTGTCTCTGAAGCACGCTAAGCTCACGGCTTTCGGAGCCACTCGCTTTGCCAAGAACCCGGTGGAGCAAGATTCGAATGTCGCCGCGCTGCTGGCCGCGCAAACGCCCGTTGTCGCGATTTTCGGTAAGACATGGGATTTTCATGTGCATCGGGCATTGGGAATCAGCGAAGACGAGAATCTGCGGCTGATTTCCGAAACGGTCGGTCACCTGAAAGCACATGGGCGCGAGGTGGTTTACGATGCGGAGCACTTCTTCGACGGTTACGAAGCGAATCAGGCCTTTGCCTTGCGCACGCTCGAAGCCGCGAAGAAGGCGGGCGCCGATGTCCTATGTCTCTGCGACACAAATGGAGGAACGCTTCCAGGGCGCGTGGCCCAAGTGGTAGAAGAGATCCGGCGCGCGTTTGACGGCGTGATCGGCATTCATTGCCACAACGACTCTGATTTCGGCGTCGCTAACACTATCCTGGCGGTACAAGCCGGCGCGACGCACGTACAGGGCTGCATGAACGGCTATGGGGAGCGTTGCGGGAATACGAATCTCTGCTCTGTGCTGGCGAATCTGGAATTGAAACTCGGGTACTCCACGATCGGGCCTGAAAAGCTGAAGAGTCTGACGAGCGTTGCGGATTTTATTGCCGATTTGGCCAACCTGCCATTGCGGCGTGAACAGCCGTTCGTAGGCGCGAGCGCGTTTGCCCATAAGGGCGGCATCCATGTGAGCGCCGTTCTAAAAGATTCCGCCACTTATGAGCACATCAAGCCGGAGAGCGTGGGCAATCGCCAGCGGGTCCTGCTGAGTGACCTTTCCGGACGCGGCAATGTTACTTACAAGCTGAACCAGCTCGGTCTAAAGGAACATCTGACGGACCGCCTGACCGATTCAGCGCGGCGCGAACTGCTGCAGCGGATCAAAGTGATGGAGCACGAAGGCTACGATTTCGAAACCGCCGAAGGGACGTTCGAGTTGCTTGTGCGGGAAGCGGCGGACCCCGAATTTCATCCGTTCGACATCATCAGCTACGAAGTCTCCACACGCTTGCAGACGGGTCTATCGGGCAAACTCACGGGCAATGACGAAACGGTAACGACCGCCAGCGTGACCATGCGGGTGGACGGCAACGTGCATTCGCACACGGCGACGGGCGACGGTCCTGTGCATGCTCTGGATGTGTGTCTGCGGCAGTGTCTCGCTTCCGTTTACCCCGCGATTACAGACGTTCATTTGACCGATTACAAGGTTCGTGTGCTCGGCTCGCACGGCGGCACGGAATCGAAAGTGCGCGTGCTCGTGGAGTGGCGCGATCATCGCCGCAGTTGGATCACGGTCGGCGTCTCGAACAATGTAATCGATGCGAGTTGGCGCGCGCTGGTGGACGCGTTGCGGCTCGAACTCATGCGTCTCGAAGAAACTGAACCCACCGATCACACGACGCGCGATTTCAGTTGGGCCGTTTAGTTTCGCCTGAGAGTATCATTCTCTAGATACATATGAAGGCCGTCGTTGCGGACCTCCCTGGTGGTCCGGAAACTCTCAGATACATCGACAGTCCCACGCCGCAACCGGGTCCCGGGGAGATTCTCGTCAAAATTGAGGCCATCGGCGTGAATTTTATTGACGTTTACTTTCGTAAGGGCTTTTACAAGGCGCCGGAAAGTCCCGTGAAGCTGGGCAGCGAAGCGGCGGGAACTGTTGCCGCGGCCGGACAAGGCGTCAGCTTTAAACCTGGCGAACGCGTCGCCTATGCAATGGCTCGCGGATCGTACGCGGAATATGCGGTGGTTCCTCAATCGGTGCTGGTGCCGCTGCCCGACAGCGTCACATTTGAACAAGGCGCGGCCGTGATGCTGCAGGGCATGACCGCGCATTACCTGACGCATTCCACTTTTCACCTGCAAGCGGGGCACACGTGTCTGATCCATGCCGCGGCTGGTGGAGCGGGGCTGCTTCTGGTTCAAATGGCGAAGATTATCGGCGCGACGGTCATCGGAACTGTTTCGACGCAAGAGAAAGCCGTACTTGCGAAAGAACATGGCGCGGATCACATTGTCCTTTACAGCGAAACCGATTTCCTGCCTGAGGTGAAACGCCTCACAAACGATAAAGGCGTTGATGTCGTTTATGACTCGGTGGGCGGTCCCACCTTTTACAAAAGCCTCAATTGCCTGCGCCCGCGCGGCATGATGGCGAGCTTCGGACAATCCGGTGGTCCGGTCGGCGAGATCGATCCGCTGATCCTTAGTCAAAAAGGCTCGCTGTTCCTCACCAGGCCGAGCCTGGCGAATTACATCAGCGATCCCGAAGAACTGAAATGGCGTTGCTCAGACATTTTCAAGTGGATCGCCGCCGGCCGTCTCAACGTCCGCATTCACCACGTCTACGCGCTTAAGGACGCGGCCACTGCTCACCGCGATCTGGAAGGCCGCAAGACGTCCGGTAAGCTGCTGTTGAAACCTTAGGTCAAAGACTCTTGAAAGACCAGATGGAGTTCGGATCGCGGCGGGAACGTTTACTGCCGGCCCTGAAAGAAGCGCGCGCGAACGCGTTCCTTATCACCGCGCTGCCAAACGTCCGCTATCTCAGTGGGTTCACGGGCAGCAACGGCGCTGTCCTGCTCACCGCGGACCGTTCGCTGCTGTTTACCGACCCAAGATACCAAACTCAGGCCCCACAGGAGTCGGATTGCGAAGTGAAGATTGCCAAGGGTCCGCTGTTCAAAGAAGTAGCGTCGTGGATCAAGCGACTGCGCGTTCGCTCGCTCGCGTTTGAGCAGAACCGCATCAGCTTCGAAGAGTACCGGCAAGTTCAGGAGCAGGCCCGAGGCGTTCGCCTGCTGCCCATCGTGGGAGCTATCGAGACGCTCCGCATGGTGAAGTCAGACGAAGAGATCGCGACGATTAGGGCTGCGGTTCAGCTCAACTCGGCTGCGCTTGAATACGCCCTAAAGCGCTTTAAGCCTTCTATGACCGAGATCGACCTCGCGGCCGAGATCGAGTACCGCATGCGCCGGTTAGGGGCGGACGGATCGGCGTTTGAGACGATTGTCGCCTCCGGTGTGCGCTCCGCGTTGCCGCATGCCCGTCCTACAGACCGAGTGATACAACGCGATGAATTACTATTAATAGATATGGGCGCGAACGTCGCTGGGTACGCCAGTGACATGACTCGCACTCACGCGGTGGGTAAGCTGGACGCAAAGAAAAGGCGAATCTATCGCGCCGTTCTGGAGAGCCAGCTGGCGGCCATAGACGCAGTGAAGCCGGGCGTGTCCTGCGCTAGCGTTGATCGCGCCGCGCGTGATCGTCTGCGAAGCTTTGGCACGCGCACAGAGAACCTGGATAAGCTGTTCATCCATTCGACCGGACATGGTCTTGGTCTGGAAATTCATGAGCGCCCGCGAGTGGGCCGGAAGGAAACGACGAAGCTGCAAGCTGGAATGGTGATTACGATTGAGCCGGGTGTCTATGAAGAGGGTTTGGGCGGCGTTCGAATTGAAGACACGGTCGTAGTAACTGCTCGGGGCTGCGAGATTCTAACTCCGACGAGGAAAGAATTGGTCGTACTTTGATGCGCGGTTGCCACTCATGAACATAGACGAAATCAGAGAGTTGATTCGTGTCGTACTCGAGACCCAAATAGCAGAACTAGAAGTTCGCCAGGGAGATAACACGGTTCGCATTCGCCGAGGCGGGCCTGCCATTCAGGACGTAGCGGTCCCAACGGTTCTGCCGATTTCCGTGTCTCCGGTTGCGAGTGCGACGGCGGCGACTTCCGCGACCCCGGCGATCGCCTCTCCCGAAGCGAACCCGGCCGCGCAACCAGCCGTTTCGAAACAAGACGAGCAAAACGCCCTGATTAAATCTCCGATCGTCGGCACATACTACGACTCCCCTTCCCCGGGCGCCGCGCCGTTCGTGCGAGTCGGCGACCGTGTCGAACCCAAACAAGTACTCTGCATCATAGAATCGATGAAGTTGATGAATGAGATCGAAGCCGAAACGGCAGGTATCGTCGTTTCCAAATTTGTAGAGAACGGACGCCCCGTTGAGTATGGCGAGGCGCTGTTTACTATTCGGCCCGCTTGAATCGAGATTCATGTTTCGCAAAGTTCTTATCGCAAACCGGGGAGAGATCGCATTACGCGTAATTTGCGCCTGCCGCGATCTAGGTATCCGGACGGTGGCGGTCTACTCTGAGGTAGACCGGCACAGCCTGCATGTTCGCTTCGCCGATGAGGCTGTCTGCATAGGGCCTGCGAAGAGCTCGCTTAGTTATCTCAACATTCCCGCCGTCATCAGCGCAGCGGAAATCACGAATGTGGACGCCGTGCATCCGGGCTACGGATTCTTGAGCGAAAACGCCGATTTCGCCGAAGTCTGCGAGCTTTCGGGCATCGCCTTTATCGGTCCCAAGCCGCAGGTAATTCGCGACATGGGTTTGAAGCAGCACGCCAGAGCCATTATGGACAAGGCCGGCGTTCCCATTCTTCCGGGCTCTTTAGGTGTTCTGAAAAACGTCGAAGAGGCGTTGACGCTGGCTAATGAAATCGGCTATCCCGTGATGTTGAAGGCGGCGGCGGGCGGCGGCGGACGCGGCATGCGTATCGCTCGCAACGATGGCGAGCTTCCGGCGCTGCTGACGCAAGCGCAAGGAGAAGCGGCGGCGGCATTTTCCTGCGGCGATGTCTACATGGAGAAGCTGCTTGTCAATCCGCGCCACATTGAGTTTCAAGTGCTCGCCGATGAACACGGCAACGTGGAGATCCTGGGAGAGCGCGAATGCTCCATTCAGCGCCGGCATCAGAAGCTGCTCGAAGAATCCCCTTCGCCCTCGGTTTCGCCTGCCCTTCGCAATGAGATGTCGCGCCGCCTGCGCACGGCCATGAAGGCTATCGGGTATACCAATGCCGGCACGGTCGAGTTCCTCATGGATGATCGCCAGAATCTCTACTTCATCGAAGTCAACGCGCGCATCCAGGTGGAACATCCCGTGAGCGAACTGGTTACGGGTATCGACCTAGTGAAGGCGCAACTGCGAATTGCCGCGGGCGAGTCTCTGGACGAAATTATCACCTCAGCGGTATCGCTGCGCGGTCATGCGATCGAATGCCGCATCAACGCGGAGAACCCGGAGACGTTTGCCCCTTCGCCCGGCCGCATCACGGGACTGAATGTACCCGGCGGTATCGGCGTGCGCGTAGACACGGCCGCTTACACCGACGGCGTGATTCCGCCCTTTTACGATTCGCTGGTTGCGAAGCTGATCGCTTACGGTCATGATCGCGAGGAGGCGATTCAGCGGATGAAGCGCGCTCTGAGCATGTTCGTGGTGGAAGGCATCCATACCACCATTCCGCTTCACGAACGAATTCTGGAGAACGAGGATTTCATCGCGGGACGCTTCGATACCTCCTTCTTGTCGAAGCTCAACTTTAAGATAAGCGACGACAGCGATGAAGCGGACGATCTGCACTCGCACGGTACCGTTCCCCGCGATCCGCGACTTGCGGCCGTACACGGCGCCTCGGCCGCGGATTAAACCGCCGGTCACATGGCGACGCGCAGTAAAACGACTCCGTGGCTGGGGACTTCGGCGGCGAACTCGGGCCCTTGGAGCGTTACGTCGCGATGCAGCCACAAGTCTCGCGCGTGGTCAGGCGGATTCGGAAAGCCCAACTCGCTCCAGTTTGCTGTGACTTTGGCGGGCTCCTGGGCGCGATTGAAGAGAGCGACGGCTTTGGCGCCGTCCGATAAGTCTTTCACCCAAACCTCCTGATCTCCGGTCTGAGACAGGCGGGTTCCCTGTTTGCCGAGCGGATCCTGATCGACTGCAATCACATCGCGATTGATCAAGATCGCGAGCGTTTCCGACGACATGTGCTGTAGATCGTTGCCGGCCAAAAGAGGCGCGGCGAGCATGGACCAGAGCGTCATATGCGTCTGGTATTCCATATTCGTCATGCCGCCGTTGCCGATCTCGAGCATGTCGGGATCATTCCAGTGGCCGGGAGCGGCATAGGGGGCGAGATCGCTTTGGTTAAAGCCGATCTTTGTCATGGAAGCCCAGTTATCCTGGATGTCGCCGGTGGTGCGCCACAGATTGCCGGAGACTTGCGGCCCCCATTTCCATACGTCGGCGCGGCCGTATTGGCAAAGACTGTAGACAATAGGACGGCCGCTTGCTTCCAAGGCTTCGCCCATTTTCTGATAGACGGGTTGCATCTCGTTGTCCTGGTAAATTGTTCCCGCGCCGCACCAATCGTATTTGAGGTAATCGAAGCCCCACGCCGCGTAGGTCCGGGCGTCCTGTTCCTCGTGGCCGTAGCTGCCTTCGTACCCGGCGCAGGTATTCGGGCCGGGCGATGAGTAGATACCGATTTTCAGCCCTTTGCTGTGCACGTAATCGGCGAGCGCTTTCATGTCGGGGAATTTCTTGTTCGCATGGATGTTGCCTTGCGCATCGCGATTGCCCTGCCAGGTGTCGTCGATGTTGACATAGATGTAACCTGCCTCTTTCATCCCGTTCGAGGCGATGGCGTCGGCTGCGGCGCGGACCCCCGCATCGTCTACCTTGCCGGCAAACTTGTTCCAACTGTTCCAACCCATGGGCGGTGTTTTGGCTAGTCCGTTGTATGGAACGTTGTGAAGCGCGGGCGGCGGAATTTTGGCGGGCAACGCGCCTTCGGATTCGGAAACCTTCTGCGCGATCATTTCAGGAGGCTGTTTCGCTGGGCGCGCTGAGAGTATTGATGTGCAGTTCGTCCCCGATGAGCCGGAGCTGGTATTTCCTGACCCGGCGCATGTTGCCATCCTTGGGCCCTACTTTCAGCGTGAAGCCGTCGGGACCGCTAGAGCTTTCGAGGACAACGAAATAGAAGCGATTGCTGTGAACGACGCCGGTGATCTGACCGTCGTGCTGCGCAAGATTGAAGTAGGTGCGCTGCTCGGTTCCGTCAGGGCGGTGCTCGACGGACATCCAATTGCCGGTGATGTCGGCGGCTGCCCAGCAGGAGACTACGGAAAGAAGTGCGACCAGGAACTTTTTCATCCTGAGTTATAGCCTACTTGACCGCAATTACTTCACGTGACGATAGGCAGGTTCGAATCCGAGACTTCGAGCGACGCTGAGTATTCTCTCGAAGTCTAGGCTGATGGTGGCGCCGGCCTTTTGCGTTACTTCGTCCTCGATCGGCAGATCGAAATCGTCAGCGCCGTAGGCGAGACCCTCAAGTGCGCGTTCATTTTGCGTGAGCACGGAAGTGCGGATGCGCGGGATATTGTCCAGGTAAATGCGAGAGAGCGCGAGGTGGCGCAAGTAATCCGTGGTGGAGACTTCCGCACCGCCGAGTTGGGTGAAGTAAGGTTTGTAAGTCCAGCATAGAAAGCTGGCGAGGCCGCCGGTTTCGTCCTGGAAATCGCGCGTACGCTCGAGGTGTTCCAGGCGTTCGTCGAGAGTTTCATCGAAACCGATGACCATGGTGGCGGTGGTTTTCAGGCCCGAGGCCACGATGGAGCGTTGCGCTTCGAAGTACTGCGCCACGGTGTATTTGAATTTGCTGTGCCGGGCGCGAAAGCTTTCGGTGAGAATTTCCGAGCCGCCGCCCGTTATCCAGCGAACCCCGGATTGCTGAAGGCGGCGGGCTGTTTCGGAGTAACTGAGTTTGGCATGGTCGGCCAGATACATGAACTCAGCGACGGTGAGGGCGTAGAACTCAAGCCGATCGCCGTAGCGCTCCCGAATAGCGGCGAAGAGGCCACAATAGTAATCGAGCGGCAGATGAGGGTTGAATCCGCCGTTGAAGGCGGCGAGATCGCCGCCGGCGGCCAGCAGTTCGTCCAGCTTTTGGAACACTGCGTCGCGGCTCAAGACATATCCTTCGGGGTGACCCGGAAGACGATAAAAGGCGCAGTAATCGCATTGCGCCACACAGACGTTGGTGTAGTTGATAATGCGCATCACCATATACGTGCATGCGTGGGGCGGATGGAAGCGCGCGCGGACCTGGGAGGCGAGGGCGCGAAGCTCTTCTTCGGTTGCGTTCAGCCACAACCAGCGAGCCTCGGCCGTGTCGGTGCGCTCGCCTCGTTCGATTTTCCGGCGAATATGATTCAACAGGTTCCGATCGGAACGGAGTTTCGCGGCTGGCGGCGCGGCACTGGTCACGTGCCCATTTTAGGTGAGAACGCGACGATCGATTTTCTTAGCGTCCGCCGAACATGCGTTTCAGCAGGGCGAGAAATGGCAGCGGGCTGCTTCGGGGAAGATTCGCCGGTGGGAGAGCCGGATTTTTTCTCTTGATCGTGACGCGAGATAAACTCGTCCAGCGACAAACCTACACGCCAGACGTCTTTGCCTTTTTTGCTGCAGTGCCGGACCTCACCGAAAGCTATCCCGCTGTTGAGTTCCACGATGACACCGACTCCGGTGGGGATGTTTCGCGGAACTTTTAGACCTAGGCCGGAGCGGGAAATGTCCACCAATTTGGCGGGCATGGAGCCCGGCAGGTCTGAAGTGGTGACCCGGGCGCTGATCTCAATGGGAATGCGCGGCTCACGACGGATTTCTCCGTTCAGACCAGCCATGAGGCGGGCGCCGACTATGTAGCCGTGGCGCTCGTCGCTTTTGCAGAACACCACTTCTACCTCGAGGCGCTTGCGCTCGAAGATGATATCGATCACTGTATTGCTTTGAAGATAAACGGGCAATGAGAGCTGGAAAAAGCCGGTATTCACCTGGATGAGGTGAGCGGAGACCATTTCGCGGCTGCCCTCGCGGAGATCTAATTCGACCGGGATGTTGAAATTCGAGCCTACTTTTCCGCGATGTAGGGGGCTAGAGGAGGTCATTTCGAAAGACACTCATCTGTTCAGATCGGTCGGGAATGAGGTTGGCCTGCGCGAAAATTCTGATTACCGGATTTTTCTGAGGGCGAAGGCGCTTTACAGCAGCATCCTCGACCCGGTTTACGGGCCGTTTCGCCGGCGGTTGTCGGCCATTTGAGCGGCGGTTCTCATTGCTTCGATCATGCTGTGCGGATCGGCCAAGTCCTTACCGGCGATATCGAAAGCCGTGCCGTGGTCCACGGAGGTTCGGATGATGGGGATGCCGACCGAGATATTGACAGTACCTTCGAAATCGATGAGCTTCATGGGAATATGACCCTGATCGTGGTACATGGCCACGATGAGGTCAAAGGCGCCGCGCGAGCCTTGGAGGAAGACGGTGTCGCCAGGGTGCGGACCAGTACATTCGAATCCGCGCTCGCGAGCAGCCCGAACCGCGGGCGCGATAAACGTCTCGTCTTCGTTTCCGAAGAGCCCGTGCTCACCGGCATGGGGATTCAACCCGCAGACGGCGATGCGTGGACGATCGAAGCCGAGCAACAGCATGGCGGCTTGGCCGAGTTCAATGGTGCGCAGAATGCGGGTGGTATCGAGATCGCAGGCGCGGCGCAGCGGGATGTGAGTGGATACGTGGATGGTGGAGAGGCGCGCGCTGTGTAATAACATGCGGGATTCGCGGGCCCCGCAGAGTTCGGCGATGTATTCTGTGTGTCCGGAAAAAGGGCGGCCCGATAGCGTGACGGCTTCTTTATTGAGAGGCGCCGTGACCATGGCGTCGGCCTCGTTTGTGGAGGCACATCTCGGTGGCGGCGCGCACGTATTCTACTGCCGCTTGGCCGTAACGGGCGTCGAGTCTGCCGAACGCGAAATCGTCAATCACGCCGAGCGCCGGGATGTCATGAACGGTTAGCCCCTCGGTCGATAAGCCGGTGACGTGCGCCGCCTTTTCAAGGATGCGTTTATCACCGGTGACGACCCACTTTGCCAATGGGGCGACATTCGCATTACGCAAAGCCTTGAGAACAACTTCCGGGCCAATGCCAGAAGGGTCGCCCATCGTGAGGACGACAGTCGGAAGCGAGGAGTCTAGGGCGTCAGGCATGAGAAGAATTCCGCTACTTCGATGAGAGCATCCGGGTCGACCGAAAGCTCCTGATTTGGTAGCCACAGGCACCTTGTCGAATAAACCACTATCGAATATGCCCCAGGGCAGGCCGGTGACGATTTCCCCCTCGAGTGTGATGGCCTGTGCGCCGAGAGCAGCGCAGACGAGGGATGCGGTATCGCCGCCGGAGAGCAGCAATGCGGATATGAGTTGTTTGGCGCCGGCGAGGAGATCGGCCAGGCGCGTGGAGGTTGTTGTGTTGCGCCCAATTTTCAGGATCGTGTGCCGGCCGGAGCGTAGCGCCGTAATAAGAGCTTCCGCGGCGGCCGTATCGGCATCGATGCGTTGCAGCCGAAAGCGGTGCGATAGCCGGTTGATTTGCTCGTCTGTGACGATGTGATCGGAACCGATGGCGAAGAGCACGGGTGAGCTTTTGGATCCCACTGTTCCGGGCTTAGGAGGGCCTGGGAAGAGCGCATGCGCCAGCGCCGCGGCGAGCCCAGCGGACCCCACCCACAACACCCGACGCCCGCAAGCGAACGTTTCCCTTACGACGCTTTCAAGATCTTCGCTTCCGTTTGTATCGAGAGAAAGGAAGCGGGACTCGCGCGCGAGAGCAGCGGCCAAATTGTTGGCCGGGATGTGCTCGCAATCGTTGATCCCTTGCGCGCGCAAGAGTGTTTCGATATGGATCGGCTGCCAACCGGGATCGCGGTCATTATGCAAATAGCCCGAGCGAACATGGCGGCCCATTTCGGGGAAGGCGGGCGCGATCACCGCGACTTCACAACTGAAGGCCTCGAGCGCGGCGGCGATTTCGTGACCGGGATTTCCGCGCAGAGTGGAATCGATCTTCTTGAAGACGATTGCGGGGTCCAATGGGCCCAGCTTTGCGGCGGCGGAGAGGAGCCGGTGTTTGATTTCGGCGGTGGGCAGGTCACGAGTGCCGGTGCTGACGGAGATTACGTCGTCGTGAACGTTTGGCTTATTCTCGGCGGTCAGAAGGATTCGGACAGAAGCGCCTTGGGTGCGAAATGGGGCCGCGGCATCGCATGCGCCCGTGAGATCGTCCGCAATGAGTACGCAATGTACTTGCGGGTGGGGAGACTCGGCACGGTACGATTGGGCCATGGAAGAAGTGCATACTCCCAAGCGGGAAGCAATAGAGAAGTTTATACATCATGAGGGAGGCTCGAAGGATTGGATTGTCGAGGTCGTGGATGAAGCGCACGAGCCGATTGTGCGTTTACGGGCGCGACGGGACGATCAAGCCGGCAACCAATCGGGAAAGTCTCTGGAGATTCACACTCGCCAGGTGAGACTGACGGACGACGAATTGGACGAATCGACGAAGACACTCATCCGCCGCTGGATGGGATCGCTGTAAGGAGTAGTCACCTAGATGAAGGTTGTGATTCTTTGCGGCGGGTTGGGAACACGTATGCGGGAAGAGACGGAGTTCCGGCCGAAGCCGCTGGTGGATGTAGGCGGGCGTCCGATTCTGTGGCACATCATGAAGTTGTACGCGCACTTCGGGTTCCGCGATTTCATCCTCTGCCTGGGCTACAAAGGCAGCATGATCAAGGAATATTTCCTGAATTATGAGGCGATGAATAACGACTTCACCATCTGCCTTGGCAAGAAGGCGGAAATCCGCTACAACGACGATCACACAGAGCAGGATTTCCATGTAACGCTGGCCGAGACCGGGGCGGAATCGATGACTGGCGGCCGCTTGAAGCGTATTCAGAAGTATTTGAAAGACGAAGACCGGTTCATGCTGACCTACGGAGACGGCGTGAGCGATGTCGACATCCCGAAGCTGCTCGACTTTCACCGCAGCCATGGCAAGATTGCCACTGTCACCACGTTTCGTCCGATTTCGCGCTTTGGCATTTTGGATATCAACCAATCGAACCAGGTCATGAACTTTATAGAGAAACCGAAATCGGATGCTTGGGCGAGCGCTGGGTTCTTTGTCTTCGAGCGAGCCATCTTCGATTACATCGACGGGGATGAGACGACGCTGGAACGAGAACCGCTTGAAAAGCTGGCTGAGAAGGGCGAGCTGATGGCATATCACCATGAAGGTTTCTTCTATGCCATGGACACGTACCGGGAGTATCAAATCCTGAACGATCTATGGAGATCGGGCGAAGCGCCTTGGAAGAAATGGACGTAAGATAAACGTCACTTTCGCTCCGCGTGGCCACGGCCCTAGCGAAAGCACCAGTACGGCAGACAAACGACCGGCGTCGCAGTACGGCGAGCCGGTCTTCGGGTTGCCTTCGGGTAGGGTGCACCCTAAAATAGAAGTTACGCCTGTCATTTCAGGAACTCCTCGACGGGCGCTCCCATTCTCATTCCGACGGCATGACTTCCAACTACATCATTGAGCAGGACGCGCGGGCTATCTCACAGGAGATGGCGGGCACCTTGCAAGCTCTCTCGCGCAGTACGCTGCTGGTAACAGGGGGTAGCGGTTTTTTGTGCAGCTACCTGCTGGAGACGGTCGCGTACTTGAACGATCACGTGTTCTCGACACCTTGCCGTGTGATCAGCATTGACAATCTGCGGAGTGGAATTTCGGAACGCACGGCACACCTGGTGGAGCGCCCTGATTTTCGCTTTGTCAACCACGATGTATCGCAGCCGCTGGATTTGGGCGAGCCGGTCGATTACATCGTGCATGGCGCCGGCATTGCGTCACCCACGTTTTACAGACGTTTTCCCTTAGAAACGATCGATGTGAACGTAAGCGGTACCCGCCACATGCTGGATTTGGCGAAAAAGGGCGATGCGCGCAGCTTGCTGTACATGAGCACAAGCGAAATTTACGGCGACCCGGATGAAGCGCACATTCCCACCCGGGAAGACTACCGGGGTAATGTATCGTGCACGGGACCGCGCGCTTGCTATGACGAATCGAAGCGCTTGGCGGAGACGCTTTGCTCTAACTACTACGGGCTGTATCGAACGCCGGTGAAGGTGATGCGGCCGTTCAATGTGTACGGTCCTGGACAGCGTTTAGACGACAAGCGCATCATTCCCGATCTGATGTCCGCGGCGCTGGAGCGCAGACCGATCGACTTGTTTAGCGATGGACGAGCGACACGTGCCTTCTGTTATGTGAGCGACGCGATTCGCGCGATGTGGCACGTGCTGCTTTCCGATGCCAATGGCGAAGTTTTCAACGTCGGCAACGACGAGCGCGAGATTTCAATCGCTGAACTGGCGGCAGTTTTGCGCGATGTAGCCGGGCCGCCGGCGCTCGAGATCAATCACAAGGTGAGTCAGGACAAGCACTATCTGACCGACAACCCACAGCGCCGCTGCCCGGATTTAACGAAGCTTCGCAGCCGCTTTGGATGGGCTCCGAAGATTTCCCTGAAAGAGGGTTTGGGACGCACCCTAGAGTCGTATCAGGGAGCCGCTCAACCCGTAGCATGAGAGAGCAGCAGACCGCGGAGCGCGTAGGGATCATTCGGAGGGACGAGTACTCACCGTTTACACATCAGAAGCATGTGTTCTTGACGGGCGATTTGCAACGCCCTAATCCGCATGCTTTTGTGCGCGACCCGCGGCTGGAGTGGATCCTGTGCTTTTACGAGCCCGGGGATGACGGCGTGCCGCATTGGCATTCGGAAGTGACAGAGTATGAAACGGTGCTCGAGGGCGAGATCGGTTATTTCGAGGCCGCTACCGGTGAAACGAATTGGTTTCGGGCGGGTGATTTCAGCGTGATTCCCGCGGGTGTGTGTGTGACCCGAATTGTGCGGGAACGCTCACGCACAGTGGCGGTAAAGGTGCCATCGAGCGGAGAACGAGTGGTTTGTACGGGGTGCCCGCGAGAGTGCGCGTGGCGCATTAGCGCGTACTTAGGGGAACCTCAAAACTAAATGCGAGTAGCTGTTATTGGAACCGGATACGTGGGATTGGTTACGGGGGCTTGCGTGGCCGGGATCGGCCACGATGTGATTTGTGTGGACGCAATGCCAGAGCGGGTGGATGCCGTGAACCAATGCCGGCCGCTGTTTCACGAACCCGGCCTGCCCGAATTGTTGCAGCGAGTGGTGGGAGAAGGCAAGCTGCGCGCTACGAACGACGTAGTCAGCGCGGTGAAAGCCTCCGAGATTACTATTCTTGCGGTGGGCACGCCGAGCCGCGACGGCGATATCGATCTTTCCTATATCAGAGCGGCGTCAGAGAGCATCGGGCAGGGCGTGCGCGAGTGCGGTGAATACCACGTGGTTGTGGTCAAGAGCACCGTGGTGCCAGGGACGACCGATACGACGGTAGGTCCGATCGTCGAGAGAGTCTCGGGTAAGAAACTGGGCGAGTTCGGATTGTGCATGAATCCGGAGTTTCTGCGGGAAGGTACTGCCGTGCCGGACTTCATGGACCCCGACCGCATTGTGATTGGCCAATCGGACGAGCGCGCCGGCAAGACGCTGGCGAAGATTTACGAGGCATTTGATTGTCCGAAGATTTTCACGACGCTGCGCAACGCGGAGATGACGAAGTATGCTTCGAACGCGCTGTTAGCCACCCTGATCTCTTACAGCAATGAGATTGCGGCGATTTGCGAGGCTACGCCGGGTACGGATGTGGAGCAGGTGATGGACGGATTGCATCTGGACCGGCGCCTGAATTGTACGGTCGGCGGGAAGCGCTATACGCCTTCCATCCTGAGTTATCTGCGCGCGGGATGTGGCTTCGGTGGAAGCTGTTTGCCGAAGGATGTGACGGCGCTTAAGGTGCATGGGAAAAATCGCGGGGTGACGCCGCATCTGCTGGACGCGGTGCTGGCGGTAAATCACAGCCGACCGGCGGCTTTAGTCGCCATGGCCGAAGCGGCGGTCGGCAATCTGAAAGGCAAAACAGTCGCGGTTCTGGGGTTGGCTTTCAAACCGGGTACGGACGATTTACGAGATTCACCGGCGTTGGCAGTAATCGACCTTCTGAACAACAAAGGAGCAGTAGTGCGCGGGTATGACCCGTTCATTTCTGCGTTGCCAAAAAATGGGACGAGTGTTTCTGTTTGCAAATCGGCTCAGGAAGCGCTAGCCGACGCCGATGCAGCGGTTATTGCATCGGGCCTGCCGGAACTGTCTTCACTCAATTGGGCCTCGCTCGCGAAAGAAATGCGCCAACCGGTGGTAATAGACGGGCGCAGCAGCTTGCGCGCGACGAAGCTTCCGCCGGAAATTCAATATAGTCGCATCGGGCAGACACAGGAGAAATTGTAAATGAGCGATCCGCAAAACGGGAACCAACCGGCGGCCGATGCCGCTTCCATTCGAGCTTCCATTCTCGAATTGGTTCAGAAATATTACGAAGTGGCGCACCAGCGGAAGCCGTTTGAACCGGGTAAAACGCGGGTTCATTATTCCGGACGCGTGTATGACCACCAGGAGATGCTCAATCTCACAGAGTCGTCGCTCGATTTCTGGCTGACGCTGGGACCGTGGGGCGAGAAGTTCGAGAAGCGGATGCAGCAGTTTTATAAGTCGCGAGACTTCGTGCTGGTGACATCGGGATCATCAGCCAACCTGCTCATGGTGACGACGATTTGCGCACGGGAATTAGACGGCTTGCTGCGGCCCAATGACAGGCCGCGGTTGGAGCCGGGGGACGAAGTGATTACTCCCGCCGTGACGTTCCCGACGACGCTCGCGCCCATTCTCCAAAATCAACTGCTGCCGGTTTTTGTCGATTGCGAAGTGGGAACTTACAACATCAATCCGGCACTAATTGAGGACGCGATCGGGCCTCGGACGCGCTGCATCTTTATTCCACACACAGTGGGGAACCCTTGCGACATGACGATGATCATGGACATCGCGAACCGGCACAATCTCTGGGTTCTGGAAGATTCGTGCGACGCTCTAGGCGCGACCTTCGATGGAAAGCTGGTGGGCACCTTCGGCGACATGGCGTCCCTGAGCTTCTATCCAGCGCATCACATCACGATGGGTGAAGGCGGCGGCGTGACGATCAACCATCCGCGCCTGAAGAAGACTGCTCGCTCGATTCGCGACTGGGGACGGGATTGCTGGTGCGATCCGGGCCAGAACAATACCTGCGGAAAGCGCTTCGACTGGTCGTTGGGCGATTTGCCGGACGGCTACGACCATAAATACATTTATTCGAACGTCGGTTACAACCTCAAGCCCACCGATATGCAGGCGGCGATCGGGATGGCGCAAATCGAAAAGGCTCCGAGGTTTATTGAAAAGCGGCGCCACAATTTCTGGCGGCTTTTCGACGGGCTGAAATCGCTGGAAGAATTTTACATACTTCCCAAAATTGATCCGCGTGCGAATCCGTCGCCGTTCGGATTCCCCATCACGGTACGCGAAGGTCTTGACCGGACCGTAGTCACGAGGCAATTGGAGGCCGCGAATATCGAGACGCGGCTGGTATTCGGCGGGAACATCCTACGGCAACCGGGATTTCTGCATATTGATAGGCGAGTGCACGGCACTCTAGAAGAATCCGACGTGATCATGAATCGCACGTTTTTTATCGGCGTTTATCCGGGATTGACGGACGAGATGATCGACTACGTCATCGAACAACTGGCCAAGGCTCCGAAGATGGCCGCTCTGGCGGTCATCTAGGGAGGCACCTACCCGTGATGAACCTCGCGGCGATAGTCGCCTCGGCTGAAGTACTTCTCGACCCAGACATACAGGCAGATGAAGAGATAGCGGCTGCCCATCTCCTTCATCTTTAGCTTCGGTACGCCCGATCGCCGATTTCGCCAGGTGATCGGGATCACGGTCCAGGTGTAGTCGCGAACGATGGTCTTCAGCGGTAGTTCTACAGTCAAGTTGAAGTGAGGAGAGAGAAGCGGCCGGCAGCCATCGATGACCGTGCGGCGATAAGCCTTGAAGGCGTTCGTAGTGTCGTTCAGCTTGATGCCAAACATCATCCGGATGAACAGGTTCGCGAGCCGGTTTACCTTCAGTTTCAGCCAAGGGTAATCGATAACTCCCCCGCCCTTTACGAAGCGCGAACCAAACACCGCGTCCCAACCTTCGTTGAGGAGTTCCCAATAACGCACGACATCTCGGCAATCATCCGATTCGTCCGCCATCATGATCGTGACGGCATCGCCCGTCATGTGATCCAGACCGTAGATGATGGCGCGCCCGAAGCCGTGCAGTCCGGGATTCTGCAACGGATTGAGAGTGGGGATGCGGCTCTTCAAGGCGAGCAACTTCGGCCAAGTGGAATCGGTGCTGCCATCGTCAACGACGACAATCTCGTGCGGGACGCCGTGCAGCCGCAGTTCCACGTAGAGATGCTCCACGGTGGAAGCAATGCATCCTTCTTCATCGCGGGCTGGGATGACGACGCTGAGTAAAGTGAGCGGCGCCGTCATATAGCAGCAACACGGGATAACCACCCGGGATGAGTGCGGACGTGTTCCGCGATTTCGTCCAGAATGGACGCGAGCGTTCGCTTTGGACGCCAATCGAATTCCTGGCGCACGCGGGAAGCGTCCATAATTAGCCAAGGGATATCGAAAGGTCTGGGACGAGTGTCGGGTTCCGGGCGATGCGCACCGAACCGTTCGTCGCACCATGCGGTGAGTTCAGCCAGCGACATCGCATTGCTTGCACCTCCGCCGACGTTGTAGATTGCATCCGCAGACGGTTTTCGCTGCATCTGCGTCTGAACTAACCGGGCTAGATCCTCTGGATGAAAAACATCGCGCACCTGGCATCCAGCCCCGCCGAATCCGATATAGCGCAGCGGTAAGCGGGCAGCATGAGCGTGCAGCCAGTACGAAAAGATGCCTTGCTCAGCCGTTCCAAACTGGCCTGCGCCGGCAAGAACGCCGCAGCGATTGATCCAGACTGGGAAATCGAAGGTGAGGCCATATTCGACGGCCATCACCTCGGAAGCGAGTTTTGTAGCCCCATACAGCGAGATCGGCTGCCGTGTCGGGAACGTTTCGGCCAAGCCGCGGCTGCTAACGCCCGCCGGCAAAGATTTACTCTCGTCGAGGGCGAACGCGTGGTTAGACTCGATCATTGGGAGCGCCGCCAAATCCCGGATCGAATATACACGGCTGGTGCTCAGGAGGACCAACCCGGCTCTTCTTTCACGGCAGTATTCGAGAACATTGAGCGTTCCTGAAAGGTTGTGTTCGCCAACTTGCCTTGGGCTGGAGCGTCCATCGATACCCGCGAGAACGCTGGGCTGAGCAGCGGCATCGACGACCCAATCGCAGGTGGGCATTGCGTCCACATCGCTGCGCATCCGGAGATCCCCATGCGTGAACTGAATACCCCGTTTGCTGAATTCAGCGCGGTTTGACTCAGATCCCGGCCGCAGCAAGTTATCCAAGCCGGTGATTTCGGCGCCGGGGAACGTTTCCGACAGAGCGATCCCGAGCTGGCTCCCGACGAAGCCGCAGATCCCGGTGATCAGAACTTTCATCAGCGGAGGCCGGCAACCGCTTCATCGGTACTGCGGCCGCGGGTTTGCCAGGATTCGACGATCTCGCGGAACACATGTTGCAAACTTCGGGTGATGGCCCAACCCGGATAATGCGCTTTCATCTTCCGCAGATCGCTGTAGTAGCAGATGTGATCGCCAATCCGGTTCTGGTCGAAATAGCTAAATTTCTGGCGCTTGCCAGTCAGATTTTCAACCGCGGAGAACGCTTCCAGAATAGAGCACGAGTTTTCCTTGCCGCCCCCGATGTTGTAGACCTCGCCGCAGCGCGGGGCGGCAGAGAATGCGAGAATAAAATTCGCCACGTCCTCCGAGTGGATATTATCGCGAACTTGCTTGCCCTTATAGCCGAACACCTTGTATTCACGGCCTTCGATGTTGCAGCGCACCAGATAACTGAGGAAGCCGTGGAGTTCCACACCGGAATGGTTGGGCCCTGTTAAACAGCCACCGCGCAAGCAGCAGGTGGGAATACCGAAATAGCGGCCGTATTCCTGAACCATAACATCTGCCGCGACCTTGGATGCCCCGAAAATAGAATGCTTCGACTGATCGATGCTGAAGGATTCCGCAATGCCATTTTCATATTGCGGGTCATCATAGTCCCAGCGGGTGTCCAGTTCGCGAAGCGCGATGGTATTGGGCAGGTCGCCATAGACCTTGTTCGTGGACATGTGCACGAAGGGAGATTCCGGACAGGACCGGCGCGCTCCCTCCAGAAGGTTGAGCGTGCCGACGGCATTCGTATCGAAGTCGTCGAAAGGGATTGCGGCGGCACGATCATGGGAGGGCTGCGCTGCCGTATGAACAATCAGGTTTGGCTTTATATCCGCAAGGGTGCGCAGAATGCCGTCGCGGTCGCGTATGTCGATCTCTAGATGGCGGTAATCGGGTATGCCTTTTAGCAGCCTCTGAAGAGACCAGCGCGTATCGCCTTCAGGCCCGAAGAAAACCGCTCGTTGATTGTTGTCGATTCCAAAGACGCGGAAGCCGTTTCGCCCGAGGTGAAGGCTAACTTCCGATCCGATGAGGCCACAAGATCCGGTTACGAGTGCAGTTCGTTGCGTCAAATCACATTTTATTCGACGGGATAGAAAAAAATGGATGGATCACTTGATGCGCTGCCATACATCGACTTCGGTGTGTTCCCACGGGGTCCAATACTTGTGCATCAGGCGATAATCCCCCGATGCAGCAAGTTGCTGGATAACGGCTTCGATGGATCTTTGTCCGCTTCGCTTTCCCTGTCTGAAGGTCCATTCACCGTCGAACCAGAGCCACTTCGGCATTTCCATGTCGACGATAACGGCCGGGCGCGCCGCCTTGACGCGAAGGGCGTCGGCCTCGGCTATCGGATCGGGACAAACATCCCAATAGTGCACGGGCGCAAATGTGGGCTGCAGATGTCCAGTCACATAGTTGAAGATCGGCATGTGGGGAAAAGTAAAGACGGTATCGCCGGGCTTCGATCCTTGCGCGACGTCATCCAGGATGGAGTCGATCATATCAATGGTCGGCGGGTCGGCCCGGAAGCCGGCCAACTGCGGCCAGTGACTTACTCGCGATTTCAGCGAAATCACTGAACGCCAGCCGTTCCAATCATAGGCATCGTCGTATTTATACAGCGCGGCCTGACTCGTCTGCAGCAGACACAAAACGGTTATGATGCCCACCAAGGGCTTGCCCCTCTTCGAAGATAGATTGTCGCAAGCGGCCGCAATCAGGTAGGCAAGTCCCAGGATGATAGAGTGCTGCTCCACTCTATAGGAGAGACCGCAACCATAGGCCCAAAGAACTCCGGAGATGAGAAGAATGACCGTCACCGGTTGATTCATTTGCGTATGCGATCGCAAGCGGCGGATCACCAGTCTCGCGGCCAACACTATCATTGCGATGAAGGTGACCCGCGTGACGATGCTGAGGTAAGTCCGCATTCGCTCGGGCTGCATAAGCGGCAGAGAGAGAGGAGCGAAGATCAAGAAAAGAGCAACGAGAGCCGTAATCGCGATGTCCTTTTTGGTCCAACGTGAGGCCACTTGCGGCGCTTTGAACACCAAGTACTTCCGCCAGGCCGCGAGAGCGATAAGCGCCAATATCCCAAGAAAGATTAGGTCGATTTTCGGGGACATCGACCGTTCTAAGGTGCTGATGAAAATCGTTCTGAATGTCCCTTTGGATGAGGCCGCTCCCTTGAACACTTCCGCAACGTATGGTCCCCACGAGCTGTTAAGCAGCAGCCAAGCCACGATCGGTAAAGCGGCAAGAACCCAGCCGATGGAGAAGCACACCAACCTTGTGACGATACGAGCGAACTCAAAGACTGGCCATGCGATCAGAACGACGACGGCTAGCGTACTGAAAACGCCAACAGATTGCTTCGTAAAGAAACACAGCGAAGCGAAAAACCCAGCCAGCATCAGAATCCACTTGTAGTGGCGGGGATGGACCTGGGCTTCATACACGCAGATGAGGGCGGCGAGGAGTAACCAGAGAGCATCGACCAAATAGGTGAAGAACCCCTCGGTGAGATAGCTCAAAAAGACGATCATCGATGTGACGGTCGCCAGAAAGCAGGCCTTCGGGGAGAACTGGCGCGATAACAAGAAGTACAGCATGCCCGAGAGCACGATGCGCTCTATCAAGCCGAAGATCCGAGTGTTAATCAGGTGATCGCCGGCAACGAGCCACGCGATCCAGAGTGAAACCGGTTGACCGAAGAACCAGAAATCCCGGTAAGGCATTTCGCCTTTATGCATCAGCCAGGAATAATAGTGGAACCAGCCCTCGTTGATGGGAATGTAACGATTGAAGATGAAGCCCATGTAGAGCGCCACAAGCGCGACTGCCAGCGAGCCACTCAACCAGTGGCCAGCCTGGTTGGCCGGCGCTGGTTCGGCATGTGTCGGGACCGGATTAGTCTCCATCACGCGGGACTCGGTCATGGTATGCGGCTCACTGGTCACCAGGATTTCTTACGAACAGTTACAGGCGCTGGAGGCTTGTCATCAAGCTCAAGAACCTACAGCTCCCTTCACCTGCTGCAAACCGCGGTGTGGGTGCGCTTCTTTTGTGGGCTCCAGGCCGCGCTTGTAGATCAACTGCCGGAGAGAGGGGATGCTGGCGTACGGACTATCGATCGCATCGATCATCAAAGGCGCATCCTTCTGAACAGGCGTCCGGATCACCTCGCCCCGCATTAGTTCGCGGCAAGAAATCTGCCCTTGCTGTAGCGGGATTGCGAGATACACATCGTCATCGCTGAGAATGTGGCCCTCGGGTAAATCCCGTTTTAGGTAAACGCCGCGGACGAGAGAATCGAGGTACTCGATTTCCTTCTGAGGAGGAATACGCTTCTGAGTTCCTGAGGCGCCGCACATCTCTTTGGCTTTGTGAAAGGACTTAAACCAGGTATCGATTTGCTCCGGTCGTGAACAATACGGCGAAACTGGAATACCGTCTGCCTCGATATCGATATGCCGCTCGAAGGTGCGGGCGCCCTTCGCGTAGGCGATCAGCATGGAGAACATCCAATCCGTGCACTCGTGCGTCGAAAAGCCGATGGTAATGGAGGGATAGCGAGCTTTCAGAAAGTCGATCTGGTTCATCTCCAGTTCGCGGTCCTCGGAGGGATAGATCGAAACGCAATGATTGATGGCGAGCGGGATGTTTCGGTTTTGGAAGAACGTCACCAAATCGTCAAGATCCTTCATGGATGAGCCGCCGGTGGACACAATGACGGGCCTTTTGGTGGTTGCAATCTTCTCGAGTAGGATCCAGTCGTTGAGGTCTGAACTGGCAATTTTTATGAGGGATATGCCCAGTTCGACGCATAAGTCAACGGAACGCTCATCAAAGGGCGTCGCCATGGGAATGCAACCGCTCGCGCGCACGGCCTTGACAAGACTTGCGAATTCATCATCGCTTAGTCTCGTATCCAGTGTTTTCTTGATATAGCGAATATCGGTGCGATGACGGAAGTCAGAATGAACGAACGAATTCACGTCACGGAACTGTAACTTTAGAGCGGCGCGAACGTTATTGAACCGGACCACCTGCGAGAAGGCATTCACGATTTTCAAGCCGCGATCTAACTTGCCCCAGTGATTGTTGGCGAGTTCCAGAACAAAGAGGTCTTCAAAAATATCTCGGTCGATCATGACATCTCCATAGTTTCGACGATTGTGAGTAATTCACCCAAATTATTCAAGTGAATACACTGCGGATGTAAGATGTTGGGTTCGCCGTAGCCATAGGCCACGATCGCCACGGGCAATCCCACTTGCCTGGCAGCCCGGTAGTCTTCGGAAGTATCGCCCACATACAGACACTCTTTCGGCTCAAGTTGATGCACCCGAAGTAAGTGCCGCAGCATGTCGGCCTTCGATGAGAAGGAAGGAGCGAGTGAATTCCGGCAGAGAATGTCGGAAAACAGCTCTGCGATGCCGAGATGGTCAACGATCCGGCGCGTGGGAGTTGCGGGCTTGTTCGTGACAAGGAACAGCCGCAATCCCGCGGTATGAAACGTCCGAAGCGTGTCAATCGCGGAATCCGCCGGTACGGTTTTTAACCAGCCTGCCGAATCGTATGATGAGCGAAAAGCGTGCTCCAGAGCTGATAGATGGTCGTCGGGCGGCCCGCCGAGAAGCTGCGAAAAAATGGTACGGATAGGGGGTCCGATGAGCGGCCGCAGTTCGCGCAGGCGCGGCGGGAGGCTGCATTCAGCTAAAGCGCAATCGACCGAAAATTCGATACCCGGCAACGAATCGACGAGAGTGCCATCGAGATCGAACAGAACGTTGCGGGTCTGGATCAGTCGACTCATTGAAGCGGCTTGATGAAGAGGTTCGACTGCAGCTCTTCCGGATCGAGGAACGGAAACATATCTTCCAATGCAGGCGAGACAATTGTGCCGTCCGGCATTTGGCGCGATTTCAGACGAGGTTCAAACTCCTGTTTGGGATCGAGCATAATCTCGCAAACAGCGGGACCGGGCGCGTCCAAGAGTTCCCACAATTTCGGCATGTCGGCCACGCCGGTAACGCACGCGGAAGGCAGTCCAAAGGCGGCGGCAACCCTGACATAATCCGGGAACGAGATGCCGCTGTCCGGACCCACGCCAATCAGGTGTCCAAAGAAATTCGATTGTGTCTGGCGGATGGACAGATAGCCGCCATTGTTCATAATCAGCAGCTTGACCGGCAGCTTCCGGTGCGCCAGCGTTTGCAATTCCTGTATGTTGAGCTGAACGCTCCCATCGCCGGCAAGACAGAGCACGCGTTTTCCGTCTCGCGCAACCGCGGCACCTACGGCCGCTGGAAGATCGTACCCCATCGAGGCTGCGCCGGAATTCGAGATGAGCCGCTGACCCCTTTTCAATCGGCTGACTTGATACGGCACGATGCAGGCCGCTGCGTTTCCGCATACGACGGTGTCGTCCGGGCGTAGGCCCTGGAACAAGAGTTCAATAAAGTAATACGGATTCAACGGCGATGGCGAGCGCCGGTGACGATCCTGCACTACGGGGTACCGCGCCACCCGTTCACGGCACCATGAGAGCCATTCACGCTGCGCCGGAGACGGCTGCCAATCGTGCAATTGAGAGGCGAGTTCGGTCAGGAAGACTTTCAGGTCGCAGAGAATCGGAAGATCGGGTTGAACGAGGGGCTTAGTTAGTTCCGCAGGATCGACGTCCACCTGAATCTTAAACGCTTCGCGTGCGAACGATTTCCAGTTGTAACTGACCTGCCGAATGTTGAGGCGTGAACCGAGCACCAGGAGCACGTCGGAATTCTGCACCGTGAAATTCCCGGCACGCTCCCCGATGGTTCCGGGACGGCCACAAAACAGGGCATCGTCGGAGGCGATCAGGTCGTGCGTCCAGGCTGTTGTGACGGGCAGTCCGAGTTTGTGAATTACCTCGTCGAATTCTTCCACGGCATGCGCGGCGCGGATGCCGGTTCCCGCCATAATTACAGGCCGGGCTGCATGGCGTAACTTGTCTACCACGGCCTTGCATTGACCGCGCACGGCTTCCGTATTCGGCGCCGCATCGGCTTCGGAGGGATCATAGCCCTTTAGCGTTGACGGATCGATCTTGGCCGATTGCACGTCGACGGGCAGGTCGAGCCAGCAAGGGCCAGGGCGGCCTGAATTCGCAAGGTGGAAAGCCTTTTCCAGGTGATAACGGATGGTCGAAGGATCCGACACCAGCACTGCGTATTTCGTAATACGCTGCACCATGTGGATGATGTCGATTTCCTGATCGCCGAGCTGGCGAATGTTTTCCAGACCCCGCAGCCGCGCGCAGGTATCACGCCGAACCTGACCGGAGATGACTAGCATCGGAACTGAATCCGTATAGGCCCCGAATACACCGTTCAGGGCATTCACCCCGCCGGGGCCGGTAGTAACATTGACGACACCGACTTGGCCGGTGACGCGGGCATAACACTCAGCCGCCATCGCACAGGCTTGTTCGTGATGGTTGCAAACGTACTGAATGCGATGTTCGCTGCCGATGGACTCGTTCAAATGCATGGCGCCACCGCCTGTCACCATGAAGATGTGCCGGACGCCGCGATCAGCGAGAAAACCGATCAGATAATCAGAAAGCTTCAACATTCCGGAGATGCTTTTACGTGGGCGGTTACGACCTTCTCGACCCAAAAGCAGAGGTGAGAACGCGATTCCGAGCTATTGTTCCGGCGCGCGCGATGCTATAGAAACAAAGCCCTTGCAAACCTCTTGATTATAGCCAAGGAAAGAAGCCTCCGCGCTTTTCTTGTTGAGGCTTCAGTACCGGAACCTTCAGCGCTTCGATAGGAAATAATGAACAGTCGGGGTGACAATCAGGGATAAGACCATCGAAGCGAGAATTCCGCCAATTACGGCGATAGCAAGCGGCTGAAGCATTTGCGATCCGGCCCCTACAGCGAGGGAGAGCGGAATCATACCTGCGATAGTTGCGAGGGCGGTCATGATGATAGGCCGCAGCCGCCGTTCGCCGGCTTCCACCATGGCTTCTCGCGCCGGGGTGCCCTCCCGGCGGAATTTCTGGTCGGCATCGAGGAGCAAAATGCCGTTTTTCGCAACAATGCCGACCACCATGATCAAGCCCATGAAGGACGAAATGTTGAACGTGGTCCCGGTGACGAAGAGTGCGAAGAATACACCCGAAGTGGAAAGCAGCGCGGAAGAGAGAATCGCGATGGGAGCCGCAAACGTGCCGAACTCGAGTAGCAGCACGGTGAAGACCAGCACCACAGCGGCTGCCAGAACTACCAGCAAGTCGTGAAAAGACTGTTGCTGTTGCTGATATAGACCGCCATACTCCACACGAATGGCAGACGGTATATGAAGCGACGCGACTTTTTTCTGCACCAGAGCGATACCTGTCCCGAGGCTCATGCCTTCCAGTCGGCCGGTAACGGCAATATCGCGCTGCAAATTCTCGCGGCGAATTTCAATCTGGCCGGGATCGTTTTGAATCGTCGAGAGCGATCCGAGCGTTGCGAGCTTGCCCGTTGAACTGACCAACAGCGTGTTGCGGATAGCAGCGAGAGAAGCTCGCGTTTCGGGCGGGAAAGTCACGCGCAGCGTATACGGCCGATTGTTCGCCACGATGGGAGCGGCGGCCGGTTCGCCCTGAAAAATGGCGCTGGCGTCGAGTTCCACTTCTTGTGGAGTAAAGCCGGCGCGGGCGGCTACCGTTTGATCGACAAGAAACGTGAGCGCCGGCCCGCTGATCGTGTTTTCCACACCGTTTTTGACGTCCTTCACAGCGGTGATCGTCTTTATGGCATCCGCCACTTTGGGGCCCCACATTTTCAGGAGCTCGACGTTCTCCGAAAAAAGTTTAATTTCAATGGGGTCGGGAGAACTTGTGAGATCGCCGATCATATCCTCCAGAACCTGGTGAAAATCGGTATCCAGTTGAGGGAACCGCTTGTTGACACGATCGCGAACGTCCGCCATGACCTCCTCTACGCCGCGGCTGCGCTTCGATTTCAGCATCACGGAGATGTCTCCGGTGTTCGCTTCCGTTACTGTCGCAAGCCCGAGTTGAAGGCCGGTGCGGCGCGAAGTACTCTGCACTTCCGGAACCGAGTGAAGGATCTTTTCTACCGAGACCAGAACGCGATTCGTGTCCGCAAGCGAGGAGCCGGCGGGCATGAGGTAATCCAGCACGAAACCGCCTTCGTCCATCGAGGGAAGCAGATCGGAGCCGAGTCTGGTGTAGCAGAGATAAGAAACAACGATCAACAAAGCGCTGAGCAGCGCCAGAATGAGAGGCCGCGCCACAGCACCTTTGATGGCCCGTTCGTAGATACGCGTGAGGCGGCCCATGATGCCGGCCGTGGCAACCTCGTGCTGAACCGCGCGCGGCGCCGAACCGGTCTTAGTTCCGGGCTTGGATCTCAGCAGCAAATGACTTAACGTAGGCGTCCAACTGAGCGCAAGACCAAGCGATGTGAGAAGAGCCACGCCCACGGTTACAGCGAGCGCGCGGAAGAATGTGCCGGTCACTCCAGTGATAGTGACCAGCGGAAGGAATACAACGATAGGTGTGACTGTCGAGCCAACCAGCGGCACGCGAATTTCACGCAGCGCGCTGCGGATCGCCTCCGCGCGGCTCTGCCCGGCATCGCGGTGGAGCACGATGTTCTCCACCACGACGATGGCGTCGTCAATCACCAAACCTACTGCTGCGGCAAGTCCACCGAGCGTCATCAGGTTGAAGCTCTGGCCCATCACCCGCAAGACGATGAAAGTGACGGCAATCGTGACCGGGATGACGAGGCCGGCCACGATCGAACTCCCCCAATCGCGCAGGAAGAGCACGAGGATGATCGCGGCCAGGACGATCCCGATCAGAATCGCGTCGCGCACGCTGGTGATCGAGGCATTCACGATTTCCGATTGGTCGTAGAAGGGCTCTAGAGAGATGCCCGATGGCAGGCTGCGGCGAAGCTTGTCGATTTCAGCATGAACTCCGTCCGCCACCGAGACGGTATTACTGTCCGGCTGACGGTAGATGTTCAGGAGAACCGCAGGCTTGCCGTTTGCGGTCACGATGGTGTAAACGGGCTTCACCGACTGGCTCACGGAGGCAATGTCGTGAATCGTAATCGGCACTCCACGGGCACTCGTCTTAACGACGATGCCACCGATCTGCCCCGGTGTTTGAACCTGTCCGCTCACAAGACCCAATACCAATTGGTGATTCTGCTGGAGAAGCCCTGGCGAATCGATCAAATTACTCTTTGAAACGGCATCGAGCAGGTTGGGAACAGTGATTTGAGTCTCCACCAGTTTCGCCGGGTCGGGCTGTATCTGAAACTCCGGTTCCTGCCCGCCTTGCACGACGATGGTGGAGACGCCCGGAATTCTGTTCAAGAGCGGCTTGGCATTGTATGTAGCCAGTTCCCAAAGCCTGGTCTCCGGAATGGTGCTGGATGTGATGCTGTATCCCATGATGGGGAACGCCGCGAACGTCAGGCGGTTGGTGGTGACAACCGCGGTAGATGGCAGGGTCGTCTGCACCCGGGCGAGCGCCGCATTCACCAGCTCAAGTGTCTGGAACATGTCCACATTCCAGTTGAAGAAGAGATCGATCTCGGCTGAGCCGCGGCTTGTGATTGACAGGATGTGGTCTAAACCGGGAATTGAGTTGATTACTTCTTCGAGTGGCCGAGTGACAGTCACTTGCATTTGATCGATCGGCATGACGCCGTTATCGACGCCCACAACGATGCGCGGAAAGTTTGTCGAAGGGAAAACAGCGACCGGAATGTTAAAGGCAAGAAATACGCCGAAACAGGCCAGCGCGACGATGATAAAGAGAATGGACTTTAGGTGCCGGGCAGTCCAATGCTCACCTTGCTCGTGGCTGACGAGGGGTTCGTGAACCGAAGACAGACTCACTTTTCGTCCTGACCCTCTTGCGAGGCGCCGGGCTTTGAGATCTCGATTTTGGCCTTGTCGTCCAACCCAAGCGCGCCCTGCGTGATGACTTGCTGCCCTTCCTGAACGCCACTCAGGAGCTGCACTTCATCTCCCGAGCGGATGCCTACCTTGACGGGAGTTTCGTGGGCGAGAGAATCCGAGCCGGCGATCATTACTTTTTCGCCGCCCTCATCGGAAGCGAGTAAAGCCGAAGCCGGCGCTACCAGTGCGTTCGGGATTTCGCCAGCGTCTACCGTGATCTGTACAGTGGCGCCGGGTTTGAGGCGTTCAGCCGGATTGGGCGCTTCCATCCACACCTGGACTGTGGTTGTGTTCGGGTCGACGGCGGGGCTCACTACCGTTACTTTTCCCGTTAGCTCTCCGCCCGGGCCCGAAATAGTCGCCGGTCTTCCCACCGTGATAGAAGCGGCCTGCTGAACGGGCACATTCGCCCGGGCGACAACGCGGGAGATGTCAATGACGGAGATGAGATCCGAAGAACTGGATGCCATTTCGCCGATATTCACGGGACGGTCGGAAACAACGCCGCTGATCGGGCTGCGCACCTCCGCGTAGGCCGCTTGTGCGGCGGAACTCTCATAATGGGCTTTGGCCGCATCCATCTGCGCTTGCGCGCTCTTCAACTGCTCCGTGCGTCCTACGGTCTCGAGTGAAGTGAGATGCTGCTGCGCAGTTTGAAACTGGCTTTGCGCTTGCACCAGAGCAACCTTGGCATCATCGACAAGTTTCTGGGCAAGCGCGCCTTGTTTCAGCAATGACACCCTGTTGTTATATAGAGTTTCGGCTGCCTCCTGCGCCTCACGGGCCGACTCTAAATCTGCCTTCGCCTTCGTCAGATCTTCCGGCATCACCGCTGCGGCAGTATTTCGATACGTGGCTTGGGCCTGGTGATATAAATCCTGGCTCTCTTGCGCTGCGGCCGCCAAATCCCGGTTTTCCAGGACAGCAACCAGTTGCCCTTCGCGCACATGATCGCCTCTTTGAACAAGAAAGCGCGCCACTGGAGCGCTGATCTTCGGGACAACATTGGCCTGCTTGACGGGATATAGAACTGCTTCCGCTGTGATGTAGGAATGGATAATCTGGCGCTTCACCGCTGCCACTTGCACCGGGGTGACTGCCTCGTCAGCTCCCGCGTCCGTCGTTGCGCCCGGCTTCCCACACCCGATGAGTAACGCAACACCGGAAAGCACGGCGAATACTGGAAACCTCAGCATGTTTATAAGTTGCCCGTCAGCGTTTCCAGCGTGGCGAGGGCCACCCGGTAGCGCAACAAACCATCATCGTACGCACTCCGCGCCTGAGCCACCGTTGTTTGCGCGTCGGCCACTTCCAACGCAGTCGCCTCGCCTGCCTGGTAGCGCAGCAGAGCGAGACGTAGGCTTTCTGCCGACAGATCGGAAGAAGAACGCAAGGATGCTACCTGGGCCGACGCTGTTTCGGCCTCCTGATAAGCACTAGCGAGATCCGCTTGCGCCTGCTTCTGAGCTGTGGTGAGATCCAGTTCAGCCTGCCGCTCTCTCAGAGACGCCTGCTTCACCTTGCTGTGAATTGACCCCCAAGTCCAAATGGGCACGTTGAGCGTGGCTTGCGCTTCATACCCGAGATTCTGCCGGTAAGGAACCAGATAATTGGGCAAGGTACTTCGGCCCGATTCCGGCGTGGGGTAGTTCGTGTGTGCCGCGAATTGATTGGCGTCAATGCCGTAAAAGACATCGAGTCCCAAGCTCGGCAGATAAGCGTAGCGTGCGACGGTTACGCTCAAGCGCGCCTGTTGTATGCCGGCTTGGGCAGCGCGTATATCGGGATTGTTCGATTTTGCCTGCGCTGTCGCTTCGGGCAAGGTAGGCAGAGCCGCCTGCTGGGCGAGGTCATCCACGATCTGGTAGTTCCATTCGAGCACCGGGAATATGAGCACGGCCAAAGCGATTTTTGCTTTCTGCACCGCGAGCGCCCCATCCTGCACGTCGCGCTGCCGCTGCTGAAGCTGGATCTGAGCTTTGATGACGTCGGCATGAGCCACTTCGCCGCCGTGTTGCAGCTTTTCACTTATATCCACAAAACGCTGGGCTTCAGAAAGGCTGGTCTGGGCATTCGCCAGCTTGCGTTGCACGGAGGCGATAGTGTAGTAATCCTGAATCACGGTGACTTTTAAGCCCCGCGCCGCCACATCTGCTCTGGCGCGCGCCACGGCTTCGGCCGCGGCTGCTACGCGAATTTCGCCACGCCGTATAAACGAGAGCAACTCTTCATGAGCAACCAATTGCTCGTTGTAGACGTGCACTCCGTCGTTGGCCACGAATACCCCGGAAGGTGTGCCGTTGCCTTCCGTGTAGATGAACTGATTCAAGCCGCTGACGGACGGGAGAGACGCGGCCTTCGCCTGCACGCGATCTTCGTGAGCAAGTTGGGCGGCGATGTTGGCGGATTCCACTTGCGCGCCGTACTTACCGGCGCGAGCAAGCGCGTCCTTCAGATCAATGATTACATTGCCGGGTGGACTGGCGGCCCCAGACGTTGCGGGCGCTTGCTGCGCTTGAACTGTTGCCGCCAGAAGAAACGGAATAAGAAATACAACCCTCACTCTCAATACGATAGGGGGTCGGCCCGCAACAAACCAGGCGGGAAGCATCAGCGGAAGATAAATATTGATCGGTCAGCAGTCGTAAGGTAGCGAAACAGCCGGATAGTAACAGCGGAACCCTTGAAGGATGTAGCGGGCCAAGTCCTCGGGCGAGAAACTGCGGCCCTGATCGAAGATCGCGACCACTGCGCCGTCAAGGTCTCTCGCGATGGGGACTTCCCATTCTTCGAGGCAGAATTCGGATTCCTTCCCGCGTCCGGTTACTTTCCCGTGAATCACCGGTCCCCAGGAAAAGAAATCGATTGCCACGCTGGTGCTGGTTGAAGGTGGCGCGGATTTGCGAATGTGTAGTTCGCGGCCATGCCGGCATTCCAGGAGATTGTGTGGCGCGAGACCCTGTGAGGAGATTACGCCGTTAATGGCGGCGGTATAGCGGTCGCATTCCGCGATCAGTTCCGCCCAGAAGGCTAAGGCCTCCGGGGCCAACGGAGCTTGTACCATTGCTGCTGTCATGGCGTTTTCCTTTCGAGATGGGGACCGGAAGTCCCGGAGAGTGACGCCGGCAGACAGGGCCAGGTTGAACTAGTGTAGCGCGTTTTCAAGGTTAGGGGCGGCGAGCGCGACGGCCCGCAAACTGGCCCATACCGGTACGCCTGAGCCGCATAAATTTACCGGCTAAGCTTCTACAATTCGAAAGACTTCATCGATGAAGGAGCGGAGGGGGGCTAACTGTGAAATTCGTCTGTTGGGCGCTGGGCCATAGGCTGAAATGGGCCTTGAATCAGGCTTCGGGATTGATGGAACCTATGTGCGAGCGCTGTAAGCGGCTGGTTTGCTGATCAGGCCGTCATCGACGATCAGTGGCCTCCCAGATTGGTATCGAAAAAGTGAGCCATAGTTGTGTCTGCTTCTTTCGACTCGGGCAGGTAAGGATTGTTCCAAAACGCATGCGGTAAGGCTTCGAAAACGACGAGCTGCGCGTTCACTCCGGCGCGTAGCAAGGCACGATGGAAGATGGTCGTGCCGCTCAGAAGTAAATCGCGAGTGCTGGTAATGAGGAGAGTCGGCGGGAATCCCTTCAAATCGGCATAGAGCGGGGAGACGACGGGATCCTTGGGATCCGTCGAGCCTATATATTGGTTGGCAGTTTCGCCCTTGGACGGAGGGCTGAGCGGTCCGGAAAATCCGTTCAGCGCATAGATTGCCTGCGAGTCGGCGGCCTGGCTCAAATCAGCGCTGCCGGAGAAGACCCCTAGTGCCGCCGGGAGTGGAAGGCCGAGCTGGCGCATTCGGACTGCCACTTCTCCGGTGAGAATCGCGCCGGCAGAAGTTCCGTACAGCGCCATATTCTGCGGTTTATACGTTTTCAAAAGCTCCTTATAAACCGCAATTGTGTCGTCCACGGCCGCAGGATAGGGATGCTCCGGCGCGAGACGGTACAGGATGGCAATGACCTTGGTTGCGGTCAAGTTAGCCAGAGGAATTGTTTCCGTCAGCGAACCGGAATCGGAATTAAAGCCGCCGCCGTGCACGTTTATCAGAACGCGCTGGCGCTTGTCCTCAGGTACGGAGAGAGGCGTGATGACTTTGATGGGCACACCGGCGATCGTCTGGTCCTCGACGCTCTTGACGGGGTAGAGGGAGCGCGATTCTTCACCCGCTCGAGTTTGCCAAGCGTCGGTTTTCGAACGGCGCTGCTCCAGGCTCTCGTTTGCCGGCGCGTCCGACATCTGCCGCCGCAGGACCTTCTGCGCCTCGGGACTGATGGTCCCAGGCACGGGAACTACTCGGGTGACGTGCGCCGTGCCGTCAGCGTCGATGTAGCTCGTGTCTGCCTGTGGAACGGATCGCGACCCGGCTTGCTGGGCTGCAGCAGAAGCGGCCACTGAGAACACGCTCATTCCGAGACAGGTCAGTGCACAGAGGATCTTGCGGTTGAGTTTCGGGTTCATGTTGGGCCCGTCTCATTACAGCATTGAGTGCTACTGCAAGCCCGCTTGTTTCAATGCGGCAACCAACACGTCTTCAGATCTTGAGCCGACAAAATGCGCAACCACAGTGCCCTCCGGATTGATTACCACGACGGTTGGAATCGCGTTGCAGCCATAGGTTCGGCTTACTTTCTTGCCGCCATCGTGGAGCGTTTCAAGATCCGGATGATTTTTTTCAAGGAAGTGCCGGGCCGTAGAGGCATCTTCATCGTTGATCCCAAGCACCACCACGTTCTTCTCTTTGTACTTCCTACTCAAGGCTTCGATCGTTGGCAACTCATGCCTGCAGGGCTGGCACCAAGTCGCCCAGAAGTCGAGCATTACAATTTTGCCGCGTAAGTCAGCCAGGTGGACTGGCTCGCCGGTTAACGCTTTCAGAGTGAAATCCGCGGCCCGCTGCCCAACAAGGCTCACGTCCCGCTCGCCCGGAAGCGAGATTTGTTCCACTTCCCTGCTTCCGTTCGCTGGTTGAAACTCGAACATCTCGGCCGGTGGCAGGCCCGTGCTGATGTTTTTATATTCCGTGACCACATCGACCGGCGGGCCAGTTTTCCGTTGATCCGCCTCGGAATGACGAAGTACGAGGAAGCTATCCTTTGCGACGTAGAGCCGGTTCACCACACCAGGCGTGGCAAGCCGTAAGACATAGCAATCCACTTTACTGCCGTTGAATTTCACTCGCTCGCTCTTCTCTATGGTGGTGACCGCCGCATATTTCTCGAGGCTCGTATAGCGGGTGATGTACGTGCGCCGTGCCTGCGTAAACAGATCCTGCGCCTGAAACTGCGTAGGTGTTTCGTCGCTGTCGTCGGGATCTGCTTCCTGCGCGACTTCCTGCTTCGACCAGATCTTCTGATTAGGCAGCGCCTTCCAGGTGATCTTTCCATCGCATACTCGTACTTGCGAAGTTCCGTTCTCATTGCGCTCCACGCGGAATGCACCCTGCTCGCCGACCGCCAGTACTGTCTTGGCCTCACCCATGGCCACCTGTCCTCGCTGGCTGACGCTGATGCGCATATCGGCTTCGATCAAAACCGTCCCCATGCTCCTATAGCGGGCGGACACTTTCGCGAGCACATCCGCTGCAGTCGGCTCTGCAGCAAAAGCTCCGTGACTCATCAGAGTGAAAATCGCAAACGTGAGAATCCGCTTCATGGATGCTTAGAAACTTATCGCAATTTCGCGCTTAGCGCATCTCCCTTGAATCTGGTGGAGATAATGTCTGGTTTGAAGCTGCATCGGCTATTCGGCCCTTCGTTGCTGGTTCTGCTGATCTTGGGAACATCCTTGTTTGCTCAATCGAATGACGGAAGGACGCTTGAGGCTCTTCACGCTGCGTTTCTCCATCCGCCCGACGATGCCCGGATCATGATGCGCTGGTGGTGGTTCGGAGCGGCTGTTACAAAACCCGAACTCGAGCGTGAACTCCGCGTGATGAAGAGCGCAGGTATCGGCGGCGTGGAAATTCAACCGGTTTACCCGCTGGAACTGGATGACCCGCAAAAGGGCTTTCGGAATCTGCCATATGGTTCGGGCCCGTTCCTGGATGCAATCCGGTTCGCCTCCGAAAAAGCTGCCGATTTGGGCATGCGCGTTGATGTGACGCTCGGGAGCGGCTGGCCTTATGGGGGCCCGGACACTCCGGTAACGGAAGCCGCAGGCCGACTGCGCATTGAACGCAGGGCGATTCCGGAGGGCACGGAGTCGGCGGCTATACCGCCACTCGAGAACGGTGAGAGACTCATCGCCATCTTTCACGTTTCGGGTGACGGGCAAGCTTCTCTCTCAGGCGCGAGCCAACTGCATAATGTTCAGAACGGCAGAGTGACGCTCCCGGCGAGATCGGCTGGTTCAGAGGCGTTGCTTTTTTTCATCGCCAGCCGTACAGGACAGCAGGTAAAGAGGCCGGCGATAGGCGCGGAAGGATTTGTACTCGACCATTACAATCGGGCAGCTATCGCGCATCATCTGGAGGCGGTGGGAAATCCATTGCTTGGGGCTTTCGGCTCGCATCCTCCCTATGCGGTTTTCAGCGACAGCCTGGAGGTATTCGGAACCGATTGGACCAGTGACTTTCTGGACGAATTCCGAAAGCGGCGAGGTTATGATTTAACACCGCACCTACCAGCGCTGGCGGGTGACGTGGGCGAGGGGACGCTTGCGATACGACACGATTGGGGCCAAACGCTTACGGAATTGACGGAAGAGCGGTACCTCACACCGATTCGCGAGTGGGCGCACGCTCATCACACTTTGTTCCGGTCGCAGACCTATGGCGAACCGCCGGTAATCCTTTCGAGCAACGCGCTGGTGGATTTGCCGGAAGGCGAACATGGGCCGGAATGGCGGAGCTTTAGCGCCGCGCGGTGGGCGTCTTCGGCAAGCCACCTATACGGCCGGCCGATTACATCGACGGAGACCTGGACTTGGCTGCACGCGCCCTCATTTCGCGCCACACCGCTCGATATGAAGGCGGAAGCCGACCTTCATTTCATTCAAGGCATCAATCAACTGATTGGCCACGGCTGGCCCTACTCACCCACTAATGCTGGCGAGCCTGGCTGGCGCTTTTACGCCTCCGCCGCGTTCAATGAACACAATCCCTGGTTTCAAGTGATGCCTGAGATCACGCGCTATCTGCAGCGGGTCAGCTATCTACTTCGACAAGGCGCGCCGGCAAACGACATTGCCATTTATCTGCCGACCGACGACGCCTGGGCCAGATTCAAACCGGGCGTTGCATCGGTTGACCAAGCGATGGACGGGTTACTCGGGCCGGTCATTATCCCGCAAGTGCTGAATGCCGGCTTTAATTTCGACTTCATTGACGACCGGGCGATTGCTTCCCGCGGTGTTCCCTATAAGGTTCTGATCTTGCCGGGCGTGGAGCGCATTCCGCTCGAAACGTTACAGCATCTGCAATCGTTTATGCGTGACGGCGGCCAGGTGATCGCGACCAGACGATTGCCTTCGCTGGCGCCTGGATTCCTGGAGGGGCAAAGCGAGTCGGCGCGCGTTGCGGAACTCGCACATGCGGTCTTTAAGGAATCGCGTGCCGGCTTCCTCGCCGATGAGCACATGCTCGGAATGAGACTCGTGCAAATGACGACTCCCGATTTTGCGACCGGCGCAGCCGCTCCCCCCATCGGCTTTATTCATCGCAAGCTCCCGACGGGTGATATCTATTTTGTGGCAAATACCTCCAATCGCCCCGTGAGCACTGAGGCCACCATCCGCATTGCCGGCCGAAACGCGGAATGGTGGGACGTCTTCACAGGAGCGGTAAGCGCTGCCGCGATCGAAGCACGCGCTACGACCACTACAGTTCCGCTTGAACTTGCTCCCTACGAATCGCGCGTATTGGTGTTTTCAAAGGATGCTCGACCGCCGCGGTCTCGAAGACACTCTGTTGAAGCCGGGTCTCTCGACCTGAGTGCGGGGTGGAGAGTCACCTTCACGGGCCTGAAGCGAACCATTCAAATGGACCGCCTTCGCTCGTGGACGGATGACAAAGAGACGCGCTACTACTCGGGCGAAGCGGTATATGAGAAGAGCGTGACCCTGTCGCCTTCTTTTCTAGATGGCGGGAATACTGTGCTTTTGGATTTCGGTCCGGGAGAGGTGGTTGCGCCGGCGACCGGCAATGCGCCGGGGATGCGCGCGCTGTTAGAAAGCCCGGTTCGCGAATGCGCTTTGGTTTACGTCAATGCACAATCGGCGGGCGCGCTCTGGCATCCGCCGTACGCACTCGATGTAACACGTTTTCTCCAAGTCCGGAGAGAATCGTTTCCGGATCGTAGTGGCAAACCTCGCGATCAACGAAATGGCCGGACGCGCGCTGCCGGACTACAGATTGCTGAACCTGCGCTATGGGACGCGTTTCGTACCGCAAGGCTTTGAAAATCTGCAACCGCTGCCAGCGGGCATGCTGGGAAGAGTTGAGTTGCGGATTGAGAAATAGACGTGATTATCGCTGACTTATCGCAGATACCGGGCCGGGCCTATCCGGCGCGCAGACGCACGCAAAACCTGGTGGGAGGCGCGAGCCCGATCCAAGCGACAAACTTTTCGCTCGGCCACGTGACGTTGGAGCCGAACGGAGGCCAAGTGCCATGGCATCAGCAGGAGCAAGAAGAAATCTATTTCATCGCGGAAGGAAGCGGAGAAATGTGCCTGGGCGATGAGAGAACTACGGTACACGCCGGGCAAGCAGTTTACATTCCTCCGCAGGTCTTTCATCAACTCACGAACACCGGCGCAACACCAATGCGCATGATCTACTGTTATGGACCGGCAGGCGAAGTCGCGCACTGGCGGCAGGAATTGGCCGGCACTTTGCCGCGCGCCGGCGTTGACGCTCCCGCCTTACCTCAAGGCGCGCAGGCACAATGCACGGATAAACCAAAGGATTAGCGTGAACCAGATGAACGTTCACTCCGTCGGCGTAATCATGAATGGCGTCACCGGGCGCATGGGCCTGAACCAGCATTTACGACGGTCCATTGTGCCGATCATTCAACAGGGCGGGGTCAAGGTCGGGGACGCGGAAACGATTATGCCTCGCCCGCTGCTGGTGGGGCGCAACGCGGCCAAACTGCGAGCGATATCCGAGGAATTCGGCGGATTGCCGTATACGACCAATCTCGAGGAAGCCTTAGAAAATCCTGAGTACGGTGTCTACTTCGATTCGCAGACGACCGACCGCCGTGCCGAAGCGGTGCGCAAGGCGATAGCAGCCGGCAAACACGTGTATTGCGAAAAGCCGATCGCAGACAGCCTCAAGACGGCGCTCGAGCTTTATCATCTCGCAGAATCGAGCGGCGTAAAGCACGGGGTAGTCCAGGACAAGCTCTGGTTACCTGGATTGCGCAAGCTGCAAACGTTGCGCGACCTCGGCTTTTTTGGAAAGATTCTTTCGGTGCGCGGCGAATTCGGATACTGGGTTTTCGAAGGCGATTTGGTGCCCGGACAGCGGCCTTCCTGGAACTATCGCAAGGAAGACGGCGGCGGGATCATCATCGACATGCTGTGCCACTGGCGCTACGTTCTCGATAATCTCTTCGGAGGTGTGAGAGCCGTCTCCTGCCTCGGCGCGACCCACATTCGTGAGCGCGTAGATGAGCAAGGGAAACGGTATACGTGTACTGCCGATGATTCCGCCTATGCGACGTTTCAACTCGAGAACGGCATCATCGCGCATTTCAATTCTTCCTGGGCGGTTCGTGTGCGCCGCGACGATCTGCTCACGCTCCAGGTGGATGGAACAAAGGGAAGCGCGGTCGCCGGACTACGCGACTGCTGGATCCAGCCCTACGCCGCAACGCCGCGCCCGGTCTGGAATCCCGATATTCCGCAAACGATCAACTTCTTCGAGGGCTGGCAGAAGGTACCGGAACAGACCACGTTCGACAACGCGTTCAAGGTGCAATGGGAGCTGTTCTTGCGTCATGTTGTGGCAGACCAGCCTTTTCCTTGGAACCTGCTCGAGGCGGCCAAAGGCGTGCAGCTGGCCGAAGCCGGCCTGGAGTCGTGGCGCAAACGGGCGTGGGTCGACATCGCGCAACTTAACACTGAGACATAGAGAAACATGGCAACAGAACAACTGTTCGATTTAACGGGCCGCGTGGCGGTCGTAATGGGCGGCACTTCCGGCATCGGCCGCGCTATCGCCTTAGGGCTTGCACGTGCGGGCGCCGATGTCGTCGCGACCGGACGGCGCGAGCCGTTAGTGAATGAAGTCGCCGGGGAGATTGAAGGCATCGGCAAGAAGAGCTTGCGTATTCCAGTGGACGCGGGCAGTAGAGCCTCGATCGACTCCTTACGCGATGCAGTGCGGAATGAGCTAGGGCGCGTAGATATTCTGGTCAACGCTGCCGGACAGACTTTTCGCAAGCCTACTGCAGACATCGCAGAGAGTGAGTGGAACACGCTGATGGATGTGAACCTCACGGGAACGCTGCGGTCCTGTCAAAGCTTCTATCAGCCGCTGGTGGCGAGCGGCCGCGGCAGAATCATCAATATTGCGTCTCTCACCTCTTATGTGGCGTTCTTCGAAGTGAGTGCTTACGCCGCCTCGAAGGCGGGTGTTCTAGGGTTAACGCGAAACCTCGCGATTGAGTGGGCGCCGAAAGGCGTCAATGTGAACGCCATTGCTCCAGGTGTATTCCGAACGGCGCTCAATGCGGCGCTGCTGGACGGCTCTGACCGGGGACGCGAGTTACTCATGCGTACGCCCATGAAGCGGTTCGGGAAGGTGGAAGAACTGGTCGGCACGGCGGTTTTTCTCGCGAGCGATGCGTCCAGTTTTATCACGGGCCAATGCATCGCGGTTGACGGCGGGTTTCTCGCCTCCGGCGTCAACGTCTAATTGCAGCGGTCTTCCGGCTCGGCGCGCACACAGTGAATTACAGCCGGACGAGCGCCTGTACCGGTACTCCGGAAACGTAATAAGCTCCACACCACGTTCAAAGTTGTCGCCACGTTCAACGATAAGCGTCTTGACCACCGAAAGTTAGGCTGCGGTTTGTAGGCTGACCAAGGGGATAACTCAAGGACTAACAGGATGAAAAGAGCGACATTATCGTTTATATTTGCTGCAGTTATCTGCTCGGCAGCTCCGCCACACAGGCAGAAGCTTTCGACAGAGCTGCAGAATGCCGATTCCGACGCCAACGTGCGCGTGATCGTGCAGTGGAATGGCGGGGTGGAAGATGCTAATGACCAAAAGGTTGTAACCCGCGGTGGTAGCATCCAGCACCGGTTTAAGGCCCTCAGGGGCGGCGTCTACAATTTGACGGCCGCCGCAGCGCGCGATCTGGCGAATGATCCCAACGTCGCGTTCATCACGCCCGATCGCCCTGTCCACTCGAAGCTCGACAACACAGCCGCCGCCATCAATGCAGCGAGTGCCTGGAATGCGGGCATGACTGGATCGGGTATCGGCGTGGTGGTGATCGATAGCGGCATGAATCAGGATCCCAACCTCGGTGCCGGCAAGAAGGCGGGGGGAATTGTTTACAGCTTGGACTTCACCAATCCAAACGTTGCGAACATGGCGGCCTCCATTTTGTCGGGTCCCCTGACCTCGCTCCCGGCCAATACGAATCTCCCTTCTTTCGGTCCGGCGCCGGACGTTTATGGTCACGGGCAGCACATCGCCGGAATCATTGCTTCGAATGGTTCTAGTTCCTCTTGCAAGAACTGCACTCGTTCCTTCAAGGGCATTGCTCCGGGAGTGAATCTCATCGATTTCAAAGTCTTAGATCAGAACGGCGCGGGCACAGACAGCACCGTCATCATGGCCATCGACGCCGCCATTTATCTGAAGAACGTTCTCAATATTCGGGTAATGAACCTCTCCTTGGGCGGCCCGGTGTATGAGAGCTACGCACAGGATCCCCTTTGCCAGGCTGTAGAAGCCGCTTGGAATGCCGGTATTACCGTTGTGGTTGCGGCAGGAAATGACGGTCGAGACAATACCTACGGCGAGCAGGGTTATGGAACCATCAACTCTCCCGGCAACGATCCCTACGTCATCACGGTCGGCGCCATGAAGACAGAAGGAACCTACACGCGCACGGACGATCTAGTTGCCAGCTACAGCTCGAAAGGTCCGACCGCCGTCGATCATTTCGTGAAGCCCGACGTGTTGGCGCCCGGTAACCTCATCGTCTCTCTTCTGGTTCCAGGATCCACGCTGCAAAACGAATATCCGGGGAACGCCGTTCAGCTCTCCTATTACGAGACAATGCCGGCTCCGCCCGCGCCGAAGGGTCCAGCAGGTCCGGGCGGTCCAGCAGCTCCGCCGGCACCTGTTTCTAATAACTATTTCATCCTGAATGGCACCAGCATGGCCACCGGCGTAGTCAGCGGCATGGTCGCAGACTTACTGCAGGCGAATCCCAGCCTCACTCCCGACCAGGTGAAGCTGCTGCTCATGCAGTCCTCTTACAAAACCTTTCCCACATCGAGCACCGTGACGGATTCGACCGGGACATACGTCGACTATTACGACATCTTCACCGTCGGCGCGGGCTATGTTGATATGTCCGCGGCGCTCGCCAACGTCAACAACGTTCCAACGGGCTTTACGGCCATGTCTCCCGTCGCCAATTACGACAGCAGCACGGGCAACGTGACGGTATCTTTCGATCCTTCTTCCCTCTGGGGAGCGCAGGCAGCATGGGGCGCCTCCAATTCGTCCGCCTCGCAGGCCGCCTGGGGTGCTTCGAGCACGTCCGCTTCGCAGGCAGCCTGGGGTGCCCGAGCCGCCTGGGGCGCCAGCGCGGTGTGGGGCGCTTCGGTTCTGAGTGGCAGTCAAGTGATGTTCGGCGCTCAGGCCGCTTGGGGTGCATCGAGCGCGTCGGCTTCACAAGCCGCTTGGGGTGCATCGGGCACGTCCGCTTCACAAGCGGCCTGGGGCGCGGGAGCCATCTGGAGTGCCCGAGCAGCCTGGGGCGCCGATAGCGCTTCCAGTTCGCAGGCAGCGTGGGGCGCCCAAGCCGCATGGGGTGCGCAAGCTGCATGGGGTGCTTCTAGCACTCAGGCAGCGTCCATCGAGATCACCGGCGAACAGTAGATCTTCACCCGGTACTCGGAACGAGGCGTCAGGAGCCCCAAGCTCCTGACGCCTTCTTTTTTGAATCACTCTACTCGATCCGGTCTAGGCAGTACGCGTTTGCAGGGTTCATTCGCAGCCGGCGTATTGCTCCCCAGAACTTCAGCCGATATGTTGCTTAGAACACTCAGTAAGGCAGTCCCAGCATGAGCCAACGGTACATGATCCGCATGTACGAAGCCCAAGACCAAACCGGAGAAACGAGCGTCGGTACCATCGTCAAGCCCATAGATCGGCATATCTCCATCTATGCCACGTCAAGTGAGGAGGCCGAGGCCGCGCTCCATCGAGATGTTTGGAATAAAAAGCTTCCCAGCGGCAAAGTCTATCAACTCTGCCCGTGGGTCGGCAATCCTGAGCTGATCCGCTCCATCGCATTCGCCGCCGATGGGTCGTCGCAGCGAGTCTTCTTGGATCCCGCCTCCGGCCCCTACGGTGAGCTTCGTCGTATCCGTTTGCCGAGAGGCAGCACCTCCAACGAGAGCCGTGACGCAGAAAGCGCCATCGAACAACTCAGCTTATTTCCTCCGCGCGCAACCGGCCGCTGATGCCGGACCTCCATGATTGAATGGACGTGGGTGGGCCGAGCTCTTCGCGCAAAGGCCCCAATCGAACGGAGGATTCCCTTTGGCCAGAACGGTAGTTGCTATCACAGGCGCTTCGAGCGGCATCGGCGCAGTCTTCGCGCGTAAACTCGCGCCCGAGCACGATCTACTCCTGATTGCCAGACGTAAGGACCGCCTCGAGCAGCTTCAACAAGAACTGTCCTCTCAATACGGCTGCTCTGTCGAAATCGTCCAGGCCGACCTGACCGCAGACGCCGATCTCTCCGCCGCCGCGGAACGAATCGCGGGCGAACAACGCCTGGCGCTGCTGGTCAACAACGCCGGCTTCGGCACCAGAGGACGTTTCTGGGAGGCGCCACTCGAAACCCAGGAGAACATGCACCGTCTGCACGTGCTCGCCACCGTTCGCCTGACGCATTCGGCTCTGCGCAACCTGGTCCCCCGCGACTTCGGAGGCATCATTAACGTCGCGTCCGTATCCGCCTGGGTGCGAACCCCCGGTTCGACCAGCTATTCAGCGACGAAAAGCTGGATGACCGCTTTCACTGAAGGGCTCTATGTCGAATTGCGCGGCGTTCAATCGAATGTCACCGTCCAGGCATTGTGTCCAGGCTTTACGTATTCGGAGTTTCACGACAAAATGCCGGTCGATCGCAAGAAGCTTGCCGGCTCCGCCTTTTGGTTGACCCCGGAGGAAGTCGTGGACGCTTCTCTCGAAGGTCTTCGCCAGCGCAAGCTCTTCGTCATACCAGGTTGGCGCTATCGCGTCCTGACTGCATTCTTGTCGAAGATTCCCACATCATTGCGGCTGTTTATCGAAGCGAAAGCCACTCGGCGCGGGCAAGCTCAATTCGGCAGCGAGCCGAAACCGAACAAGGAGTTAAAGAACGGACAATGAAGCCCTTAATGGCGCTCGCCGCACTGGCCCTTCTCCCCTTGTTTGTACGAGCTGAAGAGATGAACATGCTGAAGCTGCATGTCGATCGGTTTAGCGTTGTGGGACTGGAAACCCGCACTTCGAACCCCCGGGAAGCCAACGGCAACGGTCCCATCTCTCAGCTTTGGGCTCAGCTTCAGTCCGATCGCTTTGTCTCCCGTATCCCCAACCGTGTCGATTCACGCATTGTCGCCGTCTACTCGAATTACGAGAGCGATAAAGACGGCCCATACACATACTTGCTCGGGGCCAGAGTATCTTCCGTCAAAGATGTCCCGCCAGGGATGGTCTCGATGAGCATCGTACCGGGCACGTACGCCATGTTCACCGCCCAAGGCGACGCGCCTGCAGAGTTGGTCGTAAGCCTCTGGAAGCGCATTTGGGCGCTCGAAAAGCCCGATCAACTACACCGCTCTTATAAAACAGATTACGAAGTGCACTACACAGCGCCAGGCGCTCCGGCAATCGCGCATGTGGACGTCTACATCGGCGTCCGAGACAAACAGTAACTATTTGGAGGCAGGCTGTTTCGGAACGGCACGGACCGCACCCGTCGAAATGCCACCATCCACTAAAAGCGTTTGTCCCGTCACGTAGCGGCTGGCTTCGGAGGCCAGAAACACCACCGCGCCATCCAAGTCGCCCGGTGCGCCCGGCCGCTTCATCGGAATCCGATCGCTCAGATACTCCACCCACTCCTTGTCTTCGTACATCACTTTGTTCTGTTCGGTACGAAACCAACCCGGCGCCAGGCAATTCACTGTAATGCCGTGCTTACCCCAGTCGTCCGCCAAGCTCATGGTCAACTGCTTCACTCCTCCGCGGCTCGCGCCGTAGGGAGCAAGCCCGGCATAGCCATTTACGCTGGTCACGGATCCGATGTTGACGATGCGGCCATAGCCCCGCGTAACCATGCCGCGCGCCACCGCCTGAGCCACGAAAAAACTGCCGCGCAGGTTCGTCTCAAGGATCTGATTCCAATCGTCCCAGGTCACCTCGAGCGCCGGCTTGCGAATATTCATCCCGGCATTGTTCACAAGAATGTCTACGCGGCCGAATTCTTCTTCCGCCGCCTTCACCATTTGCTGAATGCTTTCGTGATCGCGTACGTCAAGCGCAACCGAAAGCGTGCGCCGGCCCAATTTCCTGATCTCTTGTTCGAAAGGAGCGAGCGTCTCGCGTTTTCGGCTGGTGAGCACCAGGTCGGCGCCGGCCTTTGCCAAAGCGCCTGCGAACTGCTGGCCCAGGCCGCGGCTGGTTCCCGTCACAATCGCAACCCGCCCAGTCAAGTCGAACAGTTCAGTGCTCATGCGCAATCTTCTTCGCCGGAATGGCCGTTTGGAGTAAGAATCACTTTCATCAGATTAGCCTCGCGCGCGTGCAGCCGCTCAAACCATTGCGGCCCGTCATCTAACGGCGCAACCATGCTGATCAGCGGCTTCACATCCACTGCGCCGCGCGCCAGCATATCGATGCATTCCGGATACTCGCCCGATGAAGCCGCGGAACCCTGCAAGCGAATCTGCCGGCTCACGACATTTTGCAGCGGAATCTCTACCGTCGGCGAGACGTTTCCAATCAGCGTCACCGTGCCGCCTTTGCGGACGCTCTCAATGGCGCTCTTGATGGTAATCGTGCTGCCCACCGCCTCCAGCGCCACATCGGCCCCAACGCCCGAGGTAAGCCGCAGCACCTCCGCCACGGCATCGCCGGTCTTCGCGTTGATGGTTGCGTCGGCGCCAAGTTGGCGCGCGAGATCAAGCCGCGTATCGTCGATATCGACAACGAAGACCCTCACGGAAGAACCACTTGCGCGCGCACTCTCGCGCAACGCTTGCAAGACCAGCAGCCCAATCATTCCGGCGCCCACCACTACTGCCGTGGCGTTCTCGGGAACATCGGAAATTCGCACCGCGTGCACCGCAACGGCCAGCGGCTCTACCATCGCGGCATGCGCAAACGGCAGTTCAGCCGGCAACTCATGCACAATACGGTTCGGCACTACCACAAAGTCCGCAAATGCTCCCGGACGCCGATATTCGGGAGTCGATACCCCCAGCACTTGCCGCCGGTCACAAAGGTTCACATCGCCCCGCCGGCAGTATTCGCATTCGCCGCAATAGATGGTTGAATCGAAAGTAATGCGATCCCCTTCTTTCACGCGTGAATCGGATGTCCCCGCCGCGACTACGGTTCCCGCCGCCTCGTGACCCATGATGATAGGCGGAATGCGGCGCCCCGTCGAACCGTCGTAGCCATGCACATCGCTGCCGCAGATCCCGCAAGCCTCCACCCGCACTAGAACTTCATCCGGCCCCGGCCGGGGCATCGGAACGTCCACAACTTCGAGGCGGTTGTATTCCGACAACAACAGAGCTTTCATGCTGCGATCTTATCGCTCTCCCCGGCTTGGCGGCTGACGTACAACTTAATATTGAGCGAATGACGATAAGAAGAACTGAAACAAGCTTCCGTATATGCCTCAGGGCGGCTGGAACATTCGGCGTCACCCACCATCCGGGAGAAATCCTGCGCGAACAGTTTTGTTGCCGCTCGGTTTATTCGTGCACAAGATGGTGTTGGATCTACGAAATTTTCGGATCAAACCGCCAAACAGATTGACGTAGAAGTAAGACCCCACGAGGCGGCTTAGCGTGTGACAACTAGCGGCCCTTCAGAGCCGGGAGCGCAGCGACCAGAGCGTCAGCGCTCCGCTGACATGCAAGCTACTTGCGTACTCGCGGTGAAACTTTAACGTGTTCATCCCCAGCCCGTACCGCTCCCGCAAACGAAGCAGAGGCGCGCGCGTGAGCAAGCGCTTTCCCGGTGCAAACGAAATCACGGCGATAACCCGCTAGTCCCCGTCGCCCGGTGCGGCCAGCAGATTGTGGGCTGCCGCGCCGTTCCCCGTTGTTTTACTTTTCAGATCTGCCAGAAGCCGGTCCACCTGGTCCGTCCGCTCAAGCGCCGCGAACCGTTGCTCCACGTTCGGCTGTCCCGCGATTTGATGACCGATCCCAAGCGCCTCCGCTTCTGAAACTTTCGCCTGCATCCTAAGCAGCGTGGCATCATGTTGCAAGTCCTTGCTATTGGTGGTAGCCGAGTGCAGCGTTACGCGCGCGCGCCGGTGTTGCGCAATCAGTACTTCTGCTTTGGCCTTGGTTTCCGTCGTTTTCTGCTCTAAACGGTGCAGCGCATCCCGCAGAATCTGCACCTGCTGCGATTGATCTTCAATCTGCTCGGCGAAATTTTTCGCGGCGCTCTCATGCGTCAACGACCGCTCTAAGGCCGCGCGCGCCAAGCTCTCTTCGTTCTTCTGAACCGCAAGCTCCGCCTTGCGCAGCCACTCCTCTTGCGCGTCCAGATTCTCTCGTTGCCTTTTCTGCAGCAAGTGCTGGTCGGCGACCGCAATCGCCACCTGCGTCTTCAATTGCATGAATTGATTTTGCATATCCAGGAGAAGCTGCTTCAGCAGCTTCTCCGGATCCTCCGCCTTATCGATAAGGTCGTTGAGGTTTGCCTTGATTAAAGTAGTCACTCGATCGAGCAGTGGCATGGCTTCTCTCCTTTATGCCTTTCTCCTTTACGCCCTCGCCGTCATTGCTTGGAGGCCGGACCGTTTGCTTTTGCGTCCGTGCTCTTCTTGTCTGTAACGCCGCGGTCGCTAATGCCGCGGACTTTGCCTAACAGGTCCGACATCTGCATCCCGGAAAGCGTCTCAAACAGCGCGGGAATTTGGGCGGCAATCTTCGTCATATCGCCGGTAATCTTGCTCATGCCGGCACTATCGCCCGCTCCCGTAGAGACGATCGTGATCTTATCCACATTCGAGAGCGGCGCAGTCAGCGCTCGCACCACCTCCGGCAATCCGGTAAGCAACTTGTCCACAACGGCGGCCTGGTTCCACTCCTGGTAAGCCTCAGCCTTCACGTTCATCGCCTTCGCTTCCGCTTCGCCCTTTCGCAGGATGATGTCCGCGTCCGCCTCGCCCTGCAGGCGCGTCGCCGCCGAAGCGCCTTCCGCTTCCATCATCATCTTGCGGCGCGACGCCTCCGCCAGCGTCTCGATCCGCTGGCGTTCCACTTCAGCACTTTTGAGGACCGTGGCAATCAGTTCTTTCTCATGCCGCAGAATCTCCGCTTCCTGGACTTTGACCTCCTGTTCCTTTTCCACCTGCCGGATCTTGACGGCCTCCATCATGACCTGCTGCTGCATGATGTTGGTCTGAATGTCGTATGCTTTGTCCGCACTGGCCTGCTGCCGTTTGATGGTTTCCACATATTGGGCGCGCTTGATTTCCAGATCGCGCTGGGCCTCGGCCTGCGCGGCGAGCGATAGCGCCTCTGCTAACACGCGCTCCTGATCGGCCTGTGATTTCGCCACCGCCGCCGCTCGCATCGCCTCAGCCCGCTTGATAGCTGTATCGCGTTCCGCCTCGGCAGAGGCCACATCCGCATCGCGGCGAATGCGCGCGATATCCGGCCGGCCCATGTTTGTGATGTATTCGTTCTTGTCGCGAACCTCTTTGATCGTGAACGACACGACATCGAGACCCATCTTGCTCATGTCGTCCGCGCAAGTGGCACGCATCCGGTCGCCCACCATCTCCGGCTCTTTCACAATTTGCTCCACCGAAAGTTGGCCGATGATGCCGCGCAGGTGGCCTTCCATCACCAACCGGATCAGCCCTTCGCGCGCTTGGTCCGTCTTCGTGAGGAACTGTTCCGCCGCGGTCTGAATCGATTCCGGGTCGCTCTTCACCTTGATCTGCGCCACCGCTTCCACGGTCACCGCTACACCCTGCTTGGTATAGAGGTCCTGCTGCGGCGCCACATCGAAGGACATCAATTGCAGTGAGAGCTGGCGATAGCTCTCTATCATCGGGAAGATCACTGTTCCTCTTCCCTTCACAATGCGAGTTCCGCGCAAGCCATACACAATCAGCGCTTCATGCGGGCCCGCCTTACGAAACAAAGTAGACATCACCATCATCAGCGCCAGCAGCGTCAACACCAGCAGCGCCGCGATATAGAAGATTTCATTCGACATTTCTTGTCTCCTTTACGAATGCTTCCGGGCGCGTAGCCACTGGCGTCCGCTGGGTCATTGCTTCCCAGGTACGTACATACGCAAGTCCTTTTTCATAGCGCGTGACAATGACTTCTTCGCCACGCGCGATGTGCGTGCCATCTTCACTCCGGGCTGCCGCCGGCTTCCGCGCTCCATCCCGGATGTAAACCATTTCCCCCACTCCGTCAGGCCGAATCGCGCTCGTCACCCGCCCCAGCACGCCGACCATCTCGTACTCGGCCGGATCGAGCGGCTTTTCATGCGATTGCAGAAACCGCAAGAACGCGGCCAGTATCCAAGCGCCGCTCAGGCCTACCGCTGCCGCGATCGCTACATCGATCCAAAAGGCCAGCCCTGAGTGCCTTGTCAACAAGTAGCCAACCCCGCCAAACCAAGATAAGAAGATCGCGCCGCAGCTCGGGTTGATCATGCTCCCGAGCCAATGCGCTGCCCCCTCGGCCACTCGTGGTGCTGCCCATTTTTCCCGGCGCGTGCGTGTGACCGGCTGTCGGCCGCCTGTGTGCCTGCCGGGTGTGACCTGCGTGCACGTGTCCGCCAGCATGACCGCCGTGTCCCGCATGCCCGCCGTGTCCCACATGAAACCCACCGAGCAGAACCGATGCCACCGTCCACAAGCATCCAACCGCAAAACACAGCAGATAAAAATCAGGCCAAATCATGTTCCATCCCCTCCTTCGGCCCCAGCACGTCCCACAACCGTTCCACCAGATCGGGCGTCTCCAAGACCGACGCAAGCAGCAAAACGCACTTACGGGTGTCATCGTGGCGCGCAATTTTGAGCAAGGCGCTGGCGAGCGCTGCATCTCGCCGGAATTTCTCCGCTCCCTGGATCAGCCAGAGATCCAGCTTGTCTTCCTGACCACGCAAATCGGTCAGCAACTCCGTTTGAAAACCTTCCGGGTCATCGACCAGGTAGCCGGGATGCACTCGGAAGAATTTCGCCAGTAGCAGACGGGTCGTGTTCGTCAGATGTTTCCGGCGCCCGCTCTCGAGTTGCGAAAGGTAAGGCTGGCTGACGGACCGGTTCAGCTCCTCCCGAATGGCGCTGACCACTTCTTTCTGCGTCATCTCACGGTTCAATCCGCGTAGCTGGCCCTCCACGGTTCGGAGGTAACGAAGCTTGGCGGCGACGGTCATATTGCAATCTGCAATTTATATATCACAAATTGCAATACGAGGTCAATAGCCGCATCTTATACCAGTACAAACCGAGCCTCCACTGGCCAAGTGACCGCGTTTCGCTGTACAACTGTACGTATGCCCCACCGGAGTACATCGTGTCGCCGCGCGCGGACTAGTCTGCTCCGATTGGAGTTGGAGCTTCTCTATGCCCAACGCTCGGCGGTGGACGCCGCGATTCGGGAGCTGGAGCTGAAACAAACCTCAAAAATCGCCCCTGAACCGGTTCGGCAACCGCAATAGCAGCTTGGAGTTGCGTGCAAAGCCTTGTAACCTAACAAATTGCCGGAACGCCTAGACAGTTTGAGGCGGCGGACTGCGTCCGGCAGCAAAAGCCGGTATGCTTGTCGAGCCAGAGGTCATCGGAAGAGCGCGTGCGGGCGATGCTTCGGCGTTCAACGAGATGGTTCTCGCTTACCGGAAACGAATTCTGGGAACGATCTCGCGGCTGATAGGCCGTCCCGAAGATGTCGAGGATGTCGCTCAGGAGGTATTTGTCCGCTTGTACTACTCGCTCGATCAATTACGGACGCCGGAAGTGTTCGAACCATGGCTGTACCGGCTGACCGTGAATGCTGCCTACGATTACTTGCGGCGCGCGAAACGCCGTGGCGGAATCGCGTATGGCCGATCTGAGTGAGCAGCAGGTAATGATGGCGGACGCTCTCGCAGGCGGCCGCCAGGATACTGACGAGCGCCAGAAGACGCGGACGCGTGAGTTCATGGACGCATTGTTCCGGCATGTCTCCGAAGAGGACCGTCTGCTTCTCACGCTGAAGGAAGTGGAAGGGCTCTCGCTGAAGGAGCTTGAGCCAGTATACGGGGTTAACGAAAACGCTCTTAAGGTGCGCCTGTTTCGCGCTCGGCAACGAGTGCTGAAGGCCTATAAGGCTGCATCGGCGGCGCATAAGTTTTAAAGCGATTGGGGGATGTATGACGAATCACGATGACGCTCGGCTCGATGAGCTCTTTCGAAGCTATCGCGCCGCGTGTCCCGATGTGGAGGCAAGCAGCAATTTCATGCCCGGCGTGTGGCAAAAAATCGAATCCGGTCACAGCTTCTGGTTCGTGTTCCAGCGCTTTGCGCGGACCGCAACGACTGGTTGCGCGGCCCTGTGCCTGGTCCTGCTGGTCCTCAACTTCGCATCGACTCCATACAACACTCGGGCGTCCGCAAGCTACACAGACGCTTTGCTCGCGGACCATAGCGCCGAAAGAACTTACTTCACGGAAGCCATACCGGCCACGCCGTCCGGCGCGGAAGCCTCTGGAATCCCGCAGCACTAAGGCGGCCCGGCACTCATCCCTATGAAGCGTAATCAGTGGACCGCCGTCGCACTCGCTGCGCTCCTGTTCATCTGCGGAGCGGGCATAGGCGCATTGGCCGACCACTACTACACGGCTACCGTGGTCAGCGCTAAGACGGGCGCCGAAGGTTTTCGCCAACGCTACATTTCTGAAATGCGCCAGAAGGTAAATCTGACGCCCGCCCAAGTAACACAGCTTGAACAAATTCTCGACGAAACCAAGGCCAAAGTAAAAGCCGTTCGCGACTCTTATCACCCCGCGATGCTGAAGATCCGCGAGGATCAAATCGCCCGGGTGAAAGCCATTCTCACGCCGCGGCAAGTTCCGGTTTACGAACAACTCGTCGCCGAACACGAGCGGCGCGCCAAAGAGCAGGAAGAGCGCGACCGTCAAGAAGAGCAAAAGCGTACCGCAGGACGCCGGAATCAGCCAGCGCCGTAGGCGAATTCGGTCGTGATCGGCGGCTCGCGCCGATGCTAAAATCGAGCATCTTTGCTCCGCCGAGTTTCTCATTTCATCACTTGTCTGCCGGCGTGCCTGGCTCTGCGTTTTTGCACAGGGCCGCCTCACACCGGGTCTTCAGCGCTTCATTAGCGTGAATGCTCCCGTCGTCGCTCTGGTTCACGTTGCCGTGATTGACGGGACGGGAACACCCGCGCAACCCGATCGGACGATCATCCTCGATCACGGGCACATCCTTTCAGTCGGCGCTGCAGCTTCCGCCCATATTCCTGATGGAGCTCAAACGCTCGATCTCCGCGGCTACACCGTCTATCCAGGTCTCGTCGGCATGCACGAGCACCTGTTCTATCCCACCGGCGGCGGCATTCCGATTTATGGCGAGCAGGCCTTTAGCGCGCCTCGTCTTTACCTGGCTGCCGGAATCACCAGCATGCGCACCGCCGGTTCTCTCGAACCATATACAGACATCAACATCAAGCGATTGATCGACAAAGGCGACATGCCTGGGCCTCACATCGACGCGAGCGGTCCTTATATCGAAGGTCCGGGCAGCTTCGCCATTCAAATGCCGGACATCCGTTCGCCTGACCAGGCCCGCCGCTTGGTGGACTACTGGGCGCAAGAAGGTTCCACTTCCTTCAAGGCCTACATGAACATCTCGCACGACGCCTTAGCCGCTGCCATTCAGGAGGTTCACCAGCACGGTTTGAAGATTACCGGGCATCTCTGCTCGGTCGGCTTCGCCGAAGCGGCCGAACTGGGCATTGACGATCTGGAGCACGGGTTGCTGGTAGATACCGAATTCACGCCCGGCAAACAGCGCGATGTCTGTCCCAGCGGAGGTGCGGCTATGGCTTCGATTCAAAATCTGGACCTGAAGAGCGCACCGGCGCAGCGCATGATCCATACCTTGGTTGAGCACAAAGTGGCTGTGACCTCCACACTGGCAGTTTTTGAAGCAATGATTCCAGGACGCCCGCCGCTCGAAGATCGCATGCTCGACGCCATGTCTCCTTTCGCCGCTGAAAGCTATCTTGAGGCGAAGGAAGAGGCCGCTGAGAACCCGCGCCAACGTACCGCGCTGTGGCTTAGGAAGGAAATGGATTTCGAACGTGAGTTCGTCGCCGCCGGCGGATTACTCATTGCCGGTTGCGATCCCACGGGAAACGGCGGTGCGTTACCCGGCTTCGGAGATCAACGCAATCTCGAGCTCCTGGTCGAAGCCGGATTCAAGCCTGAGGAAGCGATCCGCATCTACAGTTACAATGCCGCGCTCTACCAACGTCAATCGGATCGGATCGGCTCCATTGCGCCCGGCAAGAATGCCGATCTGGTGGTGGTCAAAGGGGATCCCGCAACCCGTATTGCCGATGTCGAAAACGTTAAGTACGTTTTCAAAGACGGCATCGCGTTCGATCCCGCAAAACTAATTGCTTCGGTTCACGGGACGGTAGGAATTCACTAAGCTGATGAGATCAACCAAGTTCATGCGAAAATCCGTTCCCGTCTTTGCCACACTCCTACTCTCACTATCAGCCGCATTCGGCCACAACGCTGCCGCGAACGACACGCGCATCGATGAGGTACTAAAACAGCTTCAAGAGGTTCATTCGTTCTCGCGCGTATCCGTTTCGCCGGACGGAAATTGGGTCGCCTGGAGCCAGCCGGCTTCACACGACAGTTCTAATACGCAAATCTTTGTGCTTGCTTGGAAAAAAGCGGACGCCAAGCCCCGGCGCATCACAGCGGGCGATGGAACACAATCCTTCCGGGAATCCGATACGGCGTGGTCACCGGATAGCAGCCAAATCGCTTTCCTTTCCAACGCCGGTTCGTCGCAAGAACAAGTTTTCGTTACTTCCGTCTCAGGCGGTAAGCCACGCGCGCTGACGAACCTGAAAGGCTACATTACCGATCCAGAGTGGGCGCCGGATGGAAAGCGCATCGCCTTTCTGTATGCCGAGAACGGCGGCGGCGGTGGACCGCTCGAAGCCGTTCCTGCGCAAACCGGCGCGATCGAGAGCGAAATCCATAATCAACGCCTCACCATCGTGAACGTGGCTGGGGACAGTGAACCTCGTCAAGTCTCTCCCGCGGAACTGAACATTTACGAATTCAACTGGTCCCCCGACGGCAGCCGCTTTGCCGCCATTGCCGCTCCCGGACCCGCGGACAACAATTGGTGGATCGCTCAGCTCTATTCCTGCGACGCAACCTCCGGGCAGATGCAAGTTCTTTACCACCCGCCCGCTGAACGCCAGCTCGCCATCCCGCGCTGGTCTCCCGACGGCAAGCAAATCGCCTTTATTGGCGGCATTATGAGCGACCAGGGATTTAACGGGGGCGACATTTTCCTGATGAACCGCGAAGGCGGAGAACCGCGCGACCTCACGAACTGACCGAAAGACCACTCCAACCTGGCTCGCCTGGCGTAATGACGGCGAACTCATCTTTACCGAAGACGTTGACGGCGGAAGCGCCATTTCATCGCTCCGCATCGCCAGTGGCGAAAGCGAAACGCTCTGGAAAGGCACACAACAGTTGCACGATGGCGGGAATTATCCCAATTTCTCTCTGGCCCAAAATGGCAGAACCAGCGCTCTCATTCGCACTTCGTGGGAACAAGCGCCCGAAATCTGGGCTGGCCCCATTGGCAATTGGCAACAACTAACACACGAGAACGCCAACCAACATCCCCAGTGGGGAAAAGCGGAGAGTGTCATCTGGAACGACGAAGGGCTGCGCGTTCAGGGCTGGCTCCTCTATCCCGTCGATTACGACGCCTCGAAACGGTACCCGATGATCGTCGAGATTCATGGAGGGCCGTCCAACATGCGCACTGACTACTGGCCAACCGCTCACTTCGATATGTCCGCGATGGCCGCCTTGGGGTACTTCGTTTTCTTCCCGAATCCGCGTGGCAGCTATGGCGAAGGTGAAGCGTTCACGCGCGCCAACGTGAAGGATTTCGGAGGCGGCGACCTGCGTGACATTTTGAGCGGACTCGATTCGGTTATGAAAAAGGTGCCGGTCGACGCCAATCGCATCGGAGTCACTGGCTGGAGTTATGGCGGATTCATGACGATGTGGACGGTAACGCAAACAAATCGCTTCCACGCTGCGGTCGCGGGCGCCGGCATCGCGGATTGGCTCAGCTATTACGGCGAAAACTCCATCGACGAATGGATGATTCCGTTCTTCGGCGCATCGGTCTACGAGGATCCCGCAGTCTACGCGAAAAGTTCGCCGATCACATTCATTAAACAGGTGAAAACTCCAACGCTCGTGATCGTTGGGGAGCGGGATGGCGAATGCCCCGCCCCGCAATCGTTTGAGTTCTGGCACGCCTTGAAAACTCTCGGCGTCCCCACCGCAACTCGTCGTCTATCCCGGTGAGGGCCACGCCTTTCACCTTCCCAAGGACGACTTGGACCGTCTCCGCCGCACGCTCGGCTGGTTCGACCATTACCTCGGAAGCGCGAACAGCACAGCTACGACCCGACTAGACCTTACTCCGCTTCCTACCCCGCTCCAGAATCCTGCGAGCGAGAAACGTACATTCACCGCTTGCGAAAACGCGCGTAAGTGGCTCAGGCAATCGATATGACACTTAGGCCCTGGTGCATCAGTTCACTAGAGCCGCATACTCGATGGATCCCGAGAAAACCGAAAAGAGAACCCGGTCCCGTCCGATGGGGCGATCTGCCCTTGCGGGTAAAAGGGATTGTAGTTGTTACTCTTCCGCTGGCAGTTTTGCTATTGAACAGTGCGTGTACCTTTATTCTCGACTCGCAGCAGCAAAAGGCCGAGAGCTGGGTCACACATACTCTGCACGTCCGCGTTTCGCTGGAGCAACTGCTGGCCGAATTCGTCAAAGGCAACACGGCTTGCCGAACGTACAGCATGACGCGCGATGAGAACCTGTGGTCCGATTGCCAGGAAAGCGGCGCGCGGCTCAATGCAATCACCGACCATCTATCAAGGCTTACCGCCGATAACCCTTCCCAAGGAAAACGCCTTCGGGAACTTCACCCCGTTCTGGCGGAGCGCTCGAGCCGGCTGGTCGCTACCGCAATCGGGGGGATCGCTCAGGACAGAACGGCGCTGATGGCCGCGGTCATCTCACAGCGGAAGGTTCTAGCCATCGTCGAATCGATGGACGGCGAGGAAGCCCGTCTGCTCGCCACGCGCACCGAAAAGCTGAAGCAGATGCACCTGCTGTTCTCTCTGGTAGTGCCGATTACTTTGCTGTGCGGCATCGCCGGCGGATTCGCCGGAACCTGGCTCTTCCTCACTGGAATTGTTCGCAGAATGGCGATCATCGAACAACAAGTCACGCTTATGGCCGATGGAACTCCCGCGGCTGTGTCGGATATCTATAAAGATGAGATTGGACGTGTTGCCTCCGGCCTGTCCCAGACCAGCCGGCTGCTCGCCGAAAGAAATCTCACGTTATCTGAAACGAACGATAGGCTTCTCGAACAGAGCGAACGCGCTACGCAGGCCAGCGCAGCCAAGAGCGAGTTTCTGGCGCGCATGAGTCACGAGATCCGGACTCCTATGAACGCCATCTGCGGCATGGCGGACCTGCTGCTCGAAACTCACCTTAGTGAGCAGCAGGAACAGTACGTTCGCATTTTCCGCAACAACTCAGAACGGCTTCTGACCCTGATCAACGACATCCTCGATTTGTCGAAGGTCGAAGCAGGGCACCTTGAACTCGAGGATATCCCCTTTGACCTCACAGCCGTTCTCGATAGAACCATGGATCTGTTGGCGCCGCTCGCGGATCGGAAAAACCTCGAGCTGATCTGCGACATCGCGCCCGATGAGCCAACCGAATTTCGCGGCGATCCCGACCGCCTGCAGCAAATTCTTGTCAACCTGGTTGGAAACGCGATCAAATTTACCTCTGAAGGCGAAGTCGTTGTGGCGGTCGACAAGGATCCAGACGATCCCGCTCCCGGTGCTCTACGCTTCCGGGTTTCCGATACCGGCATGGGCATAGATCCTCATGAACTGGCGGGCATCTTCGAGCCGTTCGTCCAGGCAGACTCCTCCATCACGCGAAAGGCCTCCGGAACCGGATTGGGGCTTGCCATCAGCAAGCGGCTGGTCGAACTCATGGATGGAAAAATCTGGGCCGAAAGCCAAGTCGGGGTGGGGAGCACCTTCTGGTTCACTCTGAACCTGCAGCGCGAACCCACGTCGCGCATGGCGGGTGAACCCAAGTATCACGAGTTTTCACGTCTGCGCAGCCTGGTCGTCGACGACAACGCGACGAACCGCCTGCTGCTCCGGCGGCTTGCTCGAACAGTGGCATGTCCACGTCGATGAGGCGGAAAATGGCCGCGAGGCGCTCGAACTGCTCCGGAGCGAACAAGAGCGTGGCTCCCGTTACGACGTCGTGCTCATCGATCGCCGAATGCCAGCCATGGATGGCTTCGACACCGCCGAACAGATCTGCCACGATGCCGTCTTTCCGCAGCCCCGTGGTGCTCATGCTGACTTCCGATACCCAAGCCGGTGATCTTGCGCGGGCGCGGGATATGGGCATTCACGCGACGCTGGTAAAACCGGTCAAAGGCGCGAAGCTGGCTTCGGCCTTACAGAAGGCGCTCCATGCAAGTTCTACCCCCGTTTCTAGCGTCGTGGCTCAGCCGTTCTCGACCGGTGAAAAGGCTCTGGGAAAGCGGATTCTGGTGGCAGAAGACGCCGAAGATAATCGATTCCTCATTAGCGCGTATCTCGAACCCGAGGGCTACGACATCCACATGGTGGAAAACGGCGCCGCCGCGGTCGAGAGTGCGACAGCCAACCGCTACGACATCATCCTCATGGATGTCCAAATGCCCGTAAAGGACGGCTACACGGCTACGAGCGAGATTCGCGCCTATGAGGCGGAGCACTCGCTGCCTCCGGTCCCCATCATTGCCCTCACCGCACATGCACTCAAAGGAGAGGAGGCCCGCGCCGCCGAAGCGGGCTGCTCCGGCTATCTTGCCAAACCGATTTCCAAGCCCAAGCTTCAAGCAGAGCTTCAGAAATACCTACAGAAAGCGCCGGCACCGCCGACGCCGCAACGCGAAATTATGAGCATCCCTCCTGAAATCCAAGCGCGTATTCCAACCTACCTCGCCAGACGCCGCCAGGAACTGCAGGCCATGCGCGACCTGATCGGGCAAGGCGATTTCGAACGCATCCGCGTTCTCGCTCACAACATGAAAGGTTCCGGTGCGGGATATGGATTCCCCGAACTCAGCAAACTTGGCGGGGAGATCGAGAACTCCGCCAAGGCCCAGCACGCAATGGGAGCTGCAACAGCAAACAAACTCGCTTGAAGCTCTCCTGGCTGTGTTCGAAGCACAGAGCGTAACCTCTGCCTCGTAATTACGGCCGGCCCGAGAGTCTCTTGGCCAGATTGGCGAAGCTCGTAGCCATTGAACTCTGCGCATCCAGCTTTACCACCGGGATATGCACCCGGTAGGCGGCAGCGCAGAGATCGGCCGCGGGCGGAATCACCGCGAACGTTGGCAGCCCGACTTGCGACTCGATGTCCGGAAGGGCCATGGGGGCGGCCAAGGGCACGCGATTGACAATCACCAGGCCGGCTTCTTGCGGGACGATGCCCAAACTCTCGAAGGCGCTCAGCTTTGCTTTTGCGGAGTCGACGGAAAGGACATCACGTTCTACTACCAGGGCCAGAATGTCGGACATTCGCAAGAACGACGCGATCCACCTCGGACAATGAGGCCGGGAGGTCGGCTATCACTACATCGCCCAGTTCGGATAACCCCGCGAGTATCTCGCGAATCTGATTGGGTTCGATCTCTGCCACGTTGGCGGCCCGTTCCGGCGCAAACAGGACTGCCAAGCCCGGGATGTTTCGATTCGGCCATAAACAGGATTCCACGTCTGCTGTTGCAATACTCAGCGCGGCTCAAGGCCAATAGATCTTGCAAGCTGCGGGCCGCCCGGTGGGGACGGAAGAAATGGCACAGCGTTCCAATGGGCGGACGCAGTTCGGCCAGAATGACTTTATAGCTGGAGGCCAGCAACGAAGCAACGTTCACGGCGACGGTTGTCGCTCCCACGCCTCCTTTTGCGCCAGTGATGGCGATAACTGTTCCCTTCGTGCCGCTTCCGGTGTCGGGAAGTACGGCCGTCGCCGCCAGGATCCGCCGTGCGAGTTCGTCCCGCCACTTTGGACGGACGAGGTACAGAATGGCTGTTTCTTTAACTAGTTGTTTGACCGCGGGTTCGTCCTCGCTTGCGCATAAGACGATCAGTGGAACATCCGGCGCTCCTGCCTGTAAGGCCGCCAGCGCTTCGCGACCCTTGCCCTCCGGATCGCCGGAGACATCCAGCAAAATAACCGTCAGCCCGCCGCCTGCAATCCGCGCCAGCGCCGTCCGGACCCGTTCGATATGTTGCAGCGCAAACTGCTGTTCACTGCTCGCCAGGGCTTCTCGGACACCTTGCACATTAGCGTTGTTGTCGCTAACCAACAGGACTGGGCCGGGATCACTCATGCGTGCGCTTTCGTTCGTTACCTCGAGATATTCGCGTCGGGCTTACGGAACTTGTTCGCAAACGGAAACAGGGGGCCGAGTGTGCTTTTCGACTTCTTGTCCGGAAGGCCCGCCACCTTGCGCGCTAACTTGACCATCTGTTTGCGGAAATTGCTTCCTTCGCTGGGGAGCGTCTTTTCCAGGCAACACTTCTGTATCTCGTCGGGATCGGCAGGCAAAGCCGCGTACACCGGAACTCCGAAGATGCTGTTCAGCTCGCTGCCCGAGAAGGAGCGATTTTCAAACTGATTGACAATCAGGCGAATGCGGTCGGCGTCGCCGATCGCGTTCACGAGAGCGCCAATCGCGCGCTTGGCTTGATAGAGCGCCCCAATGGCCGTAGAAGTGACCAAAAAGATTTCCTGGACCTTCGCTGCCAAATCCATTGAAAGCTTGTCAATCCTACCCAAATCCAAGACTGTCCAGCGATAGAACGGAAGAGCTACCTTGAGGACCTCGAAGAGAGCATCCGCGGCAACATCCTTCTCGCCCATCAGCGCGGGAGAAGGCATAATGTGCAAGCCGAACGAATTTTCCGTGACCAGCGCCTCCCAAAAAGAGAGGTCGAGACGGCTCTGGTTCTCAACGGCATTCAGCAAAGAGTACTGCGGCTCGACGCCCGCGAGGAAAGCGACTTGGCCCGTGTGAATATCGAGATCGCACAAGAGAACTTTTTCTTCTGTTTGCAGGCGCAGTTCAGCAGCGAGATGGTAGGCGACGGTTGTTGTACCCAAGCCACCCTTGGCTCCGAGCACACCGACCACTCTGCCCTGATCGCCCGCATGCAGAGATCTTGTTTTCTTGGCCTGGGACCCGTGCCGTAGAAAGGCGTAGCGGACGGCGCGGACCAGCGAGTCACTGTTGCAAGTGTTCTTGACGAGGTAGTCTTCGGCGCCTTCTTGGATGAGTTGCAGAGCAAGCGATTCGCTATCGCCTGCGCTCAGGACAATGACCGGTATATCGGGCGCCTGAGCCCTTATCTTGGCGAAAGTCGGAGCTCCGTTTGAATCGGGAAGACCGAGATCTAAAAGGATTACATCGACTCCACCGGCGGCGAGACGCTTCAGTGCGGCGGCGACGGTGTCGGTCCAGTTCAGAACGAAGGACATGTCCTCGCGGCCTATGGCCAGCCAGTCCTGCACCAATTCCGCGTAATCTGGACTGTCTTCGACAAGTAAAACGGTTAAGGCTCTTTTATCCAATGTTCGAAGTCCTTTGATTCGAAATCCTTTGCGCTCGCAGTCCTTCAATAACCCCATCGGACTCTCCTCGGGCAAGCATCATCCAGGTTTTTCCGATGAATCTGCAAGCTACAATAAGTGGAAAAGCCGCGTGAACCAACCTTTTAAGGGAGCTGCGCAAAACGGCCGCGATGTCGAGCGCCCCGCCCAAAGAATAAGCGAGTCTCTTTGCTGTCTGGCGGCGCGCATTCGCGTCCTTTGCGCTCTTGAGCAAGCCTCTGCAAATTAATGAAAGAACTCATCCGCGACACATATAGGTACCGCGAACTCATCTGGGCGTTGGCTTTGAAAGAGTTGAAGGTCCGCTACAAGCGTTCGTTCTTAGGCTTTTTGTGGGCTCTGCTGAATCCGCTGCTGCTGATGCTCATTTTGGCCCTGGTATTCTCGACCATTCTGAAGTCAACGACTCAGCACTACTCGGTATTTATTCTCAGCATGTTGTTCCCTTTCACCTTCTTCTCGCAGTCGCTGTCCTACGCGGCGGAATCGATCGTCGGCAATGCCGATCTTATAAAGAAGGTGCGGATCGCGAAACTGGTCTTTCCGGTAGCGGCTCTGGTTTCGAATCTCATCAATCTGGTGCTCTCGCTAATCCCGTTGGCGATCATCGTGCTGGTGACCGGCACGCCGTTCCATTGGACGTGGGTTTATCTGCCGGTTCCACTACTCGCGCTGTCGCTCTTCACATTGGGTGCGACCTTCTTCTTCGCCGCGGCTAATGTGTTCTATCGGGACGTTTCGCACATCCTCCAGATCGTGCTCCAGCTGTGGTTCTATGCGACTCCGATTCTGTACGACATCAATATCTTTCCCCAACGCCTGCACTGGCTATTCAAGCTGAATCCGCTCATTTTTGTACTGAATGGATTCCGCCTTAGCGTTTACTGGGGGATGCTGCCGGAAGCGCGATCAATCCTCGCTTCTTTCGTTTGTGCTTTCATCTCGCTAGGCATCGGTTTTTGGATATTTCGCCGGTACCAGGACACTTTCGTTTTCTACGTGTAAGTCGAATGAACCGGAACTCCATCGCAATTAGAGTCGAGAACGTAACCCAGCGATTTCGCCTCATCCAGGAACGTCCCGATACGCTGCGTGAACTGTTCTCCAAGTTCTTCCGCCATGAGGCTCATTACCACGACTTCGATGCGGTCGCGAACGTCTCTCTGGAAGTCCGTAAGGGTGAGATGGTCGGCATTATCGGGCGCAACGGTTCGGGGAAAAGCACACTATTGAAAATGGTTGCGGGCGTTTATCAGCCGACCGCCGGCCGTATCGAAGTCCAGGGTTCGATTGCTCCGCTGATTGAACTCGGCGCGGGCTTTCACGCGGAGTTGACAGGCCGCGAAAACGTTATCCTGAACGGCTTGCTGCTGGGCTTCTCCAGGCGCGAGATGCTGGCGAACGAGGAGAAGATCCTCGAATTCGCAGATATCGGCGACTTCATCGATTCTCCCGTGAAACAGTATTCCTCGGGAATGTACATGCGGCTGGCGTTTGCGGTCGCAACCGAAGTTAATCCGGACATTCTGGTGGTGGACGAAATTCTAGCGGTCGGGGACATGGCGTTCCAGCAAAAATGTTTTGCCCGGCTAGAGCGGTTCCGCGAGGCCGGCAAGACGATCCTTTTCGTAACGCACAGCATGGAACAGATTACGAAATTCTGCGATCGCGCCCTGCTGCTCGACCAGGGACGTGCGGTCATCGAAGGCCCTCCTGACGAGGTGGTTGACATGTACCTGGCAGGATCGCTGGAACGGAAACCCGAACTGGTCGACGCCACACCGCCAGTAGCGGCTTTGAACGCCTA
>CAWKHS010000019.1:0-29871 GCA_963849445.1 uncultured Acidobacteriaceae bacterium | reverse complement strand
GTCCGAATTTCGCCCTTGCTAAATGGCGTGTGATTTTGTCAGTTCGGCTCTGGCAGTAAGGGCATTGGCGTAGCCGCTGCCGCTTCTTTTTTGGCATGATCCGTTGAAGCGATTGTATACTCTTCACAGAATCAGGCGACAGTCAGAGCATCGACTAACAGGATCGGTCAAGGAGACAGTTAGCTTATTCGATGTATGACTTACGGGTGAGCCAAGCCAATGCGTGTTGAACAACTGGATCTTTGTCTGCGGGAACAGGTTGCTCAGGTCCTTTGACGATTTCATCAGGATCGAATCCATCCATGTACCGCTTTCCTGTGCGGTCCGCATCCACTCCGATTGTCAGCCAGATCGCCGCGCCGTCAGATAGATTGAAGACCTCGTTAGCCGTTGATGCACCCTGCGTGTGTTCTCCGAAGAACCGCGTCCGCGGACGGCCTCGAAAAGCGATGGCCACTGCCTCGCCGGAACTTCCTGTCCAGTTAGCGACGAGCACTGCAACTTCAGGCCTGCTGTTCATTTTGTATGGGGCGCCATTAACTCGTGGATAGAGGTTCTCTTTCCCGTTGTCGTCCACATCTGATGCGACTCCGTCCCGGTATCGCCACACCGAGTGCCCTGACGTGGTGAAAAACTGGCCTAGATCGTCGCTTTCGCCCAGCAAGGGTCCAATGCCGGTAAGCATGGGCCACATGTTCCCACCTACATTTCCTCGAAGATCCACGATCCATCCATCTGGATGGGCCTGATCGAGACTCGCGACTATCTGTTGAAGTCTGCTCTCGTACCCAACGAATTGCTTTTCATTATCGGGGAAGCATTTGGTGACGACAACCAGCGCAATCCTTTTGCCGTTGGCCCCGATCGTTGTTCCATCCGGCTCGTATCTTCCTACGAACGGACTCATCGGACTCTTCGAACCACCTTCGCTTTGAACAGTGCGATGCCTACGCTCTGATTCAAGTTGTTGCAATGCTGGAGTGGGATGCAAGGAACTGTGATGGTCACCCAAGCTGGCCAGCGCGAACCGGATGGCGTCGTATGTATCGACCGTCAACTGCGCATGAGCCGCTTTTTCTAACGCCTCCGTTCGAATAGCACTCCAATTGACGGCGCTGCGGCGTAAGGCACGCTCTTGCATTTCATCGAGTGCCCGGTTGAGGTAAGCGATTGGATCTGTCTTCGTCAGGGCGAGGTCCTTCTCAGTTGCGAGGCCGGAGGCCGTCAGCACCAGGGCCATAGCCACTCCCCTGAAGAACAAGCGATACTTGTGGTTCGTTGCCTGCGGTGGAACGGGAAATCGTCGGTTCATGTACGCCGAACTCGATCTCTCGAGCCGCCTTGCCTGCATTGAAAAGCTCATCCGCCACATCGCAGATGCTCAGAGTCAGTTTACAAGAAGACTGAACCGCGCTTGCGCCGTTTAATGCTTGTGGGCTTTGTGCCGTTTCACCTTGTTCGGCTTGGGATGGTAAGGTTTGTGGGAAACGGCGAAGGCGGCTGCGGGAAGCAAGAAGGCTAACAGCAAAGCTGCGAATGCGGGGAGTGAACGTCTCATCTGAGAAACCTCACAAAACGAGTGTTTCCCAGATGAGAGAAGTCTCACGCTGCTGCCGGATGGTCAGTAGCGGTAATGGTCCGGCTTGTACGGACCTTCGACCGGCACGCCCAAGTAGTCGGCCTGCTTCGCGCTCAACGTGGTGAGTTTGACGCCGATTTTTTCGAGGTGCAGCCGTGCTACCTCCTCGTCCAACTTCTTCGGAAGCGTGTAAACCCCAACCCTGTAGGTGTCGCGGTTGTTCCAGAGGTCAATCTGGGCGAGCGTCTGGTTGGAAAAGCTATTGCTCATTACGAAGCTCGGATGACCTGTAGCGCAGCCCAGGTTTACCAGCCTGCCTTCCGCCAGCATGAAAATGCTGTGGCCGTCCGGGAACGTGTACATATCCACCTGCGGCTTAATGTTCGTGCGCTTGACATCGCTACGCTCGTTGAGGCGATCCACCTGAATCTCGTTATCGAAATGTCCGATATTGCAGACGATCGCCTGGTCCTTCATGTACTGCATGTGTTCGAGCGTGATGATATCCAGGTTTCCGGTGCAGGTGACGTAGATGTCGCCGCGTCCCAGCGTGTCCTCGATCGTTGTCACTTCGAAGCCTTCCATTGCGGCCTGGAGTGCGTTGATGGGATCAATCTCGGTCACAATTACGCGAGCACCCATGCCGCGCAAGGAATGAGCGGAACCCTTGCCCACATCTCCGTAACCGCAGATCACCGCGACTTTGCCCGCGACCATCACGTCGGTCGCTCGTTTAATGCCGTCGGCCAGCGACTCACGGCAGCCGTACAGATTATCGAACTTCGATTTGGTCACCGAATCGTTCACATTGATGGCGGGCACCAGCAGCTTGCCGGCTTCCTGCATTTTGTAAAGGCGGTGGACGCCCGTGGTGGTCTCTTCGGAAACGCCGCGCCATTCCTTCGCCATCTTGTGCCAGCGCTGCGGATCTTCTTTGTGAACCTTCTTTAGCAGATCCTTGATGACTCTCTCTTCCTGGCTGCCGGAAGGCGTGTTGACCCAGTCGCTGCCATCTTCGAGCTCAACTCCTTTGTGGATAAGCAGAGTCACGTCACCGCCGTCATCGACGACAAGTTGCGGGCCTTTCCCGTCCGGATGGCTGAGGGCCTGGTACGTGCACCACCAGTATTCCTCGAGCGATTCGCCTTTCCAGGCAAAGACCGGCACACCGGCAGCCGCAATGGCCGCCGCCGCGTGATCTTGTGTGGAGAAGATGTTACAGCTTGCCCAGCGAACGTCGGCGCCTATATCAACCAGGGTCTCAATCAAAACCGCGGTTTGGATCGTCATGTGCAGCGATCCCGTCACGCGCACGCCGGCCAGCGGCTTCTGTTTCGCGTACTTTTCGCGAATCGCCATTAGTCCGGGCATTTCGTGCTCGGCGATTAAGATCTCTTTGCGGCCCCAATCCGCCAATGCTAAATCCGCGACCTTATACTCACTTGCGGTTTTGTTGAGTGTGGCTGTAGTCATTCCTACTTATGATACCGGGACAGCGGGTGCCGCTTCTACGCTTACGTTATGGACGGCTGCATAGCCGAGCGCCAGCACACTGACGAACATCATCAGCACTTCGCTGTCGCCCAGGTTGTATTCGGCGAAGCCTCCCACCAGGATGCCGATCGTAACCGCAACGGTCCCGTGCAGCATGAATTTCTGTTGCGAGCGGGCGGTGCCGGCGCGCAAGATGGCGCGGAAGCAATCCCACATTGCCAGTCCAATCAGCCACAGCACGCAGAGCAGCCCCGGAACCCCGCGTTCGGCGGCATATTGGAGATAAATATTGTGCAAGTGCCCGTAATAGCCCACCGGCAGTCGCTTCACGTCGCCGGGAACATAGGACTTGAAATTTGGCCCGATTTCTTCCGGCCCCAAGCCGAACCAGGGGTGAGCCTCAATCATCCGGAGACCGGTTCGGAACGTCACCATTCTGTGCTGGTTCGAATCGACGTCCTCTTGCGGGTGGATCAGAGAATTCAATCTATGCCGGGTGTTGGCAGGGCCAATCAGAAACGCAAGAACGATGACGACCGGCACCGCCAGCGTCATCTTCGGACGCCAGAACCATACCAGATACAGGACCGAAGGAACAGTCGCGAGCCAGATGCTGCGCGTCTGGCCAAGAAAGATGGCTAAGCCGAGGACCGCGATGCTTGCGTACGTCCACAGGGGCATTCTGCGGTTTGAGAAGAACCATTGCGCCAGCAGCAGCGAGAGGACGCTTAGCTGGAGGGCGCCGAAAGTCATCCAGTGACTCTCGAATCCGGTAGTCCGATGGCCGATGTAGGTGATGTAGAAATTCTCGCCGGTCTGGCGCGCGTGCCGATACTTCACGATGTACTGCACGAAGCTCCACAACCCGGAGGCTGTCGCGGCGGCGGCCCAGGCAGCGATCAGGTAGAAGATTTTGGCGAACTGGCGCACGAACACGCCGTATAGCAGGGGGATAAACAGGAACACGAAAAACTTGCGTATTTGAGCCCGGCCGCCCCAGGGATCCGGCGAGAGCGCGTCGGCCACCACCGTCCACACGAAAAGAGCCAGCAGCGGCACCCAAATGCGTGGAAACTCCAGTCTTCTTCGAAAAACGAGCAGCAGAGCAATCCCGGCTCCGAGCAGAATCTGACTGCCGGCGATGGAAACGTGAATCAGCGCGGCCGCGGTAATGGCAACGGCCAATAAGATTTGGTTCCTAGTCTGCTCTGTCAATGGCCCGCGACGCCAGTATGACAGAATGAAGGACAAAACCAGCTATGCAGGTCTATCTGCTGCGGCACGGAATCGCAGAAGAGGGTTCAGCCGGAAGCAGCGATGCGGATCGCGAGCTGACTGCCGAAGGGCGGAAGAAGCTGCGGCAAGTCCTGCAAGCGGCTTCCGAGTCCGGTGTGGCGCCGAGTCTGATCCTTACCAGTCCCTTCAAGCGGGCCCTGCAGACGGCTGAGATTGCGGGACAGATCCTGGGGTACAAGCAGGAGGTCCTGCATACCAAGGCGCTCACTCCCACTTCAAGCCCTGAACAAGTCTGGGATGAGATCCGGGTGCACCGCGATGAGTCAGCCATTCTATTGGTGGGACATAATCCTCTTTTTAGCGATCTCGCCGCTTACCTCATCGGCGATAAGACAGCCCAAATCCAGTTCAACAAGGGCGCCATCATGCGGGTGGATTTGGAACGTTTTCTTTCGCAGCCGAAGGGCACTCTCCGCTGGTATTTGACTGCGAAGTTAGCGTCTAAGGGTGACTGAGAGTTCCGTCGATTGAATTGCGGAAGCTGGCATCGCCCCGCGCTCCTCAGGAGATTGAACCTTGAGGAACTTGCAGCTACTCCAAATGCATCGTAAATGGAGCAGGGTTGATCGGCACAATGAGCGGGGACACGTGTTCGCCTCGGCTCCGCTTAGCCGCCCAGTCGTCGATGCGGGCCGCATAGCTTTTCCACGAGAGGTCGGTAAACGGCGGCAATTCAAAGTTCTTCGCCATTCCATAAGTGAAGAGCAGTATGAGGGCGGCGGCTTTGAGCAGATCGTTCCGGCCGCGCATCATGCGGTCGAGGGAGAAGGCAGCCAGGAAGATGAATGTGCATGCCGGCAGAAAGAAATACCGTTCGCCCTGAAGGTAACGAAACCCGTACGGATCCATGTATGCGGCCGCAAGATTTCTGCCGGCCATCACAACGGCAATAGACGATAGCGAGAGGTAAAGCGCCACCGTGACGATTTTGCGGCTTCGATGGTCGATGGCGGAGTAAAGCCGAGTAAGCCAGACGCTGACGAGGATTAGAGCAGCGATAAACTTGCCCGCGACACCAATGGCTCCGCCTTTTGCTAAGTACCCATGGCCGAGAAAAGTCGCCAAGACTGGCCTTGAGATCTCCGTAGCAATGACTGCAACGAAAGACAAGCTTAATTTCAGTTTGAGGAGGGATGCGTGCGGCTCGCTGGATCTTAGGAATGTGCACGCCTCAAATACTGTGCCCAATAACATGCTCAGCGCTGGTAGCCGAGCCAGACCCTTCTTCCTGAAGATCTGCCATATGAGCCACGGGGAAAGTATCAGGGCGAGAGGAGCGCTCAAGGCAATCAGTAAGCCGGCGAGCGCGACGCAGAAGTTCACCCGGGCCGGTTTTGCGCTCGCTGTTTCCTGAAAGGCGGTCAGTATCACCGCCGCAATCAGAAGAAACCATTGGATATTTGTAATGTTCCCGATGACTTCGTCGCCGGCGTAAGCGGCAGAGGCCATTACAAAACACGCAGCTATTCTTAAAGCGTCGGACGGAATCAGATGCCGGCAGATCGGCCAAGCAAACAAGCCGCAGCAAAGAGAAGCAAGCAGCAGTGCCGCTAAGTTGTAAGCCAAGGGAACATATTGCGCCGGTAATACACTCGCCGCTCCCGCGATGATACGAGGCAATACATGGTAGTAACCGGCGTAGGTGCTCGAAAGCGCTCGGAAGAAGCCGAACTTGAGCTGATCGGCGAAAAATACCGCGCCATCCTCCGCCCAAAACTGCGCCTTCATCAATGATCCTGGACGGCGCGCGAACAGCACGAGAAACAGTAAAATGTGGATCGTAAGCAGCCGGGCAGTTCGCCAGCGGGCGTCTATCATGTAGTTGGGTCTTTCTTGATGAACTGTTTCGGTGCGCAGGGCCGCTTTGTACCTGCGTGCATTATTGTGACCGCTACGCTGATGTTATCGGCTTACGTTGTCGCATCTCAATCTTCGCCGAGCCAGCCCGCGTCACCTTCAGGCCAGCAGACGCTACCGAACCCGCCTGTTACGGCCCCACCGCCTCCTGGACAGCCCGCGCCTTCTCAGCCGCCGCAGCAATCAACCGCGCCCCCAATTCCCGCGCCTCGCAGCTTTCCGCCGCGCTCCACCGCCGCTTCCGGCCCTATCGAATTTCAATCTCACAACCTTGATTACGAGGCCCTTACAAAAGACGGCATCACAGTCATGTTCGCTCCGTTGCCTCCGCACATAAAGGATTACAACATCGTTCAAGTGACGGTGACCAACGGTGCAGCAGTGCCCTGGATGGTGAGGCCAACGGATTTCTCGTTCACTCGCCAGGACGGCACTGTACTGCAGCCCGCGATGGCGGATGACGTAGTCGAATCGCTCATGGAAAGGGCCAGCCGCAGCGACGTCATCAAGCTGCAATTGCTCTATGAAGATAGTATCTACGCGCTTACAAACTTTCGATCCACAAACGGCTATGAGCAACGGCGTGAGGCGGCCATGACCGAATTTGTGAACCGGGGATTCAAGGCCGCCGCGGCTGCCTCCGCGATTATTCTGGTTCCCACCCGCTTAAAGCCTGGCGATAGCACCGACGGCGCCGTTTTCTTCGCAAATCGCTCGAAAGATAAGACACTGGGAGCCGGGCGCTTGATCGCGCATACCTGCGGCGAGACTTTCGAATTCTTTGTGTACCCTGAGTTGAAGCTCCGCTAGTGTCTGATCCCGCCGCACATCCTGAAGCGCAGCTCATAGATCTGCATGCGCACACTAACGCGTCCGACGGCTCCTTAACTCCCGGCGAGTTAATTGGCCTGGCGAAACGAACAGGACTCGCGGCGCTTGCCATTACCGATCACGACACCTTCGACGGATTCGAAGCCGCAGTTCCGCTGGCGCGGGAAGTTGCCCTCGATCTTATTCGCGGCATCGAACTCAACAGCAAACTCGATGTCGATGGCGGACGTGAACGCCGGTCGGCTCACTTGCTCGGCTATTGGGCCTCCGGTCAGCCGTCCCGGCAGTTTACGGACTGGCTGCTGCGTGAACGGCTGGAGCGGCGCGATCGCAACCGGCGCTTGGCCGAGGCGCTCCAAGGCCGGGACATCGAGATCACGCTCGAAGAAGTCGAGAGAACGGGCCGCAGCCTCGCGGGGCGAGTGCATTTTGCCCGCCTGCTCGTTGAGAAAGGCTATGCCGGCAATATCGAAGACGCTTTCCAACGCTACCTCGGAGAGAATGCGCCGACCTATGTCGAACGCGAAAGCCAAACTACGGAGCAAGCAATCCATATGGTGCGCAGCGGCGGCGGCGTGCCGGTTCTGGCACATCCGGTGCGGCTGTCGCTAAATCGCGAAGCGGAGACGGCGGCGATCCGGCAATTGAAGGATGCCGGGCTGCTAGGACTCGAAATCTATCACTCCGAACATCCGCCCGATTTGCAGGCTCATTACCGCCAGTTGGCGGAAGAACTCGGCCTCCTTCCCACCGGAGGCTCCGATTTTCACGGCTCTGTGAAGCCGGATATCCAGCTCGGCACCGGCAGGGACGCGAATATTCGCGTACCGCGTGAGTTTCTGGAGCGCATGCGCCGGTTCGTACAATGAGGCTTGTGTCCGACGTTCTTCCGCGGTTGCGGTTCAATCTTGATTTTGTTCCGTCGGCTGATCCTGAACGGCCCGGCCTGTTCATTCGCGATCCATATCACTACTCAGACGCCACACTCCTCGTTCCACCGCCGTTAGTGCAGGTGCTCGAGTGCTTCGACGGCCGGCAATCCACGCTCGATTTGCGCTCTGAGCTGGTTCGCATTACCGGTGAAATTCAAGTTGGCGAAATCGAACAGCATCTTTTCGAGGCTCTAAACGAAGCCGGCTTTCTCGAGAACGATACATACCGCCACTTGAAAGCGAAGCGCGAAGCCGAATTTGCTGAAGAACTCATTCGCGAGCCCATCTTCGCCGGCGGAGCTTATCCTAAGGACCGAATAAAACTGGGCGATTTGCTGACTGCCCGGGTAGGCAGCGCACAGGGCAATCCCCGCACCGTGGCCATCGCTGCCCCGCACGCCAGTCCTGATGGCGCTTGGGATACTTACCGCGCCGCCTACCAGGCATTGCCTTCTCCGGAAGACGCCCTGGATCGCACCTTCGTGATTTTAGGGACTTCGCATTACGGAGCCCCCGATCGCTTTGGGCTCACACGCAAGAAGTTCGTCACGCCTTTCGGCGAAGCGCAAACAAATACGTCATTAGTGAGCGAACTGGAGTGCGCCGCCCCCAATGCTGTTCGAATGGAGGACTACTGCCACTGCGTTGAACACTCCATTGAGTTTCAAATCGTGTTCTTGCAGCATATCTACGGACCGCAAGTTCGTATCCTGCCGATCCTCTGCGGCCCCTTCGTCAAGAGCATCTATGAGGGTGGGTTGCCGGAAGAGAATGAGCATGTCGCCCGTTTCTTCGATTCGCTCGGCAACATAGGCGCTCGGGAAGGGAACAAGCTGTTCTGGGTTATGGGTGTGGACATGGCTCACATAGGAGGCCGCTATGGAGATCCGGTTCGCGTCACAGCCAATACAGGCGAGATGCTTGCGGTTGAGCAACGCGATCGACAACGCATACAGGAGGTTGCCGCTGGAGATATACGCCAATACTGGTCACTGGTCCAGGACCGGCACGATGATCTGAAATGGTGCGGGTCATCGCCGCTCTACACGTTTATGCGGGTGATGCCGGGCATGCGCGGAGAGCTACTCGATTACCACCAATGGCAGATCGATCCGCATAGCGTCGTCTCGTTTGGAGCGATGCGTTTTAACTCGGCCAGCTTCTAAGGAAACGCCCGGCAACGCACGCGCGACTGCTTGGCGATTTCCTCTCTGTATTGACCAAGCATCGCTTGGCTGCCGGGCTAGTACTGAACGCCGCCGCCCCACCAATATCCCGGTCGGGTGCGAATCTTTAAGCCCGGCCGGTCCACTGTAACTTTGATGGTGTGGAACCCTGGTTCGGACTTGGTTGCTTCCGTGGGCGAGTAGCTTAGCAGATATTGGCTGTTCAGGTCTGCGCCGATGTCTGAGATAGCCGCTTCCAGCGCTCGTTCTTTGGCAAAACTATACTCGCGACCGCCGGTGAAATAAGCGAACGCCTGCGCCGGGCTCTTTGTGAACAGATCTTTGATGGCCCGGTAGATAGGTGGTACTCCGTTCAGAACGTTCCCATTTTCCTGTTGAACGACGCTGGTCTCGGAAAGTGGACCTTGGCCTCCGGCGATGTTAGGTAGCGCGGACGGCGGTATGCCGCCATTTTGCGGCCTCGGATAGCCCGGCTGCTTTAACAGCGCGCTGAGGAATCGCGAAATATCCACGGAATACACGATCACGTTGTCAAATTCCATCTTCCGGACCGCTTCTTGGAGATGACCTTCACTGCCCTTATCGACATTACGGCTGAGCAGGAGAATGACGCGCCGGCGGGTGTTTCGCGGGTCATGCTGCATCAGCATGTGATCTGCTTCCCACACTGCGTCAATCAAACGCGCGCTACTCGATCCCGCATTCAGCTTCTGCATTGCGTCATCCAGCTTGTCCGGGTTTTTTGTGAAGTCTTGTAGCTTTTGCAGTCGATGATCGAAAGCAAGAACTGCTACGTCCCCGTTGTCTCCGGTGACCAATCCGTGAAGAAGCAGGGCGGATCGCCTCAGCTTGGGAAGCATGGGCTCGATTTCCGAGTTCGCTTGCACCACCAGTACCATCGATAAGGGAAGCTGAGTATACTCGGCAATCACCTTCTGCGGCTTGTCATTGTCGAAGACTTCAAAATCAGCGGCGCCCAGCCCATTTACGTAGCCATGACCGTCCGGGTCGAGAACAGATGTCGGGACCAGAACGTACCGAATGGTCGAGCGAAAAGTAGCGTCGTTGTCATCCCCTTCGGCGGGTTGTGGCGCCGGTACGCTGACGTTTGGAGTGGGAGCCAAACCACCCGGCGGTACCTTCGCCGGCGCGGGTCCCAGCTCTCCGGGTTGGGGTGGCGGACCCGGCGGAAGTTGGCTTGGCAGTAGCTGAGCGAGTCCCATTGTTCCGGATGCCAGAACGAACGCGGCCAACGGCAAATACCTCATCATCCTTGAGATGTACCTGCGCTCTGCTGAGTTTCCATTACCGTCTTCAGTTTCGCATTCTCAAGCGGAGCCGTGTTCTGTCCGCCCTTGCAGCAGATCAATGACATGCTGCACCAGATGTTGAACCGCGTTCAACGAATGCACTGCGCCCCGAGGAGAACCCGGAAGATTGATAATCAGTGACTCCTTTCGTGTTCCCGCAAACCCGCGCGAAAGTACCGCCAGCTTCGTTTGCTCTAAGCCTGCCGACCGCATCAGTTCCGCGATGCCCGGAATTTCTCTGTGAAGAACGGCGCGCGTTGCTTCGGGCGTCACGTCGCGCATCGAAACACCTGTACCGCCGGTCGTCAGGATCAAATCGGCGCGGGAGTCATCCGCCCAGGTCTGGATTTCCCGCGCGATCGCCGGCTCCTCGTCCGGAACAGTTTTGGTTGCGACCACCGGCCAATTCAGTTCCTGGCAGCGCGCGGCCAGTGCCGGACCGGACAGGTCTTCTCGCTTGCCCGCAGCAGTCGAATCACTGACGGTGAGAATCGCCACACTGATCACTTTTGCGACATCCCGCGCCGGTAAATTCCCGATTTGCCTCCCGTCTTCTCCAGCAGGTGCACTTCACGGATTTCTATTCCTTTGTCGAGGGCCTTGGTCATGTCATAAATGGTCAACGCCGCCACTGACGCGGCCGTCATCGCTTCCATCTCGACTCCCGTTTGCGAGGCAGTCCGCGCCGAAGCGATAATTTCAACGCCGTTTTTCCGAACCTGAAACTCCACGCTGACATGCGTCAACGGCAGTTGATGGCACAAAGGTATCAACTCCGAGGTCTTCTTCGCCGCCATGATTCCGGCAATCCGCGCCACCTCTAGCGGATCGCCTTTCGCATTGTGCGGCAGCGCCTGAATCACCTCGTGCGCCATGGCAACAAAAGCGTGTGCGCGCGCCGTCCGCTCCGTGATTTGCTTCCCGCCAACGTCCACCATCGAGACTTGACCCGCCGAGTCGTAGTGCGAAAGTTCATTCTTCATGGCTTCAACATCACCCGAATCGGATCGCCGATATTCCAGGTTTCGCGGTCATGTTCCGCGACCAGAAATGCATTCGCGCGCGCCAGCGCAGGAATATCGCTCGACCCCTGCCACGGAATGTGCCGGAGGTGTTGGCCGTCGCTGCTCAGCCGCGCTGGCAGAATGCGCGTAAGCCCCGGCTTATGCCGAAACGGCGCTTCAAATCGCGCCTGCAGCAGCGGAAGAACTGGTTCGGACTGGCCGGCCAGCAACTCCAAAGCGGCTCGCGCAAACAGTTGATAGGTGACCAGCGTCGAACCCGGATTACCCGGTAACCCAAACACGGGCTTGTTACTGAAGGTGCCAAACGCAACCGGCTGCCCAGGTTGAATCCGTACGCGCTCGAAATGAAAAGTCGCCCCGAGTTCGCGCAATACAGGCTTGACGAGATCGTACTTGCCGGCGGAAACACCGCCTGTGACCAGCAGCATGTCATGCTGCAAACCTTGGCGTAAAAGCGGCAGTAAGGCCTCTTTTGTATCGCGAGCAACCGGCAGAATCGTTGGATTCCCCCCAGCAGACCGTACCAGCGCCGCCAACATGTAAGAGTTTGAATTGCGGATCTGATGAGCGGCTGGTTTTTGATCGAGACCGACAATCTCATCGCCGGTCGCCAGAACAGCAACAGAAGGGCGGGGAACCACCGTCACCATCAGATGCCCGCTCATCGCAAGAGTTGCGATATGGCTGGCGTCAAGCAACGACCCTTGTTCAATGAGAACGGCATCGCGCCGCGCTTCTGCGCCTTGCGGATTGATGAACTGCCCAAGCTCGGCAGATCGGTCGATCTTCACTTGAGAATCAGCCAAGCGCGTCACGTGCTCCACCATCACCACCGCGTCCGCCTCTTCCGGAACGGGCGCACCCGTCATGATTTCGAGCGCCTCGCCGGCTCTCAGCGACGCCTGCTGTTCTTCGCCCGCCCGCACTTCGCCCCGAACGCTCAGCGTACCCGGCAAATCCCTGCAATGTACAGCGAATCCGTCCCGTAGAGAACGTCGCAGCGCGGGATAATCGCGATCGGCCAGCAGCGGCGCGGCAAGCACCCGCCCATGTGCCTGATCCACCGGTACGGCTTCTGAATCTCGCCTTTACCCAAACGCCCGCACAGCTTCGATGACGATCTGCCGCGCTTCTTCGAACTCTAGAACTCTGGTACCGGACGGAGACGCCACGATTCGGATTTTACCGTTACTTCCAGTTGTAAGAAGCCACTACATTCCCACTGTCGTCCACCAACAGCAGCGCCGCGCGGCCTGGACTGAGTTCGCTTGAAAATTGCTTACGGGTCCTCTCATCGGTGAACGAGATCTTTGTCTCATCTGTTTCCGAACTAACGGCGTACAACGTCGCATGCGGAAAGCGCGTGGGACTGATAAGTATTCCCGCATCTCTCACGGTACTTGAGTACACCGGCGTCACGCCCGCCACAGCCAAGGCGTAGCTATAGATTTGTCCCACTGCTTCCAGATTGTCGTTCAACTCCAAGGGAAACGCTGCAAAGAGAATTTTGCCCTTCCCGATACTCTTCTCCTCAAACGTCTTGCCATCCGCAAATACCGCCCGTTCCAGCAGATCGGTCTTTGTTCCCGAATAAATCAGGTGAGCAGTTCCACCGGGCCATGCAATCTCGTTATCGCGAGTGAATAGTTCACCGGGAGCGTACGGAAGACCTGCTGCCTCGGCCCTATTTGTCGCATTGAAATGTGCATCCTGATCGAAGCGCCCTGAAATCAGCAGCACCGCTCCATCGTTCACCTTCTGGAGCAGAGCGTCCCAGCTCTTCTCCGTCAGAATCCAGGGTGATGGCACGATAATGAGCTTCGGATTTCCCAGGCGCTCCATCTGATCTTCGCCCACGGCGTAGGCTTCGGATCGCGCGTAGCCGTAAAGCGCTCGTACACAGTTTTGTTGCGCTTGAATAGCAAGCTGATTGAATTCTGAAAGCTGCAAAGATTGCGGCAACACGATCGCCACCTCCGGCTGAATCAGGCCGGTTGCGTACGCTTCGGCGCGTTTCGCGAAGGACCCCATATCGCGCATCATGTTGACCCATGTTTTGTTCGATCCATCGCTGCGTTTTATGCCGAAATAGATCTCCCGCGCCCAATCCCAGGACAACGCGCCGCTTGTTGCGGCCGCGAATCCTGCCGCCCACTTGCGCTCGATCAGCGAAAAGCCGGTCATCTCATCGAAGTGCCAATCCCCGTTGGGAAGAATGATGGGTTGGTAGCCTGTCTCGCCGACGATATTAGGAACGCCCACGACCTTTGCGGCAAGCGAGTCCCACAGCAGCGCGCTGTTTGCGCGGTACGTATGATTCGCCGTAAACGAAACGCCCGCGCCCGCGTAGAACTGGTTCAATAGCCGATTCTCCACGCCGCCTTCGTCCTGACCCACATCTATCAACTGCTTGCTCCCCGTTGAATGAATGGCAGCGACCATCGTTTTCACCCAGCGCGCGAACATATCTTGCGCGAAGAGGTTGTAATCTCCCGCGCGTACTTGCCCTACTTGTCCGTGCTCCAGGTTCATGGCGAGATCGGCGTCACTCGGCAGCGGCACGGAATCGAAGCTTTGCAGTTGATCGGGCGTGACAGACCAGGCGACCGCTAAATTCTGGAGCGTTCCATATTTCTCTTGAAGCCAGGCACGCCAGGCCGTCAACTCCGCCGCATCGCCGTTGGGCGTATTCCCATGCCAAAGACGCCGCGGATTCGAGAAACTTGGCTCGTTGATTAAATCCCAGCAGAGATCGGGCACGTCTTTGAAACGCTCCACAATTGAGAGCAAATAGTTCTGCTCAGCCCGGACCGTCACCGGATCCAGATATGGATTCGACCCCGGGAGAAACGCGCTGGGCGAATCCTCCGATAAGCGAAGCGTCGTTTGCGGATCGAACGCGAAGAAGGTGAAATTGACCGCGATGTGATGCCGGCGAGCGCACAACAGGTATGCCTCCACGTTACGCAGAAACCGCTCCGTGACGCCGCCTTCACCCATGCTGACGAACCTGATCTGTCCGCCCCAGACACCCGTCCGCACGAACGAAACGCCGTGCTTCTCCATATCGGCGAAGTCACGCTCCCATACCGCCGCGTTGCGCGGACCGGAGAAGTCCCATCCGTTGTCTTCCGTCGTGAAATAGTTGGTGCCGAAAGGAAAGAACGGCTTGCCGTCTATGCTCAGAAAATCGCCATGCACGCCCAGAGCCGGGCCGGTGCTGAGCGCCGTGGAATCCTCCACCCAAAATCCGTTTTGAGCCAGCGCCCGAGTTGCGCCGCCTTCCGTATACGTCCCACGCAGCGTGTAGAAGCCAGGCTGAAGGGCTTTCTGGAACTCTACGCGTTGGTCGCCCAGAACTCCCGAAATCGGCACTTCCGACGAGGCAATTACATGATCTGCCTTGAGCAGGTCCACCCGCACGCTTCCCGTTTGGGGCAAATTCTCCCGTTCTCTCGAGCCATTGCGTACGTGAATCGCGATCTCCGGCATTTCACCCGGCCGCAACGTCCCGTACTGCGTCTCGAGAGAGAAGGCCGTGGCGCCTTGCTGAGCCCAATTCGCCGCCGCTCGCATCAGTAAGATTCCTTCGCTCGATTCCCAAAAACCGGTATCCGGTTCAAAATCGAGAAAGACCCAGCGTGACCCCATCATTTCGCCAGCACGAGGGCCGATGTGGCTGAAGGCGACCACGGGCGCGGCGATCGCGTCACCTTCCGAGTTCCGCATGTAGCCAAGCCCTTCTAATCGCCCCTGCAAAACAAAAAATCTCCGCGCGCGTACCGTCGCGGCAGGCAGGAAATCATAGTCTTGCTTCCAGCTAAATTCCGCTCGTCCTTCTGCGGAACTTCGTATGTATGGAGAATCCCAAGCTCGCGCGAATACGCTTCCTGCGGTTGTTCGCGTACGAAGGCGCCATTCGATCGAATCACCGGAACGCGAAACGGCTGCCCTCCCAAAACCAGCAAATTGCCACCGCGCCGAAGATACTGTTGGATTTCCTCGAAGGCGAACGCTGGAACGGCCGATCCATATGGCATCACCAGTAGATCGTTGGCTGCATAGCTGGTGAGATCATTTCCATTTTCCAGAGTGCTGAAGCTCGGGTGCGAAGAGCCGAAAGCGCGTTCCAGTGTCGCTCGCGTCAGCGGCTGACTATCCACGGTGGGAAATCCGTCCTGCCAAAACACCACGACCTTCGCGGAAAGGTGCACGCTGCAAATCAGGAACAGTAGCCATTTAGCTGACGGGGGAGTCCGCATGTCTCCTATTCTCGCCAGTGCTCGCAAGACTCCGGCGCTATACGCAGAATCCGAGCAGAGCATGATGCAGGCGCGTCGCAACCCCGGCCCAGTCACCGGCGGCGCTCTGGCGGAATAGCCGGACGGACGGATACCAAGGCGAATCTTCGCGTTCCAGCAGCCAGCGCCAGTCTGGAGCAAACGCCAGCAGCAGCCAGACCGGTACTCCCTTCGTTGCTCGCAAATAACTTGCTGCCAGATGCGCGACGAAGGTGTCGACCGTGATGACCAGGTCCATCTGCACCAGAGCAGCCGCCGTTTCCCTCGCGTCGGTCAACTCCGGCCGCAGATCATGGATCGAATCACGGTGCGGAGATTCATCGAGTTCCGCCGCGCGCGCCCCGACCTGAAAACTGAAGAACCGTGGCCTTCTCCCGCAATATTGGGTCACTCAAAAGTGGCTCGAACGTCCCGAGATGCGTGGATCGCCTGTCATCCATCGGATTCTCCGGACTTCCGGCCCAGACCAGCCCCACCTTCAATCGGTTTCCCGACGCGATCTTTGCTTGCCACTTCGCCTGCACCGCTTCAGGAATCTCGAAAGCCGCAGGCCGCGGAATCGTCTCGCGAGTTGTTTTGAACGCCAGCGGCAGCGTCATCATCGGGCAATGCAGATCGAATTCCGCCGAAACATTCCCGTTGCCCACCTCGCACTCGGGCCGCAGCCACCGCATCAGGCCTCGCAGCGCGGGCTGCACTTCCAGAACCACTTCGGCGCCGCGCGCCTGCAGCGGAGCAACGTATCTCACGAACTGAATCGTGTCTCCAAATCCTTGCTCAGCATAAAGAAGGATGCGCTTGTTCGCCACGGTCTGGCCGCCCCACAACCGTTTGCGCATGTCCGGCTCGTCATCGCCCGGCCGTTGCGTCCCGTTCGCTTGCCAGCGGTGCTCGTATTCCCGGAAACCCTGCTCGTAATCTCCTGCCAGCAACAAGGCGAACGCCCGGTCATAATGCGCGCGCGGCCAGTCCGGATCCAGCGCTAGAGCCTTGTCAAAACATCGCAGCGAATCGGCAATCCGGTTCTGGTTTCGTAACGCCAACCCCAAGTTGTTCCAAAGGATGGGCGAATTCGGCTGCAAGGCCACTGCTCGCGCCACATACTGCTCCGCCTCCGCAGCCCTGTCCAGCCTCATCAGCACGGCTGCCGCGCTCACTAGCAGTTCCGGGGACTCAGGACGCTCGCTCAGCTCCCGCTGACAGATCGCCCATGCTTCGTCGTTGGCTTGCAATTCCATATCCTTCGAAACCATGTTCTGCCAGAGATCCGCCGGCCGGCGTTGCTCGCCATCCGAAGACAAGATTCATCCTCCCTGTGTGCAACTGCTTTTTTGATTACTAACACCAACTGCGTTGAGTCCTACTTGGTACCCTCTAGAACAGTCAGATAGTTCACCCCGTAGCATTCCGTCTAGTAAAATTGATCGTCAAGAGGTGCGGAGTCGTGGCTGTGAGTTCTTATGAGCAATCCCGGTCCAGAGTGCTCGCTTAAACATTTTGTTCGCACCGTGTCTCTCGGGTCTGCGGGGACATCAGCATCTTGCCTCATGCAGCTATGAATGACCGGACAGCGCTAGAGACGCGGCGATCCGGTCCACATACGATGCCTGAGCGAGAAGCGGCTAGCCGCGCTGGGATGCTAGACGCACTGTTGCGGGACGTTCGCTACGCCACGCGCGTTCTCTACAGTAGGCCCGCCTTCACGCTTGTAGCCCTGGCAACTCTGGCGTTGGGAATAGGGGCAAATACCGCTATTTTCAGCGTCGTCAATGCGGCTCTACTTACCCCCATTCCCGTGCCATCCCCCGAGAGGGTTGTGATGGTTTGGACCGATAAATCGAATCACGGCTCGACGGGGTATCCGGCATCGGCTCTGGATTTCGACGATTGGCAATCGAGCGGAATCTTCGAAAAGCTGTGCGGCTTCTGGACGGACGGCTACAACATGCTCATCGGCGACACGCCGCTCCGGGTGCTCGGGGTCGCCGTAACGAAGGATTGGTTCGAAATCGCTGGGGATCATCCGTATCGCGGCCGGCTTTTCCGTGCGGAAGATATGCAGCCGGGGCATGATCGCGTCGTCGTCCTTACCTATGATTTCTGGAACGCGCATTTCCTCGGCAACTCCTCGGTGATCGGCCAATCGACGACTATCGATAATCGTCCGTATACAATCATCGGGGTCTTGCGGACAGGAGCCCCGAAGATCGGCAATGAGGAAATTTATATCCCCCTCCTGTTTGGCCCGCCTCTTTACAATGACCGGGAAACTCGTTATATCGGGACCATAGGGCGTCTCGCGCGGGGCGTCAGTCTTTCCGCGGCACAAGCCCGGATGAGCGCTTTGATGGAACGGCTCGCTACAGCTTATCCGCGCGCCGATGGTGGTAACACCGGCCGTCTTCAACCCATCGAGCAGGCTTACGTGGAGGACATCCATACGCTGGTCGTAGTGCTCTTCGGAGCGGTTGGTTTCGTGCTGCTTGTAGCCTGCGCTAACATGGCAAATCTGTTGCTGGTCCGTGGAGCCGCTCGGCAACGGGAGTTGGCGATCCGAGCGGCCCTCGGCGCAAGCAAGTTTGTTCTCATGCGCCAATTACTAACGGAAAGCGTCTTGCTCTCGGTCCTGGGCGGCATCCTCGGTATTGTTCCCGCTTTTCTCGGTATCCGCTTCCTCGAAAAGTATCGTCCTGACGCTCTGCCGAACGCAGATCTCATCGGCCTCAATCCGACAGTCCTGCTCTTCACGCTTCTCCTCGCCGTATGTACGGGCGTGCTCTTCGGAATCATACCCGCCTGGAACGGCTGGCGGACGAATGCCGCCTCGCCTCTGCGCGAGAGGTCGCAGACCTCGGGCGAGCTGAAGTTCGGCAACCTGTTTGTTGTTGCGGAAGTGGCGCTCACGGTCGTCCTCGCGGTCGCGGCCGGTCTCATGCTCCACAGCTTTCTTCACCTTCGCTCCGCCTATCCCGGCTACGATGTCCGCCCGTTGACCATGCGAGTCGCTCTCACCGGCAAACAGTACGATGCCCCGGACGAACAGATAAAGTTCTGCCGTCTGCTGCTTGATCGCCTAGACAACTTACCCGGCGTTCGCTCGGCGGCCGCCGTGGATGCTCTTCCCAACAACGGCGATATACACGGGGGAACGCTGCATTTCACTGATCGGCCTGAACAAGGACAAGCGAATCACGCGGTCGTCATCATTGCCCCTGTCACGCCCGATTACTTTAGCGCAATGCATATACCACTGGTCAGTGGCCGCGCCTTTACCCAGGCTGACACCGCCCAAAATGCTCCCGTGGTCATTCTCGATCAGCCGACCGCCAAGCAATATTGGCCCGGCCAGGACCCCGTCGGTAAAACCGTCCGCATCCGCCTTGGTGACGCGCCGCGAAAAATCGTCGGCATTGTCGGCACCATCGAGCGAACTTTCGCCGTCAAGGCACGGACTCGCATCGGCCAAGTCTACGTGCCTTTTTATCAGATCCCTACGGCGAATCTTTCACTGGTCATTTCTTCAGACATGAACGCGACCGCTCTTATTCCCTCCGTGCGGCGTGAGATCTCGGCCCTTGCCCCCGACCAACCGGTCTACCAAGTTCAGACGCTGGAGGAAGCGCGTGACGCGACGCAAACCTCATCCCGCTTCGGTACTTGGCTCCTAGGCTTCTTCGCACTGCTTTCCTTGTCCCTTGCCGCTATCGGAGTGTACGGCGTCATCGCCTACACAGTGGAGCAACGGACCCGCGAGTTTGGCCTTCGCATGGCGCTCGGCGCCACTCAAGGAGACCTCCTCTTTGGTGTTCTGAAGAAGGGTTTCACGCTCGTGCTGCTCGGATTGTTCATCGGATTCTGTGGAGCCCTCGCCCTTGGGAAGCTAATGCACGACCTGCTGCACGGTATCAGCAGTACAGATCCGCTTGCGCTGCTCGGCGCTGCCGCCCTCCTGCTCGGGGTTGGTCTACTGGCCACCTACATTCCCGCCTTTCGCGCCAGCCGTATCGATCCTATGGTTGCGCTACGTCACGAATAAGGTGTCGCGCGCTACCCGTGAATTAACGTAAATAACGTAAAATGCCGCCCTTTATCAGGGGTTAATACCGGGAAGAGAAAGCTCTTCGAGTTGAATCTATTGATTGGGGAACGGCGTTCCCCGGCCACCAAACCAACTCTATGGGTTCTGTTCTTCGCGCTCTTTTCGGCTATTGCTTTCTGGTCTTCATGGTCCGGATCGTCGGCAGGCGTCCGGGCAAACAGATGACGCCGTTCGAGTTCGTTCTGGTTTTCTTCATGGGCGGCGTCACCCTCACGCCAATGGTGGGCGACGATCGTTCTATTTCCAACGCCCTGCTTACCATCATGACCATCGGCATCGCGCATTATTTGATCGCCTGGCTGAAGCAAGTTTCGCCGCGCTTCGGCCGCATTGTGGATGGCACGCCTCTCGTTCTACTCGAGCGCGGCCGCTGGCATACGGAGACGATGAAGAGGAAGGCTATTCAAGACGACGACGTGATGGCCATGGCGCGCGATCAGGGACTTAAAACGCTCGATGAGGTCGACTATGCCTTCCTCGAGCGCAACGGTGAAATCAGCATCGTTCCGAAAGAGGAAGAGTAACTTACGTATCCCGGCAAAAGGAATCAATATGCCCTCCGCACCTACCGCTGAAGTAAAAGATTCAGTCGCAAAGATCAATAACGAGGTCGCCGTCGGCGAGGACCTCAAGTTCCAGCGCCGCTGGTGGCGCTTCGAAAACTCCGTCTGGGTTCTATTCACTATTTTGGTCATCTTGGATGTCTGCGGCGTGTTCGGGCGCGGCCCAGCGGCCAAAGCTCATGCTCGTTCCGCAGACGGCACTCTGGACGTTTCCTATGAGCGCGTCGAGCGCTTCAGTACTCCATCCATTCTCGATGTTCGATTTGATCCTAGTTCCATCCACGACGGGAAGGTACAACTTTGGGTGAACGAGGCAATGATCAAAGCGCTGGGAACGCAGCGCGTCGTGCCGCAGCCTCTTTCTTCCGTTATTGGCGATGGCGGCATTCTCTACACATTTCCTGTGAGCAATACGCCCGCATCGGTCCAGTTCGCGCTCGAACCAGCCTCTCCGGGCGTCTTCTCGCTGGCGCTGCGTGTGCCCGGCGGCCAGATGCTCACGAAGAAAATCGTCGTGATGCCCTAACCGAGGAACCCCATGTACACCGTCATCCACGCCATCATCGGTTACTTCTTCCTACTTTTCACCGTCCGCTTACTCACCCGCCGGCCGGGCGCTCAGATGACACCCTTCGAATTCGTATTGGTCTTTCTAATGGGTGGAGTCATCATCCTCTCCACCGTGGGCAACGATCGGTCAGAGACAAATTCAGTTTGCGCCGTTCTCACTATAGGTCTGTTGCACCGCAGTGTCTCCTGGCTAAAAACACGCTTTCCCCGCTTCGGCGCAATCGCGGATGGCACCCCTCTCGTCCTGCTGCAGAATGGCCGGTGGCAAACGGAAGTGATGCGTAGGATGCGCATGGAAGATGACGACGTGATGGCCGCCGCACGCACCAAGGGTGTGAAGACTCTCGATGGGATAAAGTACGCTATTCTCGAGCGTAACGGCGGCATCAGCATCATCAAAGCTGACAAGTAGGTAACCGACTGCCGGGATTGCGGCCTCTAAAAGTTTGGAATTGAACTGCTGCGAAACTTCCTGCCCGTGAGCTATTCACACATGCATGGAAGAGATAGCACGCGATCTGGCGGTACTGCCCATTTCAATCGTGAACGCCTACTTCGTAGGGGATTCGCACTCATGGGTCTTGATTGATTCCGGCATGCCCGGGAATGCGGGTAAAATCAAGGACGCCGCTGAAGCGCGTTTTGGAGCCGGCACCCGCCCGCGCGCCATCGTTCTGACCCACGGCCATTTCGATCACGCCGGCTCTGCCAAGAAACTGGCCGATCTCTGGGACGTAAAGGTTTACGCCCACCGTCTGGAGCGTCCTTATCTCACAGGTCAATCCAAATACCCGCCAATGGACCCGACCGCTCCTGGTGTCTTTTCTGTGCTCGCCCGTTTTTTCCCCGCGAGGACCGCGAATCTAGGCGAACACTTCGCCGAGCTGCCGAACAACCTCGCCGAGCTTGGCCTGAGCGATTGGGAGCTTCTCGAAACGCCTGGCCATACCCCCGGCCATGTCTCCTTCTTCCGGCGCAGCGACGGCACAATCCTTGCCGGTGACGCGCTCACAACGGTGAATATGGACAACGCCCTTGACCTGATCACCAAGCGTCAGCAGGTCTGCCGTCCTCCCACCCCAGCCACCACCGATTGGCAGCAGGCACGCCAATCCGTCCAGAAAATCAATGCCCTTCGTCCACGCGTGGTCGCCGCCGGCCACGGCGTTCCTATGTCCGCCTCCGCGGCGGATCAGCTCAACCAGCTTGCGGAGCATTTTCCAATTCCCGAGCACGGCCGCTACGTCCCCGAACCCGCCCGCGCGGATGAGACCGGCGTAACCTACTTGCCTCCAAAGCCGCCGGATACAATGCTGCGCGTTGTGACGGGCGTCGGTGCTGCCGCCGTTGTCGCAGGTCTGGGTGCGATGCTGCTTAGGAAGAGTACAAAGTAACGCTTGGTCCGATACGCGTTTGTCCTGTCGCTTCCTGAGCGTCTGCTCCGCTCGCTCGGTGCGGTCTCAGGCGGTCTGCTGCGCGAATTGGGCGCCGTGGTGCTGCCCTCTCGAGTCCGGCGGACGGCTCTCTACCGCACGATGGTTGAGGTCACGCTGCGGTTCCTCATTCGTGAACTCGGGCAGGTCGAAGGCGTTTATGCATCCGAGGGCCAGCTCGCGGAAGGAACGCTTGCCCGCGATTTCCTCTTGCAGCGCGGTGCAAGCCACGGCATCGAGTTGCTCGGTTTGCTCACGCTGCACGTGTCTCCGGTCTGGATTCTAGCGGCTCTAGCCGACGCAACCGGGGCGGGTCATACCCTGATTCGGCAAATCTCGCAAGCCCTCAAAGAGGAAGGCCTGCTCGACAAGGACGCGCAATTTGAAACCGCGGATCAACTGTTGGACGGCCTCGAAAAGACCAGCGGTCATCTGGCCGATACGCTCAACCTGCCACCGCTCAACATCGCTGGATTGCGCCGCGAATGGACTCAATTCCGCAACGAACTGGGTCGCCTGAACCCGCAAAACCTTCCCGCACTGCCTAACCTGGAAAAAATCTGGGCCGACTTGGTCCATTCCGCCAGATCCGAACGGCGCACCGTGTTCGCGGTCTGTTCGACGCTGGCCCTCTCGTCCCTGGCGGAGTTGCCCGCCAACTTGTCATGGCTTTCACGCGTGGCCCGCACCGCGACCAGGCGCACCGGAGAGGTCGTCGGCTCCGCGCTACTGACCCACTACAAAGAAGCGCTTCAGGAGATATCTTCCGTCGGCTTCCCGGCTTATTGGAGCCGCCAGTTCCGCCCCTATTTACGTGCCGCTGCCCAACAGTTCGCACCCGCCAGGCTATCTTCCACGGAACGGTTGCTCCGCCGTCGCGAGCGATCCTAAGCGCTCCGACAGAAACGTTTACGCACGTTCTACAATCTTCTAACCGAAGAGGAACTACAGTGTTTCGAGACTTTGCTTTTCTGATGCTCTTTTTCGTGTTCTTGATTATATGGTTGGTTTGCTGGCTCGCCTTCCACGTCGCCGGCGGTCTGATTCATATCCTAGTCGTCATCGCCGTCATCTCTCTGATCTTGCACTTCGTGCGGGGCGGCAGCCGCTCGGCCTAAAGCGACGTCCAGAATACGAAGTGAAGTCACGGCGGAAACCCGCAGCCGCAATGACTTCACTTGTTGCGACTTCTAACGAGCCCAGTGGCCTTCCACCCAGAAGTAGCCGCGATGTCCGTGTCGCCAGTGTCCCGGAACCCAACGATGGTAATACGCCTGAGGCGGAATCACCCACGTGCCGGGCGTCCATAAGTATTGACGGCCGTCCCAGCGGTGGTAGCCGGCCACCCAGACGTGCCGCGGGCTCGGCCTTTCAACGATTACTTCGTGACGCGGTGGCGGTGGCCCAATGCGAACCACAACCTGCGCGTCGGCCGAACCGATCGCCAGCGCCAAACCCAGTAAACCGGTTGCAAAGATTTTGCTCATTTGAGTTGCTCCTTGGATCGATCTCTTAGAAGAAGTCACGCCGCCCGCCCGCTTAGAGCGTTCCGGAACCTCCAGCCGCATTCTGGTTTTGCTGCCGGCGTTCGTGCTGGCGCTCACGCATCTGCTGTTGCATTTGTTCGTAAGCCTGCTTTTGCTGATCGTTCAACACCGCCCTGATCTGAGCATCGCTATCTTCGCGGATCGAGCGCATCTTCGCGTGGCGGTCTTTGGGAGACAGCGAAGTATCGGAACGCAAGCTCTCCATCTGCTGCCCACGATTCGTCAGAATGGGCAAAATCTGGTTCTGCTGATCCCCGGTCAGGTTCAATCGCTTCGCCAGCATATGTAGCTGGCGGTTGGGATCGGAATGGCGATGTCCCTGCATGTTCTGTTGCGGCGGCGCTGCCTGATCTTGTACCGGTGGTGCGGGCTGGTCTGCTTGCTGCGGTGCGGCAAGTGCTACACCTACTCCAAAAAGTGTGGAAAGGGCTAGGGAACAAATCTGTTTTTTCATAACTACTCCTTTTTTTTAGCCCGGCAGGCAAGCGATGCTTGGTCGACACATCGAAGCAACTCCGCCGCCGTTGCCAAGCTATCGCGCAGTGCGTTGCCGGGCTGTCGCTCAATAGATCGGGTGATTCCGCGTCTTGCTTTAAATCCCCGTCTCTACTTCCAAAGACGAAAGCCTGCGGCCGAGGTTTATCTGCACCGCGTTAAAGTTCCTTAGCCACGAGAAAACTGACACACTAGTAAGGTCATGGTTGCCGGCTTTCCCGATTCCACCCTTGCTGATCCGGACCTCGCCTTCCTGCTGATTGTGCTTGGAGCCCTGGGCCTTTTCTGGGAATTTCACGCCCCGGGCATGTTTGTTCCGGGCATTCTGGGCGCGCTGCTGCTCTGCGCTGGCGCCTACGGCCTGTATCAGGATTCGCCCACCTGGTACGGCCTCACGCTCATGGCTGTTGCCGTGCTTCTCCTGACTATCGAATTTAAGTACTACACGCACATGGTTTCCGGCCTAGCGGGGACAATGCTGCTGGCTTTCGGTGCAATCGTGATTCTGCAAGGGCCCAGGCGCGTCAGCCCGAGCCTGGCCGTTGCTGTCTCGGTCGCCTTCGGCATTATCACTGTCTTCCTCGGTTTCTTGGGCATGCGCGCCCGCAAGAATAGGCACGCAACCGGAGTGGAAAGCTTAATCGGTGAAATGGGCGTCGTGCGCACCGAGATTTATCCGGAAGGCATCGGACCATTTGGCACAGTGTTTGTGCATGGCGAATATTGGCAAGCGCGCGCCAACGGCACCATTGCGCCGGGGCAGCGCGTGTGTGTCGAGCGAGTGCAGGATCTTGTTGTTTACGTCAAGGAGGCGTGAAAGTTGGAAGGATTTACAGGACTTTTCTCGGGCGCAGTACTGATTCTCATTCTCATTCTGGTCTTCTATCTGATCTCTTCCGTGAAGATTCTGGCCGAGTACGAACGCGGCGTGATATTCCGGCTCGGGCGCGTCCTACGCGAAGCGAAAGGCCCTGGCATCATCCTTGTCTTCGCGCCGCTCGATCGAATTGTACGGATCTCGCTCCGCATCGAAGCCATGGAAGTACCGCCACAGGATCTGGTCACGAAAGACAACGTCACAGTGAAGGTGAACGCAGTGATTTATTTTCGCGTGATCGATCCCATTAAGGCGGTCATCGAAGTAACGAATTTCCTCTACGCCACGAGTCAACTCTCGCAGACCACGCTGCGCAGCGTGTTGGGCGAAGTGGAACTCGACGAACTTCTCAGCCAGCGCGAAAAGATCAACATCCGTTTGCAAGCAGTGCTCGACGAGCATACCGGACCCTGGGGTGTGAAGGTCACGATGGTGGAAGTGAAGCAGGTGGACTTGCCCGAGCAGATGATTCGCGCCATCGCGCGTCAGGCCGAAGCCGAACGTGAACGCCGTGCCAAGGTGATCCATGCCGAGGGGGAATACATGGCTGCCGAAAAGTTGAGCATGGCGGCGAAGCAGATTCAAACACAGCCGGTCGCGATTCAACTGCGCTATTTGCAAACGCTGGTGGAGATCGGAACGGAGAAGAACACGACGGTGATCTTCCCAGTCCCCGTAGATATGTTGGCGTCGTTAACCAAAATTGCCGAGAAGATGGGCCGCGAGGACTGATTTACGTCTTAGAAAATGATCTGCAATAGCGCTTAATCGATTCGCAGCACAACCGCCGGATCTGTCTTCGCAGCGCGAATGGCCGGTAGATACGTCGCCAAAAAGCTTACGCCGAGCAGCACTAGAATCGACGCACGCGAATGTTGCGGGATCGCTCGGTTCCACAGCAAACAGCAGACTCACATAGAGCCGGCTGAGCATCATCGCAAGAGGCAAGCCGATTAGCATGCCGATCACAAGCAGCCGAGCGGTTTGACCAAACACTAGAGCCCGGACGCGATTACTGTTCGCACCAAGCGCCATACGAATACCGATCTCTTTCCGCCTTTGCGCGACAGAATACGCGATCACGCCGTAAATCCCGACAGCCGCAAGCAGCAGCGCCGACAGTGCGAACAGCATCACGACGAGCATCGTCGTTCGCGGCCGTCCCATCTCTCTTGAGATCTCCTGCTCCAGAGGAACACTGTCGGCGACCGCTTGTCCGGGATCTACGCTCTGCACACGATTGCGAATCGTCGCCGCTATGCCCCGGAAAGCATTTGTGCGCACCAGCAGCTTCGCAACCAGCCAAGGACGCTGCGAAAGCGGCAGATACAGTTCGTCCTCCACGCCGGTGTCTTGCAAGCCGGACCGAACATTCCCCACTACCCCTACCACTTGACAGCTGATACGGTCGGTTGAATAAGTCACGTGACGGCCGATCGGATCTGTACCGGGAAAATATTTTCTCGCGAACGCCTCGTTGACGACCATGACGGGCGTAGAGGACGATGTGTCGTGCTCGGTGAACATCCGTCCGCGCAGCAGCGGGATGCCCACAAGATTGAAATACGTCGGACTCACGCTGCGCCCTCGCGCGCTCGGATTTTCAGAGCCCAACTTCGGGCTGCCATCTACTTGAATCAGGTACCCCAGGCCGCTGCCCACCAGATCCATTCGCGACGCAATCGCCGCACCTCTCACACCCGGAATCGTTTCCACGCGCTGCAACACTTCGTCGTAGAAATTCGACCGTTTGCGCCAGAGATCGTACCGGGAAGGCATCAGGTCCAGGGATGAAATCAGGATATGGTCCGCACGCAATCCCGTATTCATCGTGCTCATACGGACAAAGCTCTGCGTCAACAATCCCGCGGCGGCAAGCAGCATCAGACACAATGCCACCTGTGCGGCCACAATGCCGTTCCTGAACTGCGTGCTCCACTTCGATGCCGAAAAGCTGCGTCCTTCACGGCCTACTCCGGTCTGCATCTCGCCGCGCAAGAAGGTCCACATCGGCATCAATCCGAACGCAACGCCAACCGTCGTAGCAAGGCCGATGCTGAACAGCATCACGCCAAGATCCAAACGAACCGCCGGCAGCGCTGGCGAAGTGAGGTCGAACGCGGCGCTTAACGCCCGCATTCCCCACAAGCTGAGCGGCAAGGCGGCGAACATGCTGCACAAGGCTAGAAACACGTTTTCCGTGATCAACTGCTGGGTAATGCGCCAGCGGCTCGCGCCCAGTGCAAACCGTACCCGGATGTCTCTCGATCTCACGATGGAGCGCGCCAGCACCAGGTTCGCTACGTTGGCGCAGGCAATCGCCAGGAGGCAAATCACTGCGCCCCAAAGCACAAGCAGTGTTTCATGCATCCTCGCGAACAGCTTCCTTTGCAGAAAATCAGCGCTCACTGGACCCAGAACGTCGCTGTTTCCTGGATTTTCCGCGCTGTACTGCGCGTTTGCCACTGTGAGTCGCGCCTGCAATTGCGAAAGCGCCACGCCCGGATGCAATCTGGCCACCACAGTCAAATAACTCGCACCCAATTGCACGCTGGAGGGCGCAAATGTGCGCGTATCCACAATTCGACTGCGCCATACATCAATCGGGCCTCCTTGAAACTGAAACTCGCGCGGGACTACGCCGATAATTGTCGAGTCTTCTCCATCAATCCCAACCGTCTGACCGATCACCTTACGGTCCGCGTGGTAGCGCTCGCGCCACAACCGGTCACTCAACAGAACGATTGCCGTCGCGCCATGCCGGTCTTCACTCGGCAAGAAAACGCGCCCTAGCTCTGGCTTTATGCCCAGCAAAGGAAAGAAGTTCGCGGAGACTCGGCCGCCTTCCAACCGCACGGGCTCCCTGCGGTCCGTCAGCGTGACGATCTCGTCGTCATAAGCCGCGAGCTCCGCCACATCGGTTACGCCGCGTTGAAAAAAGATGAATCGAGGATAGGAAAACGTGTACCACGAATAGCTCCCCGCGTCGCCGTGCCAGACGCACAGCAGTCGCGCCGACTCCTTGTAAGGCAAAGGTTTCAGCAGGACGGCTCGAACCACCGAGAAGATCGCCGTATTTGCGCCGATCGCCAGCGCGAGCGTCAAAACCATCGCCAGCGCGAACCCCGGTGCCTTTCGCAACTGGCGCACTGCGTAGCGAAGATCGCTAAGCAGCGCCTCCACAAACTGGCCGCCCCAAATCTCACGGCTCTGCTCGCGAACCAGCGTCACGTTCCCGAATTCCTTCCGGGCTGTTTGGAATGCCTGTTTCGCGGATACTCCTTCGCGAATCAGTTCTTCCGCTCGTTCCGCTATATGCTGTTCAATTTCTTCCGACAGATCGTCGGATTCACGCTGCCGCCAATTCATGGGACTAAGCAAGTGACAACACGTGCCGTATGCCTTCCAGCATTTCTTCGAATCTGGATACTTCGCGCTCCAGGTGCTTGCGCCCCGCCGGAGTGATCGTATAGCTGCGCACGCGCCGGTTCGTCGCGGAGACCGTCCATTCCGCCTTTACCCAACCGTCTTTCAGCATTCTTTGCAGTGCCGGGTACAGCGACCCCTCTTCCACCTGCAAAAGGTCTTTCGAAGCCGATTTGATCTCTTGCGTCAGCGCATAGCCGTGCATCGGCTGCCGCTTCAGTATCCGCAAAATCATCATTTCCAGAGCGCCGGGGAACAGATCTCTTCGAGCCTTACCCTTCATAGCCGAGCATCGTAGCCACTAGGCATAGACTAAACAAGTATTTCGCCGGTGTCAAATCGAAGCTGCCGGATTCCGATATAATCGGCGGCAGGAGCCCACGTGTCGATTGCGAAAAAGCTGGCGCCTTGGATGTTGTTCATCGCCTGCCTTCTTTTCCTCGGCATAGGCGCAACTCCTCTTGGGCCCATCGCGGATCACGTTTTTATTACGTTGCGCTTTTCAGTCGTGATTTTCCTCTCGATTCTGATCGTGCGGCGTACATTGCGAAAGCGCCCGGAGCGAATCCTCGATTCCTTCACTCGATGGTGCCGCGGCGAAAACAAGCGGGAAGCTGACACCACATCGTGAAGACCTTGCACAGCTGGACAATTTCGCGGCACGAAGGCTCATCGCGCCGTCGCCCGCCCTCACTCCTGCCGCAAAGCAACCAGTGGATCGATCTTAGTAGCACGCAGAGCCGGCAGATAGCTGGCCGCCAGAGCGGCAATTCCCAGTACCGCGGCGCAACCGACGAATGTTAGCAAGTCAAGCTTCACCAGGTTATAAAGCAAGCTCGACATAAACTTCATCAAACCGAATGCAATGACGCCGCCGATGAGCAGGCCTCCAATCGTTAACCGTGTGGCACCCGAGAGCGTCAATTTCAAAACATCTGCCGATCCTGCGCCCAGAGCCATCCGCACCCCAATGTCATGCGTGCGCTGCGCCACGAAAAACGATATCACCGCGAAGATTCCCGTCGCGGCCAGCAGCAGTGCCACCCCTG
>CAWKHS010000018.1:0-266278 GCA_963849445.1 uncultured Acidobacteriaceae bacterium | reverse complement strand
TCGGGGCGGTGGCAAGCACCGAGATGTGGAATGAAGTGTATGACCGGCTCGCCGAACTGATTCAGGAACATCGCACGACTATCGTGTTTGTGAACACGCGGCGGCTCTCGGAGCGGGTCGCGCATGCGTTAGGAGAGCGGTTGGGCCCGAACGTGGTGCTTCCGCATCATGGGAGTTTGTCTCGCCAGACGCGGCTCGATGCGGAATCGCGTTTGAAGGGCGGGGAATTGCGGGCCGTAGTGGCGACCGCGTCGCTTGAACTGGGAATCGATATTGGAACGGTGGAGTTGGCGTGCCAGATCGGTTCGCCCCGCTCCATTGCAGTGGCGCTGCAGCGGATTGGGCGCTCCGGGCACTGGGTGGGCGCGATGCCAAAGGGACGGCTGTTCGCGACGACGCGCGATGAATTGATCGAGTGCGCGGCGGTGGTTTCGGCGATTCGTAAGGGCGAGTTGGAGCGGATCGAGATTCCTGAGAATGCGCTGGACATCCTGGCGCAGCAAATTGTGGCAGCGGCGGCTGTTGAGGGTTGGGGCGAGAACGATCTGTACGAACGATTCCGCACGGCGTATCCCTACCGGAACCTGCCACGCGCATCTTTCGACGCGGTGGTTGAGATGTTGTCGGAGGGAATCGCGACTTCGCGCGGCCGCAGTGGAGCGATGCTGCATCGCGATCAGGTGAACGGGCGAATCAAAGGACGCCGCGGCGCGCGTCTGGCGGCGATTACTTCGGGGGGCGCTATCCCGGAGAACGCCAACTATTCCGTTGTGGCGGAGCCTGATGGCAAGGTGGTGGGAACGCTGGACGAAGATTTCGCGATGGAGAGTCTGGTGGGCGATGTGTTCCTACTTGGGACGCATTCCTGGCGGATCAAGCGCGTGGAATCCGGGCGCGTGCGGGTAACGGATGCGCACGGCGCGGCGCCTTCCATTCCATTTTGGCTGGGCGAGGCGCCGGGGCGTTCCCGCGAGCTGTCGGCTGAGGTTTCCGAGGTGCGCGAACGCATCGTGAGAGATCCGAAAGCAGTGCCGACGTTCCTTATGTCCGATTGCGGGCTGGATGAAGGGGGCGCAAAACAGGCAGCCGCTTACGTTCGTTCCGCGCCCGTGGAACTCGGCGTATTGCCGGCCACAGATACGGTGGTGGCGGAGCGCTTTTTCGATCAAGCGGGAGGCATGCAACTGGTTCTGCATGCGCCGTTCGGATCGCGCATCACGCGGGCGTGGGGTCTAGCGCTGCGAAAGCGTTTTTGCCGCACCTTCAATTTTGAGCTGCAGGCGGCGGCGACCGATAACGGCCTGGTTCTTTCGTTGAGCGACCAGCATTCGTTTCCACTGGAACTGGTGTTTGCTTTTCTGAAGGCGAGCACTGTGGAAGATGTGCTGCGGCAAGCGTTGCTGACGGCGCCGATGTTCGGGACGCGATGGCGCTGGAACACGACGCGAGCGTTGGCGGTATTGCGGAGCCGTGCTGGAGCGCGCGTTCCGGCTCCGATACAGCGTATGCGCGCCGACGATTTGCTGGCGTCCGTATTTCCCGATCAAGTGGCTTGCGCGGAAAACCTGACGGGGCCGATCCGCATTCCGGATCATCCGCTGGTGAACGAAACCATCGATAACTCGCTGCATGAGGCGATGGATGTAGACGGGTTGCGCGAGATTCTGCAAGGGATTGAAGAGGGACGGATTCGGGCGGTTGCGATCGATACGCGGCAGGCGTCGCAATTTTCGCATGAAATTCTGAACGCGAATCCTTACGCGTATCTGGACGATGCGCCACTGAAGAGCGGCGCACGCGCGCCGTGCAGTTACGGCAGACGTTGGGCGCGGATGTGACGGGTGGGGAAGGCGTACTGGATCCAGCGGTAATCGGGGAAATATCGAGCGAGGTGTGGCCCGAAGCGCGCGACGCGGATGAACTGCACGATGCGATGCTGACGCTGGTGAGAATGCCAGCGGTTGCGGAATGGCAAGCATTTTACGAGGAACTGTTGGCGGCGCGGCGGGCGTCGATTATTACCCGTGGAGAGAAGACCTTCTGGATTGCTACCGAACGCTTGTCGGTCGCCGATGATGCGAACGCTGTTATAGCGGGCTGGATGGAGTCGTTGGGCCAGTGACCGAGATGGAACTGGCGGAACGTGTTGCGTTCGACCGCGAGGCGGTGGAAACGGCGTTGCTACGGCTAGAGAGCCAGGGGCAAGTACTGCGCGGACATTTCCGCAATTCGGGGGGTGAGGTAGAGTGGTGCAACCGGCGCATTCTCGCCCGGATTCATCGCTCCACGCTCGGCCGTTTGCGGCGCGAGATTGAACCTGTCACCGCGCAGGATTTCGAACAGTTTCTCCAATCGTGGCAGCATGTCTCGCCGGGGACTCAACTGCATGGGGCGGATGGAACGCTGCAGGTGATCCGGCAGTTACAAGGGTATGAGATTCCGGCTGCCTCGTGGGAACGTGAGATCCTGGCGCGACGCATTGCGAAGTACGATCCGGATTTTCTGGACGAACTGTGTTTCTCGGGCGAAGTGATGTGGGCGAGAGTGTCGCCGCATCCGGCGATTGCCGAGAACCGCCGCGTGAGGCCGACGCGCATTGCGCCGGTTGCCATCTTTCTGCGCGAGGACGCCGATTGGCTGATTGCCGGGGAGGGTACACCGGATACGTCTTCGCTCTCGCATGCGGCGCAGGATGTTCTGGCTGCGCTACAGAGCAACGGCGCGAGTTTCTTTCTCGAGTTGGCGCGACACGCGCATCGTTTACCGGCCGAAGTGGAAGACGGGCTCTGGGAACTGCTGGCGGGTGGTTTCGTCACCGGAGATGGGTTCGATAATCTGCGTGCCCTGACCGACCCGAAGAGACGCAAAGGTGAAGGGCGCGGCGATAAGAAACGGCCGCGCCATGCGGCGGGGCGATGGGCTCTGGTCGCGCGCGGCGCTTCGATGAGGAGCGCAGAAGAGCGCGTTGAGAATTTCGCGCGTCAATTGCTATTGCGCTGGGGCGTGCTGCTGCGGGACCTGCTGGTGAGAGAGACGCTCGCGCCACCGTGGCGGGATCTGCTGCCGGTGCTGCGGAGGATGGAAGCGCGCGGGGAAATTCGCGGGGGCCGATTTGTGCAAGGCTTCACAGGCGAGCAGTATGCGCGGCCCGAAGCGCTTGAGATGCTGCGCAGGATACGGCGGCAGGCGGACAGAGCGCCCGCCGTTCAGGTGGCGAACGCAGACCCGTTGAATCTGACCGGAATCATCATGCCCGGACCGCGCGTCAGCCGTTTTGCGCTGGCTATTTAATTGCGCAAATACGAATGGCGAAATTGTAATCAGATAAGATTCCCAGTACGCCATGCCGCGAACTGGATCCCGCCGAGACTTTCTGACAGCAGCCGTAGCTTCTTGCACCGCGGCGCCATTCCTTCTTCAACCACAATCTATGGACGCCAATCCTTTGAACCTGCCCATCGGGCTGCAACTCTACACCGTAGGCGCTGAAATGGACAAGGACCCGTTCGGCACATTGAAACGGGTTGCGGCCGTCGGCTACAAGGAGGTGGAACTCTCGCCCCTTTCTAAGACACCCGCCCCAGATCTCTTAAGAGGGCTACACGACAACGGCCTCAAAAGTCCCTCCGGACACTTCATGCTGCCGGATCTCATGAGCAATCTTCAGAAGAATATCGATGCCGCGAAGCAGTTCGGGCAGGAATACATGATCGTCACAGTGCCCTGGATAGCCGATCCTTCCCGTTTAAAGAGCAGTTCCGGCGGCGATCAAATGGCGTTCTTCCTCGCGCTTCTCAACAGCTTGACGCTAGATGACTGGAAGTGGAATGCGGAGCAGTTCAACAACGTTGGTGAGCAAATCAAAAAAGCTGGACTGCAACTCGGATATCACAATCACAATTTCGAGTTCAAATCCTACGGTCCGGTCACGGGGTACGACGAATTCATTCGGCTCACCGATCCGGCGCTGGTGAAATTGGAACTCGATTGTGGCTGGATGACGGTCGCTGGAAAAGATCCGGTCGCGTACCTGAACAAATATCCGGACCGCTACCGCCTGCTGCATATCAAGGACTTCCGCAAAGGCTTCACGCCGCGCACCACGCTGATGGGTAAAGATCCCGGCGCACCGGTTCCCACGGAGCTAGGCCGCGGAGCAATCGACTATCACAGAATTTTTGCTGCCGCGCGGAACGTACAAATCCGCGCGATGTTTGTGGAACAAGAGCCGCCGTTTACCGAGATGCCCGCTCTCGAAGCCATCCAGGTAGATTATGACTACCTCAAGAATCTGCATGTTTAGGCCAAAAGCAAATCTGCTTGTGGCCGCCGCGTTCACGTTTCTGACCACATCCGCGTGGGCGCAGGACCAGCCGGCACGCGCGCAAAAACCGCCGGACCCGGCAGCCATGTTCGCCGGACCTGACAAAGTGGATGCGGCGGCGGCAGAGCGTGGCCGCAAACTATTCGTTCCTACGTGCGGTTTCTGTCACGGCGCGGACGCGGCAGGAAAAAGCGCTCCCGATCTGATTCGCTCTCAAGTCGTCTTGCACGATGAGCGTGGCAGTCTGATCGGGCCTGTCATTCATAACGGCAGGCCGGATCGCGGTATGCCCGCCTTCCCCGCATTGACCAATGAACAAATTTCCGACATCTCCGCGTTTTTTCGCTCGCGCAAGCAGGCAACTTCCAACCGGTTCGGCTATGTGATTCAAGGACTGGTGACGGGCAACGCGAAAGCGGGAGAAGCCTATTTCAATGGGGCCGGCAAATGCTCCACGTGTCATTCCCCGACAGGAGATCTCGCTGGCATCGCAAGCCGCTTTGAGCCGGTGGATCTGCAACGACGGTTTTTGTCACCCGGGCCGTCGCTCATGGACATGTTCATGGGCAAGAAAAGCAAACCTCTTCCACCCACTAAGGTGCGCATTCAGTTGCCGTCCGGTGAAACGGTATCGGGAACGCTGGTGCGTATGGATGAGTTCAATGTGGAACTGAAGGACACGGCCGGATGGCATCGTTCCTTCTCGCGCGCCGGCGCAACAGTCACGTTGGACGATCCGATGAGCTTCCACGATCAACAGCTTGCAAAATACACAGACGACGATATGCACAATCTGCTGGCGTATCTGGAGACTTTGAAATGACTTTCGGCCGAATCTGGGCGCTCGCACTGTGTCTTACGCCGCTGCTTGGGCAGGAACTCACACCCAATGCGTTACTGCATCCGCCAGCCGATTCCTGGCCCACTTACAACGGAGATTATTCGGGACGGCGCAACAGCCCGCTTACTCAAATCGATACGTCTAACGTCAAGGACCTCGCTTTACAGTGGATCTACCGGGCCAGCAATTCCGGCATCAGCGGCTTTGCAGGTTCCATCAAATCCACGCCGTTGCTGGTCAATGGGGTACTGTACTTCACGATGCCCGACAACGTCTGGGCGGTGGATGCGCGCACCGGCAGCGAGATATGGCACTACAAATATCCGAGTAACCCGGGTGTTCACATCGGTAGCCGCGGGGTAGGTATGTATGGCGACTGGCTCTACTTCGAGTCGCCCGATTGCAATCTCATCTCGATCAATGCTAAAGACGGAACGGAGCGCTGGCGCAAAACCATTGCGGATGTAAAGGCTGAATATTTCTGTACTATGGCGCCGCTGGTCGTCGGCAATCGAATCGTTGTGGGAGTTGGCGGCGACTCGCTGGACAACCCTGGGTTTCTGGAATCGCGCGATCCGGAAACCGGCGACGTGCAATGGCACTGGGACACGGAACCGCTGCCGGGCCAGCCAGGCTCGGAAACGTGGCCGAACCAGGAAGCGATGCGGCATGGCGGCGGCATGACGTGGATGCCCGGTACGTACGATCCCGAACTCCACTTGCTCTACTGGACCACCGGCAACCCAAATCCGGTGCATGCGGGAAACGCTCGGAAAGGGGACAACTTGTGGACCTGCTCGATCGTTGCGCTGAACCCCGAGACAGGCAAACTTGTGTGGGCGTTCCAGCCTTCGCCACACGATACCCATGATTGGGACGCCGTGCAGACGCCGGTGCTGTTCGACGGCGATTTCAAAGGCGAGCATCGGAAGATGCTAGCGCAAGCGAGCCGCAACGGATACTTTTTTGTGTTGGATCGGGAAACCGGCAAGGACCTGCTGACCGCTCCTTTCATGGCCAATAACTGGTCGATGGGCATTGACGAAAGAGGGCGTCCTATTCCGAATCCGAAGAAGGAGCCGAAGCGCGACGGTACGCTTGTCAGCCCTAGTTCAAACGGTGCGACGAACTGGTTTGCACCGACTTACGACCCGGCTGAGGGGCTCTTCTTCATCGACGGTTCGCAGAACTATAGCGTGTTCTACTACACGGCCGAGGGGAAGCCGGAAGGTTACGCGGGCCGCGACGATTTTCTCACGTTCTCCAGCTTGGTGGAGGCGATCGATTATCACACCGGCAAAGTGAAATGGCGGCACGACATCAGTAGTAATGGCTCGATGAGTTTCGGCGGTCTCTTGAGTACAGCTTCGAAGCTGCTATTCGCCGGCGACACGTCCGGTAACCTGCTGGCCCTCGATTCCGGGAACGGCAATACGCTATGGCATGCACGGGTTGGTCAAAACACCAGCAATGGACCCATCACCTATAGCCTGGACGGGCGCCAGTATGTTCTATTCGGGGCAGGCGATTCGCTGTATTCGTTCGCGCTGCCCGAGGCACGCTGATTGTGCCGACAGGGAGTGGACAGTTCGTCCTACAATTAAGCGACATCACGCGCCGTTTCAGAACGCTCCAGGTGGCGGGCCAATCATGAAGTAAGGGTAAGCGGCAGGCTCTGCTCAGCGAAATCCCACAATGCAGACGTTCATCCCGGATCTCCGGTATTCGCTTCGGCAAATGCTCAAGAACCCGGGCTTCACGTTCACCGCCGTCATTTCACTTGCGCTGGGAATTGGAGCAACCACGGCTGTGTTCAGCGTGGTCTATGCGGCGCTGATCAATCCGTATCCGTATCCTTCGGCCGACCTTGCGGACAGAATGACCAAGGTAAACCGAGATCGGACTTACGGCATGACACCGGAATCGCGCATCATCGCCAAGTCACTCAATACGAAATAAGTTCCGACGGCCCGAATAATCGGCATCTCGAACATATGGCAGTCAGAGCAGCCACGCGGCTTGATTCGCCGCTGCAGTGTCCGAATCAGCCCTTCCTGGTACCGGCCAGGATATTCTCTCTGCAGCCACTCAAATAATGTCTTGGCCTCCAGACCAGGGTTCTCTTCGATTTGCTGCCGCAGTTCCCAAACGGTGCTGAACGGCTCTTCGCGAGTACGCCAGTGTCGCACGTTCGTTACCTCACTCGGCAAACTGGCAGTCGTGGCGGTTTTTCTGCGGGTCATAGGTGATCCGCTTGGCCGGACTGCGCGACGGCAGCACGACCATAAGACCTATGCCGGGCAGGTTTCACGCAGGCTTACCGAAAGGAAACAGAGTTCCGGCGCGTATTATCCGTGCACTTGTAGCTGAGCCTTTGTTCCGTGCGCGGTTGAGCTGCGTTCAACAAGCATTCAAGCACGCAGACATCTAGCCTTCGCGCCAGGGCGGGTCTATGAGCTGAAGCCGAGTTCTGTCAGGTCGAGACAAAGAAGGAGGAACCCGGAATTTTTCGCTACCTTTCTGAAGATCTATTCCGAGTTCCGTGCGCTCAGGGGATTCAGGCGGGACTGCCATTCATTTCACGAAGCAGCTCGTTGGATTCAAGCCTCCGCTCGCGCTTGCTGATCCATTGCCCCTCCTGCCGGAGAGTGACTGCCGGAGCGAAGGTGACGAACATCTCTGATCGGTGAAAGCCCAAAATAACGGCTATATTCGCGATTAAACTGGCTTGCGCTTTCGTATCCCACGGAAAACGCCGCAGTGGCGGCATCCACACCTTCCATCAGCATGCGTTCCCGAGCCGCCTGCAAACGAAGTTGTTTTTGATACTGCAGCGGGCTCATGGAAGTCAGAACTCGGAAGTGGAGATGCAGCGTGGAGGTGCTCATTCCGGCAATGTGCGCGAGATCCTCCATTCGTAGCGTCTTCGTATAGTTCGCCCGGATCCAAGCGATGACCTTCGCAGTGCGGTAACTCTGGTCCCCAGAGGTGGCGATGGCGCGCAGCCGTTGCCCTCCAGCACCTCTCAGAATGCGGTAAACAATCTCCCGTTGAATCATCGGGCTCAGAAACGGAATGTCCAGCGGGGCGTTCAACAGATCGAGTAAGCGTTCGAATGCACCAAGCAACTCGACACTCGTCTCCGCTGTGGTCATCGCAGGGGAATCTGCGATCGGCCAGTGACAACGGGAAGTCTTCCCGGTTGAGAAGCTCTCGAACAGACGACATCTCGAGCTTGAGCCGCAGGCACAGGTACGGAGTTTCTGGACTTCCTTCAACCACCTGATTGACGACTGGCAGATCGAGCGAGGTCAGCAGGTATCTCCATGGATCGTACAAGAAAGTGTTTGGGCCGAGTTCCACTTGTTTGCGGCCTTGAACGACCAATGCCACGCTCGGCTCGTAGGTGACGGGAGCCGGCATGGTCGGCGCTGTGTGCCGGTAGAGTGTGAGACCAGGAACGTCAGTTGGCCGGCTCTCCGTCCGTCCAACGAATAAGGCAACCTTGCGAGCGAGCTCCGCTCGGAGCTCATTCCGTCGATCCGTCGGCTGTGAAGGCCTCGTTACTGATATTTTCCGCGGGGCACCATGGCTGCTCCTCTGCCCCAGCATAGCGATCGTCCTTGGCTTCGAATAGATTCTGACACCGATCTTCGCGAGGATTAGGCAATAACTTCGCAGGATCAGGATATCGGTCGAGGCATGATCGTCCTTACCCTGGAGGTGGAGGGAAGACAGAATGGAAAAGCGAAAACTCGGAAAAGCGGGCCTGGAGGTCTCGGCAATGGGTCTCGGCTGTATGGGAATGAGTTGGTCTTATGGGCCACCCAAAAACAAGCAGGAGAATGATCGCGCTGCTCCATGCCGCCGTGGACCGAGGCGTTACGTTCTTCGACACCGCTGAGGTCTATGGACCATTAACGAACGAAGAACTGGTCGGCGAGGCGCTCGCAGCCTTCCGTGGCCAGGTCGTGATCGCGACCAAATTCGGATGGGAGCCGAATCCAGGAGATACCAACCCGTGGAGCGCACTAAACAGCCGGCCCGAGCACATCAAGCAGGTTGCTGAAGCCTCTCTTAAGCGCCTGCAAGTTGACGTTATCGATCTCTTCTATCAGCATCGCGTCGATCCAAGCGTTCCGATCGAGGATGTTGCCGGAGCGGTCAAGGATCTCATCCAGCAAGGAAAGGTGAAGCACTTCGGTCTTTCCGAGGCAGGCGTCCAGACGATCCGTCGCGCAAACTCCGTTCAGCCCGTAGCCGCGCTGCAGAGCGAGTACTCGCTCTTTTGGAGGGAACCGGAACACGAGATCATGCCGACACTCGAGAAACTCGGAATCGGATTCGTCCCCTTCAGTCCCTTGGGGAAAGGTTTTCTTGACAGGGAAGATCACGCCGGAGACCAAGTTCGACAGCACCGATTTTCGAAGCCAGGTCCCTCGTTTCCAAGAGGAGAATCGGAAGGCGAATCAGGCGCTAGTGGATGTGATCACTGCATTCGCTGAACAGAAGAAAGCAACGGCGGCGCAGGTCGCACTCGCGTGGCTGCTGGCAAAGAAGCCCTGGATTGTTCCCATTCCCGGCACGACGAAGCTCGACCGGTTGGATGAGAACCTTGGAGCATTGAACGTTGAACTGACTCCTGAAGATCTGGTTTCAATCGAGAGTGCTTCCTCCCACATCAAGCTCGAAGGAGCGCGTTATCCGGCATTTCATGAGAAGCTCGTGGGCCGTTAAACAGCAGGAGCGACATTTCATGAAAGCAATACAGATTGCTATTCTTGCGACGATTGTGACCTCCGCGGTTGCCCAGAATCGTCCTGTTCGGCGCTTGACCACGGTCTGAGTTCTGATGAGGCCCGGCTCATCGGCGCGTGGCACTTGGCCAGTATCACGGGACCGGACGGCAAACCGGTTTCAACGATTCCCAGAGGCATGCTGATCTACACGCGGGACGGACACATGTCCGTGCAGCTCATGTATCCCAAGACCGACAATGCTTTGTCCAACCAATACGTTCAGGCTGGCTACGAGGCATCCTTCGGCAGCTACGACGTGAATTAAGCGACACACATGCTGACCCATCATGTGCAGGGCTCTGTAACGCGGGACTTGCTTGTTGGAAAGGACCTGCCCCGCGTCTATCAGTTCACCAGGAACGGCCACCTGATCATCCGATCGGCTCGTCCGGATGAACACTGGTCGGTGACTTGGGAGCACTACTGATGGCGGATTGGAACAGAGACGAATTGACGAAAATCGCCAACGCGGATGACTTACACATTTCGCCCTTTCGCGAAGATAGCGTAACTTACGGCACTCCGACTTGGATCTGGTCCGTCGTGGTGGACGATGGGCTTTACGTCCGCGCCTACAACGGACAAGGGTCTCGTTCGTACGGAGCTGCCATGAAGCAAAAGGCAGGGAGAATCACAGTCGCTGGAATCACGAAAGAAGTCCGCTTCGAGCGCGTGGACGGACCGATCAACGACCGTATCGATGATGCCTACCGGGCGAAGTATGAAGGCAGCCCCTATCTCGATCCGATGATCGGTGCAAGCGCACGCTCGGCCACGGTCAAGATCGATCCTCACTAGGCAAAAGCCCGCTACGCAAAAGGAACATATATGAATTTAAATCCCCCGAAGTCCGCTGTAACGCCTGAACACGTGCGCATGGTTTCACCGGCGCTTGCCCAATACACTCAGGAGGCGATTGATAACGATCTCTGGAAGCGGCCAGCGTTATCGCCTCGCGACCGCTGCATCGTGACAGCAGCGGCCTTGATCGCCCGCATGCAGACGATCGGCATGCTGCATTACTTCAATCTGGCACTCGATCATGGCGTAACGCCCCGTGAACTGTCCGAGGTCATCACCGTATCTGGCGTTTTACTCAGGCTGGTCGAACGCCTTCTCGGCGGTCGCGATCGCGAAGGACATCTTTGTCCAGCGTGGCATAGGAGAGGATCAGGTTTCAGAAGCTTCACCGAACCTCCTTCCTATCAATCAAGAGGCCGAAGCGCAACGCGCCACAACAGTGGAGCAGAATTTCGGTGCTGTCGCAGCAGGTTTCGTTCAGTACACGACAGACTTGCTATTCCGCAATCTTTGCCTTCGTCCGGGACTGGCGCCGCGGGATCGAAGTCTTGTCACGGTGAGCGCGCTCATCGCTTCGGGCCAAGTCGCGCAGATTCCCTACCATCTCAACCGAGCCATGGACAACGGCTTGACCCAAGAGCAGGCCTCTGAGGTCCTGACGCATTTGGGCTTCTACGCCGGTTGGCCGAATGTCTTTTCCGCACTGCCGGTTGTGAAGGGTGTTTTCGAAAGCCGCAAGTGAAGTCCAATTGAGGGATCCGAGATGAAGGTTGAGATCACGCGGCGTAGTCTGTTGCTTCCCGGACCGGCGATCGGTGCGGTAGCGTGGAGGCCGCTTATGGCAGCGGGCAATCGACACGTCCTAGGAGACACCTTCAATGTCGCCTGCATCCGGTCAATCTCACGCCGGGTTCTGGACTAATACGCTTGGCGGCACAACGTCCGTCGCGGTCGCAGCCCGCACCAGGCGCTGACGCGCAGGCAGCGGCTCTGTTCTTTGCTGCTGGAGAAAGCCCAAAACCAGAAACGCTGCCGCAAACTGGCGCGCCGCTTCCTAGGTGCCGTTGCGGCGCTCCGTTGTTGCGGGTTAGCGCCACTGACTGCGCTCGGCAATACCCACCACGCCTGGCGTGACGAGATCGCTTGCATGTGGCGCTTCACCCGAAACAACGGCATCACCGCATGATTCCATACCAAAATGGAAGTCCTTCAGCGTCAAGCCTACGGCTTCAGAAATTTCCAGAATTATCGCTTGAGAGTTAAGGTAATGTGTTCTTGAGATCAGTCGGATTCGGGGGATGCCCCCATTAAGTGCGTAGAGCCCAAATTGAACCGGATAGTGACTAACATTATCCCCAAAAGGGTACTTGGCGGAAGCTAATGGGAGTCGAACCCACCCGTGACAACGTAAGTGCCGCACGCCGGTTTTGAAGACCGGGCCCTGCACCGGCAGAGTCTAGCTTCCGACTGAGATTGTAGCGCTCTCCAACTGGTTGAAGAGTTGCGAACTCATCGCGAACCGAAGTTCGTCGATGCCGCTTCCCGTCGCGCTCGAAATGGCGTAAAACGGCATACCGTGCTCAGCTGCCTTTTCCTGCACTGCGTCGATCCGCGATTCATGTTGGCAGGCGTCGATCTTGGAAGCAACTACGATCATCGGCTTCGTCGTTAGCTCTTCGCTGAAGCTGGCGAGTTCCTGAAGAATGACGTCGAAGTCGTGAGCAGGGTCGCCGACCCGTGAAATCCGACACGTCCACTAAGTGCACGAGTAAACGGGTGCGCTCCACGTGCCGCAGGAATTGAATTCCCAGCCCGTGGCCCTCGTGCGCGCCTTCAATCAGGCCCGGGATATCGGCGAGGACATAGGTGCGGTCGCCTGCCGCGACAACGCCGAGATTGGGCTCAAGCGTAGTAAATGGATAATCGGCAATCTTCGGCTTGGCTGCTGAGAGGCGCGAAATCAGGGTTGACTTACCGGCGTTAGGAAATCCGACGAGCGCTACGTCGGCGAGCAGCTTCAGTTCCAATCGCAGCTTGAACGCTTCACCGGGTTTGCCTTCTTCATGCTCGGTGGGCGCCTGATGAGTAGACGTTGCGAAGCGCGCGTTGCCGCGACCGCCCCGGCCTCCATGGGCCACCGTAAAGCGCTGGCCAGGCGCGGTGAAATCGACCAACTGTTCGCCGGTTTCGGCATTGTAGACGATCGTGCCAACCGGAACGGGGAGTTCGACGCAGGCGCCCTCGCGCCCGGTTCGTTGGCTGCCTTCGCCGTGGCGTCCGCGTTCGGCGGTGTGCTCAGGATTGAAACGGAAATGCAGTAGGGTGTTGTGATGTTCGCTGGCGACGAAGGTGACATCGCCGCCACGCCCACCGTCACCACCGCTCGGGCCGCCGCGCGGCACAAACTTCTCGCGCCGGAACGCGAGGCAACCGTTGCCGCCGTCGCCGGCCTTAACGGAAATAAGAACTTCGTCTATGAACTGCACGTGGGATGAGGGATCAGAGCCAAAGCGGCTCCGGCTGTATAGGAGAGGGGCGCGGCAGAGGAAATGCTACGCCTGCGCCGCAACGATGTTTACAAACTTCCCGAGGCGACCGCGGTCGCGGAACTCGACGACGCCGGGTATTGTGGCGAACAACGTGTCATCTTTGCCCAAGCCGACATTCTTACCGGGCTTGTACCTTGTGCCACGCTGGCGCACGATGATGGACCCGCCTGTCACGAACTGGCCGGAGAACACTTTGATGCCAAGGCGCTGCGAATTGGAGTCGCGCCCGTTTTTGGAACTGCCTAAACCTTTTTTATGTGCCATGTTTTACCTACGAGACAAATTCCTGAATCGGCTAACGCAAGCGTCGCCCTAAGCGAGAATCTCCTGCACTTCCACGCGCGTGTAATTCTGCCGGTGGCCGATGGTGCGTTTGTACTGCTTCTTGCGTTTAAACTTAAACACCAGAATCTTGTCCCCGCGGCCGTGGGAGGCAATCTTTCCTCGCACTCGCGCACTGCGCAGCGCATCGCCAAAGACTAATTCGTTACTTTCGTTCGACAGCGCTAGAACGCGATCGAACTCCACGTCGGCGCCGACGTCACCAGCAATTGTGTCCACCTGGATGGTCTGCCCCGGCATTACACGGTATTGCTTGCCGCCTGTTTCAATCACAGCGTACATATAAATCAAAGGCCTTTTCGGTTTGGGTTTGCGGTTCCAGGGAACGCGCGCCGCTAGCGGGAACCCGCTGGGCGCACGGACAGCCATACGGAAGACGATCCGAACTCTCCTATGATAGCGAACCCGTTCGGCATCCGCTACTTAAGATAGGATCGCCGTTCTGCACGCTTATGATGGGAAGTTGTATCAGCGCATCTTGTCTTATCTGCTGCCGTTCGTTTGCACCGCCTGTGCATTCGCTCAAGGAAGCAGGCCGATCACGGTTTCTCTCGATTTGACCGATGCTCCGCGGAAGTTTTTGCGGGCACAGCTTTCCATTCCCGTGCAGCCTGGGCCACTAACCCTGGTCTATCCGGAATGGATTCCCGGCGAGCATAGCCCAAGCGGTCCCATCGACAATTTCACCGGCATCACTTTCGTCGCGAACGGACAAACGCTTGCCTGGCAGCGGGATGACGTCAACATGTTCACGTTCCACTTGACGGTGCCACCCGGAGTGCGAACTTTGGAGGCGAAAGTCGATTTCCTCGCCACGGCAGCCGCCAGCGGCTTTTCGGCGGGCGCTTCCACCAACGCCAACTTGTGCGTCGCGAGTTGGAATGAGGTGGTTCTTTATCCGGCCGGCCTAAATGCGGCCGACGTCACCTTCGAACCGTCCGTCACGCTACCCGACGGCTGGAAATTCGGCACGGCGCTCACGCCTTCGAACAGCAGCGGCAACACGACGCATTTCCGGCCGGTACCGCTCGACATGTTGGTCGATTCCCCCTTGCTCGCCGGACGTTTCTTCAAAGAAATCCCGCTCGCTCCCGAGATCACGCCCAAGCATTATCTCGACATGGCAGCCGACGGACCCGAAGATCTGGACGTGAGCAGTGACCAGTTAGCCGCCTTCAGTAATCTGGTACGCGAGACCGGGCTGCTCTATGCGTCACGCCACTACAACAGCTATCATTTTCTGCTCACGCTAAGCGATAACGTAGCGCACTTCGGGCTGGAGCACCATCAATCGAGCGATGACCGGGTGGACGCGCGCATGTTCCTCGATGAGGACTTAAGCATGCTCTCGGCGGATTTACTGCCGCACGAATTTACCCACTCCTGGAACGGAAAGTATCGCCGGCCGGCAGGGTTGGCGACGTCGAACTATCAACAGCCGATGAAAGGCGAGTTGCTGTGGGTCTACGAAGGCCTGACGCAGTACCTCGGCGACGTGCTTGCGGCCCGCTGCGGTCTTTGGACGGATGAGCAGTATCGCTCTTATTTAGCGGCATCCGCCGCGGAGTTGGATCACCGGCCCGGACGTACTTGGCGCGATCTGCAGGACACGGCCACGGCCGCGCAGATCTTGTACGAAACCACCGAACAGTGGGATAACTGGCGCCGCTCCGTCGATTACTATCCCGAAGGGGAACTTATCTGGCTGGATGTCGATACTACGATCCGCAGTTTGTCGCATGGCAAGAAGTCGCTGAACGATTTCTGCGGGCGCTTCCTGGGCGTGGGCGGCAACACGCCCCCGCGCGTATTTCCCTACACGTTCGACGACATTGTCAAGAACCTAAATGCGATTCAGCCCAATGATTGGGCCAGTTTTCTGCACGAGCGCCTCACATCCAAATCGCCGCACGCGCCGCTCGGTGGCATTACGAATGGCGGCTACCGGCTCGAATATACAGACCAGCAGAATGACTATATCCGAGCGGCAGACTCGCGGGATCGCGGCGTCAACGCCTGGTACTCGCTCGGAATACGCGTTGCGGATAACACGATTTCGGATGTGCTCGTAGGCTCCATCGCGTACCAGGCGGGATTAGGCCCGACGATGAAAATTGTCGCCGTGAACGGACGCGCGGCCAGCGATGAAGTGCTGCGCCGGGCCATCCGCGAGTCTCGGAGCGCCACACAGCCCATTGAGCTCATTGTCGAAAACACGGGATTCTTCAGGGTGGTGAAACTGGACTACCACGACGGCGAAAAGTACCCTCATTTGGTGCGCCAGGAACATGCAGCAACGTTCCTCGATGACATCTTGAAACCGATGTCTAAGCATCCTGATGTGAAAGCGGCCGAGTAGTCAACGCGCGGCTTCGGATTTCATCTGCGCGGATACTTTCTCCACTTGCCTCATGACGCGCAAGGTATTTCCGCCATAGATCTTCTTGATGTCGGCCGGTGAGTAGCCTTTCTCCAGAAGAGCGCGCGTCAGATTCGGAAACTTCGAAACGTCCTCCAGTCCTTGAGGCGCGCAGCTTATGCCGTCGAAATCCGTCCCGATACCGATGACGTCTATACCGGCGATTTGCTTTACGTGATCGATATGCGCCACCACATCGGCGAGTGTAGCGCTTACCGGCGCACCCTGCGGAGCGTCAGCCGCCTTTTGCGATACAAAGCGGCAATAGATGTTGATCTGGATCACGCCGCCTTTCCGCGCCAACGCCTTGATCATGTCGTCTGTCATGTTGCGTGGAACGTTCGTCACCGCGCGGCTGGAAGAGTGCGATGCGATTATTGGCGCACGGCTGGTTTCAAGTGCGTCGTAGAAGGTCTTGTCCGCGGTATGCGAAATGTCCACCATCATTCCCAGGCGATTCATCTCCAGCACGATTTGTTTGCCCAAGGGTGTGAGCCCGTTATGATGTTGCACGCCGGGTTTGTCGATGTCGCCGGACGAATCCGCCCAATCATTCGTGTTCCAGTGGGTCAGAGTCATGTAACGGACGCCGAGGCGGTAGTAATCGCGCAGCAAACGGGGGCTGTCCTCAATGGCGTGGCCGCCCTCAATGCCCATCAGCGCCGCGATTTTGTGCCGCCGGTGCGCCTTCACAATGTCAGCCGCAGTATACGCCTGCATGAAATCGTTCGGGTAGCGATCGATGATGTCATGCTGCACGGTGTCGATCATCTGTAGAGCGCGATTGGCGGAATGATTCCCGTCCACATAGGTCGCCGCGACGTAAACAGAAAAGAAAACCGCGCCCACTCCGCCCTGCCGCAGCCTAGGGATATCCGTCTGCGTCTTAGGCGAGTTGCCGATATTTGCGCCATCGATTGTAAAGCTGGGAATATCGTTGTGCGTGTCGATCAGAATCGCCGACTTCGTGATGGACTTCACCTCGGCATCGATTTTCTTTGCGTCCGCTGCGACCGCATGTGCCGCACAAAGGCAACAGCAGACCATCAGTGCACTTGTAACGAAGTTTGGACGAGCTTTGGGTGTCTGCGTAACAATTAAGAATACAATCCGTGGAAGCTATGACTGAACAGACGCTCGGGTGGAAGCGAACGGCCGCGATGGTTGGGGCTATCTTGCTGGGGATCATTTTTCTTGTCTCGGGCGCGTGGAAAGTGCTGAGCCCATTCCAAACGGGGGAAGTGCTGGAGCAAGCTCAGGTTCCGGCGGGTTTGGGCGCCATTGGAGCCGCCTCGCTCGGAACGCTGGAGCTGCTTGCCGCGTTGTTCTTGTTCGTTCCACGGTTTCGCCGTTTGGGCGGCTTGCTTGGCTCTGCGCTGATCGTTTTCTTTCTCTGCTGGATGGCTTATTACTACAACGTGCTTGTGGGACACGAATGCAGTTGTTTCCCCATCATCAAGAGAACGGTAGGGCCGGGCTTTTTTGTCGGCGATGGCATCATGCTGCTGTTTGGCATCGTCGCTTATCTTTGGTCGCCGCGAGTTCGCGCTCTGAAGGCTCCAGCGCTCGCCTTTCTTTCATTGATTGTGCTAGCGGGATTGAGCTTCGGACTGAACGCGACCCATCGGGGGCACGCACAAATACCGACGCCGCTCATCGTGGACGGCAAGCCCGAGAACTTGACGAATGGAAAAGTCTTTCTGTTTTTTTACGATCCGGAATGCTCCCATTGCATCGCAGCGGCACGGTTCATGTCGAAGTTGAACTGGGGCGATACGAAAATTGTGGGTATGCCAACGCATGATCCCCAGTTTGCTCAGGATTTCTTGCAGGACACGAATTTCAAGGCTGGGACAAGTACCGAAACGGCAAAACTACGGAAGACGTTCACTTTCGTCGATCCGCCATTTGGAGTCGCGCTGATCGATGGACACGTAAAGCAAACATTCGGGCAAGCGCAGTTCAACGAACCTCTGCCCGAACCCGACTTGAAGAAGTTGGGGTTTGTCAAATAGTTCACGTCTTAACAGATCGCCCGAAACTCGGACAGCGCGGATTGTATCTGATGGACTGGACGCCATGAAGCGGCCAAACTCCCGTCTGGCGAATGGCAAACGCAAGAGATACTTCAGCAGAAAATCGCCTGCCCGGCGTGAATCCATGGCTGATCGCCATGGCGGTCATCCTGCCTGCTTTCATGGAGGTCATCGACACCTCCATTGCATCGGTTTGCCTGCCCTACATCGCGGGGAGTTTGTCAGCTTCCTACGATGAAGCCAGCTACGTACTGACTTTTTACTTGCTGTCGAATGCAGTGATCCTGCCCGCCAGCGCCTGGTTTTCGCTGCGCTTCGGCCGCAAGAGGTTCTTGATCGCGTCGATCGTAATCTTCACGATCTCTTCGTTCTTTTGCGGGGCGGCGACAAGTCTGGTGACGATCTTGATCGCTCGTCTCGTGCAGGGTGCGGGCGGAGGCGCGCTGCAGCCGCTCTCTCAGGCGATTATCACGGAAAGCTTTCCGCCGGAAAAGCGCGGCATGGCAATGGGGATGTTCGGACTGGGCGTGGTGGTTGCTCCGGTGCTGGGGCCCACGTTGGGCGGTTGGCTTACCGATACATTTTCCTGGCGCTGGGCCTTCTACATCAATATTCCGGTCGGCGTTCTCGCCATCTTTCTCATCATGCGGTTCGTGAAAGATCCGCCCTATATCACTAACGCCAAAGCAGGCAAGCTCGACGGCATTGGACTCGGGTTGCTCGCCGTCGGGCTCGGCTGCATGCAGATCATTCTGGATCGCGGCCAGCAGGACGATTGGTTTGGCGCAGTGTGGGTGCGCTGGGCGTTCGTCATTATGATTGTTTGCCTCAGCTTCTTCGTGGTTTCACAACTCACGCGTGAGAAGACGCTGGTCGATTTATCGATCTTCAAAAATCGTAATTTCACATTTGGCTGTTTACTCATTTTCATGTTCGGAGCCGCCATTTACTCGGCAGTTACAATACTGCCGCTTTACTTCCAGTCGCTGATGGATTACTCGGCTTGGAACGCGGGCTTGGTGGTATCGCCGCGCGGACTCGGCTCCATTGTGGCCATGCCGCTCGTCGGCCTGCTGGTATCTAAACTCGATACGCGGGTTCTTGTGTCCACCGGGTTCACAATCTTCGCGTGTTGCAGCCTCGTGTGGGGCACCATCACGTTGCAGGTGTCGCCTTGGTCCCTCACGTGGCCCATTATTATCAGCGGATTTTCGCTCGGTCTCGTGTTCGTTCCGCTTTCCGTGGTCACGCTCGGCGACTTAAAGCCGGAGAGCGTGGGCAATGGCAGCGGTCTTTACAATTTGCTGCGCAATATTGGGGGAAGTGTCGGGATCTCCGTCGCTCAGACCATCCTGGCCCGGCATGAGCAGTTGCATCGGACCGAACTTTCCCACAATTTAGCGCCCACTCTGCCGAGAGTACAGCAGAGCTTGAGTCAATTTCAGACCGCCTTTTCCGCGTTTTCAGACCGGGTTACCGCGCACCATCAGGCCATCGGTCAAGTGCAACGAATTATAAACACACAGGCGCAACTCTGGTCTTATGTGGACGATTTCCGGTACATGGCGCTAGCGTGCTTCTGCTGCGTTCCGATCGTGTGGTGCTTAAAGCGAGTCAAGGCGCGTGGCGCGCCCGCGGGCGCACACTAGCGTTTGCGGTAATAGGAAACGCCGTCTCGCTGCTCGACGAACCCTACTCGCTCTCCGACGTGAGCTCGTTCATTCGGCTCACGGCCGAGGATCCGCACCGTCAGGCGCTCGCCGTTATCCAGATCGACAATGGCGAGCTGATACGGCGCATCCGCCGCATATCGTTCAGGCGGCGAATGAACGATGGTCTCTGTATACACAACGCCCTCGCGCGATTCAGTTGCCGTCGATTCAGTCGCCATCAGGCTGCTCCCAAAATACTCACGACGCAAGTAGCGCCCGACCCACCCAAATTTTGCGCAAGCCCGAGCTTGTGCCGCGGCACTTGCCGCTCTCCCGCATCTCCACGCAGCTGCATGACAACGTCGCAGATCTGACCCACGCCCGTCGCGCCCACCGGATGCCCCTTGGATTTCAAACCGCCGCTCGCGTTAATCGGCAACGATCCGGTTATCGCGGAGCAGCCGGCCGCCGCAAATGGGCCGCCTTCGCCTTTTGCTGCAAATCCTAAGTCTTCGCTTGCCACGATCTCGGCGATGGTGAAGCAGTCATGAAGCTCCGCAAGGTTTATATCTCTGGGCCCAACCCCCGCCGTGGCGTATGCCTTCTCGGCTGCGAGCTTCACGGCGGGAAAAACCGTTATGTCTCGCTTGGAGTCTAACGCGACGTGATCGGAGGTTTGCACCACGGTTAGGACTCGCGCGAATCGCGTTGTGTAGCGGTGCGCTTGATCTGCAGGAACCAAGAGCACAGCGGCAGCCCCATCGCTGATTAGCGAACAGTCATAGACCGTCAGCGGTTCGGCCACCGGCTTACCGGCGAGCGCTTGTTGCAACGTAATCACCTTGCGCATGTGCGCGTGCGGATTCTTGGCGCCGTTAGCATGATTCTTCACCGCTACTGCAGCCAGTTGTTCGCGCGTGGTGCCGAACTCATGCATGTGCCGGCGCGCAATCATGGCGAATAGGGCAGGGAAGGTGGCTCCCGCGCGCCCTTCGCTCGACATGTCGCCCGCACCGGCCAAAATTTCGGTGACGCGCGGCGTGGCTTGCGAAGTCATCTTCTCCACTCCCGCTGCCACAACCATGTCGTAGGCACCAGCGGCAACGCTTTGCCAGGCGTGGAAGAACGCGGACCCGCTGGAGGCGCAAGCGTCTTCGATACGGGTGCAAGGAATACCCTCAAAACCCGCAGCCGTCCCGACGTACGGTGCTAAGTGGTTCTGTCCCACGAACGAAGGACCAGCGAAATTTCCCAGGTAGAAGGCTTGAATGGCAGGCGCGCTCACCCCGGCATCGCTCAGCGCATTCTGAATGGCTTCCACTGCCAAGGACCGCAAATCGCGGTCCGGAAATGCGCCAAAAGCCGTTTTTCCGATCCCGATGACGGCCACAGCTCTCATATAGACTTAAGATAACGTTGATGCCTCGGCCGTCCTGCACGTTTCCCGACGGTTCTCGTCTTTCCTTCATAGGGGAATGGAACGGGAAAAGAGTAGCTACGGCACCGAAGGCGTCTCCAGCCTTGTGGCTCTGCTACGACCGGAGGAATACGTGAGCGACCCTCTGCCTCCCGTTTCCGATTCTCAGCTTCACAGCGAATCGGATCTTCAAACGCAGTTCGTTCAGCAGAACCTGCGCCGCATCTTTCTCCTGATCTATCGAATTGTCGGAAACGTGGACGACGCTCAGGACCTGACGCAGGAGACCTTTATTAAGGCGCTGCAACGGCAATCGCAAGTCAAGGATCTGGAGAAGAGGACGCAGTGGCTCTCGCGCATCGCCGCTAATACCGCGATTGACTATCTCAGACGCAGGAAGAAGTTCACCTACACGGATGTCAGCGAATTGGCGGAAACTCGCACTGCTCCCGGCGACAGTCCCGAACAAGTGCTGCTGCGAGGCGAGCGTAAGCTGCACTTAGACGGCGGCTTGGCAGGACTGACGGAGCGCGAAAGAATGGCTCTTCTGCTGCGGGACGTAGAAGATATTCCCGCTGAGCAGGTGGCGGCTCAGATGAACTGCTCCATGGCCACTGTGCGCTCGCACATCGCGAATGCGCGCATCAAGTTCAAGCGTTATCTAGAGGCGAAGAAGTCGTTATGAAACAGGCAAATGTCTCCGCCGAAAGTCACCCCAGCCTGCAGATTCTGTCGCTTTTTGAAGGCGGCGACGTCAGGCTTATCACGCGCTTGCGCGTTAAACGCCATCTGCGGCGCTGCAGCGAGTGTGAACGTCAGGTGATGCTGTTTCGATCGGCCAGAGCTGAGTTGAAGCGCGAGGCGACCGGTCAAACCCTAACCGCATTCGAAGCGATCACCGACTGGAAGAGGCTCGAGCGCGAGATGCTCGGAAATATAGCGGTCGGAGTAGCCGCCGCCCGCTGCGTGGACAAGGTCGGAAGTGGCCGCGTGTATCTGCGCCGCGGCGCGTTCGTCACAGCGTTGGCCGCGTTGTTCGTGGCCGGATGGATGACGCATATCCCTAAGGAACAAACCACGCATCTAATCGCCTCGCTGCAGCGCATGTTGGCCCCGCAACGACAGGACATCACCGGAACCATCGTGCGCACTACCCCAGACGGCATCGCGGTCGGTTCACAAGGCGCCACGCTGACCATCCTGCACCCGCCTTCCGCCATGGTGACTGTGTCCGGCAGTTCCGCCGTGGAGGCGCGCTACGTGGATGAACAGACCGGCCAAGTGACCATTACGAACGTTTATGGGCAGTAGCTCAAAGCGCCTGTTCGCTGTAGCCGTTTTCGCATTAAGCGTGTGCGGCCCTATTTTTGCAGCGGATTCGGCACGCTGGCTGGATGTCGAATTCCCACACGATTCGCCGGTTCTTCCCGTTTCGGAGAACTTGGGCCAGAGCACGGTACGTGTAAAGGGCGCCTCGATGGCGCTCGATCTGCACGCCTCCTTATTGCTCCAGAATATCGGCAGCAAAGTCATTTCCGGCCTAACCCTGCGCGTCGAAGCGGAAGATCTTACGCCTGCAGGTAAAGGTTCCGTGACAGTTCCCAGCATGGATGTCGAGCCGGGAGAAGTCTTCCCGGTGCGCATCGATATGGAATTGCTGCGTCCGTTCAGCGTGGGAAAGAATGAAGGCGCTGTCGTGCAGGTTTCCCTCGACTGCGCGCTCTTCAAAGATCTTTCCGCCTATGGGCCGGATAAAGTCAAATCCAAACGCGCCCTGATTGTCTATGAGCTCGAAGCACGGCGCGACCGTCGCTACCTTGAGACGCTTTTGCAAACCGGAAAAACCGCGCAACTCCGGGAGGAGCTCAATTTCGGCATCGAGGATTTCAACCCGCAGCAGCTCGGCTTTGAGCTCCTCCAGAACGCCCGCCAATCTTCGCGGCCGGAACAGGCCGTGAACGTCGGCGCTGTTTCGTTCCGGAGTTCGCCCGTGCAGCCGTTGGGCGGCGCCGCTCGTATCTCCGGGAATGAGGTAAGGGCGCCTCAGATCGAAGTGAAGAACACTTCGCAGCAGAATGTGCGCAGCATCGAGATGGGTTGGATTGTGCAGGATGAACGCGGCCGAGATTTTGTGGCCGGCTACGTTCCTTCAGCGTTGAATCTCGCTCCGATCCAGATGGGGACCATGCGCGAACCGGGGACGTTGCGCTTTTCTCGCTCAACGGGACAGCCCATGCTCATTGGCGCGCTCCTGGCGTTCGTCGGGGACGTCGAGTTCTCCGACGGCAAATTGTGGATTCCCAGCCGCCTGGATATCGACGAAGCAACCTCCGATCCCGTGCTGCGGCGTGCCCTCGCCACCTCGCCCGAGCAGCAGCGGCTGGCCGACATCTATCGCCGGAAGGGTCTCAGCGGCCTCGCCGACGAACTCAAGAAAGTGAATTGAGCGTTTCGCGCGGCTGCTAGACTGGAACAGTTCGGGGCGTGGCTCAGCCTGGTAGAGCGCCTGGTTCGGGACCAGGAGGCCGGAGGTTCGAATCCTCCCGCCCCGACCAAAATCCCGGCTCGCTAGAGGTTCAGCTTAACTTCTATGGCAGCCCGACCGACTGATCTCAAGAACGCATTACCTTAACTCGGCTTTACGCCATGGATGGGGGCAGCCGAAGGCGCTGACGAAGATCACGGTTTCGCGGGTTTGATGCCGAGGCGAACTTCTATCATCGGTTGGAATTCTTCTGTTTCAAAAGGTATAGTGCCTAGCCTATATTGAGCGATTTGCTGAGATGTACAACATTCTGTACACTTTAGACGTGAAGACGTTGAACGTCAGTGATTTTCGGCAGCAGTGTTTGCAGTTGTTGGATGGCCTGCCGGCAGATGGCATTCTCATTACTAAACGCGGACGGCCGGTAGCGAAGGTTACGCCTATACCTTCCTCCTGCTCCGACCTCATTGGAATCATGAAAGGGCTCGCGTCGAATCCACAAGACGATCTCTTTTCGACTGGAGTTGCTTGGGATGCTGAATCTGGACACTCATATTCTGATCAAGGCGTTCGAGGAAAGGCTCACACGACGCGAACGAAACGTCCTCACCGCAGATCCTGAATGGAGTATCTCGGCCATTGTCCTGTGGGAAATCGCCAAACTGCATCAACTCGGTCGCCTGGCCTATGGACTCGATCATGAAACGTTCGCCGCTGCGGTGGATCAGGTGCATGTCTGGCCCATTACGCGCCAAGTGTGCCTGAATCTCCGTGCGCTAGACTTTCAGTCCGATCCCGCGGACGAGATCATCGCGGCTACGAGTCTGACGCATGATATTCCGCTCCTAACCCGTGACTCCCGCCTTCGGAAATCCAAGGTCGTGCAACTGGCGTAGCGAATGACCATAGCCGCCACACACTTGCCAATAGCGTCTCGGGCTCTTTTGAACGCAGCCGCCAGTTGGAAGCGCGCTCAGCCAGGCATCCAAGTCTTCGGGACGATAACGCACCAGGGCGCCAACTTTCACGAATGCAGGCCCACGTCTCTCCAGCCGCCATCGAGCGCACGGATGCAAAAGTCTCGGATCCTATGGCTTTTCAGCAGCAGTTCCGATAATTGCCTCCAAAAAGTCGGCCACCTTCATGATTTGAATTCCGCCAAATTGGCCAAGGCTGAGCAGGTGGCGATCGCCAGAGACGATGACATTTGCCTCTGCAGCAAGAGCGCACTCGATAATGGCGTTGTCGTCCGGGTCGTCTGCCACTGCATTGACCCTCTCTGACGGTATTACCGTCTCGGCGATGTGGGACACGTGCTGCATGGCTTGCTCAATGTCATGCTCGCTGCGTTGGAATTTGTCTCGCAAGACTTCCGCAATTTCCTGCAGAATGGCAGCCGAGGTAGTGAGAACAATCTTCTCCTCGCGCGCAAGCTCCAACAGGCGGAGAGGTTGACCCCCGAATTGAAGCGCTGAAATGTAAATGTTGGTATCGGCGGTGACTCGCAGCACGAGCTATCGCGTGGACTGTCGTGTTTCGCCGCGGTGCTCGTGGATGAGCCGGTCGACGTCGTCTTCGGTATATCCGAGTGCCTCTGATTGCCGGCGTCCCCGCTCGAGCAGTTCCTGCCAGCTCTTGTTCTCGAGATGCTTATCTACGAGCTTCTGCATGAACTGCTCTGGCGTGAGATGTTCGGCCGCAGCGGTCGTCTGAATGACGCGAATGAGTGGTTCGGGAAGCTCTAAATGGGCACCCATAAGGCTCAATTCATTGTCGCTCATATTTTGTACTCACAGTCGGTATGGCTGACGAATCGCCTGAAGATCCTCATCCAAGTCCTCGGAGCCATAGTGAATCGGGATGCGGCGCAAAGCCAATGCTTTCTGAAAATCGAGCTGCGTTTGGTCCGCCAGTTTTGCAGCCCGAGCCCATGTAAGCCTCTCAGCCTGAAAAAGAGCGATAGCGAGCTCTCATGGCGGTACGGCCGACGTTCGGCGCATCGGAAGGTTATAAACGCGCACAAATCGGGGATCTTGCCGCGACGTACTCAAGAAGTACAGCTTTCCACTTAGGTGTCGCAGTCCGCTGTGAAAGAATTGTCGCGTGAATGCTACAGCGCCGGCGGTGGCTACTCGGCATCCCTTTCAGGGATTCGTCGAGGCCATGAACGTCAGACGTTGGGATCTTTTAGCAGCGCTGGCGCTCGTCGTCCTGGTTTGCGGCGTCCAATATGCCTCTGGCGCGTACCACTGCGATTTCGCCGCCGACGAGGATGAACCCGCGCACGTCGTTTCGAGCCTGATGGTGCACGACTATCTCGTCCGCGATCTGCCGCATAATCCGCTGCAGTTTGCCAAGACGTACTACCTGCACTATCCGAAGGTTGCGATCGGTCATTGGCCGCCGGGGTTTCACATCAGCGAGGCGCTTTGGATGCTCATCTTCGGACGCAGCCGCGCTGCCCTGGTCTCGCTTCTAGCAGTGGTAAGCGCTGCTCTCACCGTGAGCGTGTTTCTGTGGGTAAGGCGAGACGCGGGGAGGTTGGTGGCCTTTTTGGCTGCAGCTGTTTTAGCGACTCGCCCAGTTGTGCAGATTGCTGCTTTTTCGGTGCAGACCGATATTCTCCTAGCGCTTTTTGCGTTTTGGGCTGTCGCCGCATATGGAGTATTTCTCGAGCAGCGCCGCAGACGTTACTTACTGACATTCTTGCTGTTCGCACTCTGCGCCTTGGCCGTACACGGACGGGGGGCGGCGCTCGCTTTTGTGCCCGCAGTCGCCGCGCTGCTGTTGGGCCGAAGCAAATACAGGACGCAGTGGGTACTCGTTATTGTGGCGCTGGCAGCCGTGGCGTTGTTCGTGCCGCGAGCGCTCGGGCAGGCGGAGCCCTCTACGGCGGCCACCGTCTTTGAACACGCCTGGCGGACTTTCTACCAAGTCTGCTCTCTAGCCGGTTGGGCGGTCGCGGCAGTGGCGCTGGTGGGCGCGGTGGCCGTCTTTCGCCTGAGGGCCTCCTCGCCGGCCCCGCTGGCTATGCTCGCGCTGTTCCTCTCCAATTGGCTTTTCGCGTCTCTAGTGAATGTTTCGTTGGAGGAGCGTTATCTGCTTGTGGCGATGCCGGTCGTGGCAGTTCTGTTCGGCGCCGCGTGGCGCTATTTGTCGAACATTCTGCTAGGCCGCTCAATCGCGGCGCAGGTCATGACAGTGGTGTGGACCTTGATTGCGTGCGTTGCGATTGGCCGGAATCTGCTGGCCGTCCAAACGAAGCCGGATCTGCTCTGTCACCGACTGGTGCGCGAGGCTCGCTTTCCGGGCAGCACAAGCGATGTTTATCTGGTAGCCGGCGGCGCTATTCCCGAAGGTGCGTTTATCGCCGAAATGGCGCTGAGAGATCCGCAACTGAAATGTTTTGTTCTGCGCGCCAGTAAGGTGTTGGCTGTGAGTTCCTGGTCTGGCAGCCACTATCAAACGCGATTCCCAAATGCTGCGGCAGTATCGGCGTTTTTGGATCGTGCGCACGTTGGAGTCGTCCTGATGGAACCCGCCAAGGCACCGGAGCACATGCAGGAGCTTGCGTTAGCTCTTGAGAGCGATCCAAGCGTCTGGCAACCTGTCAGTGGCCTAGCGACCGCAGCGACCTTGCGAGTGTTTCGCAGAATCGGGCCCATGCCCGAAGGGGCGCCTGATCTTCGTATCGATCTCAACGACAAGCTGGGGCCGTACGTACAGACTGGGAAATGACAGGCTAGGATATCGCTGTACGCGCGGGCGCTGCGAGTGAACGCGTGAGCCGGATGTTCCCGAAAAAAACGTCCGGCTACCGAGGATAAGTTATTTTTTCGAAGACTTTCCCGCTGTCACTGTCTTGATCATGTCCGGCGGAGCGGAGGCTGCGGCGGCGGCCACCGGGACGCGTGCGGTTTCTCCCATCAGGGCAGCCATGGCGTGGACTTCCAGACCTTCGGCTTCCTTCATGAATACGAGGCAGTTTCGTTCCGCGTCGAAATCGGCTTGAATCCAATCGCCCGAGGCAACTTGGCTGGTGGCCATCAGATTGGACAAGGGATGCACCAGCAAGCGTTCAATGGCACGTTTCAAATGCCTGGCGCCGTATTTGACATCAGTACCCTCTTGCAAGAGAAAGTTCTTGCCGCCTTCCGAGACGGTAAAGACGAACGATTTCTCCGCGGGTGAAAGCATGACGCGCTGCTGCACCTGGCCGAGTTCGAGGTCGAGGATGCGGCGTAGTTCGGGTTCACCCAGCGGCTTGAAGACAACGACCTTGTCAATGCGGTTCATGAACTCGGGGGTGAATTTGCGACGTGCTGCCTCTACGCCGCTTCTAGACATCTTTTTGGCGAGTTCTTCATCCGGAATGCACGGCTGATGGGCAGTGATCGCCTGATGAAATCCGAGCCGCGGGGAAACCAGTGCGCTCATTTCGCTTGCGCCCAGATTGCTGGTCATGAAGATCATGGCACGGGAGAAGTCAACCTTGCGGTTGTCGCCCAAAGTAAGTGTGGCTTTATCGAGGATGCCCAGCAGCAGGTTCCATAGTGCGTCGCTCGCCTTCTCGATTTCATCGAAAAGGATAAAGCTCAACTTGACGGAATCGGTGTGATGCTGGTTGATGACTTCCTGGCTCAGAAGCGGGTGCGTTTCACGATGGCCCAGGTACCCTGGAGGCGACCCGATCAGTTTTGCGATTTCATGGCTGTGCTGAAATTCGGCACAGTCAATTTTGACCACGGCGCGCGGATTGTGAAGCAAAGCTTCCGCGGTCGCTTCCACGGTGCGAGTTTTTCCGGAACCCGTAGGACCTAAGAACAAGAAATTGCCGACGGGCCGTCCAGGCGCCGACAGACCGGTGAAATGCATCTGGTAGATATTCACGATCTGCTCGACAGCTTCGTCTTGTCCGACGACAAGCCTCAGCAATGTTCTCTCGAGAGATTCGGCGTCTCGGCCCGTCCGGGTTGGATCGAGCACTTTTCGTAGCCGGCTCATAACGTCAGTCCTTCCTTCTGGCGTGCGGAGTCTCTGGTAACTGTTGCGCCAGTCGTGACCGCAGCCTCTCCAAGATTTCGGGTTCAACCATGATTGAGCAAGCCATTTGCCAAACGTTGTTTCCCCTGCCTTCTACTGCATTCATCGTCAGAGGCAGCAACTTTGTTCACACCTGAATGAGGCCCTATACTCCTCGGGCTTTTCTGATTAGTTCTTTTGGGGGCGGGAAGGTCTCACCTCCACTCGGCTTATCAGCGTACGCTGCGGCATCCGCAAAATGTCCAGCACAATCTCCGCGATATCTTCGGGGGCGATCTTCCAGTGAGACTTCTCCTGCGATTCGTGCCCGCCGAACTCCGTATCGACACTGCCCGGCATCACATAGCTGACCCGGACGTTCTCCTGCCGGTGATCGAGCATGGTCGCCTCACTCAGCCCGTTAAGCCCAAATTTCGACGCGTTGTATGCGGCGCCGCCCGCGAACGGGTTTTTGCCCGCCAGGCTGCTGATATTCACGATGGAACCGCCCCCGGCCTTGTGAAAACGTGCCAGCGCCTCCCGCGAACAATAGAAAGCCCCCGACAGGTTCACGCCAATCACTCGATTCCACTCCTCGACGGTCAGTTCAGCGGCTGGGCGGAACACTCCGACTCCGGCGTTATTCACCAGAATGTCCAGTCCGCCGAGCGCTCGATCGGCGAACTCGAATAGCTTTGCCACCTCTTCGCTACGGCTGACGTCCGCTTGATGCGCGGCTATCCTCCCACTGTTCGCGCCCTGCTGCAGGTCCTCGACGGCACGATCCAAGTGGCCCCGATCACGCCCGCAAATAAGTACGTCGGCTCCGGCCGCGGCCAGCGCCCGGGCCACCTCACGGCCGATCCCTTTCGACGCCCCCGTCACAAGCGCACGTTTGCCTGACAAAAATTCGTTCATGAAGATTGCTTTAACTGCGTTCCCTTCTTCTTGGATTTGCCTGGTGTCTTACCACCACCGGCTGATACTTCGATGATCCAATACCCCCAGTAGGTAGCCCGGAGAGGCAGCCGAGGTGACGCCGTTATGTCGGATTCTTGACGGGAGGATGCCAATGCAAAGGCACCCTATACTGAAGAAGAGCCTCGCTTATGAGCGTTATCTGGCTGCGCACGGCCGCAGCCTTGTACGCGTGCGGTCTCCTGTACGCGCTGATTTACCTATTCCGCCGCAGCACCCGGCTATTCACGCCTGCGCTGGTCGCCTTCGGCGCCGGCGCGGTGTTCCATCTGGTGTCCATCGTGGAACTCCGGGCCGAAACGGGACACCTGCCCGTGAATAACTTCTACGAGACCAGCTCACTCTGCGCGTTTCTGATTGCCGTGCTCTTCTTGCTCGCCTACAGCTATTACCGGATCGCGATTTTCGCCGTCTGCCTGTTCCCGCTGGTGTTTTTCATGACGCTCATCGGTGCGACCGAGTTCCCGGTGGCCAGTTGGAGCAGTCCACAGATGAGGAATGCCTGGCTGTTGGTGCACATCTCCACCGTTTTGATCGGCTACGCGGCGTTGATCCTCTCCGCCGTGGCCTCGGTCTACTATCTCTTGCAGGAGCGGCAATTGAAGCGCAAGGAGGCAACGACCGCCGCGAACCGCCTGCCCCCGTTAGCGACCCTCGACCGCGTGATCACGCAATCCATGAATGCGGGGTTCGTGTTCATCACGATCGGCACCGTAACGGGCGTCGTGTGGGCCTTCATCGACGACGGGACGAACTGGATTCTCAATCCGAAGATCGCCTTCTTCCTCTTCACGTGGGCCTTCTACCTGGCCATGATTTTCCTGCGCGTCTCCGCCGGCTGGCGCGGCCGACGCATTGCCTGGCTGGCTGTCAGCGTACTAGGATGTTCCCTCATCACTTGGGCGACTCACATCGGATTGCGGAGCTTTTGGTTGCGATGAAGCTGGTTCTGGTCGGCATCAACCATCGCACCGCTCCCGTCGAAGTGCGCGAGAAGTGCGCTTTTCGCTCCGAGGACATCGGCGGAGCGTTGTTGCAGATGCAAGCGCGCGGCGCCAGGGAAGCCCTGATTCTCTCCACCTGTAACCGTGTGGAACTCACGGCCGCCGTCGACGACCAAGTGCCCGTCGAAATCTTAGTGGAAGGAATCATGACGGGGGAGGGTGGCCTGACGGTCGAATCGATCCGGCCTTACCTGTACGTGTTCGAAGAATCGGCGGCGATTCGGCATCTGTTTCGCGTCGCAGCCAGCCTCGATTCCATGATTGTCGGAGAGCCGCAGATCCTCGGGCAACTGAAGCAGGCCTATGCTCAGGCGCGCGACCACGGAAGCATCGGGCGCGTACTCGACGCGGTTCTGATGCGGGCGTTCAACGTCGCCAAGCGCATTCGCTCGGAGACCGAGATCGGCCAGAGTGCGGTATCGGTCAGCTACGCCGCCGTCGAGCTGGCGCGCGACATCTTCGGATCGCTTCATCGCAAACGCGTTCTGATCGTTGGGGCAGGGAAGATGTCGGAAGGTGCGGCGCGGCATCTCCTGGGCGCCGGCGCGGCCGAGATTTTGATCGCCAATCGCACCGCCGAACGGGCGCACGAATTGGCCCACGTATTTCGCGGCGAGGCCGTTCCCTACGACACCTTCCCGCAGCGTCTGCCTGACGTGGACATCGTCATCACCTCCTCCGCGGCGCCTGAATTCGTGCTCACTCGCGACATGGTGAGGCGAGCGATCGAAGCACGCAAAAATCAGCCCATGTTCTTAATCGACATCGCGGTTCCGCGCAATATCGATCCTGCCGTCGATACCGTAGAGCACGCCTTCCTCTATGACATAGACGACCTGCAGCGGCTGGCGGAACGCAACATGCAAACCCGCTACGAAGTGGCCGAGCAGGCGGAAGTCATCGTGACCGAGGAGGTCGCACGTCTGGAGGCCCGCCTGCGGGAACGCGACGTCACCCCAACCATCCTCAGCCTGCAAGAAGAACTGGAAGCAATTCGACTGGATGTTACCGAGCGTTACCGCAGCCGTCTCGGCACCTTGACGTTGGAGCAGGAGCAGGCGATCGAGGGATTGACACGGGGCATCGTCAACAAGATTGCGCATGGGCCGATCTCTGAAATGAGGCGCCATGCGGCTTCGCAGATGGATACCGAGAGCGCGCGCGAGGGAGAATTGATCAGCGCCGTGCGCCGCATATTCCGGTTGCGTGATCGCTGAGCATGACTGATCTTGCCGCCGCCGTTGAAACACTCACGATCGGCTCGCGGGGCTCCCAACTGGCGCTCTGGCAAGCTCATCACGTAGCGTCATGCCTTAACCGCCTGGGCGTAACCACCCGCATCGAAATCATTAAGACCACCGGCGATCACCTGCAAACAGCATCGCTCGTGCAGGCCGGCGGCAAGGGCTTGTTCACGAAAGAGATTGAAGACGCGCTGCTCGCCGGCGCCATCGACCTCGCGGTCCACAGTCTGAAAGACCTGCCGACTGAAATGCCACCGGGGCTTACCATCGCCGCCATTCCAGAGCGCGAGGATGCGCGCGATGTGCTGGTTGGCAGACGCTTGGCGGACCTGGCGCAAGGAGCGCGGGTCGGAACGAGTTCCGGCCGACGCGCAGCTCAGTTGCGGCTGCTGCGACCCGATCTGCAATTAGAACCCGTTCGCGGCAATGTGGACACGCGGCTTCGCAAGCTGAAAGAAGGACGATACGATGCGATTGTCCTGGCTGCCGCCGGTCTTGTTCGTTTAGGGCTCGCGGGAGAGATTGCCGAAACCCTTTTGCCGGAGCAAGTCTGTCCCGCGCCGGGACAAGGCGCGCTTGCCATTCAGACTCGGGCAGGCGATACCGCGCAAAATACATGCTCCCGGCTGAACCATGAGGCGACTTATCAGGCCGTTACCTGCGAACGCGCCACATTGGCTGCGCTCGGCGGCGGCTGCCAATTGCCCATCGGCGCTTTCGCGCGTGTTGTCGGCGACACGCTCGAATCAACTGCCGTAGTGATCTCCCCGGACGGACGGAATCGGCTCCAAGCCCAAGCGAGCGGGCCGCGCGCGGAGCCCGAAGATCTGGGCCGAGGGCTCGCCGAAGACCTCTTAGAAAGAGGGGCTGGCCGAATTCTCGCGCAGAGTACGTAATGCGCACGCTTGCAGGCCAGCGCATCGTGGTAACGCGCGCCGTCCATCAAGCCGAAGAACTAGCCGCGCCTTTGCGCGAGTTCGGAGCCGATGTGATCCTGCTGCCCACCATCGGCATCGCGCCGCCGCTCGATCGAGGCCGATTGCATGCCGCCGCCGCAAACTGTGATACCTATGACTGGATCCTCTTCACCAGCGCTAACGCAATCGATGCATTCGCTGCCGAACTACTCGGCGATGCGAGTTCGTGCAACGCTCGCGTGGCGACGATAGGCGCAGAGACGCGCAAAGCGGCCGAGCGCCGAGGATTTACTGTCAGCCTCACGCCTGCGAAATACGTTGCGGAGTCTTTGGTCGAGGCGCTCCAATCGGAGGATATGGCTGGACTGCGTGTACTCCTTCCAAGTGCGGCGGTCACTCGCGATGTGGTCGCGACCGAACTGCGAAAGCGCGGCGCCGAGGTCACGGTGGTGGAGGCTTATAGAAACGTGGTGCCCCGGGACACGGCGCCGCGTGCGAAACTTCTCCTGAGCGCGCCGTATCCAGACTGGATCACCTTCACCAGTTCCTCAGCACTGGAGAATCTGATTCAAATCACAGGCGCGGAGCCGCTGCGGCATGTGAAGATCGCAACCATCGGCCCCATCGCCTCGGAAACCGTTCGCCACCACGCGCTGGAGGTGGCGATTGAAGCCACGGTACACAGCATTCCCGGGATGGTCGCCGCGCTCTGTCAGCACGAACGCGGCTGAATTTCGCTTCTCTCCACCGATATACTGACGCCGGAAGAAGCGGCAGCTTCTGCGTCGGGCCCAGAGTTTCCAGCATCTTTTGCACGCTGAGGTCGAGATGACCTTATAGTCAACGGGTTATCTTCTAATGAAACGCCCGGCAACGCACGCGCGACTGCTTGGCGATTTCCTCTCTGTATGGACCAAGCATCGCTTGGCTGCCGGGCTAGCTAGTCGATCCGCAACGCCTGCTGCGGCGCAATTCGTAGTGCTCGCCTGATGGGTGCGATAGAGGCCAAAACAATTGTGGCTACGACGCATAGCATGGAGACACCCAGCATTCTTGGATCGTGCGGCGCGATGCCGAACAGTTGCGATTTGATCAACGTTACGGCAGCCAACGCGGCCGGCACACCGATTGTCGTACCGAGGACGATCATGGCCGCCGCTTCCGATACAAACAAACGGGCAATGTCTTGCGCCGAGGCTCCCAATGCGATGCGGATTCCCACCTCGCGCGTACGCCGCGCTAACGCGTACGAAAGAACGCCGTAAATTCCTCCGCCGACGAGCAGCATAGCGAGCGCCGCAAACAGCGTCGAAAGCAACCCGAGCACTTCTTCGGAAGAGAACGCGCCTTCAATTTCGGTCTGCAGTGTATGCATGGCGAGTATCGGAGTATTGGGATCGACATCCCGGACGGCAGTTCTCAAGGTGGGCAGGAGGGGCGCACACGGACCATCGCAGCGGACATACACGGTCAAGCTCGATGTCAGTAATTGCCCCGCATCCTGATAAACCGTGTCCAGGCTGGTCTCGCGCGGGCCTTGGTCACGAATGTCGGACACAACTCCGATTACCGGCAAGTTCCGGCCATCCTGACGCAGATAGCGGCCGATCGGATTTTCCCCGTGGAAATAGCTTTTCGCCAGATGCTCGCTGATGATGTAGACCTGCGGCTTATCGGGCGTGTCGGCCTCGTTAAAGTCACGGCCGGCCAGAATGTGGGCGCCGAAAGTCTGGAAATAGCCGGGGCTGACACCCGAGAGGTTCACCTCCTGTGCCGAGCCGCGTTGCTCCGGCGCATCGAGCTTACTTTGCATCGGGCCGGCAAGATCCATGCCGAAGGCTGTCGCCGCGGCTTTTACACCCGGAAGGTTGCGAACGCGGTCCACGACGCGCGCATAGAACCGGTCAGCCCGCACGCCGGAATACCCGCCAGTGGCGGGCCGGATGTCGATAACCGTTATCTGGTCTGGGCGATAGCTAAGATCGACCGTTTTCAAATTGCGAAGCGTTCCTGCAAGGAGGCCGGCGGCGAGCACAACCACGAACGACATTGCGATCTGTACAACCACGAACGCCTTGCGCATGGCCGCTCCGGAGCGGGTATTTCCAGCAGAGGAGCCGAGTGCCGCCGTACGCGCAGCTTGCAGTGCAGGCACGGATCCAAACAGCAGCACGGAAAGGCATGACGTGACCGCGACAAAGAGCAGAACGGTTCGGTCAGGCGCAACATGCAACTGGTGAATGGCAGGAGCCGTGCGGTTCAGGAACGACAGCAGAGTTCGCTCAATGGCATACGCAACCGCGATTCCGGTTGCCGTTCCGAACAGTGCTAGGAGTGCGCTCTCGACTAAGACCTGCGCGAGAATCCGTCCTCGAGACCCGCCGATCGCCAGACGCAGCGCAAACTCCGAGGAGCGCGCCGAGGTTCTAGATAACAGCAGCGTGGCCAAGTTCGCGCACGCGATCAGCAGCACCGCGAGCGATACTCCTAGAAGTATGGACGCCGGCTTGCCGAGGCTGGAAGAGTAGTGCAATCCGGCATCGCCATCTGCGAGTTGCACATCCGAGTCTTTCGCGCGCTTCAGAGACTTGAGATACAGGCGGTTCAGACGGCTCAATTGCCCGGCCGCGCTCGCCCGGGTTGCCTGCGGCTTCAACCGCGCTAGCGCGGAAAAGAGCGAAAGGCGCGACTTCCAATCGAAATGGGGAATGCCGAAGAAGCCCGGCATGTAGTCCATGAGCCGGGTGGCTGGAATCTGCAAATCCGCCGGGAGCTGCAAATCGAGGCCGGTAAACCCACGCTGGCTAACTCCTACGATTCTGTAGGGGCGGGTATTCAAGCGAATGGTGCGTCCGATCACATCCGCCGCACCGCGAAATTGGCTTTTCCACAGCCGGTAACTGATCACGCAAACCGGATTGGCCTCAGCGTCATCGAGGTCGCGTTGAGTCAGCAATCTGCCGCGCTCCGGCCTGATCTGGAGCGTGTGGAAGTATTCTCCCGTCACAAGCTCGGCCGCGACCCATTGCGGATGATCGCCGAAAATGACGCTGATATCGAGCGGGTGCGTCCCCAATAGGCCGTCTATTTCCGTTCCCTGCCGGTTCAACTCGTTCAGTTGTTGGTAGCTGAGCGTTAGCGGTTCACCTGCGTTCTTAAGGACTACCAGCCGACCCGCATCTGGCACCGGCAAACGTTTCAGCAAAACAGCGTTCACAAACGAGAAGAGAGCCGTATTGGCTCCAATGCCGAGCGCGAGCGAAACCACTGCCGCTGCCGTGAAGCCCGGGTTCTTGCGGTACTGCAGAAGTGCAAAGCGGAAGTCACGCCAAACGTTTTCGATGAGGCGAAAACGCGCCACATCGCGGTACTGTTCCTTTGCCAGTTCAATGGGTCCGAATTCCCGTCGCGCCGCGAGTCTGGCTTCTTCCGGCGCGAGCCCCTGTTCGGACTGCCGAGCGGATAGTGCATGCAGATGCTCTTCGATCTCTTCCTGCAATCGCTGCTCGTGGTTTCGTGGCCGGAATGTAGCGAATAAACGTGAGAGAAATAAGCGGAACATTGACTAATCCGCGGGCGCTAGGACACGCTGCATCACGCCCGCGAAGCGTTCCCAGTTTGCCGTTTCTTCCCGCAGTTGCTTTTTACCCGGCCTGGTCAGCGAGTAGAAACGCGCTCGGCGCTTGTTCTCCGATTCGCCCCACTCCGATGTAATCCAGCCCTTCTGCTCCAGACGCAGCAGCGCGGGATAAAGGGTGCCCTGGTTCACCTGGAGGATATCGGTGGAGACCTGCTGAATGCGAACCGCAAGGCCGTAGCCGTGCGTTGGGCCCAGAGTTTCCAGCGTCTTCAGCACGATGAGGTCGAGAGTGCCTTGGAGAATATCGGATTTTTCGGCGGACATAACGCTTCTGTTGGCGCTCAACAAGAGTATGCGGATGCTTCTGTTGAATGTCAAGAGGTGCTTTTCCGGCCGAGAGAGCGGCATGTAGACAGCCTACATGCAAGGATGTAGAATGGCTACGTCCAAATGACTACAGCCAAGATGCGCAAGACCTCGTATCAGAACCGGATTGAGCTGCTGCAGGGAACGTTGGACATGCTGATTCTGCAAACGCTGCAGTGGGGGCCTCAGCATGGGTACGGAATTGGGAATGCGATTCGCGCCCGTTCAGGGGAGCTTCTAAAGATCGAGACGGGATCACTGTATCCGGCTCTTCACCGGCTGGAGAAGCAAGGATGGGTGAAATCGGAGTGGAAGGTGAGCGAGAGCAGCCAGCGTGCCAAGTATTACCAGCTGACAGCGGCGGGTAAGAAGCAGTTAGCGTCTGAGCGCAGCCGGTGGGAACAGTTGGTGGGCGCCATCGGAGGAGTATTGGATCCGTTGGGGAATGAGGGTTGAGGCATGGGCAAATGGGATTGGCTGCGAGGCAGGCGATCGCGTGAGGCGGAATTAGAAGAGGAGATCGCGAGCCACTTTCGCATGGCGGCGCAGGATCGTGCAGCACGCGGAGAGAGCGCAGCAGACGCGGGAGCGGAAGCGCGGCGTGAGTTTGGCAACGTGGGGCTGGTGAAGGAGGTCACGCGCGATGTGTGGGGATGGGGGTCGCTCGAAAGGCTGATGCAGGATGTGCGCTACACGGCGCGCGTATTGCGCAAGAGTCCCGGATTTGCTGTTGTGGCAATGCTGTCGATGGCACTGGGAATCGGAGCGAACACGGCAATCTTCAGCTTGGTCGATGCGCTTCTTTTGCGCTCGCTGCCGGTCGAAAATCCTGGAGAGTTGATGATGATAGGAGATGCCTCGCGGACAGGCTCTGTTTCCGCGGGATCGCCGCGAACCGACATCTTCTCCTATCCGTTTTACCAGGAGTTTCGAGCCAAGAATACGGTATTCAGCGATGTGTATGCCACGGGCCGAAGCGAACAGTTGAACCTAGCCGCCGGCGGGAGAGACGCGGTGGATGGGAGCCGTGTGCGAGCCCGCTTCGTCACCGGGAACTTTTTCGTCGTGTTAGGGGTGAACGCGCTGATTGGGCGCACCTTCACGGACGAGGAAGTGCGGAAAGAGGGCGGCGCACCTGTCATCGTAATCAGCTACGGCTATTGGGAAAGGCAGTTTGGGCGCAATCCCATGGTCATCGGGCGGAAGCTTACGATCAACGGGTCGAGCTTCACCGTAATCGGAGTGACGCCGGAGGAGTTTCTTGGCGATATCGTCGGCGCACCGACCGATATCTGGCTTCCGATCACGATGCAGGCGGTGGCGAACCCAGGGCGGGACTATCTGCGGCAGCGTGATGTTTGCTGGCTGTCGCTGATGGGCCGTTTGAAACGCGGAATCAGTCAACGGCAGGCGCGGGCGGCCGCGAATGTAACGGGCGCGCAGATCGTCCGCGAGCTTTACAAAGGGGATGAGAGCCCACGGGAGTTAGAGACTTTGCTGCACGAAAAAATTCGCGTGAGCTCAGGGGCTAAGGGCTTTTCGCGTTTGCGCCGGGAATCTTCGCTTCCGTTGATGATCCTCATGGGAATCGTCGGGGTAATTCTGCTCATCTGTTGTGCGAATGTGGCGAACCTTCAGCTTGCGCGCGCTCTGAGCAGAGGACGGGAGATGGGATTGCGGTTGGCGGTGGGCGCCGGCCAGTGGAGACTGATGCGGCAACTGCTGACAGAGAGTGTGGTGCTTGCGTTCAGCGGGGCAGCATTGGGATTGCTGGTTGCTTTCTGGGGTAGCCATGCGCTGTTGCGGCTAATTTCTCCCGCTGGGCCGCTACCGTTGCACACGGAACTCAATGGTTCAGTGTTGTCTTTCACCGCTGGAATCGCGATTCTTTCGGGATTGCTGTTTGGACTGGCTCCGGCTGTACGCACGACGCGTTTCGATCTGGTTTCGAGCTTGAAGGAGAGCCGGACGGGACAACAGCCAGACGGCTTTTCGCGAACGTTCGGCAGAGTGCTGGTGGTTGCGCAGATTGTCCTTTCTGTGATGCTGCTGGTGTTTGCGGGCCTATTCCTGGGCACGTTGAAGAATCTGCGGAGCATAGACGTGGGGTATGCACGTAAGGGTCTCCTGCTGCTGCGAGTGGACCCGCGAACCGGTGGCTATAAAGATGCGCAAGTGGTGCAGATGAACACGGAACTGCTCGCAAGATTGCAGCAGATTCCGGGCGTTGAGGCGGTGTCGTATTCGGAGAATGGCCTGTTCAGCGGAACAGAAAGCGAGACCGACGCCGAGGTGGAAGGATACAAGCCTCGAATGGACGCGGATAAACAGAACGGCTATGATCGCGTCGGGCCAAGGTATTTCCAGGTAGTCGGGACGAGGATCATCGCAGGCAGAGGGATTGGCTTCGAGGATAACGAACACACGCAAAAAGTGGCGGTGATTAACGAGAAGATGGCGAGGTTCTATTTCCCGCAATGGTCAGGCAATCGGCAGGCACTTATTCGAGATGATCGGAAAAGAACGAGTGGCGTACACGATTGTTGGGGTGGTGGGTGACGCCAAACAGTCGGATCTGCGGCTGCCCACGGAACGGCGTTTCTACGTTCCCTATTTACAACGCCCGGGTGCAGTTTCGTTCGTCAACTTCGAGATCCGCACTTATACTCCGTCTGAACGCATCATCCCCGCAGTGCGGCGGACCATTGCCGATTTCAATCGCAATCTACCCGTGGTCAGCGTAGAGAGCGCCGATGATTTGATCGACAACCAGCTTGTCGCGGAGCGGCTAGTCGCGGAAATCTCGGGATTCTTTGGGGTTTTGGCGTTGGTATTAGGCGCGATTGGGCTGTATGGCGTGATGGCGTACATGACGGCACGGCGCACGGCGGAGATTGGAATACGCCTTGCTCTCGGCGCCGAAAGGTGGAAGGTGATTCAAATGGTCTTGGCTGAAACGTGGCGACTAGTGGCGTTAGGCCTGGCCATCGGGATTGTGGTATCGACGGCGCTGGCGCGGCTGTTCGAGAAGAGCCTTTTCGGGATGAATGCTTTCGATCCGGCGACCACGCATTTGGGCTGTTGCCGTGATCTCCGTGGCGGCGCTCATCGCGGCGTATTTGCCTGCGCGGAAAGCGGCTCGGCTGGATCCGCTGATTGCTCTGCGGTATGAGTAAGCGGAGCTTTGCGGCGGCACCCCGCTCCACTCTGCCGTGGCTCCATCGGGCCGGTCTAAATGCTGCGAACGGGCATGTTGACGATGTCGTCCACTTGGATGGATTCCTTGACCACAAACGGTTCGCCGTATTTTACGCCGATTAAGTTGCCGTAGAAGCGGGCGACGGCGGCCAGGCGCTCTTTCACCTCTGCATGCGAGGGGAACAGATCGGAAGCGGTTTCGGCATTTCCGTATTGCGAAGTGTAACTGAGCAGTGCAGCCATCCGGCGGTCGAATTGGCGGGAGATATCGACGACGAACGACGGCGTGACGTTGGCGTAGAGCGACGAATACAAGATCTTGAACGGGCGGTGCGGTGGGGTATCTTCTTCGAGGCGCCGCAAACCCGCGAGGAAGCAGGCTTCGTAGCCGATTTCCGAGGCGCGGTAATGATCGGGATGACGGCCGGTCCAATAAGGGAGGATCACCACACGGGGCCGCAAGCGGCGGATGACGCCGGCCAGCGTCATGCGCGCCGTGATAGTGTTCTCCAGACGCGCATCGGGCCAGCGGAGATTCTCGCGCCAGCTCAGTAGCAGCTGTTCGGCGGCAGTTTGCGATTCCTGGATGCGGATATCGGGCGTACCGCGGCTGCCCATGTCGCCTGCCGTTAAATCGAGCACGCCAGTTCGGTAGCCGAGTTCGCCCGTTGCGATCAGAGTGCCGCCGCAGGTTTGTTCTACATCATCGGGGTGAGCGGCGATGGCGAGGACATCGAGAGGCCGCAGGTTCTCAAATGGCTCGTTCGGGTCGCGATAGTCGTGCATCAGTAGGAATAGCGGCGGCGATTGCTCAAGAAGACGCGCACGAGGAGAATGCCGGCAAGAAAGCCGCCCACGTGAGCAAACCAGGCAATGCCTTGCGCATTGGTGACGCTGCTGATGGTGGTGATACCGCTCAATAGCTGTATGGCGAACCAGTAGAGCAGCATGAAGGCGGCTGGAATATCGACCGTTGTGACGAAGACGACGATAAAGATGAGGGTGACTACGCGCACGCGCGGATAGAGGATCAAGAAAGCGCCCATCACGCCGGCGATGGCTCCGCTGGCGCCAATGGTGGGAATCGGGCTGCCGAGGTTCGTGGCGAACTGGACCGCAGCGGAAGCGACGCCGCTGATGAGATAGAAAATCGCGAATTTCGCGGAACCCATGGCGTCCTCGATGTGCGAACCGAAGACCCACAAGAACCACATATTGCCGATGAGGTGAAGCCAGCCTCCATGTAAAAACATGGACGTGATGAAAGTGGAGAGACGGAGTTGGTCGGGAATGAGTGCGTAGTGTTCAATGAAGGCGTCCCGCGCATACATCGGGCGCGCCATCTCGTCTAAGAAAAAGAAGACGTTCAAGCCGATGATGAGTAACGTCATGATCGGCACGGATTGACGGGCCAGGAGTGCGCGCAGCGGGATCATTTGTTCAGGGCTGGGGCGTGAAGAGCCGCGGCGCGAGCGGCAATCTCGCGATCTTCGCGGCGTGGCGCGGCGTTGAAGTGGATCAGGTTCTCGACTTCGGACAGGTTCGGAATGTGCCCGCGCGCCCCAATGGCGGTGCAGTTGATGGCAGCGGCGGCGTTGGAGAACTCCAGGGCCGATTGGATAGGCATGTTCGCGAGCATGGCGTAACAGAATGCGCCATGAAAAACGTCGCCCGCACCGGTCGTATCGGTACAAGGCACTTCGAAGGCCGGCGAATAAGCCCAAACGCCGTTCTCAAGCGCGAGCGAGCCGGAGTGGCCGAGAGTCATGGCCGCGACACGAAAATTGTATTCGCGTTGCAAATAGCCCAAAGCGATGAATGGATCGGGCTCGCCTGTCCATTTGGCAGGCCAGGAGGAACTCGCCACGAGGTAGTCAACATGCTGCAGCACGGATTCAAACCCAGGATAAAGGGTATCGACGTCGAGAGACACTGGAACGCCGTGCTGTCGCGCCAAGCGGGCAGCATGCGCGGCGGCATCCACGTCATATCCATCGATATGCAGCAACTTCGAAGCGGCGATATCTTCATCGCAAATTTCCGATGAAGACAAGCGAAGGCGATCAGGACGCTGCCAGAGAACGGTGCGTTCGCCCGCGCTCTCGTCGATGATGATGTAGGCGGTCTGATTGGGGCAATCGCGGCGGACGAGCAGACCGCTCGTATCCACGCCGGTACCTTCCAAGCTCTTGCGCTGGATATCGCCCCTGAGATCGTCGCCGATGGTGCCGATATACTTCGCGCGCAGGCCCAGCCTGGCACAGGCGACCGTGGCTGTTGCTACCTGACCACCCGGGCTGAGAAGCTCGCGATGGAACGCGATCTTACCGGCGTAAGGTGGATATTCCGGGACAAGGATCAAAGTATCGGTCGCGTTGAGACCGATGCCGAGCACATCGACGGAATTCAATACCAAAATTCAACCCGGCCTACTTCTGGAACGAATCTGGAACCTGGTAAAGATAGATCACGTGTGTGTCGCCGTGATGACCTTCGCTCTCGGATGTGTCGATCGGTTTCCAGCCGGGGATTGGATAATCGTAGGAAACGACACGGGTGTGGGGGCGGAGATAACGCTCCAGATTGGGGCGCACGGTGTCGTTGGCGGCGGTGGCGAGATACAAGGTGACCACGTTAGCGCTGCTGAGGTCTGTGTGCATGAAGTTGCCATGGATGATAGTGACCTGGTTTTGCAGCTTGTGCTTCCTGACGTTTTCAGCGGCCTTTTCGGCCTCAGTTCGGGAGATCTCGATGCCGACGGCCTTGATGTTGTATCGTTTGGCGGCGGCGACCAGGATACGGCCATCGCCGCAGCCGAGGTCGTAGAGCGTATCCCCGGGCTTGAGATGAGCCATATCGATGATTTTGTCCACCGCGCGCTCAGGTGCACCTACGGATGGAGCGAGCTTATTTTCGAATTCCTGCAGATTAGGCTGCTGCGCGGCACAGACCAGAGCAAACCCAAGCAGCAGACTCGATACTCCCAAACTTCTAAATGATCGCCCGGCAGCGCACGCGCGATGGCTCGGCGATTTTTTATCTGTGTAGACCAACCATCGCTTGGCTGCCGGGCTAACCGGAAGCACACCGAACCTCATACGACACTCCCCCTGACTTCATAGCTTACTCCCAAGGGAAAATTTAGGGAAGATCGATGACGAGACAGACTTACGTCGCGTGCGATCCGCTTTATTGCGTGCCCCCGGTAGCAGCCGTTGCTAGAGCGTGTTGACGTTTGGAACGGATGGCGCGGTTCAACATTTCGGTGGTGGAAAACCACAAGTCCCGTGGGCGCGAAATGGTGAATTCGGTGCCTTTGAAAGCTTTGATGGCGTGGCTGATGGAATCTTTCCAGGGTACTGCCTGTGGATTTAAGTTGTAGTTCATGTAAAACACAGGGCAATCAATATCTCCGATGCGGCGGAGATCGTCCTGGGGTACATCGGCGTCCAGCATGGCTTTCGGGCCGGCGAAGACGACGGCATCCGGGTGAGCGGCCGTGCCGACCTCCTTCTGGATAAGGTCCTCCAGAAAATCGGTCTCACTATGCTTTTGACCAAGGCGTCCTACGTTCACGGTACCGAGTTTGACGCTTTCAAGGGCTTTGCCCAGGGCGGGGAAGTCTATGGAATCGGCGGATTCCTGACGATAGATAATGCGGCCTTCCTCCATGTTGAAGGCGACAAGCGAGAGCCGTCCCACGTGAGGGTCGCGCTCGATGGCCTTTAGGATGGTCACGAGTGCGTCTGTGTCGGATCGCTGAAGTGCGGCGGAGTCAGAGTTTTGGGGGGCGAAGTTCACGAGCAGCTTCACGCTCAGCGCGTCGGCGGGCTCTGCGGGACTGCGCTGAAGGCTATCGTTTACAAACGGCTCCGGCGCGGTTTCGGCCACTTCTTTCGGACCGATAAAGAGCGGAATGGGTTTGTCTTTCGCCGGCAACTGCGCTTCCACATCCCAACTTGACGAGCAGATGCGCTCGGCGCGATCGCGCATCATCCAATCGACATGATACTTGCCTTCACCGAGGTCGAGGGTTCCTTCCAGAGTGGCGTCCCCCTTTGCCTCGTCGTCAATGAGGGGCACACGGAAGTGCTGGGCAAAATAGGAGGGATGCAACTCGTCATCTTCGGGAAAAATGCGGAAGACGACGCTGAGTAGTTCGCCATCACCGGCTAGTTCTTTCAGCGGTATGGTTACCTGGTAGCCGCTATGGAAGCGCAGGTCGAAGCCGAGTTCTGGTTTGCGCTCGGTGACGGTACACGGCAGATCCCTACGCGGTTCGGTCGATTCCAAAATCGCGGTGTCCGATGGAAGTAGGGTCACCGGTTCGCCAGGCTGCGCCGGTTTGAGAAGCATCTGCGAATTTGCGGGTGGAACTGAAGCTAAGAAGGCGAAAAAACAGACTGACGCCGGCGCCGCGGCCAGAGTGCACGCGAAGCGAAGAACTGTCCTGTTAGGCCAGCACGATCGGGAAAACCGCGATGCCATATCCCCCCAAGTAGGTCTTTTCGGGAAAGAAGTCTGCGGGATTGAAATCCGCTGGTTTCATATTAGCCCCAAACTAATGAGGTGCGGCATCGAAATTCTTCCGGGCCGCGCATTCTTGTACCGGCACTCCCATGCCGCATGCACATTGTGGCTGGGGTGATCGCTTACTCTCATGCGCCGATAACGAGGGAGGGAGCTGCCTCTGAACGGGCATTCTTATGCTACAGTTCGAGTGATTATGGCTTCCCGCAGCGTAAATAAAGTCATTCTGGTTGGAAATTTAGGACGCGACGCCGAGACAAAGTTCACGCCCTCCGGAGCCGCCGTGACGAAGTTCGCGGTGGCAACGAGTCGAAGCTGGAAGGACCAGCAGTCGAACGAATGGAAAGAGGAGACAAACTGGACGAACGTGGTGCTCTGGCGCCAGGAGAACCTAGCGAACTACCTTACCAAGGGCACGAAGGTCTACGTGGAGGGCCGTCTGCAGACGCGGAGCTACGACGATAAAGACGGCAAGAAGGTGTACACCACGGAGGTGGTGGCAGAGGAAGTGATTCTACTGGGCGGCCGCGGGGAAGCGACTGGCGGTTTTGAAGGGGGCGCGGCGGCAGGGGCGCGCGCGGGCGCGGGACCGAGTGGACCCCGTGGCCGAACCGCAGCGAGCGGCGCGGCAGCGGAAGACGACCAATTTCGTGGGATGGATATTACGGACGACGACGTCCCGTTTTAATTGGAGCTTTGCCCCGCTGGAGCCTGCCGAGCCAAGACTTCCACCTTTACTGGCGCGCCGTTTGGAAGGGGAACGGTTAGGTCCTGGCCTTGACTGAGGTATGGTTTCATAACCTCCGGATCCTGGTACAGCAGGTCCCGCCCGTTATCGATCGCGAGCAGGGTATAGTGGCCCGGCGGGACGTCGGGAAGCGTGAACGTGCCGTCGCTGTCGCTCTGATCGCGGCGGATGAGACCGGCTCGAGCCAAATTCTTTGGCATCAGCAGCACCATGGCGGCTGCGAGCGGCTTAGCGTCTTTTAGGGCGATACCGTCGATGCTGGTCGACCCTTTCGCGGCCAGCAGCGAAATTTGAACTGACCCGTTATCGGGAATATCGATCTGACCGGCCGGCGCTTCGGTTCCGTTTACCTGCACGGATTTGAGATAGAAACCGGGAGCGTTTTCGAGCAATAGCTCGTAACGGCCGGGAAGGAGCGGAGAGCCTTCAGGTCGTTTCAACGTTCCGTCGGGCTCGACAGATATGGGCGATGGCGGTCCCGACGAGACAGGATAGAGGAAGAGCATGGGATGTCGAGGCGGTGGATCAGTTCCTTCGAAAGCAATATGGCCCGCGAGCGGCGCTCTGCTAAAGGCGCTGAGGTCCAGGGTCTCATCGCCAGTGAAATCGAAGACAGCCGCGCCGAGATTTTCGGAATGTCCTTCGGCGACAGTAACCGGCGAGACGATGTAACGGCCGGGCGCCAGGCCGGAGACTTCCAGGCCGCCGTTGCTGAAACTTACCTGGTTCTGGCCAAACGACTGGTATCCGCCGAGTGTTACCGGCATGAAATTAAGATAAAGACCTCTACCCGGCGTTATTTCCGTTCCCGTGACCTCAAGGTGCAGCGCAGGAACGGCTCTCAGCACGATTTCTAAGTTGTTCGTTGCTCCTTCGGCGACGGTGATGGGTGAGGCGGACGCGGGATCGACGGTGCCGGAATAATAGGTCAGCGGATAGGCGACATCGAGTTCTCGCATCGGAATTGCTTTGTTCGTTGCCTGAGGATTGGGGTTGCACTGGAGAGTTTTGCGCGTACCAGGGGCGCGCTTGAACGGCAACGAAGTAGGAGCCGGGTTTCAGGTGAGGAAACCTGAATTCACCGGAAGAGCTGGTTTGGCGCTGTTGCTGCATTAGAATTCGCGCGGCGCCTGAGGAAATTCCCTTGCTGAACAACATGACCTGGGCTTGACGGATAGGCTCGTTGGCGTCATCGAGCACCGTGCCGGTGATGGAGCCGCCCGCCGAAAGCGGGAACACGATGTTCTGCGAATTGAGACCCGGGCCGACGACAATGGCCGTGGAAAATTCCTGGTATTCCTGAAATGTCTGACGAGGAAAGCCTCGCTTCTGGGCGCTAAGACTGTATTTTCCGGGCGGTACATGGGTAAACACAAAACGGCCGTCCTCGCCGGTCCGGAAAGATGCTGAGTCTTGCGGCTGTTGGACGGGCGAGATCGTTACCATCGCGTCCTTCAGCGGCCGGTTTGTGCCGTGTTCTACGACCGTTCCGCTGATACTGAAGGTCTGGGCCGCTACTCCACAGCAGAACAGCAGACCTGTCGCCAGAATGACGGAGAGCAGCCGAACCATCAATTGCTCCTTGTGATGAGATCGAGTTGCACAGTTGCTTTTTCGTTCGGACCGACAGTGATGTCTTGGCTCGTGAAGTCGCGGAGAGCGTCGGGATTCCCATACTCGAGATCCGAGATGTCGCTAAAGGCCAACAAGCGGTACTCGCCTGGCGTGAGACCTGGGATGGAGAACTTGCCGTCGCTTGCCGCCGAAAATAGATCAGGCGCCTTCAGAGGTGAGTCACTCAGCAAAATGATGGAGCTCATTCCGGGCTGCTCACCGGAGGAATGGACTGTTCCGGAGATCGTTGCGCAATCGTTACGAACGGTCACCTCAATCGGTGCTGGTTGCGATCCAGGAGAAACGGTGAGTTCTTCACGAGTGAGATCGCCGCTCCCGGACATGACGGAAGCGATGCACGCATTATTGAAGGCTCGCGCGGAGACTCTGTAAGTCCCCGGCGGAATGCCATTGAGGAAGAGCGAACCAGGGGCGCCTCCCGCTTGCTGGGAGGCACCGTAACTTCGCATCTGATCTCCGTTCACTGCTGTCAGATTCACGATTACACTTGGCCCCTGCGTCTGGGAGTCAGCTCGCACGTGCACGGCGATTGAGGGAAGGGGCTGAAGCTGAAGCACCACGCCGTTGATGTCCGACGAACTTACGTCAATAGGCTGGTCCGCCTCTGCGGCGCCCTCTTGGCCAGGTTGCGTAAAAGCGTGAAGCGTCCAGGCGCCCGGTGGAATGCCGGTCAGTGTGAATTTACCGGTCCGGGAATCTACGCCCATACTGTAGGACACGGGTTGTCCGTCGGCGTCTTCGCACATCACGCCGCGGGGACCCTGCCCGCCGGCTAGGACGCCGCTCACCCGGAACCCTGTCACCGGGGAGAGGCTGAGATCGACTGCAAGCTCCTGCCCGGCCTTGAGTTCGAATGGCTGAACCGACGAGCGATCGGGCGCATCCGGATAGTAGGTGGGCGGAAACACTTCCGAGGAACTTGTGCCATTGCCTGGCATGTCCGATGTTCCATTGGCAGCGAGCGAGAGCGTGTGGATTGCGTACGCGCCTGGTTGCAGGTTATCTAAGGCAAACGTTCCGGCGTCATCGGTGGTTGCTTGCCCCTGAATCTGCCATTGCTTTCGGCCTTGAACAATGACTCTGGCAAGCAACTGGATGGAGAGAGATTCAATCGGCTCACCCGCTTTGTCGACGACATGCCCACGGATTTTCGCTTCGGGCGCTAATTTTAGAACGATCTCGCCGGTCGCGGGACCTAGCATCACGTTCGGACTGCGAAATCCCATTTGCAATCCGGGAGAAGTTCCAACGTCGAAATATCCCGGTTTCTGAGCTGTCAAAAACACATTTCCTTCGGGCACGTTCGGCATTTCAAAGCGGCCATCCGCACCCGTAAAAGCGGAGCGCGATTCCGGACCGTTTAAGCGCACAAGAGCGCGCCGGATCGGCTCGCCAGTGACGGAATTCACAACCGTCCCCGTCAGTGTACGGCGGGCTGCGGATGCAGACTGCTGCTGCGGCGCAGCATTTGGGGTGGTAAACACAACATCCTGGCCGAACGCCAACTCCAGGCAGCTGGCGAACAACGCGATCACGAGATAGCGCAGGCCCATGGGATTCGATATCATCTTAGAACCCCGAAGCGCACGCCGGGTTCCAGGAATGCGAGGATTATATGGTATGGGACAAGACGGACAGTACCCGCCAAACGGCTCATCGCAGCAGCAACAGCAGCAACTGGACGTTTTGATCATTGAAAACGACCCTGCGGCGGCGCGCCTAACCAAAGAAGCCTTCCGGGAAGCCGGCCTCATGCAGGGCGTCCGTGCCGTTCCCGACGGCGACGAAGCTCTTGCCCATCTGCGGGGTCAAGGGCAACATGCGAACCATCCGCATCCCGACGTCATCTTCCTGGATCTGCATCTCCCGAAGAAGTCCGGGCTCGAGGTGCTGGCGGAACTGAAAGCGAACCCCACACTGATGGCGATTCCCGTAGTGGTCGTTTCAGGGTCGGAGGATCCGAGCGAAGTGCGGGAAGCGTATGAGCTGCACGCCAGTTGCTACATACGCAAGCCGGACGATCTGCACAATTTTCTGAGATTCATCCGGGTGTGTTTTGAATTTTGGGGTTCCGTGGTCACGCTGCCGCCCAAACCGGAACTCGCCGCTGGTATGCATTAGGCGCGCGTCCACCGCAGCCGACTTTTTGGCAGGGCCACTTCGCTACGCTGTAACCATCAGGCCATGTCGAATCCTTTCTCCAGGCGCAGTTTCGGAAAAACTTTGGGCGCCGCGGCTCTCACCGCGCCCGCACTCACGGCCCCCTTTTTGTCTGCGGCGGGCGAGGCGGAAGCCCAGGGTAGCCCTAATCCGGACTTCTACCGGTTTCCAGCCGGTTTCGGTTGGGGCTGCGCCACGGCGGCTTATCAGGTAGAAGGCGGAGCCACAGCGGATGGACGCGGGCCCTCCATTTGGGACACGTTCTCGCATATTCCCGGCAAGGTCTACGAAAACCAAACGGGCGATGTCGCTGACGACGATTATCACCTTTATAAAGAAGACGTTCAGTTACTCAAACACCTGGGCGCCAAGATCTATCGCTTTTCCGTTTCCTGGCCGCGCATCTTCCCCCAAGGAACCGGCAAGCCCAACCCCAAGGGCATCGATTTCTACAAGCGCCTGGTGGACGATCTCGTCGCGAACGGCATTGAGCCTTTCTGCACTCTCTTTCATTGGGATCTGCCGCAAGCGCTGCAGGATCGCTTCGGCGGTTGGCAGTCGCGTGAGACATCGCAAGCTTTTGGCGAATACGCCGGCTATGTTGCCGGCGAATTATCTGACCGCGTTTCCCACTTCTTCACCATGAACGAATTCTCCTCGTTCATCGATCTCGGTTATCGCGAGGGACGTTTTGCGCCCGGTCTCAAGCTCCCGCCCGCGCAGCTCAATCAAACCAGGCACAACGCTGTGCTGGCGCACGGTTTGGCGGTGCAAGCGATTCGCGCCAAGGCAAAGCCCGGCACGAAGATCGGGCTCGCGGAAAATTTTGAAAGCGGCATTCCCGTGATCGAAATGGAGCCGCACCTCAAAGCCGCCGCCCAAGCCACGCGTTTTATGAATGCCCAGTACTTGACCGTCATCATGGAAGGCAAGTACATGGACGAATACCTGCACGCCCAAGGAGCGAACGCCCCGAAATTTACGCCCGAAGACCTCAAGATTATAGGGAGTCCGCTCGATTTTCTCGGGATCAACATTTATACGCCCGTGTACGTCCGCGCCGCTGCCAATCACTACGGCTTTGAGCGTGTAACGAATCCATCCTCTTATCCCCACATGGCTTCGCCTTGGCTCTCCGTCGGACCGGAAGCGCTGTACTGGGGGCCTCGCAACGTGGCTCAGATCTGGAACGTAAAGGAGATCTACATCACCGAAAACGGAACCTCCTCCGCTGACGTTCTCACGCCGGATGGCCATGTCTACGATACGGATCGTGTCATGTACTTGCGCAATTACCTTCACAGCCTGCATCGCGCGGTGACGGAAGGCTTTCCGGTTCGTGGCTACTTCCTCTGGAGTTTGATGGATAACTTCGAATGGGCGGACGGCTACAACTTGCGATTCGGTATCTATTACGTCGATTTTGCGACGCAAAAACGATATCCCAAACTCAGCGCGATGTTCTACCAGGAAGTCATCCGCAGAAACGCGATTGTCTAGACTGCAATGGCGACGGTCTCGGCCATCATTCCGACGTGGAATCGCGCTGATCTCTTAAAATCCATCCTCACCAACCTCAGCACGCAGACTCGCCCGCCGGATCAAATCGTCGTAGTCGATAACGGCAGCGACGATGCCACTGCTTTGGTTGCGCGTGAATGGCCAGTTGACCTGATCGTGTTTCCGGAAAATCGCGGCTTCGCTGTTGCCGTCAACGAAGGCATCCGGCGCGCGACGGGAGACTGGCTTCTCATCATTAATAACGATGTTGTGCTCGCGCCCGATTGGCTGGAGCGCCTTCTCGCCAGCGCTGAACAGGAAAATGCCTCGTTCGCGGTAGGCAAGCTGCTCCGTCCCGGCGCTCTTCAAAGTGTTGACGGCAGCTTTGACCTCGTCTCGCGCGCCGCTTATGCCTGGCGCTGCGGCTATGGCAAACCTGACGGCGCGGTGTGGTCGGAAAAGAGGCGCGTGTCTTTCGCTCCCATGACCGCCGCGCTGTTCCGCCGCGACGTTTTCGATCGCATCGGCCTACTTGAAACGCGCTTCGAGTCCTACTACGAAGACGTCGATTTTGGCATTCGCTGCAAGCTAGCCGGGATTCACGGCATCTATGAGCCCGCCGCCGTCGCGCTGCATATGAGCAAGACTACTCTCGGCAAAGGCAGCGCCCGCGTGTACTTCCTCACGGCGCGAAATCAAATCTTCTTACTGGCCAAATACTATTCAGCCGCCACGCTCCGGCGGTTTGCGTGGCCCATTTTCGTGGGGCAACTGCTTGCTCTCGGCGCGGCGGCCAGGCAGCGCAATTTTTTCTCTGCGTTGAGGGGTAAATGGGCGGGTCTCCGTCTCTGGTCTTCGTTCCGCCGCGAGCGCGCCGTGGAAACGCAACAGATCCACGCACAAAACATCGAAGCTGCGTTCTGCGAAAGCGAGCGAGAGATTCATAGCTTGCAGCGCCAGGTCGGTTTCGACATCTACTGGCGCCTCTACTTCAGCCTGGTGAGGTCATCATGATGGGAGAATTGGTCACCGTTACCATCGTCACGTACAACAGTGCCCGCTTCATCTCTCGCTGCCTCGAGTATGTGCTCGCTCAGGATTATCCCCGCTTCGACATTATCGTCATCGACAACGCGTCTGGTGACGAAACGCCTGCGCTCCTGCGCTCCTTTGCGGATCGAGTGCAGGTCGTTTACAACCCAGAGAACGTAGGCTTCGCCCAGGGCCAGAACCAAGCCATCAGCCTGTCCAAAGCCGATTGGATTCTCACTCTCAACCCGGACGTTCGACTCGCACCCGACTTCCTTACGATGATGATTGCCGCGGGCCAAGCTGAGCCGGATATCGGCAGCGTCAGCGGTAAGCTGCTGGCCATGGCGCCGGACTTCGAAGTGCCGGCAACGCCGGTCATCGACTCCACGGGCATTTATTTCACGCCTACTTTCAGGCACTTCGACCGGGCCGGCAAGCAGCCCGATACCGGCGCTTATGAACAGTGCGAGTACGTTTTCGGAGTAACTGGCGCCGCCGCGCTCTATCGCCGCCGGATGATTGAAAACGTCGCCATCAAAGGCGATTTTTTCGATCCCGATTTCTTTGCCTATCGCGAAGATGCCGACGTCGCTTGGCGAGCGCAATTGCTGGGATGGAAATGCATCTACACACCCTGCGCCATCGCGTATCATGTCCGCAGTGTGCTGCCGTCCCAGCGCTCCTCGGTACCCGCGGTCTTAAACATGCACTCCGTGAAAAACCGCTTTTTGATGCGCATCAAGAACACCACGCCGCGGCTCTATGCGCGCCATTTTGCGGCAGTCACCTTCCGCGATCTCATCGTTGTGGCGGGGTGCCTGCTGCGCGAACGATCTTCACTGCGCGCCTTCCCCATGGTTGTGCGCGCCTTCAGGCGCAAATGGACGGAGCGAAAGATCATCATGCATCGCCGCCGCTCAACGGACGAGTACATTGCGGCCTGGTTTGCGAACAAGCCCGTCAGCTATCCCGCTCCTCGAATCGCAGTCAAAGCACTGGCGTGTTTGGCTGCTAAGCGCTGATGCGCATTGCTCTCCTCGGCACCCGCGGCATTCCGGCGCGTTACGGCGGTTTTGAAACGTTTGCGGAAGAACTCTCCGTGCGTCTGGTCGAGCGCGGCCACCATGTCACGGTTTATTGCCGCGAGAAATCTCCCCTTCGCAGCTACCGCGGAGTCGATCTACGCTATTTGCCTACGGTCCGGCACAAGTACTTCGACACGCTCGCCCATACCGGTTTTTCCACCCTGCACCTTTTGCTGCGCCGCTTCGATGTGGTGCTCTATTGCAACGCCGCCAACGCCTTTCTGACTCTTTGGCCGCGCGCTCTCGGGATGCCTACGGCGCTCAACGTGGACGGGCTGGAGCGCCACCGCAAGAAGTGGAACCAGATTGCCAAGACCTGGTATCTGCTTTCGGAATGGATGGCCACCTGGTGTTGCTCGGCAGTGGTCACGGACGCCGATAAAATCCGTGAATATTACAGCGAGCGCTACGGAAAAGATTCCACTTTCATTCCATATGGCGCGGAAGTCGGTAAGGTGAAAGAGCAGGACGCATTAGAGCCTCTCGGGCTCGAAGCCGGCAACTACGTCTTGTATGTCAGCCGCCTTGAACCCGAAAACAACGCTCTCCTGGTCCGCCGGGCATTTGAAAAAGTAAACACTTCCTGCAAACTCGCCCTGGTGGGCGGCGCGCCCTACGCGCCCGAATATATCCGGCAGGTAAAAGACACCCGCGATCCGCGCGTCGTCATTCCTGGGGCTATTTACGGCGAGGCCTATCGTCAATTGCAATCTCATTGTGCGGTCTACGTGCAGGCGACGGAAGTCGGCGGTACGCATCCTGCGCTGATCGAGGCCATGGGCCGCGGCGCTCTCGTCCTTTATCTGAATACGCCGGAAAGTTCGGAAGCGGCTGGAGACGCCGCTGTTCCGTTTGAAATGGAACCGAACGGCTCGGCCGAAGACGATCTTATTAGGAAATTACAATGGGCCGTCGACCTGCCGCAGGAAGAGCGCCGTGCCTGGGGATGCCGGGCCATGCGCAGAATCGAGAAGCTTTACAGTTGGAATGCGGTCACCGACAAGTATGAGGATCTTTTCCGCCAGCTTGTAACACGCTCATGAGCACGATCTCCTCTCTCCCGGGTAACGGGCCGGAAGCGCCGGCTTCCGAAGTTCCTAATCCTAAGGCGCTGCCATATCGATCATGGGTCGAAGTCTCTCGTCCACGGATCGCGGCGAACTTCCATGCCATTAAAAATCTCGCCGGAGCCGGCGTCGAGGTTATGCCCGTCGTCAAAGCGGACGCTTACCGCCATGGCGCGGTGGAAGTTTCGCGCACCTTGCAGGCCGAGGGCGCGCGCTGGCTGGCGGTTAGCAATACCGACGAAGGGGTCGCGTTGCGTGATGCCGGAATCGGCGCCCGCATTCTGGTTATGGCCGATTTCCTTCCGTTCACGCGGGAAGCGGCCATCGCGCACAATCTGACGCCCGTCATTCATTCGCTCGAAGACATTGCCGAGTTCGACCGTTTGGCCGCGGCCCGCGCGCAAAGCTGCAACTATCATTTGAAAATCGATACTGGATTGGGACGCTTAGGTGTGCGCGATCATCCTGCCGTCATTGCCAACGCCATTCTGGCGGCGCGCCATGTACACCTAGAGGGTCTGATGACCCATTTCGCCTCGGCGGCGAATTACCAGTCTCCGCAAACCGATGACCAGTTGCGCAAGTTCAATCAGGTCCTCGAAGCGCTTTCCGAAGCCGGCATCCATCCGCCGCTCGTGCACCTTTCTAGTACGAACCCGATCGCTTACGCGCGAAAGCAAGCGTGGCGCTCCATGATCCGCCCCGGGCATTCCATTTACGGCTACGTTTCCCCGGCGCGCGGGCCTGCTCCAGCGAGCGTTCTCGTCGTCAAACCCGCGCTCAGTTGGAGGGCCACCGTTCTTTCGGTCAAAGACTTCCCCGCAGGTTGCCTGATTGGCTATGGCGGCATGTTTCGTACCTCACACCCCACGCGTGTCGCTGTCCTCGCGGTGGGGTACGCCGACGGTATTCCGCACCGGCTCGGGAATCGCGGCAGTGTCATCGTAAACGGCAAGCTCTCGCCCATCATCGGCGCCGTTTCCATGGATCTCACGACGGTGGATGTCACGGCCTCACCCGAAACGCGGGTCGGAGACGCAGTGACTTTGCTCGGCAGTGAGGGTGACCTGACAGTCGATGCCCAGCAAATCGCCAAGTGGGCCGGAACCATCTCCTACAGCGTGCTGTGCGGCATTCATGCACGCGTGAAACGGATTTACGTCTAGGTAAGTGTTAAGTCGTTGGTAAAATTGGGAACATTTGCCGGTGTATTTCCGTCTGGCAAAAGGGCGGGGAGACTTTGACGTTTGAAGAAAAAGTGGAAAATCATCATTCTAATAGGGTTACTGCTCTTGATCACTGGCGGCGTGGTGGCCAGCGTCAAGATCAGCCAGCGGGGCATTGTGGTCGTGCAGACGAGCAAGGTCGGCCGCATGGACCTCACCTCCGTCGTCACTGCTTCCGGGGAAGTAAAGCCTAGGAACTACATCAACATCGGTGCAAATACACAGGGTCCCGCCCCGATTACCGCCATCTACGTGAAGGAAGGCGACCACGTGCATAAGGGCGAGGTGCTTGCCCGCCTGGCCTCCGTACAGGCGGCCGCCGCTCTCACCGCGCAACAAGCCGCGCTCAACTCCTCGCTGGCCGACTCTGCCGCGACCGAAGCCGCTTTGAAGTCCTCCGACGATGCGATCGCGGTCGCGCAGGCGCAGGTGGATCACGACCAGGCCGACCTGGAACAGAAACAGCTCGATCTCAAGCGCAGCAAAGAGCTATTCGATTCCAAGCTGATCGCATCGCAGGACTACGAAGCCAAGAAGGCGGCTTACGATCTGGCCGTCGCCACGCTCGATTCTTCCAAACAGAAGGTAGCGCAAGCCCGCGCGCAGCGCGCGCAGGCAGCCGCTCAACTCGGCTCCTCGCAAAAGAAAGTCGCGCAAATGCGAGCCATGGTTGCCAGTTCCAGCAATGTGCTTGAGCAGTACGACGCGGTGGCCCCTCTCGATGGGGTTGTCACGAATCTGCCGGTTCGTGCCGGTGAAACGGTGGTACCTGGTCTTCAGAACTCAGCCGCGTCAACCATCATGACCATTGCCGATATGTCGATCATCACCGCGGAGGTGAACGTCGATGAAACCGACATCGTCAGCGTCAAGTTGGGCCAGCACGCTGACGTCACGATCGATGCCATGCCGAACCAAACCTTCAAGGGAAAGGTGATGGAAATCGGCGACACGGCCATCGTACGCTCTACCGGCGTGGCCGCATCCCAAAGCACGACCTCCAGCCAGGAAGCCAAGGATTTCAAGGTTGTCATCGCGCTGGACATCCCCGAGAACCTGGTTCGCCCTGGCCTTTCCTGTACGGCGAAGATCGTCACCGCCACGCGCTCACAAGCGCTCGCCATCCCGATACAAGCGCTTACCATCCGGCAAAAGGGGCAGTTGGAAACGCCTAAGCCAGGTCAAAAAGTACAGTTCGATCCTGCCGCGCAAAAAGCCGCCAAAGAGGAATTGCAAGGCGTCTTTGTGGTCAAGGACGGTAAAGCGCAGTTCCGCGAAGTGAAGACCGGAATCACCGGTGCGACCGACATTGAAGTTCTAAGCGGCCTCAAGGCCGGTGATGAAATCGTCACGGGTAGTTACCAAACCATTCGCACTATTCGCAACGACGCGAAGGTGAAGGTGGATAACAAGCTACCCCCAATGAGCACGGGCATCCCGACTTAAGGTAAAGTCATGGCAACTCTGGCAACAACCGTTCATGATTTGACTCCTCAAGAGCGGGAGCGGCGGGGCGACCAGCTCAAGCAGGAAGGTGTCGTTATCCGCACCTACGATCTCTGGAAGACGTACATCATGGGCGATCAGGAAATCCATGCTGTCTCCGGGGTCGATATGGAGATCCGTCGCGGTGAATACGTCGCCATCATGGGCCCGTCGGGTTCCGGCAAATCGACTCTCATGAACTTGATCGGGTGCCTCGATACGCCTACCAAAGGACTGTACTATCTGAACGGCAAGCTCGCTAGCGATATGGAAGACGATGAGCTTGCGCGTATCCGCAACAAGGAGATCGGCTTCGTTTTCCAGACATTCAACCTCTTAGCCCGTGCGTCCGCCCTCCACAATGTCGAATTGCCTCTGATTTACGCCGGCATCCCGTCTCAGGAGCGGATCGGGCGGGCGCGCGAGGCGTTGCGTGCTGTTGACCTGGAACAGCGCATGTACCACAAGCCCAACGAACTCAGCGGCGGTCAAAGACAACGTGTGGCCATTGCGCGCGCGCTGGTCAATCGTCCTTCTATCCTGCTTGCGGACGAGCCCACCGGGGCATTGGATTCTCAAACCGGTAAGGAAATCATGGCGCTGTTCGAACGTTTGCACCAGGAAGGGAATACCATCGTGCTCGTCACGCACGAACCGGATATTGCTCTCCATGCCCATCGCATTATCCATATTCGGGACGGGAAGGTGGAGCGCGATGAGCCGGTGCCGCGCTCTCCATCGCTATGACCTCTTAGTGACGGCGGGCTAGGACTGAGATGTTGCCGTTAAATTTTGCTCTTACTTAGTCGATGTTATGTTTATACGGGGAGCAGCAGACGGCCGTCTAGACCGCGCATCTGACTCCCTGCGCCTCTTCGGATGCAAGCCTCTGCCGCAGCAATAGACGAATCCAAGGCCGAAAACCCTTTGCGTATCATGATGGCGGAGGATAACCCCATCAACCAGCGAGTCGGCAAGCTCATCCTGCAAAGGGCCGGCTTCGATATCGATTTGGTGGGCGACGGCAACGAAGCGCTGGAGGCGCATCGCGCCAATCCGTATGACGTGATTCTCATGGATTGCCAGATGCCCATGATGGACGGCTTTGAAGCCAGCCGTCAGATTCGTTCGCTGAAAGGTCAGCGCCAGCCCGTTATCATCGCGGTGACGGCAAACGCCCTGGTCGGCGAGCGCGAGCGCTGTATGAATGCCGGCATGGACGATTATCTTTCCAAGCCCTTCCAGGCGGAACAACTGGTGGCGGTAGTCAAGAAATGGTCCGCCATTCGCCGCAACGCCTAACGGTATTGAGGAACTCTTAGCTTCCTGTGTTGGCCAAGCGCAGCTTGGCTGGCGCATTTGCTAACGCCGCCAAACTAACAACAGCGCGAACAAAATGACCCAAAGGAAATCAAGGTAGTGCCAGAAGAGCGATACGCCCGTCGCCATCGCGCGCGTAGTCATCTGGTACTTCGGACCGCTTGCCGGCCGCCGCGTCCGCATCAATAAGTAAAACAGCCCGCCCAGGCCGAGCAGAATGTGCAGTCCATGCAATCCGCTGAAAAGGAAAATGAACCACGAATGCGGATTGTGCGCCAGCACCACGCCGGAACCGAGTACTTGGAACCAGGCCGTGAGTTGTGCCAGCAGGAAAAGCACCCCCAGACCGGTCGCCCACGATGCCAGTTTGAAAAATCGAGCCTGATTGTGCCGGGCAAGTTCGCGGCGCGCCACTTCCAATACCGCGCTACTGGCCAGCAGAATTGCAGTCGAGGCCCACAAGACAGGCGGGAGCCGGAGCCGGCCCCAGTATACGGCCGCTTCCGATCGCACAATAAAGACGGCGATCATCGCGCCAAAGGTCATTGTGACGGTCGCCAGCACGACGATAACTGTCACCAGAGACAGCGAATTGAGTTCACGTTCCCGCGTGGCGGGTTCTGATACGGATTGCACTTCACTTCCTATAATGCTGTAATCGGATTTAAAATTATGCGCCTTCTTCTGCCGTTGCTGTTCTGTGGGGCCTTGGCGACACTTCACGCGGCGCCGGCGGATTCCTCAACAGACGCCCGCTTGCGGGCCGGATTTCGCAATCCGGTCAAGGATGGCTGGATCCTCGTCCACCTCGAAGGCGACCCCGGCGCCATCGGCTTCCAGCATGGCTATTTGCTTGCCCCCGAAATCGAAGATTCCAAGCGCGCCATCGAACTCAGTACCACGCACGAAGTGAACCACCCCTGGACGGACCTGCGCGCGTTGTCCGAGAAGTACTTTTTGCCCAAAGTTCCGGCGGAATACCGCGCGGAGCTCGAGGGCATGGAAGCGGGGCTGAAAGCGCAAGGATCACAGCTCGACATCTTGGACCTCGTCACGATGAACGCTTACATGGAATTTCCTTATTACTATGGAGACGCCAAAAACCGCGAAGCCAAGGGCGTGGCCAGCCATCCGCCTGAGCACTGCAGCGCGTTTGTAGCGACCGGCAGCTACACGAAAGACGGGCGCATCGTCATCGGCCACAACAATTGGACCGACTATCTGACCGGCACGCGCTGGAACATCATTTTCGATATCGTTCCCTCCGCTGGACACCACCTCATCATGGATGGCATGCCCGGACTGATTCATAGCGGAGACGATTTCGGCATGAACGACAGCGGGATCATGATCACCGAGACCACCATCGCGAACTTTCACGGCTTCGATACGGCTCAAGTTCCGGAATTCGTCCGAGCGCGTAAAGCGATGCAATATTCTGAATCGCTCGACGATTTCGTTCGCATCATGAAAGAAGGAAACAACGGTGGCTACGCGAATACCTGGCTCATCGCCGATCGCAAAACGAACGAAATTGGACGCTTGGAACTCGGACTGAAGAACGTCACGTTCGACCGCCAGAAGGATGGCTATTTCGTCGGTTCAAATTTCCCCATCAATGCGAAATTGATTGCCGAAGAAACAGATTTCCCGGCCAACGATCCGAATACGCCCGATCAGGTCCGCCATCGCCGCTGGGATCAGTTGATGGCGGAGTACAAAGGGCGCATTGACGTGCAAGCCGGTCAAAAATTTGAGACTGACCACTACGACGTCATCACGAAGGAGATCGATCCCAATGAGCGCACCATCTGTGGTCACATCGATAAATCCAGCCGCGGATTGAAAGGCTGGCAAGCGCCGTATGGACCCGCCGGCACGGCCGAAGCGAAAGTGGCCGATTCCGCTATGGCTGAAAAGATGTCCTTCATCGCCGGTATGGGCCATCCCTGCGGAGTCGAGTTTCACTCCAAAGAGTTCCTGAAGGCGCACCCGGAGTTCAATTGGGAGAGCAGCTTGCTCGAAGATCTGAAAGCGAACGCCTGGACCGTCGTATCGGCCCAAAACTCGCCGACGGCAGTTGCCTCAACTCAGTGACGATGTTCGGAAGCGTCCAGCCGCGCTTGCGCGCGTTCCATAGCAAGCAGAGCGGCTTCGGACTCGGCCGTGTCTTTGGCATCCTGTAGTCTGCGGTTGGCTTGTTCCAACTGCTGACGAGCCTTATTGACATCCACGTCTTTCGCCTCTTCTGCGTGATCTGCGAGCACGTGCACGTGATTATCGAACACCTCGACAAAGCCGCCGTCGATGACCAGCACATGCTGGTTGCCGCCACTGCCGCCGCTGTAGGTCAATAACGCCCGGCTTCAACGCGCTCAAGAGAGGCGCATGACCGGCGAGAATACCCAGGTAGCCGTTTTTGCCGGGAATCTCCGCTTCCGAGACCTGTTCGTCAACGAACGAGCGCTCCGGCGTCGCGACTTGCAGTTGGAACGTGTCGGCCATCTGCTATTTCTTCATCTTCTCGGCGGCTTCGATCACGTCATCGATATCGCCCTGCAGATAGAAAGCCTGTTCGGGCAAGTCGTCGTGCTTGCCATCGACCACTTCCTTGAAGCTGCGCAATGTGTCTTCCAGCTTGACGTACTTGCCAGGGCGTCCCGTGAACTGTTCGGCCACATGGAAGGGTTGTGACAGGAAGCGCTGAATGCGGCGCGCCCGCCCCACAACCTGCTTGTCTTCATCGCTCAACTCATCAATGCCGAGAATCGCGATAATGTCCTGCAAATCTTTATAGCGCTGGAGTATCTGTTTGACGCGCTGCGCGATGTCGTAATGTTCCTGGCCGAGAATGTTGGGATCGAGAATACGCGAAGTGGAAGCCAGCGGATCGACCGCCGGGTAGATGCCCAACTCAGAGATGGCGCGCGACAGGTTGGTTGTCGCATCCAGGTGAGCAAACGCGGTCGCAGGCGCTGGATCGGTGTAATCGTCGGCCGGAACGTAAATGGCCTGCACGGAAGTGATGGAACCGCGCTTGGTGGACGTGATGCGCTCCTGCAGATCGCCCATCTCAGTCGCAAGATTCGGCTGGTATCCGACGGCGGACGGCATGCGGCCGAGGAGGGCCGAAACCTCGGAACCGGCTTGCGTAAAGCGGAAGATGTTGTCGATGAAGAGCAGTACGTCTTGTCCTTCTTCATCGCGGAAGTACTCAGCGACCGTCAGCCCCGTCAAGCCAACGCGCAGGCGTGCGCCAGGCGGCTCCGTCATCTGCCCGTACACGAGCGCGACTTTCGACTTGCGCCAGTCGTGCGGATCGACAATACCCGATTCCTGCATCTCGAGCCACAAGTCGTTGCCTTCGCGCGTGCGCTCACCCACGCCGGTAAAGACCGACACGCCGCCATGCTTTAAGGCGATATTGTTGATCAGTTCCTGAATGATGACCGTCTTGCCGACACCGGCGCCGCCGAACAATCCGATCTTGCCGCCGCGCACGTAGGGTTCGAGCAGATCGATGACTTTGATGCCGGTCTCGAACATCTCGAGCTCGGTAGCCTGTTCATCGAACAGCGGGGCCTGGCGATGGATCGGCGAGCGCTTCTCCGTCTCCACAGGGCCCATGTTGTCCACCGGCTGACCCAACACGTTCATCACGCGGCCCAGCGTCTGTTTCCCGACGGGCACGCTGATGGGGCCGCCCAGATCGTATGCCTTCATGCCGCGCACCAGCCCATCGGTGGGCTCCATGGCGATGGTCCGGACACGGCCTTCGCCGATATGCTGCGCTACTTCAGCCGTGATGTCGATCTTCGTGGGAACGTCGAACCCTTCACTGGTGACATGGATGGCGTTGAAGATTCTGGGTATATGCCCCTCGGCAAACTCAATCTCGATCGTGGGACCCGCCACCTGTACTACGTGGCCCTCTGCTACACCCTCTGTTGCCATAAAACAATCTCCTACACGGCGGCTGCGGCGCCGCTCACAATTTCGATAATTTCGCGTGTAATGCTGGCCTGCCGCACGCGGTTCAAATTCAAAGTCAGTTCTTGGATGACGTCGCCCGCGTTCGAGCTGGCAGTATCCATCGCGGTCATGCGCGCCGCGTGCTCGGCCGATACGGACTCGAGCATCGCACGATAGATCGACATCTCTATATAGCGGGGCAGCAACTCGCCTAAAAGCTCCGCCGGGGGTTGTTCGTAGATGTAATCGATCTGCTCGCCGCCCGCGGGCATTTCCACCGGAAGAATTTTCTTCAGCGTCAGATTGGGCGCCATCACGCTCTTAAACTCGTTCACAGCAATGTAGACCGCATCCACTTCCGCATTGCTGTACAGTTCGATCATCTTGCCCGCGATCTCAGCGCCTTGCTCATACGTCGGGCGCTCGATGATTCCGATGTGCTCACCGGTCGCGTTGTAACTGCGCTTGCGGAAGTAATCGCGCGCCTTGCGGCCGATCGTTTCCACACGAATATCGGCGCCGCGATGTTCGTCAACAAAGCGCTGCACCATGCGGAACAAGTTGGCGTTGAACGCTCCGGCGAGACCGCGATCGCTCGAGACCACAATCAGCTGGATACGCTTTTCCTCCCGCACCTGGAGAAGCTTCAACTCCGCCATGGCCTGATTCCCAGCGGCCGCTGCGGCGACGTTCGAGAGCACACGGCCCATCATCTCCGCGTAAGGACGCGACGCGACAGCCCGCTCCTGAGCCCGGCGCAGCTTCGCGGCCGAGACCATCTTCATGGCCTTGGTGATTTGCTGGGTATTCTTGACGCTGCGGATGCGGCGCCGGATGTCGATAAGACTGGGCATCCCTTACGCTTTGATTTGCCCCTGCGGAACCGGTTGCCCCGGTTGTGATCCGTTTGGGACACCGGCTGTGGTGCCGCGCTGCGCCGCGCCGGTTCCGGAAGCCCCGTTCTGGTTCGCCGGTTTGTTCTTTTCTCCCGGTTTCTCCACGCGCTTGCCCTGGAAACGCCCCTTAAATTCTTTCAGCGCATCCGTAAGCTTGCTCTTGACGTCGTCGTCGATCTGCTTCTTCTCGCGAATGGCCTGCAATACGTCGGGCTTGCTGTTGTCGAGGAACTGGTACAGCTCCGCTTCGAAGCGGCGAATATCTTCCACTGCCACATCGTCCAGAAAGCCATTGTTTCCCGCAAAGATGATGGCGACCTGTTTCTCGACGGGAATCGGCGAGTAAGGGCCCTGCTTCAGCACTTCCACCCAGCGCTTGCCGCGATTCAACTGGTCTTGCGACGCTTTGTCGAGATCGGAACCGAATTGCGCAAACGCCTCGAGGTTGCGATACTGCGCCAGGTCGAGGCGCAAGGTTCCAGCGACCGAACGCATAGCTTTGATCTGGGCGCTGCCACCGACACGGCTCACAGATAGGCCCACGTTGATGGCGGGACGGATATTCGAGTTGAACAAATCGCCTTCGAGATAGATCTGGCCGTCGGTGATGGAAATGACGTTGGTCGGGATATAGGCCGAAACGTCGCCCGCTTGCGTTTCGATGAACGGCAGAGCGGTTAAGCGACCCGCCGCCCTTCTCATCCGACAACTTCGCAGCGCGCTCCAACAGGCGGCTGTGCAAATAGAACACGTCGCCCGGAAAGGCTTCGCGTCCCGGCGGACGGCGCAGCAGCAACGAAATCTCGCGATACGCCGCCGCGTGCTTCGATAGATCGTCGTATACGCAAAGCGCATGGCGATTCGAATCGCGGAAATACTCACCGATGGCGCAGCCGGCGTACGGGGCGATGTATTGCATCGGCGCCGGATCGGAAGCGGTCGCCGCAACTACGATCGAATATTCCATAGCGCCATGCTCTTCGAGTGCCTTGACAACCTGGGCGACAGTGGACCGCTTCTGGCCAATGGCGACATAGATGCAAATCATGTCCTGGCCCTTTTGGTTGATGATCGTGTCAAGCGCGACGGTTGTTTTGCCCGTCTGGCGATCGCCGATGATCAACTCGCGCTGACCGCGGCCGATCGGCACCATAGCGTCGATCGCCTTGATACCGGTCTGCAGCGGCTGCTTCACGGGCTGGCGGTCTACTACGCCCGGCGCCAGCCGTTCGAGCGGGTTGAACTGCGTGGTTTCAATCGGGCCTTTGCCGTCGATCGGATGACCGAGTGCATTGACGACGCGCCCAATCATGGCTTCGCCGACCGGGATGGACATGATGCGCCCGGTGCGGCGTACCTGATCGCCTTCTTTAATGCCCGTGTAATCGCCCAAAAGAACACAGCCGACCTGGTCTTCTTCCAGGTTCAGCGCGATGCCCACCGTTTCCGGTCCAAACTCGACTAACTCACCGGCCATGACGTTCTCCAGGCCGTACAGGCGAGCGATGCCATCACCTACGCTGATGACCGACCCCGTTTCCGAAACGTTCTCCACCGCATCGAAGTTCTCGATCTGGGACAGAAGTACACGCGAAATTTCATCTGCTCTGATCTGAGCCATAGGTTTCCTTCAGAATTCCTCTAATGAGATGCAGCCAGCCGCTGGCGCATGCTCTCTAACTTGCCGCGCAATGTGGCGTCGTATTCCTTGGACGCGACGCGCGCCCGCACTCCCGCTAACAGGGCCGGGTCAACGTGATAATGAGCGCGAACAAACTTGCCTAATTTGGTGCCGAGAACGCGCTCAATCTCTTCCTTCTGCGCGGGCGCCAATTCTTTGGCCGACGCGATATCCGCCGGAATCCATCCCAGCCGTTCGTCCACTAGGAGGTGAAATTCACGGCGCATGGCCGGCAATTCCTTGATTCGGCGATGCGAAACAAGTACTAACAGAAAGTTTCGAATAACGCGGTGGAGCCCCAACTCATCGGAAAGCTGTGAAATCACCGCCCGTTTGCGAGTCTTTAAAACAGCAGGAGACAGCATCGCACGCTGTAGTTCCTTGGAGGAAGAAATCAGTTCGTCGGCGGCCCCTAACTGGTTGACGGCCTCTTCCGGCGACACGCCGGAATTCGGGCCAAAGACGGCGTCCGCCAAGGCACGCGCGTAGTGGGATGCGAGGGCTTCCGGCACTAGTTTTTGCCTCGCTCGACAAGATGAATGAAGTCCTGTACCAACTCTTCCGGTTCACTGCCGGTAAATCGCTCCGCCAGGCGCCGCTCCGCGAGATCGAGCGCCAGTCTGGCCGTGTGCTGCCGGATCCGTTGAGCGCCTTCCGCACGTAAGGCGTCCTGTTCCGCCTGCACATTGCGGCGAATGTGCTCGAGTTCCGTCTCCGTTTCGCGCAACCTTCGCTGGTGCTCGCGCTGCATTTCAATTTCGGCTTCTTCCTCCAGGCGCTTCTTCTCCGCCGCGAGGTGGGCCATTTTCTTGTCGATCTCCGAATAGCGGAAATCGGCCTCGATTTTCAGACCCGTAGCATCCTTGATCGCCTTCTGGATGTCGGCCGAACGCGCATTGAAGAAACCCGGTGCATATTTCCAAAGAGCCCAGCCGAGAGCAGCGGCGAATAGAAGGGTGTTAATGACCTTCCATTTCGTAACCGCGTCCAGAACAGCCCGCTGCTGGTCCGTCATCTCCTGAGCAAAGGCGTGCGGAACGCAGACGATGGTCAGAAAGGCTGTCGAGAGCGCAACCCATGCCAGTCTGCGCACTATGCCGCTCTCCTTCGCAGCAGCGACTCTACAATTTGCTGCCCAAGAGTTTCCACCCGCGCGTCCAGTTCTGCTTGCGTTCTTTCCACTTCGAGCGCAATTTGCTGCTTGGCTGCCCCGATCTGCCGGTCCGCTTCAGCACGCGCTTCGGCAATCTGGCGGGCCTGCTCCTCCGACCATTGGCGCCGCTGGGCTTCATGCTTTTCGTGCAGCTCAAGGCGCGCCAAATGCAAGGCGTACTCCCATTCGGCATTCTTCTTGTCGGCGGCTTCGAAGGCGCGCTGCGCGAGATCCCGAACGCCCTCGGTCGCCTTCCTGCGCTCCTCCAGGATTCTGGCGAGCGGACGGAACAGAACCGCCTTCAAATAGAAGGTCAAGAAGATGAAGAACAGTACGGTGGGTATAGCCTCGATCAGGAGGTTGCCGAGCGCGTGTAGTGTTTGGTCCATCTATAGCTTTTCTACTTGGAAAGAAGAGTAACGGCGCCGGGCTCGAAAGGCTGGAGGCGCACTGCGAGCGGGCGGACTTTCCTCTACTGAGTTTACGCTAACATACGCGATTTTTCGGGCTTACTGTCGGCGCACTGTGTATGATAGGCGTACTTCGGCAGGATGTTTTCTCCTCTTCTGCACGGTTGGCGTTCCTGGAAGTCCGCACGCGCCGTAGGTCTGCTTGCGGTCGCGGCGCTGGCCATCGGCATCGGTTCGACAACGGCTATCTATACGGTGGTTCACGCGGTCATGTTGAAGCCGCTGCCGTATGCCGATCCGGAAAGATATTTCATCGTTTTCGGCGCCTGGCGTCCCCATCCGAAGGAGTGGACAGTTTTCTCATATCAAGATTACCTGGACTACGTGCCGCAAATTCGGACCTTGGACGTGTTCGGCGTCTTCGCTCCAGGCAACTTCAACGTGATCGTAGATCGCGAGTTGACGCACGTCGTCGGAACGGAGGCCTCGGCTGGTCTGATGCGTTCGTTAGGCGTACCGCTCGCAATGGGCCGCTGGTTCGAGGACCGTGAAAAGCAGAAGAACGGCCTTCCCGGAGCAGTCATTTCCACGAGCCTCTGGCGCCGCTCCGGTTCGAACCGCAACATTGTAGGTAAGGGGATCACGCTAAACGGGGAGCAATTCACCATCACCGGCGTAGCACCAAGCTGGTTCCGGTTCCCGGTTGACGAGCCCCACAACGATATCTGGATACCGCTCAGCGGCCGGGGGAACCGCACCGATCACTATCTGCGAGCCATCGCGAAACTGAAGCCGGGAGTTACACGGCAGCAAGCCACAGAAGACCTGAATCGGATTCAGATAGCGCTTCAAAAACAGTATTCGCAAGGAGACGAACCGGATTTTGTTTATCTCAGACCCCTGCTTGATTTCGTTCTGGAAGGCATTCGGCCCAGTCTGCTTCTATTGTTGGGCGCCGCCGTTGCACTGCTCCTGATTACCTGCGCCAACGTTGCCAGCTTGTTGTTGGCCCGCGCGGTTGCAAGGGCCCGTGAAACCGCTACCAGGGTGGCCTTGGGAGCAACGGGCTGGCAACTGGGCCTTCAATACTTCTACGAGGGCTTGCTGGTCTCGTGCGCAGGCGCGGCAGCGGGAACATTGCTCAGTGTGGCACTGGTCCGGGCTGTGCTGTCGATTGCCGCCGAAGAGATTCCGCGAGCCGATCGGATCGCTTTCAACGCGCCCATTTTCTCCTTCACGCTCGCCGTGGCGATATGCTGTGCCGTGTTCTTCAGCCTGTTTCCTCTCTGGCAGGCACACCGAACGCCCCCGAATGCCGTCCTAAGCCAAGGAATTCGCGCTTCGGCGGGTTCGGCCAGCCGAAAACTGTTGCGAATCTTTGTAGTGGCTGAGGTCGCCCTCGCTTTCGTGCTTCTCGCCGTTGGCGGCATGGCCTACGAACATTTGACTGAACTGCGGTATGTGCAGCCGGGTTTCGATGCGGCCAATCTCCTGGTCATGAATGTTTTCGCACCCTTTGCGAAGTACCACACGGATGAGGCGCTGATGCAATATGAAGCGGCGCTAGGCGACAGCATCCGCCACGTTCCGGGTGTCGAGAACGCCGGGTTTACGAGTGTGATGCCCATCGCTGACTGGGGCAATAACACCTGGCTGTTTGTAGAAGGGCGGCCCAAACCTAGAGCTGGAGAACAGCTATCGGTTGAACATCGGTGGGTGAGTCCGGAATATTTCGAGACCATGAAGATTCCGCTGCTGAAGGGCCGATTCTTCACCGACACCGATCGGCGTGGCACGGTCAATGCTCTGCTCATTAACCAGACACTCGCCAACTTGTACTGGCCGCATCAGGACCCTATCGGCGCCTATGTCACATTGTTTGGCTTTCCGCCCGACCGCAAATTCCAGGTAATTGGCGTGGTGGGAGATGTGCGCAACGGCAGGGGAGGGCTGAATGCGCCTACGCTGCCGGAGGTTTACATTCCGTTCCGGGAGTTTGCGACTGGTCACATGTCGTGGGCAGTCCGCACATCAACCGACCCCATGAAACTGGTTCCACAGCTTCGCCGGGCCGTTCTAAGCGTCGATCCTACTCAGCCTCCATTCGACATTCGAACGATGAGCACGGTGATTCAGACCTCGCTGGTGAACCAGCGCCTGGAATCCCTGATGGTTGGTTTCTTCGCGATTGCGGCGCTGCTGCTCGCCAACTTGGGAGTATACGGCGTGGTGGCTTACGCGTTGAGACAGCGCTTGACCGAGATGGGAACTCGCATGGCCTTGGGTGCGGAGCCGCGCGAGTTGCTGCGCCTGGTGTTGCGGGAAGGTTTCAAAATGGCGGCCATCGGAATCGGGATTGGGCTCGCGATCGTTCTCGTAATTCTGCAAACTTTCAACACCCGTGCTCTTCACACGGACGTTCACGCCGTGACTCCTCTTCTAGTGTCCGCCTTGCTCATTACGGTGTGTACCCTGTTGGCGTCCTGGGTCCCTGCCTGGCGCGCGAGCACCTTGTCACCCATGGTGGCGATCCGCAACGATCTTCACCCCAGTATGGCGAGGCTGCGTATCGGTTATCGCGAACTGACTGGCCGCGTTTCCGCGCTGCTTTCGGAGGAACCGCACCCCCTGCTAGCGGGAACGGAACTGCTGGCCGCGCTGGCGGACGCAAGCCGTAACGCAGAGTCTTTCGCCGAGGCGATTCAAATTGCTCTAAAGACCATACGCGATGAAGTGCGCGCCTCGGGCGCGACCTTACTGACGCGTCGAGCGCCCGATCAACCGTACCGTTGCGCAGCAACGACCTTGGAGGGGCAGATCGAGGCCGCTCTCCCGCTCGACGCGCTCTTACTCAGGCGTCTGCGCAGCTACTCGTCCGCGCTGCCGTTTTCGCCGGCCGACTTGGCCGCCCTGCGCCAGTGGGCTGCCGAGCACGCCCCCGAAAACCTTCCCGAAATCGAGACCTTAGTAACACTGGACGCCGCGTTAGCTGTTCCCGTGCTCTCGAAAACGCAAATGGTTGGCGTCCTGCTGCTCGGAAGCCCTGTGGACCGAGCCGAGTACAGCTCGGTTGAGCGGCGAGTGCTCCGTAGCGCAGCCGCGCAAATTGCCCTGATGCTCGACAACGCTCGCCTCACCGACCGCATCGTGCAGCAGGAAAGATTGACGCGCGACCTGGAACTCGCGGGCGAAGTGCAAAAGCGCTTGTTCCCCGAAAAATCGCCGGAATCGGCCGCCGTTCAACTCATCGGAATCAGTATTCCGGCGCGGGGCGTAGGTGGCGATTATTATGACTTCCTCGAACTCGGAAATAAGCAGATAGGCGTCGCTCTCGCGGATGTGGCCGGAAAGGGAATTCCGGCTGCACTTGGTCATGTCGGTCGTGCAGGCTTCTTTGCGCAGCCTGGCGGATCAGAATGGATCCTCCTTAGCCCAACTCGCAACCAGCATGAACCGGCTGCTACATCGCTCTACTGGCGTAAACAGTTATGCCACTTTCTTCTATGCCCAATTCGATGAAGAACGCCGGCAGTTGCGTTATGTGAATGCGGGACACAATCCACCTTTTTTGCTTCGTAACACGTCGAACGCCGCCATTGAAGAGCTTGTCGGCCGGCGGCACGATTATTGGCATGTTTCCGCAATCGAGTTATGAAGAGACGACGCTCGACTTAGCATCGGGCGACGTGCTGATGCTCTTCAGCGATGGCGTCAGCGAGGCGAACAATCCCAATGAGGACGAGTTCGGCGAGGAGCGGCTGAAGGATGTGCTGTGCCGAACCGCTCACTTGCCAATTAAAGAAATGGCCGCGCAAATTCTTCAGGAGTTGAAGAACTGGATGGCCGATGCGCCACAGTTTGACGACCTGACGTTTGTGCTGATGAAAGTCGCGTAGCAGGCTCCCCAGCGGCGTGGTACAAGAAACGAATGCGCCGGACTGTAGTTTTCGCGATTGTGCTTGCGTCGGGACTCTCGAGCGTGTGGGGCCAGGACCACAAGGATCTAGAGGCCCTGCACGAGATCAAGGTGGAGGCGTTCGATCACTCGAAAGTGATGGATCACCTGGCCAACCTCAGTGATCTTTACGGGCCGCGGCTGACGGCTTCGCCCGAATGGGAACAGGCGGCGCAATGGGCGATGGGCGCAATGAAGGGCTTCGGTCTCGCTAACGTGCATGAAGAGAAATGGGGACCGTTCGGAAGAAGCTGGTCGATCGAGTCCTACACCATCGACATGACCGCGCCGCGCTATTCCCACTTGGTGGCCGTGCCCCTTGCCTGGAGTTCATCGACGCACGGAGTGGAAAGCGGCGAGGTCGTATTTGCTCCATTCGCGCGCGGGAGCTGGTTCGAGTTCAAGAAAAATCGCGAGGCCCTCGACAAATACAAAACCGAATGGCACGGCAAGCTGAAGGGCAAGATCGTGTTGATCACCGATGCCAAGCAGCCGCCACCTTCGACGCGGCCGTTGTTCTCGCGTTATACGGCAGAGCAGCTAGCGGACATCGCGAAAGCGCCGGAGCCGGGCATCCGGCGGAACATCACGGTGGATCAGGTGGAAATTCCGAGCGACCCGGAAGAAGCGCGGAACTACATGCGAACTCTTCCCAATCAGGTGGAGGATGCGCTGTTCGATCGGTACGACGAGTTGCTCGGCGACTGGGGCGCGTATCTCAAGAGCGAAGGTGTGGTGGCGGCGATCTCAACCGATCGAAGAGCGCACAACGGACTGTTATTCGCCGAAGCCGCGGGATCATTCAAGGCCGACAAGCCGATGGCCCCGCCCACCTTCGTTGTCACCGAAGAGCAGTATTCGCGCATGCAGCGGCTGCTGGAGAGAAAACAGCCGGTCACGGTCAAGCTGGACCTGAAAGCGAAATATTCGGATACCGACGTCGACGCGGCAAATATAGTGGCCGAGATACCGGGACAAAAGCACTCCGACGAAGTTGTGATGATCGGCGCGCATTTCGATTCCTGGCACAGCGGCACGGGCGCAACGGACAACGGCGCCGGGAGCGTCGTGATGATGGAAGTGATGCGCATTCTGAAGACGTTGAACCTGCCGCTGGATCGTACCGTGCGCATCGGGTTGTGGAGCGGGGAAGAGCAGGGACTATTCGGTTCGCGCGCCTATGTGAAGCAGCATTTCGCCGACGTCAAAACGGGCGAAGTGAAGCCGGAGCAGGCGAAGCTCGATGCCTATCTGAACCTGGATAACGGGAGTGGAAAAATCCGCGGCATCTATCTGGAAGGCAACGACGCCGTTCGTCCGTTATTTGAAAGCTGGCTAGCCCCGTTTCGCGACATGGGCGTCACTACTGTGACGCTTCGGCACACCGGCGGAACCGATCATCTGTCGTTTGATGATGCAGGGTTGCCGGCCTTCCAATTCATCCAAGACCCGCTCGACTACTCGACCGTCACCCACCACTCCGATATGGACACGTATTCGCATGCCGTTCCGGAAGACTTGATGCAGGCCTCCGCCGTGATCGCGACGCTGGTGTATGACATTGCGAATCGCGACGAGATGCTGCCGCGCAAGACGGTCGTGCGGAATGGGAAGCTGGGCGATTGAAGATCTACAGGAAGACCGATCGAACCACCTCAGGGTAGGCGTAAAGCGAGCTCATAGCTCATCTTCATCCGAGAAATGGGCCGGTCCGACTGTCTCATGAGCAGACGCACACGACAGAACAGCCCGGACGATCTCTCGCTTCCCATCTTTGAATGGGAGATTCGGAGATCGCCGGAGTAGCGTTTCAGTTACTGGTCAAGAAGCCTAGAAGGCAAACCGGGCGCCCATTGTGATGACGCGCCCGGCAAGGGCGCCATAAGCCTCGCCGAAATTGGAGGCCGCGATGTTGTTCGATATGTCGGACGGATTGAAGTTCAGGATATTGAATATGTTGTACGCATCGACTCTGAACTCAATCCTGGTGTTCTCGCCGAGTATCGGCAGCTTGGGAATGCCAAAGGCCTTGGAAAGCGTCAAATCCACGCCCCTATAATCCGGGCCCGTGAGTGAGTTGCGTCGAACGCCGGGGGCCTGAGGCAGCGCGGACCCGTAGTCGGTGCCGCTGTAGGCAGTGTAGGCCGGAACCGTGAAATATGCCGTCCCGCCGTTAGGATAATTCGAGCCCGTCCTGAACTGATCGTTGCTCGTGCTGGTACCCGCTCCGCCTTTATACCCGGCCGGGAACAGCGTGCTGTACCCACAGGTTCCGCAGTAGAGGCTTCCGCCGACGACGCTCACAACCGGACTCCAGGGAAACCCGGAGTGAACATTTAGAATGCCGCTGAGGTTCCAGCCGCCCACAATCTTTTCCGCCCAGTTATGACTCCCGCGGAAGAGAACCGGCTGCCATGTGCCAAAAAGCTTAAACGCTTTGCTGATGTTGTAGTCACAGCGTCCGTAATTCAGGTTGACATCGTACGGATAAGGCTGCTCGGAGTAGGGTGCTGAACTGGTGTCCTTGCAACTGGACCAGGTGAATGAAGTTTCGGCGGAGAATTGATGCGAGAACTGATGTTTCAAGTCGGCAATCATGGCGTTGTACTTGCCGTGCCCCAAGACACTCCAATAGTCTCCGCCACCGATCTGCGGGTTCAGAGGATAGCCCAAAGCGGCAGGGACGGCATTCGGGTTTTCATGGAAATAGATGTCATGCGACAAGCTCCCTTCATAGCCCAACATCGCGATCCAGTTATGGCCCACGTCATATTGCAAATCGAGCGAGTAGTGATGCGTGCGCATAGTAGGAAGCTTCCAGGGGAAGATGCTGACATTGACACTGCCGGTGGTCGGGAGGCCATTCGGGCCAAATGCCACAACCGCATTCGGATTCGCCGGGTAAGTGGTCAGTGAGTGGACATCTGTCGCAGTGGCGTAGACGATGCCGGGATTCGGCGACGTGGGCGTGGACATGACGAAACTCGGGGACACTACCAGCCCAGGGTTTTCTTGAGCATTCGCCGAAATAGCGATTTCTTCCTGGTTGTAGTTCAAGCCGTAACCACCGCGGACGGCGAGCTTGTCCTTGAAGAGGCCCGGACTCCATGCAAAGCCGAGCTCCGGTCCAAAATTAACCGGCTGGGGCACCCAGGTATGGGCCGGCTGAACCCTCAGCCCCGTCAGATAGCTCGATCCTGGACCGGGGAACGCGTTGTATAGATTGTTCTGCGTCGCGGAGAGCGCGCTGAAGTACGACCAGCGCACTCCCAGGTTCAGCGTCAGGTTCTTTCGGACTTTGAAGTCGTCCTGGACAAACAGACCCCATAGACTTTCGCGATCGTCCTGTTTCTCAATCGTGGGAACGCCGGTATGAGGATTGAAGTTTCCGGTTTCCTGTTGCGGTGCGTCATTCAGGAAGTCCCAAATATTGAAGAATTGGTAACCGGGCACGCCGCAACCCGTACACTCGTTGAGGTAAAAGAGGCGTGTCACATCGCCGCCGAACTTGACGGTGTGGCGTCCGGCAACCCTGGTAGCGACATCCTTGATCGTGCCGGTCCACTGGTTCAAGATGCTGCCGATCGCGGCCCCAAAAGGCTGTATCGTGACGTTGCCGACCTGCTGGAAAACGTCCAGGGGAAGACCAACTGGCTGCTGCGGGTTGGAGTTTAGCTCATTCCAGTTCCAGCCCGCGAGATTCGCGCGGAATTCGTTGAGGAGACTCGGTGTAAACGTGTGATTCCAGACCGCGGAGTATGCTTCGTTGATTTGATTGTGATGGAAGAGGTTGTAGCTGCGAGACGCACCGTTCAGGGTAGTGGTATTTTGTGGAACCCAATAGATGGCGAAGGTGATGTGATCGCGGCTGGTAACATCTGCATCCAGGCGGCCGTTGTATTGGTATTTCGAGGTGGTGACCGGCGTCACGGTTGTGTAATTCGCGATATCAGCCACGTTGCTCAGTCCGCCGCCCACGCCGGGGTTCGTGACACTCGTCCAGGTGGGGTCTTGCGTACCCAAAGGTGTGGTCAAAGGGGACCCAAGATTCAGGCCTTGCCCCGGAATAGTTCTACAGTTTACGCCTTCGCTCAGGCCGATATTCGCGCAGGTGGCGGGATTGATGCCTTGGTTGATGACACCGTTGCCGGGGTAAGACAGATACTTCGCTGCGATGCTCCCGGCGGGAGCCAAGGCATCGAAGGCAGGGGTGTCGTACCATCCGCTGGAAGTGACGCCCGAAGCGGGCTCGTCAATTGTCTCGACATTGAAAAAGAAGAAGATTTTATTCTTCCAGATGGGGCCGCCAATACCGCCGCCAAGTTGATTGAATCGGTTTTCGTCCCGTAAGACTGGATTGCCTAGACCGTTGAAGCGCTGATACGCGTTCAGGCCCGGACGATGAGCTGTGAAAAAGAAACTGCCGTGGAAGTCGTTGCCGCCGCTCTTCGAAGTGACCTGAATTTGGGCGCCGCTGAAGCGCGCATTTTCGGCGTCATAGGCATTCGACACAACCTTTACGCTTTCAACCGAGTCCTCCGACGGCGTGATGATAGTGGTGCCGCCCCAAACCGCGCTCGCGGTGCTGATCCCGTCGACTGAGATGCCGTTGTTCTCATACTGCTGGCCGATCGCCAGAGCTTGTGGACCATTTTCCGTTTGAAAAATACCTCCGGTTCCGCCGGTTGCGCCGGGCCCCTGGGTTCCGGGAAGATTTTGGCCGCCACCGCCCGCACCCTGCGCGCCGTCGCCGGTCATTCCCGGCGCTAGCTGAACAAGTTGCATAACATCCCGCCCGAATGACGGCATGTGTTGAATCTGATTGCTGGTGATGGTTCCGCTCAAGGTAGCGGTTTCCGTATCCAACCCCTGTGTGGTGTCTGAGACCGTGACAGTCTGCTGAACCTCACCCACGTCGAGGTGGAGGTCCAGCGCATTTGGCTGTTCGGGAATGATCGCTACCTGCTCCAGCACTTTCGTTTTGAATCCTGGCGCCTCGACTGTAAGGCGATATGGCGCCGGGGGCAGCGCGTTGAATTGGTAGATGCCATTGGCGTCAGAGGTCGACACCATTTTTTGAGCGGTATCCTTGTTCTCCAGCGTTACCGTCGCGCCTGCAACGGCTCTGCCTTGTGGATCAGCCACGGTTCCGCGGATGGACGCGCGAAACTGAGCGCGCCCGAGCGGAGAAAACACGAGCAAACAGATACCCAGCAGCACACACCGTACCAGGTTGCGGTGACTCATATACGACCTCCCTAAGATGTTCTTAGACGCTCATTTCGCAATTTCGAATACTATCTCGCGAATAAAATTCTAGACAATTACGAGAAACTATCACGGCTAACAATAACTGGCCATGTCCGGGCCGTAGAATTGGCGATTATGGCAGTACGAAACGTATGTCTGTTATTGGCACTCATGCTCGTTTGCGAGTGCCGAGCTCAAGAGGAGGTGCGGATTGACGCAACGGCACAGACGTCCCCATTCCCGCACTTCTGGGAAGAGATGTTCGGGTCCGGGCGCGCCATTCTGGCCCTTCGAGAGAGCTATCGAAACGATCTGCGCGCGGTCAAGCAAGTTACCGATTTCCGCTACGTGCGTTTTCATGCGATTCTCCACGACGAAGTAGGCGTATACGACGAAGACGAGCACGGCAACCCGGTCTACAACTTCGCGTACGTGGACGAGATCTATGACGGGCTGTTGAAGAACGGCGTGCGGCCCGCCGTGGAAATCAGCTTTATGCCGAAAAAGCTGGCCTTTAATCCTGATGCGTTGCATCCGTTCTGGTACAAGCAAAATGTCTCCCCACCGAAGAGCTGGGAGAGATGGGATGGCCTGATGACGGAGCTAGCGCGGCACCTCGTGCAGCGCTACGGTGAAAACGAAGTCGCTCAATGGTATTTCGAAGTCTGGAATGAACCGAATATCGACTTCTGGAACGGCATTCCTCGGAAGGAGAGCTATTTCGAACTGTATGATCATACGGCGCGCGATCTGAAACAAGTCAGTCCGCGATTCCGTGTTGGCGGTCCGGCAACCGCGGCAGCCGGCTGGGTGGACGATTTTTTGAAGCATGTGTCGGATCAGCATGTACCCGTGGATTTTGTGTCGAGTCATGGTTACGCCGACGATACGGTCCGGAACCTGTTCGGCACGGACGAAGATATCCCGATGGATGATCGCGTGTGCCGGGCGATAGCCAAGGTTGGAAAGCAGATCCGAAACTCGGCTTTGCCAACTCTGCCGCTGCTTTGGACGGAGTGGAACGTGCCTGGAATGGACGGGGCGCGCGATACATCGTACGTCGGTCCCGCGCTCGCGAACACAATTCGTGAGTGCGACGGCTTGGTGGACATGATGTCGTTTTGGACGTTTTCCGACGTGTTTGAAGAAGGCGGACCGATCCGGGAACCGTTCGAGGGCCATTTTGGACTGAGAGCCAGAGGCGGTATCAACAAGCCAAGCTATTATGATTTCGCCCTGCTGCATAAGCTCGGGGAGCAGCGTATTCCGAACTCAAGCTCGAACGTCATTGTGACGAAGCGCAAAGATGGAACGCTGGTGGTCGCAGTCTGGAACCTGGTTGATCCGGATAAAGCGCCAGGCACCCAAAAGAGGATTCGTTTGACGATCAACGGCGTCCCGAGCAATGCCCGTTTGACTTGAGCCGAGTGGACGATGAGCATTCCAACACCCTGGCGGCGTACAAATCCTTGGGCAGCCCGCTTTATCCAACAGAGGAACAGGTGGAACGCATGAACGCCGCTACGGCCTTGGGCCCCCCGGCCGAGCAGCACCTGAATGGGAATCATCTGGATTTGAGTCTTGAGCCCAATGCGCTTGTTCTGCTCGAAGTGCAAAGCGGTTCTTAGTTTCAGGTTTCGGGTAACTATTACGTTGCTGCCGCAAGCTAATGTAACCGTCGCAAACGCGACCATATGTTGCCGGCAAGACGGTGGTGCGGAACGGCAAAGTCGCAGATCGAAAGCAATCCCCGTCAGCAGGGGAGTGAAATCCCTGGGTAGCAGCAATGGAAGCTCTGCTTCAGATAGCTGGCTACTTCGTGGGGCGAGAAACTTCGGCCCTCGTCGTAAATCGCCACCATCTGGCCATCCAGGTCCAGCGCGAGCGGTAGTTCAAACTCCTCCGGAAGCGCGCTTCGCTGGCTGCGTATAGTAGCGGCGATAACTGGTCCCCACGAACGGAAATCGAGGTTGAGCTTGACTCTCGTCGATGGCGCCCGCTCGCTGCCGATCTGCAGGGTACCAGGTGCAACCGTGCATTCGAGTAGCTCGTCGCGGTTAATCCCATTCCGAACCAGTGTGGCGTTCACGCATTGCACGTAACGTTGGCACTCGTCCGTTAAATCCTGCCAATATTGCTTCCCCTCTTCGTACAGCGGGATGGGAGCGGAAGCAGCTGCAGCGCACATGGTGCCTCCTCCTTCGGCCGGTCCGGCCAATCAGATCAGGCTAGTGTAGCGCTTTAACGCGAAATCTGAAACGGGCAGATTTTCTTAGCGGGCAGAGGCGACGGCGGCGTTCAGCTCTTTGACAATGCTTCCGACAAAAGATTTGGCGTCGCCGAAGAGCATAAGCGTCTTGTCCATGTAATAGAGGTCGTTCTCGATGCCGGCGAAGCCGGGGCTCATACCCCGCTTAATCACCATGACGGTTTGCGCGTCGCAGGCATGGAGAATGGGCATTCCGGCGATGGGAGAGGCCTTGTCGTTGCGGGCGGCGGGATTCACAACGTCGTTTGCGCCGATAACAAGGGCTACATCGACGCGTGGAAAATCAGGATTGATTTCCTCCATCTCAATCAGGCGCTCGTAGGGAATGTTCGCCTCCGCCAAAAGCACATTCATATGGCCGGGCATTCGGCCCGCCACAGGGTGGATGGCGAACCGAACCTCGACGCCACGCCGGCTCAGAACGTCGTACAACTCGCGAAGCTTATGCTGGGCCTGCGCGACAGCCATGCCATAGCCAGGAATAATCACGACGCTGCGGGCGGCATCCAGAATTTCCGCAGCGTCTTCGGCAGTAGCGGAGCGAACCGGCCGCGCAGTTGAGGTCTTTGTGTTTGCCTGGACCGTGCCGAACGCGCCGAACAACACGTTTGAGAAAGACCGATTCATGGCGCGGCACATAATGACGGAAAGAATGAATCCGGAGGAGCCATCGAGTGCGCCGGCCACGATCAGCAGCTTATTGTCGAGCGCGAAACCCATTGCGCTAGCCGACAGACCGGCATACGAGTTCAGCAATGCAATGACAGTCGGCATGTCGGCCCCTCCTATAGGAACGATGAGGAGGACGCCGAATATGAGCGAAAGCACCATGAAGATCGGATAGAGCCAGGTCTGCTCCGGCGAGAAGATGAGGTAGATTCCGATGGCGACCGCCGATCCGAAGGTTGCCAGGTTGATGATATTCTGCCCGCGAAACGTAATCGGGCGCGTGGGCAGAACTTCTTGCAATTTGCCGAACGCCATCAGGCTGGCGGTACACGTGAGAAACCCGAGTAAAGTCTCAAGAATGAGCGCGCCCATCACGAAGCCGTGCGGTATGCGCCGGTAATACTCCGCCGTGCCGATGAGGGCCGAGGCGAGCGCGCCGCAGGCGTGCGAAAAAGCTGTTCGTTGCGGCACTGCCGTCATTGGCATGATGTAGGCGATCGGGACACCGATCGCCGAGCCGACGAAGAATGCGATGAAAATCCACTCGTAGTTGACGACTTCGTAACGGAGAAGCGTGCCAACTACCGCCAGCAGCATGCCAACTTCGCCGACAATTACGCCGCGCCGCGCGGTGGCGGGCGAGTTCATCCACTTGATGGCAAGAATGAATCCGGCGGCCGCAAGGATGTAAAGCGCAGGAAAAATGTTCTCGATCACTTGCTTTCCGGCCCCCGCTTCTTAAACATCTTCAGCATGCGATCCGTAATCAGGTAACCGCTGACGACGTTTACGGTGGAAGCCACTACAGCGATGAAACCGAGCGTGCGCGTAAGGGTGGACGCTTCCTTTTCGCCCGTGATCAAGATGGCCCCGACGACCGCGATGGCGGAGATGGCATTGGTGAGCGACATCAGGGGCGTGTGCAGGAGCGGAGAAACACGGCGGATCAGCTCGAATCCAAGAAACGCCGCGAGCATGAAGACCCAGGCGCCGATTTCGTAGGAAGTCATGCGGATACCGCGGTTCCGCTGCTTTCTGATGCGGCCAGCAACTCGGCAATTCGCGGATGAACCACTGAGTGCTCATGAGTCACCAGAGTCTCGCGAATGATCTGGTCGCCGATGTCGATGGTGAGGTTTCCGTTAGGAACCAGCAGACGCAAGAAAGCACTGATGTTCGAGGAAAGCATCTGGCTGGCGTGATACGGCACGGCGGATGGCACGTTGAGCGGCCCCATCACGGTGACGCCGCCGTGCACGATCGTTTCGCCCGGCCTTGTCACTTCGCAATTTCCGCCACGCTCCGCCGCGATATCGACGACGACCGAACCGCTGCACATCGCTTCCACCATCTCTCTTGTGATGAGGATGGGAGCTTTGCGGCCTGGTACCGCCGCGGTTGTAATGACAACGTCCTGCTCGCGAAGCACTTGGGTGAGCAACTGACGCTGCCGCCGATAGAACTCTTCGTCCATCGCTTTTGCATACCCGCCTGTACCCTCGGCCGACGCGGCCCCCATATCGAGAACGACGAATTTCGCGCCCACGCTTTCTACCTGTTCTTTCACGGCAGCTCGCACATCGTAAGCGCAAACAACGGCGCCCAGACGCCGGGCGGTTGCAATGGCCTGTAAACCGGCCACTCCGGCGCCGAGCACGAACACCTTGGCCGGCGTTACCGTGCCCGCCGCGGTCATCAGCATTGGGAACATTTTTGCAAGCTGAGTCGCACCCAAAAGGACAGCGCGATACCCCGACACCGTTGCCATCGCGGAGAGCGCGTCCATGCTTTGGGCGCGCGTGATGCGAGGCATCAATTCGAGCGCGAACACAGATGCCCCCGTTCTCGCCAGATCCGCATTTTCTTTTAAGGCGGTAAGCGGCTCGCCGAACCCGATGAATGCCTGGCCCGGACGGATCATCGAGAGGTCTGACCGGCCCGCATCCGGGTTAGCGCCTAGGCAGCGAACTTGAGCGATGACATCGGCTTGCTGGAAAACGGTTGCGCGATCTCCGAAGCGCGCTCCTCGCGCGACGTAAAGATCGTCGGCGAACCCAGCCTCGGCGCCCGCGTCATTTTCAATCAGTACTTCTATTCCCGATTTCCGAAGTTGCTCGCATTGCCGCGGCGTGATGGCGACGCGGCGTTCTCCAGGGAAGGTCTCACGTGGAACTCCAACTGTAGTCGGCAAACGGCCTCCGTCAGTCGATCATAATCATTGCGACGGCAAAGGACAAGAGTGGGTTACCTCGGCAACATGTATAATAAGCAGCCAAAGTACCGCCTTGGCCCCCAAGTGCGTGGCCCGCTAAACGTGAAGCCTACTGACGTTCAAAACCCGGACTATTTTCATCGAGTGGTGGACTGCCAATGGGCGTGTCCCGCCCACACGAACGTGCCCGAATACATACGCCTCATCGCGCAAGGCAGATACACCGATGCCTACATGCTCAACCGGGAATCGAACGTGTTTCCTGCAATTCTCGGGCGAACCTGTGATCGGCCTTGCGAGCCGGCGTGCCGTAGAGGGCGGCTCGACGGAAAACCAGTAGCAATTTGCAGGCTGAAGCGCGTCGCCGCTGATCTGCGCGGGGACATCGAATCTCTTCTACCGCCGATTCCGAAAGAGAAGAACGGTAAGCACGTCGTCTGTATTGGCGCCGGGCCCGCTTCGTTGACGGTCGCAAACGATTTGCTGCCGCTCGGTTACCGCGTGACGATTTTCGAGAAGCAAGATAAACCCGGCGGATTGATGCGATCCAACATTCCCGCGTTTCGCTTGCCGGAACAGGTGCTGACGGAAGAGATCGACGTCATTCTGAATATGGGGGCGGAGATACTCTACAACACTCCCATCGAAAGCATGAAGGCGCTGCTCGACGCAAAGTTCGATGCAATTTTCGTGGGAAGCGGCGCACCGCGCGGGAAGGATCTCAACATTCCCGGCCGCCATGAATCCGACCGCATCCATATCGGTATCGACTGGCTCGAGTCCGTTGCGTTCGGCCATATCGATTCCATTGGCGAGCGGGTGTTGATTATCGGAGTCGGCAATACCGCGATGGATTGCTGCCGGTCGTCCAGAAGGCTCGGTGGCAAGGACATCAAGGTGATCGCGCGCAGACCACGCCGATTTTTTAAAGCCTCGCCCTGGGAACTGGAAGATTCCGAAGAAGAAGGCATCGACATCCTGATCAATTACGCGCCGAAGCACTTTGTCGTGCGAAACGGCAAGCTGGAAGGAATGGTTTTCGAACGCCTGGAATGGGATGCGGAAGCGAAGCACTCACGAACGGTCGATGAGATCTTTCTTCCGGCCGACGATGTGATTCTGGCAATCGGGCAGGAAAACGCTTTCCCATGGATTGAGCGCGACCTAGGCCTGGAGTTCGGAAAGTGGGATATGCCCGTCGTAGATCAGACGACCATGCAATCGACCTGTCCGGGCGTATTCTTCGGGGGCGATTCGGCCTTCGGCCCGAAGAACATTATCTGGGCCGTTGAGCACGGCCATCAGGCCGGGATTTCCATTCATAATCACTGCCGGGGAGTGCCGGTCCATGAGCGCCCGGCGCACGGCATGAACCTCGTCAGTCAGAAGATGGGGATCAGTGAATGGAGTTATCACAACGACTACAATCCCGTCGCGCGTCAGCGAATGACGCACGTGGATCTGGTGGAACGGTTTGAGCGGCTCAACATCGAAGTGGAGCTTGGCTTCACGGCGGAGCAAACGGCCCGCGAGGTGGAGCGCTGTCTTAACTGCGACATCGAAACTGTCTTCAAACCTCCGCTATGCATCGAGTGCGACGCCTGTATCGATATCTGCCCCGTGCAGTGCCTGACGATTACACGCGATGGCGAGGAGACGGAACTCCGGACACGGCTTTCGGCGCCCGCGACAAACCTCGATCAGCCAGTGTACGCATCGGCGCAATTGCCCCAGACCTCGCGAATTATGGTGAAGGACGAAGATGTTTGCGTGCACTGTGGGTTATGTGCGGAGCGCTGCCCGACGGCTGCCTGGGACATGCAAAAGTTTGAGATCTTGATTTCGTACGCGGGCACAGAAACGAAAGCATGCAGCGCGACTTCCGTCCAGGCATAAACGACTTCGCGGTCAAGCTAGCCAACGTAAACGGAACGGGGTCGGCCAGCGCCAACGGCCTGCTGATGCAGGCCATTTTCCGCATGGGCATCCCGGTTTCGGGCAAAAATCTTTTTCCGTCTAACATTCAAGGCCTGCCGACTTGGTATGAAATCCGTATCAACAAGGACGGGTACACCGCGCGTTCGCTCGATTACGATCTGATGGTCGCGATGAACGCGCAGACGTATGAACGAGACCTGCGCGAGGTGAGATCCGGCGGATATTTTCTGTACGATTCCAGTTGGCCGCTGAACCCGTCTATCCTGCGCGAAGACGTCCATCTGCTGCCAATCCCACTGGCGGAAATGTGCAACGCCAAATTCGCCGAATCGCGCCAGCGGATTTTGATGAAGAATATCGCCTACGCCGGCGCGCTGATCGCATTTTTAAACATCGACATGCACACGGTAGAAGAGCTGTTAGATGAACGATTCTCCGGGAAAGCGGCTTTACGCGATTCGAACCGGCAGGCGATGCGTCTCGGCTATGAATACGCGAATGAGCACTTCGACTGCCCGCTTCCGTTTCGCCTGGAGTCGATGAATGCGAACGAAGACAAAATCCTGATTGATGGCAATACTGCGGCTGCGCTCGGATGTATTTATGCAGGAGCAACGGTCGCTGCCTGGTATCCCATCACGCCGGCCACTTCCGTGATGGATGCTTTTCGGGAGTTTTGCCAGAAGTACCGGCGCGATCCGCAGACGGGTGAGAGCAATTACGTCATTCTGCAGGCCGAAGACGAGTTGGCGGCGATTGGCATGGTGATAGGTGCTTCCTGGAACGGCGCGCGTGCATTTACGTCCACCGCCGGTCCCGGCATTTCGCTGATGAACGAATTGCTTGGCCTTGCCTATTACTCCGAGATTCCGGCCGTGGTGATTGATGTGCAAAGAGTCGGACCGTCCACTGGAATGCCGACGCGCACGCAACAGGCAGACCTGATGGAATGTGCGTACGCATCGCACGGCGATACGAAACACATCCTGCTATTCCCGGCGAATCCGGCCGAATGTTTCGAATTTGCAGTGAAGTCGTTCGATCTGGCGGAACGTTTTCAAACACCCGTCATCATGTTGTCGGATCTGGATATCGGAATGAATGACTGGGTGGTGCCCCGCCTTAGCTGGGACGATTCGTATCGTCCGGATCGCGGCCGTGTGCTGTCGAAGGAAGAGGTGGAGCGGCTGCCGGCGTTTTACCGCTTTACCGGCGAGGACGAGAACCATGTTGCCGCGCGAACTCTTCCCGGCGTTCATCCGAAAGGCGCATACTTCACGCGTGGTTCAGGGCATAACAAGATCGGCGGCTACACGGAAATCCCGGCGGAGTATCAAGAGGTGATGGATCGCCTGGCGCGCAAACAAAAAGCGGCGGCCGGGTTCGTGCCTCTGCCCAAAACGCGGAGTCGCCCGGAAGCTCAGTTCGGTGTGATCACTCTAGGTGGCTGCGACCCTGCCGTGAACGAAGCGCTGGATTTGCTCGAGGAGCGCGGTATTCACGCGGACTACATGCGCATTTGCGGGTTTCCTTTCCACAAGAGCGTGGAAGAGTTTCTCTACGGCCACGATTTCTGTTTTATCGTCGAGCAGAATCGGGACGCGCAGCTCCGCTCGTTATTGACGCTTGAGACTTGCGTTCCCAAGAATAGATTGCGATCCATCCTTGTGTACGGTGGATTTCCCCTCAGTGCGCGAAACGTGGTGGATGGAATTGTCCGCCAATTGGAGTCTGACCGTGCCGTCCATAGCTAAACCAGCCGCGAAACATCCCAGCCTGCCCCGGAATGAATTAGGGCTGACGGTGCGCGATTACGAAGGATCGATGTCAACGCTCTGCGCGGGCTGCGGCCACGACTCGATCACGGCGGCCATCGTGCGGGCCTTGTGGGAAGTCGCCATGCCTCCGCACATGTTGGCAAAAATGAGCGGAATTGGATGTTCGTCGAAGACGCCCGCCTATTTCGTATATGGAGCGCATGGGTTCAACTCGGCGCACGGCCGCATGGCGGCGATTACCACCGGCGCTGCGGCGGCGAATCGCGATCTGACCTATATCGGAATATCGGGCGACGGCGATTCCTTATCCATCGGACTAGGCCATTTGTGCCACGCCATCCGGCGCAATGTCCGAATGGTGTACATGATCGAGAACAACGGCGTGTATGGGCTGACCAAGGGCCAGTTCTCCGCCTCCGCGAGTGTAGGTTCGAAAAGCAAGCGCGGCGAATCGAACCAGATGCTGCCGATCGATCCCGTCATGCTAGGGCTTAGTATCGGCGCGACCTTTGTCGCGCGCAGTTTCTCGGGTGACAAGGAACAACTCGTGCCCATCCTGAAGGCGGCGTTGGCGCATCGGGGGTTGGCGCTCATCGATATCATCTCGCCGTGCGTGACGTTCAACGATCATTCGGGCTCGACTAAGAGTTACCAGTACGCGCGCAAGCACATTGTGAAGGCGACGGAAGCGGATTTCGTCCCGCCCGCGACGGAGATCTTGGCCACTATCTCGCAACAGGGCGTAACGGCGGTGACATTGCACGACGGCAGTGTCTTGCGGCTGAAATCCGTGCCTGCGGATTACGATCCGACGGACCGGCCAACCGTCATGGCATACCTTTCCGAGCAGGAGAGCCGCGGCGAAATTGTGACGGGATTGCTGTTTGTGGACGAACGGGTTCCCGACCTGCACGAGGCGAACAAGAGTTCCAGAACGCCGATGACGGAGCTCCCCTTTGAGAAGCTCTGTCCAGGAGCGGCGGAACTGGACAGCTTTCAGGAAGAGTTCCGGTAAGGGTTTTCGGCAGACCTCATGCTTCGTCGGCTTCCCCTTCGGGCTTAGGAAGCACGTCATTATTGCGGGCGACCCATACATAGAGCGTCGGCAGAAGAAACACGCCAAGCAGAAGAGCGGCGACCAAGCCGCCGACGATGACGATGGCAAACGGGCGCTGCGAATCAGAACCGATGCCGTGCGAAAGCGCGGCCGGCATCAGACCGACGCTCGCCACCAACATAGTCATCATGATGGGACGCAAGCGGCGAACGGAGCCTTCGATTGCCGCATCCATAATGGTTTCTCCGCGGGCGCGCAGTTGATTGATGTACTCCAGCATGATGACGCCGGTTTGCACCGAGACTCCGAACAACGCGAGAAAGCCGACCCCCGAGGAGACGCTGATATGCGTGCCGGTCAGGAGCAGAGCCAGCAGGCCGCCGATGGGCGCCATGGCCACGTTGGCCATGATGAGAAGCACCCATTTCACCGAGTTGAACATCGTGTAGAGGATCATGCAAATGACAAGCAGCGTGATGGGCACGACGATCGCCAAGCGCTTTTGCGAACGCTTGGCGCTTTCGTATTCGCCGGCCCAGTCGATTTTGTAACCCACCGGCAGTTTCACCTGCTTCGAGACTTTGGCAATGGCTTCTTCGACCGTGCTTCCGAGGTCGCGGCCTACGACGCTGTACTTCAAGGCCACGTAGCGTGAGTTCGCCTCGCGATAGATCTCCGAAGCTCCGTCCAGCACGGCGACGTTACACAACTGAGATAAAGCCACGCGTTCACCGGATGGAGCGACAAGCCGGATATTCTCCACTTCTTGCATGGTGCTGCGGAACGGGGCTTCATAACGCACGACCAGGTCGTAACGCTGTTCACCCTGTAGCACCTGTCCCACGGCCTTGCCTCCGACCGCCGTCTCGATGGCGTCCTGGACATCGGAAATATTGATACCGTACCGCGCGGCTTTCTTGCGGTCCACTTGAAATTGCAAATTCGGCTGGCCGATGACACGGAACAGACCCAGATCGGAGACGCCGGGGATCGAACGCATGACATTGACGATTTCCTGGCCTTTGCCCTCCAGCGTTTTCAGATCGTCACCGTAAATCTTGATAGCGAGTTGCCCTTTGACGCCGCTGACCGCCTCTTCCATGTTGTCGGCGATGGGCTGCGAGAAATTCCAAAGCGCCCCTGGAATCTTCTCGAGTTCGCGATCCATGGCGGCGATCAGCTCTTCCTTGTTCTGACGGAAGACGGGACGCCAGTTTTCTTTCGGCTTGAGATCGATGAAATATTCGGTGTTGAAAAACCCCGTGGTGTCCGTTCCGTCATCCGGCCGCCCGACCTGAGAAACCACCTGCGTGACCTCCGGAAAAGACGCCATGACAATTCGGGCCCGATCCATAACGGCAATGCCGGATTGAGGGCCAGTGCTGGGCGCCAGCGTGGCGCGCGCCCAAATGGCGCCTTCGTCCAGGTGCGGAAGGAATTCGGAACCGATGATTCCGCTCATCATGATCCACACGGACGCGGCGAAGACGAAAACCGCGATGCCGGCCGTGATCCAGCGGAAGCGAATGGCGCGGCGCAACAGCGAAAGATATCCCTTCGAGAGGGCAGTCATGACCGGGTTGTGCCATTCACGCACCTCCTTGCTCAAGATGAGACTGCAAAGCACGGGGGCGACGAGCATGGAGAAGATCAGCGCGCCAAGCAACGCGAATGACACCGTCCATGCCATTGGCTTGAAGAGACGACCTTCAACAGCCTGCAAAGTGAAGATCGGGAGATAGGCGGTAATGATGATGCCGATCGAATAAAACACCGGCCTCTGAACTTCGTGCGCGGCTTCACGAATAGACGTGATCGGTGGTTTGCCGTCGCCGTTGTGGCGCCCCAGATAGCGGATGATGTTTTCCACCATGACGACCGCGCCTTCGACCACCATTCCGAAATCCAGCGCGCCCAGGGACAACAGGTTCGCGGGAATTTTGTTCAGGTCGAGACAGATGGACGCAAAGAGCAGCGAGAACGGAATAGTGAGAGCAACCACTAACGCGCCGCGCACGTTGCCCAGGAAGAGGAACAGAATGAGCGCGACCAGGATGATGCCTTCGGTGAGGTTGTGGAGCACCGTATGCGTTGTGTAGTGGAGCAGATCGCTGCGGTCGAGGTGCGGAACGATCTTGACTCCCGGAGGGAGCAGATGCTCGTTCAGCTCCTTCACCTTTTCATGAATGCCCACTAGCGTCGATTGGGAATCGGCGCCTTTACGCAGAAGCACGATGCCTTCCACTACGTCGCGATTATCGATAATCTTTCCATCCTCGCGATGTATGGCCTTGGCGATTTGGCCAAGCCGGATGCGAGGCCCCTGCACCACCGTTGCGATGTCTTTGATGCGGATGGGCGTGCCGTTTTGGGTTTTGACGACCGTCTGTTCGATGTCGTTGACGTTGTCCACCAGGCCGAGAGCGCGGACGTTGATCTGCTGCATCCCGGCTTCTAGAAAGCTGCCGCCTGCGTTGACATTGTTATTCGCCAACTGCTGCTCCACTTGCCCAATACTGAGGCCGTAAGAAACCAGCTTGTTCGGATCGACGCGCACCTGATATTCGCGGGTACTGCCTCCAAAGCTACTGACGTCAACCACGTTGGGAACGGATTTAAACTGCTTCTCGAGCGTCCAGTCCTCCAGCGATTTCAGCGCCATCACGTCATAACTGGGGTTCGTGCTGTGCAGCGTGTACCAGTAAATCTGGCCCACCGGGCTGTAGTCCGAACCGATCTGCGGTTGCAACCCCGCAGGGAGGCTGACCTGCGAGAGCCGTTCGAGCACTTTCTGGCGATTCCAGTCATTGGCCGATTCGTCATCGAAGATCATATTCACGCTCGAAAGGCCGAAGATGGACACCGAGCGCAGATGCTCCAGATGAGGGATGCCGTTCATGGCGATTTCGAGCGGAATGGTGACCTGTTGCTCAATCTCTTCGGCGGCCCGGCCCGGCCATTGGGTGATGACCTGAACGTAGTTGTTCGCTACATCGGGATACGCTTCGACCGGAAGATTGTGGAACGAGATAGCTCCCCAGATGAGGAGAAGGGCGGCCGCTAAGACTATAAGGAATCGATTATTAAGTGCAAAGTCGACTAAAAACCGGATCATGGAGACGCGATCTCAACCTACCATCGAGTGCGCGAGGCACATCAAAAGGCCAGTTAGGAATCGCGCGAGGATCGCTTTTCGTGAGAGTGCGATCCATTGGCGAACTTGCTTTGGCGCGCTTGTTTTACCATCTCGAGAAAGCGGCGGGCGAGTTCGTGAATCCAATGCGTATTTCTGGCGCGGATCGCCTCCGGTGGGAGCAAATCACGGCCGATGCCGAGCACATCGGCTCCGGCCCGAATATAATCGGCGGCGGTCTGCTGAGTGACTCCTCCGGAAGCGATCAATCGCGCGTCCGGGAAAGGGCCCCGCAGCGCGCGTATATACGCAGGACCACCGACGCTCGAGCAGGGGAAAAGCTTAATGAAAGCGGCTCCGGCCCGTTTCGCCATCATGACTTCGGTGGCCGTGAGCGCGCCGGGAATGATGGGAATGTCGTGCTGGCGCGCGAATTCGACCAGTTCGGGATCGAGTCCGGTGCTGGTGAGAAAGGAAGCTCCGGCATCGAGCGCCGCGCGGGCTGTCTCGAGGTCGAGGACCGTTCCAGCGCCGACGATAGCGCTGGAACTGGCGTGCAGGAGCTGCGAGATCACGTCCGCCGCGCCCGGTGTCGTCATAGTGATTTCGACGACGGGGATGCCGCTTTTGAAAATGGCTTCAGAGGCGAACAGCGCGTCGGCGGGCGACGAGGCGCGAACGGCCGGGATGATGCCGGTTTCCTCGATGGCTGCGAGCATCTCCTGTTTATTCATCGCTTCGCGATTCTACTGCATTCAGCTCTAGAGGAGGCTCCACAGCGGCGAGCGCTCAGTGCGGCATATAATTCCCTGGATGCAACCAGATGACCGAGCAGTATCTTTGAAGCAAAAACCAGGTTGGTGGACGGCGGTTTTCCGGGATGTTCAATTCTGGGTTCCCTTAGTCGTTCTCCTGATCGGATTGCTGCTCCTGCGGATCGCGCGATGAATAACGGAAAGACCGCCTTGAGCGGTGGAATCGAAACGACGCTGACGGACCGGTCGCGACAGCGGTCACTGCACAGGCTGGGAATCTTCTGTGGTTTTGCGGCGGCGCTCTGGCTGGCGGGAGCGGAAGCGCCAACAAAACTGGTGACTGTGGCGGTTTCACCCATGGTGATCTCTTTCATGATGGTTTGCGGCGCCTTCATATCGCGCTGGAGTCTGCCGGCCTTGGTTCGTGGAACCGGTGACACATTCCGGGACACCCGGCATGTTCCGCACCTCGTGTTGTGGGGCGTGATGGCAGGTTGCCTGTGGGCAGTCGGCAACACGCTGACGATTTTCGCCGTGCGCGACATCGGACTGAGCCTCGCGTTTCCGCTGTGGAATTCGAACAGTTTGATCGGCATACTTTGGGGCACGCTGCTGTTCAAAGAACTGCAAGGGGCCGGTTGGATTCGAAAGGCGGGTGTAGTCGGCGGGGCCGTCGTCATTTTCGTGGGGGCGATACTGATCTCCGCTGCGACGACCTCTGGGGCCGCACATGGTAATGCACTGCACGGTATTGCGGCCGCTGTGGGCGCGGGACTTATGTTCGGGTCCATGTACATCCCGTATCGGAAGGCGTACATCACCGGCATGAATCCGCTCACGTTCCTCACCTTTTTCACCTTTGGTGAGATGACGATGATGACGGTGGTAGCGCTCGTATTTACCGGCGGTGTTGGACCGTTCTGGCATGAGCTAGTGGCGAATCGAGCAATTCTTCTGTGGCCGATGCTGGGCGGCTTTATGTGGGTGGTGGGCGATCTCTTTCAGAACTATGCGACAAAGTATGTCGGAATCAGCCGAGGAATCCCGTTATCAAATACAAACCAGCTTTGGGGGCTGTTATTGGCAGTGCTGGTGTTTCGCGAATTGCGTGGATTGACAGTAGGCACTTACGCTGAGGTGATTGGCGGTTCGCTCATGATGGCGCTGGGCGCGTTGGCTATTGCCTCTTGCGGCGCCTCAGAGGGAGAATACGCGAGCTGGAAGCAGGCGGCCCAGCGGGAAACCGAACTGTACGGGATCGATCCGGAATATGTAAGGGCGCGCATGGAAGGTCACGATGTGAGCACGGCCGAAGTTCGCCGGACTTGGGGGGATTGGCTGCTGATTGCAGTTGCAACGCTGATATTCGTGGGATTGGGGGCAATCGCGCGCGCACCCCACATGCAGATTCAGATGGGATGGTTGGGCCTTTTGGCGGCAGCTCTGATCGTGATATTGGCAGCCGGCGGCATCGCGCTGTGGCGAGTGACGAGGTTCACTTGATCGTTACAGCGTTCCCGGGGCCGAACATGCCCTCCATACCGGCTGAGATCACCTCTTGAGCGCGAAGGCCGTCCCGGTGGGTGGCCGGGAACGGCGCGCCCGTCCGGCAGCAGTCGATAAAGGCAGCGAGTTCCGCCTTGTAGGCAGCGCCGAAACGATCGACAAACTCCGGCAGCGGCTGCTTGTAGTCGCGCATCGGGAACGTTTTGAAAGCGAGCGGTTCCGACCGGCCACGGCGGCCATAGGCTTCGACCGTCACACTGGTTAACTGCTGATCGAAGTGGCCCACATGAATTTGTCCTTCTTCTCCGAAGAGGATGGTTTCCACACGATACCCGGAGACGTGATTACGGCTGACCTGCACCTGGGCCAACAGATCCTCCTCGAACCAGAGGTAGAGTAAAGCATCGTCGAAATCTTCCTGACAGGTGGTGAGGGCGTGGCTGTACACTCGGGAGCCGATGGCGAGCGCTTTGCTGGGCATACGTCCGGTGAGCCAGAGTATCTCGTCGACATTGTGCACGGACATGTCCGGCAGGATCCCGCCGCTCTTGTAACCATTGGGCGCGGGATTGGAATCTTCGAGCGCGCAGTAGATTTTGAAGACCCTGCCAATCGCGCCGCTTTCCATAAGATTTTTGGCGTATAGCAGCGGCTGATCGAAGCGCCGTTGAAAAGCGAGCATCAGTGCGTCCGGGTGAGCGCGGTCAAGTTCGGCGGCGAACGCGCGATCGCCTTCTAGTGTCCCGGTGAGGGGCTTCTCGACCAACACGCGATAACCGGCCGAGATGAGCGTGGCTGCGTGCTCGCGATGATTCTCCGTGGGCGTAACAATGACGGCGGCATGGCAGATGCCCGATCGAGCCAAGGCGTCAACGGACGGGAAAATGGGCACGGCCTGGCCGATTCGGGAGAGAAAGCGGCCGGCGCGGTCGGCATCAGGTTCGGCCAGCGCTACCAGTTGACAAACTTGGGCGTCCCGAGCCAGTTCGTGTACGTGAAGAGCATGGATTGCACCCATTCGACCGAGACCGGCGACCGCGACTTTGAGAGGTTCAGCCATAAGAGTTTTAGAATTTTAAGAATACAGTTGTGATGCCGGACTAGCGGTGGGCAGGGAAGTCGGATTAGTCAGGCTGCCACCCCCCATTGCAATCCTCTATTTATGTGTGAAACTAGAAGAAGGTAAACTTTTTGAAATATTCCTTTTCCCGTCCCCAGGCGCTTCTCAGCGTCGCCAGTTAGTCCGGCATGTATCCACCCCGAAGTTTCCCGCCGCGCCGGCCTAAAATCCGCGAAAACGTTAACGAAGCCATCCGAGTGAAAGAAGTACGCGCCGTATTTCCCGACGGATCGGTCGAAATCATGCCTACCCCCGCCGCTGTGCGTAAGGCTCAGGAGATGGGGCTCGACCTCATCTTGATCGCTCCCACAGCCGAACCGCCCGTCGCCAAAGCGATGGATTACGGGCAGTGGCAATACGAACAGAAGAAAAAGCAGCACGAAGCGAAAAAGAAGCAGCACATCATCCAGGTAAAGGAACTGAAGTTCCGGCCCAATACGGATGACCACGACTACGATTTCAAGAAGCAGCACGCCATCCGATTTCTGAAAGATGGAAACCGCGTCAAGGCGGTTGTGCAGTTCCGCGGCCGCGAAATCGCGCATACCGATCTCGGTCGTAAACTGCTACTACGCTTCGCGGAAGACTTGGCCGGAGTGGGAGCCGTGGAAGGCCAACCCCGACTGGAGGGTCGTAACGCCCACGTGCTGATCAGCCCGGTGAAGGTGACGCCTCCGCCGAAAGAAAAGAAGGAGCATCCTCCGGAAGCTCCCGGCAGCCACAGCTAGTCGGAATAAAACAGATACTTGCGCCACTGATCGTCACTCCGCCCCAGCAGGCGCATCAGATGGCGGCTGGTATGTAAGCTGAACGGTCGCGGCGGACGGAGCAGTTTGAGCCCTGCTTCTTCCGGCGTCCGGTTGCCTTTCCGGTTGTTGCAAGGATGGCAGCAGGCGACCAGGTTCTCCCACGCGGTCTCGCCGGCGCGCGACCGCGGTATCACATGATCGAGCGTCATTTCTCCCGAAGGCAGCGTCTTGTGGCAATACTGGCAGGTATAACGATCGCGCATCAAAATGTTTTTGCGGGAAAGCGCGCGCGTCTGGTGCGGGATGCGACGGTATTCGAGCAAGCGGATCACGGAGGGCACGCTCAGTACGCGCTTGGCCGAATGCACGTGGGACGGAGCCACTTCTTCCGCCGAAGCCACTCCCTTTAAAATGAGGACCAGCGCTCTTCGCGCCGCACAGATGTTGATGGGCTCGTAGCTGGCGTTCAGTACGAGAACAGGTCTATGAAGTCGATCCATACTGGGCATCGGCAAGCTCCCTAAGCAATCGTTCCTCTCCTCTGGTACCTCAAGTGTCAGCTCAATCCAGTTCCGGCATGCAGAACTCTTGCGGGCTTCTGCCTGTGGGGAACAGCATCGAACTGAACATTTCTACGATCCACTCGCGCCAGCGTGACGGCCGTGACGTGCGCCGCACCAGCCTCTTTCAACGCGGCCGCCGCCGAACGCAGCGTGGCGCCGGTGGTGAAAACATCGTCCACCAATAAGATTCGTTTGCCACGGATCTGCGCCGCCTTCCGGACACAAAAAGAGTCTTTCAGGTTTTCGCGGCGCTCAGCCTCTGTTAATCCGGCTTGCGCCTTCGTGTAGCGCTTGCGCGCCAGATTCGTGGCTAAGCTGAGTCCGCGGCGCTTGGCAATCGCCCGCGCCAGCAGATCCGCCTGGTTGAATCCGCGCTCCCACCGTTTACGCCAGTGCATGGGCATGCCCATGACGAAGTCGAAGCTTAGGTCCAGGGGTATAGCCTGGAGCACAAGCCGGCTTAAGGGGCGCGCGAGGCTCTCAACTTTTGCGTATTTAAAGAGGTGGATCAGCTTGCGGAGGGTGCCTTCATAACTGCCGAACGAGTAGGCTGAATCGAAATTCACCTGACTCACGCGGCAGACCGTACAGAGGTCATGCTCATCCAGTGGATAGGCGTCGAGGAAGGGCGTGCGGCACGCCCGGCAAAAAAACTCCGCTTTCAGGGGCTGAGGAGAAAAAAGGCAGGAACAACAGACAGGAATTCGCGATATGGTCGTTAACGGGCTATCGCAGATTCGGCACTCGTCAGGGAAGACGAGATTGAACAGGCGTGCTGAAAAACTGCTAAAGGCGGCAAACGACGCTTGCGTTGACCTGCCAATTTGAGGTATGACGGTGCGAGTCGAAAGACTAGGGAAAGCACACCCCCGGTAAAACGCGATTATACATCATCCTTAATAAGGGTAGAGAATTGCAAACAAAAGTTGCGGCGAATCCGGAGATCGGCTTTACGAACGGCTAGTGAACTATGAGTGCATTACGGGTCCTTTTAATTGGCGGTGAAACGGCCGAATCCGAGCACATCTTTTCCCTGTTGGAACAGGCGCATCACGCCGTTCTTCCTGTGCCCAACTTCGATGAGGCTTCCGAAGCGCTGCTGATCCAGAAGTTCGATGCTGTTCTGATTACACCCGCCTTGTCCGCGGGGGGCGTTGACGATTTCACAGCACACTTGCGCCAAACGGAAAAGAACCAACGCAACAGCGTCAGAACGCCGGTTTTGTCGGTGGTGCAGGGCGGCTCTCCATCCACAGCGGGCACCAACCGCTCGGTCGATGCGTACCTTCCGGAGCGCTTCGAGCCGGCTGCCTTCGCCCGGACAGTGGAAAACCTGGCGAATGCGGTTGGACAATCGAACGAAGAGTCGGAGGACTCGGCCAGCGCACTCGAACTGCCGATTTTCGATGTAACGGAATTTAAAGCGCAAGTCGCTAATGATCGCGAGCTGATGGTCGAAATCATCGATCTGTTTCTGGAGGAGCGCGACCAAGACCTGACGGAGATGACCGAATCGCTCGCCAGCGGCGACTTGGACAAACTGGGGCGTGGGGCGCACACCATCAAAGGCTCGCTCGCAAGTTTGCACGCCAGTCTGGCGCGCCATCGCTCGCAAGAATTGGAAACTGCCGCGCGCACCGGAAACAAGCAGGCCTGCATTTCATTACTGGGCGCGCTCGAAGAAGATTTGAACGAACTCGAGCCACAACTCCTCTCGTTGCGGTCGTCCGCCAAGAGCCGATAGCCAGCTTCAACGCGAAACCAGGGGTCCAGCACGCGATGACGCGCCCGGAACGCCCGCACGTCATTCCTTTACTTTTTTGTGACCTTGTTTGAATGCGGCGGCAAGCGCCTGCTGGACGCGATTGAAGCTGCGGCCGCGAAGCGAGGCTAACACCACCGTTCGCACAGCACGGCTTTCGCGAAGGCGGATATAGCGGCAGCCTGCATGGCGATCGATGGCCATTTCCGGCACCAACGACAGCCCAATACCGGCGGCGACCATCCCTAAGATGCTGCTGAACTGGCCACTTTCATAGGCAATGTTCGGATTGACATTCGCGCTGCGGCAAATCGCGAGACTGAGATCTCGAAAGCAGTGACCGTCCCGCAGCATTACAAGAGACTTGCCTCTTAGCTCTGACAGAGAAAGAGAATCCTTCGAAGCCAACGGATGCTTCTCCGGCACAGCCGCCAGAAGAGGTTCGGTCCGAATGGGCTGCACTTCAAGGTCCTTATGACGAAGCGGTAAAGCAAGCAGCGCAAAGTCAATCGACAGGTCGCGTATGCCTTGTATGAGGACCGGCGTGGTCTCTTCCACGATGCGCAAACGAGCCTCCGGGAAACGCTTCGTGAAAGCTGCGGTGTAGCGCGGAATCAAGTATGGCGCAATTGTCGGGATTGCGCCCAAAGTGACGCTTCCGCGAACATCCGCATTATTTGCAGTAACGCTAGCGCGGGCGACATCCACCTGATCAAGAATTGCGCGCGCGTGTGGCAGGAACGCACGGCCGGATTCCGTCAGACGAATGCCACGCCCCAGCCGGTCGAATAGCTTCGCGCCGAGTTCTTCCTCAAGCTTGAGCACCTGTTGTGAGAGCGAGGGCTGTGCGATCTTGCAACGCTCGGCTGCGCGGCTGAAGCTAGCCGTTTCAGCGACTGTGCACACGTAACGAAGCTGATGAAGTTCCATAGGTATAGCCTATACCGCGGAACTATTTTTGATATTTGAGTTATACCTCCCGTTGGTGGTACGGTGAGACGAAACCTATAGGGAGCACCACGTGGAGACCTTGAACGCAGAGAGAGCAGAAAAGTCGGCAAATGAAGGCCAATGCCCCGTCGATCACGCCAGCGGTAACGGCAATGGGGGCGGCAAAGGCGGGCGCAGGACCAATCGCGATTGGTGGCCCAACCACCTGCCGTTAGAACTGCTGCACCAGCACTCGAATCTGTCGAATCCGATGGAAGAGGAATTCGACTACGCCGAGGAGTTTAAAAAACTCGACTATTGGCAGTTGAAGAAAGACTTGGCTGCGGTGATGACGGACTCCCAGGATTGGTGGCCGGCAGACTTCGGCCACTACGGCCCGTTGATGATTCGTATGGCGTGGCACGCCGCCGGCACTTATCGGATCTTTGACGGCCGAGGCGGCGGTGGACGCGGACAGCAGCGCTTTGCACCCCTGAACAGCTGGCCCGACAACGTGAACCTGGACCGCGCTCGCCGGCTACTCTGGCCGGTGAAGCAGAAGTATGGCAAGCAGATCTCCTGGGCCGACCTGATGATCCTGGCCGGCAACGTCGCGCTCGAGACCATGGGCTTCAAGACCTTCGGCTTCGCTGGCGGACGTCCGGACGTGTGGGAGCCCGATCACGACGTCGATTTCGGCTCCGAAACGGCTTGGTTGAGTACCGACAAGCGTTTCACCGAGAAACGTGAGCTCAGCAATCCGCACGCGACGACGACAATGGGTTTGATCTACGTAAATCCCGAGGGTCCTGAAGGAGTGCCCGATCCCCTTGCTGCGGCACCGGAGATCCGCGTGACCTTCGCCCGCATGGCCATGAACGACGAGGAAACAGTCGCCCTCATCGCCGGCGGCCACACGTTCGGAAAGACTCATGGCGCCGGTCCGGGGCATCATCTTGACAAGGAACCAGAGGGCGCGCCGATCGAAAACCAGGGCCTCGGCTGGTCGAATGCGTACAAGACTGGCATTGCCGGCGACGCGATCGGCAGCGGAATCGAGGTGACCTGGAGCACGAAGCCGAAGCAGTGGAGCAACGACTATTTCGAGCACCTGTTCAAGTACGAATGGGAGGTGACCAAAGGCCCCGGCGGCGCAAACCAGTGGAAACCCAAAGGCGATGCCGGCGCCGGAACCGTACCCGATGCGCACGATCCCAACAAGAAGCACCAGCCCGGCATGCTGACCACCGACATCTCGATGGTTACAGACCCCGAGTACCGCAAAATCTCAGAGCGTTTTTATAAGAATCCGGATCAGTTTGCGGACGCTTTCGCGCGTGCATGGTTCAAGCTGACCCACCGCGACATGGGTCCGCGCGCCCGCTATCTCGGCCCTGAAGTGCCGAAAGAGGAGCTGATCTGGCAGGATCCGGTTCCGCCAGTCGATCACCCTCTCATCGACGAGGCGGACATCAAAGCGCTTAAGGAGAAGGTGCTGGCTTCGGGGCTTTCGGTTTCCGAACTCGTCTCGACCGCATGGGCTTCTGCCTCAACCTTCCGCGGATCGGATAAGCGCGGCGGCGCGAACGGCGCTCGAATTCGGCTCGCTCCCCAGAAGGATTGGGAGGTGAACCAGCCGGCGCAGTTGGCCCGCGTATTGAAGGCGCTCGAGAAAATCCAGAGCGAATTCAACTCCTCGGCCAGCGGCGGGAAAAAGATTTCACTCGCCGATCTGATCGTGCTTGCGGGTGGCGCAGCGATCGAAAAGGCGGCCAAGAACGCCGGGATCGAAGTGACCGTTCCCTTCACACCGGGACGCACGGATGCTTCGCAGGAGCAGACCGACGTCCAATCGTTCGAGCCGCTCGAGCCCAAGGTGGACGGCTTCCGTTCCTACGGCTACAAAAGCCCTGAGCCGGCTGAGGTGGCGCTGCTGGATAAGGCGCAACTCATGCGGCTGACCGCGCCGGAACTGGCGGTGCTGATCGGCGGCTTGCGAGTGCTAAACACCAACTTCGGCGGTACGAAGTTTGGTGTCTTCACGGACCGGCCCGAGACCCTGACCAACGATTTCTTCGTCAACCTTTTGGACATGAAGTATGTGTGGAAGGCGACGAGCGGCTCCCAGGACACTTTTGAGGGCAGCGAGCGGAAATCGGGCACCGCTAAATGGAAGGCGACGCGCGCCGACCTGATCTTCGGTTCCAATGCGCAACTAAGGGCCGTCTCGGAGGTGTATGCGTGCTCCGACTCGCAACCGAAGTTCGTCAAAGACTTCGTAAGCGCCTGGCACAAGGTGATGAACCTCGATCGCTTCGACATCGTTCAGACCGTCTAACCGCCGCCCAGCTGCGCCGGTGTGTCATCGCTCTCAGCAGCGGCGAGCGGAGCAACCGGAGGCTACATCAGCCCGCTTGCACGGGCAAGAATCGGCAAGAGTCGGGACGAAGTCGGCGAAAGCCGTCCCGACTTCTCCCCGACTTTCCCCAGCGGTTTAGCGCTTCTTTTTCCCGCCCACCGCATCTCATAAGTCATTCCTTTGGAACACCCGTACCCATTCGCCACGCCGAACCCGCATTCCTTCGCCAAAAGACGCGGCTGGTTGATCATCCTTCTGCTCGGCGCGTTAAGTCTCATCACGCCGTTCTCCGTCGATATGTACCTCCCGGCCTTCTCGCGCATCGCGGCTCAATTTCACACCACAACCTCTGCCATCTCGTGGTCGCTGTCCGCCTACTTCATCGGTTTTGCTTTCGGCCAGATCCTCTATGGCCCGCTCCTCGATCGCTTTGGGCGCAAGCGTCCTCTCTATGCCGGGCTTACTGTCTATCTCGTGGCCTCTGCACTTTGCACCCACCCGGGTAGTCTGCCGATTTTGATCGCTCTGCGTTTCTTCGAAGCCCTCGGCGGCTGCGTCGCGCAAGTCGCATCAGTCGCCATGGTCCGTGATTTCTTCCCGCCGGAGCAAAGCGCGCGCATCCTCTCGCTGCTGTTCCTCATCATCGGCGTCTCACCTTTGCTCGCGCCCACCGTCGGCAGCATCATACTGCTCTGGCTTGGCTGGCAATGGATCTTCGTCGCTCTTTCCTGCTTTGCGCTTGCTGCCGTGCTGGCGGTCTTCTTTGCGCTGCCCGAACCGCACCCGCCCGATTCCAGCATTTCCCTCGCGCCCCGTCCCATCGTCGAAAATTTCTTCCACATCTTCACGCAGCCGCAGTTCTGCATGTACGCGCTTGCCGGAGCTTTTTCCTTTGCCGGATTATTCGCCTATGTCGCAGGGTCGCCCATCATCTTTATGGACGGCTTTCACGTCAACGTAAAAACGTTTGGAGCCATTTTCGCGGTCCTGACCGGAGGCTTCATCGGCGGCAGCCAGCTCAATATCCTTCTCCTGCGCCGCTTCACCAGCGGCCGCATTTTTTCTACGGCGCTGTGCCTGCAAGTCTGTACCGGCATTGTCTTCCTGACGGGCGCATCGCTCGGCTGGTATGGCATGAAGACCACCTCAGCTCTTTTCTTCGTGTTTCTCTCGTGCATTGGCATGACTTACCCAAATGCAGCTGCCATTGCGCTTGCGCCCTTCTCGCGCAATGTGGGTAGCGCCTCTGCGCTCCTGGGCTTCATTCAGATGGGAACTGGCGCGCTCATCTCAACCGGCATCGGTTTCTTCGGCGCCGCTTCTGTCATCGCGCTGCTATCCGGAAGCGCTCTCCTGGGTATGGCCGTATTCGCAATCGGGAGGCGCTTCGTCCCGAGGCTCATTGAGGCGCCGGAGGACGACATTGTCGCTCTGGTTCACTGACGCGCGCGCGTTGCTTCGGCAAAAACGTTAGAACCGCGCCCGTAACAGAGCCGCGCGCGTCAGCAAGCCGTGTCGGCCCTATGCTACGAAATCACCGCAACAGGCGGGAGTGATCCAAAACAGAGCATGCATTGATGTATCGCGAGTATTACAATTCGTAAGCTCGATGAACGTGTGAAGGCGAATTTACGAGTGCGTGCCGGGCATCACGGGGCGTTCAATCGAAGAGAATGCACGCGAGATTCTCAGGTGTGCCCTGGCCGGGCAAGAACCCAGCGCAGAATCTGGCGCAGTCCATCCGCAAGCATGTCGGGCCGTTCGCCGGCGTAGAACTTACCTTCCTGCAGAGGCAGCGTGTCAGAGCTCTCGTTCTTTGATAAGTTTCAGACAATAACCAACTGTCGGCGTCGGTCTTCGACTGCCCACGAGCCGGACCCTGCACGCGTGATGTCCCCGAAGCCGACTTGTGGACAACGTTGGACCGTTTATACAGCCGGGTTGCCGTGCTTGTTTGGGCTGGAGAAGCCGAGTACTACACCGATGGGTATGTTTGCGTACCATGCCATTCATGAAGCTTCGCCCGGCGGCATCGAGCTTTGGTACTTTACGCCGGCTTGTTTTGAACCTTGTATACGAATGTCCGTGCTAGGCTCTCAAAGCCGTCTGGTTTGTAAAGGTCTATAGCTTGCCATTTTGCAAGACGACTCGGGATCTCACATTGCTCGAGGCGGACAGGAACTATGTAGATACTGCCTTCCGGCTTTTCATCAGCAATGTCTAGAGCAAACCTAATTTCCTTCTGAACGTATCCTTCCTTTGTGACCGCAGCAGGAGAAAGGCAGACCAGGACGATGTCGCTAGCTCGAACAGCTTTCTTGATTTCCAAATCCCAATCCTGCCCGCCTAGCAGGTTTACCTCATCCAGCCAAGCTTTACACCCGTTCTGGATCAAGTGCCGGTGGAGTCTCCGCACGTTATCTTTGTCTGGAGAAGCGTGACAGAGAAATACCTCTAACGAGAAAGTTAAAGTTGGGCCGGGTACCGTTGTTTGTGGCTCTGCAACTATCTGATACCGGTCGCTTTCAGTACGAACGAGCCGCAATCGAGCGCAGCCATTACGAGCCGTTCCGTGAGCAAAATGAGTGTCGAGGGCAGTGCTCAGATGGTCCAAGAAGTGCTTAAGCCTGACAATTTGGGGAAGAGTTTGAGGCAGGAGGGGGTTACGAAATTTGTCAAGAAAAGCCACAAGCTCCGGCACGCCAACAGAAACGCCTGACCGAGATAAACGACGAAAGATTCTTTCTTGGTCATACTCTAGAAACTCGGCGCTTGATAGAAACGATTCGAAAGCAGTATCGACATCTTCGTTTTCAACACTCATTAATCGGATCCTATGCCCATTTGATGGTCTTGCCGGTCGGGAATCACGAGCTTCTTCCGCCTTCAAAGCAGATTATAAAGATGACTTAGGCCACGATCAATCGCTATCCCGCCGAGCTCGAAGCCGACTTCCCGGTCCTGATCTGGCGGACAGCTTCCGGGTTACCGCCGGCCCAGACACAATTCCTGAACACTGCGCCGAGTACAGTTGCTTAAAGATTCGAAAGAGCAGAGTGGCAATGAGCGAATGTGGTCGACGAATTAGACCAGCCCAGATAATCACAGTGACGGCCGAGAACATCAGGGGTGAGAGCTAGGTCCGCCGTTCTGAGCTATCCTGGGCCGAAGTCATGTCAGATCTTGGCACAACCGGCCCTCACGGGGCTTTCGATCCCTTGGGTATAGCTCTGCTACGGATTCGTGAGGCAGCGTCGGCGAATGCCACGAAGCTGGACCTCTCCGGGCTAAATCTCGGCCCCACCCTGCCTGCCGAGTGGGCAGGATGGACAGAACTACACGACCTCCAGAACCTATGGGATCTCGATCTCAGCAACAACGGCATTGTTGATATCCCTCCTAGGGGCTGGGCGTCCCTGGCACGTCTCTCCGGGCTGAAGTGGCTGGAACTCGATAAGAATCACTTGTCTGCTATTCCGGCAGAGGGATGGGCCGCAATGAAGGATCTGGACCTGAAATGTCTCAACCTCGACAATAACCAGATGAAGGAGATCCCCGCCGAGGGTTGGGACGCGCTCGATAGCATGCCTTCACTATCTCGCCTCTATCTCTTTGGCAACCCAATTGCGGATTTCCCGGTCGAGTGTTGGCAGGTACTGCAAAGGAAATCTCTTAAAGCCCTCTATCTAGGCCACGATGACTTCACACTCTCGGATGAGAGTTGGGAGGCGATTGGAGGTCTAACAACTTTAGACACCTTGTATCTTCGCGCAGACAGCAACAAGAACGTCTCGGCGGCCGGGTGTGAAGCAATCGCCTCTTTGAAGAACTTGGAATGGCTGTTACTTAGGTGCAAGATGGCGGAGGCTACCTGGAGAGCACTGGGGAACTTGGTCAAGTTAGAGTTGCTGATTAGCACAGGGATGTCAGAAGAAGGCAAGATCCCGTGGAGTGCGCTTCGCGGATTGGACAAGTTAACCGAGCTAATCATCTCCGGTGGTTCGCACTCGATCCCGGACGAAGGCTGGAGCACCCTAGGCCGCTACCGAGATCTGAAAGTTCTCGGTCTGTACCATAATCAGATCTCCGAACATCTCCGCGCATGCCTGGACGCAGCTCGGGTGCCTTCCGCGTCTAGCAGAACTTGATTTATCCGGAAACGCAATCAGTGAAATTCCGTTGGAGGTTTGGAGTGATACGACGCTCTTTCCAGATCTCATAAAACTCGACCTCCGGGGCAATCCGTTACCCGAGGATGTTCTCGTGGCAGCGAGTCGGGGTCCCAAGAGCCTGTTCGAATATTTGGCCGCAGCCGCTCAAGGGACGGCGCACCCCCGCACGGTGAAGCTGTTGCTGCTTGGTGAACCTGCGTCGGGGAAGACAACGTTGGTAGAGGCGCTGAATGGCAATCCGGCGCCTTGCGATCCCGCTCGGCCGGAGACGATAGGAATCAACGTTCAGCGCATCAAAAGATCAGCCCTGAAGATCACCGTCCCGTTTTTCTCGCGACCTGGGACTTCGCAGGCCAGCACATGGAATATGCCACACACCAGTTCTTTCTTAAAACTGGTGGCGTGTACCTGATCCTCTGGAAGGCACGGTTGGGGTCGGATTACGGGCAAAGGGATCTGTGGTACTGGCTCGAGCTGCTGAAAATGCGAGTAGCGGACCCAGAGTTCCTTCTCGTTACAACCCACACGGGCAAAACGCCGGCAGTGGTCGATCTGCACGAAGTTCAGTCGCAGTATCCGGGGTGCAAGGGACACTTCGAAGTCGAGTTGTCCGACGGAACCGGCTTAGCAGCGCTCGAACAAAAGATTTTGCAATTGGCACTAGCATCGCCCTCCATGAAGGCGGCGTGGCCTGCGCCATGGCTGTCAGTTCGGGATGCGATTCGCGAAAAACGGGCCACAACTCCGTACATAGCTGCTGCGGAGTTTTGGATCATATGCGCGCAGCAAGGCATCGAGAACTATGGGGCGCAACGCGACCTTGCGGACCAATTGGACAAGCTGGGTGAAATCGTGTACTACACGAAAGGACCTCTCTGTAGTTTCGTGATTCTCGATCCCAGTTGGGTCGCAGAGTTTGTCGCGAAGGTGGTCCGCGATAAAGCTATACTGGATCGGCGGGGAATCTTGAGGCCCTCGGATCTGGACCGCATCTGGGGCGACCTGCCGACGCCAGTGCGGATTCATCTCGAAAATCTCATGGATGAATACGACCTTGTCTACAAGACATCGGGCTACGACGAATCGCGGCCCTCCATCGTCGTAGAGGCGCTCCCGCCTGCGGGCGATGACGCGGACCGGCACAGACAGCCGGTCGACCGGCCACAGACCGAAGTCATCTATGCCTTTCCGACGCTCGTTAGGCATCTTCCTCCCGGGGTGCCTACCTGGGCGTTCGCGCGTGCTCATCGGTACCTCCGGGCGGGCACCGGGTTGTGGCGGAATGCTGCGCGTTTCGAAGACCGGGACACCAATAGCGAGGCGAGCATATTCTCTTCAGATGTGGCGCGGGAAGTTCGCCTACGCGTCGCATCGGACTATCCTCCATATTTCTTGGGCGCGCTGGACGGCATCCTGCGAGATACCTTTAAGCGTTATCCAGGAGCGCAGCCAGAGATTCGAATCCCCTGCACATGCAAACCGGATTGCAAACACGGGCACTCGCGAGAGAAAGTCGTGAAACGCAAGCTCGAAGGAAAGAGCGACATTACGTGTCCACTTTCTGGAGACGATGTCCCACTTTCAACGCTTCTGGAGGGTTTTGCTCCCGCAGATACCGAGGCTGCGCAACTCGCGCTCCTCGCAGACATGAGACGCCAGCTCAGCGCGATTCAGAATGCGCAGAACGAGGACCTCGTAAAAGCTTGCCCGTCCGTATTTACGTTGGCACCTGCTCGGGGCTTCAAGACCCTCGATAGCTATTTTGAATGCGCGACGCGAGAAGAGGAGCTGGAACTCGTCCTTTACTGCGAGTGGGAGAAAGAATGGCATCCGACCCAGCACAGTGTGTATCGATTCCGCCCGGAACAGGAGTGGTTTGCCTCCATTAAAGAAAAATGGGGTGAGCTGCTGAAGGTGACCAAGCGCGTGGCACCGCTGGCGGGTCTGGGTGGAGTTCTAACCGGCGTCCACCCTGTCGGCCCCGCCGTGATGGAAATCCTTGAGAAGGCTGAAAAGGTATCGGCCGAAGCTGAAGAGTATGCGGCAGGCGATCTGGCGCGTGAATTGGGAAACCGCGAGCAGGCTGGCCTCATTGACCTCGAGACTCGATATCTGCTCGCACGCCTGATCAAGCACCTCGACAGCCAACGTTCCGATACGCATCCCGAGTTCGGAGGTTTGCACGCCTATCACTTGAAAGAGGACGGCCGCTTACTTTGGTTGTGTGCAGATCATCGGGGCCTGTATGAGGGCAATCGCTCACCTCGAGCGGGACGTTCGGGATCAGATAATACGGCTCGGATTCCAACGAAATCACTGCCGTGAATTCGCCTACTCAGCGAGACGGCGAAACAGACTGGCGTGCAACCTGCTCTGGCTTACGATTGGCCTTTCGAAATTGGTATCGGATGCGCACTGGATATCGGCAGTGGCCGGGTTCACAGGACCTTCTCCGGCCTACCTGCAACGGGCCTGTTACGAACGAAGAACGCGATTCTCATCAACTGACCATTACGCCACTTCGCCCTAATCCACCCGTCTCCAAACATATCTTCATTGTTCCGCCGATCAATGAGGGCGTCGATCTTGCCTCGTCCGTTTCGGCGAAACAGCCGACGGCCTTCGATGCCGGGACGAAAAAAAGATCAGGCGCCTCGGCAAGCATCTCGGTCGGCTTCCCGGTGCCTCGCTCGGCGAACAGCTTGCCCTCATGCGTGGTGATAGTCATCCGGTTACCAGGGGCAAGCTCATAGGTCCCGGCGTACTCTCTGAGTAATGTCGCGGCGAGAGTGATTGCAGCGGGATTTCGTAGTAGCGCATCACCTGGCTCGCGGCCATCTGCCAGAAATGATCGCGGTAAAGCCAGGTATCGGTCTGGTGTACCGTGCCGTCATGCGATTGCCGAATACTGTTTCAACCTCTTCCATGTCATAGCTGAAGATGGCGACGCTGGGCGCAAAGATTGTTTGGGGATGCGTAACCTTGATACTTCCCGAATAGCCAGTCGGCATAGGATTGATGGTGGAAAGTAGTGTGGGCTTGCTGTAAGAGCCGCCTTTCTCGTCATGAATGATGGCATCGGCGGCAAGATATTGCTGCCAGGGAGCCTTATTGCCCGGTACGACGGCATCACACATAAGCTGGGTGCGACGAAGGAGTTCGGCCTGCGCTGATAGTGGCCGAGTCTTGCGAAAAGACGCATCGTAAGAAGACGAAGAACACAAGACTCGTTCTCATCAATAAGGATCCTTTGCTGCAATACTCCTAATCCCATGCCACCTAGCTCGGCAGCTCTTCACGCGCCTTTGCCTGGATGTACCGGTCAGGATGATCGTCGAATTGCCGCTTACATTCGCGCGAGCAGAACACGAAAGTGCGGCCGTCGTATTCAGAAAAAAATTGCGGATTATCGCTCTCCACCTGGCTTCGGCAGACCAGGTCTTCTTGCATCGTCACGCGTCCAGATTAGCGTGACAGATATCAGCACCTGCAAACAACGCAACGTCGAACCCAAGCATTTCCGCTACGCTTCGCGCGGCATGGCGCCCGCGAGCAAAAGAACAGCGCCGCAGAACATCAGCGTATCCGCCAGATAGTTAAACCCGTTGGCGAGGCTGGCGCGTTCCACGACTGCGATCGGTACGTACACCACCAACTCGACGAAGAGCACGGTTAAACCCACCCACGTCGCGGCCGCGCGGGTTTTCTTCCCAGCAAACAACAGTGCACCGGCCACTGCGTAAACCACTGCCGCCAGGTACGTCCAAATGAGGTGCCCGTAGATCCACGTCGGAGTTAGTGGTTCCAGTGGAATGCCGGGAACGTGATCGCCGTGCAGGAATTGCTCGAAGCTAAAAAACAGCACGGGAATTGCGACGAAATATCGCGCAATCGTCGCCAGGATGTGCGTGCCGCGCTTGCCCCACTGCTCCGCGAGGCTGGCCGCCAAAGCCAAAGCGCCGCCGCTGAACGATATTTCCCGCAGAACAAACGTGAGCGCAAACCGATCTCGCGGATGGTGTGCCCAACCCGGCGCCTCCATCAGCACCACGAATAGGAAAAACGTGACGGCGAGCAAACTCGCCGCGAGGCGTGCCTGGATCCCGGTTACCAGGCTCAGCCCGGCTGCGATAAAGCAAGCGCCGACGAAATAGACCCAAAACGCATGCCACGGAATCCACGCCGGCACGATCGACATGATGGCGCTGGTCAACGTGTAATGTTCGGTGCCGAAGGCCGCGACGGGCGCTGCGTAAAAGAGCGGCCCGAACAGAATCAGCTTGTCGATTCCTCGCGCATTTCGCCAGTTACCGCGAAGACAAATCGCGAGCAGCCCTATCGCCAAAACCACTGCAAAAACAAAATACGACCAGATCACCGGGCCGGGAATTGCGCGGAAAACAAGAATTGCAAATGAATTCACTAGCCTGCCGCTCACAACCACCACTTTCCCCCGTGTGCACGCATCGCTGTCAGTTTCGCATCCGTGTTTTGCCTCGGAGGCAACCTAACACGGCAACTTCGCTGCGGTAGAAACCCGAATTTACAAAGGGATGTCAGTCTACGCCACGTGCTCGCATGATCGCCACGTCATCTATAACACTCCGATTTGCAGTACGTTCAGAAGTCGGAACCTGCGCCGCGCGAAGTCGCGATTGTACTCTTCGCCGCCGCCTGTACGCGGATGTGATATGTTTCGCCGCGACGCGGGTGAAATACCAATGCGGGCCTGAAACAGACGATGCAAGTCCCGCCGGGACGGCGAACGCTTGGGTAAACGATGCCATTTGACCCTTCGTACAGAAGCTTGTGCGCTAAAGCCTGCGAGGAGACATAGCACTGGGGAATGGGATCGGGTTGCAAACACGTCTCGCGGTCCGAAGCGTCCAGCCGATGGAACATCCCAGAGAAGTCAGCGAGAAAATCCGAATACTCAAAACTGTGCTCCCCGGTTATACGGCCGTTTTCCAGGAAGCGCCGTTTGTGAAAACTGACCTCCGCGATTGAAGTTTCTATCTCGGTTCCGGCGTACCAGGCTCCACGTCGAGATCCGTTGAAGCGGCCACCGTGGGGGCCCGGATGAGTGAACGTTGCATTGACGATAGTCGCCTCCGGTACTCCGTAAAGGAGTTCATGCGGGCTAATTCCTTCGCTCGCGCCGCGCTCGGCGACTTTGCGTTCGTTGGTGGCCGCATCGAGTTCACTCAAGTCGCCGAGTACGCTGGCTGGCAGACCCAAACTTTCTAGAACGCTGCCACCACTGCTGAATTTACTCGGAATCAACCGGTGCGTGCCAGTGCAATCAAACGGATCTAGATGCGCCACTTGTTACTGGCCACCACGAGCGGCATCGAGCAGACTCCGCACTTGATGCAGTCCTGGAATACCCTCTTGAATCACATACGCAAGAGGCGTTCGACCCCCAAATAAAGCATCGTCGTTAGGTTGCGTCATCCAGCGATCTGCCAAGTCATCGGGCAAAAGAATATGCAAGGCTTTGTAGATTCCCACCAGGTACGAAATGCGTGTGAGTTCGTCGTGACGCAGAGTCCCCGCAGCGGTTTTAAGCTTGTAAACGGTTGACCGCGGCATCCCTCCCAGCAACCCACCGACGCTTCCCATTGGAACGCGCCACCTGTCCATGATGGCGAAAAAGCCATCGACGGCTGATTGACTCAACCGCTCGCGTGTCTCGAGTCGGTTCAAATCCGGGGTCACATCGAATTGATAGCCCGGTATGGTCTGAAGTGAATTGGCGGCCATAAAAAAGCCCGTCCCGGAAGGGTATGTCTCTATTCGGACATTATCATGTCTATTTATAGATTGCAACAGGTGCCAGAGGTTAGGATGCTCCAGGTGCTCGGCCGGATCTCCTGAACGAATCATCCGCGGATAGTCACAACCGGCAAGAATTTACCTCAGCGCCCTTTTTCAATTGCTTAAAGCCCAAATCCGTTGCTCGCTGTTCTCACCGTTTGCCGCAGCGTGCTAGCTTCCGATCGGGCAGGAACGGCCTGTCAGCCTCTCTTGCCCATTTCGTTTTCAGGAGACACAACACGCATGACCCCTCGTCAAGCCCGTCGCGAGCGCCGCGAAGCCGAGCGCAAAGCAAAAAAACTCGAAGTTAAGAGGTTCCGGCAGGCAAGCGGTGCTTGCTCATCACCGACGGACAATCGCCAAGCCTCCGCGCCGCCGTTGCCGGGCAGCGCAGAAGAGTACCCCGAAATCCAGCCGCGCTGGAACCCCGAGGCAGCCGGGCAGCCGAGTTGTGCTTGGTCTACATCTCAGACCCATTCCGACGAATTCGCCAAGCCGCAGCGAAGTGCGTTGCCCGGCTCCTACCCGGCGGACGAGTTTCCTCGCGAAGAACAAATCCGCAACAACGCCATTGCCGACCGCATCGCGCTCCAAGCCGGACTGCCCATCCCGCCTCCCGGCCCGCCCGCCCAGCCCGAAGCCGAGCCAGACAACATTGGCTTCGTTTCGCAAACTTCTGCTGTCCGCTCCAAACGTGCCGAAACTAACCGCGCCAACGCCCAATTTTCTACCGGTCCGCGCAGCGCAACAGGGAAATTGGCTTCGTCTCGTAATTCAACCAAGCACGGCCTCGCCTCCGGCCAACTCATCATCCCCGGCGAAGACCCCACCGAATTTGAATCGCTCCTGGCAGACCTGTTAAATGACCATCAACCCGCCGGCCCCACCGAAGAACTGCTGGTAAGGGAGATGGCTCAATCCCACTGGCTCGCCCAGCGGGCGATTCGCCTCCAAAATGGCTGCTTCACCGAAAACGGCGTGGACGAAAAGGGCCTTTCGCTCTTCCTGCGCTACTTCACCACCCACAACCGCGCCTTCTACAAAGCGCTGGCCGGCTTACAACGCCTCCAAAAAGAAAGGCAAAAAGCGGAGCGTGGGTTCGTTTCGCAAGCCGCTACATCAACCGCGCCAATCGCTGGCTTCGTTTCGCAAAACAGTCCACGAACTGATCGTCAAGGCGAGTTCGTTCGGCAAAACGACCCCTCAACCGAGCTCAAAGCTGGGTTCGTTTCGCAAACTGAAGCCTGCGAAAGGAGCCAGCCCGCCAAGCAAGCCGCCTGATACCGCTGTATAGTATCCGCTGGAAGCCATATGCGCCCATAGTGCAGGTGGCCGAACCAAACAGGAGCAATTCATGTTCAACTTTCGTCCTTCTCGTGAAATCGCGTTGCTGATCGCCGGCTTTTCGGCATTCTTCACCGGTACTTCAGTGATGCGGGGTGAATCCGCGTACGTACGCGTCAATCAGGTTGGATATGAAGCGGACCACGCGCCTTACCGCGCTTATCTCATGTCCAGGATTCCCGAAACCGGAGCAACCTTTCGTGTCGTCAACTCCAACGGCGCAACCGCCTATGCTTCCACCATCGGCGCGCAACTCGGCACCTGGGCCCATAGCGCAAACTTGACCTATCACGTCTATGCTCTCGATTTCACCGTTCCGCCACGGGAGAGTTACACAATTGCTGTTTCCGGCCCGGCCAAGGCAAGTTCGCCCGTTTTCGCCGTCGATTGGCCCGCCGCGCTTTATCCCGGTCTTCTGTTGAACACAAAATTCTTCTATGAATCCGAGCGGGACGGGCCGAACTATATCCCAAACGCGCTACGCACCGCGCCCGGACACCTGAACGATGAAACTGCTGCGGTTTTTCAAACGCCCCCGCTGGATGAGAACGACATGATCGCGACAACCGGAACGCCTCTCACGCCGACTGGCGCAGTGATTGACGGATCGGGCGGTTGGTGGGATGCGGGCGACTACATGAAGTATGTCGAAACAATGAGCTATACGGTCGCGCTGCAAGAGATCGGGATTCGCGATTTTCCCGATCAGATGGGCCGCAACGCGCCAAAGAATCCACCGGCTCCCCCCAATGCCGTCTCTTACGCTGGAAACGCTTTCGGGGCGCCGTCTTCCGCCGATTTCATGGGTGAGGCAAGATTCGGGATCGAATTCCTGCTGAGAATGTGGGACGACAAAACGAGAACCCTCTACTATCAGGTGGGAAATAGCCAGGATTGGGACAATTTCAACCTCCTGAGTGATTACGATATCTGGCGTCTGCCCCAAGCCGACGACAATTGGGACGGCTGCGACGCTGCGTCGCGCTTCATCTGCCATCGTCCGGCATTTGTAGCGGGTCCGGCCAACTCGCCCATTAGCCCGAATCTGGCGGGCCGGCTGGCCGCGGCGTTTGCCGTCTGCTATCAGCTGAATCGCAGCACCGATCTTCCACTCGCTAATCAGTGCCTTCAAAACGCTGAGCATATCTTTGCGCTGGCGGATACATCGTATGCCGATCCCGCTGCCTCGGTCGATTCGGGAACGTGTTCCACGGGCTGTCTGCTGACAATCATCCCGTTCGACGGTTATCCGGAAACCGTCTGGGACGATGACATGGAGCTGGGCGCGACTGAGTTATATCGTGCGCTCGAATGTGCTGACCCGCGATCGCTGGCGAAGGCGAATTTATCCCAAACGGATCCCAACTATTACCTGGCCCAGGCCGCGCAATTCGCAAAGAATTACATCACGAATATCTACAATACGGGAAATACAGACACGCTCAATCTGTACGACGTCAGCGGGCTCGCTCACTTCGAACTGTATCGAGCTATGGAAATGGCTGGGCACCCAACAGGTCTTGCGCTTACGCAATCGTCGGTTCGCAATCAATTTCTGAAACAAGTCGACGACGCAATTAAGGTGAGCGATTCGGATGCCTGGGGCTTCGGCGCGGCCTGGAACAGCGATACCACCTCGCATGGCGCGGGAATTTCAGTGATGGCTAGTGAAGCTTATTCTTTGACGGGCGAAAAGAAGTACGATCTGTACTCGCGCAGATGGCTCGCCAACATCATGGGCGCAAACGCGTGGGGATCTTCCTTCATCGTGGGCGACGGGTCCACTTTCCCGAACTGCATCCAACACCAGGTTGCGAATTTGGTTGGAGCGCTGGATGGAACCGCCGGTGGAACTCCCGTGCTGTGGGGCGCGGCTTCCGAAGGACCCGCAAGCGCTGCCACCTCAGGCATTGTCGGCGGTATGATTCTTTGTCCTGCCAACGGGACGCACTCATTCAAGATTTTCAATGGAGCAGATGGCCCATTCGGCAGCTCTGCCCCCGCAGTGTATCGGGACAATGTACAGTCCTATAGCACCACCGAGCCAGCCATCGATTTGACTGCAACGGCGTTCCTGATGTGGTCGTGGAGACTCGCCGGGCAGACCGCGCCCTAACGGCTCGCGAGGGTCGTCGCGGACGTAGCCTGTTGGGCTTCCTTCAAGTTCTCAGCGGCGGAGGCATCGTCAGGATCTTGTTTCAGCGCTGCTGTCGCGAGCTTCATCACCTCTTGAACATGCTGTTTCGCAATCTCATCTGCATGAATGACTCGCTCGGCATCCAGGGCCCAAAGCTCACAGCGAGCTACCGCCGCCGAGGCTTCCGTATCAGACGGGTCCTTTAAGTGAAGACTTCTCAAAGTCGAAAGTCCCGTCTCGAGAAGCAGCAGCCCCTGTCGCGATCTTCCATTAAGGATCAGAGCTCTGCCCATCGCTACCTCCGCAAATGCCTGGACGCTCTCCCAGCCGGGATCTTGCCCCTTCTGTGCAGCAACCTGCTTACGTGCGAACGCGAGCCCTTCCTCGGCGTGCGGCAGCGCAGCTCGGTATTCCTGGCGATTAGCCAGCAGCATCGAAAAATCGACTTGGGCCATCACCAGGTAACTCACAGCCAAATCGTGTGAGAGCAGTCCGTGCGGTCCATGCAAGATCGCGAGCGCTGCCTCAAAATACCGCTCCGCATCGTCGTAGCGGCCCATGCGCCAGAAGTCCCCGGCTGTCATCGCTTCCATGCTGGCAACATACGGGTAGCCGATGGGATTGTCAGGGTTAGCGTCACGCCACCGCTCGAAACGCCTGAGCGTTTCCAGTTGACCTTTGAGCCCTTCTTCGAAGCGGCCGATATAGGGAGCTTGTTCGTTGCCGATGTAGTCTGTCGCGAGATTCCAACAAGCGTTCGCCGCTCTCAAGTAATTCAACCCTTTCGCGGGCGCCGAAAAGATCGGCTGCGCCAGCGCACACGCGTCCTGGTGATACTTGACCGCTTCGCGTAAGTGACCTGACTGGACCAGAAGCGCTCCGGTCTGCGAGAGCAAATAGGCCAACTGTCCTCGATCCACAATGTCTCCGGTTGTGGCGAAGATCGCTCGCCGTAACTGGACAGCTTTATCCATGTTGACGCGGGCCTGCTCGCGGTCAACCTTCGATTGCGCCATCATGCGCTGCGTGCGCGCAATCAGAAAGTAGGCCTGCGCCAGCTCGCGTTCGAGGGGCAAATCGCCCTTGGCATCCGCCGTCATGCGGTCCAGATACTCAAGGTTTCGATGTGCTATCAAACTACGCACATCGGCCGTGCCTGGCATGGCCTCCAGTTTGCGATCTACTTCGGTCAAGTAGGACTGCACTAACTTGCGCCCGTTCTCGTAGCGGTGTTCGGCGATTGCTCGCTGAGCTTGTGCGACTGAGTATCCGTGCCACATTCCGAGTATCGCCAGAGCTATGGCGGTAAGAGAAACGGCCGAAACGGCAACCGTCGCCGTTCTACGTTTGACGAACTTGCCGACTCTGTAAAAGCAGCGTGTCCGGGCGCGCTTGCACCGGCAACTGCAGCAAGTAACGATTCAGGTCGGCAGCGAATGCCTGTACGGTCGGGTAACGTCGGCTTGGTTCGCGCCGTAATGCCTGCCGTAGGATCGTATCCAGATCGCCTTGCAAGGTGCGTCGTAAGGCGATTAGGATTTGTTCGCCTCAGCTCCGCCGCTTCATCCAGAACGGCCTCGCTGGCAAGTCTCGGTTCTGTTTCAAGCAGGCGGCGAATCGCTTCGTGGGGCGGTAGGCCGGCAACTGGATGTGGAAGAGAACCGCTCAACAATTCAAACAACAGCGCCGCCAGGGAGTAAACATCGGTCGCCGTGCTGACAGGTTCATGACACGCCTGCTCCGGACTGGCGTAACTCGGTGTCAGCATCTGGACTGTGGAAGCACTCTGCTCCGGTGCTGTATCCAGCCACTTTGCGATTCCAAAATCGAGGAGTTTGGGATCGCCGCCAGCGGTAACCAGGATGTTGGCGGGCTTCAGATCGCGGTGAATGATCAGATTCTGGTGCGCGCACTGAACTGCTTCACAGATCCGAATGACGAGTGCAATGCGCTCCCGAACGCTCAGCTTCTCCTCATCGCAGAACTGGCTGATGACGCGTCCCTCAACATATTCCATGACGAGATAAGGACGGCCGTCCGGCGTGACACCGCCGTCCAGCAATCGTGCAATACCAGGATGATTCAGTCGTGCAAGTGTTTGGCGTTCGCGCAGAAACCGCTCGACAGCATCACCGGACCCGATGTTGCGCTGGACCACCTTCACTGCGACTTGCTGCGAATAGGCTGCATCGGCACGCTCGGCAAGATAGACAGAACCCATGCCGCCTTGTCCGAGCAGACTGAGGATGCGATACGCGCCTACAGGTGTGCCGGGCGTGAGTGAGTCGATAGCAACCGATTGGAAATCCCAGCGGAAGTCTGTAAATAGAGAGTCGGCGTGTTCTTCGAGCGTGAGCAGTTCTACAACCTCCGATCGAAGCTCCGGGTCGTCGCCGCACATCTGTTCGAGGAACTCTGAACGGTGGTCATCAGGCAGTTCCAGAGCGGCTTCGAGCAGTGAACGGACGCGAGACCAGCCTTCGGAGGTCAACTCGCTACTCCGCGGCGGAGCTCCCGCGCGAGCCAAAGTCTTGCCGACGCCCAGTCACGATCGACCGTGGCGAGAGAGACGGAAAGAACTTCCGCGACCTGCGAGGAATTCAGGCCGCCGAAGAGGCGCAGTTCAGCGACCTTGCCTTGCCTCGCATCGAGAGCACTTAGATCGCTCAGTGCGCGGTCAATTTCGCAGAAATCGATATTGGAGGAGTGGTCTACGAGGCTCGGGATCAGGCTCAACGTGACTTGCCGAAGCCCGCCGAAACGCTTTTGTGCGTTGCGCCGCTCCGCATAGGAAACCAGCACGCGCCGCATCAGGTGCGCTGCGACTCCGAGTACTTGGGGTCGATTCTTCCAATCCACCTTGTGCTGCTGAAGAAGCCTGAGATACGCCTCATGAACCAGAGCCGTTGGCTGCAGAGTATGGTTCCGCCGTTCGCTCCGGAGATAGCCCTCTGCCAACCGGTGCAGCTCAGAGTAAAGGCTTGGAACCAGGTCATTCAGCGAAGCGGGCGCGAACGTGGCGGCGTCTTTTTCTTCCATTTGAGCGAAAGTCTCGGCTTCGGAAGAAGTCGGTTGGTTAACATTCTAACTTCCAGCCGGAGACTCCGCCACGTTCTGAGCGGTATCCGAGTAGCGGTACCGCTTAGCCCTACCGCAATTATGCTTTGCGGAATTTACGAGTTGCCATAGCGACCAAACCAAGACCCGCGCCCAACAAGAGTTCAGTAGAAGGCTCGGGCGTAGCGGATCCTGTAACCGGAGGGGTTCCTACGGCAGTGATGCTCGTGAAGGTAAGCGAGCCACCGGCAGCCGCCGTCGAGAACTGTAGAATTCCTCCACTCGTCGGGCCCACAGTGTTCGAGGAGAAGCCGATGAAGTCGTTTGAGTACTGATTCAGAAACGCCAACAGAGCGGTCTGGTCGCCACTTGCAAGAGCAGAAGCGATCGAGGATTCCTGGGTTCCGGCAAAAACCTGATCCCAGGTCTCTTTCCCAAGCGCAGCGTTGTAGACACTTTGGTTCACGGCAACGCTGACACCGGTCGGCGAGTACATGCCCAAGGCCGTGGCCACACCGTTAGTGATGTAGTCGGGAATGCTCTCGCTGACTGGGAACGTCCCTGCGGGAAGAAAGTGCTGTTGGCCCGTAAACGGATTGGTGATGCCAACGGCTTTAGTGCCGGTGACAGCTCCGGCGTTCGCGTCGTAAACGAAATAGTTGTTGAATTGATCGCTGTTCAGCGTAATGCTTCCAGCAAAGGTGGTAGAGTCCGCGGTTGCAGCAGCGGAGAGTAGCCCAACGCTGGCGACACCCAGTGCAAGTACGGGGACTGTTTTAGTAAAAAAAGATTTAAACAAGATTGTTCCTCCAGGAAAAGTGAGACTAGTTCTGAAAACTGGCTCCATCCCCTAACGTCGGAAACGAAAACGATGCGCCTCAAATCCGGGTACCAGGCTGAAACGGCTGAGTACTAGAAGTACTCAGTGTTGAGATGGAATACAATCGATGCCGATGTCTGACGATCAGAAGCTACAGATCTTTTGTTCCGCGCTGACGGGAATCCTTTCCGTTGCGTCCACGAATACGATTTTGACGGGAGACCCCGCTGCGCATGCATTCCGGATTGCGAATAGGGCCGTGTTTCTGTTGGAAGAAAGAGGATTCGTCAACGCCGATCGGCCAGATCCGCCGCCTGAGCCGGTTTCAAACGTGTAGCTTCTATTCTGGGCGTTTGGCGGTCAGGCGGTAGATCTCGCGTTTTGGGAGCCTCATCCGCTTCGCTACCGTCTTGATTGCTTCCATGCGATCCAGACCGGCTTCGTTCTGCAACTTTTCGATCTCTGCCAGCGGGTCTTCAATGCCGGCGTGTTGCTCACCGCGACCGATTACCAGCGTGATCTCGCCCTTGACAGACCCTCGCTGTTCAAGTGTTTCAAGGATTGAGGCCGCCGAGCCACGCAGAAACTCTTCATGCAATTTCGTAATTTCTCGCGCCAGAACGACTGGACGTTCAGCGAGCGTTTTGACCATCGCGCGCAAAGTGTCAAGAATGCGGTGAGGACTTTCGTAAGCAATGATTGTGGCGGTTTCACCTGCGAGTTCGTCCAGGAACTTCTCTCGTGCGCCGCTCTTCGCCGGAAGAAATCCGACGAAGCGGAACTCGTCCGTGGGTAGGCCGGAAGCGGCGAGAGCTGCAAGAACTGCGGAAGCGCCGGGCAGGGGAATGACGGCGTAGCCCTTTTCTACGGCCGCTGTAACGACCCGGTAGCCAGGGTCTGAGACGAGCGGCGTGCCGGCGTCGCTGATGAGTGCGACCGAAGCGCCGCGCTCCAGAGCCGCCAGAATTTCCGCTGTGCGGGCGACCTCATTGTGTTCGTGATAACTGAGAAGGGGTTTGCGGATTTGATAGTGTTCGAGAAGTTTTTGGGACTGACGCGTATCTTCGCAAGCGATCAATGCGACTTCATCCCGGAGGATGCGGAGGGCGCGAAGAGTGATGTCCTCGAGATTGCCGATGGGGGTTGAGACGAGGTAAAGAGGCAAACCTGTAATTTAGAGGATGAAGCGAAAAGATGCAAAGCGGGCCTGAAGAGCGGGCGAGCGAAGAAGCGCCGCTATATGTGCGTTGGAATCCGGACCGGTCGCCCTATGCGGTGGAATTGAGGTTGGATTTGGTGGCCGAGCTTTCCAATGAGCTTGCGCGGGCGGAGAGCTTGGGGACGGAGGTCGGTGGCGTTCTGGTGGGCTCGTATCCGAATGCATACAGCCCAACCCTGCGTATTGATGAGGTCGAGATGATTCCACGGGGTGCGGAGGAGGGGACCACCTTCATCCCGGACCCAGGTCAGCAGGACCGCTTCGGGGAGATCCGGGCGCGTGCCAGAATGCGCCAACGGGACGCCGTAGGATTTTTTAGAACTCACTTGCGGCCGGGCCTACTGCGGCCATCACTGGCGGACCGGAGTCTGCTGTCGAGAGAGTTTCGGGAGAGCCTCTACGCCGTTCTCCTCATACAAGGGCGGGAACCACGCACGGCGACCTTTTTCCTGGCGTCAAACGGCCATCTTTCGGGCGAGCCGTCAGTGCGGAATTTTCGGTTTGACGAGCGCGAGTTCAGAGCATTGCCCGAGGTGCAGCCGGAGGCCACGGCGCCCAGAGCGCCTGACCTGGTGCCGGAAACCAGACGGCACTCCCGCGCGAAGGTATATGGAGCTAAAGTCTATGCGAGCGTAGCGGCCTTGTGTGCGATCGCAGTGTTTGCATGCATTCTGATGTGGTCGTTCTCGAGGCAAGCCGCCGATTCCACACATTCTGGGCGAGGCGAATCCAATCAACCTGTCGGTGACGGACAACGGCGGCTTGCTGCGCATTACCTGGGATCACGCATCGCATGAACTGGACGGCGCGTCGGGAGCTACCGTCGTAATCACGGATGCCGCAGGCCGCAGAGAGCTTCAACTGGGAGTCGACGAGTTGCGGCTTGGAGCGGTTGAGTATCAGCGAAGCGGCTCGCCCGTTCAGGTCAGCATGACTGTAAAGAGGCCTGGTTCGACAGCGTCGAACCAGACGGTATACTGGACGGCGCCGTAGATATTAGTGCCGTAGCAGAATGGTGAATTCGCCGCCCTTGGCATCGAGAATGACCGCGCTGCCGGGAGGCACTTGACCATCGGAGACCAGCTTCGCCACTGGCTGAATGAAATTGCGCTGCACGGTACGTTTCAGTTCACGAGCGCCATACTCAACGCTCACGCCGGTATCGAGCAGGAGATTTCGGCCAGCGACCGTGCATTGAAGGCGAAAGCTCCGCATCCCGAGGCGGCCGTGAATCAGACGGGCGAAATTGGCGAAGATCTGATCGAGAATCAACTCACACGCTTCGCGGCCGAGAGGCTTATAGGTGATGACGGAATCGATGCGATTCACGAATTCCGGGGAAAACTTTTGCCGGACTGCGGACATACCGATGCTGCTGAGTTTAGAGGAATCCGTGATGGGCTCGACCGGCAGCATACCTTCAAAGCCGAAATCCGGTCTGGTGAGCCGCTGAATGGATTTCGCGCCGAGATTGCTGGTCAGAAAGATGATGGTGCGTTCGAAGTTCACGCTAGCGTTGTCGCCGAGCCGTAGGGTTGCCTTGTCTAATATGCCGAGCAGCAAGCGCGTCATTGACGAAGCGGCCTTTTCGATTTCGTCAAACAGAACGAGCGAGATGTCGCTCTGGTCGGAAGCGACGCCGTTCACTTTGGCTTGCGTGAGCATGGGCTGCGTTTCCCGATGTCCGAGATAGCCGGGAGGCGCGCCGATGAGCTTGGCGACTTCGTGCTCCATTTGGAACTCACCGCAGTCCACGCGCAACAAATTTTTGCTGCTGCCGTGGAGCACTTCAGCAAGGGCTTCGACGGTACGGGTTTTTCCAGTGCCGGTGGGTCCGAGCAGCAGGACGACGCCGATCGGACGTCCCTCCGGGGAGAGCCCGGCTTGATGCATCTGGATGTACGGAACGATTGTCTCGATGGCTTCGGGCTGGCCAACGAGGAGGTTGTCGAGCTGGGCAGCTAGTCCGTCCGACTCTTCAGAGGGAACGGGACGCTTCAGGCGTCCGACTTGGGATGAAGCTGGCACTGTTTTCAGAACCCCTTTCGTGCACGACTGTATAGGTGCGGGAAGTCAGATTTTCCAGGGGCAGCGTTGCGGGTGCGCCGGCAAATTACGCGGAAATTATTCAAAACTAGAACGTTACACACGTCCCACGGGATGATGAAAAAATTACCGGGAGCGTGTGACCGGGAAGCACCGCGAAGGTGCATTCGACGACGTGACGATGTTGGCCAGCAGTTTCTGCGGACACGACCCCGTCCCGGGACACCGTTCAAGCAGGGGTAATGAGCTGGGTTACGACGCCGCTTCGAAAGGTTGCCTCGACAGCGACAAGCGAAACGAGAGTCGCTTGTTTCTACTTCCAGTATAAAGCGCACGCGGGGGCTTGCGGCAACACCCCAGCCGTGCCGCATAATTGTCGGGCTGAAGCCAGAACCTACGGAAATGGGAGGTACGAAATGCGTGTGTCGTTGTCGACATATCGGTCGCGCGGGCGCGTCGAACCGGCGGTCGGACTCGCGGTGCGGGTCTCCGCTCCTCCGGAGTGCGCCGCGGCCGAGGATCTGATGCGCTGGTCGCGAGCGGCGTGATGCCGACCGGAGGGTGGCGATGGCCGAGCATGCAGTAGTGATCGCTGGAGGAGGACCGACGGGGATGATGTTGGCCGCCGAGCTGAAATTGGCGGGCATCGACGTTGCCGTGTTCGAGCGGCGCGCTAGCCAGGATCTTGTCGGCTCGAGAGCAGGCGGTTTGCACTCACGCACGATCGAGGTTTTCGACCAGCGCGGCATCGCCGATCGGTTCCTCTCGCAGGGACAGGTGCATCGGGTGGGATTCAGCTTCCATCACACCCTTTTGGATATCAGCGACTTTCCGTCCCGGCATAGTTACTTCCTCGGCCTGTGGCAGCAACACACCGAGCGCATCCTCGCCGGCTGGGTCGACGAGCTTGGGGTGCGGATCTATCGCGGACGCGAGGTGACGGGTTTTGCGCAGGACGACTCGATCGTCGACGTCGCGCTGTCCGATGGTACGTCCGTACGGGCGGAATACCTCGTCGGCTGTGACGGAGGACGCAGCATCATCCGTAAAGCAGCGGGCATCGACTTCGTTGGGTGGGATTCGACGAAGAGCTGGCTGATCGCCGAAGTCCAAATCACCGAGGAGCCGGCGTGGGGCTTTCGCGAGGACGCTACCGGTACTCATGCCATCGGCAAGCTGGAGGATAGCCGGGCGATGCGGGTCGTGTTGACCGAACAGCAGCTAAAAATCGGCGGCGAACCGACGCTGAGCGATGTCAGGAAGGCGCTCATCGCCGTATACGGGACCGATTACGGAACCCACAGTCCCACCTCGATCTCCAGGTTCACCGACACGACTCGTCAGGCCGCTGCGTATCGGGACAAACGGGTCCTGTTGGCCGGCGACTCCGCGCACGTGCATCCCCCGATGGGTGGACAGGGTCTTAACATCGGCGTGCAGGATGCGGTGAACCTGGGATGGAAGCTGGCGCAGGTGGTCAAGGGAATATCGCCGGAGAAGCTGCTGGATACCTACCATGCCGAGCGCCACCCGGTCGCCGCCCGCGTGCTGCGCAACACGATGGCGCACGTAGCGCTTCAGCGACCAGATGACCGCACGAAGGCGTTGGGAGACACTCTTTCCGAGCTCCTCAAGCTGGACGAGGTTCGCAAACGAGTGACTGCAGAGAATGCCGGTCTGGATATTCATTACGACCTGGGCGACGGACACCCTTTGCTCGGACGCCGCATGCCCGACCTCGACCTGGTCACCGCCGGTGGCCCGCTGCGGGTGTTCTCGCTGCTGCACGATGGCCGCCCGACGATACTGAACCTCGATGAGCCCGGCGTCCTCGATATCACTCCATGGGTGGATCGGGTTCAGTTGATCGACGCCAAATACGCTGGTATCTGGGAGCTTCCGGTACTTGGCGCGGTCACTGCTCCCGCTGCCGTGTTGATTCGGCCCGACGGATACGTGGCCTGGGTGGGAGTCCGACCCTTCGTGGGGCTGCATGAGGCGCTAACTACCTGGTTCGGACCACCTATTACGGCGTAGCTCATTCTGTTAGAAGGTTCTAAGACTTCGCGTAATTTGTTGGCGGTACTGTTCGGCTTCAGCTCGAATTTCCCGCGGGTTTAGGGTGAGGGGACGGCGGTCGCTTACGATCTGCCGGCCGTTGATAAACACGTCTCGCACGTCGCCTGCTTTGGCGGCGTACGCGAGAAACGAATAGACGTTGTAGAGCGGAATTGCATTCGGATCGGTTAGAGAGATGGTGATCAAGTCCGCGCGTTTGCCTTCCTCGATGGAACCGATTTCTTTGTCCAAACCGATGACGCGGGCTCCGCCTATAGTGGCCATCTCCATAACCTGTTCAGCGGGCAGGACTGTGGGGTCCATGGTGGTGACCTTCTGTAGCTTGGCAGCGAGATCCATTTCAAGGAGAAGATCGGCTGTGTCGTTACTGCCGGCGAAACCGTCCGTCCCGAGACCGACCGTGATACCCAGTTTCAGCATGTCCGTTACCGGAGCGACACCGCTAGCGAGCTTCATGTTACTCGAAGGACAGTGCGCCACGCCCGTGGAATGGCGGAGGAGAATTCTGCAAATCATCCTTGTTTTCCCAAACGCAGTGGGCCGCGACGACCCGGCCATCTAGCACTCCCAGCTTTTCGAGTGTTTGTGTAGGTGTCATGTGACGCTGGGCGAGAGCGTCGTCACGTTCCTTCTGTGTTTCCGCTAGGTGGATGAGCAGGGGCACGCCGTATTTCGACCGCCAGTTGATGTGAGGCGACCAGCGCTTCATTGGGTGTGGTGTAAATCGAATGCGGCGCTACGGCCGGAACGATCAGATCATCGTGCTGAAAACGTTGAATGTACTTTTCGGTTGCGGCGAGCGTCTCTTGCCAGGTCTTGTGGTCCGGGGCGGGGAAGCCGATGACAGTTTGACCGAGCACGCCGCGGACGCCCGCTTCCTTGGCAGTTTCAGCCTCGATGTCTTCGAAGTAGTACATGTCCGTATAAGTGGTGATGCCGGCGAGCACCATCTCCAGGCAAGCGAGGCGTGTTCCCCAGCGGACGAAATCGGGAGAGACGTTTTTCGATTCGGCGGGGAAGACAAAGCGCTCCAGCCAATCGTGCAGGCGTTTGTCGTCAGCGAAGCCGCGGAACAGAGACATGGGCGCATGCGTGTGGGTGTCGATGAGGCCCGGGGCGATTAAGGCATCCGGCTTATCGAGCGTGTGCGTGGCCGTGAACCGCTGAGCTATATCTTGCGCGCTGCCGACTCCAATGATTCCGAGCGCCGCGTAGCGCGACGGCGCCATTTTCGATGACTCGCTGCTGGGCATCCATAGTGACGACATATTTTGCGCGGATGATCCAATCAGCTTGTTCGCGCTGAAGCTGTCTGAGAAACGGCCATTGCGACGAGACTAATCGCGGAACAGATACGATGCATCGAACGGCCTCGGGAAGATTTCTTTCAGGGACATGGTTTCGATTTGGCCCGTGAGATTGGCGAGCGTCAATTCCGCGCTGCCGCAAAACTCCCACAGGATTTGACGGCAAGCGCCACAAGGCGGGGTGAGGGAATCCGTATCGGCAACGACGGCTATGCGCGTGAATTTTCTGGCGCCTTCCGAGATGGCTTTGAAGACCGCGACACGCTCGGCGCAGATGGTCAGGCCATAGGTGGCGTTCTCAACATTGCAGCCGGTGAAAACGCTGCCGGTTTCATCTTCAAGGGCGGCGCCGACCTTGAATTTCGAAAAAGGCGCATGGGCCCGTTCACGAGCTTTGACGGCGGCTTGAATGAGCGATTCTGTAGAAGTCACGTTCTTCTTACAGTAATTCGGTGCGAAATCTCAGCTCTGGCGGAGAGCGACGGCCGGATCTATCTGCGTGGCGCGATTCGCCGGCCACAAGACTGCGAGCATCGCAGTGACGAGGAGTACGACCGGAATGACGCCGAATACGAGGGGATCCCACGCACTCACGCCGAACAAGAAGCTGGAGATTTGTTTTGCGAGCGCGAAAGCTCCGATCATGCCAATGACCAGGCCGAAAAGCGCGAACGTCATTCCTTGCCGCACGATCATACCGCGCACATTGCCGCGTTCCGCGCCGAGCGCCATGCGAATTCCGATCTCTTGCGTGCGCTGCTCGACTGAATAAGCCATGAGGCCATAGATGCCGATGGCGGCGAGCAGCAGCGAGACCGCGCCGAAGACGCTCATCAGCAGCATGTGGAAGCGCTCGCGTGAAGTGGAGCGGGCGACGACTTCATCCATGGCGCGCACATCCGTTACGGGAAGGCCTGTCACCTGCCGGAGTTGCTCCTCGACGACCGCGCGGAGTTGCATCGGATCGCCACGCGTGCGAATCACCCACGAGAGAGGACGGATGCGCGAGTTGAGCGCTTGGATCGCGTCGGTTAGCTGCCCGGTGGGAACGTACATCTCGGGCTGCGGGTCTTGGTTCAGAGATCCGTCTCGCTGGTCGGAAACGACACCGATAATTTGGCGCGCCGGCTCCGCATCGAATTCCGGCATCATTCCCTTACCGATGACAATGCGGTCCTGGAGAGGGTCGCTCTTCTGCCAGAAACGTTTGGCCATCGATTCGTTGATGATAACGGCGGGAGGGCCGGCGTGGTTGTCCCTTTCGGTGAAAGAGCGCCCGCGAATCACATGGATACGAAATACTTCGAAAAAACCAGGCGAAACTGATTTAAATCCTCCACCGCCGTTGAACGGGCCACTTTGCAAAGGCCGGCCGAGGATTCTGAAGCCGATACCGTAGCCGCCCTCGAGAGGTACGCAGCAGGTCGCACTTGCTAACTCGATGCCTGGCAGCGCATTCAAACGTTCCGTCGCTTGCTGGATCAGTTGCTCGACAGCCTGGCTCGTTTCAAACGACTTACCCGAAAGTGACATGCGCATGGTTAAAACGTGTTTGGTGTCAAAACCGGGTTTCACGGCGTAAATGGCGGCGGCCGTTCGGATAAGCAAGCCGGCCCCGACGAGGAGGATGACGGCGAACGCGAGTTCAGAGACCACCAGGAGCGTGCGCGCTTTGTTCTGGCGGAAGCCGGTTCCGGAACGATTCGTCCCCTCTCTGATCGTTGCGTTCAGGTCCGCGCGGGCCGAACGCCAGGCGGGAAACAAGCCGAACACCAGAGTGGTCAGCAGCGTGATCAGCAAAGTGAACACAAGCACGCGCCAATCGAGCGAGACCATGGAACCGTCCGCTCCCACGCGGGGCAAGCCCGCGGTGTTAACCGCAAGCAATGCGCGGATACCCACCAGACCGAGCACGAGCCCCAATACCGCGCCTGTGGTGGCCAACAAAACACTTTCACTCAGCAGTTGGCGGATGATCCTGAACCGGCCCGCACCAAGCGCAGCACGGATGGCGATCTCTCTTTTTCGCACTTCGGCGCGCGCCAGCAGCAGGTTCGCGACGTTGGCGCAGGCGATGAGGAGCACAAAACCAACCGCGGCTGCCAGCACCCAGATAGATCTTTCCGAGCCCTGCACGAGCGCGCTCTTCAAAGTTTCCGCGCTAAAGCTGTCTCCTTTATCCAGGCCGTTGGGGAACTTGTGCCGGAACGCCGCAGCGGACGCGTCCAGGCGAGCGTTGGCTTGCTGAAACGTGACGCCGCTCTTTAGCCGCGCAGCGACCTGGAAGAAATGTCCTTGATCGACGGAATTAGGATCCAGTTGGAAAGGAACCCATACCTCGGGCGCATCGCCGAAATCCTGAAAGTCGAAGCGCCCCGATACGACGCCCGTGATGACGTACGGTTGTGAGCCAAGCATCATGGTCTTGCCGAGGATTTTCGGGTCACTGGCGAAATAGCTCTTCCAAACGCCTTCGCTAATGACAACCACGGGAGCGGCATTCGGCATATCTTCGTGCGCGTTGAACGGCCTGCCCAACGTCATGGGGACGCCGAACAAGCGGAAATACGCCGAACTCACGCGTTCCGAGCGAAGCTGGCGCGGGAACTGTCCGCCCGTCCAGTTCAAAACACCGCCCGCAAACGCAGACACGTCTTCCAACACCTCTGTCTGCTGCGACCAATGGGCGAATTTGGCGGGCGAGCCCCCGGCGAAACTGCCGTGGGGTGACTTAGTTTGCAGGATTACAATTCGGTTCGCGCTTGGGAAAGGCGGCTCCTTCAGAAGAATCGTGTTCACAAGCGAAAAGATTGCGGTATTCGCACCAATCCCCAGCGCGAGGGCGATCACGGCGGTCAGCGTGAAGGCGCCCCCTTTGAGAAACAGGCGCAGCGCGTGGCGAAAATCCTGGAGGAGGGTATCCATAGGCCTTTTGACCTAAGACGCGCTTTTGCCGTCAAAGTTCCCGCAATCAGGCCCTCGGCCGTGCTTCAAGAATGCACACCGGGCTTTCAGTAGCAACCACGCGCGTCAGTTCCAGACCGGCAGACGAAAACAGCTGTGCGAACTCAGCCCGCGTTCTCTCCCGGCCACCTACTGTCAAGGCCAACATCTCTATATCGAGTAGTTTGGCTGGATCCAAATCCGTCGCCGAGGTGACAATCTGTTCAATCGCCAGAACTCGGCCGTGAGCGGGAAGCTGCTGGCGAACGCGCTGCAAGATGGCGCGGCAATATTCATCGCTCCAATCGTGCAGAATGAATTTCATCATGTAAGCGTCGCAGCCGCCGGGTACCCGTTCAAAGAAGCTGCCCGCTTCGAGTTCGAGGCGTTCACCGCAACGAACTACATGCTCCTGTCCGCGCGCGCCGGCCACCACTTCAGGGAGGTCATAGACCACGCCCGCCATATGCGGGTTCCGATTTAAAATTGCGGCGAGCAACCTGCCGTGGCCGCCTCCCACGTCCGCAAGACGGTGGATCGCGCTGAAATCGTAGGCGTCCAAAAGTGCATCGGTCATCCACGCTGAGAGGCCGCTCATCGAGCGGTTGAAGTGGTCGGCCTGCTCCGGCTCGTCTGCGAGCAGTTCAAATGCGTTTTTGCCATAAACCTGGCTTAAGGCGTTCTCTCCGGTCCTGAGGGTATCGGTAAACCGCTCCCACGATCGCGTGCTCCATGGATCGCCTAATTGAATGGCGAAGTAGCGGAAAGACTCCGGGGAGTCCGTCTTCAGAAGAGCGCCGAGCGCGGTCGAGCGGAAACACCGGTCGGAAGTTTGTTCGAATACGACCGGCACCCGTAAGCGTCCGCATGACTCGATACAACGGTTCGGGTTGCGCGCCAACTACAACGGCGAGCTTCTCTATATGGACCGCTTCCTGACCCAGGTAATCGGCAACGCCTAAACGGGCGACCGCCGAGATGCAGTAAGTGATGTGCTTACCGAATAAGAGTTGTAGCATCGCCGCAGCGGGTGGGGCGGGCTGTGTCTTTGTAGCGACAGCAGAATCATCAGCAACTTGAAAGAGCATTTCGTTTTCGTCCTCATCGCATTACGCGGAAGACGCCACTAAAAAAGCTCAACGATATTCAATTTTCTGTGTCACCTTCGCGCGAGAACCAAACGGGGCAGGATCCGTCTTTTTTTGTTCCGAGGTGAGCCAAAACGGGATTGTGCTTCGCGTAACGGGTAGCACGGCAATCGAAGCCGGAGACAAGGAGCAAACAATGTTAAAACCCACGATGACCTTTTTAGCCTTTGCCGGCATGATGGCCGCTCAGGTAACGGTGCCGGACGGTACTCGGCTGCGAGTCCGGCTGGACCAAAGCATCTCTTCCGCGACCGGCGAGCAGGGACAACCGGTAGAGCTCAGCGTCACAGAAGCGGTAAGCGTTGGCGATCAGGTTGTGATCCCCGACGGCGCAAGGGTAACAGGAACCATCACCGAGGCCCAGGAGAAGCGCCACATGGGGCGCGCGGGCAAGCTGGATTTCTCTATCGACCGCGTGCGCTCGGTGGACGGCGAGTGGATACCGCTTCGCTACACGGTGAATAAAAGGAGCGGCGCTAGCCATGCAGTCAGCACAGGCGTTCTCACGGCCGGTGCTGCCGTGTTGTTCTGGCCTGCCGCACCTGCGTTCCTTCTGATGAAAGGCAAGGACGTGACGCTGAACAAGGGCATGGTTTTCGATACTTTTACTGACCAGGATCACGTGTTGAAGGCGACACAGATACCGTCCGGACCGATTGGGATTCCGGCTGCGGCTGCAAGCGTAGTGGCAAGCGCGCCCTCGATTGGATCGGGCTCCGTCACCATCACCTGTAACAGGCCGGGGGCCGATATCGAAGTGGACGGAGCATTTGTAGGCAACACGCCGACGACGATACCGATTCGGGCAGGGTCACATCAGGTATCCGTTCGCAACGGCGATCAATTGTGGCAACGCAACCTGCAGGTTGCCGGCGGGAGCACGGTCACGCTGAACGCTCAGCTAGGGCAAACTCAACTGGTATCGCGAACGGCAAGGTAGTTTGAACGGGCAGGCAGGACGCTATACGTACGTACGGAAACCCGCGATCGCAAGTGATCGCGGGTTTTTTTTGCGTTTATGAGCTTTTTCGGGAATATTTTTCGCGGAATTGTTTGAGAGGAAGGCACAAAATGATAAAAAATTATGCGGCACTGCTGGCTTCACTGCTGACACACGCATACCTGTTATTCGGCTACATGTTGTAGCCGCGGACCCAGTCCATGTAAAATGGCGGACACCAACGTATCACTGCTTTTCTGGGGAGGGAAGCAGCATGCAAAGCGGGGCACGTCCGCGCTCGCCGGAAGACTGGGATAAAAACGGAAACATCTCCTGGCCAGAAGTGAAGGCGCTCTTTGAAGAAGCCCTCACCTTCGATGGTGCAGACCGCGAACTCTTTCTACAGCGCAGTTGCGCAGAGAATCTTCAGCTGAAGCATGAGGTCGAGGGCCTGCTCCAGAACCATGATGAGGAGGGCGATTTTCTTGATCGGCCGATTGCATCAGTTTCTTCTCTGCTCGAGAACGAATTGTTGCGACCGGCTGAGCAGGAGAACCAGATTGGGGCCCGCATCGGCGCGTACCGTATCGAGAAAGAGCTTGGCCGCGGCGGTATGGGTGAAGTCTATCTGGCGGTACGTGCCGACAGCGAATTTGACAAGCGAGTGGCCATCAAGCTGATCCGGAATGGATCGGAGAGTGCGATGGCGATCAGCAGATTCCGCCGGGAACGGCAGATTCTGGCTCGGCTGGAGAACGCCTACGTCGCGCGGCTTCTTGACGGGGGAACAACCCCATACGGGCTGCCGTACCTGGTCATGGAGTACGTGGAAGGTAAGTCAATCACCGAGTATTGCGAAGAACATTCATTGACTATCCGTGATCGCCTCAGCCTATTTATGAAGGTTTGCTCGGCGGTTCAGTATGCGCACAGTGAGAATGTTATTCACCGAGATCTCAAGCCGAGTAACATTCTGGTGAAACCGGATGGGACGCCCAAGCTGCTAGATTTTGGCATTGCCAAGATGCTGTCCATTGAAGGCTCCGGGCCCGACCCTGACATGACGCGCCAGACGATGCGCATACTCACGCCAGATTACGCGAGCCCCGAGCAGCTACGAGGTGGAACCCCAACAATCAGGAGTGATATTTACTCGCTGGGCGTAGTTCTATATGAGCTTCTTTGCGGCAAGCGGCTCGGGGGAGGCTTACTTGTCGGGCGGGAGTGTGGCTTTCACGTGCACTCACCAGACACACCTCTCACCGGACTTACGGGCCATTGTTCTTCGATCCATTCACCCGAATCCGAATGACCGATACGCTTCGGTTGAGGCGTTCACGGCTGACATTCGCCGCTACCTGAGTGGTTCTCCGCCGGTGCCGATGGGGCCGGATTCATTCGTTGAATCCAACTCCCACGTGTCGTTGGCAATCCTTCCGTTTCGGATCCTGGGTGATCAAACGAGCAGCAATGCCTTCCTCGGGCCAGGCATAACGGAAACGCTAATAACGAAGCTCAGCCGGGTGGAACGACTTTCCATTCCGCCGCCGAGCGCAATTGCTAAATACGCAGAGGGTGTGGAGGCGGTTCGCGCGGCAAGAGAGCTGCGGGTGGAATATGTTTTGGAAGGTTCGCTTCAGATCTTCGGCGAGAGAGTTCGCGCGAACGTGCAGCTGGTATTCGCCGAGGCCGGGATCGCCGTATGGGCAGGTCAGGTGGAAGCGACCGAGGAAACCCTCCTAAAGCTGGAAGACTCGATCGCGGGGCAAGTTGCCAACGCTGTGCTGCCTCACTTGAGCGGGGAGGAACTGGCCGAAATCAGCCGGTCCGGAACCAGCAGTGGCGCGGCGCACGGGGCGTACCTGCGGGGGCGGTGGCTGTGGACGCACGCCGGGGGAGACCAGGAGAAATTATTGAAAGCCCTGGTCTGTTTTATGGAGGCAATCGATATCGACCCGAGTTTCGCACGGGCGCACGCGGGCATAGCTGATTATCACCTCCGGATGGGCCTGTGGGGCGGCTTACCACCTTCGGAGAGTTTCGCGGCCGCTATAAAGTCGGCCGAGACGGCGGTCAGGCTGGAACCGACGCTGGGCGACGCTCACGCATCGCTGGCGTTCGCGATCTGGGCTCATGATCGCGACGAACAGGCGGCCGAGAAGCATTTTAACTTGGCCATCGTTCGCAATCCGAACAATGCCAGCGCCCATCATTGGTTTGGGCTTCTCAATTCGTCACGGAACCGCCCGGAACTGGCAATCGCAAATCTCGAACGCGCTCAGAAGGTGGACCCGAACTCGGTCCTGATCGCCGCGGCGCTTGGGTTCGTCTACTACAATGCGCGTCAGTTTGACACCGCCCTAAGCTTAGTTTTGAATGCAGCAAGGGAACTGCCCCAGTCAGGGATCATTCAGGAGATGCTCACCTGGTGTTACCTGCAGACCGGCGAGGTGACAGCGGCATTGGAAAGCGGCCGGCGAGCGGTTGAGGCGGGCGGGCGCAGTTCGGCTGCGTTAAGCGCTCTGGCCCACGCCGAGGCTGCTGCGGGAAACGTAGCGGCCGCCGCCCAGTTGCGCAACGAGATCGAAGAGCGTACTCGAAAGATATACGTTTCCAGTTATGATCGTGCGTCGGCCGCGCTCGCCACTGGCCACCGTAAGGAAGCGCTCCGTCTTCTGGAACAAGCGCGCCTAGACCGCGACTGGTGGCTGTGCTGGATTGAAGTAGATCCGCGTTGGGATCCGCTGCGTGACGAACCGCGGTTTAAAAGGCTGCTACCCCATCGCGGATCTGTCACCCGGAGTAAGTTCAATTTCAACTATGCGGCAGCGATGTGCGCCGCCTTGATCGTCGCGGGCTGCTTGATCTGGTGGATCGCGAAACCGCGCCCACTCCCGTTTGCGGAGGTGAAGTTCACAAAGGTGACCACAAACGGTACGGCGGAAAATGCGATCCTGTCGCCCGACGGCAAATCCGTTGTGTATGCCGCGCGCGACGCATCGGGTCTAACGATGTGGCGCCGCGAGATGGAAAGCGGCCGTCTGGTCAAACTGGTGGACGGATTGAACGGAAAGCTGAGCGATCTCGGATTCACCAATGACGGCGCCGCGATACAGTTCGTCACATTCCCGGTAAAGGACCCGGCGAATCGGAACCTCTACACGCTACCCGCTGCGGGCGGCATGCCAAGGAAGGTTCAGAGCTTTCAAGGACCTGTACGTCTTTCGTTTGGCGGGCTTCAGGCGGCGTTCTATGTAGCCAACATGGACGAAGGAGCAGATGAGCTGTTTACATTGAATGTGCAGTCCGGCGAGAGACGCCTGCTCACTTCTTACAAGTACCCGCTACGCTTCGCGTGGAATTGCAACCCGGCCTGGTCTTCCGACGGCAGACACATAGCTTTCGCGACCGAGGAGAGGGACGAGCGAGGGTTCCTGATCCGTCTTAACGTGTTCGACACTGTCAGCGGCGCGCGGCGCGCGGTTGTCTCGCCCCGGTGGCAATGGGTTCAGAGCATTGCATGGACGCGTAACAACTCGGCGCTGGCGGTGGTAGGGCAAGAGCACGAATCGTCGTTCCAACAAATCTGGTATGTGCCGTATGCAGGTTCGCGAAATGCAGCACGACGAATTGGCAACGATCTGGATGAGTATATCGGCGCGAGTCCCGACGAAGGCGGGTCAGAGATTGTATCCGTGCAATCGCAAACGCTCTCGAATGTATATCTAAATGATAAAGAGCGATTTCTCTCATCCGGTCCAAGTAACTCCCGGCAGCGGCCGCTATTTCGATCTGGCATGGATGCCGGACGGCAGAATTCTCTATGCGTCCGATGCGACCGGCTCAGCCGATCTCTGGATAATGAACCGAGACGGTACGGGACAACGCCAGATCACATCCGGAACAGGGCGTAGCTATGCTCCGGCGGCATCTCCGGATGCGCGAACTATTGCGTTTCACTCCAATCGAAGCGGTAATTGGCAGGTTTGGCGGACCAATACAGAGGGCATGCAGCCGAAGCAGCTCAGCAAGAGTTCCGGAGACGGGAACTGGCCGCAATTTTCGGCGGACGGGAAAAGAGTGCTCTTTCATAGAAGCGGCCCGAACGGAGGCTTCAATCTGTGGCAAGTACCCGTCGAAGGGGGAACCGCGCGCCAATTTACGACCGCGATGACAATGCATCCGGCTGTCGCGCGAGCTACAGGCCGAGTGGCCGCGTGGTACAGCGAGCGAACGGACACTCCGGAATGGAAAATAGGCATCTTTGCGCCGAACGGCGGCAGTCCACTGCGAGTTTTGAACCCGACAGTAAATGCCCGGCCCGATACTCCGATCCGCTGGATGCAAAAGGAGAATGCGATTTCATCTCTCGATTACGCGCATTCCGCTTCGAATATCTGGATGCTGCCGGTGGACGGGCGTCCACCGCAACCGCTGACGTCTTTCGACTCGGGCGAAATCTATTCCTTCGATTGGTCACCCAAGGGAGAGCTTGTCTACTCTCGCGGGTTGACTACGTCGGACGTTGTGCTGATCCGCGATTTGAAAGCATCAAAGGTGGCAGAGTGAGCGAGTCTCGCGGGGAGATCACGGCATTGCTTAGCGAGTGGCAGGGGGGCAGCCCGCAAGCTTTGAATGCTTTGACACCGCTGGTCTACAACGAACTGAGACGGCTCGCGCAGTCATACATCAACCGCGAACGTCCCGGCCATACTTTGCAAGGAACGGCACTCGTTCACGAAGCCTACGTACGGCTGGTGGATCAGCGACACGTGCAGTGGCGCGATCGCAACCACTTCTTTGCGCTGTCGGCGGAACTCATCCGGCGAATATTGGTTGATCACGCGCGCGGCAAAATGGCTGGAAAGCGCGGCGGAGATCAGGTCAAGCTATCGCTTGAAGAAGGCATGGAACCGCCGGTGCCCGAAGATGTCGATCTCATTGCGCTCGACGACGCTCTGCAATTGCTCGCCCAGACTGATCCTCAGCAGAGCCGTATTGTAGAACTCCGCTACTTTGCCGGTTTGAAGATTGAGGAGACAGCGGAGGTGTTGAACATTTCACCAGCCACTGTGAAGCGCGACTGGGCCGTAGCGAAGGCCTTCCTCAAGCGCCAGATGTCGCGACATTCCAAATAACGCGGGCATTCCGTGCTCAGCGCTTAGATTTATGCCGGCTCGTTGAGCCGAATCGCTGTCTGTTTTCGCGTATTGGGACGAGGAGATACATTATGGGCACCGCCCTACTTTCGTTCGAAACCAAAACCCCTGATTCGAAGCCGGCCCGGTTCGTTAAATACGGAGGAGGGCTCATCAGGTTTCACGCCGATTCGTCGACTACAGCTGGCCAATTTGCTCTGCTTGAGATGGAAGGCGGCCCGGGCGGCGAACCGCCCTTGCACGTGCATCGCGACGAGGACGAGCTGTTCTACGTGCTGGAAGGCCAATTAAAGGTGCGTCGCGGCAGTGAGGAGATCACGCTGGGCCGAGGACAGTCCGCGTTCCTGCCGAGACACGTGGCACATACCTTCAAGGTCATGTCTAGCCACGTACGGTTTCTCGTTTACATCACACCAGGTGGTTTCGAAGCGTATTTTCGCGATCTCGGTCATCCGGTGGATGAGGACGGCGGGGGCGAAGAGTCTCCGAAGCGGATTTCCGTGGAAGAATTGATCCGCGTTGCCGGGCGGTACTCGGTGACGTTCATGCCTTAAGTTCGCATTCATGTCGTCTGCGACGGCGGGTATTTCGATCCGCTCCGGTCCCGCGGTTCAACAGATCGCGGGACCACCCCTGTTCAAGTTCAGCAGGAGTTACTTCAGTGCCGGAGATTGCCGCTCTAACGAATCGCGATCCCAATTGGCGAGCTTCGCAGCAGCGGCATAAGAGCTTTGCAGAAAAGACAGCAGCGCTTTATCCGGAGAAGCCTCCGCGCGTAGATCGTCATACTTTAAGATGAACTCGCCCAGAGCGCTGTTGTACATCGCTGCAGCGGGTTCGATCGGCTCTGCATCCAGGCCGGCAGGGACCGGTGCGGCGTAGCAGTAGAAAGCTGCCTCCCCAAAACCGCCATTGCCGGGCCAGAACCCCGCGCTGATCACCTCGTGGGAATAGGCCTCGCGAGTAATAGGATCTGCTCCTTCCCGCGGCGGCGCACGGCGGCCGGAGAATCGCGTCACTGCAAGGTCGAAGCTTCCCCAGAAAAAATGCACCGGGCTGATTTTGCCGATAAATGCAGAAGAAAACTGCTGGAAGATCTGGTCTGCGTGCACCAGGATTCGCCAAAACCGGTGTGCGTACTCGGGATCGTAGGATGCATGTTCGCGGTCCTTGTCAAAAGGTATGGGCGCTGTTACCTCGACCGGAGTCGGATGAATGTGAACCGATGCACCTAACACGGCGAGAGCTCGCTGATACTCAGCAAAGAAATCGGCCACCGTTTGCGCTCGCAGGGGAAGACGTAAGCTAGCACCGGAGCTGAACCGGAAAAGCAGATCGTGGCTCACAAAATCGAATTCGACCTCGAGCAGTTCCCGCCCATATGGCATGGCTGACGTGCTGAGCCCACGCGCGCTGACATACAACGGAACGTTCCACCAATGCGCCTGCAGCGGGCACAACGCCAATCGTGTTTTGCCTACGATCTGCGTCCACATGTGCAACGTGTCCGCCGTTGCCTGCCACTCTGGCCATTTCAACTCCGGCCAGCTTTGGGAATCTGCTTGTAAATCTTGCATTAAATGACCTCGTCCAAAAAGCAAAAAGAAGGCAATGACATGGCGGCAGAGCCGATGGTTTTATGAGGCCACGAAGATTTGATCCACGTAGCACCATCGCCAGCTCTCTCCCGGCTCGATGGACTGAGCGATCGGATGATGTGTCGCCGCAAAGTGTTTCGTCGCGTGGGTATTCTTCGAAGAATCGCAACAGCCCACGTGGCCGCAGATTGTGCACATTCGAAGATGAACCCACATATCGCCTGTCTTAAGACATTCCTCGCAACCCTGAGTCTTGGGTTTCACATCCCGCTGTTCGGCGACATGTGGGCATGTTTTCGCGTGCATATCGGTTCTCACTCGGCAGTCTGTCTCCTCATCGATGGTGTATCCAATGTTAATACCGCGGGTGAGTCGTAAGGAGTCGGGCGGATTATCTGTTGAGGACAGAGAACCGGTACTAGTACAAGGTCAGGTGCGCACCTGGGCGATAAAGCCTATGATGGTTTCAGCTCCAGACCTGTGGCACAGCATAGTGTTTCCGTTATCATTCCGTGCCACAACGCGGCCATGCAGCTACGCCGCTGCCTTGCTGCACTTTCAGCCGCTCGGTGCTCTGGTGCGGAATACATCATCGTCGATGATGGCTCGACCGACGATATTGATGCGGTTCTGTCGAGCGCTCCTATTCCGTTGAAGATTATTCGAATGGGTGCGCGGAGGGGCTCTGCGGCTGCCCGCAATAGGGGCGCGCGGGAAGCTTGCGGCGACGTCTTAGTGTTTATCGACGCCGATACATGCGTTCATTCAGACACTCTGCCGAAAATTATCGCCGCTTTTTCCAGTGAAGCGGCTCTCGGGGCTCTGATCGGGGCTTACGACGATCAGCCATTCGAGGGCAATTTCCATTCGCAATACAGGAACCTCTTGCACTGCTACGTGCATCGCACAAGTTCCAGGGGGGCCTGCACTTTTTGGACCGGCTGCGGCGCGGTCCGGCGCGATCTGTTTCTTGTTTATGGCGGATTCAATGAATCGCCTCGAAACGTGGATGACATCGAGTTCGGCCAGGAACTTACTCGCAACGGAGTACGAATCGACCTCAGACCGGACATTCAAGTTACCCACCAAAAGAAATGGACGTTTTACTCCGTCTTAAAGACCGACTTACTGCTAAGAGGCGTTCCGTGGACTAAGCTGATTCTGCGCGAACGGCGGCTTCCCGACACGCTCAATGTGACATATAGGAATCGCGCCAGCGTGGCTCTGACGGCCTTGACCCTGCTTGGGTGCTTTGCCGCATTATGGAGACCCGAAATGGGCGAGCTTTCGCTCGCCTGCTTCTGCGCGACGATCTGGACAAACCGATCATTTTACAAGTTTCTGTTGGATCGGCGTGGGCCTGAGTTCGTATTCCTGGCCGTGCCTGCGCATCTGCTGCACTTTGTGGTCTGCGGGTTGTCGTTCGCAATGGGCTGCGCACTCTTTGCGTTCTCAGAGGTGACGACCGCTGCGGCACGTGCGCAGACGATTGAAGCCGATGCCGATTAGTAACTATGAAGTGGATCGATGCGGCCGCCATTGTTGTCCTAATAGCCCTCGTCGTTGCATTTCAGTACGGTTCGGGCGCCTACAACAAGGATTTCAGCGCGGACAGTGACGAAGCGGCGCATGTTGTCTCAAGCTTGCTGGTGCGAGACTACGTCGCGGAAGGTTTTCCGGGCAATCCAGTTCACTTTGCCGAGCGTTACTACATCCACTATCCTAAGGTGGCAATCGGGCACTGGCCGCCGCTCTTCTACGCGGCAGAGGGTGTGTGGATGCTGCTCTTCGGGCGAACGCGTGCAGCCATCCTTGCGCTGACTGCAAGCGCGGGCGTATTGCTTGCTGTTAGCGTCTTCGCCTGGATCAGGATCGAATGCGGAACATTATGCGCCTTTGTTTCAACGGCGCTCCTAACGATCACGCCCATCTACCGGAGCGCTGTATTCACTGTTGAGCCGCAAGTTCTTCTGGCTGTTCTCGCGTTCTGGGCTGCCATCCTCTACGGCGCTTTCCTGGAGAACCGCGGCCGGAGATACGCGTGGCTGGCCGGGTTCGTTGGCGTCTGCGCCTTGCTGACGCATGGCCGGGGCGCAATGCTGCTGTTTCTGCCGGCCATAGCGGGCTTACTCATTGGAGACGCGGCGACGAAAAGAAAGTGGCTTCTAGTTCTGCTATTGGTCTGCGCAGTCACGCTAACTCTGCCACACGTGCTGGGACAAGCAGACGCCTCGTCGCCCGTTAACATCGCCTGGAACGCATGGATGTTCATTTACCGTTTAGTCGCTTCGGTAAGCTGGCCGGTCGCAGTGATCGCCACTTTTGGGGCCGTTTTGGTTTTTCGTTCAAGGAAAGCGCACGTTCATTGGGTTGCTATGCTCGCGTTGATTTGCAGCGGATGGATTTTTCACGCTCTGGTGAACGTGCCGCTCACGGACGGCTACCTCCTGCCAATTGCGCCTGCCGTCGCCACGCTGTTTGCGGCCGGGCTCCAATTCTTTTTCGAACTGTTCAGAAAAGGCAGCTTGAGGCATCGATCGGTTCAAGTGGCATGCGCGGCGGTGGCGCTTCCGTTTGCTGTGCACGGCGCGTTCATCAAAACGGTCAAGCCGGATACGGGGTGTCATCGATTGATTGGCGAAGTCGAGGGATGGAATAGCCCTTCGGAGGTCTATCTTGTTGCCGGAGACCCTGTGCACGAAGGGGCGCTCATCGCTGAGGCAGCGCTGGCGGAACGGAAACCAAAGACTTTTGTTCTTCGAGCCAGCAAGGTGCTAGCGGCCAGTTCATGGGCAGGCCGCGGCTATCGCCTGAGATTCACCACTCCAGATGCCGTCGAGGCTTATCTCGACGATTCCCATGTAGGACTCATGTTTGTCCAACAGAAAAGTACGCCAGAGCATATGAGGCTGTTGGCGGAGGACATTCGCCGGCATCCGTCACTATGGACGGAACTGTTGAGTAGCCCGTCGCCTGACGGATTCCATATCTTCCGTAGAACGGGGCCGATGCCGCCGGGCAACCCCGTCATCCGCATTGACATGCGCGACAAGCTCGGCCGTTTTCTGAAAAGCCGATGATCACTTCCATTTACATCGACGTATACGGTTATCGTGCAGTGATCAGGTCCTCCTCGCAGAGCGCGCTGAACGGACTTGCCGAAGATTTTGCTTTCTTCCGGCGCGAAACGTTGTCCCCGGAGCATTCAATTGAGCTTTTTGAGGACGAGCCGCACTACCAGGCACTGCCGGCGTTAGGGGTGGCGGCCGTCTATACGCCGCGGAACGTTTCGTATCGCCTCGGCAGCATCACGGTGGTGGACTACTCCAGTCGTGCGCTGGGAATTCACGATCGCGCAAGCGGTGATTTCCGGGTGTACAGCCGGGATCCCGATCTCCTTTACGAAGCCGCTTATTTATTCCTGCTATCGCAGATAGGAGAGGCGCTGGATGAAAGCGGGCTACATCGACTGCATGCTCTTGCACTCAGTGTGGAAAACCGCGCTGCGTTAGTGCTCCTTCCGATGGGCGGAGGCAAGAGCACCTTGGGGTTCCATTTGTTGCACTATCCCGCGGTGTCGCTTCTTTCCGATGATTCGCCGCTCATCGACCGAAGCGGCAACATTCATGCGTTTCCTTTGCGTATTGGCCTGCTGCCGGGTGCGGGCGCGCACCCTCCGGCAGACGACATGCGAATGATTCAACGGATGGAGTTTGGGCCGAAGCTACTGGTGCGGTATAGCTACTTTGCCGATCGAGTGCGAGCCAGCGCTACTCCCTGCCTGCTTTTTATCGGACAACGCAGTCTAGACAATCGTTGTCAAATCCTGCCCGCCACCAGGCGCTCGGCATTGCGCGCGATGCTTACGAACTGCGTTGTCGGCCTTGGACTATTTCAAGGGCTGGAGTTCGTGCTGACGCGAAGTCCGAAAGAACTACTGTCAAAGGCGCGCATAGCGGGTTCACGGCTGTTTGCGAGCATCCGCTTGCTGCGGCGGTCGCGCCGCTACCATCTGATACTGGGCCGCGATCCGGAAGAGAACGCCAGGGTGGTTTTCGACTTCATGCAAGCCGCTACGGCGGACGAAGCTTTAAAAACAACGCGACAGCGCGTGGAATCGGCGCCGGAACATCCTTGACCGGATACCCGAGAGTGACGGTTGCGGTGCCGCTCTATCGTTCGGCGCAATTTCTACCGATCGTCACGGAAACGCTGCGGGGCTTTGCTTATCCAAACCTGGAGTTCCTGATTTCGGATCGGCACTGTCAGGATGATGCGATTGAGCGGATTCAGGAGGCGTTCGCGGCAGATTCACGGTTCCGCTTCCTGGCCGCAACGGACGAATTGGATTGGGTGACGCACTACAACCTGCTTTTACGTGAGGCTTCGGGGGACTACTTCGTCTGGGTTTCGCACGACGATTCCTATTCCACCAACTTTCTGGAGAAGCTTGTGGAAGCCTTGGAGGCGCAGGCGGATGCCGTTGTTGCGTACGCTCGAGCCGAACGGATTAGCATGACAGGGCAGCCTATCCATCACATCAGGGCGAAAATTCCCAGCGCGCCGCTGAGTCCCGGTCCGCTGACTGCGTATCGCATCGCGCTTAGCGGGGGTTTGCAGTTCCATGGACTGTTTCGCCGGAAATGGCTGGTGCACCGCGAACTCTGGATCCGGCCCACTATCCAAAACATCGCGTCGGACATGCTGTGGATCTTTACGGTTGCGATGCTCGGCAAAGCCGTTTACGTGAAGGATTGCGTGTTCAGGAAACGATACTACGCAGGCAGCACGCACAAACGCTGGCGCGCAAGTATGCGCGGTCATCACATCTGGAATTTCGCACGAGTGGCTCGTTCTTATGCAGAAGATTACGTGAGTTTAAGGGCACAACGGCTGCTTGCGATAAGCATCATTTACGCGGCGTGCAGCGTCTGGCGCGTCAAAGTAGGCCTATGGAAATTGCGAGGAGTGTTTTAGATGCCTGACATAAGGCAAATTGCACTTCTGATGCCTGACAATCCCGGGCGCGTTCGAGGCGGACGTTTTCTCTCGCGTGCGAAATGGGGAATTCGCCGCGCAATCGCTGCTTCAGCCAATACTCCTTTGAAGCATCTTTATCGTGCAGTATATCGAGCGCACGTGCGGTTGGCCGTACGCGTTGCAGGCAGCTTTCCCCTTACGCGCTCTGTTTATGTTTCCCGATCCCTGGCTAGGAACGAGATCACTTACGGTGTTAGTGACGTGGACATGGTTATCGTCGGCGAATGGCCGGAAGAGGAGCAGATTCGCCTCATGCGCCGGCTGGGTGTTCTGACGAAGCTTTCACCCCTGTATGATTCGGGCCTTTGGCAGCAGGTCCACCACCGCGAAAGCCTGCGCGAACTTTGGGAAACCGATTACTTTTTCCAGTCCCGTTTCGACGAAGGGCGCCGTCAGTGGAAGCTGGAATATGGAAGCGACCTTGCCGCCACACTCCCTCCTGTTCCCGACGATCGCCGAGCCGGTGGATATTACATGGAGGCACGCAACTGGTGGCTTCACTTCATTGGCAGCGCGTTCGGGTCGGGTCCCACTGCTCAGGACGAAGTCTTCCGCAACAGCATTGCATATAAAGCGGTGACGGAAATCCTGGAGATCGAACATGCCCTGAAGACGAACGGTTTTCCGGAGGAATCGCGGACCATTGCACTCCGCAACTCTATCGAACGGTCCCAGGGGAAAGAGCACGACTTTCTTGAAAGACTGGAAGCGAGCGCACGAAGGAATCACGTAGTCTTCCGCGGCGATCTACAGGCGGAATCGACGGAAGTGCTCCTTCCCGCGCTTGATCGAATTCATAATCATCTCGCCGTGACGCCCCCGTTCAAATCGGTTGGGGAGTTCGAGATTGACGCGAATCCTGAGGAGGTCTTCCGCGGGCCGCAATCGATTGCGCTTGCCCGACGGCTTGTCGCTCAGGCGAAGGCCGACTGGATGGGGTATCGCGCCGCGTATCTTGTACCGGGCACCGCCTCCTTCGCCATGGACGATCTGCTTCTGCTCATCGAAGTAGATCGCGCAAATCCTCCTTCCTTTCACAGCCTGCGTGAGTTTTGCAAGTCTCATGAGCGCTGGCGTTCCCAATCAGTACAGCGGATTGTGCCGTACCTGTTAGGTCCGACGGGCGCCTGCCAGCTTCAGTTCGTCAGCTTCGATGAGATGTGGCGCGTTTTGCTTTTTCCGCCATCCACACCCGATGTGTTTACGCTGATACAGTGGCAGGAATTTGTGGTGGATGGCGCTCCTTCGAATCCAGTTGTAAAGCCGGTCTGGAGCCGCTTCGCGTATGACTTGGCTGTTGAAGAAGTAAACGTGCGCCGTTCCGTTCTGTCGAAGGTAACTCCAGACGTTTTTCCCAGCCCGCTCGAAATCCTGCGGAACGTCTGGCGTCATTTACAGCTGGAAGTGGTCGTGAGAACTGCCGATCGCGGCTGCGTATCGCTTCCGCTTTCATCGGCCGCGGTTCGTCGCGGTCTCGAGCATTTAGGTTTATCCGACGACGGGTTACTCCTGCGATTGCAGGAAGCGTATGTGAGCGAACTTCAAAGACGGCCGTCAAGTATTCGAGAGATGATTCCTGAGCTCATCGTGTTTCTGAAGAGTTTCTGTTAGCTGGCTAGATACGAATCGCCTCTGGCGTGCCTTTCGAGAGCATCGCACGCCTGCCTCAATCCATCCTCGCTTCGGATCTGTTTGCACAGTGTCTGTGCGCGCGCGGCATAACGCGGCTCGCTGAGAAGCGAGTGAAGCTCCTTTCCGACTCGGCCGGAGCTATAAGCGTGTCGCGGGACGGTTCGGCTAACGCCGGTACGAGCCAGGCGACAGGCGTTGTCCGGTTGATCGGCGGCATGCGGAACTACGACGCTGGGAATGCCGGCCCTCAATGTCTGCGCGATGGTACCGATGCCTCCCGAATGCACTACCGCGGCCGCCCGCACAAACAAATCAGAGTAGGATGCGTACTCCGCGACAAACACAGAGTCCGGGACGTCGCGCGGCGAGATGCGATTCCTAGGATCGACGCCCGTGAGGATCACAGCCCTCCATCTGCATTCGCGCGCGGCTTCGAGGCTGGTGCGATAAAAATCGCCCGCGACTGTAACTGCGGAAGTCCCCAGCGTGAAGACCACCGGCGGGTCGCCCGCGTCCAGAAAGCGATGCAGAGAGGAGTCATTGTCGCTCGCACCTTTGCTATTGAAAAAAACAAATCCCGTGACTTCGGTGCGCGGCGGCCAATCCCGTTGCGGCTCTCCAAGCACCGTCGAGAACCACGCGAGCGTACCGGTCGGCGACAACATTCCCTCCCTGACCGGGTTTTTCGGCGACGGGGGCAGACTCAACTCTTGCCGCAACTCGTCAATGGGCCGCATCCAGCGCCGAGTAATCCGATCGACGACGGTGTTCAGGAATCGATAGGGCGCGGGACCGAGCTTCCGAAGAGGGTAAAACCAAGCGAGCGGCGGAAGTAACGGCGGATCGTAGGCGGACAGGAAAATACCTGGGGAAAGGATGACCGATGTCCATCGAATTCCTAATTTTTCAGCTACCAGTGGCGCGGGAAACAGCACAGGGTGAATCACCAGCAGGTCTGCGCCTCGACAGACGTGCAGCAGATCGTCGTAGGTCTCGCGCGACTTCGGCAGAACGAGGGTTTTCAGGATGAACTCGGTCCCGCTCTTCAGGCTGTTACCTCGAGCGGAGTTCTCAGGCGAGGAGTTCATCAGTTCATTCAGGTCGGGGCGCAGGGGATAGAATGCCAATCCCTCGTCCTCCACCTTGGACTGATAGGACGCGCACGTCGCGAGAGTGACGTGATGTCGCCGATTCTTCAGCTCTGCAGCAACCGCAATATACGGATTAACATCTCCATGCGTCCCGGAAGTGGCAAGTACGAATCGCATTCGGGTGGGTCGATTTTGATTGTAGATACGACCGTGTTCCTGACACGAATCGGTCCTTACGCTTCTAATGCGCGGCTTGGGGCCGCCCTTGACCGGGCTTGGGACGGCGCATGACAAACGGCAGGGGCACCAGGCACAACACAATCAGAGACATGCCCCAGAAGCTGTTCTTAAAACTTAGTGCGTTCGCCTGTGCTACCACCGACTGATAGGCCAACGCGAGGGCTTTGGTTGTTGCGGTGGCAGCGTCGAACCCTTGTGAGACAAACAGCGCCTTGAGTCCGGCGAGGTACTGCTGGAAATTGACGTCCCCGTGGCTGGTGTGAGATGAGAAGGCGTTTTGGTGAGCCTGGTTCTGGCGCGCGATGAACGTGCTGAGAAGTGAGGTTCCGATGCTGCCGCCGATATTACGGGCGAAGTTCGAAAGGCCCGATACTTGGTTATTCTTTTCACGCGGGACGCCGATGTAATTGAGCGTGCTGATGGGAATAAAAATGAACGCCATCGGCAAGACCTGGATGACGCGCAGCATGACGATGGTCCCGAAGCTGATGCCCGGATAAATGATGGTCATCATATGCAGGGTGATTCCCATCGTGAGAAAGCCGCACGCGACAAGAAGACGCGGATCTATTTTGGAGCCGGTGAGACGCCCCGCGATGGGCATCATGAGCATGAGAGCGAAGCCGCCGGGCGAGAGAGCCATGCCGGCGCGCTCGGCTGTGTAGCCGAGACTCTGTTGCAGGAATTCGGGGATGAGGACGGTGGAGCCGAAGAGCACAATGCCCAGGATGAACGAAAAGAAAACAGCGGTTCCGAAGTTGCGATTGCGTAAGAGCCGGACGTCCACGATGGGATTTTCGTGGTACCACTCCCAAAGGAAGAACGAGATCAGGACGGGCAGACCGATGCTGAACATCGTGGTGATGACAGGCGAACCGAACCAATCGTCTTCCTGACCTTTGTCGAGGACCATCTGAAAACAGGCGACGCCGATGACGATGAGGGCGAGACCGACGTAGTCGATCTTGATACCGGCGCCTTTTTCTTCTTCGAGCCACGGTGGATCTTCGACCAGGCGCTGTGTAAGAAAGAGTGAGAGAAGGCCCACCGGCAGGTTGATGAAAAAGATCCAGTGCCAGCTAAAGTTGTCGGTGATCCAGCCGCCCAGCGTGGGGCCGATAGCAGGCGCGACGACAACGGCCATGCCATACATCGAGAAGGCCATGCCGCGCTTCTCCACGGGGAATGAATCGGCCAGGATGGCCTGTTCGGACGGCTGCAGACCGCCGCCTCCGCAGCCTTGCAGAACCCGCGCCACGATAAGCATGGGCAGGCTGGTGGCAAAACCGCAGAACACGGAACAGATAGTAAATATCGCCACGCACGTCATATAGAAACGTTTGCGGCCAAATACCGTGGAAAGCCAGCCGGAGACGGGCAGCACGATGGCGCTCGAAACGAGATAGCTGGTGAGAACCCAGGTGGATTCTTCGTAACTGGCGCCCAGCGAGCCCGCGATATGCGGCAGCGAAACGTTGGCGATGGAAGAATCGAGTACTTCCATAAACGTGGCGAGCGTTACCGTGAACGCCACAATCCACGGATTGTGCGACGGCTTCCAATTGTGGTGCGTGAGATTTTGCGCGTCGGCCACTTTGCTTTAGCCTCCGATGCGCACGTCGGGCTCGACGGACATGCCGGGGCGCAGGCGATCGAGTCCTTGCTGGTTCGGTTTGAACCGTATACGGATGGGAATGCGCTGAACCACCTTCACATAATTGCCGGTAGCGTTTTCCGGAGGCAGGATGCTGGCGATAGAGCCGGTGGACCCGCCGATGGTGTCGACGTAGCCTTCGAAGTCCCGCTTGAGAGCGTCGACATGGATCGAGACCGATTGCCGGGGGCGCAGATTGCGGAGTTGCGTCTCCTTGAAATTTGCGGTGACCCAGAGATCGTCGATTTGCGCGATTTCCATGAGCTGTTGTCCGGCAGCGATGTGTGAACCGATTTCAGCGGAGCGCTTCATCACAATGCCAGGGACGGGAGCGGTGATTTTGGTATAGCCGATGCGGAGCTGCGCTTGCTCCACTTGCGCCTGGGCGCTTTGCGCGCTGGCCTGATTGGATTGAATGGTAGCGCGGCGAATAGCGAGCGTGGCGGGGCCGTTGCGGCGATATTGCGAGAGCCGGCTCTGCGCTTCGAGAAGTTGGGCTTGGCGCTGCGCGACGGTCTGCCCGGCTGCTTGCAGGTTCGCCTGATTCGCGGAAACAGCGGCAGCTTGCGCTTTGGCTGTGGCGACGATCTGGTCGTATTCCTGCGCCGAGACTTCTTCTTTGGCGATCAGGATTTTGTAGCGATCCAGGTCCGCCTGCGCCCGCGCGTTGTTGGCTTCCGATTGCGTGAGCGTGGCGGCGGCGGATTCGCGATCGCGTTCTGAAACCGCCAACGCGGCTTGCGCATTCGCGACGTCAGCTTCGCCTGTGGAAACATTTGTCGTGTTCTCCACTTGCGTAATGGGGACGTTGGGTTGCTGCGCGATGACCATGCTGCGGGCCTGCGCCAGTTGCGCGAGGGCTTGATCGAGGGCGACCTGATAATCGCGCGGATCGAGATCGACCAGCGGGTCACCGGCTTTGACCACCTGATTGTCATCGACATAGACATGCGTGATCGTGCCGTCGATACGAGCGCTGATTGGGTTCAGATGCGCATCCACCTCGGCATCGTCAGTTGATTCGAAATCGCGGGCATGCAGCCAATAGAGCAATCCGCCGACTCCGATGACCAGCAGGATGAGGAAGAAAATTGTGAAAGCTTTGCGGCGACCGCGCGAAAGGGGCGGGTTAGCGGCGGCAGGCGGTGCTGTTGCCGGCGGCACGGCTTGAGGCGGCGCAGCACTGCTTTGTTCGGCGATTTGTTGTTCTTCGGTCTTCATGGGCGGTTCCCCTTGAGCAGTTCTGGTAGTACAGTTTCGGATTCGCCGGTCGCTCGGGCCAGAGACAGTTTGGCGAGATTGAGAGAGAAGAGACTGGAGATATAGTCGCTTTCGGCGCCGGCGACCTGCTCTTCCGCCTGAACCACTTCGACCGTGGTGGCGATGCCTGCACTAAAGCGATCGCGGGCCTGAGTGAGCGTTTCGGCGGCATAGGTGCGGTTGCTGGTTGCCAACTGAACCTGGCCCAGCGCAGTCTCGAGTTCGATGAGAGCGTCGCGGACTTGCTGTTCCGCCTGGCCGCGCTGGTCGGCGAGTTCGGCGCGGCGCTGGCGTAAAGTGATTTCGGCCTGCTGGATGTCGCCGCGCGTACGGCCGCCTTCCCAGATAGGTACGTTGACCGAAGCTGTGGCCGCGAAGACGCCGTGCATGGTAGCGGGATTCGGGCCGATCACCCCGTAATCGCCGCTGAGCGAAACGGAGGGAAGACGTTCAGCGTGGGCCGCCGAGAGGGCGAGTTCGGCGGCGTGCACCTGAGATTCGGCCGCTTGCAGATCGGGTCGAAGTTTAAACGCGCGCTGAATGGTTGTTCCCGCTTCCGGGAGGGCGGCGTTCGCGGAACCCAGCGGGTCAATTAGAGTCAGTTGATGATCCAGCGGTAAGCCGATGAGGCGTGCCAGCGCGATTTTCTGCTTGCGAAGATCGGATTGCAGCGAACTCAATCGTTGCTGCTCCGTTTGCAGCTCGACGAAGCTGCGCGTCACGTCGATTTTGGCATTGGTGCCAGCCTCTTTGCGAATGACCGCCTGGTTGTATACGGCTTGTGCATTCTGTACCTGCGCCTGCTGTGAGGCCACTCGCGCGGCGGATGTTACGGTCTGCAGATAGGTACCGGCAACTGCCAGCACAACCGTCTCGCGAGCATCTTTCGCCGCCAGCACCGATCCTTTCTCGTTTTCCTTGCTCACCTGCCAGTTGCGCCTTTGTACAAGATCGAAGACGGATTGGCTGAGTGTGCCCTGCGCTTGAGAATAGGCGAAAGGGCCGACCACCGTCGGGATTGAAAAATTGAAATTTGCGGGTACTTTGAACTGGAAGCCGTAAGCGGCGAGATCGATTTGTGTGACAGTTTCGCTCGCATTCGCGGCGATGTTTGGGAGCAGCGCGCTGAGAGCCTGAAGCCGGGAGGCACGGGCGGAAGCCACGTTGTTGCTTGCGGAAATGGGACCGAGATTCGCCGTTAGGCCACGCTTAACCGCGTCGGCAAGGCTAAGGGTAATCGGCCCATTCGGAAGATCGGTGGAGGGAACGCTACCCTGATAGCTGCCGCTGACCTGCACAGAACTATTGATAGTGGCTACGCCGCTGCCTGGACTAGCGGTTTGCTGTGTTTGCGCGGAACCGACCTGCGCCGTCCGGCCGGAGAGCGGTAACGGCGTGGCGCGCGCCGGGCCACTCGGTCCGCCGGTTGGGGAGAGCTGAGCCCAAGCTGCGCATTCCATAATGCAGAGCAGAACAGCGAGGCGTCGAAACATAGATACATACATAGATGTATCACATTGCGTGCATCCGTGTATATAATTTGAAATAGAAATGAGTTCAGCCGTTTCAGGCGTAACCAACAAACATCAACAAAGAACCGAAGCGACACGCCGGAAGCTGCTGAAATCGGCGCGGCGGGTTTTTGCGCGCGATGGATTCGAAGCGGCGCGTATCGAGGAGATTGCAAAGGACGCGGGTCACACGCGGGGCGCTTTTTATGCCAATTTTGAGAGCAAGGAAGACCTGTTCTTCGCGTTGCTCGAGCAGCAGGCGCGCGAGCACATCGACAAAATCCAATCGATGTTGGAAGGCTGTACGACAGAGGAACAGCGGCTGAGCACCTTGCGCGAGTACTACGTCGGTCTGCTGAGTGACAGACAGTGGTCCCTGTTAATGCTGGAGTTCAAATTATTCGCATTACGTCACGGTCAGCTCCGGCCCAAGCTTTTGAACACCCACCGTCGGATTCGGGCGCTGCTGGATACAACCAAGGTTCATCAGTTGAAGCGTTTCGAGATGAAGGAAGTGCTGAAAACGGAGGAGCCGATCCGGAGAGCGTTGGAAGCAACCCTGCACGGATTGGTGCTGGAGCACGCTTACGATCCCGCAGCAATCTCCGAGCAGCAGCTCATTGCACTTTTACGGCAAATCTTCGATTCGCTCGTACAGCCTCAGTGAGGCGGCTCATAGGTAAGAAGATAGAGGATCACGGCGCGCTGTTCTTCCTCGCTGTAACCTGCTTCGCGGTCGATCCAGTAGTTGTGACCGATGCCTTCCACGTTCATGCGCCGCAAGCCGGCAGAGGCGTGATTCGCGGCAACTACTTGGGCGCGCAGACCTCGATCGATCAACGCGCGCAGGCTATTCGAGGGATCAGGGGCGATGTTACGCTCGACTGTTCCGGGCAGGCCCAGATCCGTTCCGGCGTTTTTTCCCACGGCGACGCCTCCGTCATGCAGGTAAGGCGCGCTCCAATAGAGACCCACAAGCGTAGGAGTTTTGTATCCGCCGCCGGAGCCGTGATGAGCCCAGGCCAAATCTAGCTGTTGTTGATCCAAATCGTTCGTCGGCACTGGAAGCGGGCGAGTATTCGGCGGTATAGGCACGCTGGTGTCGAAGCCGTAGATAATGGGCGAACTGAAGTTCAGCTCCGTCTTTTGCAGGGCGACAGAGCGGACCGGGTTGACGCCGAGATCAACGCTGGGGACAACGCGATTGTTGGTCAGAAAAGGCCCGGCATGGCAAGTGCTGCAATTCGCGCGTTCGAAAACCCGCCGGCCCAGTTCGCGAACCGCTGCGCTCGCCTGAATAGGGACAAGCGGGGGAACCAGAGTCTGCTGCCACGCTGCCATGGCGTTATTCTGCCGCCAGAATGGATAGCCGGGCGAACTGGTCAAGGCGCCGTCCGGGCTCAGGAGCGTGCCTTTCGGATACGTGGGCGGGAGCACTACCTGATTTAATCCGGGGCTGCCGGGCGTGGGATCGACGGAGGCGAAAAACTCGGAAGGTTTTCGGCGAGTACGCGGATTGTAGCGGAATTTCTTGACTGCCGCATTTTGTAGCTCGATCGCAAGGAACGTCTCTTTATCAATGCCGAACAGCGTAGGGCTGCTATCGGCGAGGAGCAGCGCGTCCGAGTTGAGCGCATGCACGTTGTTGTTTTGCGCCGTCAAGCCGTGAAAGGGACCCGCAATGAAATTGCCGCTCCACCCATAAGGATGATTTCCCCACGCAAACGAGATTGGATTCTGTGTCGGATCGGCTTTCAGGTCCGTTAAAGAATCGAAATTGCCGCGGGGCCACATCAGCAGCGCCGTGTCTACAGCTTGCTCCAGCGCGGCAACGTTGGGGAGAGCGATGTTTTCGCCCTCCGAAGTTATGACGGTACGCGAGCCATCGCGCGCAACATCACGCAACGGGTTCACATCCGTATGCATGAAGTAGGCGGCGGAATTTGTGGCCAACGCCAGAAGCAAGCCGGCATTCAGGTCCTGATTCGGTGCGCCCTCCACCACTTTTTTCGTTTTCGGATCGACGGTCGCGTGACAAGCGGCGCATGTTATGCCTACGCGGATGTGAAAGCCTGAAACGGAAATCGCCATGCCGAGCGGGAAGAGCGCGCCCGCGAGGTACATCCAGGCCCGTATCGAAATACGAACCTTTTGCAAACGTGTGGCCGCCGATGGTGACGGTTTCGGGCACTTCAACGCGCAGATTGGTTGTCCCTTGGCCTTTGAGCGCGAGCACGGCCTTAGTGGTATTGATAATCCCGAACGGCCCATCGAGTACGCCCAGAACATCGCTGAGAAAAAGCTCGTTGCCGAATGTTTCTTTGTAGAAAGCAGTTCTGCCGAGCTTCAGAAGCCGATCATCGATGTGCACCGCGCCTTCTTCGGCGTTTCCCTGATTAACCGCACGACCCCAGAGATCGTAAATCTCGGGACTCGGCCGAGTGCGGCTGATGACGTTATCGCGCGAGGGTTCGTAGGCGTATTTGACGCCGTGGAATAAGACTGCCGCTGCGGCGACGATCAATAAAACGGCGATGAGCAGGATTGCGCGGAACAAGCGTGCCATTGATCTTTTAAGTGGGGACTGCTCAGTCGAACGGGCTCTGAACCATGGTCACGTTTTCACGCACGATCATCCGATGAGGAGCCATTTCACGCAGCTTGGGAAGCACTCGCTCGATGTGTTCTTCTGTATCGACAAAGGTGAGGATGACCGGCAGTTTTCCACTCGCCTCCACTAATCCCGCCATGTGGACCTGATTGCGGCCGAGGAAACCCGCGACCGCATGAAAGGCGTGAGCGCCGGCGATGTTCTGTTCACGCAAGAACTGAAGGATTGCGTTGTGAAGCGAACCGTGTTTGAAACGATCCGATTCATCCAAGTACATGGTGATGCGAATGGCCGTACTCACAATCTTACGCAACTGCTAAAGGGCGCGAGCGAGCGCCGCGCCCGCGAACGCCGCGGCCAGGCACAACACATTCGTGGCGAGGATATTGAGCCCAGCGAACAACCACTGTCCTTGCTCAAACAACGCAAAGGTCTCATAAGCGTAACTCGAATAGGTTGTATAGCCGCCGCAAAATCCGACCGCGATAAACAAGCGCCAACGTGGATCGGCGAGCACCCGTTCCGTTGTCCAGATGATAAAGAAAGCCAAGATAAAGCTTCCGGTGATGTTGATCAGCACGGTTCCGAAGGGGAGATTCGAGTGGGACCACCTGCCGGCAAGTTGCCCGAAGAAGTAGCGCAGATTCGCGCCCAGAATGGCTCCTAGTGAGATAAACAGTATGGTCTGCAGCATAGACTCCAATCAATAAAGATAGGAGTCATCAGCCTCAAAGGGCGGTTATGGCGAACTCCATCGCCGTCGCCTCATTTTACGAAAAGGCAATTTGATGGGAAACATCCGAGCCTGAAACGGGTCTGGTTCGACGTGCGCTGGTTATGGACTGTTCTACCGGGCGTCGTCATTGTTGCCTGGGCCTTCCGGGAAATCTTCCAAGATCTTTTCCATCCCACGGAAACTGGGTCATTGAGTACTTTTGTGGGGCGAACGACGTTCCGCTTCCTGCGCAGGTGGCCGTCGAAGCTTTCGATGGCGGGTCCGATGACGCTGGTGATTGTCATCTTGAGCTGGGCCTTTCTTCAGGCGCTAGGATTCGCTCTCATTTATTGGAGTGCCTATCCTGGTGAGTTTCGAATCCAAGGCGATCACCCCGCTGGTTTGCAGGGCTTCTCTTTGATCTTCTACTTCTCGCTAGAAATTCTCACGACCTTGGGATTGGGAGACGTCCTCCCGGTTGCGAACTGGTTGCGTTTCCTATGCACCTTCGAGGCACTAGTGGGACTCGCGCTGGTAACCGCGAGCGTCTCTTCCATTTTGCTGATTTTCCCGGCACTTGCGCGACTGCGAAATCTGGCGAGCCGCACGCAAACGCTGCTGATGGCGCAGCACAAAACAGGGGTGGATGCGATCTCGGCGGATGGCGAGCGATTGCTGAGCGAGCTTGCGCTCGACGTAATTCGGGCGCGCATCGATTTCATACATTTTCCGGTGGTGTATTACTTCCACGCCGAACGACGCCGCTCATCATTGCCGCACTCGCTGCCGGACTTGTTACGGCTGGCGGAACTGGGCTCGCGGCCGGACGCATCGCAGCCGGTGCGGCTCGCTGCTTCCACTCTTCAGACCGCCTTACATGATCTAGGGCAGGTGCTGTCCGTCCGATTCATCCACGGCGACCGAGACGACACAGCCCGGATTTTCCGGGTGTATGCTGAGGACCACGTGCTCGGGAAGAACGCGGATGAGATTTGATGCCGCCGCGACGTGCCGCGATTCGACATCTGTAAAATTCCCAGACGTAACCAGAGTTGAACGTATCGTCTACCAAAAGAAACGAAAGTGAAAATCAGCAACAAGCGGTTACTTGCAGTGCTGCTAGTCGTCGCGCCTGTGTACGGGCAGATACAGAATCAACCAGACGACGGCCAGTGGATCATGCCGGCGAAGAACTACGCCAGTACACGTTACAGCACCCTTGACCAGATCAATACCGGGAACGTTGCAAAATCTAAAGCTAGCCTGGACCTTCTCGACGGGAGTCACCCGCGGGCACGAAGCGGCGCCACTCATCGTGAATAACACGATGTACATCGTGACCCCTTGGCCGAATTACCTGTATGCGCTGGATCTAACGAAACCGGGCGCGCCGATGAAGTGGGTGTATCAACCGAATCCGTCGCCTGCCTCGCAGGGCGTGGCGTGCTGTGACGTTGTGAATCGCGGAGCCGCGTATTACAACGGCAAGATTTACTACAACACTCTCGACGTCCACACCGTGGCTGTGGACGCGAATACCGGGAAACAAGTCTGGAACACCAAACTGGGCGATATCAACTTGGGCGAATCGATGACCATGGCGCCGATTGTCGCCAAGGGGAAAGTGATCGTCGGGAACAGCGGTGGGGAATTGGGAGTCCGCGGTTGGGTGGCGGGCTTAGATGCCGATACCGGCAAGATCGCATGGCGCGCCTATGGCACTGGACCGGACTCGGACGTGCTGATCGGCGCTAATTTCAAGCCTTTCTACGCCGCAGATCGAGGCAAGGACCTGGGCATGAAAACCTGGCCCGGTGATATGTGGAAGATCGGGGGCGCTACCGGCTGGAGCTGGATTTCCTATGATCCGGATCTGGACCTGATCTATTACGGCACATCGAACCCTGGGCCGTGGAATCCCGAGCAGCGGCCCGGCGATAACAAATGGGGATCGTCTCTCTTTGCCCGCCGGCCGGAAACGGGCGAAGCCATTTGGGCTTATCAGTTGAACCCGCACGACCTTCACGACTACGATGGCGTCAACGAAAACATTCTTCTGGATCTGAATATCGGCGGACGTATGCGGAAGGTGCTGGCGCATCCCGATAGAAATTCGCGCATGTACATCATGGATCGCACCGACGGCGAGGTGTTGTCCGCTGAGACGTTCGCTTACGAGAACACCACCGAAGGGGTGGACCTAAAAACCGGCGCGTTGAAGCTGAATCCTGAGAAACAAACGGGATTCCATACCATACGTGATGCTTGTCCCGCGCCGCCGGGCGGGAAAGACTGGCAGCCGTCGTCGTACTCGCCGAAAACAGGGTTGATTTATATACCGCACAACAATCTCTGCTATGAGAGCCAAGGCGTACAGGCGAATTACATTGCGGGCACGCCTTATGTCGGTATGAATGTCCGCATGTACGCCGGCCCGGGCGGCAATCGTGGCGAAGTTTCCGCGTGGGATCCGATAAAGGCGCAAACGGTTTGGGCGGTGAAAGAAAACTTCCCCGCTTGGAGCGGCACAGTAGTAACTGCAGGCGACGTTCTGTTCTACGGGACCATGGACGGCTGGTTCAAGGCCCTCGACGACCGCAGTGGCAAGCTTGCTTTGGCAATTCAAAGTTGGATCGGGCATCATCGGTCAGCCGGTCACGTATAAGGGACCTGACGGCAAGCAGTACGTCGCGGTTCTCTCGGGCGTAGGAGGTTGGTCCGGCGCGGTCGTGGCAGGCGGTCTGAATGGGGTCGACGGCACAGGCGCTTTGGGGTTTGTGAATGCCATGTCCGATCTCGGCAAGTACACGACGAAAGGCGGCATGCTGTATGTTTTCGCGCTGCCTTAGCTTTCTATTGGCCGGCGCGATTCCGCTCATGGCGGCGCAACAGATGACGCTACGCGTTTGCGCCGATCCGAACAATATGCCGTATTCGAATGAACGGCAGCAGGGTTTTGAGAACAAGTTGGCTGAGTTAGTGGCCCAACAAATGGGAGCGAAGCTCGAATACACGTGGTGGTCGCAGAGGAAGTCGTTCGTGAAAAACTCGCTCGATGCAGGCCGCTGCGATGTGTTGATGGGCATCCCCACATCGCTCGATTCCGTAGAGACGACTAAACCGTACTACCGGTCTACCTATGTATTCGTTTCGCGGCATGACCGGAATCTACGGATTACTTCTCTCGACGATCCGCGGTTTGAGCACTGGCGAATTGGCGTACACGTTGTAGGCGATAATCTGGCGCCTCCGGCCGCTGCGCTGGCGAGGCGTGGCATTACGGCAAACGTGACTGGATTCAGCCTCTTCGGTCCGTATGGCGAGGCGAACCCACCGCGCAAGTTGATCGATGCCGTGGCGAACGGGACAGTGGACGTGGCCATCGTCTGGGGACCGTTTGCCGGCTACTTCGCCAAACAGGAGCCCGCCGAACTCGACATTGTTCCGGTGTCACCGGCCATGTTTCTTGCTGTGCCGTTCACATTTGACGTTTCCGCCGGCGTTCGGAAAGGGGATGTGCGACTGAAGAATGAGGTGGACAGCGTACTGCAAGCGCAAGCGCCACAGATTCGGGAGATCCTCGCAGAATATGGCGTGCCGCAGGTTCATTAAAGGGGAAAGACAGAGAGTGCGACTTGTTGGCGTCCTTCTGTGCTCCTGTTTCGCTCTGGTGCTGAGCTCGTGCCAGCGCGAGAAGCGCGATCTCAGGCCATCGCCCACCCGGCTGGCTATTTACGGCGATGCAGCGCGGGAAAGTCCTCTGCGCCCCGGCGGTCCGGTGCAGCCTCAAGGGGTGGTAACAAATCCGTACAACTCTAGCGCGTACGATATCTCAGAAGGACAGCGCCTGTTTAACTGGTACAACTGCGCCGGCTGTCACGCGAATGGGGGCGGGGGCATTGGGCCTCCGTTGATCAAGACGTCCTGGATCTACGGCGGCGAACCGGAAAATCTCTTCGACACGATTGTGAAGGGACGTCCGAACGGCATGCCTTCGTGGGGCGGGCGGATACCCGAATATCAGATCTGGCAAATCATTGCTTATGTCCGGTCTATGAACGGTTTGCAGCCTAGATCGGCGACGGCGGGCCGCAGTGACAACATCCAACCAAGCCCGCAAACCCTGCAAAACCGCACCAGTGGAGAAACGAAATGAACGGCACGAGCAGGCGGAGCTCGCACGTGAGCTTCGCTTCGGTTGCTCTGCTGAGTTTCTGCTGCGTGTTGACCGGGTGCGCGGGGCATCAGCAGTCAATGATCGATCCGGGTGGGCCGCAGGCCGGAAGAATCGCCAACTTGTTTTGGTTTTTTACCATCCTGCTGGCCGCGATCTTTGTCTTGGTACTCGTGCTCGCGCTGTGGACTTTAGTGCGAAGGCAGCCGAAAGTTGACGCAGAGTCGGTGAAGCTTCATCACGCTGCATCCGCGGGTACGGAGAAGCGGCTCGTTCGAGTTATCACCGGCGCCAGCATCGCCACAGTTCTGATTCTGTTCGTTCTGCTCTTCTCAAGCGTTTTCACAGGGAAGGCCATTGCAGATTTGGGCCAGCCAGGGCGCGGAATGGTCATTGAATTGACCGGAAACCAGTGGTGGTGGCAGGCCCAGTACGATAACCCGGACGCCAGCCGCATTCTGGTGACTGCGAACGAAATACATATCCCCGTGGGACGTCCGGTGATGATTATGGGCCGGTCGCAGGATGTGATTCACAGCTTTTGGGTGCCGGGTTTGCACGGGAAGCGCGATCTGATTCCGTCTCGCGTAACGACGGAGTGGATTCAGGCCGACAAGCCTGGCGCCTATCGCGGGCAATGCGCCGAGTTTTGTGGCCTGCAGCATGCGCACATGATTCTCTGGGTCATTGCGGAGCCCGAAGCCAAGTTCGATGCATGGTTGCAAAAGCAATTGCAACCGGCAGTGGCGCCGATCGATCCGGTACGGCAGCATGGGCAGCAGGTGTTTCTGAATAGCGAATGCATTTTCTGCCACTCCATTCGCGGCACTACGGCGGCCGGGCAAATGGCTCCGGATCTGACGCACTTCGGAAGCAGAAGAGGCATTGCCGCCAACACGCTTCCCAACACGACGGGGAACCTGACCGGTTGGATTGTGGACCCGCAGAGCGTGAAGCCGGGGAATCACATGGCAACGATCGCGGTCAACCCAGACGATTTGCAACCGCTAGCTGAATATCTCGAGAGTTTGAAATGAACGAGACCCCGGCAACCGTTGACAGACAGCACCGAGCCGCACGACATTGCCAAGCTGGAGCGCTCGTGGCAGCATCCGGCAGGCCTTTTCGGCTGGTTGTCTTATACCACTCACCAGGCGATCGGAATGCGGTACATCGTGACCGCGTTTTTCTTTCTTCTCGTCGGGGGAGTGGAAGCGCTGTTGATGCGTCTTCAACTGGCGCACGCGAACAACACGTTCCTGGGTCCGGATCGCTATAACGAGATCTTCACAACGCACGGCACTACGATGATGTTTCTCTTCGCCGTGCCGGTGATGGAAGGTATGGCCGTCTATCTGGTTCCCATGATGGTTGGGACCAGGAACGTCGCATTTCCGCGTCTCAACGCCTTCGGATATTGGATGTACCTGGGCGGATGCATCTTCTTATATTGGGGCGTCTTCAGTAACTCGGCGCCGGATGCCGGGTGGTTTTCCTACGTGCCGCTCTCAGGACCCCAGTTTTCGCCTGGCAAGCGCGTCGACTTCTGGTGCCAGATGATTACCTTCACAGAGGTATCGGCCATGTGCGTCGCCGCGGAGATCGTCGCGACCATCCTAAAGATGCGGGCGCCAGGAATGTCGCTCAACCGCACGCCCCTATATGTTTGGTCGTTGCTCATCCAGTCTGTGATGGTGATCTGCGCGATGCCCGCGGTCATGGTTTCCAGCTCGATGCTGCTGATCGATCGCACGAGCGGTACCAATTTCTTGAATCCTGCTGAGGGCGGCGACCCGATACTGTACCAGCACATCTTCTGGTTTTTCGGCCATCCAGAGGTCTACATCATATTTATTCCGGCGCTGGGCTTCGTGTCGGCTATCGTCGTGGCACACTCCCGGCGTCAGATTGTCGGATATCCTGCGCTCGTTCTGTCGCAAGTGGCAAACGGTTTTATCGCGTTCGGCTTGTGGGTGCATCACATGTTCGCGACCGGCTTGCCCCAGATCGGCCAAGCGTACTTTACTGCATCCAGCTTAATGATTGCCATCACCAGCGGCGTCCAGATTTTTTGCTGGATCGCGACGTTGTGGACAGGCCGGATCCGAATGAGTACGGCGCTCCATTTTGTGATGGGCTTCATTGCGATTTTTGTGCTGGGAGGCATGACCGGCGTGATGCTGGCCTCCGTTCCCTTGGACTTGCAGGTCCACGATACGTATTTTGTGGTTGCGCATTTCCATTACGTACTCATCGGAGGCGCGCTCTTCCCGCTGTTCGGAGCCTTCTACCATTGGTTCCCAAAGATGACAGGGCGCATGATGAACGAGACGCTTGGCAAAATCAACTTCTGGGTTTTGTTTATCGGTTTCAACCTTACGTTCTTCCCCATGCACATCCTCGGCATAAAAGGGATGACGCGGCGCATCTACACGTACCCTCCTGAAATGGGTTGGGACCCGCTGAATACGCTAGCTACATGCGGTGCATTCGTCATTGCACTGGGCGGGATACTCTTCATCGCCAACGTTTTCTGGAGCCGCAGGAACGGCAAGCTAGCAGGCAACAATCCATGGGATGCGGACAGCCTGGAGTGGGCAACCTCATCGCCGCCGAAGAACTACAACTTCGAGCATCTGCCTGCCGCGACCAGCCGTTATCCGCTTTGGGTTCCCGAAGAGGAGAAGACGATCGTCACCGGGTTGCGTAATGATCGTCGAGAAGCCCTGGTCACCACTTTGATGGATGCCGAGCCGCACCACCGGTATGTGCTCCCGCCGCCAAGTATTTGGCCGTTTCTCACGGCTATCGGCGTGACTGTCGGGTTCGCAGGCTCCGTCTTCAACAACTGGTATATCGTCTACGGGTCCGTTTTGAGCGGCCTTGGACTGATTGGTTGGTTTTGGCCGCGGCGCCCTGTGGAGTTGGAACCATGAGAACGCTCGATGTCAGCGACTTAAAACCCTACGAGATTTCGAGCCAGGCGCCCCTGTGGTGGGGGCAGCTTAGCATTGTGGTGATCGAGGGCATGATGTTCTCGATCGTTATTGCTGCTTACCTCTATACGCGGTTGCGCGTGGATGTCTGGCCTCCGCCGGGCGATCAGTTTCCGCATTTAACGCTTCCCACTCTGGCGCTCATTCCTCTGCTGCTTAGCGCCCTGGCCTCCTATTGGGCGAGCGAGGCCGCAAAGAAGAACGACCGCGGTGGAATGATCCGCAATTTGATTCTGAATCTGGTGCTTGCCACGGTGTTCTTCGTGATGCGGCTATTTGAGTGGCATTCGCTAAATTTCAACTGGCAAACCGATGTGCACGGTTCCTATGTGTGGGCCTTCCTCGGCCTGCATAGTTTTGACTTCATTGCGGATGCCATGTTCACTGTTGTTCTGCTAGTGATCCTCGCGAGCGGACGCTACGGAGAAAATCAGCGGCTGGGCGTACACGTGGATAGTATCGTGTGGTATTTCATCGTGGCGATCTGGCTGCCTATTTACGTGGTCATTTACTGGGGACCGCGCATCTTGGGATCCGCGCAATGAACCGCAACCTGATTCTGTGGATTAGCATTCTCGCCGGGCCTTTTGTTTGGCTGATCAGCTTTCAAGCTAACTTTGCGCTTGTTCCCTGGGCCTGTATCTGGCAAGGGAAGTTGGCGCTCTACCTGGTTTCTGTTGTCGGTTTGATTGCTTGCGGCGCATCTAGCTTCGCGGCGTGGCGCGAATGGCGGGAGCTCGGCAGACAAATGGAATTCGAAGGCCCCGGTGCGCTTCCACGCAGCCGCATGATGGCACTGAGTGGCATCGTGCTGAGCATCGGGTTCTTTATGGTCATCCTGGCGCAAGCGATTCCGGAAGTGATTCTTCGGGAGTGTCAATGAAATGGGGCCGGGCAACTGGGCTGGCACTGCTTTTTGTGGCGATCGCTTCGGCAGATCCCGGCGAAACGCTCCGGCCGGGCCATCTGTGGTCGGCATGGGAATTCGATCCGGGTGTAGTCGTTCCGCTGGTACTCACCGCCGTACTGTACGCAGCGGGCGAGCGGCGGCAACGGATTGCGACGCCCGGTCAAACAGTTTGCTTCTGGCTCGGCTGGGTCAGTCTGATTGTGGCGCTTGTCTCACCGCTCCATCCCTTGGGCGAAGTGTTGTTTTCGGCGCATATGGTGCAGCACGAAATTTTGATGCTGATATCGGCGCCGCTATTGGTGCTCTCACGGCCGCTGGTCACATTCCTATGGGGAATGCCGTTCGAGTGGCGTCGGAAGGTGGGTCGCTGGAGCAAGCAGGAGCAGGTTCAGCGGGTATGGACCTTCCTCACGGAACCGCTAACGGCCTGGTTGGTTCACTTCGCCGCAATCTGGGCTTGGCACGTCCCCTTTCTCTTCGATCTGACTCTCAAAAGCGATCTGGCCCATACCGCTCAACATTTGAGCTTTTTTCTTTCCGCTCTGCTGTTCTGGTGGGCGCTGTTTTACGCGCACGGACGCAGAGCTTATGGCGCGGGCGTATTTTATGTCTTCACGACGGCGGTGCATACCGGCATTTTGGGCGCGCTGCTCACGTTTGCTCCGCACGTTTGGTATTCGCCCTACCAGACCACGACACGAGCCTGGGGATGGACCCCGCTTGAAGATCAGCAGATTGGGGGCTTAATCATGTGGGTCCCGGCGAGCCTTGTGTACTTGGCAGCGGGGTTGTGGCTCTTTGCCGGTTGGCTGAAGGAGAGTGATGCCATGCTCGAAAGGGTTAGAGATGCGAAGTAGGGAAGTCGCGGTGCTGGCGTTCTCGATTGTGAGTTTCCTGGGCTTGGGTTTACTGGGATGCAGTCGAGGCCAGGGTACCCATGTTGCGGAAGTGACGACTGGGGGTAATCCACAGGCGGGCGCGCATAAGATTCAGTATTACGGCTGCGGCTCCTGTCACATCATTCCGGGCATCTCGGGAGCAACAGGGCGCGTCGGCCCGCCACTTTCGGGCGTTGCGGAGCGTGTGTATATCGCGGGCGTGCTGCAAAACACGCCCGGCAACATGATGCGCTGGATTCAAAATCCGAAGGCAGTCGACGAGAAGACCGTGATGCCGAACCTGAACGTCACCGCACGTGACGCAGCCGACATAGCGGGGTATCTGTATACCCTGAAATAGCGGCTCGCACGCTGTAGTAGTGCTTTAAGAACTGGCCGCTTGACGATTCAGCACGGTCTCAAACGCCGCCACGGCGCTGGATTTGAGCAACGCCCACGATTTTTCGTAATCGTCCTTTTCTTCCAGTTGCAGCTCGCGAGCCAGGCGTTCGGTTTCCGTATCGCCCGCAGCCGCGGCTACGGAGGCAAGCGATTCATACATGGCCATCTCGGCCGATGCCGCGCCGATGCAGATGACCAGATGCTGCGTATTCTTCTCCGCGGGTTCATGACCGATTTGCGCGATCGTCGGCGAGAACGCCAGCAGGTGCGCCAGGATGCTCTTCGCGGTGGACGGGCTGCCGCCCAACTGTTTCAGTCGCGCCTCCAGCCGCTCATGCTGGCTCTTGGCGCGTTTTGAGGCGAAGTCGAAGAATCGCTTCACTTCGTTCTGCTCGCCGGTTTTGCCGAAGGTCGCCAACGCGTCTTCGAAATTTCTTTCGGCTGCTTCCGCATCTTCCAGGTATCGAATTATGACTTCTTGCGAGGTGCTCATGTTCTCCTTAAAATTACTGTCGCCAAGTAACGCGGCGAGGCGACACGAACCTTGATCCTTGCAGGTGTCGCACGCCGCCTCATGACAACTCTCCCGAACGGATAGACTCAGGAATAGCCCAAACCGATACTACGCTTCGTAATTGTTCCGGTGCTATTGGCGCTGTCAGCCCGCGGGGAATCGTACAAGCGAAACGGTTGAATGGTATCGGCGCTCCAATACAAGAACAAACATGCCTGAGATCCTGAAAAAGCGCATCAGAGAAGGTCTGCCTCATCCACGCGGTGCCTACTACGACGGAAAAGGCGCCAATTTTGCCTTGTTTTCAGCCAACGCTACCAAGGTTGAGCTGTGCCTTTTCGATGCCGACGGAAAGAACGAGGTACAGCGTATTGCGCTTCCTGAATACACGAATCAGATTTGGCATGGTTATCTGCCGGATGTGACCCCGGGTACGATTTACGGGTATCGCGTGCACGGGCCCTATGAGCCCGATGCAGGTCACCGTTTCAATCCGAATAAGCTGTTGCTCGATCCATACGCTTGCGCAAACTTTGGCGACCTGGAATGGAATCCTGCCGTGTTCGGTTACAAGATGGAGACGGGTGACGACACCACTTTCGACGACCGCGACAGTGCTCCTTACATGCCGAAGTGCACGGTGGTGGACCCGAACTTTACCTGGCACGGCCAAGCTGCCACGCGTAGGCCCATACGCTGGGACGACACCATCATTTACGAGCTGCACGTGAGGGGTTATACCAAGCTGCATCCTCGGGTCCCCGAACACCTCCGCGGCACGTATGAGGGACTCGCGACCAAGGAAGTGCTGGATTACATCAAGTCGCTTGGTGTGACGTCAGTTGAATTGCTGCCCATCCACAGCTTCATCAACGACAGCGGTTTGCTCGAGAAGGGCCTGACGAATTATTGGGGCTACAACACGATTCAGTTCTTTGCGCCGGACCCGCGCTATGCCGCGCGGCGCGAAGACAGCTTACGTGAGTTCAAAGAGATGGTGGCGCGCATTCATGATGCCGGGCTCGAAGTCATTCTCGACGTCGTCTACAACCACACCGCGGAAGGAAATGAGAAAGGCCCAACACTCTGTTTCAAAGGTATCGATAACGCGAACTATTATCGTCTGCTGCCGGACAACAAACGCTATTACATCAACGATACGGGTACCGGAAACACGGTCAATCTGAGCCATCCTCGCGTGATTCAGATGGTGACCGACAGCCTGCGCTATTGGGTGGAGCAGACGCATGTGGATGGATTCCGCTTTGATCTCGGGACCATCTTGGCGCGCGAGCCGAATGGTTTCGATAACCAGAGCGGCTTCTTAAAAGCGGTCAGTCAGGATCCCGTGCTGATAACGGTTAAATTGATCGCCGAGCCCTGGGATTGCGGGCCGGGCGGCTATCAAGTGGGTGCTTTTCCGCCGGGCTGGGCCGAGTGGAACGACAAATTCCGCGACACCGTTCGGGATTTCTGGAAAGGAAATGCTCCTGCGGCAGCGTTGACAGAACGCCTGTGCGCATCCGGCCAATTATTCAATCATCAGGGGCGTAGGCCGTGGGCTTGCGTCAACTTCGTCACGGCCCATGACGGCTTTACGTTGAACGACGTTGTCAGCTATAACGAGAAACACAACGAAGCGAACGGCGAAGGCAATAAGGACGGAAGCAATGACAACCGCTCCTGGAATTGCGGCCAGGAAGGACCGACCGACGATCCCGAAATCTCCGGGTTGCGCGAGCGCCAGATCCGCAACATGCTCGCGACGCTGCTGCTTTCGCAGGGGACGCCGATGATGCTGGCCGGCGACGAATTTGGCCGCACGCAACATGGAAACAACAACGCCTATTGCCAGGACAACGAAATCAGTTGGCTGAACTGGGACATCAAGGAAAAAGGGCAGTCGCTGATCCACTTCGTCAAGAAGCTCACAGGCATGCGCCACAGGTATCCCATCCTGCGACGCAACCTGTTTTTCAGCGGCGAATATAACGAAGAACTGGGCGTAAAGGATCTCACGTGGATCAACGCCAACGGTTCGGAAATGGAAGACAGGCACTGGGGCGATTCAGACATGCGTTCGTTCGGCATGCTGCTCGACGGTCGCGCGCAAACAACTGGAATCCGGCAGCGCGGAAAAGAAGCGACGCTGCTGATTGTTATCAATGTGCATTATGAGGGCGTGAATTTCAAGCTTCCGAGCGTCGCGGGCGGCACCGCGTGGTCCTTGATGCTCGACACCAACACTCCTGATTGCGACGAGAAGAAAACCTTCAAAATCGGCGACGAGTATTGCGTCACGCCACGATCTCTGCTGCTGCTGGCGCTCGAAGCCGAACCCGCCGGCTAACATACTGCGATTTCCTTTTCCGCTGCCGTTCTTCACGGGTGCGAATCGGGGACTATACTCCGAAACGTTTGAGCGTTCGTGTGAGTCCCTCATTTTCGAATTAGCTCGCAAGAGCTGAATTGAATTGCGATATAACGTGACCTAAGGCTCGCCCCCCTGGATGCCACAGTATTTCTCTCGCAGCGCAAATACTTTCGCCAGACTAACGATCTTTGGAGGAGTGTTATCGCTTGTGATCGTTTCGTGTTTGGCATACTTGATCGTCCGTTCTCCTTACGAGATGATGCAGAACGTTCCGCGCGAACAGCCGGTGCCTTTTAGCCACGAACACCACGTAGGCGGTTTAGGAATCGATTGCCGCTACTGCCACACGACGGTTGAGACTTCTTCTTACGCAAACATCCCGGCCACGAAGATCTGCATGAATTGCCATTCGCAGATGTGGGCCGCGAGTCCCACGCTCGAACCCGTTCGTGAGAGCTATCGGACGGGCAAATCGATCGAATGGACGCGGGTCAACGATCTGCCGGATTTCGTTTACTTCAACCACAGCATTCACGTTCACTCCGGCGTGGGCTGCACTACTTGTCACGGACGCGTCGACAAGATGCCGCTGACATGGCAGGCGCAGCCGCTGACGATGGAATGGTGCCTGGATTGTCACCGCCATCCGGAGCGTTACGTGCGGCCGCGTGACCAGGTCTTTGCGATGGATTATGCGCCGCCGCACGATCAGATCGCTCTCGGTTCACGACTGATGAAGGACTACCATCTTCACAGTCTCACCAGCTGTTCAACGTGTCACAGGTGAAGATGCCGTCTCACACTCCATCTCACGGGTTCATCCCGGTTGAAGCGCTGACAACGCCGTCTCGTGCGCCACGATACTGGCAAACGCTCGAACAGGCGGAAGGATCGGTCCGCGAGGAAATCCCGGAAGAATTCAGCGAAGCGGGTATCGAATTTTCCGCCGGCAGCCGCCGCCGGTTCTTGTCCTTGATGGCGGGCTCGATGGCACTGGCCGGTCTAACGGGCTGCACGCGCCAGCCCACCGAGACGATCATGCCGTACGTCGATCCGCCCGAGAACGTCATTCCCGGCAAGCCGAAATACTACGCGACCGCCGCACCCGTGAACGGCATCGCGGAAGGCGTCATCGTGGAGAGTCATCTGGGACGCCCCACGAAGGTGGAAGGCAATCCCGATCACCCGGCGAGCCTCGGCGCGACGAGCGTGCATTCGCAGTCCTGCTTGATGGACCTCTACGATCCAGATCGTGCGAAAGAGATCTATCATCTCGGCGTCCCGCAGGACTGGGATTCATTTCTTGTCTGGTGGCAGCCGGCCCTTGGCACGTTGCAGGCGAAAAACGGCGAAGGGTTTCGGATTCTTAGCGAGACGGTGGTGTCTCCCACCTTAGGCGCGCAGCTCAAAGCCGTTCTGAAGAAATTTCCTGCCGCCAAGTGGCATCAGTTCGATCCCGCCGGCCCGCATTCCGCGCGGGCCGCCGCTCAGACTCTATTTGGGCGGCCCGTACATGCCTATTACAAGCTGGACGAAGCCGACGTAGTGCTTGCGTTGGACGCGGATTTCCTTGCTTGCGGTCCCGGCTCGACGCGCTATGCACGGGATTTCTCAACGCGTCGGCGGCGTGGCGATCGTCTCGACATGAACCGGCTGTACGTGGCGGAGACCACGATGAGCGCTACCGGTGGAAAAGCGGATCATCGGCTGTCCTTGCACTATGCCGGCATAGAAGGCTTCGCAGCGAATGTAGCGGCGGCTGTCGGAGTATCCGGCGCCTCTGCCGGCACTTCCAACGCAGCTTGGGTCGCCGCTGTGGCGCGCGACTTGCTGGCGCATAAAGGCACGTGCGTAGTGATTCCGGGCGAGCATCAATCGCCCGCGGTGCATGCGCTGGCGCAAGCCATGAATGTGGCGCTTGGGAATGCCGGCAAGACGGTTATCTACACGCAGCCGCTTGAAGTCGAGCCGGTGGATCAGATCGAATCGCTGCGGGAATTATCGAGCGATATGCACGACGGCAAAGTGGACGTGCTGCTCATTCTGGGAGGCAATCCGGTTTACAACGCTCCGACCGATTTTCACTTTACAGACAGTCTCAACAACGTTAAAAATTCCGTCCACGTCGGTCTGCATTTCAACGAGACGTCACTTAAAACCCACTGGCACATTCCGGAGCCGCATTTTCTCGAAGACTGGGGTGATGCGCGCGCGATCGATGGGACAACCAGCATCATTCAACCGCTGATTGCGCCCCTTTACAACTCTCACTCGCAGATTCAGGTTCTCGATTCCATTCTCCAGTTTCCCGGTCGCTCTTCTTATGAGATTGTTCGCGCCTATTGGACGGCGCAGAGCGGCGCGCAGGATTTTGAACCTTGGTGGCGTAAATCCGTGCGCGACGGAATCATCGCAAATTCGGCATTGCCCTCGATTACTCCAACCGCGGGCAGTGTTGGCGCAATCAAACCACCTGCTGAGCAAACCGGACTCGAGCTGGTGTTTCGGCCCGATGTCTATCTCTACGACGGGCGCTACGCCAATAACATGTGGCTGCAGGAGCTGCCGCATCCCATGACGAAGCTGACGTGGGATAACGCAGTGATGCTCAGTCCCGGAACGGCTAAGCGGCTGGGAATTGAAAATCAACAGCACGTGGAGCTTCGGCACGGCGGAGCTTCGGTGAAGGGCTCGGTTTGGATTCTGCCCGGACAACCGGATGAATCGATCAGCGTCGATCTCGGGTGGGGGCGAACGCATTCAGGCCGCGCGGGCGACGGCGCCGGGTTTAACGCCTATGTGCTCCGTACCTCGGATGCGCTCTGGCAAGTTTCCGGCATTGAGATTCACAAGCTGGATACGCCGTACCCATTGGCGACGACGCAGATGCACCAGTCGATGGAAGGCCGCGACATTGTCATCGCGAATAGCGTTTCGGCCTACAAAGAGAATCCGGATTTCGTCACGCGAAAAGACTCACCCGCCGAAAGACAACCTGACGCTCTATCCGCATTGGGAGTACAAGGGCTACGCCTGGAGCATGTCGATCGACCTGACCGCCTGCGTGAATTGTCAGGCCTGCGTGGTGGCCTGTCAGGCTGAAAACAACATTCCCGTCGTAGGAAAAGAGCAAGTGCTCGCGCGCCGCGCTATGCACTGGCTGCGCATCGATACCTATTACGAAGGCGACATCGGCTATCCAGCCGCTTACTACATGCCAGTGCCGTGCATGCAATGTGAGAATGCGCCCTGTGAACTCGTTTGTCCCGTGCAAGCGACGAATCACAGCAGTGACGGTCTCAACGACATGGTTTACAACCGCTGCGTGGGAACGCGCTACTGCTCGAACAATTGCCCTTATAAAGTCCGGCGATTCAATTTTCTGTTGTTCCAGGACTGGACGACAGAAACATGGAAGCTGCAGCGCAATCCGGATGTTTCGGTGCGCAGCCGCGGCGTCATGGAGAAATGCACGTATTGCGTGCAGCGCATTCGTGAAGCCGAGATCAAGGCGCGCACCGAAGATCGCTACATCCGCGACGGCGAAATTAAGACCGCGTGCCAGCAGGCGTGTCCAACCCAGGCAATCGTTTTCGGCGACAAAAACAATACGGGAAATGAAGTGGCTAAGCTGAAGGCCGAAAAGCTGCGCTACGACCTACTGGGCGAACTGAATACCCGGCCGCGCACCAGCTACCTTGCCGAACTGCGCAACCCGAATCCGGAGTTTCCCGCATGACCGTCGAAGAGAGACAACGCCATACCGGTCGCGAACTGGATCCGAATAATCCGCTCGCCGTGGTGGCGCCCAGCCAGACATTCGAAACAGTCAGCGAACAGATCAGCTCCATCGTGCTTACGCGCAAGGTGCCCTTGTTCTGGTGGATTACGTTTGGCTGCGGCGTGCTCCTGCTCGTGATGTTCGGCATCGCGGTTACGTATCTGCTGGGCAAAGGCGTCGGAGTTTGGGGCATCGAGATTCCCGTCGCCTGGGGATTCGCCATTACGAATTTTGTATGGTGGATCGGAATCGGACACGCCGGCACTCTGATTTCCGCGATTCTGCTGCTCCTGAATCAGTCCTGGCGGAATTCGATCAACCGCTTCGCCGAGGCGATGACGCTATTCGCGGTCGCCTGCGCCGGCATGTTTCCGCTGCTGCACTTGGGTCGGGCCTGGATTGCGTATTGGGTATTTCCGTACCCGAACACAATGACCATTCAGCCGAATTTCCGCAGCCCTCTCGTGTGGGACGTGTTCGCGGTCTCGACCTACGCGACCATTTCGCTGCTCTTCTGGTACCTCGGCATGATTCCGGATCTCGCCACCTTGCGCGATCGCGCCGATACCAAGTTCAAGTACTTTGTTTATGCCGTTCTGTCGTTCGGCTGGCGCGGCGCTTCGCATCACTGGAAGATGCAGCAGAGCGCGTCTCTTTTGCTCGCGGGTTTAGCGACGCCGCTCGTCCTTTCCGTTCACACGGTCGTCAGTTTCGATTTTACGGTAGCTATTCTGCCGGGCTGGCATTCCACAATTTTCCCGCCCTATTTTGTCGCGGGGGCAATTTACTCAGGCTTCGCGATGGTGCTGATTCTCTGCATCCCGCTGCGCGCCGTTTATGGGCTGCACAATCTCATTACTGTGCGGCACCTGAACAACTGTGCCAAGCTCATGCTCGCTAACGGGCTCATTCTCGCCTACACCTACGTCATTGAGCCATTCACATCGTGGTACAGCGGCAATCAATTTGAGATGTACGTCGTCCACAATCGCGCCGTCGGCCCGCAGTCCTGGACTTTCTGGCTGGTCATTCTCTTGAATGTGATCATTCCGCAGTCTCTGTGGTTTTATAAGGTCCGCACCAATCCCAAGCCGCTCTTCGGGGTTGCGGTGGTGGTGCTGGTCGGAATGTGGGTCGAGCGCTACATGATCATCATCACCAGCCTCGATCGCGATTTCCTCCCCTCATCCTGGTCCAACTTCGTGGCCACGTTTTGGGATAACGCAACGCTCTACGGCTCAGTAGGACTGTTTGTCGTTCTGTTCATGCTATTCGTGCGCTTCCTTCCGATGATCTCCATGGCGGAAGTCCGCGAGCTGCTGCCGTTTTCGAAACCCGGCGGAGGAACTGAGAAATGAGCGACGCGGAAACCTACGGAATGGTGGCCGAGTTCGACGACCCGACGGCGCTGGTCGAAGCGGCGCGCGAAGTGAAGAAACTCGGCTATCGGCGCTTCGAAGCGTACTCGCCGTACGCGATCAAGGATTTGGACGACATTGTTCCGGGCTGGAATCTGGTCCCGCCAGTTGTTCTGCTCGGAGGGTTCGTCGGCGCGGCCACGGCGTGGGTGATGCAGTATTACGTCGCCGCCATCGATTATCCGATCAACGTAGGCGGACGGCCGCTCTATAGCTGGCCCGCTTTCATCCCGATCCTGTTTGAGCTTACGGTGCTGTTTGCCGGCTGCTCTGCCTTCTTTGGCACGCTTGCCTTGTGCGGTTTTCCGCGTCCGCATTTTCCTCTGTTCAATCTGCCGGAATTCGCTCACGCTTCGAGCAACCGCTTCTTTCTTTGCATCGAGAAAAGCGATCCGATTTATAGTTCAGAACTGACTGCTGGTTTTCTGCGCGAACTTAACCCCATAGGAGTCTGGGAAGTTGAAAACGAATAGCTCCAGTTCGGCGATTCTCGGCGTGCTGAGCTTGGCGGCGCTTCTCTGCGCGACGGCCTGCCGCCAGGACATGCAGGATCAGCCCAAGTACAAACCATTGGCCGAGAGCAGGTTTTTTGCGGATGGCCGTTCCGCGCGCCCCATTCCCGCTGGAACCATCGCGCGCGATGAGTTGAACGATGATGACGCACTCCACACGGGTGCCGCGAACGGAACCTTTCTTGCCAGTATTCCGATCCCGGTGAATGCGACCCTGCTGCATCGCGGACAAGACCGCTTCAACATTTATTGCAGTCCCTGCCACGGACGTCTGGGGGACGGCAACGGAATGGTTGCGCAGCGCGGATTGCGCGCGCCGGCGAACTTCCATAGCGACCGTCTGCGTTCCGTGCCGCCCGGCTACATCTATCAGGTCATCACCAATGGCTACGGCGCCATGGGCGATTACGACGATCAGATTCCGGTCAGCGACCGTTGGGCCATTGTCGCCTACGTGCGAGCGCTGCAACTGAGCAGAAGCGCGAATGTAAATGAAGTCCCCGCAAACGAGCGCGCGCAACTTGAGGTACGTCCATGACGTCCGTCTCCTCTGAGTTCGATATTTCGCCCGAACTTGAGGTGGATCTGCGGCGCTTCCTCTCGCTGGCGCTGGCGATCGGCATCGGCCTGTCGGTTATTTCGATCATCGGCGCCTTCTTCAGTCCGGGCGATTTCTTCCGCTCGTACCTGATGGGTTATCTGTTCTGGCTCGGGTTGGCTCTTGGCTCCATGGGCGTTGTCATGATGCAATACCTTACGTCTGGAGCCTGGGGCGTGATGACACGGCGAACGCTTGAGTCCGCTACCCGCACTCTGCCGTTGCTTGCTGTCCTATTTATTCCGATCGCATTCGGCATGCCGAAGCTGTACGATTGGGCCCACTCCGATCTGGTTCGCAAGGAATACGTGCTCCAACATCGAAGTTCGTACATGAACCCGACCATGTTCATCGTACGGGCGGTGATTTATTTCGCGATCTGGTTGGTATTCGCTTATTTCTTGAACAAGTGGTCTCGAGAACAGGACGAGCACGGCGGTTTCGAAAAGCGGCTGGCCGCGCTCAGTGCCGGAGGCCTGATCTTATACACGTTCACCGTCACGTTCTCCTCTATCGACTGGGCCGAATCGCTCGAAACGGACTGGTATTCCACAATCTGGGGATTCTTGTTTATCGCACGCCAGGGCCTGACCGCTTTTGCGTTTGCCATCATAGCCATGGCGCTTCTGTCCCGGCGCGAACCGCTGGCCAGTCGATTCAAACCCGCGCATCTGCACGATCTCGGAAAGCTGCTGCTGGCGTTTGTTATGGTTTGGGCTTACTTCGCCTTTTCACAGCTACTCATCATCTGGACAGGCAATTTGACGGACGAGATCCCTTGGTATTTGCGACGCTTCGCAACCTCCTGGGGGTGGCTGGGAGTGGCGCTGATTTTATTTCAGTTCATCGTCCCGTTTCTCCTGCTGCTCTCGCGGCCGCTCAAGCGCAACGTGATTGCGCTGTCTTGCGTAGTCGGGCTAATTATCGTCATGCGTTTTGTCGACCTCACCTGGATCGTGATGCCCGGCTATTATCAACGCGGCTTGCGGATTCACTGGCTGAACTTTTCTGTTCCGCTGGCGATGGGCGGCCTCTGGATCGCATTTTTCCTATGGCAGTTGAAGCAGCGGCCCTTGTTACCGCTGCAGGCGCCGAATCTCGAAAGGGCTTTGCACCATGGCGAGTAACCAGGCGAGTAATCAGGCGAGTGAGCCGCGTCACGAGGACATCCATTTCGAGCGAACTGACATCTTTGCGCGTGGTGTATTGATCACCGGCATCTCCGTCTTAGGCGGCCTTTGGGTCATCTTCGGCGTGGTTTATCTTTGCTTTCTTCTCCTGGCGCATCATCGTGCGGAAGTCAGTCCACCGCCGTTACCCATCGAGGCGCACGGCAATCCGATGCCGCCGGAACCAAGGCTGCAGGAGTCGCCTCGCCAGGATCTGAAAGCGATGCGCAAAAGTGAAGATTGGCAGTTGACCCATTACTCGTGGGTGGACAAGAGCAAAGGCATAGTTGCCATTCCTATTGAGCGCGCCATCGATATTCTTGCGCAACAGGGGATTCCGCCACAGCCCAAACCACCCAACGTGGTTCTCTCTCAACCGCAGGCGGGAACGCGCTTGACGGGTTTTGAGGGGAAAGTAGAGCCGGAACCACGATGAAACGTCTTCTCCTGCTTTCTATCTTCTTGAGTTCCGTGGCTGCCGCGCAAAACAGGGCAGTTCTGCCGCCAAACTTCAATGGTGTGGGCATTGAGCAGAAGCTGGATGCTCCGGTTCCTCTCGATACAGTTTTTCGTAATGAGACCGGCGCCGAGGTTCCGCTGCGAACGTACTTCTCCGGAAAGCCGGTACTGCTTGCACCCGTGTATTACCGCTGTCCCATGCTGTGCACGCAGATCTTGAGCGGCGTAGTCGCGGGGCTGCGTCCGCTGTCATTGAAACCCGGGCGCGATTTTGAGATCGTCGCCATCAGTTTCGACCCGCAAGACACTCCCGCGGAAGCTACTCAAAAGCGCCAGCGGTTTTCGCATAGCTATTCGAGCAAAGCGGGAACGAATGGTTGGCACTTTCTCGTCGGCTCTCAATCTTCCATTCAAGCCGTTATGCAAGCCATCGGGTTTCATTACCGTTGGGATCCTGTCAACAAGATGTTCATCCATGCCAGTGGCGTAATGATCGTCACGCCCGAGGGTCGCGTCGCCCGTTATTTGTACGGCGTCGAATATGAGCCGAAGGACCTGAAATTGGGCTTGATCGAAGCGTCGCACGACCGCATCGGATCGCCGGTCGATCAGATTCTGCTGTTCTGTTATCACTACGATCCGAAAACTGGCAAGTATGGCGCGGTAGTGATGAATATCCTGCGGCTTGCCGGCATCCTTACGCTCATATTGATGGCCGTCGGTCTATGGTTCTTCTGGCGGAGCGATCTACGTCAGCACAAAAACGTGTGGAAGGCGGCGCCGCACCCATGACCAACCTCCAATTCTTTCCGGATTCAGCCTCTTCGGTGGCGGGTGAAGTCAATCTGTTTTTCCTCCTCATGGTGTTGCTCTGCACTACTGTCGCAGTGGGCATAGCGGTCTTCCTGATCTACTCGGCTGTTCGGTACCGCCGGCGTCATGAGAACGAGATGGGAAGCCAGACGCGCAACAACATTCCGGCCGAGGCCACTTGGATCATCACTCCGTTCATCTTGTTCATGGGGATGTTCGGTTGGGGCGCGAAGCTGTACTTCGAAATTGAGCGGCCGCCCGATAACGCGATTCCCATGTATGTGGTCGCCAAACAGTGGATGTGGAAGATCCAGCATCCCGAAGGCCAGCGCGAAATCAATGAGCTTCACATCCCTGTGGGCCAAGCCGTGAAGCTGACCATGACATCGGAAGACGTGATTCACAGTTTCTTTGTGCCCGCGTTCCGAACCAAGCAAGACGTGCTTCCCGAGCGGTACACAACCACCTGGTTCAAGGCCACGAAACCTGGAAAATATCACTTATTCTGCGCCGAATACTGCGGTACGAAACACTCTGGAATGATTGGCTGGATTTACGCGATGACGCCCGACGATTACCAGAGATGGTTGACGCAAGGCGCAGCCGAAGGCTCGCTCGCGTCCCAGGGCGAGAAGCTGTTTCACCAATATGGATGCGCGAATTGCCATCATTTCGATAATCAGGGGCGTTGCCCCGATCTCCGGAATCTCTATATGCATCCGGTCCAGATCGACGGCGGACAGACGGTGGTTGCCGACGACAGCTACATCCGCGAATCCATCCTGGACCCGAACGCCAAAATCGTCTATGGTTTCCAACCGAACATCATGCCGAACTTCTCGGCCCAGCTTTCGCAAGAACAGGTGCTCGCGCTGATCTCGTACGTCAAGGCGCTTGGCCCACAGCCTGGAACCGAGCAGCCATCCAGTTCCGGGACCGCACCGAAACAATACGGCACTCAGCCTGGTATTGCCGGGCCAAACGCAACCTCCAACTCCGGCTCACATTTGGAAAAACGCTGACATGATTCAAGCAGTAGCAAACCGAATCGAGAAGAATTACCTCACGGAGAAGCAAGGCGTGCTGTCCTGGCTCTTTACGACGGACCACAAGCGCATCGGCATTCTCTACACGGTCTCGATCACCGCGCTGTTTTTCCTTGGCGGATTTTTCGCTCTGATGATGCGCCTGGAATTACTATCGCCGCGCAATTGGCTGGTGAGCTCGGAGACCTATAACAAGCTGTTCACGATGCACGGGATCATCATGGTCTGGTTTTTCCTGATTCCGTCCATTCCCAACACCCTCGGCAATTTTCTGATCCCGATGATGGTCGGCGCCAAAGACCTCGCGTTTCCCAAGATCAACCTGGCGAGTTGGTACGTCTTCATGTTCAGCGCCTGCTTTACCGTTTACGCGCTGTTTCGCGGCGGAGTGGATACGGGTTGGACCTTCTACACGCCCTTCAGTACCTCGTATTCAACAACCTATGTAGTCGCAGCCGCTATAGGTATTTTCATTAACGGATTCTCGTCCATCATGACGGGACTAAACTTCATCGCTACCATTCATCGCATGCGCGCTCCTGGATTGACGTGGTTTCGGCTGCCGATCTTCTGCTGGTCGATGTACGCGACCAGCCTCATCTTTGTATTGGCTACACCGGTTCTCGCGGTCACGCTGTTGATGGTTGCCGTGGAACGCATTTTTCAAGTCGGTATCTTCGATCCGGCCCTCGGAGGCGATCCGGTGTTGTTCCAGCACATGTTCTGGTTCTACTCGCATCCCGCGGTTTACATCATGGTTTTGCCGGCGTTTGCGGTCGTTAGCGAAATCATCCCGGCCTTCGCGCGCAAGCCGCTGTTCGGCTACAAAGCTGTCGCATTTTCCAGCATGGCGATCGCCATCATCGGATTCCTGGTCTGGGGACATCACATGTTCGTTGCGGGCACCTCGGTCTACTCCGCCATGGCGTTCTCTATCTTGAGCTATTTCGTGGCAGTCCCTTCCGCCATTAAAGTGTTCAACTGGACGGCGACTATCTATCAAGGGTCGGTCTCCTGGCAAACGCCCATGCTGTATGCGATCGGCTTCGTGGGACTGTTCACGATAGGAGGCATGACGGGACTATTTCTCGCCGCTTTAGGGCTCGACGTTCACCTTACGGATACCTATTTCGTCATCGCTCATTTTCACTACATCATGGTGGGGGGAACGGTGATGGCTTTCCTCGGTGGCGTGCATTACTGGTGGCCGAAGATCAGCGGCAAGCTATATCCGGAGGGGTTGGCGAAGCTTTCCGCTGTGACCGTGTTTCTCGGCTTCAATCTCACGTTCTTCCCGCAATTCGTCCTTGGCTATCTCGGCATGCCGCGGCGCTATGCTGCGTATCCGGAAGAGTTTCAGATGCTCAACGTGTTGTCTACAGCAGGCGCATCGATTCTTGGCGTCGGCTACGTTTTGCCGCTCTTTTATCTTCTTTGGTCATGGAAGTACGGTAAGGATGCGGGACCGAATCCGTGGCGGGCTACAGGCCTGGAATGGAAAACTCCCTCGCCTCCGCCAAAGCATAATTTTGAAGAGACTCCCATCGTGAACGTGCGGCCGTACGATTACGAGGCGATGCAAGAGGAGTTGGGCCTTGTCCGAACCAGTCACGCTTGAACTGCGCGAGCAGTACACCACTCCGGCACAACAGCGGGAGACCGCCAGCATCGGAATGTGGGTATTCCTCGTCACCGAGGTCATGCTGTTCGGTGGCTTGTTTACTGCCTATACCGTTTACCGGCTCAGTAATCCGCAAGCCTTTGACATCGGCAGCTCTCACATGGAAATGGTGCTCGGCGCAGTCAATACCGCCGTGCTCCTGTGCAGCAGCTTCACCATGGTGCTTGCGGTACACAGCGCGGAGCTCGGAAAACAGCGGGCGCTCGCGCTGCTCCTGCTCGCGACGATGGTTATTGGCGCCATTTTTCTAGGCATCAAATTCACTGAATATTACCTGCATTATCAAGAACACAAAGTGCCTGGTTTCTGGTTTGAATATGCCGGTCCTTTCGCTGGAAAAGTGCAGATGTTCTTCGTGTTTTACTTCATCATGACGGGCCTGCATGCAATCCACATGACCATTGGAATCGGCATACTCTCCGTTCTGTTATTCCGCACGGTTCTCGGTACCTTTTCAGCCGAATACTACACCCCAATCGACATCGGCGGCTTATATTGGCACTTTATCGATATCGTCTGGATCTTCCTCTACGCCATCTTCTATCTTCCGGGGTTGCACCTCAGATGAAACAGCCGGTCCTTTCCGTCAAACAGTACGCGCTCACCTGGGTCGCCTTATTGGCGCTCGTGCTCACCACCACTCTGATCGCCATGGTCGATCTCGGTCCTTTCACCATGGTCATTGCGATCACAATCGCCGCCACAAAAGCGAGCCTAGTCGCTGCCTTCTTCATGCACGCGCTCTATGAGAGCAAGGTCGTGCGGATTATACTCGCAGGCGGAATTCTGTGGTTTCTGATCATGGTGAGTCTTACGCTCGGCGATTATGTCTCGCGCGGCTGGCTGCCGTTTCCGGGTAAGTAATTACTGTTGCACGCGGGCAGCAGACGTCCCAAAACCGGACAGCGACACGCTATTACCGGCAGTGAAAGCCGCGTAATTTCTTCAGATTCGACGTGGATGTGAAAGTGCGGACACGTAATCGCGATGAACGATTTTCGTTACGGATTCCGCAGCCTTCTTCATAACCCCGGATTCGCGCTGACCGCGATTTTGTCGATGGCGCTTGGTATCGGCGCCATTGCCACGGTATTCAGCATTGCCGACGGCCTGGTGCTTCGTCCTCTGCCCGTGCCGAATCCGGGTAACATCGTGACCGTGAGTGCGCGAACGCCGAGCGGCTCATATGGCGCTGTCTCCTATCCCGATTTCTTAGACTTCCGTGACAGGAATCGATCCTTCAAAGGATTGGCGGCATACGAACTGATGCCCTTTGGCTTTGCCGCGGATTCCAAGCAGCAACCGAGCATGAAAGCCGGGCTGTTGGTCAGCGGCAATTTCTTCGACGTCATGAAAGTAACGCCCACGCAGGGGCGCACCTTCCGGCCGGATGAGGACAAAGTGGTCGGCCGAGATGCGGTCGTTGTGCTAGGGCACGATCTTTGGAAACGCGAGTTCGGTGGCGAGCCGTCGGCGATTGGCAGGCAGGTAGAGCTGAACGGAATAAAGTTTACGGTCATCGGCGTCGCTCCCGCATCCTTTACTGGAATGGATCAGTATTTTCACCCTGGCCTGTTTGTGCCGGCGATGATGGCGCCGAAGTTACTTTCCTCCGAGCGCTGACTTGCTGACGAACCGTGCGAATCGTGCATTCACCGTGAAGGGGCGATTGAAACCGGGCGTTTCGATCGGCGCCGCCAGTGCGGAAATGGCGGCTTTGGCCCATTCGCTCGCACAATCGTTTCCCGGCTCCAACGTTGGTTATGGCGCGGCGGTGCGCACCGAACTGCAAGCGCGCCAGGATTTCTCTCCCGGTGATGCGAGCCTTGCCCAACTTTTGTTCTCCCTCGGCATAATCGTGCTGCTGATTGCCTGCGCCAACGTAGCGAACCTGATTTTGAGTCGAGGTCGCAGCCGCGCGCGCGAAATTTCTATTCGGCTTGGCGATCGGCGCGGGCCGCTGGCGCATTACCCGGGAACTGCTGGCGGAGAGTCTGCTGATTGCGCTCGCTGGCGGTGCACTCGGTCTGTTTATCGTCCAAGTGGGAATCGACTTTGTTTCCTCAATTCAGATCCCGAGCGATATCCCCATCCAGTTGACATTCAAATTGGATGAACGTGTGCTGGTCTTTACTTTGCTCGCGGCAGTTCTGAGTGCTGTACTGTTCGGTCTCGCTCCCGCGCTGCGGGCGACCAGGACGGATTTAGTTTCCGGGCTGAAAGTCGGTTTGAGTGCTACGGCGCGGCATCGCTTCTGGGGACGTAACGCCTTGGTGATCGCACAGGTGGCGGGCTCGTTAGTGCTGTTGACCGCCGCCACTCAGATGTTCCGCGGCTTCTCGTATGTGCTGTCGCACAATCCGGGTTTCGAGATTCAGCATCGGCTGACGATGACTTTCGATCCTTCGATCATCCGATACTCGCCGGATCAAAGCAGAGTGTTCTACAAGAGCTTGATTGAGCGGGTGAAAGAGCTTCCCGGAGTGCAGAGTGCGGCGTTCGCGTTCGGCGTCCCGATGGGCACGAAACATGGAGCAGGAAACCGTCACGCCCGAAGGCTATCAATTCCCCAAGGGCCAACATGGGGCATTCATTTTTGCGGATACCGTAGGTGACAACTACTTCAAGACGATGGGTGTGCCTGTGATTTTCGGGCCGCGGATTTTTGCCGAGCGATACCGCGTCATCGCCGCCCGTCGCAGTGGTGAACCAACAGTTCCTGACGCGCTTCGGCCTGAAAAATCCGCTGGGAAAACGCTTGCGACTGGGAAATGGGACGGTGCCTTGGATCCAGATCGTCGGCGTGACCGGAACAGGCAAATATCTCTCCGCGTTGGAACCGCCGCTGGAGTTCATTTATCTTCCTCAGTCCCAGCACTTCCTGTCTCGCGCGACTTTGATCGTGAACACGAAGCAGAATCCCACAGATCTGGTTGCGCCACTGAGAAACCTGGTGAAATCGATCGCGCCGGGTCTTCCCATTTTTGGAGTCCGAACCATGCAGGATATTTACGAGCAGCGTTCCGTGAAAGTTCTGGAGCTGTTAAATGGAATTGTCGGCTCAGTCGGGTTGATCGGGCTGGCTTTGTCGCTAGTTGGCTTGTATGCGGTGGTGGCATATCACGTGGCGCGGCGGACACGAGAGATCGGCATTCGCATGGCGGTCGGCGCGGACAAGCAGCAGGTTTTGCGGCTCTTCCTGAGGCAAGCAGGACAAATGGGCGGAATCGGCATGCTCGCTGGAATTCTGATCAGTGTGGCTGCGGGCCGTGCGTTAAGCAGCGGGCTGCGGGTTCCCTCGTTCGATCCCGTATTGTTTACTTTGGTCGTGCTGGGCTTACTGCTGACCACGCTGCTCGCGGCATTCATTCCCGCTCGCCGCGCTTCGCGGATCGACCCAATGTTGGCAATCCGCCAAGACTGACAAGCGCGCCGACCCAACCGCGGAAAGCGGCGGTGCGCTGTTGCCAACACGGACTTGGTGGCCCGAGGGAGGGTCGAACTCCCACAACCTTACGGATACCAGAACCTAAATCTGGCGCGTCTGCCAATTCCGCCATCGGGCCGATGTAGGGGGATTCAAAATTAGGGTAACATTGCGGTTGCCTGATTGTTTCCCTTGCTGCCGCAGCCGTACCAACAAGAGAAACCCCTCAGCAGCAGAATCCGCTGAGCTGGAAACCTTCCATTCGTTGTCGAATTCAAGAAGAAGTTGACCGTGTCACCTGATCTGGAACGGCTCGCTTCCGATGAACCGGCGACGCGTTGTGGTGCCACAGTTCCGCTGCTCGTCAGATCCCCGGTTCTTGCAAACTGACCCAAACTTTACAGAGAATAATTTCGTGGGCGAGCTACATCAGTTCACCAAGGACGGAAAACCGCAGAGCCCGACCAATACAGGCTCCGAGGCACTACATTCTTATGAACCAAGTAGCGCGCGATGTAGCGATCATCAAAACGCTCATTTCCAACGCCTATCTCGTGGGAAATTCGAAATCCTGGGTGTTAGTAGATTGCCTCGCGCCCGGACACGTGCGAACGATCAAGCACGCTGCCGAAGCCTGCTTTGGACCATTTTCGCGTCCTGAAGCCATCATCCTGACACACGGCCACATCGACCACGTCGGCTCAGCGGCGGCGCTCGCAGACTACTGGGGGGTAAAAATCTACGCGCACCGTCTAGAACGCCCTTACCTCACGGGCCGCTCTTCTTACCCGCCACTCGATGCAACAGCACCAGGCTTCTTCAGTGGTTTGAGCAGGCTTTTTCCCTCCAGTACATCCAATCTCGGTAGTCGATTGACAGAGCTCGACCCTGATCGCCCACTGCCGTGGCTGAACGAATGGACCTGCCACTTCACGCCCGGGCATGCTCCCGGGCACGTTGCGTTCTTTCGTCACGATGGAAACGTATTGCTCGCTGGCGACGCGGTTACAACCATGAATCTCGACAGCTTCGTCGAGACGCTCACGCAGAAACGGCAACTGTGCGGGCCGCCGGTACCGGGAACTATAAATTGGCGCCAAGCCCGTGATTCTGTCAGGGAACTTGCGTCACTTCGGCCTGCCCTCATTTGCGCCGGCCACGGCAGGCCGATGGCTGTACGGTCCGATGAATTGGCGCACCTGATCGATCACTTCGCGCTTCCGGCCCACGGCCGCTATGTGAAGGAGCCCGCCATAACCGGCGAGGATGGAATCGAATATCTCCCTCCCGCGCCGTTTGATGCCACGCCTAAACTCATCGCCGCAGCCGCTCTTTCCGCCATTGCTATCACACTCCTCCGAAAGCCGCGCAAGAAATAGGTTTATCAGCTTTTGCGTTTCTTGCTGAGCGTGCGCTCCGCGTACGCAATCTTTAGCCTTTGGATTGGATTTCGATTGCCTCGCCAGATAGACCGCGAATAGAGTTTATTCAAATAGGCATCAAAATGTAGCGAGTGAGGCGCCGCGCGAACCTTTCCTCTCTTGAGCAAAATCTTCAGCACTTCCGTTCCGGCAAAACCAGCACACAACTCACACCCCATCGGCGTCGAGGGACCTTTCCTTGCCTTCAGGTCCACGAAGCTCGGGTCAACCAGGTAATGCCGATGCGGCAACGAAGGCGCAAGCCCCACCAGAAATTTGATCGCTTTCCTGAAATCCGTATCGCTGTCGGTCCAATTGAAGTAATCCCCGAAGCTCATCTCGCCCGGCATGAAATTCAATAAAGCCACTCCCATGCCTAATGGCCCCGCCGTCACCGCCGGAATTCGCCGCTCATAGCAAGCTTTAAAAACACGAGACCTGATGCTGAACGCGAAATAATCGAGACTGTCGACGTAGACATCCACTCCGTCCAGAAACTCATCCATGTTTTCTGGCGATACACCCTGCGGGAAACGCCGTATCCGGAGTTCGGGATTGATCTGGCGCGCCGCATTTTCCATCACATCGAGCTTCGGCTGACCTAACGTAGACATATTCGCTCCCGCCTGCCGGTTGAAATTCTCGAGCCCGAATGTATCGAATTCAGCCAAATGAAATCCGCCGATTCCCAAACGTGTCAGGGTGATGAGATGGCTTCCGCCCACACCCCCTAAACCCGCGATAGCGACTGTCTTGCCGCCAAGCGCGTTCAACTCGGCGCGCGTGACCAAACCCAAGGTCCGCGAAAACGCTACGTCCCGTTCGAACCCCGGTACTCTCTCGGATCCGGATTTCATATCGTTTAAGAACTCATCGTCACTGCTCATGCGTAAACTGTAGGGCGGTCTCCAACCCTTTGCGTCTCGTCAACCAATTTGTGGGCAAAGCAGAAGAGCGTCCGGTTCGGAACATCCAGACCGGCATGCTGTCGCGGGGAATACCAAAGGCTCTCCTCAGAATGCGTTCTCCTTCCTCGTAGCGAACGGCGAACAATCTCCGGCTGTCCTCGTCGAGAACTCCGATATTTTTGTTGTAGATCGAAAGCGACGAGATTGTCAGCGGCTGCACTCCGTAACTAAGTTGGGTCAGTCGTAACCAGAGCCGCATTGCCAATTGCCCGGCCCCCACCAAAGCCAAGGGATTTTGTTCCCGAACGATCGACACGCAAAACAGACCCGCGGACGATCGCAGCAGTTGTTTCACTCGCCTCGAGTACACTTGGCGCATCCCGGCTCGGCTCACTAAACGAAAAGCGGCCGGAAACGCGCGCACAAACTGCAACGCAGGATATTGGAAAACATCGATGCCTGCTCCGCGCCACGGCATCCCATCTTTCGTTCGCGCAATCTCGCCTTCACTAAACCGGATCCATTGCAAAGTATCCGGGAAAATCGTCGGGTGAATTGCAACCAGGTTCTCAGCAGCGATGATGTAGTCGCGGAGATCTCCAGGGATCGACTCCACAAAATGAACATGAGCTGAATCCTTTTGTCCGAATCCCTCCCAGACTTCCGTAAGTTCCTCGCCCGGCATTTTACCGTTTTGAAACAGTCGCCGGTCCGTCGTCCTCTGGGGAATGGCATCGAGCAGTCCATCAGGTTCTATTCCGCCGAAAAGAAAACGGACTCGAGCAGCCACGCTCTGGCTTTCCGGTTGCAGTTCCAAAATCTCGCAGTCGGTGGAAAGGCCATATCCGCTCGCCGCAATTGTGATCGACTCCATCACACAGCCGAGTGAAATTTTCGCAGCCGAAAACCCCGCATCCAGGACGTGACGCGCCTTGGTCGCATCGAACAGTACACTGAGAATTCGCCCATTCCACGCAAAGCTCCAAGGCTGCGTATTGTCCCCACTGGGCGCGCGCGCCGCCAACGCTACAATTGACTTCAACTGCTCAGTTGTTACACCGTTCACCACAGATATAGTAGAACGGCATTTAACTCCTGCTCGCTCCGTTTTCAAATCCCCAGACTTCGCTGGAGCCAGGGCCGGCAACTTTCACCCTTGCAAGGGCCACAATTCGTGGCAACCGTCGCGCAAATAACTTCGCGTCCGGTTATGGGTCCGACATTCAGTTCGAAAAGACGAGCGGCGGATGTTCACCGAACTGCGGCCCAAAGCCCCTCCCGCCCGAAATCTTTCCACGCAATCGCCGATTCCTTGAATGCGTACCGGCTGCAGCCGCCTCCGGCTTATCCATGCTTTACCTCATGCCTCGCCAGTCACTATCCTTTCCGCTTCCAACGCGAGCCAAACCGAAATCCACAAGCGTGATAGTTGGCTGCGCAACACCCAGAACGCCAGACATCTCCTCGTTCCGAATTCAACGATTGGATACACGTTGAATACCCGTGCCCAGTAACGAGAGCTGTCAAGCGGCTGCATCGAATCAGTACTGGGTCACTACATCTCGTAGTTCCGGGGAACTCTGGTACTTAAGTTGCTCAGACATTTGCAGGAGAGTTAAGGTTCAGCAAACGGTGGCTTCTTCCCAGCAGGAACATAGCAAAAATTCCTTTGTTCCAGCACCAATTTGCTAGTTCTTCCCTATGAGGCACTTTATGGCTCCAGATTGCGACGAAGATCCCGCTATGCTTTCGGATAAAGAGTTACTCGATTCAATAGAACGGCTGTTGTCTATGCCCGGATTCATCGATCTGTGCTTAGGCTACGATGCGGCCTCTAACACCTTCTACGCTGGTGGGGAAGTCGCGACCGGCTTGCGGGACGTCCTGCGGCGTGTCTTGCGGGAAAACCGCCCCAGTGGGTTGTCGCTCCACGATCTGACGGTTCATTCGTGTCCCACTTCACACGACGGAATCGGTTGCGCCGAAAACAGACAGAAACGAACGGCATCCGAGATTTATCCACGTCAGGTGCCACTTGCTTAGAACCCCTAGTACTACGCTGGAGTAAGGATTCGGTCGCAATACCCCTCTCTCCGGGTATAATGACCCCGAGAGCGGCATGTGCCGCTCGAGTATAGAGTTTCGGAGGAGTCTAGTGAAATTTATAAAACCAGGGAGCCTGTTAGCAGGGCTCACTCTTTTGAGCGGCCTAGCTGCCGCCACACCGGTCACCGGCACGTTAGGTTTATCTGGCTATATCACCGTTACGCAGTACTTCGAATAATTTCGGCATCGACAGCGACCATACCCTAACAGCCAAACGCTGGTCGTGAGTAATGGAACCGGATCTTTCGGCGGTCTTGGGCTTTCCCGCTACGGCCACGGTCTAACGATTTGTTCGCTGGCTCTGGTTCTGGTCAGGTTAATCCGGGCAATTCGTTTCACGCCCTTTCACTTCATTTCGATGTCACAACAAGCGGCGGCCCGGTGAATGTCGATCCTGCCAGCCTTCCCTTCACCTCAGATCCGGTGTGCGATGGATTGAGATACGGGACCGTGCCGCGCCCAGGCGGGTTTTCGCCCATTGTTCTCTCGGACGCCACTCAAAGGCCGGCACCTACGGCTGACCTCTGCGGGTTTCGGCATCGCGTTATTACACGGCCATTCCAGCCTGGCCACCGGTACGTTCAGTTCAGCTTTCTCTGACGGCCGATTTCGCTGGCGAGATCTATTCGATTCGATACTCGCGCCGTTCGGCCCTAACGGTTCAGTCGCTACCAACTATGCGGACCCCTACTCTGATCTGGTTGTCACGCCCGGTCCCGCACCAGCCACCCGAGCCCAGTTCCCTTGCAGTCCTCGGCCTGGGCCTTGTTTCGTTGGGTGCGTGGAAAAAGAGACGCGCCGCTAAGTAAATCTGCGGTCTCAGTTCTAAAGTACAATGTGGGCACAGATCGAAAGATCTGTGCCCACATTTATTTAGTGCATCGAATGTCTGTTTACGCTCTTCTGCGGCAAAGGTTGGCAGCCAAGCTCGGCCAAAAGAGTAACGGTCACGTACGGTCGTCATCAGGACACCGTCCTCGTTCTCTCGGTCGACGCCGAGGGTTCTTATGCCGGACGGTCCCTCAGAATGCAACCGAAGAAGAAGCCGAGTTTTGGCTTGCCTTCAAAGAAGTGACGCATCTCGACACTAGTTCGAACCCGCCGCTCGTGAGCTGAAAACCGAAGCGTCTACTGCACCATGTAGCTGGCCGCGGCAGAGGGCAGATGAAAGTGCTGCAGCGGAAATCCGTGAACACTGAAGTCGCTGCGAGAGTTCGGGCACACAACCTCTACGTCGAGAATTTCTGCGCGAATTCGCTCCACTCGCGCGGCGTACTGCGGACCGAGAGTCTCTGAATCGAACTGGATGATTTCTATATGGCATCCGTACGCCGGATCGTAATACGCCGGGACGCCGTCAAGACGCCGCCCGCCCAGTCGCTTCAGGATCGCTGCGGAATGGTGGCGTGTTGTTGCCGTTGTGACGCCCAGGCCGCCTCCCAGTTGCTCAGCCAAAGCGAACGTCATCAGAACGCTGTTGATCGCCGCTGTTGAACAGCGGATTTCAGGCCGTAACGCCCAAGCGCCCGCCTCGCCGTACTGCATATTGCGACGCCGGGCTGAGGAGATCTGGTTTTCCAGTTCCAGTCGCAATAGCTGCCCGTATCTCTGCGAAGGGGCGATCGGGGAATGGCTGGCGCCTAATTGGCGAAAGCCTTGCTTGATCTCTCGATAACGCGAGCACCCTACCACATTGCCGCAGGCGTCCTCCAGCACGATGTGCCAGCTCGCCGGATCAATCGCCCTGCTCATGGCGCCCGTCTGAAGTTAATTGAGCCGCAACTGGGCGGTATTCGCGGTATACATCGCCACGCAGGCGCTGTACTTTCGATAGCAGACGGTCATGCTCAACACGGCATCCGTTGATCCGGGAGAATGCATCGGGCACCTCTCCCGTAGAAGGGGCAAGTATCTTGAATTTCAGTTTGCTCGAGGGCGAGTTATTTTGGAACACGTACCTTCTTTCCTTACGCTTGGCGATCGTATAAGCGTGGGCAATACCAACGCAATGCGGCCTCCTCTGGGGTCGGGCGATCAAATACACACACGCCTCCCGTGGCCCAAAGTAAGCCCAGTCTACTATAATGAAGAATTGTTTCTATTCTTATCGATCTCGCGTATAGGAAATCAAGTATAAAGATAAGTTTTTTTTATCACCTAAGTTCCCTTATGTAATGGCAGCTACGCGGGGCACAGCAATGCCTTAGTTATGCTTATGGTCTATCACTTAAGGGGTAGCCTTTAAGTCTAAGACTCGCTATGCTTTCCAATGGCTCCGCCGGGCTTGCTTTGCACCGGAAAGCCACCGAGTCGATGCACTCGTGGCCGTTGCGCCCAAACGAACCGCACGACGTTCTCGCTTTTCTCTCGGAGGAAAAAATAAATGAATCGCAGTTCGACATGCACCCGCATTGTGCTTGCTCTTGCGCTATCGGTCGCGCCCTTATTAGCCGAAAGTCACCCGCCCGGTGACCTCTCGAAGCTTGTCGTAGTCGGTGATTCTCTCTCAGCCGGCGTACAGAACTTTTCTCTGCTCGATACCCAGCAGCCAAACGGATACGCCAGTTTGATCGCAAGTCAGGCACACGTGCGTCTGAAACTACCCCTCGTTCCTTTTCCCGGCGCACCAAACGTCTTACAGCTAACGAGCCTAAATCCCCTGACCATCATTCCCGTCGACGGAAGCCTTCCGCCGATCCCAAGAGACAAGCCTTGCACCCAACCTACGAATCTGGCAGTTCCAGGCGTGACTTTAGAGCAGGCGCTTACGCTGGTTCCAGGAGGAACCCCGACCCCCCTCGATGCTACGGCTCAACTTTCCACCAACCTTGTCCTCGGGTTCCCCAACCCATTCGGTCCTCATTTGCCTGCGCCCTATACGTGTCCGGGGACACCAACACAGCCTTTGACGCAAATTCAGCAAGCCGTTGCGCTGAATCCAACTACGGTCATCGATTACCTCGGCAACAATGATGCTCTCGTGCCCGCGCTGACAGGCGCCCTGAATACCCTAACGCCTCTGTCGTCCTTCGCAAACAGTTATGACCAGGTCCTGGATGCGCTGGAGAAAACACACGCCACGATCATTACGGCTACCATTCCGGACGTCACGAAAGTTCCGTACTTCACCTCCGTCTCGACTATTGCGGCTGAGGCGCACTTACCGGTCGGAATTGTAGCCGCAAAGCTGGGTGTCGGTCCGCACGATCTTCTCCGTCCCACGGCGACACCATTCGCCTTGAGCATACTTTCCAATCAAGTGCAGGGACCGCTCCCCCAAACTTGTCGGTTACCGTTGCCAGGTCTGCCTGCTGCTGATATTCCGTGCGTACTCACGGCAAAAGACGCCGAACTGGTAAGGCTTACCATCGATGCGTACAACATCGTCATTCTTTTCGAATCGATCACTCATGGTGCGACATTGGTCGACATCCACGCCTTGGTTGACCGGATCGCAAGCACTGGCGTCAATGCGGACAACAAGCATCTGACGACTGGTTTCCTCGGGGGATTATTCTCGCTCGACGGAGTTCATCCTACGAACACCGGCTACGCCGTCATCGCGAATGCGTTTATTGAGCGAATGAACGCCTCGTTCGGCAGCGGCATTCCGTTGGTGAATGTGAACCGCATTGCCGCTGCCGATCCTCTGGTACCACCTGTGAAGGTGCCCTACACGCCATAACGTCAACCGGAGTTGCCCGGTATACTTGTGCCGTGGACATGCGTGAACTGGGCAACTCCGGCCTGACTGTTTCCCCCATTTGTTTTGGCGGAAACGTATTCGGCTGGACAGCGGACGAATCTACTTCTTTTCGGCTATTGGACGCGTTCTTCGACGCTGGCTTTAACTTCATCGATACAGCCGATGTCTACTCGAAATGGGTGCCCGGCAACCGGGGCGGCGAATCGGAAACGATCGTCGGCAAATGGCTCAAGCGCAGCCGTAAGCGTTCCAACGTGATCCTGGCGACCAAAGTGGGGCTTGAAATGGGTCCCGGGCAGAAAGGCCTTTCCCGCGATTACAGCCAGCGCGCGGTCGAAGCCTCGCTCACGCGGCTCCAGACGGATTATATTGACCTGTATCAGTCACATACCGACGATCTCGAAACGCCGCTCGAGGAGACGCTGGGAACCTACGCACAGCTCATTCAGCAGGGCAAGGTGCGAGTGATCGGGGCATCGAACTACAAAGCCGGCCGTCTCACCGAAGCTCTGAACGTGAGCAAAGATCATGGCTATCCTGCTTATGCCAGCCTGCAGCCCCTTTATAACCTTTACGATCGTGCCGGCTATGAGATCGATCTCGAATCGGTCTGCGAAGAGCATGGGCTGGGCGTCATTCCGTACTACTCGTTAGCTGCGGGTTTTTTAACGGGCAAGTATCGCTCTGAAAGCGATCTTGGAGATAAAGCCCGCTCCGGAACAGTCAAGAAGTACCTCAATGATCGAGGCCTTCGTATTCTCCAAGCTGTTGACGAGGTCTCGAAGCAGTACGGCGCGACGCCTGCTAGAGTTTCGCTCGCCTGGTTGATGGCACGGCCAAGCATCACCGCGCCGATCGCAAGCGCCACCAGCCTGGAGCAACTCAATGATCTTCTGCAAGCAGCCGAGCTGAAACTAGACAGCAGCGCAATCGAGAAACTGAACGAGGCGAGTGCTTACGCCGAAGAAGCGGTAACAGCCGGCGCATAAAAAGAATGGTGGGCGCGCAGGGACTCGAACCCCGGACCTCCTGCGTGTGAAGCAGGCGCTCTAACCAGCTGAGCTACGCGCCCGTTCGGGCGGCTTCTTGAGTTTAAAGCCTTTTTGATTTTAAACCAGGCCGCCCGGCTGAACTACTTCAACTGCTTATTGACTTCGTCCCAGTTGACGACGTTCCACCACGCGGCAATGTACTCAGGGCGTCGGTTTTGATACTTCAGGTAATAAGCGTGCTCCCAAACGTCGAGGCCGAGCACGGGCTTCTTGCCTTCCATCAACGGGCTGTCCTGGTTCGCGGTGGAGATGATCTCGAATTTGCCCGAAGAGTCTTTCACCAGCCACGCCCATCCGGAACCGAAGCGAGTCGTGGCGGCCGCGTTGAATTTCTCTTTAAATCCATCGAAGCTGCTGAAATTCGAGCTGATCACGCTCTGGATGTCACCGTTCGGCGCGCCGCCGCCGTTCTTGGACAAAAGGTTCCAGAACAGGCTGTGATTCGCGTGACCGCCGCCATTGTTGCGGACAGCCGTCTTGATGGCGTCCGGAACGACCGCGAGATTGTTTGCGAGTAGTTCTTCGATGCTCTTGTTCTGGAGATCCGGCGCAGATTCAAGAGCCTTGTTCAGATTGTTTACGTACGCGCCATGGTGCTTGTCGTGATGAATCTCCATGGTCGTTTTGTCGATGTGCGGCTCGAGTGAGTCGGAAGGGTAGGGAAGTGGGGGAAGGGTAAATGCCATAACTGTTCTCCAGCTTAAATTCGCGTTTCTCCTGTCGGTGTTAGTAGTCCGCCTTGTAGACAGTGCTACCGGCGACTACTGTTTCGATGACTCTCAACTCATTTGAGTTGTCGTCCCAAAGAAAACGTACCAAGTCGGCCTTTTCACCGGGCGCCAGACCGCGTTGCCGCCGCGCGATCCTGCCCGCCCGCGCGGCGTTGCTTGTGGCCATTGTCACCGCGTCACGCAACGAAAGCCGCCCCAGCCGCACGCTGTTTCCAACAGCATGGTCCATACGAAGCGCGGAGCCCGCCAACCGGCCCTCGCCGCGCAGCACTACGCTGCCGTCGCTACGCAGTTCCACCTCGACTTGCCCCAGCTTATAGGGACCGGGCGCGCACATCGCCGGCATCACGGCGTCGGTCACAAGCACGGAACGCTCCACGCCCTTAGCGCGCACCGCGGCGCGGAAGAAAGCTCCAGGAATATGAATGCCATCGACGATGAAGCTAGCTGTCAGCCGGTCTTCGGCGAGCTGCTCCCAGATATAATTCTGCGTCTTTGGCAGTGTCGGATGCGCCGCATTCCCTAAATGTGTCGACATCGTGGCGCCAGCATCCACCGCCGCTCGAATCTGATCGCCCGTTGCCTTGGTGTGCCCGACGCTCGCTACCACGCCCGACCGGACAAGGTGAGCCACGTATGCCGGCGTTTCGTCCCACTCCGGTGAAACCGTAACCAGGCGCACATCCCCGTTAGCCGCTTCTTGCCAGCGCTTGAACTCTTCTATGTCGGGAGGCCGGATGTGTTCTAGCGGATGTGCGCCGCGTGGACCAGCTTCAGGCGAGATGTGCGGCCCCTCCACGTGAAACGCTTCAATGGCATGACCCTCTGCCATTCCGCTCTCCTGGAAACTCTCTTTTGCCGCAGCCAAATTGCGGAGCGCACCCGCCATGCGCTCTTGCGATCCCGTGATCACTGTCGGAAAGAAACGCGTGACGCCGGTTGTGAACATCGTTCGGACAGATTGCGCAATGGACTCGTGCGATGCGGCCGGATCGTTGTAATCCACGCCCGCAAATCCATTTACCTGTAAATCGATGAACCCGGGACTCAAGAACTCACGAGTCTCCGGCGGGCGGATCAGTTCGTCCACCGCTTGAATTGCGACGTCGTAGTCAACCTGCACTACTGACGAAGTGCCCGCGACTCTTCCGGCGATGCTCGCTGTTTTTGACATAAATGATCATCCTTGTTTTTTGCACAACTTACTCACACGCTCCCAGTTGTAAACGCCTTTGAATGGAGAAGGATAAAACGTGTTGAAAAGGGTCCGAATAGCCCACCAAGAAGCTAGCCATGAATCAGTTGCATGGTGTAAAACTTCATTAGATCCGGCGCGGGTATTTGATCGGCAGGTAATCTCGGGGGAGGTGGCTGCAGGTTCGGTATTCGCGCTGGAACGACTGGTTCATATGCAACCAGTCGAATGACGACTCGTTCCATGCTGCGCAGACCTGCTACGGCCGGCGTAGCGTATCGGGCAGAAGCCATACGAAAATGGCTTCTGCCCACAACTCTTCCACGGTTCGCTTAAGCTCCCACCGGTTCCGTTTCGCGCACGCTGGTTAGCGGAGTCAACCAGTTAAATTCGTCCGCAACCTCGCCCTTCACCAGTTCGAAGTACCGGCGCTGGATGCGCTCGGTCAACGGCCCGCGACGTCCCGCTCCTACCACGATGCGATCGACAGAGCGGATCGGAGTCACCTCGGCAGCCGTCCCGGTAAAGAAAACCTCATCCGCAATGTACAGCAGTTCACGCGGAACGATCGTCTCTACAATCGGAATGCCAAGCTGCATCGCGATCTTCACAATCGTGTCGCGGGTGATTCCCGGAAGAACCGAAGCGCCCAGCGGAGGCGTGAGAAGCTTGCCGTCCCGCACCAGAAAAAGATTTTCGCCGGATCCTTCGCTCACATAGCCGGCTTCATCCAAAGCAATGCCCTCGGCGTACCCGTTGATTTCGGCTTCCATGCGAATCAGCTGCGAGTTCATGTAGTTCGCGCCGGCCTTGGCAAGCGCCGGCAGGGTGTTGGGCGCGATGCGGTTCCACGAAGAGACGCACACGTCCACGCCATTCGCCAGACACTCTTCGCCGAGATACTTGCCCCACGGGTAACAGGCGATGTACGTCTCCACCGGGTTGTTCTTCGGGAGCACTCCGACATCCCCGTATCCGCGCAACGCGATGGGCCGGAGATAACAGTCCCGCTGCTTGTTTTCCCGAACCGTCTCGACCATCGCGGCCGTCAGATCGTCAACCGAGTAGGGAATGGTCATGCGGTAGATCTTGCCAGAGTCGATCAGCCGCCGCGCATGATCGCGTGCGCGAAAAAGCGCGGGCCCGCCTTCGGTCTCATAGCAGCGAATACCTTCAAAAACCGAGCTGCCATAGCTGACGACATGCGAAAGGACGTGGATTTTTGCGTCATTCCAAGGGATAAGGCGACCGTTGTGCCAGATCTTCTCCGTGGGCTGCAACATCTATCGATTATAGCGGAGCAGCGGGCCTTCCGTGGCCTTGGGAGCGCCTTCTCGGGCTCGTTACACTGAACCTCAGTGGTAGATTACTCGCAGTACGAACAGGCGCTCATCCTGCGGCAGCTCATCACTCCCGACACTCCCAAGATTCTGGTCGATATCGGCGCGCATGACGGCATTTGCGGCTCCAACTCTCGTGAATTGCTGGAGCAAGGTTGGCGTGGTTTGTTAGTCGAGCCCCTGCCCGCCGTGTTCGCGCGCCTGACTGAAAATTCGCGCGGCTTACGGCATGTCAGGCTTGTGAACGCCGCATGCGGCGATCGGGACGGAATCGGAACCATCCGGATCGGGAAAGATGGACCAGATGGTCAGATGGGCAGCTTGTCGAATGATCCAAACATCATCGAGAACCTGACGGAAGAGTCCGTCGATGTGCCCGTTCAAACACTCAAGACTCTGCTCGACAGCAACGGAATACCCGACGACTTCGGAGTGCTGCTGGTCGATACGGAAGGCTGGGACTTAACGGTTTTAGAAGGTCTAAGAGAGACGCCGGCGCGGCCGCGTATCATTCTTACCGAGGATTTCGGCCCTACCGATCAGCGGAAAGCCCACTTACTCGAAACCATGGGGTATCGCCTTGCGGGCAGTTGGGGCGTCGACTCTTTTTGGATCGGTAACTCACAAAAAATAGATACGAGCAAATTGCACTTTCCCGTTCTTAAGCTGCCGGATAAGTGGAAGCCATCCGGCCAAGCAATTCCATCCAGCCGAGCAAACGTGGACCAAGACGCCTCGTTCCACTACAGCATTACAGGCTGGGCGTGGAATGAAACATTCCATTACCCCGACACGGAATTGATCGTCTCGCTGCGCGCCGCTGACTCCCGTACGAACAGATTTTTTCCGCGCCTGGAGTCTGCCGCGCCCCGATGTTGCGGCGGCATTTGGGTCAGCGCGCGTTACTGATGAGCGGCTTCCGCGCGAATGTGAATGTTGCGCCCGGCGTGTATCAGGTCACTGTCATACAGCAGGGGCGCCGCAAATACGCGGTGAATGGTCTGGGAGAACTCCGTCTGCCAGTGCTAAGCAGCGTGGTCGGGCGTAGAACCGATTCTGATTATACGTATGCCTGCCGAGAGTAGCGGAAACGCTGCTTCGTCGTACCAGGAATGGCTTGTCACGCATGAACCGAAGCTATTCTGCCCGGACGATCAGCTTGCGGACCACCTTTCCGGCTTCACTTATAAACCGCTTCTCTCCATCCTGCTTCCCACTTTCAACACAAATCCTCACTTTCTTGAGCGCTGTCTCCGGTCGGTGTCGAATCAGCATTATTCGAAATGGCAGCTCTGTGTCGTGGACGATTGCTCGAGTGATGAGCGCGTCGTTCCGTTCATCCAGCGGCTGGCAGATGAGGACGCCCGCATTCAGTTGTGCGTTAGTCGAACCAACGCCGGCATATCTGCCGCGTCGAATCTTGCGCTGCAAATGGCGCAAGGTGAGTTCATTATTCTTCTCGACCATGACGATGAGTTGCACCCGTTTGCCTTGTTTGAAGTGGTTGCGGCCCTCAATCGCCACCCCGATCTCGACCTGATCTATTCCGACGAAGACAAAATCGATCGCGACGGCCACCGCGTTTGCCCGGCGTTTAAACCGGATTTTGACTTCGACATCTTCCTGTCGTTCGATTACTTGGGCCACATGATCGCGCTACGGCGTAGTGTCGCGGCAGAAGTGGGCGGTTTTCGATCCTCTTGCAACGGCGCTCAGGATTGGGACCTGCTGATGCGTGCTTTGGAAGGAATGGATGCTCAGAAGGTGCATCACATTGCCAAGCCGCTCTATCACTGGAGAATGCATGCGGACTCAACGGCTCTCGATCTGAACTCCAAGCCGTACGTACGCCGCGCATGGGGCAAAGTGCTCGCGGACCATTTAGAGCGCACTGCGTTGAGTGCCGAAATTGAACCGGGACTATTCTTCGGGTCTATGCGTATCAAGCGGCCTATCAACCGAGGATCCACAAGAGAAGCGAGCGTTGCAGTCTTTCTCAGAACCGAAGACGGCGGCTATCAGATCGCTGCCCTCGGGCCGAACGTCGATTCGAGTCGAACATTTTTTTATGAACTGCTCGGCTCGTCGGTAACATCGGGCGCAAAATGGATCTGGTCCTTCGAGGAGATCACGCAAGATGTGGCGGTCTTCATTAATCGGCCGCTCGAAACCGTGAACCATCTCTTCTTCGAAGAGTTGGCCGCGCAGGCTATGCGAGCTGATTGCGGGCTCGTGACCGGAATTTCCGTCGATGCAGGGCGCGTGGTGCACAGCGGGCTGATTCGCGACGCGCGTGGAGAGTTGATGGATCCCTTCGTGGATCTGAATTTCCCGCACGACGGGTACCTGGGACAGTTGAGCGTCGTCCGGGAAGTGGAAACTATCTCGGATGAGTTTTTCGCCGTACGTCGGGAGCATCTTGCTGCTGTAGGCGGTCTTGGATCCATTTCCGCCGGCTTCATGCCTCGCCTCGTTCAGCAGCTTACAACGCACGCTCACCAGCGCGGATTGCGAGTTTTAGCGACACCTTACGCGGTAGCCACATTCGAAGGTGTCTGGCCCGTTCGCGCGTCCAGGGTTGCAGACGGCGACCGTCGCCCCATCCAGCTGAATCCGAATCTCGCCTCATTCGCGAACCTGGCTGAGGTGTTGAGTGGCAACATCTAGCCCCACGGCTTCGCGTGCAGCGTGTCTTCTGATCGCGTCCGCTTTGATACTGCTGCTGTTTGGAGATGTGTTGTTCCGCCGGGCTTCCATCGCGCCCATTGACTACGAGCAGCCCTTACAGAACCCGGCTCTCGCGCCGATCGCTCGTTCGTTTTGCCGGAAAGACCAGGCCGTCAGATCAGTGCAGGCCAAGGCGACACCGGATCTGGTGCGTTTCAGTTCGAACCCGCTCAGGGTTTCATGGCCTACTGCATTCGGCACGGCGAATCCCCATTCTGGGATCCTTACACCGGAACGGGAGCTTTGGGCCCGGAGACGTCGGCAGAGCTGAAGTTCTCACCCATCACGCTCATCACGGCCCTTCTCGGCGGCAGTTCACGAATTTTGTGTTTCGTCCTGGTCGCCTCCTACTTTGCCGCGGCTTACTCACTCCTTAGAGCATGCACTTATCACTTACGACTGTCGCTCGCAGCCGGAACCGTTGCCGCGGCAGTCTACTTTTTGAACGGATTCGCGCTCTCGAACCTATACACGCCGATTGGGCAGCCGTACTTTCTTGCACCCATCCTCTTGCTTACAACTTTGGCAGTATCAACGTCGCTTACGCCCCGTAATGCGTGTTTTGCCCTTGCAGCGCATGTGCTCTTCTTCGCAACAACCTTCTTCCCCATCGCCGTTCTTTGCCTCATCGTTGTTTACGCATTCACGGTAAGCTTGAGACTTTCAGAACGGCCATCAAGCGTTCGCCGGGTTGTTTTGCTGCACATGTGTCTCCCGTTCACGGCCGTGCTGCTGCTGAGCTTCTTGTACTTTCCCGATTTTCGCCGCGATGAAGACCGATCTCGATATGGTCGGTCTATACAGCGCTCGTGCGACCCCCGGTCTGAATCTGGTGAACTTGTTGTCGTTCTTCACCCCCAAACATTATTGGGAATCGTATAACGCCTTCTATCACGGCGAGAAGGTGTCGAACGAGTATTACGCGCGCGTCCCTCATCTGGGCATTATCGGGCCGCTCATCGCGGCACATGCATTCTCGCGCGCTAGCAAAGCGAGCCGGCCGGTGCTCTTTTCACTGGGAGCTTGTGTCGCGATTGCTGCTGGACAGATCTGGGGAATTTTTCCATTTACTTTGATCGACCGCCTTCCTTTCTTCAGCTTCGTGCGCAACGAGTACTGGTCGGCCATGGTGGTCTTTGCTTTGGTGCTCCTGGTTGGTTACGGCTACGACGCGATCACTCCAACGAACGCTCTGAACGTTCCCTCCTGGAGTGTCGCCGCTATCATCCTCACCGCGTTCGTTCTGGTTTCCCGACGCAGTGACGTGCCTGTCGGCGTCTGGGCGCGACCCTATCTCGTCATCTTCTGGGTAATTTTGATCGGCTCCATGGCAATTCTCGCGGCCGCTCGCATGCCGCGAATCACTCCCTGGAGCAGAAGATTGCTCTTGTTCTCTTTAGTCGCGGAAGGAATGTTCTATATGAACGGACTTCGGCCCTATCGCTCAAATCGCGATCAACGTTTAGCGCCCGCCATCTTGTGGGTCAAGTCTGAAATCCAGAGCCATCCTGGCTCTCGGCTTTTGAACATCGGCGTCTCAGGAGTCTTTCCAAACTGGGGCAGCGCCTTGCAAATCCCTCAGTTGGGAAACTTGGACACAGCCAATTTTCCTTGGTACCGTAAATTCTTCTATCGCTACATTGGCATTGGGCCGTTCCTCAGCCTGGCGCACAACGAAGACACATTCTCATTCACGGACGTATCTCTGTCGCTTGCCGGAGTTCGCTACATCATGGTGGACCGGGCGCTCGACCGCGCGCATCCACAGGCTCTCTGGACTGGGCTATGCGGTCGCGCAAAGCGATTCAATTCGCGTTGTCTTTGAGAATCCGCATCCGCTGCCGCGCTCGTTCGTCGCCGCGTCACTTTTCAGATCAGACGGCTTGCCGTCTGATCTCGGCTCATCGGCAAATGTCGCTGCAACCAGCACCGATGAAAAGCTGTTGTCCAGGGCGGCGGCGCTCGGGATAAGCGCGACTTTGGGAAACTCATCTGCGGAAAGCGCGAGTGAAGTTGAGGAGTACCATCACAATCGCGTTCGTATCCATTGCAAGCTTAAGCACCCTGGTCTGCTTGTACTAACGGATAGTTGGAGCCCTCGTTGGAAAGCAAGCGTCGACGGAAAGGATGCTATATCGGAAGAGTTGACGTGACATTTCGCGGCATTGCACTGCCGCCCGGTGAACACGAGATTGTGTTCTGGTACCGGCCCTTTAGTCTGGTATTGGGCGAGTCCGTGAGTACCGCCGCATTTGTGGCCGTATGTATTCTCTTTTGGTTCTGGACGAAGGTGATTCGTAGCGATGCAGTCGGCCGCGGAAGGGTGCAGTCCTATGCAGCCACTCATTGATTATTCCCGCGCGGGCGAGCCGCTGGTCTTTTCGCGCTTCTTGCCCGAATCGGCACCGCGGATTGTTGTCGACGTGGGTGCGGGTGACGGGATCACCGGCTCACTGTCCCGCGAATTGATCATTAAGGGCTGGCGTGCTGTGTTGATCGAAGGCCATCCTAAGTTGTTTCGCAACCTGAGCCGGAATTCGAACGGGCTGGCGCATGTTGAAGTGCAGACCGAGCTTGCGCTGCATGGACTCGCCGAGGCCGGGCTGCTGTTGCTGAACAATGCCAGGACTGCGGTCGCGGTATTTGAGGCGCTGCGGTTGCAGCGCTTTCATGCGCATCTGATCGTAACCAGGGACAGTCTTGGAGCAGCTGAACAGCGGACCACGAAATATGATCTCCTCTCGCGATACGGATACGTTTACAGCGGTCTCGCCGGAGCATATTCGATTTGGCGATTGCCGTCGGACGAACCTCCGCATGCCTTGCCGATCGGTTTGAGCAGCGTACCCCTCTCTTTACCGGATGCTCGCGGCCAAGCCGGATTCGATCCGTTGCCCGGAGATTTCGAAATAGCGGCGACCAGCGGCCCTCGAGAGATCATGATTTCCGGCTGGGCGTTTGGCGAACTCCGCGAACCAGTGCCTCCCTTCATATGGATCGAGCTTTACGACCGGCCGAGCGGGCGCGCAGAGTACGTGCAAGCGCATCGCTACTGGCGGCCGGATGTGAGCGGGCGCTCCAAACGGCGAAATCTTAGGATGAGCGGGTTTCGCGCGCTGATACCGATTTCCGGCAGACAACCCAAATCGGCGAGCCTGCGGGTTGTGCAGGCGGATGGCGAGCGCTTGTTCCGCTCCGACGCCGAACTTCTACTGCAAACGCAACCACAGCAGTACGAGCAAGTCGCGCGCGAGGGGCTTGGTCGAAAGTTTTTATCGGGATCGGGAATCGAGATCGGCGCGCTGCAGCGGCCCGTGCCGGTACCCAGAGGCTGCCAAATTCGCTATGTGGATCGGATGCCGGTTCAGCAGTTGCGCTCTCACTATCCGGAACTCGCTGAGTATCCATTCCAGACGCCCGACTTTCTAGACGATGGCGAGAACCTGGCAAAAATCGCGACTGGCTCGCAGGACTTCGTCATTGCCAACCATTTCTTCGAGCATTCCGAAAACCCTGTTCAAACTCTAAACAATCTTCTTCGCGTCATCAAACGGGGCGGGATCCTGTACATGGCCGTTCCGGACAAGCGCTATACATTCGACTTCGATCGCCCGGTGACGCGGTATGAGGTGCTCAAGCGCACGTACGAGACGCGCTTGAGACCGGACCGGCGCCATCTGTTTGAAGAATGGGCTACGCTCGCCCTGCGGCTAACAGGATCGGATGCAGAGGCCTTTATTGCATTCCTGATTAGCACTGACTACAGCATTCACTACAACGTTTGGACCTTAGATGACTTACTCGGCTTTCTGTTGCAAGCAAGATCTGATTTCGAGCTGCCCTTTCAGATGGTCTCCGCGGTTTGTTGCGACAATGAGGCGATCATCTTACTGGAGCGCACTTAACTAGCATGGAGGAAGACGCGGCGCAGCGGATTGCGAACTTACTGTTGGAACTGAAGAGCGCGCAGGCAGAGCGAATGTTTGCGGCAACTGAGGTGAGCCGGATCGCCACCGAGAGAAACGAAGCCCGACGCGACGTCAAGGAAAAAGAGCAGGCGCTTGAGCTCGCCCTGCGTCGCGCCGAGGACCTGGAGCGCCAGTTGGAAGCGGAACGAGATGTTCTGACGCAAATGCAGCAATCGCTATCCTGGCGCGTGACGGCGCCGCTGCGCGCGTTTTCGCTGAAGCTCAGAACGAAACGCGGGTGATGCATCCGCCCGTACTGATTCTCATCCCCGCTTACGGCTCCGCTGAGAAACTCCGCGCCTGTCTGGACAGCTTGGCTCGGCATTTGCCGACGGGCGCATGCTCGACCTGCGTCCTGGATGACGCAACACCGGACAACAGTGTCCAGCAGGCTTGTGAGGACGCGAAGAAAACATTTTCCGAGCTGCGCTACGTGCGCTCAGAAGTAAATCGCGGCTTTGTGGGCACGTGCAACTGGGGGCGTCGGGAATTGCTCCTGCCCGGGTACGATCTGCTGTTGCTGAACTCCGATACGGAGGTCACCGAAGGTTTTCTGGAAGAGATGCAGGCCGTGCTTCATCTCCACGAGAAGCACGCTGTTGTCACGCCGCGAAGCAATAACGCGACCATCTTCTCTATACCTTGGAGCGGCGAACGGCTGGCGCCGGCGGATTCCTATGCTTTGTGGCAGCGCGTGCGCGGTCTGCTGCCGCGCTTTCACGTGATGCCTACCGCGGTTGGCTTTTGCATGCTGATCAAAGCGCAAGTGCTGACATTTTTCGATCTCTTCGATGAGGTGTACAGTCCCGGCTACAACGAAGAGAACGACTTCGTCTGCCGGATCAATCGCTATGGGTATTCCGCGCTGGCGGCGAATTGGGCCTACGTATTTCATCACGAATCGGCATCCTTCGGACCTCGCCGGGCTGCTCTCGAAGCGTCGCATCGTCGAATTCTGCTCGAACGCTTTCCGGAGTACGAGCGGACGGTGAGCGAATACGCCTCCTTCCATGTCGATCCGGTAGACGTATTTGCGCACGCATGGGCGCCGCACCGTCCACGGATTTTGTTCGACCTCTTTCACTTGGAAGCAAAGTTTTCCGGTACATCAGACTTCGCGCTCAACCTCCTGCGCGAAGTGCACCGGCTGCTCGAAGCCGATTTCGATTTATATGTAGGGATCAGCGCGGCGCTCCCGTTTTTCTCACCGGAGTTGCGCGGCTATCGTATTTACGAAGATGGCTTGAATTCCCGCATGACTTTCGATCTCTTGTACAAGCCGTGCCAGGTGTTTACTTGGATCGACTTCGCGCGCATGACGCGGCTCTCACCCCGCATCGCATACACGCTCCAGGACATCATTGGGGTTCGCTGTCAATATTTGAGCGGCGCAAATCGCGAAATCCTGTTCCAGAAAACAGCGGACCTGGCTGATCGGGTGTTTACCATCAGTAACTTCTCGCGTGACGACTTTCAGGCGTTCTACGGCAGCAATGTGAGCATGCAAGTGATCTATCACGGGACGAACGTGGGCGCCGCGCCAGGCGAGTTCCGCCAAGGCGATTACATTCTGGTGATGGGGAACGCTTTCGCCCATAAAGGCGTTTCAGATGCGCTCGCGCACTTACATGTGGATCTTCCTGTGGTGGTCCTGGGCGGCAACAGTTCCGAAAAACGGTTCTCCAAAAACATCCAAATGCTCGAAAGCGGCAACCGGTCGCGTCAGCAAATGCGCAACCTTTTAACAAGAGCGCGAGTTGTTGTTTACCCAAGCCACTATGAAGGCTTCGGACTACCGGTCGTAGATGCGCTCGCTTTGGGAAAACCGGTCATTGTGCTCGAGAGCGCGGTCAATAGAGAACTTGCCGGCCTGCTGGACGATCCAAACTTGCATCCCATCGCATCGCTCCATCAACTTAATGAGGCGGTTGAACTGGCTTATAAGCAAACTGCTGAGCGTCCTAGAAAAGCGCCGCGCCGATGGCGAGCCGCAGGCGAAGAATACGTTTCCGCGTGGCGCGAGCTGCTGGCGCGGGACATCGATGTTCCTAAGCTGCGAGCCCGATTCGCGACCGTTCGCATGATTCAGTCCGTCGGCGGATAGCGGCGCCGCGCAGTTCTTCAATAGGCTCCGTCGCCCGAGCAGGACTGTTTTGATTGTCCTGCTCACGATATACAGGTCGAGCCAAACGGACCAGTTGCGCACATAGTACTCATCGAGCTCAACCCGCTCCTCATACGTGGTATTGTTTCGGCCCGAAACCTGCCAAAGACCAGTAAGTCCAGGGCGCACGCTTGTGTAGTCCTCGAAATTCTCACCATAGCGCGCCACTTCTGCCGCCACGATCGGTCGCGGTCCGACGAAACTCATTTCTCCTGTCAGCACATTCCAAAGCTGCGGGATTTCGTCCAGACTGGTTTTCCTCAGAATCCTTCCGACGGAGGTCACGCGCGGATCGCTTTTCAACTTGTGCGATTGCTCCCACTGCCGGCGCAGATCCGGGTTCGTTCCGAGACAAGCCGAAAGGATTTCATCGGCGTCCGGGTGCATTGTGCGGAACTTCCACGCCTTAAACGTGGAATTTCCTCGGCCGATGCGCATATGTCCGTAAAAAACCGGCCCGCGAGAAGCCAGGCGCACGGCAACGCAGATAAGCGCGCAGAGAGGAAATAAGACGACGGCTGCCGCCGATGCTAAAACCACGTCGCAAGCGCGTTTGACGAACTGCGCCGGTAACGGGAAAAGCCCCCGCGTGAGATGCAGACCCAACATCCCGCCGATGGCGCGCAGTTCAACTCGAACAGACGAACTCGCCGCAAGGCCCGGCAGCACAAGCACGTGCCTAAAGCTGGAAACATGCTTGCTCATCAGCTTTCCAATCTCCGTGCCGGTCAGTCCAGAGGTCGCAATTATGGCGTGTGAAACCGCGCAGCTCCGGGCAAATTCCGGCGCGCAGTCAGGAGTGCTTATGTGAATTCGCTGCTGGTTGAGTTCGGGCCACGCAATGGGCGCGTCATCGAATACACCGACTACTTTGAGACCGGTACATTGCCGTTGAAGGACACGAAAAACGGCGCGTGCATCGGGGCCCGAACCGAAGAGAACGACCGGAGTACCCCACCAAGGCAAGCTGGAACACAGTCCGCGGCAAAGCGCTCGGCAGGCGAAAACGAGAACCACCGTGAGCGCGCATCCGGCCGAATGCCTGGCAAGCGCCGCGAAAGGCATTGTTTGCCGCAGAGACAAAACGACGGCAACGACCGCGTAACCGGCTGAGGATCCGAGAATCACTCGTTGAAATTCCAAGGCGGGATTCAGCCCAATAACGGGGTACAACCCCAGCACAGCAAACGCCCCAAGCGTGGCGAGCCCGGGGATGAACTGCTTGAGAACAATGCCCCACGGCGAATGCCCGAGCTGAAACAAAAGCAAACTGAGAACAGCGGCCGATACTACCGCAATCACGTCGGCTAGCGCGAGAGATACGCCCGTGAGCCACGTCTTCCCGCTGCCTTTGATCGCGCCTTGAGCTATTGCGGATGTTGCTGCGGCAGCGCTCATATTAAGCCTCCACCGAACCGGCGACTAGCGCGCCGTGCTCAATGGCGGCAACCTCCCGGTACACAGCGACTGTTTTCTGAACCATAGTTTCGATTCGAAAATCCTGCTCATAGCGGCTGCGTCCGGCGGCGCCCATCGCTAAGAGCAGATCGCGAGAGCCGATGAGCCGTTGAATGCGGTCGCGAAGCGTTGCGGCATCGCCCGGCGGCGTCAGGTAACCGGTGACTCCGTCGCTAACGGCTTCGGCAACTCCGCCCGTATCGGTAGCAATCACCGGCAATCCCGCGCGCATCGCTTCGAGAATACTGAGAGGCAACCCTTCCCATTTGGAAGGCAGGATGAAGAGATCGGCCTGCGCCAGCAGTTCATCGGTATCGCCGCGGGTGCCCAGGAAGGCAATTCGATCCGCGAGACCAAGGGCAACGGCGGCTTGCTCCACTTTGCAGCGCGTTGGCCCATCGCCAACGAGCAGCAATCGCCAGTCGCCTTGAATCCCGCTCAGCGCTTCGAGAAGAAGAAGGTGATCCTTCGGCGGCGCGAACCGGGCGGCAGTGATGAGTGTCGGGACCGCGTGGGTACCCGGCCGTTGCTCTGGCCGGCACGTCGGGAACTCCATTCCAAATGCGAACCAGAGTTCGTGGATCCGCGATGCATCTGCGCTTGGCCATGACCGCATTGGCCTCGGAAACGGTGATGATTTTCCCTGTAGTTACCGCAGCCAGGCGCTCCAGCGGAATCGAAACACAGCGTTGCAGCCCCGGCGCGCCCTCTACAAAACTCCACGCGTGGGCAGTGAAAACAACAGGAGTAGAGGTGAGCCATGCGGCAAAGCGGGCAAGTAGTCCGGCTTTCGACGTATGCGCATGTACGACGGTCGGCGTTTCCAGGCGTATCAAGCGCGCAATGGCGACGAGAGCTCGACAGTCCTTCAGCGGATGGATGGGACGCGTAAGCCCTGGAACGAATCGAACCGGCACCCCGAGCCTCGACATTTCATCGCACAAGAACCCTTTTTCCCCAGTGGCTACGACAGCGCTGAAACCGGGCGGCAGGTTCGCAATCAGGTTCGAGCACGTGCACTTGCGCGCCGCCGCGCTCCGCTCGGGTGATGATATAGAGGATTTTCATGCACGCACCCGAGAGGGTGAAACCCGATTCAGGAGCCAATGCGATGGCGAGGGCCGTCGCTGCAAGTAAGTCTCGTAAAGGTCGATCCATCGACGCGTGATCGCTTCAAAGCGGTAATTCGCCCAGCAGTGTTGCCGTGCTGCAACGCTCAACCGGCGGAGTTCTTCCGGCTGGGCTTCTTCGAGGCTTCGCATGGCTGCCGCGAGCCGGACGGGATTCTTTGGGGGAACCAGGTGTCCTGAGATGCCGTCCAGGACAATCTCGGCATTTCCCCCACGTCGGTCGCAACCATGGGTAGTCCCATGGAGGCGGCTTCAAGGAGCGCTACCGGCAGACCTTCGAATTCGGAGGACAGAACGAAAGCGTCCGCCGCGTGATAAAGATGCAAAACGTCTTCACTGGTGCCGAAAAAGCGCACGCGCTCGGCGATTCCCAGCCGGATACAGTCTTGACGTAGTTCGGCTTCAAGTGGACCGCCGCCGGCGATGAAGAGAAGAGAATCACTTCCGTCCAACTGCTGGAAGGCGCGGAGCAGAGTGGGAAAGTCTTTCTGTTTCACCAAACGCGCTACGGTCAGCCAAACAAACGAGTTCTGCACCTTGAGAAGCCGTCGGGCTGCGGATCTGGACTCCGGTGAAGCAGTGTAGCGGTCCGTGTCGACTCCGTTTGGAATCACCTCGAACTTGTCTTGGGGAACGGCGCCCACGCGCACGTAGCGATCGAAAGCGGCGCGGCAGATGATGGTTGTGCGGTCAGCAAGAAAATCGGTCGCCCGATAGAGCAGTTCCTTGTGCCACGTCGGCCCACCCTTGATTGACGTTTCGCGTATGTTATGTGCCGTGCAGATAAGGGCGGGGAAGTAGCAGACCAGCCGCGCCACGCGGGCAAACAGGTTCGCATGGAACATGTGGCTATGCACAAGGTCCGGCTGAAAGCGGTGAACCAGGGCCCGAAAACGAAGCAGGGCCCGAGGATCCGGTACGCCTTTCAGCATGCCGAGCGAAATCACTTCGATGCCCTTCTCTTCTAATCGCCCCCAATGCGCGGTTGGCTCAATGAGGCAGGCAATCGCGACCCTCCAGCCTCGCGCCCGCAACTCGGTTGCCAGGCTGGCGACTTGGGTCTCAGCGCCACCGAGGGCCAATGTCGTACTAACGAATAGAATGCGGCCAGGGCTACGGCTGGCTTTATCCTCAATTTGGATCATGCGATTTCTCCTGAGAAGCACGGCAACAGAGCTTCTGGGGTGCAAGATCTGAATCGATTCTCAACCCGTCCGACGAGATAAGTGGACGTGGACCCGCCCAAACCTCGGTAAGGCATTTCCGAACTTTATGGAAGAAAATCTGCCGTAGTGGATGAGGCCGGGTGACGGGTCTCGGGATAGGGCGGGGTGGGGGAACCGGATTGCTCCGAGGCTAGTCAGGAGAAGCGAGATCCTGCTCGCAATGCTTCCACGAACAGCAAAGTAATTCACAAGAACAGCCGATGGAGATAACAGGTTCCGGGAATAGAACGGATGACATACTGACTATGAAGGGCATGGAAGAAAAAAACACCGGGCTACAAGTCGCGGTTTTGGGTTTAGGGTATGTCGGTTGTGTGTCTGCTGCCTGCTTGGCGGATATGGGGCACAAAGTCACCGGAATTGATCGGGACGCGAATAAGATTTCGCACGTGAAGAACGGCGTTGCGCCTTTTTTCGAGCCGGGCCTGGAAGGCTTGGTGAAGAAAAATGTCGCTGCCGGCCGACTCACCGCGACTCAGGACATTCAGGCCATTCAAGACGCGGACGTAGCGCTTGTGTGTGTAGGGACGCCTTCGCAGAAGAACGGCAATCTAGGGCTGGAGCAACTAGGGCGTGTGATCGAGGAAATCGCGTCGACCGTGAGAACGCGCTCCAAACCGCTGGTTTTGGCGATTCGAAGCACTGTGTTTCCCGGCACGTGTGAGGACTTCGTCATGCCGGTTTTCCGGCAATTTTCGCAGGTGAAAGTAGTCTGCAACCCCGAGTTCCTGCGCGAAGGCACTGCCATACGCGATTTCATCGAACCCTCGCTCATCGTCGTCGGAGGTCAGGATCAAGCCGCAGTGGAAACTGCTGCCTCGCTGTACGCGCCTTTAAATGTAGAAACCTGCAAAGTGAGCTTGCGGACCGCCGAGATGATCAAGTACGCGTGCAATGCATTCCATGCTGTCAAGATTGCGTTCGCGAACGAGATTGGTGCGTTGAGCGCTCGCATGGAGGTCGATCCAACCGAGGTGATGGCGACACTCTGCCAGGACACGAAGCTGAATGTCTCCGCTGCTTATCTGAAGCCCGGCTTTGCGTTCGGCGGATCTTGTCTCCCCAAGGATTTGCGCGCCCTGACGTTTCGAGCCAACCGAGTCGATCTCAAGCTACCGCTACTCGAAGCGGCTATCCCAAGCAACCAACACCACTTGCAGAGATCCATCGAGGCGGTTATGGAGTTGCCGCAAGCGCGCTTGGGCTTGATTGGCCTTTCATTCAAAGAGAACACAGACGACCTGCGTGAGAGTCCCTTAGTTAGCCTGCTGGAACATCTGATTGGTAAGGGGCGCGACGTTCGCGTTTTCGACCCCCACATTCAGTTGAACGCCATCTACGGAAGCAATCGGAACTTCCTTCTTCAACAGATTCCGCACATTGAGCGTTTGCTGGACAGCAGTATCGATGAGACCCTCCGTTGGGCCAGCCATTTGGTGATCGGTCAAAAGCTCAGCGCCGAAATCGCGGCCAAGGTGACCGCTTCGGGTCTACCGGTCGTCGACCTGGTTAGTTCCTCGCTTTCGTATATGGGCGCCGCGACGGCTGTCGCTCATTAGTTTGTCCGGGTGCAACACGGCGCTGCGCATCTGATCACAGTGGCCAGTATAGGTCTGGCATGCGTCACCTCTGCGCCCACACCTCCCCCGCAGGCGGCCGCCTACAGGCCTGGTATTCATTGACAATTTCGACTCACTCGACCTGAGCCGGAACGGCTCCGGTGCGCATACCTGGTACGAAGGTGTATGGTTCGACCCGCATCGCGAGTTGACTCGCAACATCTCAGCTCGCAATTCGATCCTTTCGCTGACGTGGCGATCCGGTCAGGGTGCGTCCGACACGAGCATCAGCACTTTCTCTAACGCGAGTTCCACGCCGCACGCCTGGCGCTATGGTTACTTCGAAGCGCGCATGAAGTGGGATGTTGTTCCCGGCGCGTGGCCGGCATTTTGGCTCATTCCGGTCGAGGACGCGAAGGGCTCATCGACTTATAACGGAGTCAAGGAATCCGGCGAAATCGATATCTTCGAAGGGCAGGGCGGCCAGCCGCATACCTTTTACGGCACGGTTCACGACTGGATTAATCGCGCAAGCACATCAAATCAGGACAACCATTTCGCGCTTCCGGCGGACGTCGATTTGTCGCAGTTCCATGTCTATGGAATGCTGTGGACTCCTGGAAGGATCAGTTGGTATTTAGATAACCGCTTCCTCCATGCGGAAGCAACACCGGCCGTTCTCGACAAACAGCATTTCTTCATGGTCTTCAGCATGCAGGAAGGTGTCGATTGGAAAATGGGCGACACTTCCGGCGTGAAGCATTCTCAAATGGCTCTAAACGTCGACTGGGTGCGAGTCTGGCAGAAGCCAACTCCTCACTGATGGCCGCCGGCTGATAACTCTTCCGCTCAGCCGTTTTCCCTCGGCAATACCCCAGTTTTCGAGCACTTCCAGCGGCCTCGCTAAACCGTAAGAAGCGACGACGGTCACTGTCAATGCGAACAGAAATCGCGGCCCAGCCGCTACCTGGAACCGCGTCGATACGAAATAGGCCACGGGCGTAAGAATCAGAAGGTGCGTTAAGTAGACGCTATAACTGGCACGCGCAAGAAAGGTGCTGAGCTTCCCAGACAATGCCCGGCGGGCCAAATCTGCCGATCGGCCGAGCGAGATCCTGCCATTTGAGAAGAGCACCCAGGCGAAAACGCCAATCAGAATGATGTCGTGCGGATCGCGCGAAAGCAATGACAGTGCGGCGGCACAGAGAGCCTTGCGTCGCCCGTTCTTTCCGTCTGCTTCCAAATACGCGCTGGCCCACAGCATGCCGATGACGAACCAAAGCAAGCTCAGGGGCAGCGGCGACGGCTGCGTGAATCGCTGCTCAAGATGAGGTGAATAGAGACTCGAGACGAGCCAAGTAGCGGACGCCGCCACGGAGAAGAGCAGCCACCCGAAGCGTAGGACGACGATCATGAACAACGGGAAGAACAAATAGAATTGCATCTCGAGACTGAGGCTCCAGTCTGGAAGAACGGTCGAGGCGTGATATCTCGGCAGCAAGCCGAAAACATACGTGAGATGCACGATCAGGTGCTCGGGGCTGATGCGCTGAATCGTTTCGAGAGAGCGGGGAGCGCCGAGCAGCTTGTCCGTCGCTGTGCGCCAGCGCAGAAACGAATCGCTTAAGAGATATGCCGGGATGAGCAACAGGTAATACAGCGGGGTGATCCGGAAGTAGCGTCGGATGTAGAAGGAAATCCAGGTTCCAGACGTTGTCCAAGGCTCCTTAGCGGAACGTAGGAGAGCATGATAGGCCATGAGGAACCCGGACAGAACCATGAATCCATCCACGGCGTAATGCGGGGACCGGAGGACCGGGATACTCAACCCAGTTTGTCTACACGTATGACCGATCAAGACCCACAGGCACATCACGCCCCTCAGGCCGTCGAGCGTTGCCAGGCGGTTTTGTATCTTCATCGCTACGCGCCCCGGCGCATGAGAAAGAAGTGTTTGCTCTGAGAAAATCCTCTTCGCGGGAAAAGCGGCTGATCACAATTGCTACGAACATGTAGGCCAGAAAATCAGCCGGCTCGCTGCCATCTCCGAATAGGCCTGGAATTTCCAACCCCGCACGGAGCAAAAGGAAGATACAGGCGAACAGAACCCATTGACCGTTATGCCGCATGTTCCAGCGGCGAAACGCAGCTCTCCAGCACAAAGAAAAGAGAAAGCAGACCAGAACCATGCCCGAGAAAAAGCCAACGAGTCCTTGTTCGGCCAGCAACGCCAGATATTCGTTGTGATAGCCGCCGACGATGTTCTTCGCCATATAGCGGGTCAGCGGGTAGGCACCGGGAAGCATCGAGGCAAGATCGTCGCGCCAGGAATCGTAACCCGAACCGACGATGGGCCGCTCCGCAAATTTTCTGAGGGCTACGTACCACAGATCCCACCTTCCTTCCGTTATCGACGACATGTGTCTGAACGGCTGCTGAAAGACCAAAATCAAGATTGCAATCGGGACGATCACGGCGGTGGCGTATGCGACGAGTCGGATGGACAATTGCCGGCTTTGAAATCCGTTTAGCAGAGCGAGCGCAAGAGCGCTGATCAGGAGAAGCGCGAACGGCGTTCGTGAGCCCGTAAAGACAGATGAGATGACGAATAGACCAAAACCGAGCAGCCACAGCAGCCAGTTGACACGCAGCAGGCTCATCCCAACCAGAAAAGAAAACACGCAAGTAAACGGGACGGCATTCAGAGGTATGCCGGTCTTTTCCGCAATTCCCTTGAACTCTCGCGTCAGCTTATAGGTGGGCGCCACGAATCCTATGAAGCGGACGTAAGTAAACAGCGTAAATATTGCGACCAGAACGGCCGCGACAATCAGGCCCGCGCCGAGAAACTTGGCCGTCCCTTCATGCCGCAAGCCGCGAGACAGCAGCAATGCGACGCTACATAGAATCATGAGCTTTACCCAGACTGCCAAAGAGCGTGCCGGGTCCGTCGCAGCAACGGAGGGAATCAGCAGCCCTGCCGATACCGCGCACAATACACAGGCGGCCTGCACTTCCGCGGAACTCAAGGGCGCGTTGAACCATAAGAGCGCCAATAGAAAAGAAATGCCAACGATCAAAGGGCGTAGCAGCAAGCTTGCTCCCTCCGGGGACACAGAGTAGATGGGCCAATAAGCGCCTGCTATCACCGGAGCTAGAAACGCCAGGAGGCCCGAGAACAGAGCGACACCCGAATTCATCTTGGCGTCCTGCATGCAGGCTTGCCTATGGATGCTGGTCCACATAAGACGACGCCCCGTATCGCGCTACGCCCGGCAGTTGCTCATAGATTTGCCGACTCTGACGGGCGACTTTCGTCCAACCGCATTCTTCCAGTACCCAGGTTCGACCCGCCGCGCCGAGCCGCGCCAGGCGTTCAGGGCCGATACTCACGGCCTCTCGCAGAGCGCTCGCGACGGCTGCGACGGTTGGTTGCTCAATCGCCAACCCGCCGCCTGAAGCTTCGAGCAATGCTCCGAGCCCGCCCGCCTTCGTGGATACGATAGGCCGCCCGTTCGCAAGCGCCATAAACGCGACGCCGCTATCGGATGAAAAGCTGGTGTATGGAAGCAAGAAGCAATGGCATTTCCCGAAGAGGTCCGCCAGGCGTTCGTCGGGTATGAATTGCTCGATGAGAAGAATCGGCTCGGGACATTCGGCGAGAACTTTGCGGCATCTATCCCAGTAGCTCTGTTCCTTTCGGTTGACGACGCTTCCGGCGATCGTGAGACGAACCGGCAAGCCTTCTCGATAAAGCTGTTGAACGGCTTCGATGGCCAGGTGCACGCCCTTGTTTTCGCGCAGCGCCCCAAACAGGAGCACCTCGAGGTACGGCGAAGCGGGCATTGGTGCAAGTGGCGCGCCTAACTTGTACGGCCCATGAGCGATCACGTGAATCTTGTCGGCAGTCTCGGGAAAATGCTGCGTCAAGCGTGCGTTTCCCCGGCTGGCTATGTACCAGCAAGACGTCACTGACGTGATAGCTCCAAGCCAGTGCGCGTTTTTCCACTGCGCGCAAGGGGACAGGCATCAGCCACTTATGCGGAAGGGGATCGTGAACGGTGAAGACAATCGTGCAGCGGCGCGCGAGCGCACAGAGGAAGAACAAGGCGCCGAAAGGAAAGTGAAGGACGTATTGAAAGTGGACGATATCGCCGCGCCGCACGGAGAACAAGAGAGCGGCGCAGGACGACATAAGGAACAGCAAATTCGACCACAGCTTCCTGAGGACACCATCTGAACTCCGTATGTTTCTCGCTGTGCTCAGGTGAAGTGTAATGAGGGGATTTTGCTCGAAGCTAGTGCGAGCCTGATGATCTGCCGGACAGACCAGATGAACCGGAATACCGCAGCCCGTAAGAGCGCGTGAGAGTTCATCAACGTATAGGGCCGGTGATGAGGCCGGCTCCGGCGTGTGCAAGAAGATTCGTTGGTTCATGAAGTATATGGCCCTTCGCGAAGCAGCTGCGAAGATTGGCGAGGAACGCGCAGCCCTCGGCTGCAACGGAGCACCAGATGATCCATGGCGCGGAGACGCTACCCGCCACGGCAAAGCGAAGCAGATTCGCCGCTGCGTAGGCTGAGAGCATATGGCGTACATAAGCAGCGCCCTTCAACGTAGTGAATAGGTACCGGGCTGCTATCACGTTAAGAGACATCACGATGAAATACGCGATCCATGCGGGCAGAATGCTTGCCACTTTGGCGAGTTCCGTACCCCGGAACTTGCCGTGCATGTAAACGATCCGAACGATGCTGTTACTGGAGACATACAGCGCCAGGGCAAGCATCAGTACGGCGGTGGCAACGATAAGCAGCCAGCGACGGAAGAGGTCCGCGCGATGCTTTTGTTCGGCCGCGCAAAGGCGAGCTTGCACGAGTTGCGCCAACGGTTGCGCCAAGAGTCCGTAGCCAAGCATCCCGATCCGCATGGCGCAGTTGTTTGCCGAGATCATGCCCGTTCCGGCGCGCGCCAGGAAATAGACCATCAGCAACTGATTGGCGGCAAAACCTAGGTTTTCGCTCGATGAGGCGGCTAACTGGCGAAGGAAGCGCCGGAAATCCGCGGCGCGCCAGACCGAGAGGATCGAGCCCGGCGAGGCGCGCTTCCGGTCTGCCGCGCTCCAAATGCGAAAAAGCGAATAGGCGCCTACCAGACCGAAGCCAGCCGCCATCGAGATGGGCAAACTCAGGTCGTTCAGCAGGCGCGCCGCGTAGAGAGCCAGCAGGACCAGCGTCATGAGCAGGTAAGGAAGTCCTGTCATACTCATGGCCCGGAGATTGTGACCTCCGGCAGTGCACATTCCCGCCCAGATTCCGATGCAGACGATGGGGACGAAACACAGGCTGAGAATGGCTAAAGTAGCGAAGGTTTGGCTAGCGGCCGAGGAAACGAAGATTCTCAGCAAGAGAGGAGCGGCGAGCAGCACGGCGCCCGTTAAAAGCGAGCCCAGCATCACGCCGTAGAACGTCAGTCCAGGAAGCCAAAATACCTCGCCACGTCGCCGGCTCTCGGCGTACATGGGTGTGAAGGCAAGCGCGAAAGACCCAAACATAAAGGTTGCGGCCGTGAGGGGCAGCTGCTGCAGCCCGAAGTAAGCGTCTGTCGCGGAGGAAAGCCCAAACTTCGCCGCAATGAAGGCTTCACGCGCAAAGGCGGAAAGCTTGAATATGCCACCGGTGAGCAGCGTCAGGCAGATGAGAAGCGCGGTTCCGCTGCGTGCTTGAAATCTAGTGCCGCTAGGCATGAGCACTGTCCGCGCGCGCATTCTCGGCATTCGAAGAGTAGTAGTAATACGGCCCGTAACAGGACGAAGGCTTCACCTGGTTCATGACAACGCCCAAGATGTTGGCGCGCACACGCAGCAGGCTAGCCAGCGTTTCGGCGACGGCTCTGCCCGTTGTCGAGCCTGCCTTCGTCAAAAGAAGAACGCCGTCTACCAACCCCGCCATCTCCTGGGACTCCGCTATGCCGAGCATGGGCGGACCATCGACAATCACCAGATCGAAGTCGCGGGAGGCGATTTCGAGCGTGGCCGCGAATCCCATACTGATGAGGTCGGCGGCGTTACGGGAAGGATGGCCGGCGGGCAGAACATACAAGTTGAGGTCGTCCATTTTGACGATCGCCTCCGCAGCGGGAACGTTGCCGCTTAACACGTCGGAGAGCCCCATGCGCCGCGTTGAGGCCGAAGTGCCTGTGAAGCGAGGGACGCCTCAGATCCGCGTCCAGCAACAACACTTTCTTGCCAATCTGGGCGGAAGCGACCGCCAGATTGATGGCGGTGGTCGATTTTCCTTCACTCGGGTTCGCGCTGGTCATCAGTACACTTCTCACCGGCCGGTCGAGTGTTGCGGTGGAAAGCGCATTCCGCAGAGCGCGGATCGCCTGCCCATAGCGGGCCGCGAGTTCCGACGAACGCCGGCGAGACGACTCGGAAGGCACTCTGTCAAACCATTCATTTCGACCGGCCATCTGCGTGCGGCGGGCGCCGGGAATAGCGGCGAGCACGTCCAGGCGCAAACGGGTAGCTGCTTCTTCGGCGTCGGAGAACGTGGTGTCCATCGTGTCGCGAAGCAGGGCGGCAAACAGAGCGATGAATATCGACAGAAGAATGCCAACCGGTACGTTGACAATCAATCTTGGAAAGACCTGCTGGTCGGGAGGAAGAGCTGCGTTGACAATTTGAATGGTGGCGTCACGCAACTGATTGCCGATCTGAGCCTCTCTCGTGCGGGTTTCCAGATCCTCATATAGCTTCTTGTCCGCGTCGGCTTCGCTTTTGAGCTGATCGTACTGGATGGCGCGCTCCTTCAACCTGTCGGCTTCAGCCTTGGTCTGTTCCAGAACTTCGCGCAGCCGCTCCTCACGGCCGAGCGCCTGCGCGTATTCCGCTTGTGTCTTGTCCCCAAGTCCTACCTGCAGCCGCTGAACCTGCCGTTGGAGTTCGTCTACCTGCTCTTTCGCCTTGCGATACTCCGGATGATTTTCGCCATAGTAGGATTTGGCTGCCGCAAACTGTTGCCGCGCCGCGTCCAGCCGTTCGAGCGTGTCGTCGAGCAGAGTACTTCGCCCCTGCGCTTCGGCAGCTTCGGCCGCCGCCAGCGTGTGTGATTTGCCCACGCCCGCGAGAATGGCTTCGGTGTGCAGCCGCTCCGCTTGCGCCGTCGTATATTCCGTGTTGAGTTGCGTCAGACGAGCCGTGATCACCGTCGTGCGCTGCTCGGGATCCACCATGTTGAGCTCTTTCTCGAACTCTGCCAAGCGGCGGGCCGAGGCGTTCATCTTCGCGCGCAGGTCTTTCATATCGCCGGCGATAAGAACCGAAGCCTGTGTGTAGGACCGGTTACCGGCATCGTTGGCGTGCGCGATCAGCGAGCGTGCGATCGCGTTGGCAACGTCAGCGGCGAGCCGAGGATCGTGCGCTCGATACGAAATCTGGATCAGGAATGTATTCGGCGGACGCTTAATCTTCAGCCGCTTCAGCTCGATAGCAGCGGCGCGCTTACGGCGGGCTTGCTCCGGACTGATATCCCACAGTAGAAAGTTTTTGAGTTGATGCTCCTCCTCGAGCAGATGATATTTCTCGGCGATGGGTCTCAGGACTGGATCTGATGAAGCAAGTTCCATCTCCGTCGTTATGGTTTGGTCCATATCGTCGATGGGCGAGTTTTCCGACCCGTCCCGGCCACCGGCGGAATGACGATCGACCTTGACAGTTGCTGTTCCTTCGTACAGTTTCGGCACCGTCAGCGTCAGCGCGACTACAGCCCCCACGGTCAGAACCATGGACCCGGCGATCACCCATTTCTGCCTTTGCAGGATTTTCGCCAAGTGCGTCAGAGACGTCGCGCCGTTGATGGGACCCAGGGCTGCGGGGTTGATACTGGGCAGGCGAATCGCCGGCTTCACCTGCGAAGAAGCGGTTGCGTCAACAATTGCCATAACTGCTTGAGGAATTCCGTTCGATTCGAAGCAAGTTAATGCCAGACGAAATCAATGCCAGCATCAATCCACCGAATCAATGCCAGTCCAAGTCAATGCCAAACTATGAGCCCGGACGCGGTGGAACTTCCAAATCCGGCCATGTGCTCAAGCACGCTGGCGCTGATTCGCATCTTGGTGTTGTCCGGGATGTATAGAATATCGTTTGCCTGGAGCGGAAAATCGGGTGTCTTGCGATGCAGGATCTTATTCAATGCGATCGCGATCTCCTCGCGATTCTTCGAGCCCGCCACCGAGCGGTACACGTAGGCTTCTTTGGCCGTGAATGGCAACACGCCCTGGCTTTGTGCCAGGACCTTGAGCACTGAAGATCCTTCCAGGTCGGTCAGCGGGTAGGTTCCCGGCGTTTTCACATTTCCGACAACATACAGTTTCGGCGCCTCAGGCACGCGAATCTCTTCGCCGCCGTGCAATGGCAAGTTCAAGGACGGATCGGATCCGGAGAGCAGCGCTTTGAGCGAAATATGTACGACACTGTTTCCGGCGGAAGTCGAGTCCGCTCTGGAGACGATCACTTCAGGACCGGCTTCGGGCGAGACGCCTTGCGCATGTGCCAGCGCATCGAGGAGTGTCATGTTTCCGAGCGCTTGAAGAGTGGTAGGAACTTTGACCGCTCCTACAATGCTCACCAGTCCGGCTCCGGTAATCGACAACCGCGACAGAGACAATCGGCTCTACCAGCACGCGCTCACGTACCAGCTCTCGTGAAACAGCCTCGGAAATCGCTGGGGATAGAAGTCCGGATACATGAATACGGGTACGCAACAAGGGAATAGAAATGGTTCCGTCTTCCGCGATGCGATAGCTGGTCGATAGTTCCGGAGACCCGGTAACCGACACGTAAAGGAGATCTCCAGGACCGACCGGCTCGTACGCGAGATTGGCGTTCGCGAACTGAGAGCTTGCCGCGCCCGCGGCCGCCGCAGGCGCTTGGGCCTGTAATAGCGCGCAGTTGATCCACATGCTCAGGAGTAATGTTGCGCAGCTCGTGAGGTTCATGTGGGTTTCCCGGTATCTCAAAGTACGTGTATGTTCCGGCGCGTCAAATCTCAGCGAAGACATCGGTTCAACGGAAAGGAATTTCCTTATTCAGGTAGGAATGAGCGCAGGTATCTCGCCGGGTATGACGAACTCAAGTTTTTCGAGAGCTTAGGCGGCCTTTTCCTGCCTTGATCGCGGCATTTTCAGCACCTGAGCGATGGTGGTTTCTGTCTCATGCCGGCGCGCTTGAGCTCCAATGAGCCAAACGCGGGCTTCGTGGATCTCTTGCGCGCGGTTTTCAGCATCTTGCTGACGCTTTTCTCGAGCTTCGCGGCGCTCGGCGGCGAGCTTTTGTTCCGCTTGCTTACGCTCCTGCGATACGAAGCCAATTTGCTGCTTTCTCTTTTGCTCTCTTAGTCTTTGCAACTCATGTAGGGCTTTGTAGAAGGCGCGGTTGTGAGTGGTTTGATAGCGCAGATAGAGGGCGAGTTGCTTGGGCGCGTCGGCGAGCGGGTCGATTTCGCTGAAGCAGCCGTTCTGCAGACGAGTGGCGCGCTGCATGAGCCAATAGGACTGCGTCATTTCCTGGACCAGGATGAGTTCCGTGCGGGTGACCGGCTGGTGTTCGCCGAGGAGATCCTGCTGGAGCGTTTTGAATTCGTCCTGGTTTTCCCAGGGCAGGACGGAGAAGGGACCGGCTAAGCCGTGCCGGAAATTGTTTTGCGAAGAGGCGGCCTTGCCTGCTGCGCTCGTAGGACCCGTGCTTTGTTGTGCATTCGCCCGGTTGGCATTGATCTGCGCGAGTGTGGACATATCGAGAACTCCTTGTAATTAGCGGTTGATAACGCCGGTCGCGGCGACCGGATACGGCGTTTTCGCAGCTACGCCAAGGTTCGGTGTTTGAATGGCGCGGTGGGATGTGTTGGTCTGGGTAAATCGATGTAAGTTGCTTTGTTTGCTGGACGTTGTCGCGGTCGGCGGAATTTACACCGTTTGTGAATGCCCCATGAGCGGTGGCCGTAATGGGAACGAAAACGGTTTGCAGAAGCGGAAATGAGGGAAGGCTCGTCAGCGAGGAACAGTTCTAAGCTGCGGAAACTGTATGTACACTAAAGTATGTACGGGACATGCAGTTCGAATGGGATGAAAGAAAAACTCGCGCTAACGAAGCTAAGCACGGTTTGAGCTTCGCAGTCGCGGTTCGGGTCTTTGCAGATCCTCTCGCGTTATTTGAATTCAACAGCACCGTTGATGGCGAAGACCGCTATCACGTGCTTGGATTAGTGCGCGGCGAGCTTGTTATTTTGGTCGTCTACACGGTAATAGAAGAAGGAGCAACAAATGAAACGTACCGCATCATCTCAGCGAGAAAAGCTAATCAAAATGAGCGGAACCGCTATACGGAAGCCGCTCAGTAAGAAGCAAAATGAACAAGTTGACCGGCTGATCGCAAAGCCGGATTCGGAGATCGATTACTCGGATACTCCAGAAACCGTCGGTACCTTGTATAAGCCGATGAAGCGGCCAATTACGATTCGAATAGACGCTGATGTGCTCGCGTGGCTCAAGTCATCGCCGGGCTATCAGACGCGAGTGAATAGTCTTCTGCGCGATGCGATGAAAGCTGGGAAATAGATCTGCCCCTGTTACGTTATCCGTTTTATAGGCGTCGGTCCCAAACTCACGGCGGCAGAAGGGATGTTTGGACATAGAACTTCGAGCCACTCTCCTTACTCCTCAAGCCAGGTCAGAGCGCGTCGAATAGCTGGATCCTTCTCCGCCTCGGCGGGAGTTCCCTGTTCAGGTCCCTTGACGGCCTCATCGGGATCGATTCCGTTGATGTACTGTTTGCCTGTGCGGTCCGCATCGACTCCGATGGTCAACCAAATCGCCGCGCCATCGGATAGATTGAAGATCTGGTTCGCAGTTGAAGCACCTTGAGTGTGTTCCCCGAAAAACCGCGTTTGAGGGCGGCCCCGGAAAGCAATTGCCAATGCCTCGCCAGAACTGCCTGTCCACTTATCGACGAGGACTGCAACTTTAGGCGTGCCCGTGACTTTGTATGGCGTGCCGTCCACTCGTGGGTATGGGTTCTGTTTGCCGTTGTCTTCGACCTCCGATGCAACTCCGTCTCGATATCTCCACACGGAGTGCCCTGACGTGGTGAAAAACTCGCCTAAGTCGTCGCTCTCGCCGAGCAATGGTCCCATACCAGTGAGCATGGGCCACATGTTCCCGCCCACATTACCTCGGAGATCGACAATCCATCCATTGGGATGGGCCTGATCGAGAGTTTCGATAATGTGTTGAAGTCTGCTCTCGTAGCCAACGAATTGTTTTTCGTTGTCGGGAAAGCATTTGGTGACGACAACCAGCGCAAAGCGTTTCCCGTCAGCGATCACCGTGGTTCCGTCGGGTTCATATCTTCCTACGAACGGACTCATCGGGGTGTTCGACCCGCCTTCGTTCTGGACAGTATGACCCTTACGTTCTGATTCAAGCCGTTCCAGTGCCGGCGTGGGATGAAAAGAGCTGTGATGGTCACCCAGGCTCGTAAGGGCGAACCGGATGGCATCGTATGTATCAACCGTCAGTTGAGCGTGAGCCGCTCTTTTTAACGCTTCAGTTCGAATTGCATTCCAATCGACGGCGCCACGCCGCAACGCTTGGGTTTGCATGTCATCGAGCGCTTGGTTTAAATACTTGATTGGATCCGCCTTTGTCGGATCTACGTCTTTTTTCTGCGCTAGCAGGGAACTCGTGAGCGCCAGACCCGCTACTACTCCTGTCGTGAGGAAGTAGCGGCGTTTCATTGCCATAAACGAGAGGATAAAAGGTAGTCTCCTCATTCAGGATTCAGTTTACGGGGGGCGGATCGAACCGTAAACTCGCTGCCCGGCTGTCGCCGATAAAAGCATCGGCCAAACCGTTTGAACCCGCCGAGAATGGGTTTGTTTTTCCTTCTACTTTCCGGATAGCCCGTGATCCAGGAGCTATCCGGAAAGTCAGGTTGAAGGTTTGTGAACTCTTGGCGACTGCCCGCGGTTAATCGGCAGAACCAGCTGTCCGGATTTGACTGAAGTACCAAACGCCTCATCGCGGAGCAGCTTCCTGACAAGGGCGCTTTCGAGATCTTGGGATAAAGTGGCACAAGCGTATCCCGAGTTTCAAGCGCTTGTCCTTCTGGATGGCCTTGTGCCGGGCACAGGCTCACAGAAGCCAGCGGGACGTGGTTCACCGCACAGACGCCTTGTTACTTAACCATCTATGCTGATAGCCGGAGCAAAAGCGCTAGAGGAAGAGCAATGCATGTCGGCTTACGAAAATGACGACCTCGGAGGACTCATTCTGGTGATTGAGGACGTTGAAGAAACGCGCGACGGTATAGAAAAGCTGCTAACCGCCGATGGCTACCGCGTTGATCCGGTAAGAAACGAACAGGAAGCGGTGCTAAACGCCAGGCGCCGACGCCCCGACTTGATTCTCATGAGCGGAGGCGGATTCGGGACCGATGGGATAGGAATCGTATCGCGGCTACGAGACCATGCCGAATTGGGGCAGGGCGTTCCGGCCGTAATTTTCTGTGTCGACCAAATCGCCGAAGGTGCTGAGGTACAAATCGGAAAAAATATATATGCGACCCGCCCAGATAACTTCGAACAACTCAGAGGTTTTCTTCGTAGGCTTCTCGATCAGAACCGGTAGTGTTGTAGTCAGTTGTTGGTTGCCCGGGCCGCTGCGGAACCAAGCAAGCGATCCAATTCGGCCTTTACGATTTGATAGCACTCACAAACATTCGCCTCCAAGCCTTTCCGGTCGAGAATGTTGATATGGCCTCTCGAATAGTGGATTAATCCGGCACCCTGGAGTCGACCTGCTGCAACTGTGACGCTCTCCCGCCGACCGCCAAGCATATTAGAGATGAACTCCTGCGTCATGGGAAGCTGATCGGAGTTCACTCGATCATGGCTCAGTAGAAGCCAGCGACACAGGCGTTGTTCCACCGAATGAAGGCGATTGCAGACCGCCGTCTGCGAGATTTGCGTGATGAGCGCCTGAGTATAACGCAACAGTACTTGCTGAAATGCACCACCCCGCGCAAACTCGGCTTGAAGCACTTTCGCCTTGATCCTAACTGCCTCGCCTGCGATCTGTACCACCGCCCTATTTGGTGTCGTATCACCGCCGAGAAAGAGAGCGACGCCCACGATCCCGTCATTTCCAACAAGTCCCATCTCCGCGGTCGCGCCATTTTCCATCGTGTAGAGCAAAGAAACCACTGAGGTGGTTGGGAAATAAACGTATTCCAGAAGTCCACTCGACTCGTAAACGACGTCGCCAAGCGAGAAAGTCACACCCTGTAGGGCCGGGAGCAAACGGTCGTACTCGGTATCAGGAAGAGCTGACAGAAGGTAGTTTTCGCCCCGGCCCACGATAGCTACCTCCTCGTTTAATGACGCCTAATCATATTGCATTATAAGCGCGGTAACGCACAGACCGGGAATACCGGTTCACATTATCTTGGTAGCGCACAAAAATATAAGTGGCTCTGGAAGGACCGAGCAAAAAAACGCCAGCTGCTGACGAAAGAAACAAAAGTAAAACTTCAAGGGAGGGGCGGTCTTGGGTAAGTCGTCGAGGGGATAAACGGGGGACAACATGAGTAACGAAATACGGACGGATTGGGCCGTTTCGAGCGGCATGGTATCAAGACTGGCCGCCCTTCTCATGTTGTTGGTGCTATGCGTCGCGCCATCCATCTCAGCCACGTTCACCGTGAACAGCACGGCAGACATCGTAGACGCGAACCCCGGAGACGGAATTTGCGCAACTTCTTCGGGCGGCGGCGTGTGCACCTTGCGTGCTGCCATCCAGGAAGCCGGCGCTTCCACCAGCGCCAGCACAGTCGTCGTGCCCGCCGGAACATATCTGTTGAGCGCCACGCCCGCCTGCACGTACAGCGTCGTCACTGATTCCCACATACTGGTCGAGAACATGTCGGCTCTTTGTGTGCGCGGCACGGTCACTATAACCGGCGCGGGCGCTGAATCCACCATTATTGACGCCGGTGGCGCCGCCGGCGTGACGTGCTGCGGGAGCTATCCGTCTGCCCGGGGAATGGTGATCCCTGCGGGCGCGGTCGCTAAGATCAGCGGCATCACGATTCAGAACGGCAGGAGCGGCGGGTTTACATTGCAGGACGGAGGCGCAATCAACAATCAGGGGAATCTCACACTCTCGAGCGCCGTTTTGATCACCAACATCGGATCCGGCGGCGGAGGAGTCAGCAATAGCGGTACTTTGCTGATGGACAATGTCACACTCTCTGGGAATGTCGGCGGCCCCCACGGCGGAGCAGGGCTCTATAACAACGCGTCCGGCGTAGCGGAAGTTTCCAATAGTACCTTCAGCTTCAATAATTCGCAAACCCAGGGCGGCGCCATCGTCAATTTTGGCGGGACGGTCAAAATCCTGTCGAGCACCATCGCGAACAACCTCTCAAACGCGGAAGGCGGTGGTATCTACAACGATTATGGCTCGCTGGTGCTCACCAACGTGACCCTTGCCGCAAACCAGGGCTCTGTCGCCGGCGCTATCTCGAATGGGCAATTTGGCACGGTTACCGCGAATAATACGACCATGGCCATGAACCATGCCACAAACCTTACGGGCGGGATCACCAATGGCCATAACTTCACCGTATCGAACAGTATCATCGGCGCAAATTACAATGACTCCAATCCGGCAGCGTTCACCGACTGCCAAGGATCGATCACTTCGCTAGGGCATAACGTGATCTCCGGCATCCCCGGCACATGCCACGTCACCGGCGTGGCCTCCGGCGATATTTACGGACAGAATCCCGGCCTCGCACCGCTCGCTTCGAACGGCGGAACTACGCAAACCCTGGCCCTAATGAGCGTCAGCCCGGCCCTGGAGACGGGCGATCCGTCGACATCCGGCACTGGCGGCACATCCTGCGCGGCCGCCGATCAGCGCGGTCTGCTGCGTCCACAAGGGATGCAATGCGACATCGGAGCTTTTGAACGAAGCAGTGCATTGTCAATCGACGCCATCACTCCCAAGCACGCCGGCAACACTGGTCTAACCGAGGGAGTCATTTCGGGCGCTGGAATGCTGACGGGCGCGGGCGTGAGACTCCGGAAATCGGGTCAGTCCGACATCCTGGGTACTCAGATTGCGGTTCAGCCCGGAAATTCCTCCATCGGCGCTGTGTTCGATCTGACCGGACAAACGCCGGGTAACTGGGATGTTGTCGTGACCAATACCGACGGAATTACTGCGACTTTGCCCGGCGCTTTTGGCGTCGATTCCGGCGGGTCGGCTCAGGTATGGGCCGAAGCGGTGGGACCTAGCGTCGTCCGTCCCGGCACTTCGCCGGTGTTCTACGTCATGTTTGGTAACCGGGGCAATATCGATGCTCTCGACGTGCCAATTACCCTTGACGTGCCGATGGGAATCCCGCTAGAGATCAATTTCAGCGTGCAACCGCCTCCACCACAAGCCGGGCAAATTGCCACCGACTGGAGCCTCGCGCCGCTCTATGTGTTGCCCGGACCTGGGAGCGGTTTCGTGAACGTTCCTCTATTAGTACCGGTAATCCCGGCCGGCTACACGGGCGAACTCCGTTTCGTTCTGGCAATCCCAGGAACCTTCACGGAGGGCAGTTCGTTTACATTTTTTGCCTCAAACGGGGATCCTCTTCTCCAGCCGGGGAGCGAGCCGAGTGTCGTGGTCGGCCCGATGGCGGCAGGCGCTGTGGACTATGCTCGGGCTAACCTGGGCGTCACGATCCCCCCGGCTGAAAACGCGGCTTTGGTTCAGTATGTTGCAAACCAACTGCAAAATTCTGTCGCCAATGGCCGGGCCGCATTTAGTTCCAGTTCCGGCGCTACCGCTCTGGTTTACAGCCTGGGCCAAATGAACATCGACGCCGCGCTATTTGCGGCCTCACAAGCGGTAGGTGGAACGGGAGCGGCACTGGAAAGTCCCTTAGCAAAGTTGCTGAAACCTTACGACACCAGTGACCGCCTGACTTGCCAATTGGCGGACGGACAGATTATCAGCATTCGTCGGGGGGACATCCAGCCGGAAGGGTCTTCTTGTACAGATCCGAAAATCCCCATTCCCCTACCGCCGTGCGTACCGCTCCAAAAACCAACCGAAGAAAACCCGTGTACGCCGACGGAACCGCCTAAGCCATTGACACCGGCCGAATGCCGCGATCTGCCTCGCCATCACGTAAGCGCCGATGGCAAGACGTGTGCGCCCGACCCGAAGCAGGGTTGCCCCGCAGTCTCGAATGCCGTCCAGGGTGTCAATCCTTTCTGCACGCCCGTGCCAATCAAAGCCAGCGTTGACCCCAATGCCAAGTACGGACCCTTCGGGCCTGGAGCGCAGCATTTCCACACCACCAGAACATCCTTTAACTACAGCGTCGAATTCGAGAACGAACCGACCGCGTCTTTACCGGCGCAACGCGTTTTGGTGACCGACAAACTCGACACGGTGAATCTCGATCTCAGGACCTTTAGCCTGGGACCGATTACCTTCGGGAGCTATACCTTAACCCCGCCCGCCGGCGCGCAACATTTCAGCGGCGGTCTCGATCTGCGGCCAGACCAGAACCTGATCGTGAAAGTGGATGCGAGCCTGGATATCGCGACGGGGGCTGTGACCTGGCGCTTTAGCACACTCGACCCGAACACAGAGCAGGTGACTACTGATCCAGCCGCCGGCTTTCTTCCGCCTGACACCGCTCCCCCTCAAGGCGAGGGCAAGCTCCTCTATAGCATTCATCCGAAGTTGAATATCGCGAGCGGTGCTACTGTCTGCAATCAGGCAACCGTGGTATTCGACGCGAACGCACCAATCGATACTCAGAACTGGTGTAACATGATCGATGATATCGCTCCGGTGAGCAGCGTCACCAAGTTGCCGTCCACACAGGCAAACGCAACTTTCCCCGTGCAATGGTCCGGTAGCTGATACCGGATCCGGCATTCTCGACTATACGGTTTACGTTTCCGATAACGGCGCTCCCTACGTGGCTTGGCAGACCGATACCACCGCGACTCAAGCCTCGTATCCTGGAACTACCGGCCACACATACGCCTTCTACAGCATCGCGTCTGACAACGTCGGCAATGTGGAGGCGGCCAAGTCGGCTGCGGAGGCCACTACCACAGTAAGTGCCGCTGCAATCGTTCCGTCGTCGCTGATTTCCACGACCGCGTCTGGCTTGGCCTATAGCAGGGTCACGCAGACATTCAATGGGACGGTGACCATCACGAACCTCAGCAGCAGCCGGATCACTGGCCCGGTCGAAGTCGTGATTACCTCGCTTACGCTAGGCGTAACGCTTGCCCATGCTAGCGGCACCTTTGCCGGCAACCCGTTCATCACCGTCCCCTTATCGGGCAGCCTCGGGCCTGGGCAATCGGCTACAGTAACTGTACAGTTCAAGAATCCAGCAAACACCACGATCAACTTCACGCCGGTCGTATATTCTGGGAGCCTTAATTAACATGTGCCAGCGCGCGGTACTTTTCTTCGCATTGTTTATTTGGATTGCGTCTTCGGCGTCTGCTGACGTGATCTACGAGGTGACCGTCGATACGTCATCCATTTCCGGCACGCCTGGTTCTCTGGATTTTCAATTCAATCCCGGCCCGTTGGTTACCCAAGCCGGCTCACTGCAAGTCTTGAACTTCACATCGGATGGAACGCTTACAGCTTGTGCTGTCAACATCCAGGGGTTCTGCCCAACGGCTGATGTGACCGGTACTCTGCCCGGTACAGTGACCGTCGATAACGGAACTCCCTTCAACGACTATTTCGATGGGTTCACTTACGGCAACTCCCTTTCCTTCGACGTGAGGCTCTACGGGCCTGCTATCAATACGCCCGATGGAACATCGACATCTGGAAGCACGTTCGCCTTCAGCATGTTCTCGGATGCAGCGGGTACGATGCCGACTTTGACGGCCGATTTGACGGATGGATTCGCGGCCACCATTAATGTCAACCTGGATGGAACCACGACGGTCACCAATTTTTCATCCGTGACCAGCATCGGCACACCGGGCGCGGTACCGGAACCAGGGACGTTTGCGGTTACGGGAATCCTCTTGGGGCTGATCCTCAGCCGCTGCCGTCTAACGCCGACCGTGCGACGCTCGCCAAGATCTTAGGTATGGGAGATCCACTTGTGTCATTTCGGAAATCATTTACAAATGACCGAGGGTTATTTGCCGGATCCCCTTAAACGGCTTCTACCGGATCAGTAACGAAAGTACCCGATGGCAAACCGCGAGCGACGTTTTTAGGCACCGGCGAAAATATCCCGCTCAGAAATCAGGGTGAGCCAGGAACAGGGTGCTCTCTTGTACACCCCTGGGTTCTGCCTGATTCGCGGCGACTTCGCGCTTCTGTTGACATTGTTGAACTCCTTAGAAACGTGTGTTGCGGGATGACAAGCGCGGATGGAGTGATACTCGTCATCCGGCGTGTTGCCATCGTTGGAGACCAAGATTGGCCCAGATAGCGAAACTGCAGGGTCTGGTTGCATCCGCCGTCTCGCCATGCTTCAGTGGAGGCCCGACAGGCGGACGACCACAGCCGAGCAAGGACCACCCAGCTGGAAACCCTAACAATACTCTGCAGCCGATGTTCAAATTGCGCCAGTTAGTAGACGTGTGCGTCGGATTCGTCTACGTAGTAGTTTGAAACGATATGCAGATCGAAGTTCCGGGATTCGTTTGAATTCGGACGCTTCCTCGTAATTGCCGGGTGAAAACTCGAACCAAGAAGAAGCCCATCGATTCCGCTGTGTCGAAGTCGAACGCGGTGGGCAGACCGATGCCATCGTCTGTGATACTCAGTTCGCCGAACTCACGGGGGGCACCCTGGGCGGTAGGAGAAGCGTACCGCAAAGCTCACGGTAATATTGCCGCTAGACCCATTGCTGAAAGCGTGTTTCAGCGCGTTTGATAGCAGCTCATTAGCGATCAGCGCCAGCGGTAGCGCATTTTCTGCGATCAGGGCCATGTCACTTGCCGAGACTGTTAGCTGTACGTTCGAACCTACGTTGTAGAAGCTCTTGAGTTGCCGAGCTAATGCTTCGAGGTAATCTCCGAAATGAACTGTAGAAAAGTCTTTCGTGCTGTAAAGCGGATCATGCAAGCTCGCAACCGCGCGGAACCGGCTTTGCGTTTGCTGAAGTACCTTAGCTGCTTCATCGTGTCTAGTTCGGCGTGCCTGGAGACTTAAGATGCTGATGAGCACCTGCAAGTTGTTGTTGACCCGATGATGAATATCCCTGACGATGGTGGCGTGCTTGCTGAGCGGTATGTTCGGAGGCTCTGAAGCGAGCACCGTGCCGTCATTCAATTCTTCCATGTGGTTTTACCCTGCCCTGCGGGCGCGCAGCGGGGGAATCCTCCCCAGGTGTCTGCCTGCCTTTCTAAGGTAGGCCGTGCCACTCTGCTATCCATTGCTCATTGCCGGATCAGTGCGCTAGAGCAATAGATATGACGGCTTGTAAGTCAGGCGGTGAAAAGGGCTTTGCCAGGCACATACGGGGATGCTGCATCTCAGCGGGAGCGCGGACGAAGACGTGCGGATTCGCTGTCAGGTAAACGACTGGGACACCCTTCAGTTCCTGAATCCGCTTTGCCGCTTCGATCCCGTCCATTTTCCCGATGAGCTTCACATCCATAAGGACAAGATCTGGATTCGACTCGTTTGTCAGGCGTAGCGCCTCGTCGCCTGACTTGGCTACCCCTGCTACCTCATAGCCGAGCGTACAGAGCTCACATTGGAGATCGAGTGCCGTAATCATCTCGTCTTCGACAATAAGGATTTTCGGTGCCCCCACATGCTGATAGTACTCCGAAAAGCTATGCAGGCGAAGTTCGTAAGAGTTCAGAACACCAGAGCTGAGAGGTACGGGCAAGGAGTTCGAAAGAATCGTTGGCCGGACGTTCTACAAAACACATGAGCCCGCCGGGCGTCAGATGAGCGGACGAGTGATGGGCGTGTGATGCTGTACGTCGAAGACCGCGCGGCAGGTGACGGAGAGCAGGCCTCGCAATCTTACGCAATCTGAAGCCGTTCGAGAGTGCACCAGGCCCACGGATATAAGTTACCTCGCACGCAATGCGAGCATACGATTCCATCAGCAAGGCACAGAGCTTGGAAGGTTTGTTGAAGCTCCTAAAGCGCTTGCTCAAATACCAGTAAAACTCGCGGGATAGCGTCGGGCAATGCTTGCGTTGCAGTCTGAATTTTCCTGCAACATACGTCTACACCGTTTTTTATGTAAAGCTTGTAATAGCCAGACGGGTTCTGCGCGATGCCCTGGATCCGGCGTTTACCACTTCATGGTGCACCTTGCTTGCGTAAGTACGGTACACGAGGAGACTAAATGGTAAGAAGCAGGATTCTGATTGTCGAAGATGAGCAGATCGTAGCGCATGAATTAAAGCAGAGCCTGGAGGCGTTTGGGTATGAAGTCTCCATCGCGGAAGATGCAGAGACGGCTCTCGTTCACGCTTCGAAGACCATACCCCATCTTGTACTGCTGGATATCGTTCTTCCGGGTACGCTGGATGGCATTGCTGCGGCGGAGCAGTTCCAGACTCTCAATATCCCGGTCGTGTACATGACTGGATATCCGGATCTACGCCTGTTTGAGCGCGCTCGGCGGACGGAACCCTTTGGGTATCTCACAAAACCGCTACAGGAACACGATGTGAACCGTGTCGTTCAATTGGCGCTCTTCAAACACGAAAGCGAGATGCGGAGGGAAGAAGAACATAGAAAGGGAACGTGCAGCTCTCCGCGAATCCGAGGAACGCTTCCGGCGAGTGGTTGAGCAGGTGAATGAGTATTCCATCTTCACGCTGGACAGCGACGGCCGGGTCAACAGCTGGAACGCCGGGGCGGAGCGAAACATGGGGTACAGCTCCGATGAAGTTCTGGGTCGTTATTACGGGCTGTTCTTCTTAGAAGAGGATCGGAACCGCAACGTACCGGCGCAGGAACTTGAGGAAGCACGGATGACCGGTTCAGCGGATGATACCCGCTGGCTATTGCGAGGAGACGGTGATCGATTTTGGGCAGAGGGAGTGCTTTCTGCCATTCATGACGCCAGGGGAGTGGTTACCGGCTTCACCAAGATCAACCGGGACACAACGGAGCGCAGGCGCATGCAGGAAGCTCTGAAGGAGCGAGACGAGCGCTTGACGGTGGCTTTGCAGGCCGCCCGCACAGGCACCTGGCGCTGGGACCTCCGTACGAACGTGGATGTGCTGGATGAAAGCTTGCGGAAGCTGTTCGGTGTTGCTCCGGGTCGAGATTTTGAGAGCATTGAACGTTTCTACGAAATCGTACATCCGGAAGAGCGCCAAGAGGTCATCGCGTCCTTCAATCGCACATTGCACGAGGGAGCGCATTTAAATACAGAGTTCCGCGTGGTGTGGCCGGACGGAAGCGAGCATTGGCTGCTGGATCAGGGTGAGGTGGCAAGAGATGAACAAGGCCACCCCATGTACCTCACCGGGGCGTGCGTCGATATCGATGACCGGAAACAAGCGGAGCAGTTGTTGCGCGAAAACGAGGAGCGTTTTCGGCTGTACGCTTCGAACGTCCGTGACTATGCACTGATGCAATTGGACCCGGATGGCAGAATTGTGAGCTGGAACACGGGCGCGGAGCGTGTTTTAGGCTATAGCGAATCGGAGATTCTGGGGCAGTTTTCGGCCGTTCTTTTTACCCCCGAAGACGTCGCCAAAGGGGAACCTGAAAAGGAAATCGAACGCGCTCGATCGACCGGGCGATCGATGGACGATCGATGGCACCTCCGTAAAGATGGCACGCGGTTCTGGGCCAGCGGCATACTCACGTCAATGGCCGATGAAAAAGGCCGGCTGCGCGGATTCGCTAAGGTCATGCGAGACGACACTGAGCGTCGCCGGGCCGACGAACAGTTGCGAAGTTCGCTAAACGAGAAGGAGGCTCTGCTGCAGGAGATCCACCACCGGGTCAAAAATAATCTGCAGGTCATCAACAGCTTGCTGCGATTGCAATCCCAACAAGTCCCCGACCCGGCAACGCGCGGCATGTTCGAGGAAGCGCGAAACCGCGTGCAAGCAATTGCCAGTATCCACGAACTGCTATACCGGTCGCCGGATCTGGCGCGCATCGATTTCGGCGCCTACCTCAACCGGCTGACGCGAGACCTGTTCTCATTCTTCGGCATAGGCGAGGAGCAGATTTACCTATCCCTCTATGTGAATGACGCTCAGTTGGAGGTGAGCCGGGCGATTCCTTGCGGGCTCATTGTGAATGAACTTGTCACGAACGCCCTGAAACATGGCTTCACCAATGCGCGAAACGGCGCCATCAAAGTGTTTTTTGAGTGCATTCAGGGGAATTGCACTCTTGCGGTGGAAGACAATGGGGTGGGATTACCGGACGGATTCGATTGGGCAAACTCAAAGTCCCTCGGTCTCCAGCTTGTACGGGTATTGACAAGACAACTCGACGGCGTTGTTACCGCAGAGAGTAATCCCGGCACGCGCTTCAAGATTTTGTTCCCGCAAGTGTCGACTTAGTTCGGAGTTTGCACATGAAACCGAAGATACTCATTGTCGAAGATGACGAGATTATCCGGCTGGACCTGGAGATCCAGTTGCAGGAGCTTGGGTATGTTGTTATCGGTGAGGCTTCGTCGGGAGAGGACGCGATTGCGAGAGCGGCATCGTTGCGACCCGATGTTGTTTTGATGGACATACGACTGAGTGGGTCTTTGGACGGCATTGAAGCAGCACGGCAGATCCAATCTGCACATGCGATCCCGGTCATTTACCTCACCGCGCAGAGTGGGCAGCAATTGAGAGATAGGGGCGCGGAGGTTTTCGGACCCCGCGTGACGAAACCGTTCAATATGAAAACACTGCAAGCGGCGATCGAACAGGTGTTGCCTGAAAAGTCCGTGTAGCCTGAATGGTCCGCGCCGGCAAAGCGTCTTCTATGTTCGACAGAGCTGAATCTCATCGCGACATACTATGAAGGGAAGCTGATGCGAACATTGATGACCACTCTTTTAGCCGCCGGCCTGAGTTGCGGACCCGGCATATTGCTAGGCCAGCAGCAGAGCCCATCGAGCAACGGTTCAACACAGAACAGCGAGGATGTGCCGCAGCAGAAACCCGGAACGGACAGTCCCGATCTCGGCAAACAGCGCGTGCCCGCCCCCAAGCAAAGTCCTGGACACGACAATCCGGCAGCGAAAAGCCCCACCGAGGGGAATCCCGATGTACCGCACCAACAGCCCGGAACAGACAATCCGGACGTAGCCAAGACGCGTCACGCCGACTCCGGGGACGAGCACCTCGAAGAGCCAGGAGCAAGCGAAAAAGGAACAAATCAACCGCTTCCTCGACGCAAACCAACACGAGTCAAACCAGCACCCAACCCTGACGCTTCTTTTTCGCCCCAGTTTCATCTAACGAGTGGAGACACCCGTAGGGTGAACACTCATGAATACCGTCAAAACAGTCTTGTTACTTGGCCTGTTGAGCGGCCTGATGCTCTTTTTAGGCGAGGCCTTCGGCGGCCGCAACGGCCTTTACATCGGCCTGGTCATCGCGGTCGGCATCAATTTTTTCAGTTATTTCTTCTCAGAGAAGCTGGCGCTCGCCACCTATTCAGCTCAGCCGGTGACGCAGGAGCAGAACGCGATGGTATACGGACGCGTGGCGCCGATCGTCGGCGGACTCTCCCAGCGCATGGGAATCCCGATGCCAAAGCTTTGGCTGATCAATGATCCGTCCCCGAACGCCTTTGCTACCGGCCGCAACCCCCAGCACGCCTCCGTCGCGTTCACTGCCGGCATCCTTCAGACCATGTCCGATGACGAAATCGAAGGCGTCGTCGCGCACGAACTCGGCCACGTCCTGCACCGTGACATCCTCATCAGCTCCGTTGCCGCAACCATCGCCACCGCCATAACCTTCCTATCGCGCATATCGTTCTTCTTCGGAGGTTCGCGCGACGAGGAAGAAGGAGGTGGTTGGAGTGGCATATTGATGATCATCCTTGCTCCTATCGCCGCAATGCTCATCCAGATGGCCATCTCACGCAGCCGCGAGTTCGACGCCGATGCCGCTTCCGCCAAATACACGGGTACGCCCTTACAAGCTCATCTCGGCGCTGCAAAAACTCGATGCCTATTCCAAACGCATTCCTATGGACGCGACTCCATCCACTGCGCACATGTTCATCATCCAGCCGTTCAGCGGCCAAGCCCTGATGAAGCTCTTCTCAACGCATCCATCGACAGCCGACCGCATCGCCCGCCTGCAAGCGATGCGCTAAATCTCTCTCAGTGAGCCGCGGCCCGCCAACGAGCGCGCTAACGGCCGTAGCCGAGCCGCGACAGAATGGAGCGGACGCTAAATATCATTCGTCAAATATCATTCGTCCTCAACTGCTCCTTCAGGTAATCGCACGAACGCACCGCCAGAGCCATAATCGTCAGCGTCGGATTCTGACAGCCCGGCGAGTTGAAACACGCGCCATCCATCACGAACAGGTTCTTCACATCGTGCGTCTGCTGAAACTGGTTCAACACGGATTTCTTCGCGATCGCTCCCCATGCGCGCCGTCCCCACATCATGATTGGCATCCCCCGGCAGATGAATGTCCGTGTGTACCTTGATGTCCTTCATCCCCGCCGCTTCTAGCATTTCAGCCGCCTGCTCTCCCGCGTCTTTCACCAGGTTGCGTTCGTTATCGCCCCAGGCAATGTGAAACCGCAGCACGGGAATGCCGAACGCATCCTTCACCTGCGGATCCAGTTCTACATAGTTCTCAAACCGCGGTAATGACTCTCCATAACCCAGCAGCGTAAACGTCTCGTACGGTATTTTCGCGGCCCGCTTGTACGCTTCACCGAACCCCGGAGCCGCTGCATCGAAGTCAATCCCGCTCTCCCCCTCGTAGCCGTACCCGCGTAGAAAGGATTTCATCTTCGGCCCGCCGGGCAGATTGCGGAAGCGCATCAAGTAAACTCCGTTTGGACGATGCGGACCGTCAATCGAAAAGTTTCGCACCGGATGCGGCACGGTCGCTTCGGCGCTCCCGCCCTTCAAACTGTCGGTGTAGTAATGCCCCAGGACACCGCTCGAATTCGCCAGGCCATTCGAGTATTCACGCGTCGACGAATTCAGTAAGATCCGCGTCGATTCCATGGCCGAGGCGGCCAGCACAACCACTTTCGCATGCACCTCATGCATCTGGCGCGTTACACGGTCGACGTACAGAATGCCGGTAGCCCGGTTTTTGGACGAATCCATCAGCACCTTATACGCCATGGCATTCGGAATCAATTCGCACTTACCCGTTCCGAGCGCATCTTTCACCGTGGTGAACGACGAGTTGAAGTAAGAGTGCGTCATGCACCCGCGTTCGCACGGCCCGCAATAGTGACAAGCTTGACGCCCGTTCAGAGGAGTTGTTAAGTTCGCCGTGCGCCCGATCGTCAAGGTGCGCCCAAACTTCTTCTTCACCAAGTCCCGCATCTGCCATTCGGTGCAAGTCATTCCCATCGGCGGCAGATATTGCCCGTCGGGCAAAACGTCGTTACCGTCGCGCGTTCCCGAGATTCCGACATAGCGTTCAACCAGGTCGTAATACGGCGCGACGTCCTTGTAGCTGATGGGCCAGTTCTCGCCGAATCCATCGTGCGAGGCAGCTTTGAAATCCAGATCGCTCAAGCGGTAGCATTGACGGCCCCAGACGTTCGTTCGTCCGCCCACCATACGCAGCCGTCCGAACCAGCTGTACGGCATGTTTGGCGCGGTCGTATACGGCTCGTCGTGATCGTTAGCGAACCATTCGTAGTTGTACTCCGTGCACGCGTAGCATTGCCCTTGCACCGGGCGAGTCTTTCCGACAATCGGCGACACAAGCTGCCGATATCGGATGTCGCGGTACTTCAAACGGAACACCGGCAGGTGCTCGTTGAAGTTCTTGTCCTGTTGCGGACGACCGCAGTCGAGCATAAGAACCTGTAGTCCGCTCTCGGCTAGTACCTTCGCCGCCCAGCCGCCGGAAGCGCCCGAACCAACCACCAGCACGTCGTACTTGCTCATCGCAGCCATCGTTCCGATGATATTTTATGATTTGATGCTTGACGATCCGGACGAAACCCGCATCTCGCCGGTAAGCCGCCGGGATTGGATCTACAACATCCTTCAGACCGCCGCGGCGCTAGGCACGGCATCGGCGCTCCACGCCGAACAAGATCACTCCGGCCTGCAATTCTTTAGCGCTGCGCAAAACGAAACGCTCATCGCTCTCGGAGAACGTATTGTGCCCGGCAGTGCAGCGGCGTCGTGTAGCCGCGTCATCGATCTGATCATGACCGTCGAATCTGAGAAAGTCAGAGAAGAACTGCTCCATGCGCTTGCCGAGTTTGACAACCAGGCGCAACGGCATTATCGGAAACCGTTCCGGGATCTCACATCGGCAGCAGCAGGACGCGCTGCTGACTTCCGCCGTCAACGATAAGAGCTTTCAATTCGGAGTCGTGAAGGAGTGGATTGCCGACGCGTATTGGTCGTCAGAAAAAGGCTTGCGTGAACTCGGCTGGACCGGGCGCATGGCGTGGCAGAGCTTTCCAGGCTGCGGCGATCGGTCCGCCCACAATTAAGTGCGGAACGCCCGGCAATGCACGCTAATTGCCGAACGCAAGCGCGCAAAACGTCACCGCGCCTGAGACCACCGCCAGATTTACCGAGAGTATCAGGCTCAGCGCCAGATGCAACCGGCGCGAACGCGCGCGCGCTTCCGCCAGCAGTTCTTCCGTGGAGAACTTCCACCACTGCACGCGGCCGCCTAACTAGTTCCAGAACGATCACACCCCTCCACAGCCGCTTATCGGCATGAACCCGCATGACTTGAGCACAGGGCAAGCTCGCCGTGACTCGCGCCCTTGCCAGATGCCTATGCGTTGAACCCAATACGTGAAAACCTTACGCTTCCTGCTCAATGGGGCTGAGAACCGCTTCGTCTCGCCGGCCTTTGATCAGCTTTCCCAACCAACGCTCGTTTTCTACCTCAATGCGCGTTTGTTGCAGTACGCGCCGGTACTCCAGATAACCCACGTCGATGCCGCGCACCAGTGCCCAAATGAACTGCATGAAGCGGTACATCCGGAAAATAAACCACTGGCCAGGAGAACGCCGCTCCTTCGAGAGTTGTGCGTTGCGAATTAAAATGATCAAGCCGGCAGCCAAAGCAACCGTCAAAGGCGCCCAGCGAAAAGCTTCTTGTTGCATAAATCCAAACTACCGGCATGGCGGCATAGGCGCCATTCTCCACTCCGGCAAGTCCGGTATCGGCATAGGGTGTTTAGTGACGCGTACCCCTAGCCTCACTATTCCCATTAGTGCGGGCCATCATTGTTGTCCTTGAACAGAGTGTGACGCAGCGTCAGCCGCAGTGAGCGTCGTACCTGCTCTTCCGCGACGCTGGCCGGCGTAAAGAGTTTGTTGAGAGCGAACCCGTCCACGGCCGCGGTGAGCTCCAACTTACGTTTGGCTTATGTTCGCAGAGGTCATCTCGCCCATTTCGGGGATTAGTTGCTTGATCTCCGCCATGACGCAACGCAGCAGCATGGCGGCGTGTAAAGCCGCAAGCCGCTTCTGCTTGCCCGGGTGGCGGATGACATACATCTTGAATTCCAGATTGAGGAGACATCTTTGACGATCCCGTAATAGTGCAAGAAGATTATCCGTCACAGCTTCGATGCGCTCGTCGGTTGTGGCGGCCGCATGCAGGCGCGGAAGAAATGTTTTTCGATCCCTTAAGATGTCCTCTTCGTAGATAGCGAAGAACACGTCTTCTTTGTCTTCGAAGTTGTCATAGAAAGCGCCTCTGGTCTTTCCCGCTCTGGCTGCAATCTCTTCTATGCGCGTGTGTTCGAACCCGTCTCGCGCAAAAACGTTCCGCGCCGCACGGATCAGCTCTTTGCGGGTCACCACCGCACGGCGCCGCTGCTTTGTGGCAATGGGCTTCCGGGCACTGGCGTTCGCGACGGGTTTTGTTGGATTGTCACGCTTCATCTGAATCGTTTGCCAGGATCTCGGCATCTTGATGAGGAGCAAGCGCTAAAAGATACAGGAATGTATATTTTCTGTTCAACTGAAAAGCGAGGAACCGTGTGGAGCAGTTGTCGTTATCTCAAGAATCGAAATTGACAAGTCGAAAGGCCCTGCAGTTTGGTCTCACTGGTGTCGCCTTGACCGTAATATCTGTCACATTCGCTAGCTGCGGCGGCAAAACGAGTGCATCTGCCCCCGCCCCGATGGGTCCCATGCCTGTTTCAGTCGTGAAAGTGCGTCAAGCCGACGTCCCGCTGACGGGTGAGTGGGTCGGTACTCTCGATGGCTACGTCAATGCGCAGATTCAGCCGCAGGTCAGCGGCTACCTCATTCGCCAAACGTACCGCGAAGGCTCGGTGGTGACCAAAGGGCAGGTTCTGTTTGAAATTGACGCGCGGCCCTTTCAGGCCATCGTAGATCAGGCGCAAGGGCAGGTGGCCCAAGCGCAGAGCCAGGTGGCGCAAACACAAGCTCAGGTCAATCAAGCGCAGGCGCAGCTTGAGCTGGCGCAAATTAACGTCAAGCGCGACACACCGCTAGCGGAAGCCCACGCCATCGCACAAAGCCAACTCGATAACGACAAGCAGATGCAGGCGCAACAGGAGGCGGCCGTTCATTCCGCGCAAGCTTCCGTCAAAACCGCGCAAGCCTCTGTCACCTCTGCCGAAGCCGCCCTCGAAACTGCCAAACTGAATCTCGGGTTCACGCAGGTGCGTTCCTTGATCGGCGGCGTAGCCGGTCAGGCCACCACGCAGGTCGGAAACCTCGTCAGTCCTCAGTCGGTCCTCACCTCCGTTTCGCAGCTCGATCCCATCAAGGTTTATTTCTCTATCAGCGACGCCGAATATCTGGCGCTGGCGACGCGGGCACGTGAAGCGGGAGGAGACCTTCTTCACTCCTCCACTGCGGTACCGCTCACCCTCACTCTCACCAACGGCGAAACGTATCCGCATAAAGGCAAGATCGAGTTTGTGGATCGTCAAATCAACCAGCAAACCGGTGCTATCCGCATCGCTGCTACGTTCCCCAATCCCGGCAATATTCTTCGGCCGGGTCAATTCGGTCGCGTCACGGCCGAAACCCAAGTGCGTCGAGACGCCCTGCTCGTGCCTCAAATCGCTGTTCAGGAACTGCAAGGCATCAACCAGGTTTACACCGTTGACGCGAACAATAAGGTTCACATTGCCAACGTAAAGCTTGGACCTCAGTATGGCAAGGACTATTGGATTGTTAACAGCGGTGTCGAGCCCGGCGTGAGCGTCATTACCGACAATCTGCAGAAACTGAGGGAAGGCGCTCCCGTCGCTCCGCAGCTTAGCGCGAGTGATGCCGCCCCCACCTCCACCACTCGGTCGGCTGAAAACTAATCATGTCCAAGTTCTTCATCCGGCGGCCTATTGTCGCCATTGTCATCGCCATCGTTACGGTCATTCTCGGCGCCATCTCCATTTCGAGTCTGCCGACATCGCAATTCCCGAACATCGTTCCGCCCGAAATCCTCGTCCAGGCCACTTATGCGGGCGCCGACGCCAGAACGTTGGAGCAGGCTGTCTCCACTCCCATCGAACAGCAGATGAATGGCGTCGACAACATGCTCTATATGTATTCGGTCAACGCCAACAACGGCCAGGCCACCGTGTACGTTGATTTCGATGTGAAGACCAATCCCGATACCGACCAGGTGCTCGCGCAGCTCCGCGTGTCGCAAGCGCAAGCCCAGCTTCCCGCGCAGGTGAATGCTTCTGGATTGGTCATCGAAAAATCTCTTACCTCTCCCCTCATGCTGGTCGCGCTCTCGTCGCCGAAGGGCAAGTATGGAGCGGACTTCCTTACCAATTACGCCATTATCAAGCTGCAGGATGAACTAACACGCGTTCCGGGTGTCTCTCGCATTCAGGTCTTCGGCGGCCAGTACGCAATTAGAATCTGGGTGAATCCCGATCAGTTGGCGAAGCTCGGCGTTACCGCTACCGACGTCATCAATGCTCTGCAAGTACAAAATAACGTGAACCCCGCTGGCCAGATCGGCGGTGAACCTGTCCCTCTCGGACAACAGTTCACCTACACCGTCCGCACTCAGGGCCGCCTGGTCACAGCGGAACAGTTCGGCGATATCATCATTCGCGCCAATCCCGATGGCTCCATCCTGCACCTGCGTGACGTGGCGCGCGTCGAATTGGGCACGCAAATCTATAACTTGTCCGCCCGCTATAACAACGCCCCATCCGGCGTGCTGGCCGTCTACCAATTGCCCGGTTCCAACGCGGTCGCAACCGCCGCCGCGGTCAGCCGCCGCATGAAGGAACTCTCGGCCACCTTCCCGGAAGACATTCACTACAGCGTTCCGCTCGATACGACGAAAGCTGTCACGGCAGGTATCCACGAAATTGTGATCACGCTCGGCATTGCCCTGCTGCTGGTCATACTGGTCGTCTATGTCTTCCTGCAGGGCTGGCGCGCTACCTTGATTCCGCTCTTGGCCGTGCCCGTGTCGCTCATCGGCGCCTTCATTCTCTTCCCAGTGCTCGGCTTCTCCATCAACACTCTTTCGCTCTTCGGGTTGGTGCTGGCCATCGGTCTCGTTGTCGACGACGCCATCATCGTGGTCGAAGCGGTCGAGCATCACATCGACGAAGGGATGACGCCGCGCAACGCGACCATCCAAGCCATGGAAGAGGTCGGTGGACCTGTTGTTGCGATCGCTCTCATACTTGCCGCGGTATTCATCCCCACGGCCGCTATTCCCGGCATCACAGGCCGCCTGTACCAGCAGTTTGCCGTCACTATCGCTATTTCGGTGCTGATCTCCGCCTTCAACGCGCTGACGCTGAGCCCCGCTTTGGCTTCGCTCCTGCTCAAACCCAAGGACAAAAAGCGCCATCGCGGACCGCTCCGTGTCTTCTTTGATGGCTTCAATCGCCTCTTCGGTCGAACCACCGATGCCTTTGTCTCCACCTCGGGCGTAATGCTTCACAAAGCCGGCTTCAGCATGCTGGTGCTGGGTATCATCGCTGCTCTTGCTGTCTTTATGGGTGGCAGGCTGCCCACGGGCTTCATTCCGCAAGAAGATCAGGGCTATATGTTCGTCGCGCTGCAACTGCCTGACGCCTCATCCCTGCAGCGGACCGATGCTGCCGCCCAGCGGGTGACCAGCGCCCTGCTGAAGACGCCGGGCATCGGGAGCGTCATCGGCGTCGATGGCTTTAGTCTCCTTACGATGACCCAAAGCACCAATACCGCCTTCTTCTTCGTCTCCCTCAAGCCATGGGACGTGCGCACATCCAAACAAGAACAATTGGCAGCCATCCAGGGCAGTGTGCAGCGGCAGCTTGCCGCCGTGGGTTCAGGCCTGGCCTTTTCTTTCCCGCCGCCCTCCATCCCCGGTATCGGTACTTCCGGTGGCGTGACTATGATCTTGCAGGACCAGTCGGGCAACGACGATCCAACCTTCCTGACGAAAAATCTGTTCGCCTTTCTCGGGGCGGTATCCAAGCGTCCCGAAATTGCGGCGGCGATTCCTTCTTACCTCCCGGCAGTACCGCAGCTTTACGCCGACGTTGATCGTGAGAAGGCAGCGCAACAGCAGGTAGACCTCGCCAGCATCTACACCACCATGCAGACCTTCATGGGCGGCTATCTGGTGAACTACTTCAACCGCTTCGGCCGTCAATGGCAGACCTACGTCGAGGCCGAAGGCAATACTCGCACCAACATCCAGAACATCAATCAGTTCTACGTCCGCAGCGCCAACGGCAGCCAGGTGCCGCTCAGCTCGCTGGTGCATGTAAAACAAATCACCGGTCCGGAGTTTGTCCTGCGCTTCAACGAATACAATGCGGCTCAGCTCAACATTGTCGGCGCGCCCGGCTACAGCTCCGGTCAGGTGCGTGCTGCGCTCGAAGACGTTTTCCACCGCACAATGCCGTCCGCTATGGGCTTCTCTTATCAGGGAATGAGCTTCCAGGAGCAGCGCGCGGCCGAAGGTCTTCCCCCCTGGGTCGTGTTCTCACTGTCACTGCTGTTTGTTTTTCTCATCCTCGCCGCTCTGTACGAAAGCTGGACATTGCCGTTCAGCGTTCTGCTCAGTACTCCCGTCGCTATCCTGGGCGCCTATCTCGCGCTCACCTTGCGATCGTTTGAAAACGACATCTTCGCCACTATCGGCCTCATCATGTTGATCGGTCTTTCGGCGAAGAACGCCATTCTGATTGTCGAGTTCGCCGTAATCAATTACAAAAAGGGCGAAAGTATCTCGAAATCCGCTCTCGCTGCCGCCCGCTTGCGCTTCCGTCCCATCGTGATGACGGCGTTCGCCTTCATCTTTGGATGTCTGCCTCTGTGGACCGCCAGCGGTTCCGGCGCGGTCGGCCGCCGTATTCTAGGCACCGTTGTGATCGGTGGCATGCTTCTGGCCACGGTGCTCGGCATTCTCATGGTTCCGGTCACCTTTGGAGTCGTCGAGTACCTGTCGCACCGTTTCGTGCGAGGAGGCAAGGGCACGACCATGGACTCGATCCATGCCCCGGAAGCTAGCGATGAGAACGGCGCGGGCATTGCCGCGCAACCCCAGGAAGGGCACGCATGATCTTCCTTTCCAAACGTTCGAAACTAGCCGGGGCGGCCGCCCTAAGCGCCATGCTCCTCGTTCTATCGAGTTGCACGGTAGGGCCAAACTACAGCCGCCCGCAAGTACCCGCAACGCCGACTTTCCGCGGCCCGGATAATACTCCCGTTGCAAGCGATCCCGCAAGCAGTCTCGGAGATCAGCGCTGGGCGCAAGTCTTTCACGAGCCCGAGCTACAGAACCTGATCCACATCGCGCTGACGAACAACTACGATTTGCGCATCGCCGCACAACACGTGCTCGAACAGCAGGCGCAGGTAAGAGTCACGCGTGCACAACAGTTCCCGACCTTCAGCGTCGGTGGCACAGGCATTGGCGCCGAACTGCCGAGTACGTTGGGCGTCTCCTCTCTCCCGAACCCGCTGGTAGATGGCAGCGTGAATCTATCGGCGGCATGGAACCCGGATTTCTGGGGTCTTTACCGCAGGCAGACAGAAGCCGCGCGTGCTGTGCTGCTCGCCCAAACGTGGGCGCAGCGTGCCGTCCGGTTGAGTTTAGTGCAGCAGGTCGCCGCGACTTACTTCCAGCTTCGATTACTCGATCGCGACCTTGATATCGCGCGCCAGACGCTGAAGGTTCGCCAGAACTCTGTTGAGTTGACCCGCACTCTCGAACGCGGGGGCGCCACTCCGCTCTCCGACGTCCGCCAAGCCGAACAACTGCTCTATACCGCGACCGCCCAGATCCCTCAAATTGAACAACAGATTCAGCAGCAGGAGAACGATATGCGGCTGCTGCTGGGCCAAAGTCCTGGCCCGGTAGCGCATACCGATCCCAACGCGCTCATTCCGCCTCCACAGGATCTGCCAACGGGTCTGCCGTCCCAACTCCTCGAGCGCAGGCCGGATATACAGCAAGCTGAGGCGCAACTGATTTCCGCCAATGCACAAATCGGCGTAGCGCGCGCGCAGTTCTTCCCGCAATTGTCAATCAGCGCTTCCGGTGGAGTCGGGGGTAACAGCTTCGCGAATCTCTTCGATTGGAGCAGTCGGACTATTTACGGCATTGGATCGCTCGCTCAGCCGCTCTTTGAAGGCGGTAAACTCCGCGGTCAACTGCAGCTCTCGGAGGCGACCAAAGAGGAGATGGTCGTCACGTATCAAAGGACGATTATTACCGCCTTCCATGACGTCTCGAACGCGCTCATCGCTCTCAACAAGCAGCGCGCCGCCCGCATCGAACAGGAGAAGCTGGTCGAAGCCGCACAAGACGCGACCAGGCTCGCTCGTCTTCGCTATCGCGGCGGAGCTACCAGTTACCTGGAAGTGCTCACGACGGATTCCGCCCTCTTCTCAGCGCAACTAAACCTCGCCAGTGCGCAACAGAGCGAGGCGCTGACTCTAGTCCAGCTCTATGGCGCTCTCGGAGGCGGTTGGCAATAGCTGGCAGAGGTCAGCCGATTGTTATACTCATCTTGATTCTGCATCGCGCTGGAGTGGCGGAACTGGCAGACGCACGGGACTCAAAATCCCGCGGGATTCACTTCTCATGTGGGTTCGACCCCCACCTCCAGCACCACTAATAGTTCAATCACTTAGACAAAATCAACATCTCCGCGTGTAATAGCAAGTCCGGGCCGTGTCGAAGGACGAGAGCCCCGGCTTGTGTGTGAAAACACGATGCTTGACGGCGGCGAGAAAAGAGAAAGCCATCGTGCTCATATTGCGCTGGTCTCTATACACCCTTGCTCGGCATATCTGGCCCTTGGGACCTCTGCCGATGAAGCGCCTGCGGCCGCCCGGTTTACCGCTTTAGGCCGGGGCTTGCTACAGCCCGGAGTGCGCAGGTGCTCCGATATTCCCCAAGAACGGACGCTATCGCAGAACCATAGAATCCTGCGATTTCGTTGACAGCGAACCATGCAATCCTTAGATTATAAGTTCCTATGGAAGTCCATCTGAACCCCGAGGTGCAAGCCAAACTCAGCCGCATGGCCGCCGCACGCGGAAGCGACGCCGAACGCCTCGCGCGCGAGGCCATTGAACGGTTCGTAGACTATGACGAGTGGTTCATCGGCGAGGTGGAGAAGGGGATAGCGTCCGCCGACCGGGGTCAATCATTGAGCCATGAGGAAGTGGGCGCGCGCCTGGAAAAGCGCATCGCTGAAAAACAATCGCGCCAATAGATGGAGCTGCGCTGGTCCCAGCATGCCGCCGATGACCTGGAACGCATCACGGACTATTTATTTGAAAATGCTCCCGACCGGGCGGCGGAACTGATAGACACCGTTTATGCCGCTCCAGCGGCATTGCTGACATTTCCGCTCCGTGGCCGTGCGGGAAAGAAAGACGGCACACGCGAGCTGGTGCTAACTTCCTTACCGTACATCGTGATCTATCGCGTCAAGGGAGATGTGATTGAGCTTCTGCGCATCCTGCACGGCGCGCAGAAATGGCCTTGAGCGAACGGGAAGGGAAGGCGGACGAGCGCGTCTCCGCACCCTACCAGCCGCGGCCTCCAGCACGGCGCTCCGCTTGCATCCGTGCATTGCCGTATCCTCCGGCTGGCCCGCCTGAATCTTACACCCACCAGCCCCGGCACGAAAGCGAAAAATCCACTTCCATCCTCGGTGAATTCGTGCCGTCATGGTGACCGCAGCCGATGAGGGCTTGCCGTTGCCTGGATTAACGCTTCAGGGCGGGCCTGAAAAGCGTTGACCTCTCCGAGTCTCACAATGTGGCCACGCCTACCGATGCAGGTGAAATGACTTCTACGGATACATACCGTTTGAAGTCATCGCCATTGAACGTAAGCAGGCGGCGTACTCCATGGACGAGCATGGTGGCCACAAGATTCGCATCATGCGCCTGCTTCCCCAAGACCAGATACTCACTAACTAGCTTTTCCCAAGCATCGGCTATTCCCGAAGCGCCTTCTAGCACTTGAAACGCTCTACGCATCCTCTGAATTTCCGCAACCGTCGCAGCCGGTCGCATTCCTAAGCCGTTGTTTTCAATTGGGCGGGTGGCAACTACCCAAAACTCCACCAAATTCTGCGTAGCGATGCAAAGCACTTGTCGGTTTTGCCTTAATTTGGCAAGAGCACGCTCTACCGCTGGATAGTGCGGGTCGGAAGGATGAGAGCGCAACAGTATGTTCGTATCGACGAGAATCACGCGCTAAAGGCCACGGTCTTCGTAAATTGACTCACGGCTCATCGCATACTCCGACAATACGGGCAGATTGGCGTGCGCAGGGCTCTCGCTCCACTCCCTAAAACGGCGCATCCATTCTTCGGGGCTTACCTGTTCTCCCCTCGCGACGGGCTGCCGAGCCGCCACAAGCGCCTCTTCGATAACTTCTTGCACCGCGAGTCCACGCGCCTGCGCTTCGGCCAGATACAGTTGCTCGATATTCGGCGGTAGATTGAGCGTGACGGTCATAGATAGTTCCTATTTGATTATCCCAAGAATGAGGAAGTCAGCAGGCCATGTTCCCGCACCCTACGAGCCCCGGCCTTCAGCGCGGCGCTCGGGCATCCCTGCATTGCCCTATCTTCCGGCTGGTCGCCTGAATCTTACACCCGCCAGCCCTGGCACGAAAGCGAAAAATCCCGGGGGATATACAAGGGGGCAGAGCCCCCTTGTTCCGGCTGGCTTACATCCCGCGTGTAATGGTGCATGGGAATGGCGGCAAATTTGAAATACGCGGCAACGTAGAATCTACAACTTATAGAAGCGAAATAGCCGATCGCGGTTCGACCCCCACGTCCAGCACCACCTCAATGAATAGGCTCTACGGCATTAGTGGGGGCAGATGTTCCGGTTTCTGTCTGAGCCCAGATTGCTTCACCACATGCCGGATTGTCGCGATTCAGGCGCAATGACTTTGGACCGGATACAACAGATGTATATACCGCTGTATATACTGAAAGTTAGAACGACTATGGCAACTCGTACGCCAACCGCTCTAGCAAAATGGGGAAACAGCACCGGCATCCGAATCCCAAAAGCTCTTGCCGAACGCGCCGAGCTTCGCGAAGGCGACCCGGTGCAAGTCGAAGTGGAAGGTCCGGGCGTCCTCATCATCCGCGCTGTCAAGCAGGAAAGGTCGCTCGATGAACTTCTTTCGGCAATCACTTCCAAAAACCGCCACGGCGAAACCGGATGGGGACAGCCGAGAGGAAATGAAGCCTGGTGAGTAAATCCTGGGTTCCCGCTACTGGCGATCTCATTCTCCTTGATTTTGATCCTCAGGCCGGCCACGAACAAGCGGGGCGGCGGCCCGCGCTCGTCTTGTCCGAAGCTTCCTACAACGCCAAAGCGGGCCTGGCGATTGTCTGTCCTATTACCAGCCAGATCAAAGGCTATCCATTTGAAGTCCCGATTCCCGAGGGATCGAAGATCAGTGGCGTTGTTCTTTCCGATCAGATCAAATCCGTCGACTGGAAAATCCGGAAGGCGAAATACGTGGCTGCTGCTCCGCGGCCGCTGGTGGAGACCGCTCGCCGCTATTTGGGACTGATTCTCAATTTGCGAGCCTAACCGTCATCTCGCGCGGGTACGCCCTGGTTCCTCCGGTGCAAACGCGAACGGCTTTCTTCACTTCAGGCTGAGCGCGTCGAGTGTAGAACGGAATGGATAAGCAGGTTATCCATTTTTGTAGGCTTGGCCTTCCAGCACCGATGCAGACCTTCTGAAGATCGGCGAATTCCGCCAAATCAATTGGACATCGATTTGCCTGTGGATCCCGGGGGGATGCTGTATGTGGGCGGATGTGGCGCGGCAACTGGCTCAAACGCTGAAAAACGAGATCTTCCCGTCTCTGTTGAGTACGCCCAGTTATACCGCGTTGCTCAAAAAGGGCGGCCTCGCGGCGCCATTTACCAGGTATGTCAGGACTGATCACCCACCCTTTCCCGCATCGTTCAACGGAGTGTGCGACCTATACGCGGCGTTGATCGTGGCCCAAGTATCTCATTCGAACAGCCTGGTGGAAGATGCGAGCCTCCGTGCCGAGGTCATCCGAGGACCCGTCAAGCTCTATCGTGCGATGTCGTCAGACCCTCGTGTGCTCGGAAAGGGAGATCTTCGTACTAGCACGGCTGACATAGGGGATTGGTGGTTCGGTGAGGATCTACTTACTAAGTGCATCGAGTACTGTCGAGCTTTCGAACAGGAACGGAAGCGCAATCCTCTGTTTAGTGACCTTACGCCCGATCGCTGCTTAAGAGCCCAACTGCGTCGCAGACTGGCGATTCGCCTGGACTGGAACTCAATACGTGAACTGCGCCAGCTGACCCTCGACGCCAATGAATCGCTTCCGGTGATTAGCGGTATCGGCCGTCCCATGGCAATTCATTCGATCGATGCGGATTGGCGCAAATTCAAAGCTAAAATGCTGCCTATTGCACGCCAGATGCTTCCCGGTGGCGACCGCCAGATTTGGCTCCCTTGGACGCCCGAGAAAGTGATTCCGCCTTGGCCATCGCCGGCCGGACTTACGTCTCACGCGAGCTCCTAACATCAAAACAAACGCGATTTCCAACAGAGCTCTCTTGAATTGAAGAATTGGTTATAATCTTGCATCGTTCCTCATAACAAGGTCTTCTGCGGAATAATTGAGCCAATACTATCCCTATGCGTAGTGTGAAAGGCCGTTACGAGCTGGTCGACGTACTGGGCGAAGGCGGCATGGGCGTCGTGTATCGCGCGGTCGATCAGCAGATGGGGCGCGAGGTGGCCGTCAAGACGATCCGGGATTCCATGGATCGCGCCGTCCTCGACCTCTTCCGCCGGGAGTGCGCCGTTCTCTCTTCGCTGAATCACCCGAACATTGTGGATATTTACGATGTCGGTGAGTTCGAGGATAGAGGCGCCAAAAAGCCCTACTTCGTCATGCCGCTGCTCCCCGGCGCGCCGCTTTCGAGTCTTCTTACCGGCCAAACTCAGCGCCTTACGCCGGACCGCGTCGTGGAGATTATGACGCAGGCTTTGAAAGGCCTCCAGGCGGCGCATGAAAAGGGTCTGGTGCACCGCGACCTGAAGCCGAGCAACATCTTTGTGCTCGATGACGATTCGGTAAAGATCATCGATTTCGGCGTCGCGCACCTGGTCAACAACAACTCCACTGTCGGGCTGAAAGGCACGCTCTACTACATGGCCCCGGAGCAGTTGGAGCTGCAAACCTCCACCGCGCTATCGGACATTTTCGCGATGGGGGTCGTCTGCTATGAGATCTTGACCCGCCGGCGTCCTTTCACTGGATCCACGAACGAAGAGCTGATTGACGCCATTCGCAAATCGATCCCGCCGACCGCATCGGAGTTGAATCCGGCAGTCAGTCCGGCGCTGAGCCAGATCGTCCATGCGGCTATGGCGAAGCAGCCGTGGCACCGCTTCTCGACGGCCCGCGAGTTCGCCGATTCGCTACAAAAGGCAATCCACAACCAGCCGATCGAGCGTTTCGATCCCGCTAAGCTGCAGACCCGGCTGCTCCGGGCGAAGACGGCTCTCGCGGAATCCGAGTACGAATTTGCGGGCGAAATCCTGACGGAAATGGAATCCGAAGGGCATGTGCACCCGGAGATCAGACCCCTTCGCAAGCAGATCGATCAGGCCACCCGGAACCGCACCATCCGGCAACTGTTGGACAGCGCTGAACGTCGGTTGAAAGACGACGAATACCAACTCGCCCTGGAGAAGATCCAGCAGATCATCCAACTGGATCCGAACCATCCCGACGCACTCCGGCTGAAATCGAGTATTGAGAGTAAGCGAAGCTCGAACCAGATCGACAACTGGTTGCGGCTAGCGTCGGACCACCTAGATAACTTCTCCTTTAACCACGCCCGGCAAGCGCTGCAGAAGCTCATGCAGTTAAAGCCCGGCGACACGCGCGCCTTGCAGTTACTCGAAAGCATCGACCGCAAAGAACAGACCTATCTCTCGATAAAACGGGAAAAAGAGCAGCACTACCAAGCGGCCTTGGAATCCTGGCGGCAAGGGGAAGTAACCTCCGCCCTCAGCCAGATGGAGTTGTTGATTGCGCTGGATAGGGAGGCGCCGGAACGCAGCGATGTCGATAAGGCGGCTGCCTACCAGGACATGTTCAATAAGGTCCGCTCCGAACATGAGGCGCTGCGGGACGCCTATGAGGAGGCGAAGAAGAGCCTGGAGACCGGGAACTTCGACGGCGGTCTTGCCATTTGTAACGAATATCTGGCGAAGTATCCGAACCACGCATTGTTTCATTCCTTGAAGCTCGATATCGGCGAAGCGCAGCGGCAGGCGCTCTCCGCCTTTATCGCCAGAATGGATCGCGAGGTGCAAGCCGAGCCCGACCTGGATCGCAAAGTGGGAATGCTCGAAGAGGCGCTTGCGAGGCATCCGAATGAAAGTCACTTCGAACAAGCGCTGAAGACAGTTTCAGCGCGGCGCGAACAGATCAACGCCATCGTGGCTCGCGCTCAAAACCTGGAGGATCGCGGGCAGTATGCAGACGCCCTGAACCAATGGGAGATGCTGCGGACCATTTACCGCCAGTACCCTGGGCTGGAATTCGAGATTGAGAGGCTACAACGGCGCAAGAACCAGCAGGCTGCCTCGGATCGCAAGACTCGCATCATCGAGCAGGCTGACGCAGCGCTGAAGGCCGGCGATTTCACTCCCGCGCTGCAAATCATCCTGGGCGCGCAGGCCGAATTCCCGGACGACACGGAGCTGGCGCCGATGGAGAAGCTGGCGCGAGCCGGGCTTGAGCGGCTGTCCAAAGCGGAGGAGCTGGTTTTAGAAGGCAAGCAACTGATCGAACAGGGGAGATTCGACGCGGGCTTGAAACTGCTGGAAAGCGCCCATTCCCTGGCTGAGCGCAACCAGTATGTGCGGGCCGCATTGCTGGACGCTTTGCTAAGCGGGGCTTCGGCGACCGTCCACACCGACCTGGAGAAAACGGAATCGCTGGTCCAGCGAGCTTTGGCCCTGGACGGCGCCAACGCCCAGGCTAAAAGTCTGCGCCTGTTGATCGCCGATAAAAAGCGCGAAGCTACGATTCATACGGCGCTCTCACGTGCCCGCCAGTTGCAGGCGGACGGACGGGTAGCTGCGGCGGCAGCGGAAGTAACACGAGCTCTGGCTGCTTATCCCGATGAACCGAGACTGAATCAGCTCCGGGAAACCCTGCAGCAGGTCTTGGACGAAACGAGCCGCAGGGACGAGCGGGCGCACGACTTGGAGTCGCTGAATCGGATTGAACGAGAGCTGTCCGCCAATCGGGATGCCAGCCGTGCGGATGAACTGCAGCAACAGAGCGCCCGGTTGGCCCAAAAATATCCGGAGGACGCAGCCTTTCAGGAGGGCAACAAACGCATATACGAACTCTGCAAGCAGCTTAAGCAGCCGCGCGCAACAACGCCGCTCCCGAGCGCCGTTGAGGCCTCGGCGTTTGACGCGACCAGAATGTTGCAGATGTCCGGATCGGCCACCAGACAGGAAGTTGAGACGCCGAATTCAAGCTCAGATTCGCCGGCGCCCACACGTTTGTTCGACCAGCTGATATCAACTCCGCAAGCGCGCCCGGCTCATCGTCGCCCCCTACGCCGCCCCCTCAACCTCCGCCTGCAACTATTGGCGGCAGCAGCCCTCGCATTCCTGCGATCCCGGTAAAAGGACGGATGCTCAGACTCGGCGCGGTTGCTGCGGGGGTGGCTTTGCTCATAGCCGCCGTTGCCGTCACTCAGCTCCGTAAGAAGCCACCTGCTGTGCCTACTGCCGAATCAGCCGTCACGATTCCAGTCGTCTTCAAGAGCAACGTCGGTTCTCCGCATTTGATGCTGAATGGCAAACCCATCAACTCGTTTGAGCAATTGTTGAAGCCCGGTAGCTATACCTTACAGGCGAGTTCGGATGGTTACCTACCCTCCACAAAAGCGTTCAAGGTTGTGAGCGGCCAAACAAAACCGCTGTCCGTCAACATAGACCTGCTGCCGGCGCCCACGGAACTCCGCGTCACATCGGACCTGGCGGCCGGACACTTGGTGCTTGATGGGACAGCAATCGATCTGGCCCAAGGCGGTTTGCTGAAGAGCGACATTGCACCCGGACACCATACGTTGCAGGTCCTCGACGGGACCCAGGAACTCGTTTCTTTCGGATTCACGGCCAAACCTGGTGCGCTGCCTCAAGTGGATGGGGAAATCACTGCCAAGCGAATTCCGGCGATCGTGATCAGCTCGCTCTCGACAACAGGCAAATTATGGTCCTCAGCCGGACTGAAGGGCGGTACAGCTGAAGGCGAGATTCAGCCCATCGGTGCAGAGGGCGTGAACTTGCCCGCGCTCGCCGCTAGCTCCGTTTTCTTCATTGAAGACGGAAAAGCGCCGCGTCTTGACGTTCCCCTGGAGCCGACGCCCGTTCCTTCGCTCTTCCTGGAACTCGGTGCAAAGCCGCAAACCGGAACCGTGATCGTTCGTTCTAATGTGCCCGACGCAATTGTAGTCGTCAGCGGCCATCCTTTGAAGCAGCCGATGAACAAGGGAACGAAATTTCTTACTTTAGAACCCAGGATCTATCAGATCAAAGTGATGCACGACGATTACTCAGACGTTGCGGAGCAAACCGTTGACCTCAAGAAGGGCGAAACCAAGACCTTGACGTTCCAGCTTGTACCTGCCGTGCATATGGGTTCGCTCTCCTTGGAGAGGTTTCCGGCCGAGACTGAAGTTTCTATCGACGGGAATAATTTCGGCACGACAGACGGAGAGGGAAACCTAACGAAGCCGTTGACGCCGGGCGTACATAGCATCACTCTTCACAAAGCGGGCTATGAGGATGTCGTGCTGAAGCGGGAAATCAAATCGGATCTCGCGACGGCAATCGCCGGCGAGACAGTGATGCCGCGAACCGGAACGGTCACCTTCAAGACGACTCCGCAGAATGCCCGGCTTACGTACTGGCGGGAGGGTGCTGACCAGAAGTCGCAAGCCAGCAGTGGACAGACCGTCAATCTGCGGCCGGGAAGCTATGAGGCGAAGGCAGAGGCAGAAAACTATAATCCCGGAATGCAGCAGTTCGTCGTTCAGGCGGGCCGGTCTTCAGCGGTCGAACTGGCGTTGTCCGTTGCCACAATTAAACCTCCTCCCGGCCGAACGATCGCCAACACGTGTCAGGATCCCGCTCAATGGACCAACAACGGTTGGTGGACGCACAACACTCCGGGGGCCGGATGGTTCATTCGAAACAGCGGAAATTTCACCATCTCATTTTTGAAACAGTCATCGAAAGTGTTCTTTAAAAGCAAGACCAAGCACATTCAGTGGGTTGTCGACGATCAGCCGGACGGCGATAGCGTTTCTTATACACTTGACGATCACACCTTACAGCGCGAGGTCAAGGCTGGTTCGGAGACCACCAACACGAAAGTGCGGCATAGCCTGGAGAGCAAGGACCAGGTCACGGTGCAGATCGACATTTCACCGGAACGAATCGTCATTCGCAGCCCGAACGGCCAAACGATCGATGAATACAAGCGCCCTAATCCGGGACACCCGCTTGGTAAGTTTGGCGTCCGGGGCGAAGTCGCGTTATCGATCGTGAGTATCCGCTAAGAAACAGGAGTAGCAGCAGGCATTTCCTTCGCCGTACAGGCCGGACCAACGCCGGTATTACCAGGCTCATAATAAGAGCCGTGCCAGAGTAGTGTTCCGTCGAGCGCGTTTCCCAACCAGACGGTCAGGTGAATGCCGTCTCCGGCGCTACAGGCGCGGAACGATTCCGTCCTATTATTCTGATCCAGGTCAGCCACAACGTTATTGTTTGTACCCACGGAAAACGGAGCCGATGCGCCGACCACCGCAATCAGCGGCGTCATTTTCGGCAAAGTGGATCCCTGCTGGAGATGGAGATCATAATTCGAGACGGTAGGGTCCACGTCCTTACTGATCGGGCAGGGAGTTGAGGAACCGGCGGATATCTCTGCCTGCGCGAACGTCTGCGGCGTCAAAGGCGAGACCAGCGTGATGGGGCCGCCGATGGTCACGTTTGCGTTTTGAATGGCAACGCAGGCCCGGCTGCCTGTGATGACAGCCACTCCTATTCGCGGCGTGTAGTTGGCAGGCGCAGAGGAGGAAGTTAAGCTGAACTTCCCCGGGGGATTGTGACTGCCGCACGAGACGAGAAGAACAAAGCAGGCAAGGAGGCCGGGAAATTTGATGTCGATCACGCTGACTATCGTACCTGTGCCAGAGTAGACCCGTGGAGCGATTTCAATCTGAAGGCCAGCGTCAGCAGCAATACGCCGAAAATCAAAGCGTACACGCCGAGCCAGAAAGCGATGGCTATCGCGCCGACCATGGGGGCCGCAATGACGATCGCACCAAACACGATCGAGACAATGCCGGTCAAAATCAACAGCCATTCACCCGGCACATGCCGCCGCAGGCGAATGGCAGCGGCGATCTCAAGAACACCGGTGATCACCGCCCAAGCTGCCACCAGGTAGATGAGAAAGGCCAAAGTTATGGCTGGCACGGCTAGTGTGACAAGTCCCGCAAGAACGCCAACGATTCCCTCCAGCAGAAACGCGCCCCACCGGCCATGTCCGTGAGCAGCGCGCACCGCCGATATAAGAGCAAAGATGCCGTCGATCAGTGCGTATATCCCGAACAGCAGAACCAGCGCCGCGAGTGTGAGACCTGGTAGGACGAACGTGAAGATTGCGAAAAGAATAGCGACAACGCCGCGAAGCGCGAGCGCCCACCAATGCATGCCTGAAAGAGTTGCCATAGTGACCCAGGGTTAGATGGTATGCGACGGCAACTTCACACCTGGGTTATTTCACAGCGCAATGAATGGAAACTGATCGGCGCTCGAATGTATCAGTTGCTTATCGAGGAGAGAGAGTATGGCCAGCCAAGAAGGAATCAGTCAGGATCAAACGGTTGATCCGGGAATCGATCAGAGATTGCAAACACGTAACATCGGGGAGACGCTGGCATCCATCGAGGAATGCTCGGACTTCTACAAGCTGCTCGCGGATGCCGATCTGTTGTATGTGCTGCGCCGCAGCGGGTTGCACACGCTGTTTGCGCCACGCAACGAGGCGTTCGCCGGCCGCAAGCCGGAAGATATCGAAAAGCTTCTCAATGGATCGTCGCTCTCTGGAGCATTAGAGTCCTTCGATCTCAAGCGTTGCAAAGCTGTAAAGACAGACGCGGGAGAGATGTTACCCGTCCGCGCTGAGAACGGTACTTTTCGCGTGGGCCAAGCGGTGATTTTACGCTCAGATATTCCATGTACGAACGGCGTGCTGCACGTAACTGACGGTCTAGTCTCCGCCTGATTTTGTACGGAAACGTTGCAGACGTCCGATGCGCACGGCGAGGTCCGCGGAGAAATGTACGACCGGCTCTCCCATTTCTTTCGGCGCGCCCGATTTTTCAATCAGGTCCTGCTGAAGACGCAACACGCGGGCGCTTTGCAAAGGCCATGGCTCGTGCTCAATGGCGGCGAAGAACAGACTGCCGCGATGAACGGTATACAGGCGGAAGCGCGCAGTCAGGAAGTTGTCGAAGTTGCCCGCTGCCATGCGCTCACCTGGTTCAACTGCAATATCGGTAAAGCCGGATCCGAACGGATACTTCCGCTTGCTGCGATATTCGATGCGGTTCCCGGTCCGCCGCACACGCATGCGAGCCCAGCGGTAGGGCAAATGATAGAGCGTACGCGCACCCAGAACAGCGGCGAGACGAGCTGCCTCGAGAGTGAAGAACCAGACACCGCGCTCGCCATCGGGCGAGCGCACGTACGTGCGGACATTTGTCTCTGGAAACCGGGATACCCAGGGCAGGCCTGGAAAGAATGGAGGCCGAAGACCGTTGACAAGGAATGGCGTGAGTCCCACCCACGCAGCGCCATCGAAGGTATCTAAGGTGAGGTGCGGGGCGGAAGCAGCGATCGGATGACAGCAGGCTCGAACCTCCAATGGAGAAACGTGAGCGACTGCCACCGTTGCAGCATCACCGGGCGGCGTACCGGCTGCGGCGCGAACGGGCTGATGGTTTCCAAAGCTCAAAATAGCGCAAAGGGTGCGAATGCGCGCCGCGAGACAGCGAAGAAACTCGCTAGCTCTTTGGGCGGGGCGCTTGATATCGCGGCCGTTTTGCGCGAGTTCCTGCGAACGCAACGCTACCGTAGAGGAGTATGCAGATAATCTCTTCTAAAGAGGTGCTCCAGAACAAGCTCTTCCGAGTGGTCGATGAGGTCGCGACGGACCCGAGCGGCTTTGAGATCCACCGTTTCATCATTCGCCATCCAGGGTCAGCCGTCATGATGCCGGTGGATGAAGAGAATCGTGTGCTGCTGGTTCGGCAATTCCGCTTGCCGGCCAAACAGGAACTTTGGGAACTGGCAGCGGGCCGCCTGGATCCCGGCGAGTCACCCTTGGAAGCTGCTAAACGGGAGTTGCGCGAGGAAACCGGCTATCAGGCGCGGCAATGGATTGAGCTTGTCTCTTTTTGGCCCAGCCCTGGATACGTGGACGAAAAGATGAATTTATTCGTTGCCCGCGACTTGACCGCGGGCGCGCAAGCGCAGATGCCGGATGAGCGAATTGAAATGCGCTGGTTCGCCGAGCAGGAATTGGGCGATCTCATCCGCGCGGGTAAGATTCATGACGGCAAGACGATCATCGGTTACTTCTCCTGGCTCGATCACAAGAGTCGCTCAGCTTCGCGCTGACTACGAGTTCATTCCGTGGTAAGCGGACGCTCCATCAGCTCGCGAATGGCTTGCCGCGGTTCTTTCGCTTCATAAAGCACCTGATACATTTGCCCGATCAGAGGCAGTTCCAATCGCTCCCGCACTCCCAGCAGACGTGCTGCCCGGCAGGTAGCGACGCCTTCTGCGACCATGATCATCTCCGCCTGGATCTGTTCAAGACCGCGGCCTCGGCCGAGCTGTATTCCAACAAAACGGTTGCGCGATAAGTCACCCGTTGCCGTTAAGACGAGGTCGCCCAGCCCGGCAAGTCCACTCAATGTCCGAGCGTTGCCGCCCATACTCACCGCCAGCCTTGTAATCTCCGCCAATCCACGTGTCACAAGTGCCGCTACGGTATTGCTGCCCAAACCCAGGCCGCTACAGATTCCTGCGCCAATAGCGATTACGTTTTTAAGTGCGGCGCCAATTTCTGTGCCAACGACATCACTACTCGCATACAGTCGCAAGGCGGAAGTAGAGAGGGCTTGCTGCATTTCTTCCGCAACAGAGAGGTCTTCGGCCGCGATCACCATCGCGGCCGGTTCTCCCGCCGCTATTTCTTTGGCGAAGGTCGGCCCCGACAATACCGCAACGGCATGTCCGGGCAGCAGTTCCGTGATCACTTGAGACATGCGGCAGAGGCCTGGGTCCTCCAGACCTTTTGTCGCACTGACGATGGTTGCTCCAGGGCGGATATGATCTGTCGCGCTGCTTAAAACTGTTCGGAAGTGCCGTGACGGGACCACTGCAACCGCGATCTCCGCATTTTGTAGAACTTCGCCGAGATGCGAAGAAACGTGAACCGGAGCGGGCAATGCGAACCCCGGAAGGTAGCGCCCGTTTTCCCGTTTGCGCTGCATATCGGCCGCGCGCTCCCCGTCGCGCGCCCATAGCTGAATGGTTTCGAAACGCCTGCTGAGTGCAATCGCGAGTGCTGTTCCCCAACTGCCGGCGCCAATAATGGCTAACTCGCCATTCACGCCGCGCTTCTCCCACCGCGCAGCGAGAAGAGATGTTCCTTTCCATGCCGTAGCCGCTGGATGTTTGCCTTATGGCGGTAAATGATCAACACAGAGGCGAATATAGAAGCGGCCAGAATCGGCCGCGGAGGATGAGTAGTTGCCCAGACCAGGAAGGGAAATACCACAGCGCCAACAACAGAACCGAGCGAGATATATTTGCTGAAAAACACGACCGCAACGAAGACCAGCGCCGTGATCGCCACGGCCAATGGAGTGAGATAGAGAAAAGCTCCGACGAAACAAGCAACGGCCTTCCCGCCCTTGAACTGAAGAAAGACAGGAAAACAGTGACCCAGCATCACTGCCCCGGCGCTGAGCGCGAGAGCCAGCGGATTGCCTCCGGTGATGATTGCCGTAAGCCACACCGCCACAAATCCCTTCAGAATGTCCAGCAACAATACGATTACGCCGGCTTTGCCGCCTGCCGTCCGATGCACATTGGTTGCGCCTATATTGCCGCTGCCCATGCTGCGAATATCCTTGCCGGATGACAACCGAACGAACCAGTATCCGAAGGGCAACCCGCCTATGACGTACGCCAGGAGCAGTGGTGATTACGACCAAGACTTGGTACGGAAAAGGGAGCACGTTTTCAATCCTATGTGGCGCCCGTTGTGGATTCGAATTTATACTCGCGCAGCTTGCGGTAAATGCTGGCATTCGAGCCGGCATCGCTGCGGAATAACGAGAAATGCGAGACGGGAAACTTACCGAGAGCAGCCGGTTGCAGCTCGTCCACCCGGGCGCGCAAACGCGCGAGCGGAACGGGGTTCTTAATGCGCGCCAGCGTCAGGTGCGGCGAAAACTTACGATCCTCCTTCTTGATCCCGAGAGTGAGCAACTGCTCCTCGGTTTGACCCGCAAGCTCGGCTAACTCTTCTCCCGCTTGCACACCGACCCACAACACGCGCGGAGACCGTTCATGAGGGAACCATCCTAATTCCTTTACGTCGATTTCAAAGGGCTGCCTATTGGGCAATCCCGCCAATGCATCGTGCAACTCTTGCAGCCGCGCTTCGGGCCATTCGCCAATGAACTTCGTCGTGATGTGGAGATTATCGAGCGGGCTCCAGTTGATGAACGCCTCGGGTCGAAGCGCATTGATCAGGCGGTCTAATCGCGTCAGAATATCGGGCGGCAAATCGATCGCTGTAAAAAGTCGCATGGACGAATCAGCGTGCTAATGTTCTAGCGTACATTGAGCCGCAGTTCAAAATCTCAGTTGAGCGGTGCTCCGCAATTCGCGGCTGATTCATTGCCCTTCGACAGGCTTCTCAAAGAGACCGAAGCCGTAACGCCCGCCTACTTCGAGCGGCCTGCAATCGACCTTGCGCGCGAGCTGCTCAGTTGTGTTCTGATACACGGCGAAACGGCCGGCATGATTGTGGAGACGGAAGCGTACCTGGGCCTGGACGACTTGGCGGCGCACGCTTCCCGCGGAATCACAGAACGCACCAAAGTTCTATTTGGACCGCCGGGCCGCGCCTACGTCTATTTCATCTACGGCATGCACGAATGCCTGAACGTGGTCGCGGATCGCGACGGTTCTCCTGGTTGCGTGCTCATCCGTGCGCTCGAGCCGCTCAGCGGGGTGTCGGAGATGTACAAGCGCCGGAACTGGCAAGGGCCTGTGAAAGGTCTCGCGAACGGGCCGGGAAAACTGACGCAAGCTCTCGCTATCACGCGGCGGCATTATGGACAGCGGCTGGATAAGGGAGACCTGACGATTCGGCCCTGGAAACAGAAGCCCCAGTTCACCATCGGCGTTACTCCGCGCATTGGGATTCGCGAATGCGCGGATTGGCCTCTGCGATTTCTTTGGGCCGGGCATCCTTGCGTCAGCAAAGCGGTGCGAACATAAGCCAATGACGTTGAAAGCTTTTCTGCTTTTACTTCCACTGTGTGGCGGTTTGTGCTTCGCCGGCTCCTCTGTCGATCAACGGGTGCATGCGAAGATGCAAGGCTTTCCGGGCAAAGTGACGCTTTTCGCGAAGAACTTGGATACGCGGCGCCAGTTACGCCATTCTGCCCGACCAGCCTGTACGAACCGCGAGCACGATCAAGCTGGCCATCATGGTGGAGTGCTTTTCGGAAGTGTCGCAAGGCAAGTTGAGCTGGACGGAGCCGCTAAAAGTGACTGAAGAGGAAAAAGTTTCCGGGACTGGCATCCTGCAGGATTTGTCAGCCGGAGACCAGTTGCCCTTACGCGACATGGTGGATCTGATGATCGTGCTGAGCGACAACACCGCCACAAATCTTATTCTCAACCGCATTGGCGGTAACGCAGTTAACGCGCGCATGGTCCAGTTGGGTCTGCCGCAAACCCGTGTGATGCGCAAGATTCTCGGCGATGGGACCAATCTGAAGCCCCGCCCCAGCGGAATTACAGACGAGGGCGAGAAAGCTGAAAACAAACGCTGGGGCATAGGCCGCAGCAGTCCGCGCGACATGGTTGCCATTCTTGAGAGACTCTACCGCGGGGAGTTGGTGAGCAAAGCCGCTTCGGACGAAATGCTCGCCATCATGAAGCGGCAGCGCGACCACGATTGCATTGGACGCGACATGAAGGATGTCACGATCGCCAGCAAATCCGGATCTTTGGACCATCTGCGCAGCGACGTCGGAATTGTCTACTCAAAGCGAGGTCCGATCGCGATGGCAATTACTGTCGAGGATATTCCAGAGATCGACTACACACCCGACAATCCAGGCGATCTGTTGATCTCTTCGCTGTCGGAGATTCTGGTGGATGAATTAGGGAGTAACTCAGATCGGCGTTAGCGAGCCATAATAGCGGAATGACTCGTCGCGATCTTTCGATGCTACCTCTCGGCGCACTCCTGACCAGTGCCTTTGCCGACGCACAAAACGAACGTTCAGAGCAGCAACTACTGTCGCACTCTTTCGCATACACGTTCGAGCAATTGCCCGTGGAAAAGTCGGCGAATGGAGGGGCCACGCGCGCGGTAGTCACGGGTAAGCTGCCCACCGGCGAAATAGTGGAAATGCACGAAACCACCTTGCCTCCCGGTCAGATGCCGCACGCCGCTCACAAGCATCGTCACGAGGAGTTCATGCTGATTCGTGAAGGAACAGTGGAATTTATGGGTGGCGGCAAATCCCAACAGCTGGGGCCGGGAGGAGTAGGCTACGCTGCCTCTGGCGAAATGCACGGCATAAAAAACGTCGGCTCGGTACCGGCAAACTATTTCGTCATCGCAATCGGAAGTCAGCAAGAGCACGATTGAGCTGTCCCTGCAGCCAAGCCGCTGCTCGAAAGCTAACATCGCATCTTTCCGCTCGCTGACGCGCGCCGTTCAGAAACTTCACGTTCCTGTCTTCAGGCACAATATTTGCATCGTCAGTTCGTCTACATGACTGGGTGGAAGAAGCACTGACTAGCGATCGCATCGTAACGGAGCAGAATCGCCGGATTTCGGAGACGATTGCGCGGGAACAGGCGCGGCTGCGGCAATTCATCCGCAAGCGCGTTCGCGACGATCGCGATGCCGAAGACATCTTCCAGGAAGTTTTCTATGAACTGCTAGACGCCTACCGGTTGATGAAGCCCGTAGAGCAAGCCGGCGCCTGGCTGTTTCGCGTGGCGCGCAACAGGATCATCGATCTGTTTCGCAGCAGAGGGAAAGCGATTGCCGGAAACGACTCCATGCTTGCGACCGAAGACGGCGAGGCGCAGCAATGGGAAGACTTGCTGCCCTCGTCCGATGCTGGACCCGACGCCGCTTATGCACGCAGCGTGCTGTTGGAACAATTGGACGCCGCGCTGGACGATTTGCCGGAAGAGCAGCGTTATGTTTTCGTCGCGCACGAGATAGAAGGCCGGAGCTTTAAGGACTTGAGTGAGGAAACGGGCACCGGCATCAACACTTTGTTATCCAGGAAACGCTATGCAGTTCTGCAACTACGCCGCCGGTTACAAGCCATTTATGACGAGTTTGGAAGAGATTGAGGAGTGAACAATGAGGAAATATCGTTTTTTGAGAGCCGCAAAAATCGCGGCAATAGCACTCGTAGCTGTGGGGGTCGTCAGCTTTGTTGTCATGAGCCTCTGGAATGCTTTATTGCCAACCATCTTTGCGGTTCGGCCTATCGATTTCTGGCAAGCGGCCGGCCTGCTGATTTTAAGTAAACTTTTGTTCGGCGGCTTTCGTACCTATGGAGGAGGCGGTCCGCGATGGCGCCGCCGCATGATGGAACGTTGGGAACAGATGACGCCGGAAGAGCGGGAAAGGTTTAAGCAGGGCATGCGCCGCGGCTGTGGCCCGGGTCCGGATATGAGTGCTCCAAACAGGGAAGCGGAGGTGCGAGCATGAGTTCAATCGCATTCATCAGGAGCGAGTTGGCCGGCGCCATCGCGCGAGGCGTGCGCCAATGCGTGGTCATCGGTTCGCGAGCGCCGTTGGCTGAAGCTGTCGAGAACGCCACGGATGAAGCGTTCCAGGTGTTTGCACTAGGCGAGCGGCAGCCGGATTCGGAGGCCACGTTTGTTCCCACCGAGTTCGCGTCGGAATCGCTCGCGACAGCGCTCGAAAGGTCCGATTTCGACAAACTCAAGGCCAGCCTATTCGTTTGGGTCGGGGGCGCGTACCGCACCTTTGACGCTGCCATAGCGAGCCTTGCGTTCATCGCCTCACTTCCCAGAGGAAGCGGGGTCGTACTGGACTACACCGCGGAGCGCACATCTGTCGCGTCGCTGGGGGACGCGGCGCTGGACGCGCTGGCAAGTCGTATTTGCGAAGGCGGTACCGCCATCAAGCACTTGATTCAGCCACAAGCCGTCGCGGCCATGCTCCGCGGCCTCGGTTTCAGCACCATATTGGATTTCGTCCAGGAGGAACTCTCTTTACCTGCTGAGCATCTCCTGAGCGCCATCGTCTAACGGCGTGCTTAGTGTTCGCCACGAAGTCTCCACCCTCGACAGTTTCACGATGAGCCAGGCGATTATTGGCCACGTGACTAATTGAAAGGCGCGTACGGCGGGTAGGAGATTCGCATGATACGGCATCCACAAGGTGACAGTTGAGAGCAGGAACCCTGCTCCCGCGGTTCGACCGTAAGGACCGAGCGTCGCTCGGGCGAAGAACACCAGCGCAAACACTAGAATCACGTCGTCATAACTCTGGTGACAAGTCCAGAGACGCGCCGTAATTCCCGCTATCGAGAACTGCGCTAATAAGGTGCCGTTGCGCGCGAGAAAAGCTATAGGATCACATGGTGAGAAGAAGAAGTTACCCGGCGCTGGAGGCTGAGAACCAGTATGACGGCAAGAATGGCGATCGGCTGATTGCGGAGCCAAATGAGTTGAGTAAGCGAGGGCTGCGTGGCTGCCGCTCCCATCGCCCTGCTCAATACCGATTGAACGGGAAAGGCCAGCAAGATAAAGCAGACGCCCAGTGCGGATGCGGTTCGAATTTGACCGCGCTGCCACAGGCAGACGGCGGCGGGGACTAGAACGAGCATCAACTGAGCGTCGTAGTAACGGTGATAGGTGACCGCTAACGTAATTCCGGCGAAAAAGGCCGCATCCACCCAACTCGGCGGCGCGTGATCCTCAGTCCGCCGATAAAAGTAGAGCGCAAGTAATGCAAGCATGAGGAGCAAAACCGAGGCTTCGGCAATGCGCACATTTGGAGTGAGCAGATAAGACAGCGTCTGGGAATTCAGAAGCTCGGCAGCGTACGGACTGGACGGACGCGGATCAACCAAACCTCCGGGCGAAGACTCTTTTGCCAAATTTTGCAGTAGTGAAGGCCACCATTGCCAGTTCTGTCCGAAGGAGGAGGCTTGTAACATCGCGAAGAGCGATACGGCTGCCGCCAGCGCGGAGCCGAGCCAGAGTGTTGACCAGCATTTCCACAGCAGCAACGCAAGAAACGCGCAAAGAGCGATTTGCGGCTTCACGCAAAGCGTTACGGCAAGCAGCAGGACGCTGATCGATGGGCGGTTTTGCATCGCAAAGTGAAGACAAAGAATAGTAAGGCTAATCGAGACAACACTGGGATTTCCGTTGAGGACGCCCACATAAGTCGGCGAGAAGAACAGGCACACGCTTGCGGCGGTCCACTTCGCCGTCTTCGAGAGACAAAGGTTTTGCAAAAGGACGTAGAGTGAGGCGGCCAAGCAGCCGAGAGAGAAGACGCACCAGATTAAGTTGGCCGCGGGCCAACGTAAGCAGGCGAATCCGGCTACAAACGGCATCGCCGGTGGGAGATATAAGGACGCATGCTGGTCCTGTTCGCGGATAAGCGACGGCGGCGCCCCCGAGTCGATCAACTCTTGGCGGAGATCCGAGCGGCTATAGGGATTCCCGTGATGGAGCCAACAACGGGCGGCCGCATAGATCGTGGCGAAATCTCCCGTACGTGAATAGCGGAGAGCACGGTACGGGCCTCGATTCACGAAGAATACAAGCGACAGGAAAAGGAGTAGCGCGACCGCTGCTCTTTTCCGAAATCCGAGCTGCAAAAACAAACAACAGAGCGTAGCATGTTGCCGATCGCTGCGATACGCTTTTAGGCTGTGAATGCCGCTCGCTTGTTTCTTCTATTAAGTTGTTCCCTTTTGTGCCTCGTGGCCGCCGAAGTGGATCCTGCTTCGGTGGGAATGAGCGCCCAGCGGCTGGCCGCGATTCCCGCGCGTATGAAGGAATTCGTGGCTGCGCACAAGACGGCGGGCACCGTCAGCATTGTCGCGCGGCATGGCAAGGTGGTGAGTTTTGAGGCGGTTGGTTATCAGGATCTGGAGAGCCAAAAACCAATGCGAAAGGATGCGATGTTTCGCATTGCTTCCTTGACAAAGCCGATTACTTGCGCGGGCATCATGGTGCTCGTCGACGAGGGGCGGATTTCGGTCGTCGATCCGGTCGAGAAGTTTTTGCCCGAGTACAAGGGCATCAAAATCAACGGATGCGCGGGCCGCGCCGGGTATGGTTGCGTTGGAGTGACGCCGGAACGCGCTATCAACATTGAGGACCTGATGATGCATACGTCGGGGTTGGTGAGCGACACAAGCACTAACGATGGCAGAGAGCCGGCGACGCTGGCGGAACTGGCGGCGCAGGGGGCGAAGACCCAGCTACTGTTTGAACCCGGAACTCACTGGAATTACAGCAACGTGGGGTATAACATTCTGGGCCGGATCATCGAGGTTGTTTCCAAGCAACCTTACGATGTGTTTTTGCAGCAGAGGATCTTTCAGCCGCTCGGCATGAAGGACACTTACTTTTTTGTGCCGGAAGAAAAGAGGGCGCGGATAGCAACCCTGTATACGTTGACGGACGGCGGTTTGAAACGAGTAACGACTGACAGCGCGCCGAAACTTCCGCATCCGGCGGGTGGGTTGGTGAGCACGGCGGAAGACATGTTGCGCTTCAACCTGATGATGAGCAATAAAGGCACTCTGGATGGCAGACGTGTGCTGTCGAGCGCTGCAGTCACGCTGATGACCACTTCGCATACCGGGGATATGAACGCTGGATGGGCCCCGGGTGTGGGCCATGGGTACGGGTACGAGGTGGTGCGGAACGCGGAGGGGATGTTCCGGTATAACTCGATCGGGAGTTTTGTGAAGGGCGGCGCGTATCGCACTTACGAGTGGGTGGACCCGGAGAAGGATCTCGTCGGCGTGTTTATGATGCAGCTAACGAATGGCGGCGGAGACACGGCGGACGAGATCAATAGTTTCATGGCGATCAGCGCGGCTGCTGTCGAGTAAGTTGCGACAGTTCTTTACTTGTTCGCGCGCCTTAGCTTTTGAGTTTTCCTCGTAGCGCCGGCGCGCGGGTATTTTCCCGATGCGGGGATCACTGGCCAGAATGAGATCGCAGGCATGCAGCGCCGCTTCTTCAAAATCCGGCGCGTCGTTTGGGAGGACCTGCCAGCCTGTTACTTCCTTTCCGAACACCTGAATCGATCGCATGTTGGGAAAGTCGCGGCGGAGACTTTCGTGGTGGCTTTCAGTGGTGGCGAGCCATACTCCGTTGTCCGGGTGATTGCCTGGCTTGTCGCGCAGAATGGCAACAATTTTCTCGTCAACGTAGACGGCGAGACAACCGAACATGGGGCGCGTGACGGGAGATAGCGGAGCCAGAGCTTCCAGCACGAACTCATGTGGAACCGTTTTGCGGGGCTGAAGAGAAAAGAGGTCCGGGCCGTGACGGAGTTTGGCCATCCGAGCTTTGCTGGTTACCGCGACAGGCCTTTAGCGGTCGACCATGGCCATCATCCGTTCGTTGTAGCGGGGGCCCGATACGGCTTCAGGAGAAAGCGCATCATCGAGTTGCTGCACTTCGTCGGGTGAAAGTTGTAGTGAAGCCGCGGCGATGTTTTCTTCCAGATAGGTGCGGCGCTTGGTGCCGGGAATAGGGACGATGTCGCTGCCTTTTGCGAGCAGCCAAGCTAACGCGACTTGGCCGGGCTTGGCGCTTTTTTCCGCGGCGATCTTCTGGACGAGTGTGGCGGCGCGGACGTTAGCGTCGTAGTTCTCGCCTTGAAAGCGTGGATCGCCGCGGCGGTAATCGCCGTCCGGATATTCTTCGGCGCGCTTGGTGGTTCCGGTCAGAAAACCGCGGCCTAACGGACTGAAGGGCACAAGGCCAATATGGAGCTCACGCAGCAGAGAAATTATTTGCGGCTCAAGGTTGCGTTCCCAAAGTGAGTATTCACTTTGCAAGGCGCTAACCGGATGCGTAGCATGAGCGCGCCGAATGGTCTTTTCACCGGCTTCCGACAGACCGAAATAGCGGACCTTTCCTGCGCGTACCAGGTCGGAAACTGCACCGGCGACGTCTTCAATGGGCACGTTCGGGTCAACGCGGTGCTGATAGAAGAGATCGATGTGATCTGTCTGAAGACGGCGCAACGAAGCATCGGCCACCTCGCGGATGTGTTCCGGGTGGCTGTTCGTTCCGGTGATCTTGCCGCTTTCGATCTGGAAACCGAATTTCGTGGCAATGATCGCGTCTTGCCGACGGCCCTTTAAGGCGCGCCCCAGCAGCTCTTCATTGATAAAGGGACCGTAGACCTCGGCAGTGTCGAAAAAATCCAGTCCGAGATCGAGGGCGCGGTGGATGGTGGCAATGGATTCCGTGTCGTCCGGCACTCCGTAAGACTGGCTCATGCCCATGCAGCCGAGTCCGAGGGCGGAAACTTCGAGGCCCTGATTTCCCAGACGTCTTTTCGATAACATACCCTTCTTCGATGCGGGCATCCAGAGTTCGGATGCTACTTACGCGCCGATTTCGTCGGTCGAGCCGAGGCATCGCACAATACCTGTCGCGAGCGGTCATACGGCTACGCCACAACAAAGGTGCCTTTACTGAGGCCTTGACGAATGCGCTTGGCGACGCTGCATGCATCTGCCTCGTCATCACACACCAGATACGGTAAGGCGTCTTGAAACAGAGCATAAAACTCCCGATAACGGTCGTAATTGGCGATTCTGCCTTCCGAGCGTGTAGCCGCGCGGGCCTCGCATATCGCCAGGCTTGGTCGGATCACTATGTAGTTCAACGGCACGTCCTTGAGGATTTTACGAGCCGTTTCCAAGAACTGAGGTGGGATAGAGAAGTCAAGTATCACTTCATACCCGGAGCGGGCGAAAGGCAAGGCAGCGGCTGTCATGGCACGCATAATCACCCGAAACACTTCTCTCCGATCTAGACTGTGGGCCTTCGCTACAAAAGACCAGAATGTATCGCCTTCGATGTAAGAAACAGGAGCGGGTAGCAAGGCAAGAAGCTCTCGTGCCACGGTCGTCTTTCCTGCGCCGATCGGACCTGAAAGGATAGTCACGCTCATACAAGTTCATTGGACCAACTGAAAGGTTGGTGAATCTTAGGCGGCGTTTTCAGAAATTGACCGAACGGAAACGGGAAATACCCGGACACCGCTTACAAGGAATGTCTTTTAGGTAGGCGATCGGCAATTGGCCGGTCCTCCGATGGCATCTTGACGGCGTTATGCGCATCCTGCCCGAGGCGGTAGTCCGCTTGCGAACTCGCATATCATCGGAGTGTCATGAAGAAGTGGATTACCGCGACATTGCTCATCGCTGCGGCCGCGTTTGCGCAGCAAACGCACAATCAGTATGAGCCTCCGAATGCGGCGGGCGCTGGTCAGAGGCTTCTCGCGCAATTTACGGGCGACTGGGACGTCGTCAAGACCTTCTTCCCGATGAACGGAAAGCCGATCCTGACGAAAGGCACGTGTAAGCAGTATATGGTCCAGGACGGCAAGTTTTTGCAGTCGGATTTCACCTTCTCCAATCCAAACGGAACGAAGAGCACCGGCACCGGAATCTCCGGCTTCGATTCTAAAACGAATCGCTTCACTACTGTGTGGTTTGACTCGCGGCAGACGACGATGTCAATTCGCCAGAGCGACGGCACTTTCGACGGCAAGAACATCGTCCTGTGGGCTACGCCCCTCGATCCTGACCATCCTGGGCGCAAGACCGTCGCGCGCGCACACCTTGAGGAAGACGGCCGCCTTCTCCTTCATCGGCATTTCTCGATCGATGACAAAGGAGAGGAGCGTATGGTGATCGAACTGCGGATGACGCGGAAGTAGTGAGTCGGCCATCCGGGTGCGCCGGGTTAAGCCGGCATGTTGTCGAGCAAATCCCGAGCAAATCCGAGACGGGAGCAAATCCGGAGCAAATCCGGACGGAGCAAATCCGGACGGAGGCAGTTTAATCCGAAGCAAATCGCAGGGAAGCCGCTCGCGAGAGCTGATGAAATCTGAGACCGCGACGCAGAGGCCCACCGGATCACAACAATTTGAGAAAATTCTCCTCTTCGCCGATTCTCAACAACTTAACGCCTCAAATCCGCCCACGGCCGCACCCAACCCCGGTGCGCTCACGCTAGCTTCCAATCGGGCAAGAACGCCGTCACAGCCTTCCCGCCTTCGCTATTTCAGGAGGCAAACAAAATGACTCCTCGTCAAGCGCTCAAGGCACACCGGGACCGCAAATGCGGACGAAGAAAGTTTACTCCGTCTCCATAGCAAACCGGTCCAGCATCATCTCCCGGCCTGCCGCCGCCCGCGCTTCTACGCCAATCGCTCTGCCAGAAACACCTTCAACAGGGACTGATAGGGAACATCGCGCTGATTCGCCAACACCGTCAGGTCCTCGATCATTGCGACCGGCAACCGCAGCGAAATCGTTCGGAGCGAACGCTTCAGATTCGGGAACTTACGCCGTAGCGCCATGCCAATCGATAAAGTCGGTCGAATCGTGCTTGGCCCAAACGCGCGTTCCTGCTCTTCGGAGCCGAATCAGGCACTCTCTTCTCGGCATATGCTTGCGGCTCCTTCCCGTTCAATCTCGGGCCGAGATCACCCTGATGACCTTCCGCCGGACGGCGAAAGGAAGAACAAGCGACGGCCGTGAGCTATCTGCCCCAGTGCTCAATATCGCTTCTCTCGTTCCGAATGATGCACCTCAGCGCAAACCGACGTCGGCTCATGGAAAAACACGGATTCAGCTGATGCGGTACTCAGGTGTACATCTATGGATATGCCAAAGGAGTCATGCTAATCTTCTATGTAATGTCCAAAGGAAGCGCCGGAGAAGTCAAGAGATCGGAAGTCCTGCAAGGCACGCTCGATCTTATGATTTTAAAAACCCTGCACGCGATGGGCCCCCTACATGGCTTCGGGATCGCGCGCCGTATCGAGCAAGTGAGCGAAGACGTATTGCAGCTGAATGAAGGTACGGTGTATACCTCTTTGCTGCGACTCCAGCAACAGGGCTGGATCGATTCCGATTGGGGCGCGTCGGAAAACAATCGCAAAGCCCGGTTTTACTCAATAACGAGAAGCGGTATGAAGCAGTTGGCGCGCGAAACCGAAAACTGGAATCGCATCTCGGGCGTGATTGGCCGCGTATTAAGTCTTGAAGGGCGGAAGTAACGTGATTAAGCAGATCGGCGTTCTGCTGCCTAAACTGAAGCGTCTGTTCGGTAAAAGAAATCCGGACTTCGAATTCGATCATGAGATGCACGAGCACTTGCGTCTGCTGACAGAACGATTCATTCGCGCTGGCATGACGCCCAACGAGGCCGATTCGGCAGCACGGCGCCAATTTGGCAATACGACTTTATTACGGGAGGAGCGCACGAAAATGCAAAGCATCCCGTCACTTGAGACGCTCTGGCGCGATGTGCGATACGGGACCCGGCAATTCCGCTTGAATCCGTTGTTCACGACGGTTGCGGTCTTATCGCTTGCACTTGGAATTGGAGCGAATACGGCGGTTTTCACATTGCTTGACCAGCTTGTGCTTCGCTTGCTTCCGGTGCACGATCCCGAGCAACTGGTCATGATCTGGTCAACCGGTCCACACTTCGGCGGCAACGCTGGCGCACGTACAGCTTCTTATCCGATGTACCAGGATTTCCAGCGAAACGCCAAGGCTTTCGACTTTGTGTTCTGCCGATTTGAGACTTCGTCTTCTATTACCATCGACGGCGGCACGGAACGAGTCAATGCGGAATTGATCTCGGGTAATTACTTTCAGGCCCTCGGCGTTGGTCCAGCGGTGGGCCGGGTGTTCGCACCGGAGGCGGACGATCGGATCTACAAAGGGCAGCCTTCGGTTGTGCTCAGCTACCAATACTGGATGCGGCGTTTCGCCGGCGATCCGAGGGTCGTGGGCAGGAAGATTCTCGTCAATGATTATCCGATGGAAGTCGTGGGCGTATCGGCGGCAGGCTTTGTGGGACTAGACCCAGCCCGTTCGCCGGACATCCGTGTTCCGATCCTGATGACGCCGGTGATGACTCCCGAACGAGATGACCTGGGAAACCGGCGCAGCCAGTGGGTGCAGATCTTCGCCCGCTTAAAGCCGGGGTACACAGTTGCATCAGCCCGTGCCTCGCTGCAACCGTTGTTTCACCAGATCCTGCGGGAAGAGGCGGAAGAACCAGCTATCAGCAGGCGTTCCCAGGATGATCGAGACCAGTTTCTCAGCCGGACAGCATTGGTTGAGACCGCCGCCAATGGCTACTCGGGTCTACGCCAGCAATATTCGACGGCACTCACGGTTCTGATGTGCATGGCGGGTCTGATCCTCGTGGTCGCGTGCTCGAATGTGGCGAGCCTGCTGATCGCACGGGCCATGGCGCGGCAGAAAGAAACGGCAGTGCGTCTGGCAATTGGGGCGGGACGCAGGGCGCTGATCAGACAACTACTGGTGGAAAGCATCTTGTTGTCCCTGACAGGGGCCGCGCTTGGACTGGCGCTATCGGTAGCGGCTACGCGCGGGCTACTGCATATGCTGCCGGCGAATGGCGCGAGCCTCATGCTACACGCGGAGCCGGATGGGCGAATCTTGCTGTTCAGTGTTGGCGTGGCTTTCGCGACTGCCTTGCTGTTCGGAGTAGCTCCCGCGCTGCACGCGACGAAGTTGGACCTAGTGACCACACTGAAAGACATGGCCAGCGGTGTGACAGGAGGTAGTGGCTCGGCGAGATTCCGAAAAGCACTTGTTATGGCACAGCTTGCACTGTCTTTCGTACTGCTGGTGGGGGCGGGACTATTTACCAGGACACTCATCAATCTGAAAGACACTCACACGGGCTTTGAGAGTGCCCAAAATCTAGCTTCTTTTCAGGTGGACCCGGCGAAGAATGGTTACTCGGCTGCGCGGACTCGTGACTTCTACACCGATGCCCTGCGCAACATTCGGGCGCTACCAGGTGTGACGTCCGCCGCCTACGCGATGTGGCCGCTACTGAATGGACGTGAGTGGGACTTGACCGTTGTCGTGGAGGGCCACCAAGCAGAACAGGGAGAAGATATGCAGGTGTACTATAACCTCACATCTCCTGGATATTGGCACGCCATGGGAATACCGTTGGTCAAGGGCCGGGATTTCGATGAGCGAGATCGGGTTAACGGTGGAGACGATCCGCAACCGTGGAACGTGGCTATCGTCAATCGCGAGTTTGCGGAACACTTCTTTGGCGGGCAAGATCCGATTGGCCGGCGCATTGGATGTTGTCACGGCCCGGGTACGAAGCCCTCGATTCGGATTGTGGGGGTGGTGGAGAATTCGCTCTTCGCCGGTCCTCGTGCGGGTGTGCGCCGGCAGGTGTTTCTGCCTTACCTGGAATCGGCGAGCCCGGCGGCAGTGACTTTTTACGTCCGCAGCGCCAAACCAGCGGCGGCCTTGTTCACGACGCTTGGGCGGGTTGTGGCGAAGCTCGACAGCTCAGTCCCTGTTTATGACTTGAAGACACTCGAGGAACAGCTGGATGAAACGCTAAGCACCGAACGGCTGATCGCCTTTTTATCAACGGTGTTTAGTTTGCTTGCTACGGTGCTGGCTGCGCTTGGGCTTTATGGCGTGATGGTGTTCCTGGTTACTCGACGGGCCGGAGAGATCGGCTTGCGAATGGCGTTGGGCGCGCCGAGGTCGGCCGTGTTATGGCTGGTGCTGCGCGAGATGCTGATCATCTTGGCAGGCGGCCTCATCGCGGGCGTCCCGAGCGCATACATCTTAAGCCGGTACGTTTCTTCTCAGTTGTTCGGCGTAACGCCGACAGACGTCTGGACCGGCGTTGCCGCCGTTGCATTACTGGGAGTTATAGCGTTGTTTTCGGGCCTTGTCCCGGGACGTCGGGCGAGCGCCATTGATCCGATGACGGCTCTACGTTACGAATGAGTTTGTGGCGGCTGGCGCGGGAGTCTCCGCGCGATTTCTATGACTTATCGCAAGATTACCGAACCCGAATGAAATTCACAGATGAATCCAGAATGACAACGCAACCCGAAAGCCCACGAGTTTCGGCTTGATTCGAATCGCGACGCAAAATGCCATCGCTGAACGCCATAAAAGCCTTGTTGGTCACGGCATTATTTTTCAACCCGAGAAACGTCTCCGCCGGGCGGTCAATAAAGAACTGGACCCTGCGGCAATCGTCGAGCTCGGAGGAACTGCCGAGCGGGCCCTCAACAGTGGTGGGTCAAGCTTCGGCGGGGATCTCGCGGTCGAGTTTACGCCGATAGAGAAATGGCTAGAAATTGAAACAGGCACTACGCCGCTCTTCCGCCATCACTCGGCAGAATGGGACACAGACCTTCTCTTCAAAAAACCTTGGACCCTTTCAGAAAAACTGGAGTTTATGTTTGGCGCTGGCCCGGAGTGGATACATACGAGGGCGTATGGCGTGACGACAAACTCGCTCGGCGGCGAAGTGGCGCTTGATTTTATGTTTTGGCCCTCTTCAAAGCATCGCTTTGGCTGGTTCCTCGAACCGGGCTACGAGTACAGCTTCGCGCGAGGCCATGACCGCTCTATTGGAATAAGCGGCGGGTTGCTAATCGCGATCCCACGAAGACGTTGAGCCTCTCGTGAAACCCTTTTGAAACAGCAAAAGGCTGCGGCACGGACTTTCCCAACAGGGTTCTCGGCGGGATGGAACGCAAATGACACGATCTTCTCACCCAATCCGCAGCAGCAACGGG
>CAWKHS010000017.1:0-121540 GCA_963849445.1 uncultured Acidobacteriaceae bacterium | reverse complement strand
AGCCGAGCTAGCTGCGGCCCAAGTCGAAGATCTACAGCAAAGAGAAGAACACTGGGTATCCGCCGACCTTATTGCCAAGGGTGGCCACATCAGGACCGTTCCCATACCGGACTGGGTCGCCGAAGCATTCCGCGTCTGGTTGGCAGAGGCTGGCGTCACCGAAGGCGCCGTATTCTGTGCCATCAACAAAGGAGGCCGACTAGCGCCCAACGGTTTCAGTCCCAAAGTCATTTGCGGCGTGGTGAAACAAGCGTCTGCCTCTTGCGGTTTGGCGAACGTTGCACCACATGACCTTCGCCGCACATGCGCTCGTCTCTGCCATCTGGCGGGCGGCGAACTCGAGCAGATTCAATTCTTGCTCGGGCACGTCAGCGTCCAGACGACCCAACGATACCTCGGCTGCAAACAGCGATTGAGGAATGCTGTCAACGACGACAACATCGGGCTTGAACCCCAACCATAGAGATTGCCGCGATCCGGACTTCTCGTTACAACTCCAGAAGACAGATACCATGTTTGGAGACGGGTGCTTATCCACGTGCGTCCACAGAGTTCTTCTCGTTTGACATTTCAAAGCTGGACTATCCAGGGCACCGCGCTTGCCGAGGCCTCGTGGTGCCACCCGGAAGTGACGTACTATTTCGGCGGCGCCATGACTCCTGAAGAGGCACATGATCGGCTGCAGACAGAATGTGATATGTCCGGTCCGGCAAAGAATCCACCGCCATCCCGATCCGTTTCGCAAGCGTGGTTGCTGCTTCCCGAACGCGCGTGATAGACAGTGTAGTCGCGGTATCCGCCCCCATGATTGCGACCGTGGTCGCGGAACAGTTGCGCAAGTACCGCGTAGAAGGAATGGGAACGCTATCCCCTGATCTACCTTCATGACGGATACCGAAAACAAATATCGTGCATTCCTCTCCTACAGCCATGCGGATAAAACCTGGGCTGACTGGCTGCATAAAACTCTCGAGAGCTATGTCGTGCCACATGGGCTGGTCGGCCAGGTAACAAGTGCCGGCCCAATCCCGAAGCGGCTCTTTCCGATCTTCCGCGACCGTGAAGAGTTGCCCAGTTCCCCCGACCTCAGCGGCCAGATCGAAACGGCGCTGCGGCAATCGCTTTTTCTCATCGTCATCTGCTCGCCCCACGCCTCCAAGTCGCGCTGGGTAAATGAAGAGATTCTGCTCTTCAAGCGGTTGGGGCGGAGCGACCGTATACTCGCGCTGATCGTCGATGGCTAACCCAATGCGGACGGTGAGGCGGGGAAAGATATTCAGAGCGAATGTTTTCCCCCGGCGCTCAAATTTGCGCTGGGCCCCGGTGGAGCACGGGGCAAGCAAAAGGCGAACCCGATCGCCGCCGATTGCCGGCCAGAAGGCGATGGCCGCGACAATGCGAAGTTGAAGCTCATCGCGGGCCTGCTTGGTGTCGGCTTGGACACGCTTCGTAAGCGCGATGCAATTGCCAGGCGGAACCGTCTGCTTACCCGGGCCGCGATTGCGGTGGCTGTTCTCGTGCTGCTGGCCGGCGCCGCGGCCGGGCTGATTCGTCAGTGGCAGTCGGCCCAGCAACAGCGCGCCAACACCCTCGCCCGCCTTGCCGACAGTGCGGCCGACGACAATGACTTCGTGCGCGCGGGGCGTCTCGCGGTAGCCGCCTTGGATGGTTATGACCGGCCGCTGATCAGCTTCGACCCCAGCCGTGCCATCGTAACGCTGCGCCGCGCTGCCGCGTCGTCCAACACTCCTCTCACGCTGCATGGCCACAGTGACGCCATCATCGCCATCGCATACGCGCCGGACTCGAGCACACTCACAACCGCGTCGAATGACGGCACAGCGCGCATTTGGAACGCCGCGACGGGTGCGCCGATTGCTTTACTCAAAGGCCATTCGGCCGGCCTGACTGCAGTTGCGTACAGCCCGGACGGCCGGCAGATCGCGACCGCATCGAGGGATCATACCGCGCGCATCTGGAACGCTGCCAACGGCGCCGCCATCGCCACGCTGCAAGGTCATGGGGCCGATCTCACGATGGTGACTTTTTCGCCCGACGGGAAATTGCTCGCGACGGCGTCGGACGACAAGACCGTGCGCCTGTGGCGGAGCAACACGCGCGCACTGATCGCAACGCTGAGCGGGCACCGGGACTCGGTATGGTCGATTGCGTTCTCGCCCGACGGCAAGCTGATCGCGACAGGATCGAAGGATAAGACGGTGCGGCTGTGGGATATGGCGACCGGCGCACCGCGCGCAACATTCACGGGTCCGATGCAGACGGTCGATGCGGTTGCGTTCGCGCCCAACGGCCAGATTGTCTATGGACTGTCGCAGGACGGCACATTATTTGCGTGGGATATCGCGAGTGGCAAAGCGATCGCGCGGATGCGATCCGGCAATGATAACGGTCTGTCCTTTGCCCAATCGCCAGACGGCGCAACCCTCGCTGTTTCTGGTGAAGCCGGGACAATCAGGTTATGGGACGGGAAAACATACGCGCTTCGGCGGACGCTGCACGATGACGTTGATGGACCCATCGGCCTGGTGGCATTCTCGCCAGACAACAAAAGGCTGCTCTCGACTTCCACCGGCGGCGACGCCGAACTTTGGGATGTGGCGATGGGCGTCGATGTCGCCAAGGTGAAATTCGATGGCGACCAGATGATTGGTGGTGCGATCGCACCTGACGGGCTGCATTTCGCCTACGGTTCGCTTGGTGGCGAGACCGGCATCTCTTCCACGCAGACCTTATCTGCCGGACGCCTCCGTACAGACACACCACAATTCGAGTTCACGACCAACATTATCGACCTTGGCTACAGTGCCGATGGCCGCCTGCTGATTACTGGCGGCGGTGACGGCAGCGTGAGGCTGTGGAATGGCGAAAGCGGTTTGATCGGCAAACAATTGCAAGCCTGCAAGTACCCGATCATGCATGTCGCGCTGTCGGGAGACGGCACGCGTGCCGCCGCCTCCTGCGGCACCAAAGAAGCTAATTTGTGGGATACGCTGAGCGGCAATGTTCTGGCCACGATCAAAAGTATCAACGACGGTAACCTTATTTTCAACCGTGACGGCTCACTGCTCGCCGTTCCTCTCGGCAACGGCACGATCCGGCTGGTTAATGCGCGCGATGGTTCGACGCAACGCGATCTGCCCGGACCGCAGGCAGCCGGAATGGTATTGGCCTTTTCGCCGGATGGCTCTCGCCTGCTCGCGGGCTCACGCGACGAAGACATCCGGGTCTATGACGTTTCGGCAAAAAAGCTTACCAAAACGCTGAAGCTCAATGATGAGTGGACCTATGTGATTGTGTTCTCCGGCGACGGCAAACGATTCGCAACCGCGGGCAGCGGGCCGGTCCACCTTTGGGACGCCGCTACGCTCACCGCGGTGGCAACGGAGACGGGCTTTCAGGGACGAATCAACGCTCTCGCCTTTTCGCCGGAAGGACGGACGTTTGCGGCTGCGTCGGACGATGGCACCTCGCGCGTGTGGACCAGCGATACGGGGCAGGAGGTGGCGATCCTGCGCGGTCACGGAAAGCAGGTGGTCGATCTGGCTTATCTCGGGAACGGTAAGGTCCTCGCGACGCTGAGTTGGGACCGCTCGTTACAGATCTGGGATATCAATTCGGCGACCGAACTTTTTCATTTTCCCGTCGAGCACGTCGAGTTGCGAAATCCCGACGACCCCAATTCCGCAAGTGTCGACCAATCGGAAGGGCATTCGATCCACGACTATGACTGGGTAGGTATCCTGAAGGCGATCCCGCACCAGGATGCGGTTCTTACATCGTTCCCCGAAGGTACGGCACGATTCTGGCGGGTGCCGCCCGCTCTGACGGAATCGGCGCACGATGTCGCAACGTCTCTCTGCGGTGACCTGTTGAAGGGCCCGCAAGCGAGGCTGACAGAGGATGATCGCCGCAGCTTTTCCGGCTTTACCGCCGTTGATGACAATGTGTGCCGCCCGCCAACGCTCATTAAGCGAGTGCTCGAATGGGCGAAACGTTGACTGGGGACCGGCCCGACAATTGGAAAAACAGGACTGTGTGAGTCAATTAGGATTTTGTGGAGCGGTGAGCTGAAAGTATTTCCAAACGACGAATCAACCAGGCGGTGCAAGTGCCGGCAACTGCATTGCTTGCATTGTCAGTCTCCCGCGTTGCCCAGGCACAGGGCACGATCGATTTCTCGGGGGCTCAGACATTGATGGGCACCTTGAAAAACACTGACCGCATCCTCGCCTGCCGCAATGACAGCGGAATAGAAGATCGGTATGAGGTCATTTGATCAGATTCGATCCGCGGCCGGATGCTTCTCGTGCCGAAATCAATGCCCCACATCTGGTCCTTCAGCAACGACCGAGAGAGCCGGCCGAACAGGTCAGTGCTTAACCCGGCAATTGGCGTGAGCAGCTAACTATACCTTTGAAGTCGACTTCTTATAGTCGACTTACATGTCTGTCGGGATTAGTAACGAAAAACGCCCAAGGCTTCTGCCACTTGGTTCCAGACGAGACGCCGACTTGTCGGTCCGTATCTGCCTTACAGTTCCGGGTTGCCGACGATGCAGGATTCGTCTAAGCCAGCTCAACTCTGCAGTGCCCAGTGACGGAACCTGCCATAAGGCGGACCCAAAATGAACGTCTTTAGTGAGTTCGACACAACATTGGTGACGTTTATTCTCCCTCGCTTGATACTAGATCTCTAGAAGATCAAGCGTCTTACGAGCATCGTGGATTTCCTGTCCCGTGCCCCGGTAAACTACGAAATGACTGCCGCAGACGCAAGGCGGCCCAACCTCTGGATGACGCGCAATCCGGAAACTGACTGGATGCCGACTCAGCGGGACTAATCGCGCCCGAGGTATACCATTTATTGGGCAGAGACATACGTCTTGAAGCCTGAAAACTCCATCTTTGTGATCTCCTAAATGTTTGAAATCACTCCAGACGACATCGCGCGTCTGAACGACGAGGAGCTTCGCACTCTTGTAGCACATCTTTGTGAAGCTGAATTAACAAGCAGGGGCTTTCCTACCTCTCATGTGACTTGGGGTGGTGATCAGAACGCAGCAGATGGCGGCATAGATGTCCGAGTCTCATTAGCGAGTACAACGCCAATATCTGGTTACGTTCCTTGTCCAGCAAGTGGGTTCCAGGTTAAGGCGGAGAACATGAATCCCGCGAAAATTCGGGAAGAAATGCGCCCGCGGGGACAGATAAGGCCAGCGATCCTGGAATTGGCGGATAAGGCAGGCGCATACATAATCGTCAGCGCCAAAGGGTCGGTGTCTGATGCAGCGCTCCATCGCCGTCGCAATGCGATGGGTCAAGCTGTTTGGGACGTGCCAAATTTTGAACGGTTAACCCTCGATTTCTACGATCGACGGAGGCTGGCAAGTTGGGTCAGCGTGCACCGATCCGTTGTTCCATGGGTGCGAGAAAAAATTGGGAGATCACTCAGGGGCTGGCAATCTTACGGAGACTGGGCACGAACGCCAAATGGCCTCGGCGATAAATACCTGCTGGATGATGGCATAAAGCTTCAAACAGGAAGGGGGGAGAGGCTCGAGATTGCCAAGGGCATCCAACGACTTCGGGAGATCCTAAACCAGCCCGGCTCGGTCATTCGCCTCGTGGGCTTGTCTGGCCTGGGTAAAACGCGTCTCGCGCAAGCCCTGTTCGATGACCAAATCGGTGAGCACCATCTGGATCCCACGCTTGCAGCCTACGCCGATATAGCGGATGATCCGGACCCACAGCCAACCAACTTAGCCTCAGACCTACAAGCCTCACGCAGGAGGGCAATTCTCGTAATTGACAATTGTCCGCCTGATCTCCATAGGCGCATCTCCACGGTTTCTCGTGCTTCGGGTAGCACAACCAGCGTAATCACAGTCGAGTACGACATCCATGAGGATCAACCGGAAGAGACCGTCGTTTTCAGGCTAGAGGCAGCGTCGGACGACCTCATCAAACGACTGGTCACCCAGCGATTTCCCGACCTATCAATCATAAGCGTGCAAACTATTGCCACCTTCTCTGGCGGAAATGCACGAGTCGCGCTCTCGCTCGCAGATGCAATCGGGAGTAGGGATACCATCGCTGACCTGCCTGATTCGGATCTTCTTCGGCGATTAGTACAGCAAAGGCACGGTACAGATGAGTCGCTGCAATCCGCAGCTGAGGTGTGCGCTTTAGTCTACTCGTTCCAGGCAGACGGTACGGGAGACCAAGTCGGGGAACTCGGAATACTGAGTGCCATGATCGGGCAGAGCTCACAAGGACTATACAGTCGAGTTGCAGAGTTGCAACGCCGCGGTTTAGTTCAGCGGCGGAGCATTTGGCGGGCAGTACTGCCGCACGCGGTCGCCAACCGTCTGGCAATACGAGCTCTGCAAAACATTCCCATGTCCTCGATCCAGGAGCAGCTTGTGGACGGCGGCCATGGAAGGCTCCTAAAATCATTCGCCCGAAGGTTAGGCTATCTCCACACGAGTGGAGAAGCTCGTGCAATCGTCCGAAGCTGGCTGGCTGTAGGCGGGCGATTGTATGACTTGTTAGCTCTTGGAGAGCACGAAGTCGAAATCTTTAGGAACATTGCCCCTACAGATCCAGATGCATCGCTCGAGTTATTAGAACGCACTCTGGCCCGAGCGAATCAAATCCAAACATTGGAATGCAGACGCTACATAGACGTGCTCCGTTCTCTTGCGTATGAGTCCGCGCTTTTCGAACGTTCCGTAAAGTTGATCTCAATGATCGCAGAGGCTGGAAACCCCAGGGAGCGTTCCAATAAAGTCAACGGGACGTTCGCCTCGTTGTTCTACCTCTATGTTTCTGGTACTTGCGCCACGCTGGACCAGCGATTAGCAACAATTGGACGATTCCTCGATTCCGAACATGAAAAACAGCGGGTCTTGGGCTTTCGGGCATTAAGGGCTGCTCTGGAGGCCTGGCAATTCGATCCTCCCACAAACTTCGACTTTGGTGCACACGTTCGCGGGCCGGGTTATTGGCCCCGTAGCAAAGAAGAAGTCAGACATTGGTACTGCTCAGTGCTCGAGCTAACCGAACGGGTGGCTTGCTCTGACAGTCCGGCCGCTGCCCTCGGGCGTGAGGCAATAGCTGAAACATTTGAAACTCTCTGGAATCGGGGCGGACTCTACAGTGAGCTCGAGCGTGTAGTTAGGGCTATATGAAGCAAACAATTTTGGCCGGACGGCTGGCTCTCGATTCGTCAAACTATCAACCTTTCAGGTCAGCCTTCAGCGGACATAGCAGCTCAACTCTCATCATTGGAACAGACACTTCGTCCCATTCATCTGGCCGATAAAGTGAGATCAATTGTTCTATCAAGCAGGTACATGGATTTCGGCCAGGATGTCTTCTCTGAGCACATCGACGACTCTCCGAGTTCGGCACCTGCTCGCATTGAAAGTATTGCGAGAGGCTTGGGACGAGCGGTCGCTGTCGATAGCACTACCTTCCGTGAGCTTCTCCCGGAGCTTGTAAGCGGCCAGGGCCAACACTGGGCATTTGGGCACGGACTAGCTGAACCTACCGAAAACCCAAAGAGCAAGTGGAGCCAACTAGTGACACACTTTGCGGATACGCCGGAGGACCAGAGGCAGATACAAATTCTTCGTGGCTTCCTAAGTGGTCTAGTCTTGCACAACCCAGAGCTTGTTCATGAACTCCTTGATGAGGCTGTCGAGCGGTCGCCTCTATCAGAAATCTACCCAAGTCTCCAGACCTCAATCAATCTAGACCAGAGGAGCGTTGCGCGCCTAGCGCGCTCGACCCAACTCGGGCTGGCTTCGGCTGGAACGTACCGCGTCCTGTCCGGCGGCATGGCAACAGACCGAATTCCAGGGCCCGATTTTCGCGACTTGATCCTGGCGATTGCAGCAAAGCCCGGCGGCCTTGACGTTGCGACCCAGATTGTTCATATGAGACTGTTCTCCGAAGCTCAGCGCAACCAGCCGCACGTTCGGGAAGTCCTTGACGCCGGGCGCCAACTCCTCAGAAAAGCCAGGTTTATTAGAGACACCCGCCGGGCAGACAGCGATCTGGCGCACGTCGCCAAGCTTTGCTTAGTGGGCGAGGAGGGAGTCTCAGCGACGAAGGACATCTGTAGCAATCTCAGAGCTGCGATACTTAACCGCGAAACCTACGCCTTCTATCACGATGACATCATCGTTGCGCTGGTGAGCGTCCAGCCGATTGCTACACTCAACGCTCTCCTCGGAGGCGAGACATCCGAGTTTGCGCTCGGTTGCGACATACTCGGCGCTACCTGTTTCGTCGAAAGTAAACCGCTCGACGTAGTACCGGACGAACAGCTCGTTAGCTGGTGCGACGTAGCGCCCGAGGTCCGCTATCCGGCCGTGGCTGGTCTCATCACCTTTTCTCACCAGAATGGAGAAGACCCCGCTGCGGTATGGACGTCTAAAGCATGGGTCGTCCTACAACGAGCGCCCAACCGGGTCAGCATATTGAAGAAGTTCCTTGAACGATTTCGGCCGTTGGGCGGGTTTGTCGATTCGGCGGCCAGCATTCTTAAATCAAATGCTAGCCTTTTGAATGAGCTCGAGGACTTCAACGACCCGGACCTAAAAGAATACCTGCCACGCGCAAAAGCACTTGTGAACGAAGCGCTCGAAAATGAGAAGCGCCTTGAATTGCTTCTCGCAAGACAAACTGACGAACGTTTCGAATGGTAGTCAAGAAAAAGAAGCGCTTTTTGCGGCTGGGCAGTAGCGTGCTGCGACGGATCGTAATGTAGGGCTTGTGGCGCCTTTCATTGGTCGGCTGTTTAAAAAAGGCTGCGCCTCCGAGAAAGTCTGTCAGCGCATTTGTTCCTCGGCGGCGACGCAGTTGAGAAGCAATGCATTAGACTTGGCCGCATCGCCGATAAGTACTGAGAAAGCCCTTCAGTCCGCGGATCCACCTGCCCGCGTCGTTAACACTGCCAACACAAAGTCGCGAGCGTGCCTCCACGCCGCTAATCCGACTGAGGATGCTCGCCTTCACAGCCAGACTCAACGCGGAGCAGCAACGCGGCGGCCTCTTTTTAGCTCCCCAGCCGACCTAACCCAGGCAACTCCACTTCGCGACTGAGCTTGGCTGGCGCTGCTGCTGTGCGCTCTAAAAGAACGCGGGAGCGTGTAACTCCGCTCGCCAAGGGCACACTCCTCTGGCGTTCCGACCGGAAACATAAAATCATAGTGGCCGGAGGCCACATGGCTGGCACAGAGACAATCGATTGGTCGGAATGCCCTTTGGTCGAAGTCAAACCGCGAGTGCAGAGCGGCGCTCCTGTGCTGCATAATACTCGCATGTCGGCCAACGCCCATTGTCGATAATTTCGATTTCGGCGTGAGCATGTCGGTGCCGACGTTCATCGGGACCACGGCCGCCCCAGGAGGCCGTACACCCCACACCTCGCATCCCGAAACCTCGGTGACAACTCACTTCTCCAATCCCCTCAACAACATCCACCAAAACGCTTTTTTCGCTATGTTATGCTAGGACGCATCTGCGGGTAGTTATGCCCGCAACCATTCTTGATGAACGCCGGCAGGCCGCTGTGCCCCGCCGGCGTTTTTCATTTCCGGAGCATCCGAACCTATGTCTACGCAAGCCCAAATCACGGCCAACCAAGCCAACGCACAGCACAGTACCGGTCCACGCAGCGAAACCGGTAAACAAGCCTCCTCGCAAAATAATCTACGCCACGGCTTCGCCGGCAAATTCAAAGTTCTCGATTGGGAAGACCAGAGCGAATTCGACCTTCTCCTCGCCACCTTCGGTGCCAAGCACGAACCCGCCGACCCGTACGAATTCGTCCTGGTCGAAAAAATGGCCCAGCACTTCTGGCTCTCTCAGCGCTCTCTCAAGCTCCAGGAGCAATGCTTCCGCCCCGATCTCGCCATGAAAGAAGCCGATGCCAAGCTAAGCCTCTATCTCCGCTACCAGACCACCCACGACCGCGCCTTCCGCCAAGCCACCGACGAACTCCGAAAGCTAAGAAACGAAAAGCGCCAAGCAGAAATTGGGTTCGAATCGCAGAAGCGCCAACACGACGCCGCAGAGCGCGACATCGCCCAGGAAATTCGCAAGCAGGAGAAGCACGAAGCCCAGGTTCGTCTCGCGCATGCCAAGGCGATGCACCTCGAAATCGACAGCGACATCCGCCAAACCATTGAAGCCCCGCTCCCCGGCAACATGCGTATGCCCTTCGATACCCTGAAGAAGGTCTTCTCGAGCGCCGTCGCCCAGGTAAACCGCGAGCTCAAAGCCGCCGAAGCCGCCTGACCGCCGTCGGGCCTGCACGGGATGGCATGGCTCGCACCCCTGCTGTATGCATTCGAAACACGAGTACAACCCTATGGTTAGAGCCCTCAAATCCGCCTGGGAGGAATTCGAGGGAAGTTTCACATTGCGGGGTTGAAACCGCTCTACTGTTGTTATACTGGTCTTGAAATCTAAGGATCGGGGCAAGGGATCTCTTGATCTTTTTCATGTGGGAGAACCAGATTGAAACGCGCCGGATCTGACGATTCCCTCCGCTGTTCGTTCTGTCATAAAAGCCAGGACGTCGTCGGGAAATTGATATCGTCGCCCAGCGATTATCCGCGAGCTTACATCTGCGATGAGTGCATCGCGGTTTGTAATTCGATCATTGAGGACGACCGGCATGAGCAAAGCTACGGAACACCCGGCAAGCTGCCTCGTCCGCTAGAACTCAAAGAATATCTGGATCAGTATGTAATTGGGCAGGAAGCCACCAAAAAGAAGCTGGCCGTCGCTGTCTACAACCATTACAAGCGCATCCAAATGAACAAGCAGCGCGGCAGCGAGGTGGAGCTGTCGAAATCGAACATCCTGCTGATCGGACCCACCGGGACAGGGAAAACGCTGCTAGCGCAGACACTGGCGCGCATCCTGGATGTGCCGTTCGCTATTGTAGACGCGACGACGCTCACCGAGGCGGGTTATGTCGGAGAAGACGTCGAAAACATTATCTTGCGTCTCCTGCAAAATGCCGATTGGGACGTGCAGCGCGCCCAGACCGGCATCATCTATATCGACGAAATCGATAAGATCGGGCGAAAGGACGAGAACCCGTCGATCACACGCGACGTGTCCGGAGAAGGCGTGCAGCAGGCGTTGCTCAAGATTCTCGAAGGAACGGTCGCAAACGTTCCCCCACAAGGCGGCCGCAAGCATCCGCACCAGGAATTTACGCCCGTCGACACGACGAACATCCTATTTATCTGCGGCGGCGCATTTGTGGGTCTGGAAAAGGTGATCGCGCGCCGCGCGGGCACGAAGGCTATCGGTTTCGTCGCTCCGGACGAAAAGGAAATTGTACGCCGAGGGGGAAACAGCGTTCGCCGTGATGTCGACATGCTGGTCCAGTGCCAGCCGGTGGATCTGATCAAATACGGTTTCATTCCCGAATTCATCGGCCGTATGCCCGTGACGGCGATTCTGGAGGATCTCTCGAAAGAGGCCCTCGTGCAGATTCTGACGAAGCCGAAGAACGCCATCATCCGCCAGTATCAAAAGCTATTCGAGTTTGAGAATGTTAAGCTCAAATTTAGCGAAGACGCTCTAGAAGCTGTTGCGCAGCTCGCGATGGAGCGCAAAGTGGGCGCCCGCGGTCTCCGCATGATCTTGGAAGATCTCATGCTCGACCTGATGTACTATCTCCCGACCTTCAAAAAGGTGCGCGAGTTCGTAGTCACCAAGGAGATGGTGCTGTCGCAAAAGATCAATATGGCCGTGCTCGAAAAGGCGGGCTAGTCACCCGGTGCCCGGGTGAGCTCGATCGAGCCACGTTTCCGCCATTCGAGCGGTATCTGTAATGATGCCGCCGTTCTTCTTCATTAGTCCCATCCGTTCCGGGACAACAATCCGCCTAGAAAGTCAAAATGGTCACGACGAAAGATAAAACGGATACAAAACGATTACCCATGATGCCCATTCGGGACGTGGTCATTTTCCCGTATATGATGACCCCGTTTGTAGTGGGTCGTGAGTCGAGTGTCCGTGCCTTGGAAGAAGCTCTGCTCGGGGATAAGAAGATCTTCTTAGCCACTCAGCATGATGCTTCGGTAGACGAACCCCGCCCCGATGAGATTTATTCTGTCGGTACGGTCGCGAACATTGTTCAAAGTCTGAAGCAGCCGGACGGGAATATCAAAGTTCTGGTCGAAGGTGTCGAGCGCGGCAAGATCATTTCGGTCAGCGAGGAAGAAGGTTATTTCCGCGCGGTCGTCAAAACGACGACCTATAAAGTCGAGCAGGGTTCGCAGCTTGACGCTCTGACTGGCCGTGTCACCACTTTGTTTGAGCAGTACGTCAAGCTCAGCCAAAACCTGAATTACGAAACCATGATTGCCGCGATTCGCGTCGATGAACCCGGCAAACTGGCTGACACAGTTGGCGCCAACCTTCAGCTCACGATTGAAGAGCGGCAGGAACTGCTTGAAATCTTCGACCCTGTGGATCGCCTCACGCGTGTTGCCGATCTGCTCGATATCGAGATTGAAAAGCTGAACGTCGATCGCACCATCCAGGGCCGCGTGAAGCGCCAGATGGAGCGCGCGCAAAAAGAGTACTACCTCAACGAGAAGATCAAGGCCATTCAAAAGGAACTCGGCCGCGGTGAGAAGAGCGAGTACGACGAGCTGAAGAAGAAGATCGACACAGCCGGCATGACCAAGGACGCCCACGAAAAGGCCATGGCCGAGCTGAAGCGTCTCGAAGGCATGCCGCCGATGTCGGCGGAATCCACCGTTTCGCGCAACTACCTCGACTGGCTGCTCGCGGTGCCGTGGAAGAAGAAAACCAAGGAAATTCGCGAGCTGCGCTATGCGCGCCAAGTGCTCGAAGGCGATCACTACGGGCTCGAGAAGATCAAGGAGCGCATCCTTGAGTTCTTGTCCGTGCGGAGGCTCGTTGCCAATCCTAAAGGCTCTATCCTTTGCTTCGTCGGGCCTCCCGGCGTCGGCAAAACTTCGCTCGGCATGTCGATCGCGAAAGCTACCGGACGCAAGTTCGTGCGCCTGTCGCTCGGCGGAGTGCGCGACGAAGCCGAAATTCGCGGCCATCGCCGTACCTACATCGGCGCGCTTCCCGGCCAGTTGATCCAGATGATGAAAAAAGCGGGAACGAAAAATCCCGTCATCATGCTGGATGAAATCGACAAAATGTCGATGGACTTCCGCGGAGATCCGTCTGCCGCGCTTCTTGAAGTCCTCGATCCCGAACAGAACTACATGTTCATGGATCACTACCTGGACGTCGAATACGACCTGAGCCAGGTCTTCTTCATCGCGACCGCGAACGTGCTCCACACTATTCCGCCTGCTCTGCAGGACCGCATGGAAGTCATCCGGCTATCCGGTTACACCGAGCTCGAAAAGCTCGAGATCGCCAAGCGTTTCCTCGTTGCCAAGCAGAGGAAAGACACCGGCGTGGGCGAAGAGCAGGTAGAGTTCCCGGACGCCGGCCTGCAAAGCCTGATTCAGTCCTACACTCGTGAAGCGGGCGTCAGAAATCTCGAGCGCGAGATCGGCAATCTCTGCCGCAAAGTCGCTCGTAAGCTGGTAGATGCCCAGTCGACTGGCGAGGAGCAGCCCGTTTCTGCGGCAACTGCCGACGGCGTGGAAGTGATTGAGGAAGAGGCGCAAGTGATCGAAGAAACTCCCGAGCCAACCAAGAAGGGCAAACGGAAGGCCAAGAAAGAAGAAGCGCCGCTCATTCCGATTGACAAGGTTCTTCTCACGCCAGAGAAGATTGCCGATATGCTCGGACCCGCCAAGTTCCGTGAACTCGATAGCGAGAAGAAAAACGAGGTTGGGGTCACGACGGGTCTGGCTTGGACCGAAGTAGGTGGTTCCATTCTCACCACGGAAGCGAGCGCCATGGAAGGCCGCGGCAAAATGATGACCACCGGGAAGCTCGGTGACGTCATGCAGGAATCGGCGCAGGCCGCGATGAGCTACGTTCGGTCGCGCGCGCAGTTCATCGGGTTGCCAAAGGACTTTTACCGGCATCTCGACATTCACGTCCACGTACCCGAAGGCGCCATCCCCAAAGATGGGCCGTCCGCGGGCATCACCATTGCCACCAGTATTTGTAGTACGCTCACGGGCATCCCGGTTCGAGGCGATCTTGCTATGACCGGCGAAATTACCGTGCGCGGCCGTGTGCTGCCCATCGGAGGATTGAAAGAGAAACTCCTGGCCGCGCATCGCCAGGGAATCTTCGAAATTGTTCTTCCGCAGGACAACGAGAAAGACCTAGTTGACATTCCGGAGAACGTCCGGAAAGAGATGAAGCTTCACTTCGTCACCTCCATGGACGAAGTGCTCAAGATTGCATTGGAGCGGGAAATCGTGGCATTGCCGCTAGCACCCTCGGCGACAGCGGCCGATTTAGTGGAACGCGTTGAGGACAACCTGACCCATTAAGGTTCCGGTATCCTTCGAGCGCAAATCCCGCGTCCGTTAAATGACAGCCGTGTTGGGGACTGAAGCAGTATCGCTGAAACGGTCACAGGCGCCACGACAGTCACAGGCGATAGACACATCCGCCTGCGAGCTGATCATCAGCGCCGCTCGGCCGCAACAGTTCCCGCCCGAACAGTCCGGCGGCCCAGCGGAGATCGCCTTTCTCGGGCGAAGCAACGTTGGCAAATCGAGCTTGTTAAACAAGCTGGTTGGAATTCCGCGATTGGCGTATACGAGCGCCCGTCCCGGATGTACGCAGCTCATCAACTTCTTCCGGATCGACGGCACGACTCGCTTCGTCGATCTACCCGGTTACGGGTACGCGCGTGTCTCGCTCGAAGAACGCGACAGTTGGAAGAAGCTGATTGAGAGTTATCTTGTGGAGCGAAAGAATCTTGTGTTGTCGCTCCTCCTCGTCGATGCCAGGCGTGGATGGATGGATATGGATCTGGAACTCAAATCCTGGCTTGAGTTCCACAACCGTCGATATCAGGTGATTGCCACCAAAATCGACAAGCTAAAAAGCGGTAACCAACGAAAGGTTGGGTTGGCTGCGGTCCAAAAAGAGTTAGCGGACCAGGAGCCAATCGCGTTCTCGGCCATCGACGGCCGGGGAGTGAGGGAAATTTGGCAAACAATCTCGAAGATCAAGAACCAGCAATAGCCCCCGCGGCTACCACCGAAGGTACGCCCACCGAGAAGCCACAAGATTCAAACGGCAACGGTAAGAATACGGAGACGAACGAAGCAAAACCTCCGGACGGCTCCAGCGGCAACGGCACGGAAGCATCCAAGGCGGCGGAGCAGCGTGCGCCTGACGCCGCGAAGCCCGAGCGGAGTACGGCGCCGCGGCCCAGAACTACGGGCGAAAGGACGGCTGCCGAAAATAGGCCAGCGAATGGCAGACCGATAGCTGAAGGCCAGCGCAAGGCAGCCGACGCGCGGCCGCCCGTTGCTACCGGGGAAGTAAAGAATGCACCTGAAAACAGCTCACAGGCTGTAGTTTCTGGCGCTGCGCCACCTAGCGCGGCACAATCCTCTGCTGCTACGCAAGGCGGCCAGCAGCAACAGGCGCCGCAACAAGGACCGCAGGGCCAGCAAGGACAACAAGGGTTCCAGCGCCGCGGCCGTCATTCTATCGGCAATACGGGCGCGCAAGGACAGAAGAACGGCACCACCACGCTCGATCTGGTGGAGTTGAAGGACATGAGCATCCAGGCGCTCAATCAGATCGCTAAGGATCTCGGTGTGGCGGGCGCCGCCGGCCTCCGCAAGCAGGAACTCATCTTCAAAATCCTGCAAACTCAGGCCGAAAAGAGTGGCCTCATCTTCTCCGAAGGCGTGCTGGAGTGCCTGCCGGACGGCTTCGGGTTCCTGCGTGCGCCCGAATACAACTACCTGCCGGGACCGGATGACGTCTACGTCTCCCCATCTCAAATACGCCGCTTTGACCTACGCACCGGCGACACGGTGTCCGGTCAAATCCGCCCCCCGAAGGAAGGCGAGCGATACTTCGCTCTCATCAAAGTTGACGCCATCAACTTCGAGCCGCCGGAGGAATCGCGCAACAAGATCTTTTTCGACAATCTGACGCCGCTCTATCCCGATCAGCGGCTGAAGCTCGAGACAAGCAAAGATAACTTTTCGGGCCGTGTGATGGATCTGCTTACGCCGCTTGGCAAAGGCCAGCGTGGTTTGATCGTTGCTCCTCCGCGTACCGGTAAAACGATGCTGCTGCAAAGCATCGCCAACTCCGTCACGACCAATCATCCAGAGATCAACCTGATTGTGCTGTTGATCGATGAGCGCCCGGAAGAAGTCACCGACATGCAACGATCCGTCCGCGGCGAAGTCATCAGTTCCACCTTCGATGAACCGGCACAGCGTCACGTGCAAGTGGCCGAAATGGTCATCGAAAAGGCCAAGCGCCTGATCGAGCACAAGCGCGATGTAGTCATCCTGCTCGACTCCATTACCCGGTTGGCTCGTGCCTACAACACCGTGGTCCCACCTTCGGGTAAAGTGCTCTCCGGCGGCGTGGATTCGAACGCGTTGCAACGTCCGAAGCGCTTTTTCGGAGCCGCGCGCAACATTGAAGAAGGCGGATCGCTAACCATCATCGCCACCGCTTTGATCGATACCGGCAGCCGCATGGACGACGTTATTTTCGAAGAGTTCAAAGGTACCGGTAACTCCGAAATTCACCTCGACCGCAAGCTGGTCGACAAACGCGTTTTTCCCGGTATCGACATCAACCGCAGCGGCACGCGTAAAGAAGAGTTGCTCATGCCTCGCGAAGAACTCAATCGCGTATGGGTGCTGCGCAAGGTGCTAAATCCGCTGTCGCCTGTCGAGTCGATGGAACTGCTGCTCGACAAGCTCGGTAAGACTCGCAGCAATGCCGAGTTCCTTGCCGCCATGAGCGGCTGATCGAAGCTTAAAACTCGAAATCCGGTAATGGGCCGCATCCGAATCCTTTCCGATAACGTCGCGAACAAAATCGCAGCCGGAGAGGTGGTAGAGCGGCCCGCTTCTGTTGTTAAGGAGCTACTCGAAAACTCCCTTGATGCCGGCTCGACCGAGATCCGCATTGACGCCGAGAATGCCGGTCGTCGGTTGATTCGCATCCAGGATGACGGCTGCGGCATGCTGCGAGATGACGCCATGCTCGCGTTTGAGCGTCACGCCACGAGCAAACTGAGCGAGGTAAAAGATCTGCTATCGATTGCCACGCTCGGTTTTCGTGGGGAAGCGCTGCCCTCTATTGCGTCCGTCAGCCGTCTCCTGTTGGAGACGCGCTCACAAGACGAGCGAACGGGCGCAGCGGTCGAGATTGCGGGCGGGAAACTGCTTCGCTGCGACGAAATTGCGCGTCCGCCAGGAACCACGATCAACGTTCGCGATCTCTTCTACAACGTCCCGGCGCGTAAGAAGTTCTTGCGTAGTGATCAAACCGAACTCGCGCACATCGGTTCGCTCGTAACGCATTACAGTCTCGGCCACGCGGAAAAACGCTTTGAGCTGTATCACGAAGGACGCGAATTATTGAGCGTCACTCCGGTTTCGAGTCTGCGCGACCGCGCGTTTCAGGTGTTCGGTTCAGAGATCATGCAGGACCTCATCGATATAGGTCCGCGCACTTATGAAGTGCGGCTACCGCCGCCCTACGTTCCGCCCGGTTCACGAGCCGCTATGGCTGAACCGGCTGCGCCGGATGTAGCGGAATTCGTTCTCGAAGGCCTCGTATCGGGCCCGCATGTACAGAAACTCAACCGCAACTCGGTTTTTCTGTTCGTGAATGGCCGGCTCATCCGCGACAAGGTGCTGATGCATGCGATTTCAGCGGCCTATCACAACCTAATGCCGCCGGGCTGCTATCCATTTGCACTGCTGTTTCTGAACTGCGATGCGAGCGAAGTGGATGTGAATGTCCATCCTTCGAAAACAGAGGTTCGCTTTCGCCACGGCTCCGTCGTTCACGACTTTGTTCGTGACGCGATCCGCGAGATGCTGATGGAAAGCCGACCCGTATCGAGCATGCCGGTGATGCCCGTCTCGCCTGTTCCGCCGCGCGCCATTGTGCAGGGCGCCGCCGGACTTGCGTTCTCCGAATTCTCGGTCCAGATGCAGTCCGTGAGCGTGGCGCAAGAACCCGCCGAGATGGTGGTCGAAAGCATGGACGGATCCCTCGCCGTTCCCGAAGTGCAGGTTGCTCCGGTACCCCACCCGGCTGTGATTCACGGCACCGTCTCAAGACCCGCTGCATCCGCTGTCGTTCGCCGCGTCCCGGACACTCATGGAGCCGCTCCCTGGGAATGGCAGAGCCCCGATACCTTCGCAGCGCTTCCCGATCTCCGTCCGCTCGGCCAGTTGCACGAAAGCTTCATCATCGCGGCGGGCCGCGACGGTCTCTGGATTATCGATCAGCACGTAGCGCACGAGCGCATCTTGTTCGAGCAAGTCTTGCGCCAGCGCGCTGCCGGAACGGTGGAAACCCAGCGACTGCTCATACCGCTGGTGATGCAACTCACGCCCACACAGCAGTTCGAATACGGGCGCATTGCGGACGAGTTGAATGCCCATGGCTTTGAGTCGGAGCCGTTCGGTCAAAGAACGATTGCGATCAAAGCCGCACCGGCGGGAGTCGGCCCGGCAGATATCGAAAAAACCGTGGCCGAGATCCTGGAGATAGCCGAAACAGAGTTGCGCGCGGCTTCGCTCGACGAGATCAGACGCAATGTCTGCGCCACAATCGCTTGCCGCGCCGCCATCAAAATCAACACCAAGCTCGAGCCGCAGAAGATCGACTGGCTTTTGCGAGCATTAGCCGCTTGCGAATACCCGATGACCTGCCCCCACGGCCGGCCCATCGCGCTTCGCTACAGCACCAAAGACATCCTCAAGAGCTTCCACCGGATCTGATCCATGGAGAGGAGAGGTGGCGTCCAACAACACAGGATGAACGCGAGATCATTCCCACTCGATGGTGCCGGGGGGTTTGTGCGTGAGATCGTAAAATACGGCCGCAATCGAAGGTAATAACAGAAGCTGTTTCGTCAGGCGTTCAAGCATTTCGCCGGGCATCAGGACCACATCGGCAGTCATCCCGTCAACGGAGTTGATCGGTCGCAGCACAACCGACTCACGAGAGTGTTCTGTGCCCAAAGGCAAGAGAACAACAGGAAATTGCCAGACTTGATCTTCAAAGCCGGTTTCTACGCACATGTCGCGCACAATTGCATCGGCCTCTCGCAAGATGTCGAGACGGCGTCTTGTGATGGTCGCCTCATGTACCCTCATCGCGTTCAGCGTAGTCTTGACGCCGCAGAGAGCAACAACGCGATTGATATCGGAACGGCTGTTCGTCAGTGCGGGCGCGACTTTCTCAATGTCGTTCAGGGTAGGCACGTTCTTTAGCGCCCACACGTTGCGGTAGCTGCGGCAATCGCCCTGCACTCCGACCGAACGCACTGGCAGAAGGTAACCTTCTGCCCCTTCGAGGATCGCCTCTTCCTTGTCGGAGCAAAGACAACGGATCGCCAGGCCGGGACCGGGGAACGGATGACGGGAGAGGAATTTGGCGGGCACTCCGATGTCGCGTCCGATCTCCCGCACCTCATCTTTGTAGAAAGAGGTGAGCGGCTCAATGATGCGGCCGGATTCAATCAACGCTTGAATGCCGGCAACGCGATTGTGGTGCGTCTTGATCAGATCGGCGTTGGCAGTGCCGCCGGACTCGATGGTGTCGGGATAGATCGTTCCTTGGCCGAGTATCCAGTGGCCATCCAGGAAATGCTCGCTGGCGAGAATGCGCGCCTGCACCTTAACGAACTGCTCGCCTATGGCCCGCCGCTTGGCTTCCGGATCGTGAACTCCGTTGAGTGCTGCCAGAAACTCCTCCTCGGCTTTCTCAACCATAAAGTGCGCCGCACCAAGTTCCTGAAAAATGCTGCGCACGAACTCGGTCTCGCCTTTGCGCATCAGCCCTGTATCGACGTAAATTCCGTAAACACGCTCCGGTCCCAAAGCTCTCAGGCAAAGCGCATAAGCAACGGTGGAATCGACCCCGCCGCTGACGAAGAAGAATACGTTGCGGTCTTTCACCGCTGCGCGGATCTGCTCTTCGACGACAGGAATGCGTTGCGATATGTCCCAGTCTTTCGTGGCATGACAAACGCCAAAGACAAAGTTCTCCAGAATGCGCGTACCCGCATGCGTATGGACCACTTCGGGATGAAATTGCAGTCCGAACAATTTCCGTTCGGGGTGGGACATGGCTGCGATGCCGGATGTCTCCGTGGATGCCGTGACGTGAAAGCCAGGGGGGGCAACCTGGACCGTATCGCGATGGCTCATCCAGATTTGCGAACCCACTACGCCACTCCACAACGGATCGTTCGCGGTAACCGTTAGTTGCGCGATGCCGTATTCGCCCCGATTACCCTGCCGGACGGTGCCACCCAGGTGATGGGCAAGAAGCTGATGGCCATAACAGATACCGAGCACGGGTGGACCGGCATCCAGAATCCGCGGGTCGATGTCCGGGCAACTGGGCTCGTAAACGCTGCCCGGGCCTCCGGAGATAATCACACCTTTGCGGGAGCGGAGCTGAGAAGCGGGCGCATCGCTCGGCTGGACCTCGGCATAGACGCCGAGTTCGCGGACCCGGCGCGCAATCAGGTGGGTGTATTGCCCGCCGGTGTCGAGGACAGTGATTTGTGGTTCAGCTAAAGCCGTCGGCAAACCTAACGCAAGCTCGCTCGCTGTTTCTCGTAGCGGGTCTTCGATTCCGCGAGCAGATGGGACGCTTGAGGCATCGCGGCAATGGCCTTCTGCACTTCCGGATCCTCCTCCACCGCAACCTTCTGCGACTCTTCGTAGCTGAACGCAGTGACATCCATCTCCTGCTGCAGCTCGTTCCTTAACCAGTCATGGTCGCGGGTCCAGTCCGCTTCAGTGAACGTGACGCCCTGCTTCATCAGGTAGTCATGCAACTGTTCGAGCATGGCTTCGTCCGGCGTCCAATTTTTGGCCAGCTTCGTATCGTGAGTCGAGAAATAATGGGCCGAGAAATCGAAGAACCCGTTCCTGCGCAGAACGCTCAATTCGAACGGGTCTAGCTTAGCCGGCTGGAACTTTTCGTCCGGGGTTATACCACCGCCGCCATAGACCACACGACCCAGGTCGGTCTGCTTGACATCTGTCGGATTGCTGACTTGAGTCCGTTTGCCGTAGTAGTAATCGAGGAACGAAAGGTTCGAGTAGTCGCGCTGGATCAAGCGGCCACTTGGAGTGTAGTAATGCTGGGTCGTGAGCGCCAGGCCGGTGTTGTCGCTCAGAGGATAAACAGTTTGCACCAGGCCCTTGCCGAATGTTGTGTCGCCCAGAATCCAGGCGCGATCGTGATCCTGCAGAGCGCCGGCCACGATTTCAGCGGCCGAAGCAGAGTAGCGGTTCACAAGCACAACAATCGGGTAGGTCTCACCGTACTGGCTGCCACGGGCGAGATATGGTTTCTCAGAATAGGCGCGGCCTTTATGAGACACGACGACTTGACCGCGATCCAGCCAATGCCCCGCGACTGCCACGCCTTCTTGCAGAAGTCCGCCGGGATTCTCGCGCAGGTCCAGAATCAAGCCCTTGATGTTCTGTTCGCCTAAGGCCTTGAGATTGTCCTCGACTTCCTTACTGGTGGTCTCCGTGAACTGCTGGATGCGCATAAACGCGATGCCGGGCCGGACCCAGAACGCTTCGTCCACACTATTGCGGGGGATCTCGTCACGAACGAGATTGAAGGTGAGAGGCTTCGTGGTGCCTTCGCGGCTGACGACGACTTGTACGGGCGTACCTTTCGGGCCACGCAGCAGGTCAGCAATTTCGGTACTGGTGAGCGTGTCACAGCGCTTGTCATTCACCTCAACCAGCAGGTCGCCGGGGCGGATGCCCGCTCGATAGGCCGGCGTTCCACCAAACGGGTGAATGACCATGGTTTTCCCGGTACGCGGTTGCGGGCCGATGGTCATGCCGACACCGTAGTACTTGCCATGTTGCTCTTCCCGCAATCCGGCGAAGTCCTTCGGGTCGAAGAAATTGGAGTGCGGATCGAGCGTCCGCAACATGCCTGGAATGGCTCCCTTATAGATGGCCTTATCAGCCGAGAGCTTGTCGGCGTAATTCTGGTCGACAATGTCGTAGATCTTCGTAAAGGACTCGATGCTGGCCTTCAAATCTTCATCAGAGGTCGTGCTTACGTTTTTCTGAGAAGCAGCCTGGGCACCCGGCCCAAACTGGCCGGCAAGCAGTGCGCACGTTGCGATAAAAAGGGGAACAAAGAGGAAATAGCGCCGGTGGGACGACAATCCGACCTCCAGGGTCTGTTTTCAGTATAGACGTAGAAAGTAAGAAACGGGTGTGGCGCTGTGGAGGGGCAATGGAGAGCCTTCCGACGCGCTAGACCGCAGCTCGGAATCGCTTGCCGAGAGAAGTTTCGGCGCGGACGCCTTTTTTGGGAGCCGCTTCTTCGAGCCGTCGCACCTGGTCGCTGACGCAGACGAGAAACATCGGTTGGCGAGCATTCTTGAGCAGGTCAATAATACGGTCCTGCTGGTCTTCGAGGAAGATCGACTTGCCGTCGGTCAGCAGATGGAGGCGGGAGTCGGTGGATAAAACGTCGGCGAGGCGACGGCCCATCTCACGTTGCAGAAACCGGAGAACACGGCGGATCTTTTGCAACGAGAAGCCCTTGCGGCGAAGTTCGGCGATCACGGTGATCTCAATGACCTCTTCGGGAAGGTAGATGCGCTTATGACCCTCGTGCCGGGGAGACACGACTTTACGTTCATCCCACCATTGCAACTGGCGAAGGCTCACCTGGGCGATCTTCGCAACATCAGTACTTGTATATGTCCGCTGGCCAGGGGGTAAATCAGGACGGACTTTTCGTGTTTTGAACATGACGCCCGGTTTCCGTTTGGGAATGTAACGGCTCCCCAGATTGTACTAGACCCCGCAAAAGAGTCAAGTAGGATTTGCGGTAGAGGATCTATCCGCCGCCGACAAATTCGACAATTTCGATTTGCGAACCGTGCGGAACTGTGGTTTGTTGCCAATCCCGCTTGCGCACGAGCGACTTGTTCAATTCGACCGCAACACGATCGGAGCCCACGGCTAACCAATCCAAAAGCGCGGTCACAGATTGATCCGCTGGGATCGCCTTGGGCTCGCCGTTCACCGTGACCTGAATCGTGGGCGACTGCACTTACACTATTATGCTCTCCCTGTTTCTGCTTAGTCCGGCTGATACTCTGAACATAAGAGCGCCATGCCTACCACTTACGCCGAAACGTGGTTTCCGGTTCTGATCCAAATTCTGATTGCCTTGGGCGTTGCCGCGGCGATGATTGGGTTTTCCGCGCTGCTGGGGCAGCGCGTTCGCGACGCAGTTAAATCCACACCTTACGAATCGGGCATGAACCCGGTGGGCAATGCCCGCGAGCGATTCAGCGTCAAATTCTATTTGGTCGCCATGGTGTTCATCCTGTTCGATATTGAAGCCATATTTCTCTATCCCTGGGCGGTCGTTTTCCGGCAGCTGAAACTCTTTGGATTTTTCGAAATGCTTCTGTTCATTGTGCTGGTATTGTGCGGGTTTTTTTACATCTGGAAGAAGGGTGTTTTGAACTGGTCCGCGGATACCGAGCGGAAACAGATGGACAAAGGAGTGAGCAAGCGTGCTGCCTGAAGAGTTGGCGGGAAACGCGGCGGCAATCGCGATCGACCAGCACCTACCCGACGCCGTAAACGGCATTAGCTTGGCGGCTGATGGGCACGTATTCGATATTGTGCCGTCCCACATCGTAGCGGCGTGCCGAGTGCTGAAAGACTCAGGAGGGTTTGAGCGTTTAAGCGCAGTCACAGCTGTAGACTGGTGGCCCCGGGAACCTCGTTTTGAAGTAATTTACTTTCTGCATTCACTGCAACACAATGCCCGCGCGAGGCTGAGCGTGCGCTTGGGGGAAAACGAAGAATTGGATTCGGTTGTCTCTGTCTGGAGAAGCGCCAACTGGTATGAACGAGAAGTCTTTGACCTGTTCGGGATTTCGTTTCGCAATCATCCCAACCTGGAACGAATCATGTTACCGGCGGATTACGAGGGGCATCCGCTGCGCAAGGACTATCCGATTCATGGACATAAGTACTCCTATCAGGACGAGTAAGCGGATGAAATTCCATCTGTACGCGAGTGTCATATAGGATGCGGCAATGAGAGAAGGCAACATTCATGTTGCGTCGCTAGACGCGGAGCACGAATTAGCAGTCGAAGACCCAACCGGGATCGAGCTTCCGGAAGACCAGAAGCCCAGTTTGGAGCGCCGCATGACGCTCAACATGGGGCCGCAGCACCCGTCCACGCACGGCGTGCTCCGAGTCGTTTTGGAACTGGATGGAGAGACCATTCTGAAGGCTCGGCCCGAGATTGGGTATCTTCACACCGGCATTGAGAAGCAGTTTGAAGTCAAGAAGTACGGCCAAGGCACACCGCTTACCGATCGCGTCGATTATCTTTCGAATCTTAATAACAACCTTTGTTACGCGCTGGCAGTGGAGCGGCTACTGCAGTTGGAGATTCCGCCGATGGCGCAGTGGATGCGCGTCATGCTCTGCGAGTTGACCCGCATCTCCAGCCATCTCACGTGGCTCGGCACCCATGCGTTAGATATCGGCGCCATGACCGTGTACTTCTACTGTTTCCGCGAACGCGAAGAGATCTTAAAAGTGTTCGAGATGTTTTCGGGGCAGCGCATGATGACCAGCTATATTCGGATCGGCGGTCTGGCGCTGGAACCGCCGCGCGGCTGGCATAAGGCAGTTTCAAAGCTGATTGGGCGGCTAGCTAGCGGCATTGAGGAATATCACAACCTGCTCTCTTCGAATCCGATTTGGATGAACCGGACGAAGGGAGTGGGCATGATGCCCGTCGACGTCATGCTGGAGATGGGAATCACGGGACCGATGATCCGGGCGGCAGGCGTGAAAACCGATGCGCGCAAGGATTGTCCGCACACGAGTTACGAGTTATTTGATTTCGAAGTTCCAACGCGCACGGCGAACGATGTGTACGCGCGCTATGAAGTGCGCATGGAAGAGATGCGGCAAAGCGTCAGAATCGTACGTCAGGCGCTGGATGGGATGCCATCGGGCCCTTGGCAAGCCGATGCGCCGCACATTTTGCTGCCTGATCGCGAGAAGATGAAGACCCAAATGGAATCGCTCATCTACCACTTCAAAATCGTGACGGAAGGGTTCCGCGTGCCCGCCAGTTCGGTGTACCAGGTGGTGGAATCGCCGCGCGGCGAACTGGGTTATTACGTGGTAAGCGATGGAACCGCGAATCCACATCGTGTCTTTATGCGGACTCCGAGTTTCGGGAATCTGCAATGCCTGGGGGCGATGCTTGAGGGCGTAGTGATCGCGGACTCGATTGCCGTGATGGGCAGTATGGATTTCGTTCTGGGAGACGTTGACCGGTAAGCCTATGACGTTCTCCCCAGCGCTTGAAGAGCGATTCGCGAAATTACTCAGAAGTTATCCCGACGGACGGCAGCGCTCCGCGGTGGTTCCGATGTTGCTGTATGCACAGGACGAAGTCGGGGCGGTGACACAGGAGTTAGTGGAAGAAGTGGCACGCCGCTGCGGTGTGACGCCGTTGCAGGTGGATGAAGTAATCGGGTATTACTCGATGCTGCATCGCAAGCCGCTCGGGAAGTTTCACGTGCAGGTCTGTACCAATATCGCCTGCCAGGCGGTGGGGGCCGAGGAACTGTACGACCACGCAGAGAGGACCTTGGGGCTGCGCAACAAGCAGATAACCCCGGACGGCCTGATATCGCTCGAAGAAGTGGAGTGCATGGGCGCGTGTTCGTGGGCCCCGGCCATTCAGATCAATTACGATTTCCACCATTACGTCACTCCGGAGCGTTTCGATCGGCTAATCGAAGCGTTGCGCGATGGCAGCTACGGGAGGAAGGCGTCTTAACAGAGCCATGCGTTATAACGAACCAAGTCCGCTGGAGCAGATGGTCATCTCGTACCGATTTGACCTTCCGAACTCCGCATCGATCGATACGTATCTGGCAAACGAGGGTTACGTCGCGGTGAAGAAGGCGCTCGAGATGACGCCCGAGGCGATCATCGACGAGTTGAAGGCTTCGTCGCTCCGGGGACGCGGCGGGGCCGGATTTCCGACGGGTATGAAGTGGAGTTTTGTCCCGCGCACCACCGGCAAGCCGACGTACGTGATCTGTAACTCGGATGAGAGTGAGCCGGGTACTTGCAAAGACCGGCTGCTGATGGAGAACGATCCGCATCAGCTGATTGAAGGCATGCTGATCGCGGGCTGGACGATCAAATCGAATAAAGGCTACATCTTCATTCGCGGCGAGTACCGCTATCTGATCGATATTGTCGATCGAGCGATCGCCGAAGCGTATGAACGCGGCTACCTGGGCAAGAATATCCTCGGTTCCGGATGGGATTTCGATCTCTATACGCACACGGGCGCTGGCGCCTACGAATGCGGCGAAGAGTCGGCGCTGCTCGAATCTCTTGAAGGCAAGCGCGGCGTCCCGCGATTGAAGCCGCCGTTTCCAGCGGTGGTGGGAGCGTTCCAGTCCCCGACGATTTTGAACAATTGCGAGACGTTTTCGGCCATTCCGGTGATTTTTCGCAACGGCGGCGCGTGGTTCGCGGGGCTCGGAACTCCGAAGAATGGCGGGACGCGCCTGATGTGCGTGTCGGGCCATGTGAACAAACCGGGCGTATACGAACTGCCCATGGGATTTCCCATGATGCGCCTCATCGATGAGGTATGCGGCGGCATGCGCAACGGCAAGAAACTCAAAGCCGTGATTCCAGGCGGGTCCTCGTCGCCGGTCCTGAAGGCCGATGAGTGCCAGGATGTGCTGCTGGATTTCGATTCCATTGCTAAAGCGAAATCGATGGCCGGCTCCGGCGGCTTGGTGATTCTGGATGAAGACACCGATATCGTGGCGGTCGCGCTGAGAACCATCAAATTTTACGCCCACGAGAGTTGCGGCTGGTGTATTCCGTGCCGAGAAGGCACAACCTGGCTCAAGAAGATTATCGGCCGCTTTCATGAGGGCGGCGGACAGGCCAGCGACATCGATTTGATAAAAGAACTGGCGGACAACATGATGGGACGAACGTTCTGCGCGCTCGGCGACGCCGCCGCCATGCCGACCACCGGTTTCATTACGAAATTCCGTGATGAGTTCGAAGAGTACCTGAAGACGAAGTCGCGAAATACAACTCAGCTCCTATCACCGGAGTTGGCGATTGTTTAAGAAGGCTTTTTAAAGAATGGCTGACCCAGTCAATTTCACGGTCGACGGCCACCAGTTGAAGGCCGCGCCGGGCACGTTGCTCATCAATGCGGCCAAGGAAGCGGGCATTGCGATTCCGGCGTTCTGCTATTACGACGGGCTCTCATTGCAAGCGGCCTGCCGTATGTGTCTGGTGGAAGTGGAGAAGACGCCCAAGTTACAGGTTGCATGCACGCTGCCGGTTGCTGAGGGCATGGTGGTGCATACCGATTCCGAAATAGTGCGGAAGGCTCGCAAAGGCACGCTCGAGTTCCTGCTCACAAACCACCCTTTGGATTGCCCGGTTTGCGATAAGGGCGGCGAGTGCGAGTTGCAGGACATGGTCTTCCGGTACGGAGCCGGCGAAAGCCGATTTGTGGAGACCAAGATTCATGTGGATGAAAAGCAGTGGTCTCCCATCGTTTTCTACGATGCGCCGCGCTGTATCCTTTGTTATCGCTGCGTGCGCATTTGCGGCGAAGGTTTGGGCGTGAATGCGCTGGGTATTGGAAACAGGGGCGCGGCGGCGGAGATTGTGCCGAATCGCGGCGATCATCTGGAGTGCGACGAGTGCGGAGCCTGCATCGATATCTGCCCGGTCGGCGCGCTGACCAGCGGTACCTATCGTTATAAGACGCGGCCATGGGAAATGGAGCATGTCGGCACCATTTGCACGCATTGCTCGAACGGCTGCAAGACAACGCTCGGTGTGCGCAACGGCGAAATCATGCGCGCCAACAATCGCGACCGCTCGGGCGTAAATGGCGAGTTTCTCTGTGTCAAGGGCAGATACGCCTTCGACTTCAACGAAAGTCCGGAGCGCTTGACGACTCCCCTGGTGAGGACCAACGGTGAACTGAGGCCGGTCTCCTGGGCCATTGCGCTTGCAACCGTGGCGAAGAGGTTTAGCGAAGTGCGGGCGAAGAATGGCAAGTTCGCGGTGATCGGGTCTAACCACACCACCAACGAAGAGAATTATCTGCTGCAGAAGTTCGCGCGCCAAGTATTGCGAACGTCGAATATCGATCATCATCGAACCGGCGACGTTGTGACGTTGCTCGATGCGCTCAGCGGGAAACCGAATGCTCTCGCGAGCACGGCAGACCTGTTCACGACTAAGGCCGCCTTGATTATCGATGCCGATCTGGCGCAAGAGCAACCGTTGCTGGCGTACCAGTTGCGGTCGAATTTCAGACTGAACAAGGGGCAGGTGTTTGCCGTGACGCCCGGGCCGGTACGTGAAGACGGATACGGCATCACGGCGCGAGCGGAAGTGGGCCGCGAATTTGAAGCGCTGGAAGGCTTGCGTGAACGGCTGGCCGGTTTGCCGGAACTGGTGATCCTGTTCGGCGACGAAATCAAAGGCGAACGAGTCCGGCAGCTAGTCGCGTTTGGAGATTCGCTCGGAATTCCCGTCAAATACGTTTGCCTGCTGGACTATTCGAACTCGCGCGGGGCGGTCGATATGGGTGTGGTCCCCGATCTGCTGCCCGGCTATCACGGTGTGAGTGAAGCCGGCCTTGAACCCGGCTTGAGCTATGACCAGATTTTGTCGGCGACGGATCTGGATGCGCTTTGGGTTGTCGGTTCGAATCCTGTTTCGCGACAGCCGTTCGCGGCTTCAAACGCCTTCCTGGTGGTTCAGGATCTGTTCCTCACCGAGACCGCTAAACGAGCCGATGTCGTTCTGCCGGCAGCTTCGGTCTACGAGAAGAACGGGACGGTGACCAATGTCTGCGGTGACGTCCAGAAGCTCAGTCGCGGGCCGAAAACTATGGGGACGAAGTCGGACCTGGAAATCATCGGGCTTTTGGCAAAAGAGATGCGCGAAGATTTCGGCCGGCCAACTCCAGAAGCGGTTTTTGCTGAAATCCGCAAGTCGGTGCGCGGTTACGATGTTCCTTTCGGGGTAATCGAAACCGGCGGCGCCGCGCATACAGTTCCCCTGAACGGGCGCATTTCTTCCGAATCACAGCCGCAGCTAATCCGTTCGGCGCATAACACGCTTTTCACTTCCGGAACATTAGGGCGCTATTCGAACATGTTGAATTCCGTCATCGAGGCGCCGGGCGCGCTCTATCACGATCCACATCAGAGAGTAACGATGTATCCGGGTAGCGTGACGGAGACGGTTACGGAAGCGCAATGAACTTCTTCGTCATCAGTCTCATCAAGATCGCAATCGTCTTCGCCATTTTTATGACGACGCTCGCCTATTTACAGTGGATCGAGCGGAAAGTTTTAGCACATATCCAGGCGCGTACCGGCCCCTTGCGCGTCGGTCCGCACGGGCTGATGCAGCCGCTGGCGGACGTGTTCAAACTGTTGACGAAAGAAGACCTGCTGCCGCCGTATGTAAATCGCTTCTTTTATATGCTGGCCCCGTTCCTGGCGGTGAGCCTGGCGCTGATTTCCATTTCGATCATTCCGTTCGGGCCGGAAGTCAGCTTGTTCGGGTATCACACGTTCCTGCAGATCACGGATGTGAACGTCGGCATTTTGTTCGTGCTCGCGATCAGTGCCGTGAGCGTGTATGGAGTGGCGCTCGCCGGATGGTCGTCGAACAATAAATACTCGCTGCTCGGCGGGTTGCGCAGCAGCGCACAGATGATCAGCTATGAGCTGCCATTTACGCTTGTGATTGTTTCTCCGCTCCTGCTCGCGAATCATTTGAGCTTTCGCGCCATTACGGATGGGCAAGCTGGATATTATCTGGGCTTTATACCGCGCTGGAACATCTTCCAGATGCCGTTCCCGCAGATTTTTGCTTTCATCATCTTCATGATCGCGGGGTTTGCGGAGACGAATCGTCTGCCGTTCGATTTGCCGGAAGCGGAAAACGAACTGGTGGCGGGTTTCCACACCGAATACAGCAGCATGAAATTCGCGGCGTTCTTTATGTCTGAATACGCAAACATGGTGACGATCACCTGCGTGGCGACGCTGCTGTTCCTGGGAGGCTGGCATCCCCTTTTCCCCGCTCCGTATTCAGATTGGGTGGCAAGTCTGGTGTTCTTGTTCGCCGCCATTGTCTGCTTCTTCCACGGCTTAGTGCCCTCCAGGAAAAAGGACCGCATTACCTTCCCAATCTTTGGCATTGCTTTCCTGGGCTTGGCCGTGCTGTTCGCAATTCCCGTGCTTCACCCCGTGCTGATACCGATGTTCTGGTTCGCGGCGAAGGTGGGAGTTTTGCTGTTTGTTTATATCTGGATTCGAGGAACACTGCCACGTTTCAGGTATGACCAACTCATGCACTTCGCATGGACGTTCCTGTTTCCCTGCGCATTAATTAACCTCCTGCTGACCGCGTTTTGCGTGGCAGTATTCTAGCCGAGGCGGACATCCGATGGATACGATCCTCTTCATCATTTTTGCAGTTGTTTCGATTGCCTGTGCGCTGAATCTGGTGTTTCAAAAGCACCCGATATCAAGCGCGCTCTCACTCATCGGCGTCATGGGTTCGCTCGCGGTTCTCTATCTGCTATTGGGGGCGGAGTTTATCGCCATGGCCCAGATGATCGTCTACGGCGGCGCGGTGATGGTGCTGTTCATATTTGTCATCATGCTGCTGAATGCCGGAACGGAGAAATCGTCGAGCAAATCATGGTTTGCGCAAATTGCCGGGTTGCCGCTGCTGCTGGCCTTTGTCGCGCTGCTCGGTTTCCTGATCTGGCGCTTGCTCCCACCCATGCGCGCCGTCGAGTTTGGAAGCTGGTCTGCCGGCACAGCGGAAAACATCGGAAAGATGCTCTTCACTTCTTACTTACTGCCGTTTGAGGTTGTGTCGATCCTGATCCTGATCGCAATCCTAGGCGCGGTGGTTCTGGCACAAAAGGAGATTGAATAGAATGCATTTACCGCCTGTTCCTCTTTCCTGGTATCTGATCCTCAGCGCAATTCTGTTCACGCTGGGCGTTGCCGGTTTTCTCTACCGCAAGAGCATCATCACCGTTTTCATGTCTATTGAACTGATGCTGAATGCCGTCAACCTCAGCTTTGTCTCGTTCTCCTATGAACTGCGGCGCATTGACGGACACATCTATTCCTTTTTCGTGATGGTGGTGGCGGCCGCGGAAGCCGCGGTCGGTCTCGCCATTATCCTGACGGTATTCAAGAATCGCGGCACTCTGCAGATCGACGAAGTCGATTCCATGAAGCTCTAAAGCCCACATGACTCTCTGGCTCATCCCCTTTTTCCCACTCATCGGATTTTTGTTGAATGGCCTGTTCGGCAGGCGTCTTGCAAAGCCGGTCATCAATGTAATTGCGGTCGGCTCGGTGGCGGCCTCATTCCTCACTGTGCTCGCGCTGCTGTCGAAGCTTTATCCGTTGAACGTAACCTACACGGAACATTACTTCACGTGGATTCAGAGCGGATTCCTGCAAATCGGCTGCGATCTTCTCGTAGACCGGCTAACGGCGGTCATGCTGCTCGTCGTGACTGGCGTAGGGCTGCTCATTCATACCTACGCCGTCGGCTACATGGAGCATGAAGGCGGTTATTACCGTTTCTTCAGCTACTTCAATCTGTTCATGTTTTTCATGCTGGTTCTGGTGCTGGCCTCGAACCTGCTGCTGATGTTTGTGGGCTGGGAAGGTGTCGGCCTGTGCAGCTACCTGCTGGTGGGCTTTTACTTCACGGAACAGTTCGCAAGCGACGCCGCTAACAAAGCATTCATCGTCAATCGCATCGGTGATTTCGGTTTCATGCTCGGCATGCTGCTGATTGTGATTACCTTCAAGACGCTCGATTTCGGCAAGATTGCCGCAGGCGTGGCAACCCTTCCGGTTGAGACGACGGTCGGCGTGCTGACCGCCATTACGTTGTTGCTGTTTGTGGGCGCTACGGGCAAATCGGCACAGTTACCCCTTTATGTCTGGCTGCCGGATGCCATGGCTGGTCCCACGCCGGTTTCGGCTTTAATCCACGCCGCCACCATGGTAACGGCCGGCGTCTACATGATCGCGCGAGTATCTTTCCTGTACGATCACGCGCCGCACGCCATGTCAGTCGTGGCGGTGATTGGCCTGCTGACCGCCGTTTTCGCCGCGACCATCGGCATCACGCAAAACGACATCAAGAAGGTGTTCGCTTATTCAACTGTTTCGCAGCTCGGCTACATGTTTCTCGGCGCTTGGCCTGGGCGCTTATTCGGCGGGCATCTTTCACCTGATGACGCATGCGTTTTTCAAAGCGCTGCTGTTCCTGGGCGCGGGCAGCGTGATTCACGGCTTGGGCGGTGAGCAGGATCTGCGCCACATGGGCGGCCTGCGGAAGGTCATGCCGATCACTTGCGTGACTTTACTGGCCGCGATCCCTCGCCATATCGGGCTTCCCGTTTACGTCGGGCTTCTTTAGTAAAGATGCGATCCTCTCCGCCGCCTATGTCCACTCTCCCTGGATGTTCTGGGTCGGTGCGCTAACCGCGGGCATGACGGCGTTCTATGTCTTCCGCGCCTTCTTTATGACCTTTGCCGGCGATTACCGCGGGCACCATCATCCTCACGAATCGCCGATGGTGATGACGCTGCCGCTCATCGTACTTGCTGTGCTGTCGCTCGGCGGCGGTTTCCTGAGCGTTCCCCACTGGCTCTCGCCTTCGTTTCCACTCAGCGCACAGGAAAACCTCACGCCGATGATCATTTCGGCCTCGCTGGGAATTCTCGGCATCATCCTCGCCTTCTTCCTCTATGTTCTGAGGCCTGCTCTTTCCGAATCGCTGCGGAGAGCGGCCGGTCCGCTCTATACGTTGGTGGCGAACAAGTATTACGTGGATGAGTTCTACTCGGCTGGCCATTGTGAAGCCGATAGAAGGCATTTCGCGCTTCATGCTTATGGAAGTGGGTGGACGACCAGGTAATCAATGGTGCGCTCGTCAATGGCTTGGGACGCGTCGTACGAGGCTGGGGTTCGCTGCTGCGTCAGTTGCAATCCGGAAGCATCCGTAATTACGCCACCTGGGTGCTTGCCGGATCACTGCTGGTCATCTTCGTTCTCGGCTTGGCGGGAGGTGCGCGATGAACCTGCTTTTCATCGCCCTGCTCATTCCGCTGATCGGGTTCTTCGCCGTGCTCTTTACGCGGCGCGATTCCACTGCTCCGTTCTATGTCGCGCTGCTTACCACCGCGGTGACGTTTATCGTTTCTCTCGGTCTTATCGCACCGGCACTCGCCAACAGCGGCCAGTTCTCATCCGTTGTGGACGTGCCCTGGATCAGCGGCGGCGGCCTGAACATTCGTTTGCACCTGGGGATCGACGGCATCAATCTGTGGCTGGTCCTGCTGACCACGCTGTTGCTTCCCATTGGCGTCTGGGCTTCGCAGAGCATGATCAAGGAGCGCCACAAAACGTTCTTCGCGCTGCTGCTGCTGTTTGAGTTCGGGCTCGTGGGCGTCTTCACCGCGCTCGATCTGTTCGTGTTCTACGTCTTCTGGGAAGTGGCGCTGGTTCCCATGTATCTGATGGTCGGGGGCTGGGGCTCGGGCCGGCGCGGTCCGGCCGCCGTCAAGTTCTTCGTCTACACCATGCTTGGTTCGGTGCTGATGCTCGGCTCCATCCTCTATGTACACAGCCAGAGCGGGAACTTTTGACTACGTCGACATCATGAGCGCCATGGCTTCCGGACGATTCGCTCTGACCCCCAATCAGCAGCTTCTACCTCTTCCTGGGCTTCTTTGCCGCGTTCGCCGTTAAAGTGCCGATATTCCCGTTTCACACCTGGCTGCCCGATACCTACACTCAGGCGCCTGCGCCCGGCGACATTTCTACTTGCGGCTGTGATGTCGAAGATGGGCGCGTACGGGCTGATCCGCTATTCGATCAGCATCGCTCCCGTCGGAGCGCATCGCTGCGCCGGATGGATTGAGGTGCTCGCCATCATCGGCATCATCTACGGCGCGCTGCTCGCATTGGTGCAAACGAATCTGAAGCGCCTGATCGCCTATTCTTCCGTCAGCCACTTGGGCTTCATCGTTCTCGGAATCTTTTCGTTTACGCAGCAAGGCGCCGATGGCGCTGTGTACCAGATGATTGCGCATGGCATTTCCACAGGCGCGCTCTTTCTGCTGGTGGGCTATATGGAACAGCGGCGCGGCTCGCTCGAGATTGCGGATTTCGGCGGTATCGCCACACCGGCGCGTGGCTTAGCGACCGCTTTCATGATCGCGCTGCTGGCCAGCATCGGCTTGCCTGTATTGTGCAACTTCGTGGGCGAATTTCTGGTGCTGCAAGGGGCGGCCATTGCGAACTTCACGTGGGCGGCATGGGCTGCCATCGGCGTGATTCTTTCCGCTGCCTACATGTTGTGGATGTATCAACGCACGTTTTTGGGCAAACCGAAGCGAACGCAATGCTTCCTTTGCGGACCTCACCGGCCGCGACTGGGCGCCGTTGCTGCCCCTGATCGTCTTGATGGTTTGGCTCGGCAGCTATACGCAATCGTTCATGCCGCCCATTACCGCGGCAACCGCACGTCTCCTGGATCAGACCAGCATGAGTAATGAGTATCGTGTGTACCACTTAGCGACGCCTCCTTCGAATCAGGTTGCGGAGGTGCGGCATGCTCGGTAATTTTCATCCGCAAGCCTCCGAGTATCTGCGCTTCCTGCCGGAGATCATCCTCAGCATCGTTGGCATCGTGATCATGATGCTCGAAGCGGTCGCTAAAGGGAAACGAACGTATCTCGGCGTGCTTTCCCTCATCGGCATTGTCGCGGCGTTCGGCGCAAATATCTGGGCGTATAGCGATCGTGGCGGCGCCTTCCAAAACATGATCGTGATTGACGGCTATGGCACATTCTTCCGCGCGCTTGTTCTGGTTGTCGGCTTCTCTGTGCATTCTGGCTTCGTTCAACTACCTGGAAGAAGAACGTCGCAGACCGGCGAGTACTATGCGCTGATTCTTTTCTCGCTCGTCGGACAGTGCATCCTCTGTACCGCTAGCGATCTGATCATGGTCTTCATCGGCCTCGAAATTTCGTCTATCGCGACCTATATTCTGGCGGGATTCCTGCGCGATGACCGCCGCAATAACGAATCCGCATTGAAGTATTTCCTGCTTGGCTCCTTTGCCACTGCCTTTCTTCTTTATGGAATTGCCTGGATTTACGGATTGACCGGATCGACCAATCTCGACGAGGTCCGGCAGGTGCTCGATCGCGGGCAGCACGCGACGGTGTCTGATGGGCCTTGCGATGGCGCTGCTGTTTGTGGGCTTCGCGTTCAAAGTTTCCGTTGCTCCCTTCCAGATTTGGGCTCCCGATGTCTATCAAGGCGCTGCTGCTCCCGTCAGCGCGTTCATGTCGGCGGGCCCGAAAGCGGCAGCATTCGCGGTTTTCTTTCGCGTCTTCATGACCTCTTTCCGGCAATTCGACGACCGCTGGATTCCGCTGGTGTGGGGCTGTGCGCTGCTCACCATGGTCATCGGCAATTTCGGCGCGCTCCTGCAGACAAACGTTAAGCGGCTGATGGGGTATAGCTCCATTGCCCACGCCGGCTATGTGATGGTGGCCCTTACTGCGGCATCGCAAATCGGGTTAGCCGCCGCCATGTTCTATCTCGCCTCTTATGCGCTGATGAACATCGGCGCGTTCGCGGTGATCACGCACATTGCTTCGCGCCACGAGCGCTACGTCAAGATTGACGATCTGGCCGGGTCTAGGTCGGCGTGAACCGGTGACCGCGGCGCTGCTCGCCGTATTCGTTTTCTCGCTCATTGGGGTCCCACTAACCGGAGGATTTTTCGGCAAGTTCTACGTCTTCCAAGCGGCGCTTAAACTCTCACCTGGTGTGGTTGACTGTTCTCGGTTTGATCAACAGCGCCATTGCGGCTTATTACTACCTGAAGATCCTCGTCGCCGTTTACATGCATGAGCCGGGGACCGCCACCGAACAGCTTCCGCCGCCCTCGATCGGCTTGCGGCTGGCGATCTGGGGAAGCGCGCTGGGAACACTGCTGCTGGGAATTTTTCCCTCAGCCGTTTTGTCGTTTGCCTCCGTTTCCGCGGCGGCTCTGCGCTAAAAATGTGCGGTTAGCTCTGTAATCCGTTCGACCCGCAGTAGCCGGGGATGCGAATCCGGCACATCTTCGTGTTCCAAGCTCCAGGTGCGCGGATGTGGAATGTAAACCGCGTTCAATCCTGCCGCGAGTGCCGGATTGATGTCCGATTTGGGCGAGTTGCCGATCATCCAGGTTCTTTCGTGATCGAACCCACGTTCCTCGGCTAGCGCCTGATAAGCGGCACGGTTCTTCTCCTTCACAATGGCGGCGTGCGCAAAGTGCTCCGCCAATCCGGACCGGTCGATCTTGATTCGCTGCTCTTCCGGATCGCCCTTGGTGAAGATCGTCAGCTCATGGCGTGACGAAAGCTCCGCCAGCGTTTCAGCAACTCCGGCCAGCAGTTCAATCGGTCGCTCCAGAATGGCGTGAGCAAACTCCTTAACAGTGTCGCAGATCGGCGTCTGAAATATGGTGCTGGGCTAGCTTTTCGTAACAGGCGGCGAGATTGCGCGCGAAGTTTCGCGATCCATAGCCATGGATTTTCGCGTTCGCGATCTCGATGTCGTCGAGCACGGCTCGAATCTCTTCGGGCGACATAGAGGAATGCGCCAAATAAGCGCAGAACTGATCGAACGCCTCTTCGAAGTAGATGTTGTTCTCCCAGAGCGTGTCATCGGCGTCGAAGATCAGGTGCTGGGTTGCCATGCAAGCTGTGTTCAGGAATTCGTGACGTGCTTGGCGTGGCCGTTCTGCGGCGCGACTCTCTTTGCAAGCGCAATATGCTCCTGCTGAGCCAAGTATTGCGGCACGATTTTTATGAGATATTGCAGCCTCTCTACTTCGGAGCGCAATGATAAGACGGTCTGCCGCTTATCCAGATCCGAAATAAATCGCGCCATATGGAAACTGAGCCTGGACGCTTTTTCGGGATCCGATTCATCTTCGGAGTCGGGCCGCTCCATGTCTGCCAGTTTTCGGTATGCAGCACCTGCTTTACTTCGCAGCTCTGTGGGAACATCGCTGACGTCTTCATCGTCAAAGAATTCCACAGTCGCGCGAAGATAGGCCTTCTCCTGGTCGAGCGATTCGATTTGAAAGCGCCGCTGACCTGCCGCAAGCAAGTCCAACCGGCCGTCCGGATACTTGCGCAGGACATTGACAACGGAAGCGGTGCAGCCGATATTAACAATGCCTTCGTCCTTCGCGAGCACTACTCCAAATTCGCCGCCGGCGGCAATCACGTCCGCCATCATCTCTTTATAGCGCTCTTCGAAGATATGCAACGGCAACGGCATTGCAGGCAGCAGCACCACCGAAAGCGGGAACAAAGGAAGCAACTGCTGGGCCATGTCTCTATTATCCGGTGAATGGTCTCGCGAGAACGCGAGGATACTAATATCGTAAGAGATGACGCTCAAGTTAAAGCGCACACCCGGGCTTTATCTTGTTGGATTTATGGCGTCAGGCAAGACGACGGTCGGAGCCGCGCTTGCCGCCGAACTGGGTTGGCCGTTCACGGATATCGATCTTAAAATCGAGGCGCAGGAAGGCAAAGCCGTGGCGCAGATCTTCGCCGAACGTGGCGAAGAGGCGTTTCGCGAACTCGAAGCCGCAGCCATTCGTGAGCAGGTCGCACGGATTGAACGAGGGCTGCCGTGCGTGGTGTCGCTCGGCGGAGGCGCATCCGTTCAGCCGAAAAACTGGGAGCTGATCGGCAACAATGGCATCACCGTTTGGCTCGATTGTCCCATCGAACGGGTACACACACGGCTGGGAAACGATACGACAAGGCCGCTTGCTCAGGATCGTGCCGGTTTAGCTCAACTGTTCGAAAGACGGCGCCCGTTCTATGCGCGCGCGGATTATCGGATTGAGATCGACTGCGACGATGTGGATGCGATCACCCGTAGAATTCTCGAGCTGCCGATTTTCTGAGGCGTTCGCGCAAAACGGCCGCGGCCTTTGCGCTAGTGAGAAGCTTTGAAATCCTACGAAAAGCAGCTTCGACGCGACGCGCTCGATATATTCCGCTCGGCCCTCAAGGCTGTTGACGCCGCGGAAGCAATTCGGCGACATCTTTCCGTCAATGAGAATGTTCTGCTAGCGGGAACGGTACGCCTTTCACTGGACGACTTCGACCGTGTTTTTCTGGTTGCCGCCGGGAAAGCCTCCGTCGCGATGACGGGCGCGATTCAGAAGATTATCGGCCGTCGGCTCACCGGCGGCATTGTCGTCACAAAGCATGGTCACGCCGTAAAGAGATTGCGAACACTTCAGGTGATCGAGGCGGCGCATCCGATCCCGGACAACGCTGGCCTCGAAGCCTCGCAAGCTGTTCGTGAGCTATTGCGGCAGCTGAATGCGCGCGATCTTCTGCTGGTCGCGGTCTCCGGGGGCGCATCGGCTTTGCTGCCCTCGCCCGCTGCTCCTGTGACTCTGAAAGCGAAGCAGCGCACCACCGATCTTCTTCTGCGCGCTGGCGCGAACATCACAGATCTGAACGCGGTCCGCAAACACCTTTCGATGTTAAAGGGCGGAGGTCTGGCGGCGCTTGCTTATCCCGCCACTGTCGTCGGATTGCTGCTTTCCGATGTCATCGGCGATCCACTCGATGTAATCGGTTCGGGCTTGACGGCGCCCGACAACTCAACTTTCGCCGGCGCGCTTGGAAGTGCTCGAAAAGTATGGGGTGGCCGATCGCGTACCGCGCAGTGTACAGGCGCGCTTCGAAGCGGGCGTCGCAGGAGATATCGCGGAGACGCCGAAACCAGGCGATCCGATCTTCAAGAACGTGCACAATGTCGTAGTTGGCAGCAACCGGCTTGCTCTCGACGCGGCCGTGCAAAGAGCAAAATCGCTCGGTTACAAGCCGCTGATACTTACCAGCACGCTGGAAGGAGAAACGCGCGAAGCAGCGCGAGTACACGGGCAGATTTTGCGCGAGGTGATTACCTCCGGTCACCCGATACCGCGCCCGGCGTGCATTGTGTCGGGCGGAGAAACGACTGTGACCGTGCGTGGGAAAGGCAAGGGCGGACGGAACCAGGAGTTCGCGCTGGCGGCTGCGATATCGATTGCCGGACTGCCGAACACGCTTGTTCTAAGCGGCGGAACGGATGGAACAGACGGGCCCACCGATGCTGCCGGGGCGATCGCAACAGGCGAGACGATTCGCCGGGCAGACAGTTTGGGCCTGAGCGCCGCCGAACATCTGCGCGAGAACAACGCCTATCCGTTCTTCGATGCCCTGCAGGATCTGGTAAAGACGGGTCCGACAGGCACGAACGTCATGGACATTCACCTGCTACTCGCCGGTCGCGCGATAAAAGCTTAGCGAATTGTCCCCCTGTCTTAAAACACGATACTTCTGAAGAGTTTCAAACTCGGGTTCAAGGGTGAGCTTGGAAGAGTGCTGCGCAATCGCTAAGCCGCAACCCAGTCTCGCGAGGGCGACCAGGGAATCGGCGTATTCTTTCTCCTGGTCGTAAGGAGGATCGAGGAAAGCGATGTCAGGCTTGTAGTTGGGAATCAGGACGGCTGCCCTGCCGCGCACTAGTGTGACTTCGCTCTCAATCTTCAAGGATTGTAGATTCTCGCGAGCGACCTGGAACGCTTGGGGATTACGTTCGATCAAGATGACGTGCGCAGCGCCGCGGCTGAGCGCTTCAATTCCCACGGCGCCGCTGCCTGCGTAGGCATCAAGAAAGACCACGCCCTGTATGCGCGGAGCAAGCACGTTGAACAACGCTTCCCGCAGCCGATCGGGCGTAGGACGAACCTGCATGCCAGGAACACTCTTGAGCACACGGCTTCGGAAGCGGCCGGCGATGACTCTCATACGCTCAACCCACCTGCGACCAATCCGTACTTGCGCTGCCAGTGTTCCTGAATGTAGCGGACAATCGCTCGAAGCTCTTCCGATTTCGAATCGTCTTTCAGGAATCGCTGCGCTTCGCTTCGAGCACTTTCCAGAATGTCGCTGTCACGCATCAAATCAGCCAGCCGAAGACCGGGCACTCCCGATTGCTTGGTGCCGTAGAATTCACCCGGGCCGCGCAGCTTCATGTCCATTTCTGCGATGTAGAAACCGTCGTTCGATTCCACCAGCGTGCGGATGCGCTCTCTGGCGATATCGCTCAGCTTGCCGGTGACGAGGACACAATAGCTTTGATGGGGGCCACGCCCCACTCGTCCGCGAAGCTGGTGAATTTGCGCCAGTCCGAAGCGTTCAGCCTGCTCAATCACCATGACCGATGCATTCGGCACATCGACACCCACCTCGATCACCGTGGTTGAGACCAGAATCTTGATTGCTCCCGATTGGAAGGCTTGCATGGCCGCTTCCTTCTCCTCTGAGGGCATGCGTCCGTGCAGCAAGCCCACGCGGATACCGGGGAACACTTTTTCAGAGAGATGCCGGTACATCTTTTCGGCAGCCTTGACGGCTGCGAGTTCGGTCTTTTCCGTCTCTTCGACGACTGGGTAAACGACGTAAGCTTGGCGGCCCGCCGCGGATCTCCTGGGCGATGAAGCTGTAAACTCCTTCCACCGCCGCTTCCTGCACCTGCTTCGTCACAATCGGACGGCGTCCCGGTGGCAACTCATCTATTGTCGACACATCCAGATCGCCATAGATCGTGAGCGCGAGCGTCCGCGGAATGGGCGTCGCGGTCATCACCAGCACGTCCGGCTGCTCGCCCTTTTTCATCAGCTCCAGACGCTGGCGCACACCGAAGCGGTGCTGCTCATCGACAATAGCGAGCCCGAGTTTCAGAAAGCGGACGTCTTCCTGGATCAGCGCGTGGGTACCCACCACCACTTTCACCAGACCTTCCGAGATCAGACTCTTGATTTGCTGCTTCTCGCGCGCAGTAGCTGACCCGGTTAACGCGGCCACCACGTATCCGAGTTTTTCGACCAGCCGTTTGAAATACCAATAGTGCTGAGTCGCGAGAATCTCAGTCGGGGCAAGAACCGCCACTTGATAGCCGTTCTCAATTGCGATGACGGCGGCCTGCGCGGCAACAATCGTCTTGCCGCTTCCGACGTCGCCCTGCAACAGACGATTCATCGGATGCGGGCGTTTCATATCGTCCGCTATCTCCTGGACAACGCGCCGCTGCGCCTGGGTTGGCTTGAACGGAAGCATTTCTTTGATTTGCTTCCGTCCCCGCTCGGTCACCGGAAACGCAATACCGGTAGCAGCTTTGGCCTTGTTCTTCTTCAGCGCCAAACCGCATTCCAGCCAGAAGAATTCATCGAAAATTAAACGCACCTGCGCCGGCGTTCGGAATTCGTTCAACAGCAGCGGATCGGCCTCTTTCGGAGGAAGGTGGACCTCGCGAATCGCCGTGGCAAGCGAGGGCAGATTCAGACGCTTGCGCACGCTTTCGGGCAGTGCGTCCTCGGGCATGGGAGCTTCGTTCAGGATACGGTTCAGCAGAGTGCGAAACACGCGGGTCGAGATCTTGCCGGCCGCTTCATAAATGGCGACAATTCGCCCGCTGTGCAGCGTCTCTTCTTCGCTTTCGTCATCCGAAAGAATCTCGATTTCCGGCTGAACCATTAGGCGGCTGCCGTGAGCGCGATCGAGCTCCACTTTACCGAACAGAGCGACGCGCGTGCCGGAGAGGAGAGTGTCGGCATAACGCTCGCCATGAAACCAGCGTGCGACTAAGCTGCTCGGGCTGCCGTCTTCAAAGGTCGCTTCGAACAAACCGAGGCGCGCGCCGGCCAAACCGGGAGAGTTTTGCGACGCTCACTCGCGCCAACACGACTGCTTTTTCGCCAGGGGCCAGTTCTGAAATCGACTTGATGTTGCGGCGATCTTCGTAACGGAAAGGGGCGTAATAGAGGAGATCCGCGACTGTCGTCAACTCCTTCGCGGCAAGCATTTGGGCGCGAGCGGGGCCAATCCCTTTCACATACTGCAGTGGAGTGGAAAGATCCAACTCCTTAGGCTAACCTCTCGCAACAGCGAAACGTGAGGCTGAATCGTTGCTACCATTTCAGAACCATCACTCATGAAGTCGCTCTATCTTGATCTGCTGAAGAAATGCCTCACGCGAACTCTTTTCCCCGACGCTAATTACAACATGGACATGCAAATCGTTCCCTATGATCCGGAGGCTCGACGGCTGGGACATCTCTGGCCGACCGAAGCTCTCACATTAGTGGGTGTCGAACGGCTGAACGTTGTGGAGAAAGCCTGTCTCGATGTGGTGGCCAACAATATTCCGGGCGACTTTGTCGAGTGCGGCGTGTGGCGCGGCGGCTGCTCAATCCTGATGCGAGCCGTTTTGGCCGAGACCGGCGACGAGACACGCCGCGTATGGCTCTTTGACTCTTTCGAGGGCTTGCCTAAACCTGAGGCGCCGCAAGATGCGGGTGACCGCATGCATGAGTATTCGTATTTTGCGGTGCCTTTGGAAACGGTGCAAGATAACTTTCGGGCGTTCGATCTGCTGGATGGGCGCGTATACTTTCGAAAAGGTTGGTTCAAAGATACGCTCCCGCAGCCCGGGATCCCGTATGGAGACGATTTAGAGCAGATTTCGGTCCTGCGTCTCGACGGCGACATGTACGATTCAACGATGCTCGCACTCGAAAATTTATACCCGAGACTTTCGCCAGGCGGGTATTGCTTAGTGGATGATTACGGTGCCCTACGAGGGTGCCGGCAAGCTGTAAAAGATTATCGCCAGAAAAGGGCAATTCACATTCCCTTGCGGTGGATCGATTGGACTGGCGTCTACTGGCAGCTGCCGCGAGCGTAGCCCCAATTTTCCCTTTAGGCCGCTTGGCTGGCGCGGTCGTCGGACCTACCGCGCAATTTGCTTACAAAGAAAACCAGGCAGACCCCCAACGCCGTGCCGCCCAGATTAATTATCACGTCGCGCACCGCGGGATCGCGGCCGGGGAAGAAGCGCTGCAGGAATTCGCTGCATGAGCCAACAATTAGCCCCGTCAGCAGGATGAGCCAGACCTTTCCGCGTTTCGAAGAATAGGCCTTCCAAAGCAACAACGCAAGCACCAGGAACATAGTCACGTGGAGCCCTTTATCCGCGATTAAATGCAATACGTCGTACGAGGGATCGGTCGGCGGAAGGCGCGCGAAAAGGAGCGCCGAGAGCCAACGAAATAGCTCTTCGCACAGTTGCGAGGCGAGCGAAGTAGATGAAAAGAAGATGACAGAAATCCAGGCTGCAACGGCCAGATACCATGCGTTCATTCAAACAAACCGGTCAAAGATTCATGGTACATCGCGGCGCTCACCGGCCTTATTCAGTGCGCCGGGAGGAAGATAGAAGCGAATGCATGCTGTCGCGAGCCTATTCCTGTTCCTAGGCGCGTATCTATCGAACGCGCGGTCTAGTAATCTGCTGGATCAAGGCTTCAACGACATGTACAACCTTTCGTTCGCGAGCGCTCATGAGAGCTTTGAGCATTTTGAAAGCATAAATCCCAGCGATCCAGTCGGTCCTGTATGCGATGCGGCAGCGTATCTCTTCTCGGAATTCAAGCGGCTGAAGATTTTGCAATCCGAATTCTTTGTAGACGATAAACGCTATTTGGGTGACACGCACGCAACTCCGAGTCCTGAGGTAAAGCAGAAATTCGAGCAGGCCTTGGCCCGAACCAAGAAGCTCTCTGACGATGAATTAGCCAAGTCTCCCAACGATGAGAATGCACTGTTCGCAAACGTTCTGCGGCTGGGCCTAGATGCGGATTACCTTGCTCTTATCGAAAAGCAAAATCTGACGGCTTTAGGAGTTATCAAGCAGGCTACCCAGGCCGCGGAAGATCTGTTGCGTTTGCATCCGCACTGCTACGACGCCTATATCGCTATCGGAATCGAAAACTATCTTCTGAGTCTGAAGCCCGCGCCTATCCGATGGCTGCTGCACGTAACTGGAGCTCAGACGGACAGGAAAACCGGCATTGACAAGTTGAGGCTTACCGCTTTGAAGGGACATTATCTGCAACCCTATGCCTCACTGCTGCTCGCGATCGCGGCTTTGAGAGATAAAAACAACGCCGAAGCTCGTCGCCTCTTACTGAGTCTCGCCGAGCGTTTTCCACGTGAATCCCCTTTATCGTGAGGAAATCGCTCAGATACACTAACGTCGTAGAAGGTCAAAAATGAGGCTGCTTCTCGTCGAAGATGAAGAAGATGCGGCGCGCATGCTTGGCAAAGGGCTGCAGCAGGAAGGCTACTTCGTGGACATCGCCCACGACGGCCAAGCGGGTCTCGATAATGCTGCCAGAACCGCTTACAATTTGATCATCTTGGACGTGAGGCTACCCATCAAAGACGGATGGACTGTTTGCCGCGAGCTTCGGGAAGACGGTATTCAAACTCCGGTCCTGATGCTCACCGCCATCGGGTCAACCCAAGATCGCGTCAAAGGACTGGATCTCGGTGCCGACGATTATCTGATTAAGCCATTCGATTTCGGAGAGCTACTGGCGCGCGTTAGAGCACTGCTCCGGCGCAGACCGTTATTTGAGAATGCACTGCTGAGAGTCGACACGCTCGAGATCAATACGCGCTCCAGGACTGTGGTACGCGGCGGAAGGCCGGTGCGGTTGACGGCAAAGGAATATGCGCTGCTGGAATGCCTGGTGAGAGGGGCAGACACTCTGATGACGCGGGACAACATCTCCGAGCAAGTCTGGAACGAACCCTATGAGCCGTTCTCGAACTTAATCGAGGAGTACATCAAACGTCTGCGTAAAAAAATCGATTTTGAAGGACAACGCCCGCTCATCCACGCGCGCCGCGGGGAGGGCTATATTCTGACGGCGCAGGAACTCGGTTGATGTTGCTCCCGAGGTCCGTTTCCCTCACCTTCCGCGGACAACAATCTAATTTCGAAGCGAGTAAGGCCCGGTCTTGATTCCGCCACCGTGAGTGTTCCACCGTGCGCGTCAATAATGGCTTTTGCGATGGCAAGCCCAAGTCCCGACCCGGCGACGTCGGCGGCGGCAGGATTCTCAACTGCTCGATAGAACCGATCGAAGACGCGCGCCTGCTCGGATGCGGGGATACCTATTCCGTTATCGACAACATGACACACCCAGTATTGGCCCCTGCGGCTGATCCCCACTTGGATGTTGCCGCCAGGCGGTGTAAATTTAACGGCGTTGTCCAGCAGGATCATGAGAGCCTGTCCGAGCAAATCCGAATCGCCTTGAATTCGAGCTTCCGGTAACGGCTGCGCGTCCAGCCGTTGCTGTTTCACGTGAGCAAGAGCCCGTGCGGCGCGGCTCGCTTCGGTAACAACATCGTCCAAGTAAACATCGCTCATGTTCACCTTGAGAGAAGAGGCGTCTGCTTGTGAAAGTAAGAGCAGTTGTTGGACGATGTTCTTCACGCGCAACATTTGCACCTCCACGAGGCGTAGCGCTTCGTCAGAATCGTGTTGTGTGCGCAATGGGTCGCGCACGGTCACTTGAGCTGCCGCAAGAGCCACGGTCACAGGTGTTCGCAATTCGTGCGACGCATCCGCCATGAAGCGTTGCTGCGAGTCGAAAGCCTGTTGCAGCCGATTCAGAAGGCTGTTAAATCGCCGTCCGATTCTGCTGATTTCATCGGCACCGCTCGCAACTGAAACCCTCAGTCCTAAATCCGACGAGGTGACCGATTCAATAGTCGTGCTTAAATCGTTGAGCGGCGCGAGCGATTTTCTCGCTAGAACATAACCTGCTGACGCAGCAAGCAGTAAACCGACTGGAACGAGTAAAACCAACGTAAGAGCAACGCGCCTAAGCCTTTGCGTTACGAAAGTCGTGGAAGCGGCTGCATAAATCTGATAACGCGAGTTAAACTTCCTAATCGGCAGGTCGCGTGAAGCGATACGCAGGTCATGGAAGGATTTTGCTTGTAGCTGGTTGGCGGGAATCGCCCTTAAATCGATTGCGGACTGCGCACCCGCTTTGTACGCTACCTCTCTGCTCCCCTGACGGACCAGAATTTGCGTATCCGGAAGAGCAGCCTTCCCCCTTTCCTCGAGCACAGCTTGAAGGTCCGCTTCTCCGCGAAGGGCGGTGCTGTTTTCTGTGAATTCGTGCTCCGCAGACATCGCCGTCCCGTCCACCGCGACTTGCAGCTCCGTCTTCAAATCGGAATACAGATTGTTCCGCATCAGGATGTAGCTGCCGATTGCCAGCCCCACAACAATGATGCCGAACAGGAAGGTGAAACAGAAGGTAAGTCGCGTTTGAATCGACATAACGGCGACGCAGTTTCCATTGTTATACAACCGATGCGTAGACGGCGGCGGGCGAATTTATTTAGCGTTTAAGCAGATGGTACGCATAACAACCTAAAATCGAGAACAGCACGTTCTTGCGCAACCGGCACAATCGCCAAGCACGTCTATGGACACATCTGCCGGAAACTGTCGCTGTGAACGCCCGGCGTCATTCGCTCTAAAGGATTAGAATTTAGCAACATGTCGGCTGTTCCTCAGTTCCGGGCATCATCTTTGCCGGATAGCTCTCACGTCCACTTCCAGGAAGAGTACGAAACGAGTGTGAATCCGCAATGGGTCCGGCTACTGAAGCTGCTTCAGATGGATGTGAGCTATGTCCGCTGCTTGGGCGCGGAACTCTTCACGCAGGATGGAAACCGCGTGCTGGACTTCCTGTCCGGATATTGTGTTCACAACCTCGGCCATAACCATCCCACGATTCTTGCCGCGATCAAAGACGAATTGGACAGGTGCGGTCCCGCAATGTTGCAAAGTCACATACCAGAACGCGCCGGCAAACTCGCCAATCGACTTTGTCAATTGGCGGGCGGCAATCTGAGAAAAGCATTCTTTTGTTCCTCGGGAAGCGAGGGTGTCGAAGCAGCCATCAAGTTCGCGCGAGCTCATACGAAGCGAACGGGGCTGCTTTACGCTGACGGCGCGTTTCACGGACTTACTTGCGGGGCGTTGTCGCTGATGGGTGATGCGTTCTGGAAAAAGGGCTTCGGTCCCCTGCTCCCCGATACGCATCAGGTTCAATTCAACAATATCTCTGATCTGGAAGAGCAATTAAAGACCAGGCGCTACGCCGCCTTTATCGTCGAGCCCATTCAGGGCGAAGCGGGGATTCGTCCGTCTTCAGGAACTTATCTGAAGGATGCACGCGAACTCTGTGACCGTTATGGCACGCTTCTGGTGTTCGACGAAGTTCAAACGGGGTTCTGCCGCACAGGGCCTTTCCTGGCGGCACATCATTACGCGGCAGAGGCGGACATGGTAGTTCTCGCGAAGGCGATGAGTGGCGGGCTAATCCCCAGCGCTGCGGTGCTGATGCGAGAAGGAATCTACAAGTCGGTTTACGGTTCACTCAAGCGATCGCTGATTCATACCTCGACGTTCTCAGAGAACGGTCTGGCGATGCGAGTTGGTTTGACAGTTCTCGATACGCTGGCCGACGAGAAACTCGGCGAACGCTCCACTCGTCTTGGCGATTACATGCGCCGCAGGCTCACGGAAACCTTGAGCGATTTCGAAATGGTTCAGGAAATCCGCGGCCAAGGCTTATTTTCCGGGATATGCTTTCGTGCCCCGCACAAATTCGGGCTGCGCCTGGGCTTTGAAGCGTTTACAAAAATTCATCCTGCCATGTTCGGCCAAGTGCTGGTGATGCGGCTCTTTCGCGATCACAACATATTGACTCAGATCTGCGGAAACAATTTTATGGTCCTTAAACTTACGCCGCCGCTCATTGTGAGTGAGGCCCAAATAGACGAGTGTGTCTATGCCATAAGAGATGTGGTCCAACTGGCGCACTCGCAGAACTTGTTTTGGACCGAAGCGCTTGGGCTCGCCCGCCGCGTTGTGAATCTATGACGTCTAGACTTGAGATGGTATGACGCGGTTGCGGATATCGGATGCGTGCATCATCGGCGGAGGGCCCGCCGGACTAGCGGCCGCGATCGCTTTGACCCAGTCAGGTTGCCGCGCCACCATCGTCGATCGTGCTGTTCCACCGATAGATAAGGCGTGCGGAGAGGGCCTCATGCCCGACAGTATCGCGGTTCTCAATCGTCTCGGAGTCAACGTGACGTTCGATACCGGCTTTCGGTTCCGGGGCATACGCTTTTCCGACGCCCACTCGTCGGTAGCCGCTGATTTTCCAGAGGGCTCCGGTATCGGCCTCCGCCGAGTCGTGCTGCATAATCTACTGCTCAAACGCGCTCAGGAATTGGATGTTGCGTGTTTCTGGGGTGCGAAACAGGTTCAAGTCGCCGGAACGCGCGTGAACGTCGATGGCCAGACCATCCAATCGAATTTCGTCGTTGCCGCCGATGGCCAGAACTCTTCTATGCGAAGGTCGTTCGGGTTGCACAATACTGTGCGCGAGCGCCGCCGCTACGGCTTTCGCCGCCATTATCGCCTCGCTCCCTGGTCGCCGTACATGGATTTGCATTGGGGACCGAAATGCCAGATCTATGTCACGCCGGTGGCCGCGGACGAAGTCTGCGTAGCCTCAATGTCTCGCGACGCGAAAGTAAGACTGGACGATGCCCTGGCTCACTTCCCGGAGGTGCGAGAGCGCCTCGCCGGAGCAGTGCCGACCTCTCGAGAAATGGGCGCATTGTCGGTCTCCCGCAAACTTCGCCGCGTTTGCCGCGACGATATCGCCCTCATTGGCGACGCTTCCGGATCGGTGGATGCTATTACGGGCGAAGGACTCTGCCTTTCCTTCAAACAGGCTTTGTCCTTAGCCGAGGCGTTGCGCTCGGGAAATCTTTACGACTACCAGTCGGAACATAACGTGCTCAGCCGAAGACCGCACTTCATGGGTGCCCTGATGCTGACTCTGGACAAACACGCTAGCTTCCAACGCAAGGCACTGAGCGGCTTGGCAAGCTGTCCGAACGTCTTTTCGTCGTTGTTAGCCGCGCATGTCGGCGAAGGCTCGTTTGCCGATCTGTTCTCATGGCATCTTCTGGACTTCTGCCGGGCGTTCCTGGAGGCGTAAGGTTGCGCCTTGCCATGGCCCTGTTCGACGCTCTGCTCTTACAAGCCATTGCCGTCACGGGAGCTTTTGCCCAGCCGATTTCAATCGATCTTGATCCGGCAAAGACCAAAATCGAATTCGTTATAGGCGACGTACTGCACACCGTTCGCGGAAAATTCAAGCTGAAGTCCGGCCACATCGATGTCAATCCCCAGACGAAAACGATCTCGGGCCTGGTAGTGGTGGACGCATCGAGTGGAAACAGCGGCAGTGGCGCACGGGACCGCCGCATGAAGCAAAGCATCCTGGAGGCAGACCGCTATCCCGAAATCACGTTCACTCCGAGCACGATCGAGGGAGATCTTTCGATGAGGCCTTCTTCTGTGACGGTCAGCGGCTCGTTTGACATCCACGGCCAGCGCCATCGGCTTTCTATTCCCGTGCAAGTCACCATGCCCGGCGATAACGCTGTCGCCATTGGGAACTTCGTTGTTCCCTACGTCGCGTGGGGCATGAAGAATCCCAGTACATTGTTTCTGCGCGTCAACCAAGAAGTGCAAATAAGCGTCACGGCCGTAGGATCTATCGCGGGGTATGTGAAGGGCGCCCGGTGAGTTCACTTTTCTACAAGACTCGCGCCGACGATTTGAGATGCTGCGAATATGAGCGAGAACATACAAAGATCGTCGGTAATTCCTGGCCTGAGGTACCGTGACGCGCATTCCGCGATTGAGTGGCTGTGCCGCGTTTTTGGATTTGCAGAAACATGCCGTGTACGAGGGGCCAAACGACACTATCGCGCACGCCGAACTGACGCTAGGAGGGGGGATGATCATGCTCGGCTCCGGATCGGACAACGCATACGATAAATTGCTGAAACGGCCCGACCAGAACGGCGGATTTGTCACTCAGAGCGCCTATCTCGTGGTGGCCAATCCAGATGAAGTCTATGACCGCGTGAAGGCGGCTGGGGTCGAGATCGTGCTGCCGATTGAAGACAAACATTACGGTGGACGCGACTTTTCCTGCCGCGATTTAGAAGGTCATGTTTGGAGCGTAGGCAGCTACAATCCATGGGCACCGAAATAGTTGGCCGTCTGGGGAAGCCGCCGCAGTATTGTGGGAATTGGAGCCTTTCATGACCACAATTCGAGCGCTTCTGTTTTGGCTGGCAGTCACGTCCTTTTGCTGTGCACAAAATGCGCCGCCTCCGCCCATCTCGCCATCGGACGGGTTAGGGCAGGCGGAAGATCACCACAGGCTGGTTGAGTTGCTGGGAGTGGAATGGACCGGAACACGGCTGCCGCCATCTTCGCTGATGCGGTTATCCCAACTGAAGATAGGCCAGAAGGTGAATTACGACATTCTGAACCAAGTGGCGAGCAGGATCACGGCGACGGGGCTAGTATCCACAGTGGATTACGCCTATAACGTGCAGCCCGGCAAACCGGGCGTGGTGGTGTCGTTCAAACTCTCCGACGAACTGCCGTTGCTGCCCGCGAGCATCTACCCGGCGGCCAACGAGCAACTCCTTTGGGCGTGCCTACAATCGGCGGACCCCATCTTTACCAAAGAGATGCCGAACACGGTGAACGCAATGAAGTTTTACGCGGCAAACATAGACCGCTGCCTGGAAATCGGAAGCCACAACCACGATTTCTATGCGCATGCAACGACAGCTTGCGACCCCAAGGGCAAAGCAACCAAAATCGTGTTCGACATCCGACACGTCGAAGGAACCGCATCGCAGCGGTGACGGCGTCTCTTACCTTCTAAGCAGCAGCCCGGCAAAACACGGTGCCATCGCTTGGCAGCCCAACGGAGTTGCTTCCATGTATCAAGAAGCACCGCTAGACTTCGGGCTAAGCTAGCCCGGCAGCCAAGCGATGCTTGGTCCATACAGAGAGGAAATCGCCAAGCAGTCGCGCGTGCGTTGCCGGGCGTTTCCTTAGAAGAGAGTCAGGCAGCTTTCTTGGCCACGATGCCGTGTGGGTCGAGGACGAACTTCTTCGCTGCCCCTTTATCGAAATCTTGATAGCCTTCCGGCGCGTCACTCAAGCCAATGACGGTGGCGTTCACGATTTTCGCGATGGGCAAACGATCGTGCAAGATGGCTTGCATGAGCTGGCGATTGTACTTCAGAACGGGCGTCTGACCGGTTGAGAAGCGGTGAGACTTGGACCAACCCAACCCCAGGCGGATGCGTAGGTTGCCGTGCTTGGAAGCTTCATCATTCGAACCCGGGTCGTCCGTGACATAGAGCCCGGGAACCCCGATCATACCGGCAGCGCGAGTGACGGTCATGAGGGCATTCAGAACGGTTGCGGGCGCCTCTTCGGTATGTTGAGCCCCGTGACCCCTCGCTTCAAAGCCCACTGCGTCAACGGCACAATCTACTTCGGGCTCGCCAATTACCTGTTCAATCAGTTCTGAGAGTTGGGCGTTTTGCGTCAAGTCAATTGGCTCGAACCCGACAGATTTCGCATGCCGCAACCGGTCCTGGTTCATGTCGCCGATCAGGACGACGGCGGCACCCAGGATTTGGGCAGAAGCAGCGGCGGCCAGACCGACGGGCCCCGCCCCGGCGATGTAGACAATCGAGCCGACGCCGACACCGGCAGTGACGGCGCCATGGAACCCGGTAGGCAGGATGTCGGACAGCATGGTGAGATCCTTGATTTTGGCAAGAGCCTGCTCCTTGTTTGGGAACCTGATCAGGTTGAAATCGGCGTAGGGAACCATGACATATTCCGCCTGGCCGCCGACCCAGCCGCCCATATCCACGTAGCCATATGCTCCTCCGGCGCGCGATTGGTTCACATTGAGGCAGACGCCGGTTTGCTGCTCACGGCAGGTGCGGCAGCGGCCGCAAGCTACGTTGAAAGGAACCGTGACCAAATCACCGATCTCGAGGTATTCGACGTCCTTTCCCTTCTCGATGATTTCTCCAGTAATTTCATGACCTAAGACCAAGCCGCTCGGTGCGGTGGTGCGACCGCGGACCATATGCTGGTCCGATCCACAAATGTTGGTCGCGACGATCTTGAGGATGACGCCATGTTCAATCTCTTTGCCCTGCGGATTACGCATCCTGGGGTAATCGATCGATTGGACTTCGACTTTATGTGGGCCGAGATATACGACCCCGTGATTCTGTGCCATAGATTTTCCTTTGAGCCGTTCAGCAAGTCTAATCGTTCACCTTCATTTCCGCCAGTCGTTCCTTGATCTTCGCCACAACAGCTTCTGGCGTATGTTCGTCCTCCCGCAGGATGGTTGGGGATGTATCGCGGCAGTTCTGGCCACGGCCCCACTGAATCCAGAAGCACCAAGGGCCATAGCCGCCACCGCCCTGCACACGGACGAGGAGTTGGCGTGGATCGCCGGCGAGACCTTCGCAAATGGCGCGCTCGATAGTGGCGGCGGTTTTGGAATCAGGGAAGGACACTGACACTTCAAGGCTGTTTTGAACGTACGTGGTTTGCCCGTTGGGCAACAGAGCAGTCGGCATAGTTATCCGGCAGGCACTGTATCACATCTTTTTCGAGCCGGTCCGGCGAAGGGCGTAGCTTTTAGAACATTATCAAGCCCAGAATGAGGGAGGCGAGGAAAGAGGCGTTATGGCGGATGACACAGTGCTGACAACCTGCTGTGTTGTGGGCGGCGGGCCGGCAGGAATCATGTTGGGCTACTTACTTGCGCGGGAGGGCGTTCCCGTGACGGTGCTGGAGAAGCACAAAGACTTCTTCCGTGATTTCCGCGGAGACACGGTGCATCCGTCAACACTCGAATTAATGTTCGAGCTGGGTCTGTTGCAGGACTTCTTGAAAATGCCACATCAGGAGTTAACGCAGTTTAGCGGGATGTACGGCGACTACCGGTTTACCGCCGCGAATGTGCGGCATGTGCCGACACACTCGAAATTCGTGGCCTTGATGCCGCAGTGGGATTTTCTAGCGTTTCTAACTGGAGCTGCTAAAAAGTTTCCAGCGTTCGACTTGCGGATGGAGCACGAGGCGGTGGGCCTGATAGAAGAGGGCGGACGCGTCATCGGTGTGCGTGTACGAACGCCAGCCGGTGCAACAGAAGTTCGCGCCGATCTGGTTCTCGGGTGCGATGGCCGGCACTCGTTAACCAGACAAGCGGCTGGTTTTCAGGTGCGAGAGGTAGGCGTTCCCATCGATGTTCTTTGGTTCCGTGTGAGCCGGCACGAGAATGAGGCCGAAAACGCGCTTGGGACTATCGACTACGGAAAGATGTTGATCCTGATCAACCGCGGAGATTACTTCCAGGCCGGCTTGCTGATTGAAAAGGGATCGTTCGAAGGATTGAAAGAAGAGGGTCTTCCTGCCTTCCGGGACAGCGTGCGGAAGGTAGCTCCGTTTCTGGGAGAACGGCTCAACGACATAAAAGATTGGGATGAGATCAAGCTGCTTTCCGTGCAGATCAACCGGTTGCGCAAGTGGCATCGGCCGGGATTGCTGTGCATCGGCGATGCGGCGCATGCTATGTCGCCCGTGGGAGGAGTAGGGATCAACCTGGCAATTCAAGATGCCGTAGCAGCGGCGAACTTCTTGGCGAAAGCGCTGCGCGAGAGGCGCGTGACGGAACAATTGCTGAGGCGAGTGCAAAAACGCCGCGAGTTCCCGACGCGTGTGACCCAAAGGCTGCAGCGGGCCGTGCATGCGTTACTGCGACGGGTCTTCCGGAATAAGGGGAAAGCCAAAGCGCCGCTGACCATGAAACTGATTATGGCCTTGCCGGGGCGGCAGCGTCTGTTAGGACGGCTGCTCGCGGTGGGCGTACGGCCCGAACACATAGCGACAACTACGAGTAGCGGATGAGGGGGTCGCAATCGTCTTACAACCAGGAACACTGAGCATATGAACAATTCTTCGACGAGACCTTTTGCAGTGGTAACAGGCGCTTCCAGCGGTATAGGATACGAGCTTGCCAAGCAGTTTGCTCAGAATGGATACGATCTTCTGGTGGCATCCGCGGGATCGGGAATCGCGCAGGCGGCGCGGGATTTCGAGAAGCTTGGAGCGAACGTAGAAAGCGTGCAGACGGACCTCGCCGAGTATGGCGGAGTGGAACAACTCTACAGTGCAATTCAGGCGAGCGGGCGGCCATTAGATGCGATCGCGATCAACGCCGGAGTAGGTGTCAGCGGCGATTTCACCCGACAGACGGAGCTCGACGACGAACTAAACCTGATTCACCTCAACGTGATTTCACCAGTGCATCTGGCCAAGCGCGTGTTGAAAGATATGGTGGCTCGCGGGAACGGCCGAGTGCTGTTCACATCGTCAATCGCGGGAACAATGCCCGCTCCCTTCGAAGCCGTCTATGGAGCTTCGAAGGCGTTCTTATCCTCGTTCGCACAGGCGATCCGCAACGAACTCAAAGATACCGGTGTGACAATTACAGCGTTAATGCCCGGGGCGACGGAGACGAATTTCTTTCATCGAGCAGGTATGGAAGACACCAAGCTCGGCGCGAGCGAAAAAGATGACCCGGCCGAAGTCGCAAAAGAAGGTTTCGAGGCTTTGATGGCGGGCAAAGACCATGTAGTGGCTGGCTCATTCAAGAACAAGGTTCAGGCCGTTGCCGGGCACGCTCTGCCGGATCCCGCTGTAGCAAACATGCACCGGCAAATGTCTGAGCCGGGCTCAGCCAAAAAGTAACATCGATTTGCGAAGCCGGAGAATTAGCCGTCACCGGAGAATTAGCCGTCAAAGGATAACTGCGCTGCGGCTGGGGCTGGCGGTGCTGTGAACTCCCGCAATTCAGGATACTGCTCTACAAGCGAAGCGGGAGCAGCGACCGGCTTCGCCTTCAGAATGGATGAGATCTCGACGGCGTTTACTACTGCTTTACCAACGTAGTGGTTGTTCGTCACGACGTAGGTATCTTTGGCGGTGTGCTGTACCGTTTTGATCCGATCCAGCCACGGCTCGAGTTCATTCACGGAGTAGAGATAGTCGTAACGCTCGCCGACATGCTTGTTCTCTGTGAACCAGCTTTGGTAATTGCGCCCGTGCAGCCTTATATATCCGGTTGCGGACGTTGTGAGCGCGCTCGGCTTCACCGATCGCTTGAACAGCGGTTGGTCAATGTTGCACAGCCCCAGATCCATTTGCTCCAGCATGTCGAGCGTCCCAGGCTGACTCCAACTCGCGTGACGCACTTCGAGGACGAGCGGATATTCGGCGAACTGCGTGCGCAACTTAGCGATATAAGCGCAATTTTCCTCCGTGTTGCGAAACGACCACGGAAACTGCAGTAGCAGCGCTCCGAAGCAGCCGGCCTCGAGCAGCGGAGCGAGTCCCGTTTTAAACTCGATCTCATCCGCGGTGGTGGCATTGCGGTCGTGTGTAAAACCACGCCAGAGCTTCGCGGTGAAGCGGAAGTTGCTGTTCTGCCGGACACGCTCAAGCCAGTTCTTCGACATTTTTTCCGATATCGGCCGGTAGAACGAGACGTTGATCTCGATTGTGTCGAAATAATTGGCGAGAAAAGAAAGCTCGTTGAAATCGCGCTGCTTCTTGGGAGGGTAGACGATGCCCCACCAATCCTTGTATGCCCAGCCGGCTGGCCCGATGCGAGTCACACTTGCTGCGTTGTGGCTCGTTCGAAATTGTATGCGATGCGAAACATGGTGGCTTCGTCGAAGTGTTTAGCAAAGATCTGCAGACCGATCGGCAGGCCTTCCGCCGATTGTCCGCAGGGGACGCTCATGCAGGGCACGCCGGAGAGATCGCCCGTCAGAGTGTAAACGTCAGATAGATACATGGCAAGCGGATCGTCTATCTTCTCCCCGATCTTAAAAGCCGGAAACGGTGAAACAGGCGCGACAATTGCATCCACTTCCTCGAATGCCCGGCTGAAATCACGGGCAATGAGCGTGCGCACTTGCTGCGCTTTGCGGTAATAGGCCTCGTAATATCCGGCACTCAAGACATATGTGCCGAGCATGATGCGGCGTTTCACCTCCGCGCCGAACGCAGCGCCACGGGAGTTGCGATACATCTCCGATAAGGTCTCGCCATCGGCCCGGCTCGAGTAGCGAACACCGTCATAGCGAGCGAGATTGGAACTCGCCTCGGCCGTCGCAACGATGTAGTAGCAAGACAATGCGTACTTGGTATGCGGCAACGTAATCTCGCGTACTTCGCAGCCGAGCTCTTCGAGTTTTCTGACCGCTGCCTGGATCACGTCGCTCGTCTCGGAACGCAACCCTTCGAAGTACTCTTTGGGCAGTCCGACCTTCAGGCCTTTGATGGGCAGCTTCATCAACGAGTGATAATCGTCAATGGGAGCAAACGCCGAGGTTGAATCCAATTCGTCGCGGCCTGCCATGGCTCGCAGAACCGTTGCCGCATCTTCCACGTTTCTGGCGAAAGGACCGATGTGGTCGAGCGAACTAGCGAAGGCCACCAGGCCGTAGCGGGAAACGCGTCCGTAGGTGGGCGTCACGCCAACTACTCCGCAAAAGCTGGCGGGTTGGCGGATGGAACCACCCGTATCGGAGCCTAACGTAACCACGGCGGTTCCTTGCGCGACCGCGGCCGCAGAACCGCCGCTCGAGCCGCCGGGCACACGATCGAGTGCTCGTGGATTGCGCACCGGACCGAATGCGGAGTTCTCATTTGACGAACCCATGGCGAACTCGTCGCAGTTCAGTTTGCCGATGACGACAGCGCCTTCCGCTTCCAAACGAAAAACCGCCGTGGCGTCGTAGGGCGGGATGTAGTGCTCCAAGGATCGCGAGCCGCAGGTGGTGCGTAAGCCTTTCGTGACAATCACGTCTTTCACGCCAAGGGGTACTCCAGCGAGCGTTCCTACATAGCCGTCTGTGGCGATTTCACGATCCACTTTGGCGGCAGCTTCCAGCGCGCGTTCGGGCGAGAACGTGAGAAACGCGTTGGTTGCGGGATTTTCTTTTTCGGCAAAAGCAAGCGCAGATTTGGCAAGCTCGGTTGCGGAGAAGTTCTTTTTTATGAGGCCCTCGCGAACCGCCGAGATGCTCAGCGTTGAGATTTCAGAGACGCTCATCGCTCAATTACTTTGGGCACTTTGAAATACCCGGCTCCGCTTGAGGGGGCGTTCGCGAGCGCCTCCTCATTGCTGAGCGGCGTGTGCGGAACATCCTCGCGTAGCGTGGCCGTTTCGTCGGCGTTGTACAGCACCTGGGCCATCGGCTCTACATTGCTGGTGTCAAGTTCATTCAGCTGTTCAATATGCGTCAGTATGTGCCCCAGATCGTGGGACATCTTTTGGACTTCTTCATCGGAGAGCCGCAAATTCGCTAAATCAGCGACATAACGGACCTCCTTATCTGTCAGATTCAACCAGTGGCCTTCCTGCGCGAGATTCGATATACCTTCTTTAGCACAGGGTCTTGTATGGAGTCCGCTTCGTCTGCGCTAGAGATCGCCGTTCCAAATAGACCAGGGTGGTTCGATTCAGCGCGCTGCGATTCGCGGCGCGGAACACCGACCCTGAACTCTACATCCTGCACCGTTTCGCTCCCCGTCAGTGCACGGACACGCGCCACAATCTGCGCGCTCAGATAATGCAACTGCTTCTGCCAGGTGGCGTCTTCCACCTCGACCACCAAAGTGGTTCGGACGAGTTTTATGCGTGAGGTGTGTGCTGCGATCGACTTGCCGACCGCAGCGGGCCACACGGCGCGAGCGATGTCTTCGTCGCTGAGGATCTCGCGGGAAACTTTCTTGTTCTTGATGAGCCGGGCAGCGCGTTCCATGAAGTGCTGTCCTGAACTGCAGGACGGCAGCGGGGGAGGAACTAACGATTAGAGTTCAACTGTAGCATGCAGGTGCCGGAAGCGAGCAGCGGCAGGACGCTCGCTATGTCTTTGTTGTTCGGCTGGATTCTTCAGAATCGCCGTATATTCTCTGGTCGCATTTGATGAGCGTTGCGGGGTCCCGAAAGTTTGACAGTGTAACTGAACATAGCTTATGTGAACCCAAACGTCTGTACCGACAGGGGCAACAACCATGATTGAGAAAACAAGTTCCGATTCGTCCGCAGGGGAGCCGAAGTCTATCGATCGCCGGCAGTGGATGACTACTTCCGCCGCCCTTGCTGGAGCGCTGGTAGCGGCGGGCGGCGCGACCGGTCAGGAGAACATCCAACATGTTCGCGACGCACAACAGGGGCAAAGCGCCAGTAATCCGGGCCCGGACAACAAACCTATCGCTGCCACGCAGCCCGACGCAGGGATGCCGCCGCCCACAGACCAGGGCAACGCACTGCAGTTCTGGAGCACGTTCTCCGCGCAGCATCGCAGAATTCAACCGGGCGGTTGGGCACGGCAAGTCACGATAAGAGACTTTCCCATTTCGACTACAATTGCGGGCGTGAACATGCGCCTCACGCCGGGAGGATGCCGCGAGGTGCACTGGCATGCCGCGGGCGAGTGGGCCATCATGCTGGATGGTAAGGCCCGCATCACAAATCTTGATGACCACGGCAAGATGTTCATCGCGGACGTGGGGGTGGGCGATCTTTGGTTTTTCCCTCAAGGCAATCCGCATTCAATTCAAGGCTTGGCGCCGAACGGCGCCGAATTCCTGCTCGTGTTCGATGACGGTCACTTCTCCGAGGACGACACCACCCTGCTCTCTTCCTGGCTGCGCCACACCCCGCCTGAGGTGCTGGCCAAAAACTGGCAAGTTCCGCAATCCGCAGTTCAGAAACCCTACAGTATAGGCGTCGGCGGAAAGTGGATCTTTCAAGGCGACGTTCCACCGCCTCTCGAACAGGATCAAAAGGCGGCAGCCCAGAACGTCGCGTTATCTCCTCACGATTTCGTGTTCCGGCTGATGGAAATGAAGCCTACCTTTAAAACGCAAGGCGGTGAAGTGCGCATTGTCGATTCCCACGTTTTCAAAGTATCTAATTCCATTGCCGCCGCCCATGTGATCGTCCATCCAGGCGGCTTGCGGGCGTTGCATTGGCACCAGAACGTGGACGAGTGGCAGTACTACATAGCCGGTAAAGGCAGAATGACCGTATTCTTTAATGGCACACTGGCGCGTACGCAAGACTTCGATCCAGGCGATGTCGGGTACGTTCTGAAGACGTTGCCGCACTACATTGAAAACACCGGCGATACCGATCTGGTCTTCCTCGAGATGTTCAAGACGGACACGTTCATGGAACTCTCGTTGAATGGTTGGCTAAAAACCCTTCCGCCAGAGCTTACCGCGCAAACGATAGACATGGATCCACAAAAAACCGTCGATTTAGTCAAGCAGGACGTTCCGGTCATACCGGCTTAACGCGCGAGTAAGGACCTTGCGGGTTTCCTGGTATTTACGCCTCGGTTGCTAAGCGAACCGCGCGGGCTGCGTCCATCGCGCCGCATGGCGATGGATCCACTGCTGTGGTTAGCCGTTTAGCGGTCCGGAGTAGAACGCCGTCGAACCAGCACTGCAAATGAATCGTCGGTACGCGTTAGCCCGCGGCGCCCAACTCGGACCGAATCGCATCGGCAATACGCCCGGTCCACCTTTCTACCTGCTCGTCCGTCTCCGCTTCGATCATGACGCGCGCTAGCGGTTCGGTTCCGGAAAATCGAACGACCACTCGTCCGCTTCCATTGAACTCACGCTCGGCGGCTTGGATCTCCGCCTGAACAGATTCCAGTTCAGATAGTGGGCGCTTGTGCTTCACGCGGATATTGACTAGCTTCTGAGGAAAGGTTTTCACCTCTTCGGCCAACGCGTCCAGCGACTTGCAGGAATCGCGCATGATCTCCAGCACGCGCAGGGCAGTCAGCAGACCGTCACCCGTGGTTGCATATTCAGAGAAAATGACGTGGCCCGATTGCTCGCCGCCCAAGACAGCGCCGCGCTTCAGCATTTCCTCGAGCACGTACTTGTCGCCAACCGGTGTCCGAACCATCTCAATGCCGTACGCTTCGAACGCCTTTTGCAAGCCTAGGTTAGACATCACGGTCGCGACCACCACGTCGCCTTTCAAATGTCCTGCCCGCTTGAGACTCGAACCAGCAAGGAAGAGGACAGCATCTCCATCCACAATCTTTCCGCTGGAAGAGACGAATAGTGCCCGATCTGCATCGCCGTCCAAAGCGATACCAATGTCGGCACCCGTCGCAAGAACGCGCTCTTGCAGCCCTTCCAAATGCAAGGAGCCGCAGTTCAGGTTGATATTGCGTCCGTCAGGCGATGCGCCAATCCACTCTACTTTCGAACCGAGGCGCGCGAATAACGGGGGCGCAACCTGAGTGGCCGAGCCGTTGGCGCAATCGATCACCATTCGAAACGGGAAGGCGCGGGACACCGTGTTCGCCAGGTAGTTAGTGTAGAGATGGTCCAGGCTGTTGTCGATAAGCAGCTGCTGCGGCGTCGCTTCTTCGTTCGCTTCGAGCCAATTTTGCATCAGGCGTTCGAGTTCGATTTCAATCTCATCCGCTAGCTTGTACCCCGAATGACTGATGACCTTCAGGCCATTGTCGTAGTACGGATTGTGCGAAGCGGAAATCATCACGCCCGCCATGAATGGACCTGTGCGGGTGAGATAGGCAACGCCGGGCGTAGTAATCACGCCGGCAAACCTGGCCGATACGCCCGCGCGCGCGAGTCCTCCAGCTACTTGAGCCGCCAGCCACGGACCGCTTTCCCGCGTATCCATTCCGATCAGAATTTCCGCGGGCCCCTCGCTCACGTCAGGGATGGGGCTCCGGCAGGCCCAGGTTCCCAACGCCACGCCCAAGGCGTGGGCCGTTTTCGCATCGAGAGGCGGCTCACCAGCGACACCTCGAATCCCATCCGTTCCGAAAAGCTGTCTTGACAAAATCTCCCCACTAACGCCGTGAAACAAATACTCCTCCCATGTTATACGCCGGTGCGGTGCATCCAGGACGATGAGAGCGGCGCACCCGGGGATTAGAATCGTAAGGGAAAGGGATGAATATCTCCGTCAAGAGCGAATATGCTCTCAAAGCTGTATTCGACCTGGCGGCACAATATCTCGGAGCAGTCGCCACTTCATCCGCCATGGCGCCGGTCAAGATCGCGGATATCGCAAAGCGTCAGAGGATTCCGCAGAAGTTCCTGGAACTTATTCTCGCGGGTTTGAAGCAGAGCGGCTTCGTAGATTCCCGCCGCGGAGCCGAAGGTGGATATTTGCTGGCGCGCCCTCCCGATCACATTACGGTGGGCGAGGTGTTGCGCGCCGTAGAAAATGTGAAGAGCCTCTCGCGCAGTCAAGGCGACGATCCGTTTACAGACATTTGGAATCGCGTCGATCGAGCAGTTTCCGATGTTTTAGACCAGACGAACTTCGCGGAACTCGCGCGCGCCTGGCAAGAAAAGCATACGCAGTACATTCCCAATTGGGAAATCTGAAAGGATCACATTGATCTATCAAGACAATTCATTCGCGATTGGCCGCACGCCCCTCGTCAAACTGAACCGCATCGTGGATGGAGCAAAGGCCACCGTTCTGGCGAAAATCGAAGGCCGGAACCCGTCTTTCTCCGTGAAGTGCCGCATTGGCGCATCTATGATCTGGGATGCCGAAGAACGCGGAGTCCTGAAACCCGGTAAAGCGATTGTGGAGCCCACCAGCGGCAATACCGGGATTGCGCTAGCTTTTGTCGCTGCGGCCCGTGGCTACCCGATCACGTTGACCATGCCGGAGACCATGTCCGTCGAGCGGCGCAAGGTACTGAACATTTTGGGAGCAACCCTTGTGCTAACCGAAGGTGCGAAAGGCATGAAAGGAGCCATTGCGAAGGCAGAAGAGATTCAGGCCTCCGACCCAAACCGCTTTTTTCTGCCGCAGCAGTTCAAGAATCCGGCAAACCCACGCATTCACTTCCAAACGACCGGTCCGGAGATCTGGGAGGACACAGGCGGGCAAATAGACGTACTTGTTTCGGGGGTCGGCACAGGCGGAACCATCACCGGCGTCTCGCGGTACATCAAGCACGAGAAAAAGCACCCGCTGCTCTCGATTGCCGTGGAACCCACGAACAGTCCTGTGATCATGCAGACGCTAAACAAAGAGGAACTCAAGCCGGGGCCGCACAAGATTCAGGGACTTGGGGCAGGGTTCATTCCGGATACGTTGGACATATCGATGGTGGATCGGGTGGAACTGGTCAGCAACGAAGAAGCGATTGAAATGGCGCGCCGTCTTGCCACGGAGGAAGGGATGTTAAGCGGCATTTCCTGCGGCGCGGCCGCAGCAGCCGCGGTGCGTGTGGCGAAAGAACCCGAGATGGCGGGGAAAGTGATGGTGGTTGTGCTCCCCGATGCCGCGGAACGGTACCTGAGCTCGCCTTTATTTGAGGGCATGTTCGAGTAGGTAGTTTTCGCAATCAAAAAAGAAGACGCTACCTGTAACTCCGGATACAACGCCAGCGTTTTACAGATACCCCGTAACGAAGCGGGCGCTCACCCCCCTTAACCCGAACCCCGAGCGCCCGCACCCTCAAACGGCGAACGGTGAAACGCCTTCGTCGCCGAACCAGTTATAGGTAACAACTCCGTTTCCGCCGGTCCACTTCTGTGGTTCGGTGGTTTGCAACCAATCCGTAGGCTCCAATACCCGTGCCGGAGCGGCTGCAAGCATGAAAGCTTCACGCACAGCGGTCCGCTGCTCCGGGCCGAGCGCATCGGGAGCAATGGAAACAAACAGCGGAGTGCCGCTGCGAGCGAGCAGATCGAGCCATTGACGATTGAAACTCCACGGGATTTGTTTCGTCAAACCGACGCAATCGGCATCGACGGCAAAGAAAGAGCCGTGCTGGGGGGCGCGGAAGGCCAGCGTGTTGACTCCCATTTTGCGAGTGCGGTTCCAATCGCGGCCGCTGGTGTCGTCGCCGATACGCTGGAGTTCGAACAGACCAGCGCTGAGGTGTCCGACGGTGTTGCAGCCGAGCAGCATGGCTTCGCCCGCTGCATCACGTAGTGCGCGGTAGAAATCGCGGATAATCTCGGCATTTGTCCGCGTTCGGTCGGCGAAATTCCAATTCGGATCTGTGATTTCCGCGCCCATGCGGAAGCCCCAGCGGCCCAGTAGGTCGTAAGTGGAGAAATCATGTTTGATCAATTGATAGCCCCAACTTACGGTCGTTCGAATATCTTGCTGAACCTCGGCGAGAGCTTCTGGTACGGTGGGGTCGACCGTGTAGGTTTGGTTCGCCGCATACTCGCGCGCGGCATTGGGTGAGTTGAGGCGCCAGCCGGGAGCAATTTCTTCTTTCGTAAATAGCGGCCGCAGCCAAAGCCCCGGACGAACGCCAATACGCTGCATGCCGGCGGCCAAGCCGGGCATGTCGGGAAAGCGGGCGTTTCCGTGGCGCCAAGGACCGGCTGTTGCGTTCGGACTCCAGCCGTCGTCGATCACCATGAAGGGCCGGTTTACGTGGGAAGTCGCGAGCGAGGAGAGGCGTTCGGAATCGTCGCGAATGTCGCCCGCGGAGCTGTTGCCATACGCGTAATACCAGTTATTGCCTCCGTAGACCGGGGACACGGGCATGCGCGGATTCGGCGAGAGGCGATGACAGAAGCGTTGGGCGGCTTCAAAGGGTTTGGTTTCGGGAAAGAAGCCGGTCACGATGGAGGCGACGTGGAGTTCGCGTTTGCCAAGTCTCAATCCGCGGCCGCCATTCCGGAGGTCAAGCCAGAGCGAGACGCCGGCGGGATCAACTTGCCAAAAACAAAATGCTGAGGCGGCGGTTTTCACGCCCGCAGCGCTGGTCGCGGCCTGGTCGCACGCAAGAAAATACCAGGGCATGATCCGTTCGGGTTCCATGCCGCGCCACCCTAAATCTCCGTACGAGCGCTCCCAGTCGTCGCCGAGAAACTGCAGGTCGCCTGGGACTGCGAGCTGCCAGCGAAGGTGGATTCGGATGGCAGCGTCGCGGGGGCACAGGAGCGTCACAGCGGAACCTTCAGGCTGCGGCGTGATTCCGAGTTGTATGTTGCCAGCTTCCCAAGTGGGTCCGTGGCGCGTGAGCGAAATGGATTCCTGTTCGGTTGTTACGATCACGGCGTCCGGGGCGCTAGATACATTCCGCAGCGGGTTGGGCTTGGATGGCGCGGAGCGTATTATCTGCGGAACTATTAGCCCCGACGCGGAAGCCGAGATGAGTCGGCGGCGATTGAAAATCTGGTCAGCGGACATTCTTTTCATCTTCTGACACCTCGACTGGTACGTAGAGTCCCAGTACGCCGCTTCCGGCATATCCCTTTTCAATCGCCTGAACCGCGCTGTAACATGACTTGCGAGAGAACGCCGTACATCGCTGATTCTGCTGCACAAACGCATTCAGCGCCCAGCCGGCGGCCCACTTCAGTGTTTCAGCGCGTCCCCGGGAGGTGCACGTGTGTCAGCCAGCCGCAGCAGAGCAACTGTGCCCATCTGAACTGGCAACCGGGTCCGAGGCTGAACTTGCGTCATCGAGGAACCGTCCCAAGTTCCTCCGCAACTTTGCGGCGCTTGCTTCCGGGCAAACGGCGGAGCGCCTGGTCAGTCTATTCGGCGCTATTTACGTACGGCGGGTACTGGCGGTAACGGTAATCGGGCAGGTCTCCTGGACCGCCTCGCTCATCTCTTATTTCAGCCTGATTGTTTCGCCGGGTTTCCAGACGGTAGCCAAACGTGAGGTAGCCTGTGATCCGGACAAAGCGGCAGATTATGCTTCGCTGCTGCTTTCCTTGCAACTGGTGCTGGCGCTCGCGGCCTACGCAGTTGTATTTGGGTTCAGCCGCACAGGATGGCGTGGTGCGCAGGTCAGTCTTCTTTTGCTGCTGCAAGGGATCAGTCTTTTCATAGCGCCTGCGGACATGAGCTGGATTCTGTATGCACGCGAGCGCATGGGGCCGCTTAGCATCCTGAGCGTTGGATGCGCTGTCCTGCAAGCCGGGTGTCTGCTGCTGTTCGTGCGCCATCCGGGCGATGTATATCGCTACGTACTGCTGCCGCTACCCTTCCGGTTCATCGTGGCGAGCTTTGCGATTTATTACTCATCGGCGCGCGGCTTGCTGAATTGGCGCCGTGTACGGTTCACGCTGCGAGGAGCGGGACCGTTCTTAAGGGCCTCGCTCCCGATTGGGTTATCGATGGCGACGGTGCTGCTGTACTACAACTTCGATAACGTGCTGCTTGGGTTTATGCGCGGTGATCATGCAGTGGGAATTTACAGCACCGCGTATAGCTTGATGCTCGTGCCGACGTTTCTCAACACGGCGACCTTCAACGCCTACTTTCCGCAATTGGCGCGAGTAGCGAATCAAGCGCTCGAGGCACAAAGGCTCTCCGCCGAGGTTTTGCGGAACATGACCTGGATCGGCTGCTCGCTCGCCTTCCTGGGATGGGCGACGGGCCGTCAGGTGGTGACCTTGGTTTTTGGCGCATCGTACGCGGAATCGGGCAGGATCTTCGAATGGCTGTGCCTGGACCTGGTGCTTGTGTTCTTCAACATGGCTTATAACCAGCCGTTGGTCACCTGGAACCATCAACGCCTGGCGCTGCGGTGCACGGTTGCGGGCGCCATTGTGAACGTCGCCTTGAATTTGCTTCTAATTCCCTCGTTTGGCAGCATGGGCGCGGTGGTGGCGACGATTGCGGCAGAAATAGCGGTCCTCTGCGCAACGGTATTGATCCGCCGAAACGTGCATCCCATCGATTGGTGGGAACCGCTGCTATCGATCGGCTCGCTTTGCCTGGGCACTGGCGTACTCGTCAAAGTGCTGACGCTTGCCGCGGACGTTCCGGTCGTAGCGGCGCTTGCATTCGGATGCGTCATGCTGGCTGGCGGATTCGCCGTAACAGAGCGGCGCTGGACGTACTCGGCCTGGACCCGTTTGCGGCGCGCCTGAAATTTAGCTTGACGTGAGAATGGTGCATGGTCGGCGTAAGAGCGCCCCAGGTGCCCTGGAATGCGCGATCTTCCGCCAGTCCATCCACAACGGTGGAGAAGAGGCCAGCGGTGTGGCGATCCTTATCGACCGATAAATCTCGACGAGTTCATAAGGACGGTCAAGAACCGGCCGCAGTAACAGGGAATCGATCGTGCTGAACACAGCTACGTTCGAACCAATGCCGACCGCCAGAATCAGAAGGGAGATCAGTACAAATCCGGGACTCTTCGCGAGAGAACGAAGACATTGCCTGGTGTTGCGGAGGCGGGCGTCGATCCAGCGCCAGCGATCTACTTCGCGGCAATCTTCGCGGATCCGTTCCATGGCGCCGAACTGTCGGCACACTACAACACTAGACAAGTTGTTGCTGTCGGATGTCAACACTAAGAAGCGGCGATGAGTTATTGCCAATCGATGCGATCACCAGGCAAGAGCGGAACTCGCAGGGAGGCTGGATCTCGAAGGTGGATTCTGACCGGAATTACTTGTCCACGGTATAGACGCCTCATTTCCACGCGCCCTGGGCGCTCGCCAGTCAAGTCGCTGAGCAGACTGCCCCAAACCAGCGCAGCGCTTTTGCCATTCACGAAGACTTTCATCTCCACAGATACGGAACATGCTTCCGGGAAAACCGTACAGTGACTCGCATGATCTCCGCACAACATATCCGGTTTCGCGAGCTGAGCGGAAAGCCGCTCCATCTCTTCCTGTGAATCGGCACTAAGAAGCACCGAACCGTGCGTATTGTTGGCCGAATCGAATACGATTTCGTAATACAGGCGGTAGTAGCGCGCGTGCCGAACGGAAGCCGAGATCAGTTCCTGGACGGGCGCATCAGCCGCTGGGCGGTTAATCATGGGCTGAACGGAAATCAGTTGCAACCCGCTCGATGTTATTTCGTAGCGAGCAACCTCGGTTCCCAGGAACCCCTGCAGTCCCCGGCGCGATGAGCCCTTCTGGTAATACGCGTTCTCGACGCGAAGTTCCATCAAGGACCGCAGATCTATTGAACTATGAGCCGGTTCAAAACCGTTGTAGTCCCGCAAGATATCCGGCAGCGGAGTCTCACGATGATCGGGCGATCGCAACAGGTAAGCCGGCGTGCCGCGAAGAACCCGGAAGCTTTTTTGGTGCCGCGCTGCGCACGAGACAAGAGACAGCAGAAGAAGGAGCAAGCCGCAGCATCGAACGTGTCGGAGCGCCCGGACTCTTCTACTCTTTCCGCGTCGCCGCCCACTGTCCGTCGGAATGACCCTCCACGCGCATACGTCCTTTGCCTGAGTTGCCGTCTATCCATCCTGCCAGAGAGGCGGTCACCGGACCTGGAGTTCCCAGTCCGGCCTCCTTGGGCCACTCGCCGGAGAACGAAAGTTCTACATAGCCATCGCGCCACGTACCGGTTACCGGGCGGTCCTGTCCCAATGCGCCCGACCAACTGCCAGTCACCTTCCTTCCCTCTCGCGTCAACCTCAAGGAACCGTTCAAGACTCCGGCGTCACTCGAATAGCGCAGATCCCAAGCGCCTGAAACGTCGGAGCCGTTCTTGACGTTCTGGGGCTCGGCAGACGTGATCCGCACATTCGAAAAATAGGCCTCTTCGTTTGCATAACCCCAAAGCGCAACGGCTCCGCGCAAATCTTCTCCTTTCAGCCCATCGACTATCAAGGCCGGATTCGGCGATCCGTTGAGGTAAAGCTTGGCCAGGCGGCCCGCCACTTCGATTCTGATTTTCGTCCAGGTCTCCGGTTTCAGATCGGCGTGCGATTCGTAAACCCAGGGCCACTCGCGCCGTAAACGATACCAGTCGAAACCTGGCACGGCACTATATTGCACGGAATGGTTTCTCATGGCCTGGTCCTCGGCTTGCGAGTTTCCCGGCCGGATATAGAACAACTCGTAATGGGAGGCGTCTGTCCGAGCACGAAAAGCAATGCCGATGAAGCCTGGGTTTCTCACTCCTGGCGGTGACGTCACCTTAAGAGCAATATCCGCTTCGATGACGCCGTCCTGAAAATCGATACCCGGCAATAGAGCAAATCCGTCTCCGTATCCGTCATAGGCTAAACGAATTGCTTTGCGTCCTTGATACTCCACTGCTTCGGCTTTTACTTTTCCCGCCATAGTCAATCCAGCCGGATCGCGCAGAGGAAACGATCGCACGGAGTTGATTTGTCCAAAAGCGCTGGCGAAGGCCAGTAGAGTTGCCCCGCCGAATTTCAGGAGTTTTGTTCGCATGAGATGTTGCGGAACAATCTGCACGCGATTGCCCGATACATCGCATAGCGTTCGCGGGCTGAATTGAACGAACGTTGTTCGCGCACGGGACACCCTTGCCCGCTGCCGAACACCTGCGCCGGGTTTCCTTATGGACGTGCCTTACTCTTCGCGCATGAGTTTCGACGGATCCACGGCAAGCGCTCGCCGGACTGGAATAGCGGAGGCTGCAATGCCGAGCAGCACCATCGTCAGCACCGCGCCGCCAATGACCACCGGATCTCGCGGATTCGCCTGATACACAATTTGCCCCAGGAGCCGGCTTGCTGAGATGCCCGTCAGGAGTCCCACCGCCGATCCAACTCCGAGCAGCACGACGGGCCGTCTCACCGCTGCACTCATTACTTGCGTCTTGCGCGCACCCAGAGCAACGCGAATCCCCAACTCCTTCATCCGCTTGCTAACGCTGTACGCGGCCATTCCGAAGATCCCCGTCACCGCGAGCATCGCGGCCAAGATGCCCATAATGCCCAGCGCCACGGTCGCCGTCCGTGCCGGGAACAGCTGCGACTGCAGCGCATCGGACCAGCTCTGCACCGCGATGGGGACATTTGGATCGATACCGCTCAGCGCACCGTGGAGCGCCGCAGCCATTTCGTTCGGAGCCCGCCGCGAGCGCACTACGAACACTCCCGCGCTCTGTTGGCTTTGAGATAACGGCACGTACACGACAATCTGCGGCGATTCTGTCATGTCGTGATACTTGCCGTTCTCCGTCACGCCCACGACTTGCGTCAGATTGCCCCACAGAACAAACCGCTGTCCGATGGCCCGTGTTTCGCCCCACATATGCCGTGCGAAGGTTTCGTTCACGATCGCCACGTGAGGAGTCTTTGCCGTATCCTGCCATGAGAAGTCGCGCCCGCTCACGAGCCGAGTGCCGGCAGCCTCCAGGTAGTCCGGCGACATCGAAAATACGTACGGAGCCAGCGCATAGTTCTTCATGGTGAACTCCGTCGTCCCCGGTTGGTAGATCGGAATTCCGTGTATCCCTCCCGTCATTGGGGTGCGGTTCACCATACCGGCCGCCGTCACGCCGGGAATGCTCCGCGCCTCCTCGACCATCTGCTTCTGTTTCTTCAGCGCCGTATCGCGATCCTGTCCCGCCTGGCTCAGGTCGACGTCGGCCAGCATCGCGCCCTTCGGTTGGATGCCGAGCGGCGTGTCCAACATGCGCGCCATGCCGCGCACCGCCACAAGCGAGGCAGTTACGAGCAGCGTGCAGATTGCAATTTGTACACCGAGCAACAGGTCGCGGGGTGCGAACCGCCGCAGATGCATGAACTCCACTGGTCCGCTCTTCATCGTCTGCAGCGGATTGCTCTGCCATGCCTGCATAGCGGGAACCATCCCAAACAACAGAGCGCTTCCGAACGTCAATGCCAAGCCCGCCAGGTACACGCGCGCATTCACGTTTGCCGCCAGATGGCCGTCAACCGCCGTCTGCCAACGGTTCAGCACGCTCAACAGCAGATTTGCGCTCGCGAGTCCCGCCGCTCCGCCCATCAGCGATACCATTACCGCTTCGGTCAGCAGTTGCCGGACGAGGCGCCCCTTACTTGATCCAAGCGCCACACGGACTCCCAGTTCCCGGCTGCGGTCCGCTGCACGCGCCGCAAACAAGCTTGCCAAATTAGCGCATGCCGCCGCCAATACGAGTAGCGCCAGCACGGTCACGCTGTAAAGAAACCCGCGAATGACATCGCCCTCGTCCCCGTAGAGTCCCGGGTGAATCAGCCGTAAAGGCAGCGCCTCGTCTGTCTTCGGATACTCCTTCGCCAGCTCGGCCGCAACCGCATCTAGATTTTCCGTTGCCTGCTCTGGCGTCACGCCCGGCTTAAGCCGGCCGATCACCGTAACAGCAACGGATGTCCGGTTGTGCAGATAGTCCGCCTCGCCCACCTGCTCCTCGTTCATCATTGGTAGCCAGTAGTCCGGCCAGACGAAGCGCTCAGTCCCGTGGAACCCCTCAGATGCGACGCCCACGACTGTAAACGGATGGTCGTTGAGCTCTACGGTGGTCCCGACTACGCCTGGATCGGCATTGAAAGCGCGCCGCCACAGTTCATCGCTCAACACCAGATAGGGCGCCGAACCCGGACCATGCTCGTCCGAGGCGTGAAAAAATCGTCCGAGCTGCGGCTGCACCCCCAACAGATCGAAATAATTCCCGCTGACCTCATCGCCATGGATGTTCGTCACGGCGTTGCCCCATCTCAGTGCCGCACCAGAGTATCCGTAAATCGCGGCCATCCCGCTGAAGGTGGTGTTTCGGCGCCGAAAATCCTCAAATGCGGGATACGACGTGGTCAGTAGCTTCCCGCGCGCCCATTCTCTGTGGCGAACCTGATACAGGCTCTGTGGATCTTTCACCCCCAGCGGACGTAGCACGACGGCATTCAGCACTCCGAAGACGATCACGTTTGCGCCAATGCCCAAGGCCAGAGTGACTAAGGCGACAACCGTGAACGCGGGTGAGTTCCGAAGCACGCGAAACGCGTAACGAATATCCAGCAGCAAGTTCTCCACGGATGGCAAGCCCTTTCGTCATGGTAATCTTCTGGAATTGTCTTCACAGCACTGAACTTAGGTTCGGGCTTGGCCTTCCGTCACCTGAGGGTTTAGCTCTCCGCTCAGCACTAAAATATAAACTTCAGCCCGACAAACACAATTGCAAACGGAGCGGCCGTGAGAATCCAAGCGGCCGGATGCGCTAAGTTCGGCGTGTAGCCGAAGCCGTCAGCGCGCGGCACGAGTAAGGATGCGTCTTTTCGGTTATATGCGGAATGTACGCCGCTAAAGCTCGGAGTGCCGTCACTTCCTGCTTTCTTGAACACGGCGTTACAGTAGACGACGAGCGCGATGCTTCCGCCTATGATCACCAGAATCGTGGCCGGGCCCTTGAAATTGTGTAGCGGTAGGAAGGCCACACATGGCCAGATGATGGCAAAGAGAAACTCCACCGCAATCATCACCTTCATCATGGCAAGCCGAAGCGGAGAACGGCGTGAATAGAACCAGCACGCCAAGGCCATTGCGATAAACCAGGCCATCCACATCGCCGCAAAGATTAGCGGACCGTATACACCTCGCACCGAGCGGATTGCCCACCGATTCGGCTGTCCATTGATGCCCCAGTGAACGGGATATCGGGATGGAATCTCGGCCCAATGCAGATGCAGGTACAAGGCTGTCGCGCCGAGCATTGCCAGTGGGATGATGCATAGCAAGAAGAGTCTGGGTAACCGGTCTGGGTCCGTGCTCAGTTCCACTTGCGCTGCGGTTGGAGCACTCACCGCGAATTGGCGTAGAGCGCGATGGTTCCAGGCGGCAGTTGCAATAGTCACGACGCTCAGCAAGACTGGCGGAAATACCACGGCCGCGAACTGTTGTGGGCGGAGCAGTATCCAGACGAAACCCGCAGCGGCCGCCGCAGCCACCCAGATCTGATACCGATGCAAGGCGCGTTTGGCCCGTTCTGTCGAGCGAAATCCGGCATCGACAGGAATGCCAAAGAACGAGTGCCTCGATGTGAGCAGCGGGGCAAATAACAAAATTGCAACGGTCGTAAGGAAGGGAATGAGCAAAACGAGGTTCGGGTTCACGGGATTAACTCCGTTGCAATTCTCTGAAACTCGCTTGCGATGTCAGCCTTGGACAGTCCCTCTGAAACCATCTGAGCGGTAAGCAGCTTCAACCGTGATCGCCAGGTCTTGAGCGCCTTTCGGCTGGGAGTAGGAGGATCGCGAGCGATGACGCGAGCGCTTCTGCCGTGTTTAAGATCCAGCCATCCCTCCGCTGCGAGCACGCGATAGGCTTCGGCGACTGTATTGAAATGCACGCCTAACTCCATCGAGAGACGGCGGACCGAAGGGAGTTCGCTGCCGGCCGGGAGCTTGCCTTCCACCAGTAGGACACGGACATTGTCGACGATCTGCCGTGTTGCCGGCACGTCAGAGGCGAGATCGATACTGAGTAGAGGGCCCACCATCTGTCTGCTGTCTATATACAGTATACAGCGAAAGAAACAGCGTCTCGCCGGAATGTGAAGTAGCCGCTCAGGGAGGTAGATTAACCGCCGTGCTGAATTTCAGTTTGGGCCCATTGCTCAGCCCCCACTGGCCGATGACTGCGAGAGCGGATTACAATGCGTCGACTACAAGGCACGGTGTGCATGCATTGAGACTTGTCTCAGATCGACATGCATGTCCATGAGGCGTATATGACCGCGGCAGATTTTCGCCAAAACCCAGTGCCGCACCAGAGTATCCATGAATCCCGTCCCATCCCGCTGAAGGTGGTGTTTCGTTGGCGAAAATCCTCGAACGCGGGATAGGAGGTGCTCAGTAGCTTCCCGCGCGTCCTCGGATGATTCTTTATAGCACGTCGGCTAGGCCTGAGCCTCGGTGTTTGCGGTGAGAGCGGAGGTGGAAAAACCTTAGCCTGATCAATAACTGCTCACTACGCGGATAAGAATTACAAATTCGCATCTCGTCTTTCTATAAATGACTCGATAAGCATAGAAATATTACGCGGTCCTGATGGTACGGCTTACGATACAACAGCGCAAGTAAAGGCGGCCTTACCCACTAAGGTCTGCTCCGCTGTCGCTGCGTGTCGGATATTCATTCATTTGAGGTGGAATTTGTCTTCATCATTGTCACTTACGTCCAAAGCCCAAGGCGCCTATATCCCTGCCTCTAAGTTGGGCGTGAGGATTGTAGCGCCGCAATCCCTGGCCCTGCCGCGCTGCTTTTCGCGTGTTAGCAGCGCTCGGGGCGAACATGAGAAATTAGTTCGCGCCATACAGCAGCTGAGGGGTGACGTTTACCGTGAGTACGCACCGATCGCGGCAACGCTGACTCCAGACGGAAGACACTGTCAGAGCATTGACGCCGAGAGTTGGCACATCGTTTTGCAGGACGGAAACAACGAACTGGTCGGATGCGCACGATACCGTCCCATCCTCGGTGGCTTTAGTCAACTGGGTGCCAGCCGTTCGGCTCTCGCCAGAAGTCAACAATACCGGCATCTTCTAAGCAAGACCATTGAAGAACAGATTGCAATCGCTAAGAGTCAGAACATTCAATACGGTGAAGCCGGAGCTTGGGCGCTCCGCCCTGAGATCCGATGCTCTACGGCAGCGCTGAACATTGTCCTGACGACGTACGCTCTTGCTACCCGCCTAGGGGGTGGCATCGGCATTACGACAGCAACTACTCGGCATAACTCTGCTTCCATTCTCCGCCGTCTTGGCGGGAGTAATTTCGCCGGTTTGCCCGCGTATTACGATCCGGAGTACGGAACCACGATTGAAATGATCCAATTTGATCAAAACCATTTGAGCCAGCAATACCGCAACAAGATGAGAAAGATCGCTCTTGAACTTGAAGATGTGGAGATCGTGTGCCCAAGCGATTACAAGGAATACGAAACACTCCCGTTTCACTTACCTGTTCCGTTACACGGCGGATCGCTTTCAGCACAATACGCCGTCCAATAGACGCTAGGAAGCGCAAAGTCCCAATGCACGACGTATGAGGCGCCAAAGATTTTGATTCCGAAAACAATCCGAGGTCGGGAACAAGCACTCGCCAACTACTCATTAGGTCTCGTGGGAGTAGTTCGACCAGTCACTAGCGCGGTCATGAGGACTTCGCGTAAGCTAGGCCCGGTTTTGGAACCCGCATAAAACGTTTTCGTGGCAGGATCGCAGCCCAGACATAGGTCCAGAGTTCCGAAATTGCGCAACATGCTCTCAAATTGATCAAGCAATTCGGTATCAGAAAATGCGCGTATCGGATCAGCCGGCATGCGACCTCATCGAGAGGTGTGCAGCCACGAACCAGCTCTTCTCAAGTTAGTTGAAAGGGTTTTCAGGCCACAGATCGGGCCTCTGTGCCCCGAGCGGCCGGTAAGCGGACTCGGGGCTTTAAAGCTTTCAGAGGCGGATTGTGTTAGCTTGCCAGCGCTAACGCTCGCAGCTTCAAGTTCGGAATCACGATCGACAGCACTTCTTCGACGCGATCCACGAAATGGAACTGCATCTCTTGGCGAACATGATCCGGCAGCTCGCGCAGATCCTTCTTATTGCCTTGCGGCAGAATCACGCGATGGATACCGGCGCGGCGCGCGGCCAGCACCTTTTCCTTGATGCCGCCGATCGGCAGGACCAATCCCGCCAGCGTGACTTCACCCGTCATCGCGATATCGCTGCGAGCCGGAAGGCCGGTATACAGAGAAGCCATCGCACTCGTCATCGTGACACCGGCTGAGGGTCCGTCCTTCGGGATCGCACCGGCGGGCACGTGAACGTGAACGCCGTTGTTCTTGATCTTCTCCGGATCGACGCCCAAATCGTCCGCGTGCGCCCAGATGTAACTCTGCGCGATTTTCGCCGATTCCTGCATGACCTCGCCCAGTTGTCCGGTCATGGTCAAGCTCTTTCCTTCCGGCAGCAGCGCGCTCTCGATGTAAAGAACATCGCCACCCGTCTCGGTCCAAGCCAACCCGGTGACCACGCCGGGAGGCACCGTCTTGCGCATCTGCTCCGGCAGGAACATCTCCGGCCCCAACAAATCGCCCAAAACATCCGGCGTGACGACCACTTTTTCCGTATCGCTCTCGGCAAGCCGCAAGGTGACTTTGCGAGTCACTCGCGCAATCGCCCGTTCCAACCGCCGCAAACCCGCTTCCCGCGTATAGCCTCCGATGATCGCTTTCAATCCTTCGTCGGTGAATTCGATCTGTTCGTCGGTCAGGCCTGTCGCTTTCAGTTGCTTCGGAATCAGATAACGGCGCGCAATCTGCTGCTTCTCTTCCTCGCTGTAGCCGGTCAGCCGCAGAATTTCCATGCGGTCCAGCAACGGTTGCGGAATCGTATCCAACGAATTGGCCGTCGTGATGAACAGGACCTTCGAAAGATCGAAAGCCAGGTCGAGATAGTTGTCGCGGAACGTCTTGTTCTGCTCGGGATCGAGGACCTCGAGGAGCGCCGCAGCAGGATCGCCGCGGAAGTCGCGCCCGAGTTTATCTACCTCATCGAGCAACAACACCGGATTCAGCGCCCCGGCGCGGCGCATGGCTTGCAGCAAACGCCCGGCCATGGCACCGATATAAGTGCGCCGGTGACCGCGCAGTTCCGCTTCATCGTGCATGCCGCCCAAGCTGAACCGTTCGAATTTGCGCCCGAGCGCGCGCGCCACCGATTGCCCCAGCGAAGTTTTACCCACACCAGGCGCACCCACCAGGCACAATATCGGCGCCTTCGCATCCGGATTGCGCTTCAGCACACTGAGGTGTTCGAGAATGCGCTCTTTGATTTCTTTCAAGCCGAAGTGGTCTTCATCGAGCACCTGTCGTGCGTGCGCGATGTCCAGATTGTCTTCCGTAGTCGCGTTCCACGGCAGGTCGAGAACGAATTCCAGATAAGTGCGGGTGACGTGATAGTCGGGCGCACCGGCCGGCAGACGCTCGAGACGCGCGAGTTCCCGCTCCACCTCTTTCTTCGCCTCTTCAGGAAGTTTCGCCTCCGCGAAGCGCTCACGCAGCATCTCGATTTCGGCTTTGTCTGCGTCTTTATCGCCGAGTTCCTGCTGAATCGCCCGCAATTGCTGGCGCAGCAAATACTCGCGCTGCTCCTTCGACATCTCATCGCGCGCCGTCGAAGCAATCTTCTGGCGCAGCTCGAGTACTTGCAGCTCGTGCGCTAAATAAGAGTGCATCAAGCGCAACGCATCCAGGCGTGTCTCGGCTTCGAGTAGCTTTTGCTCGCGCGCTACATCCAGGCTGAAGATGCTTGCCAATAAATACGCCAGCCGTACGCCGTCTTCGCTGCCCGCGATCATGCGCGTCAGTTCAGCCGCCGAATGAGGCTGGGCCAAGTTGATGGCCTTTCCCGCCAACTCGACCAAAGCTCCCGACAGCGCCTCCACTTCGGAGCCGCCATCTTCCGGCAGTGGTAACACCCGGTATTTAGCGACCAGATAGGGTTCGCCGGTTTCGAGCTTTACAACAACCACCCGCTCGACGCCGAGCACCAGGATTTCCATCACTCCGTCGTTCGGCCGCGATGACTTGCGTATCACCGCCTTGGTGCCGATCGTATAGAGATCGTCTTGTTGCGGCGCATCCACTTGCGGATCACGCTGCGCAATCAGGACAATCTCTTTCTCCTCTGTCTTCAAAGCCGCTTCCACTGCCCGAAGCGAGCTTTCTCGTCCCACTGACAGAGGCAACAGCAAACCTGGAAAAAGAATCGTGTTCTTCAGCGGTAACGCCGGTAACACTTGAAAGTTGTTTGCCATTTCCGTTTCTCTATCCTTTCGATGCAGCGCAACATCGTTAAGCTGCGATTCCCTGCGTCCCTGATACTCAGGTATTTCGCTCGACAAAAAAGCCCGGGAGAGAGCTCGCTCGCCCGGGCCTCACTCTACTAACTACTTCGGCGGAACGCCGATTTTACTTACTTACGGTTGCAGCACAAGAAACAGGTTCGTGCCATTCTGGCTGACGCCCAACAGGACGGCCTTACCGTTTGCTTGCGCCATCAATCGCTTAAAGTCCTGCGCGTTCGTGACCGGATGCCGATCCACGCTGGTGATAACCATGCCGCGGCCCACCGTCTCCGCTGCCGAACTGCTCGGGTCGACTTCATCGATGACAACACCCTTCACTCCCGGACCGGCACCCACTTGCTGGGCGAGTTCCGGCGTCAACGTTTCCACCGTAATCCCGCGCGAGGATACGTTGCCGTTCGATCCATTGTCCTGGTTGTCATTGTTGTCGTTGTTTCCCTGTCCGTGGTTCTTTTCCCAATCCACGCCACCGGGCCGGGTCCCCAGCGTCACCGTGATCTGCATCGGCTCTCCGTTGCGCATCACATCCAATTTCACGGTGCTGCCGGGTGTGCGTGAGATCACATCCATCGTCAGATCGTCGGAACCCTCCACTTTCTTTCCATCGATGGCAGTGATCACATCGCCGGATTTTACGCCCGCCTTAGCCGCGGGACCCCCGGGGGTCACGTCGCTGGCAATCGCGCCATGCGCGTCTTTCAGGCCGAACAGAGGAGCATTCTCCCGCGTGATGGTCTGGAGATTCACACCCATATAACCGCGCGAAACCTTGCCGTTCTTCTCAATCTGGTCCATCACCTGCCGCGCCAGATTCGGAAGGCACCGCGAAGCCGATACCAACGCTGCCGCCTTCACCGCCAAAGCTCGCGCCGCCCGTCAGAATCATGGTATTCATGCCGATCAACTCGCCCCGCGCATTGATCAACGCGCCGCCTGAATTGCCCGGATTGATGGATGCATCCGTCTGGATAAAGTTCTGTATGTAAGTGCCGCTCTCCAAATGGCGGTTCTTGGCGCTGACGATTCCCATGGTCACCGTGTGGTCTTGACCGAATGGGTTGCCGATGGCGAAGCACAAATCGCCTACGCGCGCCGCATCGGAGTTAGCGAACGGCAGCGTCGGCAGATCGTTCGCATTGATCTTGACTACCGCCACATCGGTCTGCGGATCGGTTCCTACCACTTTGCCCGTAAAGTCACGGCCGTCCGACAACTCCACCTTCAGGGTGTTGGCTTTCTCGACCACGTGATTGTTGGTCAGGATATAACCGTTCGGACTCACCAGGATCCCCGAGCCCAGGCCCGATTCCCGCTGATCGCGCGGCCGCATATTTCCCTGGCCGCCGAAAAATTGACGGAAGAATGGATCCGACATCAACGGGTTGTTGCCCTGTCCTTGTTGATCGGACGCCTTGATGATGCGCGTCATGCTGATCTTCACCACAGCCGGCGACGCCTTTTCTATCACGTCAGCAAACGAATTCGATATCTGATTCGCGCGTTGCGCCGCCGCGCTTGTATCGGCATGCGCCACCACAGCTACTGGCGCATTGCTCCGGGTTGCCACCGCGAAGGCGGCGATCAGGCCGCCTCCGATCGAAGCCGCAATCAGCGTTAATATCGCTGTCGAGCGGCGAAACTGGACCACGTTAGACATGTTCCTCAAAATCCTTTCCTCTGCGGCCCGAAGCAATCCGATGGCCGCTCTCCAAACATTTGACGTACTAATTCAAAATTCGATTTACCCACGAAAACTTACACGCCCAGGCTAGTTATACCCGGACGCCTTCCGTTTCCGCCGGTTGTGTAGCTTCCACCCGGAACGTCAGGCCAGCGCCGGCCGGGTCCCGATCGATCCAGATGGTTTGCCCGTCCCGTATCTCCCCGCCCACAATTCGCTTGGCGAGCGAAGTCTCAATCTCCCGCTGAATTGCGCGCTTGAGCGGGCGCGCCCCATAATTCGGATCGTAGCCGCTTCGTACCAGGTGCGTCCGCGCCGCGTCCGACAGTTTCAGCACAATGTGCCGCTCCTCCAGCCGCGCCCGCAGATTCGCCAGTTGAATCTCCACGATCTCCTTCAGATGCTCCTCGCTCAAGGCGTGGAACACGATGATCTCATCCAACCGGTTCAAAAACTCCGGCCGGAAAGCCTGCCGCAATTCTCCGAGTACCATGTCCTTCATGCGCCGGTACTCTTCCCCTTCATAGGCGCCCCGGTATTCCAAGATCCGGTGGCTCCCTATGTTAGACGTCATAATCACAATCACGTTCTTGAAATCGACAGTGCGCCCTTGCCCGTCTGTCAGCCGCCCGTCGTCCAGCAACTGGAGTAGGGTGTTGAACACATCGTGGTGCGCCTTTTCTATTTCATCGAAAAGCACCACGGAGTACGGTCGCCGCCGAACCGCTTCCGTCAACTGGCCCCCTTCGTCGTATCCTACGTATCCCGGAGGCGCGCCGATCAGGCGAGAAACAGTGTGTTTCTCCTGATACTCGGACATATCGATCCGGATCATGGCGCGTTCATCATCGAACAGAAATTCCGCTAATGCCCGCGCCAGCTCCGTTTTGCCTACACCCGTGGGACCTAAGAACAGAAAGCTGCCGATCGGCCGGCGCGGATCTTTTAATCCGGAACGCGCCCGGAGAACCGCTTCGGCGACCGCCAACACGGCCTCATCCTGCCCGATGACCCGCCGATGGAGCTCATCTTCGAGCGCCAGCAGCTTCTTCATCTCGCCTTCGAGCAGCTTGGAAACGGGCACGCCCGTCCACCTGCTGACCACTTCGGCGATGTCTTCCTCATCTACTTCTTCTTTAAGCAGCCGCGTCGCCCCATGTTTGCCCGACACGCGCTCCTGCTCCACATTCAACTGCCGTTCGAGTTCCGTCAGCCGGCCGTACTTCAATTCCGCCGCTTTGTTCAGGTCGTAAGCGCGCTCGGCTTGCCCGATGTCGACTTTTACCTGTTCGATCTGCTCACGTAGCGCCCGCACCCGTTGGACGCCCTCTTTTTCGGTCTGCCATTGAGCTTGCAGCGCAGCCGATTGAGTTTTCAGCTCCGCCAGCTCTCTCTCGATACGCGTCAGACGTTCTTTCGAGACCGCATCGGTCTCTTTTTTCAGCGCCTCACGCTCAATTTCGAGCTGCATGGTGCGGCGCAAGATCTCATCCAACTCGGTCGGCATGGAATCGATTTCGGTCCGCAGCTTGGCCGCCGCTTCGTCCATGAGATCGATGGCCTTGTCCGGCAGAAAGCGGTCCGTAATATAGCGGTGCGACAAGACGGCCGCCGCTACCAGAGCCGTATCTTTGATGCGAATGCCGTGATGCAGTTCATACCGCTCACGCAGGCCGCGCAAGATGGAGATCGTGTCTTCCACCGTCGGCTGATCCACAAAAACGGTTTGAAAACGCCGCTCAAGCGCCGCATCCTTTTCAATGTATTTGCGATATTCGTCGAGCGTGGTCGCGCCTATGCAATGCAGCTCGCCGCGCGCGAGCATCGGCTTCAGCAGGTTGCCCGCGTCCATCGCGCCTTCGGCCTTCCCTGCCCCGACCACCGTGTGCAATTCATCAATGAAGAGAATCACGCGTCCTTCTGACGATTGCACTTCTTTCAGAACGGCCTTCAGACGCTCTTCAAATTCGCCGCGGAACTTCGCGCCGGCGATTAGCGCTCCCATATCGAGCGCCACCACCTTTTTATCTTTCAAGCCCTCCGGCACGTCGCCGCGCACAATGCGCTGCGCCAAACCTTCCACAATGGCGGTCTTCCCCACCCCGGGCTCGCCGATCAGCACGGGATTGTTCTTCGTCCGCCGCGACAGCACTTGAATCACCCGCCGGATCTCTTCATCACGCCCGATCACCGGATCGACTTTGCCTTTGGAGGCCATCTCCGTGAGGTCGCGCCCGTACTTCTGCAGTGCTTCGTAGGTCGTTTCCGGGTTTTGTGTGGTCACCCGCTGGTTGCCGCGTACTTCCGCTAGGGCCTTCATCAGGCGGTCCCCGGTCGCCCCAAATTCGCGCAAAATCCGGCCCGCCGGACCTTGGTCCTCCGCCGCCGCCAGCAAGAAATGCTCAATCGAGACGTACTCGTCCTTCAAACGCTTGGCCTGCTGTTCGGCAGCCGCAAACAACTGATTGAGCCGTGCCGTCACATAGACTTGGTCCGGCCGCGTGGCACTTCCGGTCACCTTCGGCAGCTTTTCGATTTCCTGCGCTAAACGCTTATGCAGCGCCTCCAGCGGAACGTCCGCCCGGAGCAGAATCGAAGGCGCTAAGCCGTTCTCCTGCTGCAGCATCGCGACTAGCAGGTGCTCGACATCCACCTGCTGGTTGCCGTGTTGAATAGCTATGCTTTGCGCTTCTTGGACGGCCTCCTGCGATTTCTGCGTCAGCCGATTGAAATCCATACTTCTAAACCCTCAATACAATTGATACCACGTGAGCGGCGAATGATGCAATAATCTGCGCGTCATACGCTCATATTTTAGCCCCGTTCTCAACATCGCGTCCTAAGCTAAAGTAGAACCAAGCCAACCCCGCTTCTCAGGCATTTATGCGCCGCTTCGCCACGCTCGCCCTAACTTCTTGGTTCTGCTGTGCTGTTCCGGCCTATTCCTGGTGGGAAACAGGGCACCAGGTGATTGCCCGGCTCGCCGCCGCTCACTTAACTCCCGCTGCCCGCCTCCGCCTGGCCCATATATTAGATGTCCCGGACAGCCCGGAAGCTATCGCGAATGCTTTGGCGCGCGCCTCCACCTGGGCGGATGAAACCCGAACCCAGACCGGAACCGGCGCTTGGCACTACATTGACTTGACGCTCCAGGATTCCGAATCGGACATCCCCAAACGCTGTCCCGCAGAACAATTGCGCTCCGGCACGCATCCGTCTGTTCGCCGCCCAGCTCGCGTCGCCAACGACCGACGAGAGGTGGAGCGAACTCGACGCCTTACGCTACCTGATTCATTTCGTAGGGGACATCCACCAGCCGCTGCACGACATCACCGACGGCGACCTGGGCGGAAACTGTGAGAAACTGCATCCCCCCATCGGCAAAGCCAAGAATCTGCACGCCTTATGGGACGGCGAAATAGTCAACGAAATCAACCCGTCCGATCAGGATTTATCTGCCGATCTCGAGCACGACATCGATGCTCTCACCGCCGAACAGCAGCGCAACATCGCGACCGGCACCGCCGACGATTGGGCCTGGCAATCGCACGAGATCGCCCTAACTAATATCTATTACAAGCTCCATATTCCGGTGGAAGGGGCGATCTTTCCCGCCAGCTGTAGCGAAGCCCCCGGCGAGATCACCGACTTCCACCCGCAAATCGACGGTTTGTACATGGACAGCTATGAAACCCATCGTCCGCCTGCAACTCGAGCGCGGCGGCCTCCGGCTGGCCAAAGTCCTGAATAAACCTCTCTAGGGAAAGGGAGCGCGTCCTACTCATACCTCAGTGCCACCATCGGGTCGACGCGCATGGCTCGACGGGAGGGTGGGTACGCCGCGAGCAGTGCGACCGCCAAGAACAGCAGCGAGACTCCGACAAAGGAGACGCCGTCCACGCTACCCATTCCATAGAGCACGCCGCGCAATAGGTAAGAGGCCCCGATAGCGAGGAGCATTCCGGCCGCCAAGCCCGCTATCACAGGTCGCGTGCTTTCGCCCAATATGAGCCGCAGGATATCTTGTTTTTGCGCGCCGACGGCGATGCGTATGCCGACCTCGCGGGTGCGCAGCAGGACGATATAGCTGACAGTTCCGTAGATGCCCATCAAGACGAGCAGAAGCCCGGCGGAGCCGACCGAAGATGCAATGGCCGCCGCCAGAGTCGAGGTAATGAAAGGCGCCGAGCGCCGCAGCATCTCGTCGAGAGTGGAATAATTTGCCACCAAATCGGGATCGACGGATGAGATCACCGAGTTCATCGCCCGCATTACCGGCGCAGGGTCGGAGCGGGTTCGGATGAGTATCGGCTCGCCCTGCAGCCGGTCCTCGGGCAGAGGCAAATAGACCTGGCTCGAATCACTGCCGTCGAATTCGACGCCGCGGGTGTCGCGGGCGACCCCGGCCACTTGATAGGCGGGGCCGTCCGCGGAAAGTTCGCTGAGAGTGTGCAGACGCTCGTCGGTGGCGCCCAAACGGAGGCTGCGGCCAATGGGATTTTCGCCCGGCCAGAGCTGTTTCGCCGCCGACTCGCTGAGTATGACGGAGTGTTCGGGTTGTCCGTGCAATTGGAACCCGCGGCCCAGTACGACCGGGATGCTCAGGGTCTCGAAATAGTTTGGCTGGACGTAGGTGTAGTAGAGGATCGACTCTGCGTTGCGGATGGAGCCTTTTGGTTCACCGACCGTGCGGGCCGCGGTGCGAAAGCTCATCCCATCGGGTGGGCGGGCGCTGGTGATCTCAGCTCACTCCAGGGAGGGCGGCGAGGCGAGTGCGAAGGTTGCGGACGAGAGCGAGTTTGCGGTCGGCCGTGTATTTCGACGCTTCGAAAAATTGCAGATCGAGGTCGACGACGTGTTTGCCGTCGTAGCCGGTCGCGGTTTTGAGGGAGTGGATAGAGCTGCGAATCAACATGCTTCCGGCGATCAGGAGTACGAGAGAAAGCGAAACCTGCGCCGCGATAAGGACATTTTGCAGCCGGCGCGTGCTGACCGGCGCAGTGCCGCCTCTCACTCCGGACGACAGCGCGGAGCGGGAGCTTTCGATAGCAGGGGCGAGCCCGAAGAGGATGCCTGCAACCAGAGAGATGGCTAGAACATAGGCAAAGATGGCGCCATCGGGTGTGACGTTAAAAATCATGGTGCCGAAGTCGACGGGGAGAGCTTCGGACAACAGGCGCACCCCGATCTGCAAGAATGCCCACGCGAACAGGAGTGCTACGATACCGGCCAACAAGCCCAGCAGAGCGCTTTCGGTCAACAATTGCCTGATGACGCGCGATCGGCTGGCCCCCAGCGACAGCCGCGTGTGCAATTCGTGCTGCCGGGAGCGGGCGCGAGCCACTTGCAAGCTCCCGACATTCGCGCAAGCCACAACCAGCAGCATCGCCGCAGCTAGCATAATGAGCAGAATGGTGGTTTCGAGCCCACGGTAGAACCGTAAAGGCAAGGGGAACGGGGAAGCCGGCCAGACGAGCACAGTGGCGGGTTTGGCCGCCTCAGAGTGAGGATCGTGCAAGGCGCGGAGACGATCGGCCGTAACCGTGATCTCCGCCTGCGCCTGAGCGATGTTGACGCCCGCAGCGAGGCGGCCAAATAGGCGGCAACACGGGTTTTCCCGGTCCCGCAGCCAGTTGCGGTTGGCATGGACGACCGGTTCGAGGCTGAGCGGGAGCCAGAAATCAGGCACGGCGACGCCGGTGCCGACGAAATCGTGCGGGGTGACGCCGATGACCTGAACGGCGGCGCCGTTGAGCCGGAATATCTGTCCAAGCACTGCCGGATTTTTCGAAAACCGCTTCTGCCAATAGTTTTCGCTAATCAGAACCGAAGGCGAGGCTACCAGCTCCGGAATCGTCATGGATTCGAAGGTGCGGCCGCGGCGCAGGGTGATTCCCAGGACCTTGAAATAGTTTTCGGAGACAGCGAAGACCATGGCGGATTCCGCGTTGCTTGCGCCGGAAGGCAATACTCCCAACCGTCCCAGCAGCGAGTCAGACGCGGAGCTGCGCCCGCTCGCAGTACGCCCGGCGTAGGTCAGCGTCATCTGCTCAGGGCGAAAAGCGATCAGGCCCTGGAAGGAATGAAGGGAATTCCGATAGGCTTGGTAGTCGGGATAGCTGAAATAGAAATCGGCCGCGCCGGAATCATGGACGAGCGCGATGTTCACTATTTTGCCGGGATCGCGGGCATCAATGGGCCGGGCGATCATCGCCTTATAAGCCGTGAAGGCCGCGGTGTTGACCCCGATGCCGATCGCCAGCGCGATGACTGCGACCGTGGTAAATCCCGGATTCCGAAACAACATTCGGCATCCATAACGCAGGTCTTGCAGGACGGTTTCGGGCGAAATCATGAGGTCACATTATTGCCAAACGTTCGAGCGACTGATCATTTCGTACGTGCAGGTCATTCGGAAAGTTCCTGCCGAAATTCGCTCTGATTTCAACAAACCCCTATAGAATCAGTGGCAAAGCTCCTCGGCACCAGTTGGTGCTGGAAGTGCGTCTACTGACACCTGCCGATAACGCCGATCTGGAAAGATGGAGGAACTCTTGCCGAACAACTCAGACGACCCATCGGATAGTACCGCGCTCGGCTCAAGTTCGTCCTCTCTTCCGACGAGCGAATCGATTTCCGCCCGACGAGGGTTCCTGAAAGCAAGCTGTGTTACGGTCGGCGGCATCCTCATGGCCTCCGGACCTGGGCTCTTAAGCGGGCAAAGCATTACCAAGACCATCCGGGTGGGACTCGTCGGATGCGGCGGACGTGGCACCGGCGCCGCCTCTCAGGCTCTCATGGCCGATAATCATGCGGAACTGGTCGCTGTAGGTGACGTCGATCGCTCACAAATCGAAAAATGCGTGACGACTCTTCGGCGCGATCAGCAAAATCGCAGCCCAAGTGAAAGCTGACCGGCAATTCGTCGGCTTGGATGCTTATGAAAAGGTGATCGGGGCCGATGTCGACGTGGTCTTGTTGGCGACTCCCCCCGGCTTTCGCCCTACGCACCTGGCTGCCTGTGTAGAGGCCGGGAAACACGTCTTCTGTGAGAAGCCGGTCGCCACAGACCCTTGCGGCGTACGCTCCGTTCTCCAGTCGGTTCAGAAAGCCAAGGCCAAAAATCTGTCGCTCGTAGGCGGACTGTGTTGGAGATACAGCCCCATCGTCCAGCACATGTTTGCTTCCATTCATCAAGGCGCCATCGGCCGATTGGTAACCTATACGGCCAATTACTTCGGAAACGCAGTCAAACCGATGCCGCCCCGTTCTTCCCGTCCCGCCGGCATGAGCGACACCGAATGGCAGATCCGAAACTGGTACAACTTCGTTTGGCTCTCGGGCGACGGGCTGGTCGAGCAGGCGATTCATGCCGCCGACCGCATTGCCTGGGCCATGCACGATGCTCCGCCTATCTCCTGTTTCGGTGTAGGCGGACGTGCCGTTCCTTCTCCGGGCGGCAACATATACGATCACTTCGCGATCACCTACCAATACCCGAACGGTGTGCAGGCATTTCTCGGCAGCCGTCAAATCGACGACTGCTACAACGATGTTTCCGATTACATTGTGGGATCGGATGGCGCCTGTACCTTCGGCCGCGGCCCGTTCCCCGTCTTCGAGGGTAAAAGCAAATGGACGTTGAATAACCAGTTTAGGTCGGTTGCCGATTCATTCACCAACAACTCCGGTTCTATCGGTGCACGGGTCAAATGGCACGTTGAAGATTCGGTGTATCAATACGAGCAGAACGCCTTGATGTCCTCCATCCGTAACCAAAAGCCGGTGAATGATGGCGACCGCATGGCAACCAGTACCATGCTCGCCATCATGGGCCGAATGGCTGCGTATACAGGCCAACAGATCACCTGGGACCAGATTTTCGGTTCGAATGAATGCCTGGTTCCCGAGAAGATAGAGTGGGATGCCGCATTGCCGGTCGCTCCGCGCGCCGAACCTGGAGTTACCAAATTCGTCTAAATACTCGCGGACCCTCTCACCACCTGATCGCATTTGAAAGCCGCGGCGCGTGATCTGTATCATTCGCCAGATAAGCACGCAACGAACTCACTGCCCACGGCCCCTTTACAAACGCGAACATCGCCTGCTTACCCTTCATCTCACTTTTCATCTCAGTTTCTACCACGAATGGAACGGCGGCCGGCAATCGGCGGCCAATCCCAACGATCACATTCGCCGGGTTCAGGAATACCAGCCACTCTGGAATCCGATCGCCCGCAATAGCGAGACCCAGTTCAGTTCCCGACGGCAAGGCTCTCTGATACCGGATTGAGCCCGATTGCGGCGGCAGAAGAGCGCCCGATGTAACTCCCAAGTCCTGCCCGATCCAGTTCGTCTGGTCTTCGGAGTAAATCGAAAGACGGCCCGCTTTCAATTCCGGCAAGTACGCCCGCACGAATTCCGGATCGGGGAAAAACTTCTTCAGAACGGGATCATCGAGCAGCCCCGCCTGCACTCCCAAAGCGCCCAGTTGCAGATCCGCAACCTCCGCATCCCGCGCGTGCACCCATGAACTCAGGTGGCGGAATCCGAGCAAGAGCGCCAACGCGATGACACCCGGCACTCTCCAGTTCATCCAAGGCCTGCGCGCGTCCCTGCTACCGAGCCAGACGCAAAACACTACGAGCGCAGTCCAATTCACCAGCGGCGTTGTCACATACCTGGCCTGCTTGGCGAGAACGAAGCTTCGGTCCATGGGATCCATCCGCCCGGCAGCCGCCAGCACAGCAGATAAAAGAGTGAACGCAAATACCCCAAACAGCACGATCACTGGCCGAGCCCGGACCAATCCCTTCCGTACAGCCATCCAGAACAGGAAGACAAAGAGCAAAATGCCCACCCATCCGGCCGCAACTCCGAACGAGCGTGAGCGGTTCGCCGCAAAGGGCATGCCCAAATAACTGCCGATGAAGCCCAACGAACAGGCAAAGTTGGTGATCAAATGCAGGAAGCCTAAATGCCCCACGAACTTGTAACCGGCAAAGTAGATTCCAATGGAGGCGCCGCCACAAAGCACAATCGATAAGAGCTCCAGCTTGTGGAGTCGCAACAGCACAGCAGCCGCCAGTAACACCGGCCAAATCAGCATCCCGTTGCCCGACGTGTAAGTCGCGGCACAGGCACAAACAAGGGAGGCTGCCAAAATTGACTGGCTAGAGCGGGTTTGAGCAACACTCAGCAACAGCAGCGACAAGACAATCCAGAAGTGGAGCATCGTCCACTGCAACAAGAAGGCATCGCCAATCACGATGGCGCCGCCCATCCAGCCGAGAGTGATCGCAGCCAGCAGGAACGCCGCGAGTCTCAGAGATGTTCGCATCTCCGCATCCCAGAACACCGAGCCGGCAAGAATCAGCAGGGTGCCGAAATAACACGCCAGAGACATCACGATGGAAAAGATCTTGCGGCCGCGGAACCAGAGCATATCGGCGGCAAACACCAGTTCGGGAAGGACGATTCGGTGCTCGTTGTGCTGGCGCCAGAGCACTTTCCAATTGCCTGCGCGGTATCCAGCGAGATCCTCTACAACCCGCCAGTAGTCCCAGGTGGGCAGGTCCACGTAGTAGCTTCGAACGTGTTGAACCAAGTGCAGCCAGCGAACCACAGCGATGGCGGCGAGCACAATGAGAAGAGCACATTCGAGCGCACGCGAGCGGGATAGTCGGGGTGGATCCGTGGCGATCGCCATCTCTCAACCGGCCCGCTTATTCCCCTTAGTGCCCTATATACCGCCCCAACAGCGCCGGCAAGTTTTGCGAAAACGCCGACCGTGCAACCACTACATCGCAGCCTTTGTCTTGCGCCGCTTTCTTCAAATCCGCCTGGACATGTGAGACATACCCCAGCAGGTTGATCTTGCTGGTTTCGTCATCGCTCTTTAATTTCGCAATGGTGTCGAGCGGGTCCCCGGCCGAATGATTCAAGTCGAAGATAATTACGGCCGGATTGTCTTTGGCTTGAGCGATCGCGTCTTTTTGCGAGCTCACAAACACCGACTCCATTCCCGCTCGCTTGGCCGCTTCCTGAATCTTCACCGTAAACATCAGGTCGCTGAGCACCCCGACGACTTTCTTCTTCTGGTTCGTCATCACACTCCAGTGTTGATTTCAACATATGCGGTGCAAACTGGCATTCCGCACAATAGATCCAGAACCCGATGTTTACTCCGGAAGAACGGTCTCGTCTGCGCTCCCAACTTCTTGAAGATGCCGCCAACGATCCGCGCATCGGCGCGGCGGCCATCACCGGGTCAGCGGCCGCCGACGCCGAAGATCGCTGGTCGGATATCGATCTCGCGTTCGCGGTGATCGATGCCGGCGAACTACCGAATGTTCTCTCCGATTGGACGGCGCACATGTACAGTCAGCATCGAGCGCTGCATCATCTCGACATCCGGTTCGGATCATGGATTTACCGGGTTTTCCTGCTGAGTAGCACTCTGCAGGTCGATCTCGCCTTCGTGCCCGCCGTTGACTTCCGGGCTCTTGGCCCGACCTTCCGTCTGATCTTCGGAAAAGCCAATGGCGCCGCACCCGCTGCACCATCGCAACCCGACAACCTCATCGGCTTGGCTTGGCTTTACGCGTTACACGCGCGTAGTTGCATCGCCCGAGGAAAGGTGTGGCAAGCGGAATACATGATCAGCGGCATTCGCGATAACGCCCTAGCGCTGGCGTGCGCTCATCGCCACCTTCCAACTGTTCATGCCCGTGGAATAGACCAGCTTCCCGGATCCATCACCGCGCTTTTCGAAGCTTCTCTCATCCGGAAACTCGGCACCTCCGAACTCTCACGCGCCTTCCGCGCGGCAGTCGACGGGCTGCTCTCCGTTATTCGCGAGGCGGATCAAGATCTCGCCGAACAGCTCAGCGCAACGTTGCAGCATCTGAAGAAATTTCCCGAGTAGCCACGAACGCTGTTACACTGCCGCATCATAATAGCTGCATGCCGCGACGGGTTTCGTTCTGTGCCGCTATCTCCCTCTTACTTAGTTCCGCTGTTTCTGCACAGCAGCCCGTCAAGTGGGCCGTCGCTGTTCACGGCGGGGCCGGTTCCGCCGAATGGGAACACATGGATAAAAAATCAGCGGATGAATATCGCGCCGGACTTACGCGCGCGCTCGCCGCCGCGACCGCTAAGTTGCAGGCCGGAGCCGCGGCCATCGATGCAGTCCAAGCAGCCATCGTGGTGCTTGAAGACGATCCGGATTTCAATGCCGGGCGCGGCGCCGCGTTCACTGCCGAAGGTAAAAACGAGATGGATGCTTCCATCATGGACGGCAGCAACCTGGGCGCGGGAGCCGTCGCGGGCGTTCAGTTCGCGAAAAATCCCATATCGCTAGCGCGCGCCGTAATGGACCACACACCTCATGTGATGCTGATCGGGGCAGGCGCCGACGCTCTCGCCGCGCATGTCGGCCTGCCAGAAATGCCGGCCTCCTACTTCTTCACGGAGGGCCGCTGGCAGGAATTCGTCGGTGTCATGAAGGCGAGCGGACGCCCAGTGCCGCCGCGCCCCGTGCCCGGTCCGCAATCCTCCGCCCCTGTCGCCACTCCGTTCTCTCACCGTTATGGAACGACCGGCGCAGTTGCGCGTGACATCCATGGAAACATTGCCGCCGGAACCTCTACCGGCGGTATGCAAGGCAAGATGCCCGGCCGCGTCGGAGATTCTCCTATCATCGGCGCCGCCACGTACGCCGCGAATCAATCGTGCGCCGTATCCTCCACCGGAGTTGGGGAGTATTTCATACGTCTCGCCGTGGCCAAAGAGATCTGTGCACTCGTTCAATATCGGAGCCTCTCCGTTCAGCAGGCCGCCGATCATGTCATCCATGAGGAATTGCCTTCTCTCAAAGGCGGCGAAGGCGGTGTCCTGGTGTTGAGCACAAAAGAAGACCCAATTTGGAGCTTCAACACGCTCGGCATGTTTCGCGCTCGCCAGATCCAGGGCGGCCAGCCTGTTGTGATCGTCGAAAAAGGGAACCAATAAAGCAGGGTTCGCGCAACGTCGATTCCACTTCGACTGACACTTCCCTCCGGCCTTATCATCAAAGAGATCATGAGCGTTCTTGTCCAGCCCCTTGCTGAAGCCGCCAATCCTCTCCAGGATCCGCTGCGCTTTGACCGCCGCGTCCCACCCTGCTCGATCGTCATCTTCGGCGCCAGCGGCGATCTGGCGAAAAGAAAGCTCCTGCCGGCGCTGTACCGGCTGTTTTACGAACGTAGGATTTCTCCTAACTTTGGGGTGATCGGCACTTCGCGTACACCGATGTCGGACGACGCCTTCCGAGAAAAAATGAAGGAGTCGGTCAAGAAGTTCCTGGAAGATGCGCCTTTTGACGAAGACGTCTGGAACTCCTTCGCGCAATCGCTCTTTTATGTAGCCGGCGATCTGAACAAACCCGAGCTCTATGAAAAGGTGCGCACCAAGCTCGACGAACTCGAATCGAGCCATCAAACCGCCGGGAATGCACTGTTCTATCTCTCCATTCAGCCCAGCTATTACGCCGAAGCCACGCTCGCTTTGGGTGAGCACAACCTGCAGAAAGGCAATGGCTGGCGGCGCATCATCATTGAGAAGCCTTTCGGCCATGACCTGTCAAGCGCCCGCAAGCTCAACGAGGAGATCCATAAAGTCTTCGATGAATCCGACATTTACCGCATCGATCACTACCTCGGAAAAGAAACCGTTCAGAACATCTTGGCCTTCCGCTTCGGCAACGGCATCTTTGAGCCGCTCTGGAACCGCCGCTACATCGATCACATCCAGATCACGGCCGCCGAATCCATCGGCGTAGAAGGCCGCGGCGGTTATTACCAGGAAGCCGGCGCGCTCCGCGACATGATTCAGAATCACCTCAGCCAGGTGATGGCCACGGTGATGATGGAGCCGCCCACCGTCTTTGACGCGACCAACGTTCGAGACGAGCGCGCCAAGCTGCTGCGCGCCATTCGCATCATGAAGCCGGAAGACGTGCCGAAATACGCCGTCGCCGGCCAGTACGGCCCCGCGACCGTCGCCGGTCAGGATCTACCTGGCTTTCGCCAGGAAGAGAGTGTCGATCCCCAGGCGCAAACCGATACCTACGCGGCTGTCACATTTTTCGCAGATAACTGGCGCTGGGCCGGGGTTCCCATTTACATTCGTTCCGGCAAACGCATGCCCAAGCGCGTCACCGATATTGCCATTCAGTTTCACGCCGCGCCGCTAGGCCTGTTCACGCAGGAGACCAAAACGGGCCCGCGCGAAGCCCGCCCCAATTTGCTCGTCCTGCGCATCCAGCCTGAAGAAGGTATCTCGCTGCGCTTCCTATCGAAGAGTCCCGGCAGCGGCATGCGCGTCCGGCCGGTCTCGATGGACTTCAACTACGGCTCAAGCTTCGGCGAACGCTCGCCCACCGCCTATGAAACGCTGCTCGTGGATGCCATGGCAGGTGATCCCACGCTCTACACGCGCCAGGACATGGTCGACGCCAGTTGGCAGATCGTGCAGCCGATCCTCGATTTCTGGGCTCACACCAAATTCGACTTCCCGAACTATCCCGCCGGCACCTGGGGACCCAGAGCCTCGGACCAAATGCTGGCAAGACAAGGGCACGTCTGGAGAACCCCGTGAGTAACTCCGTTATATTTCCCGCGCAACCTGAACAGATTCTCAAAGGCCTTAGCAAGGTCTGGACCTCGCTCGGCCAGGAAGAAAAGCAGCAGGGCAAGCCAACCGTTTTGCGCGCCTGCGCCATGACCCTGATCGTTGCGACTGACGAGCCCGACGGCGGCTTCGAAGCTTCGCAAACCATTTCAGAGTTGATGCGCGAACATCCCAGCCGCGGCATCGTGCTCGCCGTTTCCGACAAAGCCGAGCACGGCCTCGAGGCCCGCGTTCTCGCCCAGTGCTGGAAACCGTTCGGCAAAGCCCAGCAGATCTGTTGCGAGCAGATCGAGATCACCGCGCGCCCGGAGAATTGGCCCAATGTCGGCCCCACTCTCATCGGACTCACCGCCGCCGATCTACCCGTCATCTTCTGGTGCCGCCATAAGGCCGCGCTGGGTCCGGACGCCAGCGACAAGCAGCGAGCGGGTCTCCAGGCGATCATCGATCTCTCCACCAAAATCATCATCGACACGCAAGACGAGCCGGCGGCCAACGCATTCGACCTCGTCACACGCTTACGCACCCGCGGTCGCGCGGTCGCCGATCTCGAATGGACACGCCTGACGCCCTGGCGCGAGCCGCTTGCCCAAATCTTCGATAACCCCGCCAGGCCGGTTAAGTTTTCGAACTTCCACACCATCGAAATTGCGCATGTGGAAGATAATCCTTCGCCTGGGGCCTTCTATGCCGCCGGCTGGCTCTCCGCCCCCTACCGGACCAATGTGTCTTTCGTAAAAGTGGAAGGCCCCGGGCGAGGCATCAACCGCATCACCCTTCACTCCGGCTCCGAGCGAATCGATTTCGAACGGACGGGCGCCGAGTGTATGCATCTTCGCAGCACGAATGGCCGTGAACGTATGTACAACTACACCGAAGCAAGCGCCTACACACTCATGAATGAGGAACTGGCCGTACTCGGCCCGGACCCGAGTTTCAACGTCGCCCTCACTCGCGCGCAGGAGTTGCTCAATGAGCAGCGATAGTGCGCGGTTGAGTCCTGTTTCCAGCCCGCACCTGCGTGTCTCGAAGGACGCGCGCGAAACGGCAGCTTCCTGTTCCACCCACATTCTCCAATCGCTCGAAGAGGTCTTGAAGATGCAACCTGCGGCCTGTGTCGCCATCTCTGGCGGCAGCAGCCCCAAGTTGCTATTTCAAAATCTATCGAAGGCGGACTTCAGTTGGAACCGCGTTCACTTCTTCTGGGTGGATGAGCGCTGCGTTCCTCCCGATGATGGGCAAAGCAATTTCAAACTGACCCAGGACGCTTTATTCCGGCCGGCGAACATCCCCGAGAGCAACATTCACCGCATACACGGTGAATTGCCGCCCGCGGAAGGCGCCGCCAAATACATTCAGGAGATCAAAAGATTCTTCAATCTGAGTGACGGCCAACTTCCCGTTTTCGATCTCGTGCACCGCGGCATGGGACCCGACGCCCACACTGCCAGCCTGTTCCCGGGTGAGCCGCTCATCAACAACAAAACAGACATCGCAGCGAATGTGTGGGTGGAAAAGTTCAAGATGCACCGCATCACTCTTCTTCCGGGTGTACTGATGGCTGCGAAGGAAACCGTTCTGCAAGTCGGCGGCGAGGACAAGGCCGAGGCGGTACGAAATGTCCTTACCGGTGCGGAAGACCCCATGAAGTATCCTTGCCAGATTGCGAGCCGGGACGGTAACGCCACCTGGTTCCTCGACAGTGCGGCAGCGGCAAAATTATAAGTGCGGCCAGCGCTTGCTCTCCTCCTCCTGAGCTGCTGTCTCGCTGCCTCCCAACAGCCCTATAACCGGCTGCTCTTCGCCGGCGATGTCATGCTTTCTCGCTCCGTGCGCCACCAGATGCTGGCCGCGCACGATCCCGCGCTTCCTTTCCGAAAAATCGCCCCTCTTCTCAGTGCCGCGGATATTACGTTCGTGAATCTGGAATCGCCTTTTTCAGATCGTGGCCCATATTATGACGGCGGCTTGATTTTCCACGCGCCGCCGGACGCCATCGCGGGCCTGCAGCTCGCCGGCGTAACCATTGCGTCCACCGCGAACAACCATTCGCGCGACTGCGGCCCACACGGGGTCGAATTTACCGTTTCCTGGCTACGCTCTCATGGCATCGCGGCATTAGGTAGCAGCGAGTCGGAGCCAATCACGCATGAAGGTGTCGTTCTGGTCAAACACGGAGTCCGCTTCGGCTTTCTCGGCTACACCTTCGATCAGCAAAACGGGAATTGGCGCGATCTGGATCCGCGTATCGCGATGACAGACTTGACCGTATTGTGCCGCGACGTAACAGCGATGCGAAAACGGGCCGACGTGATCATCGTCTCGATGCACAACGGCATCGAATACATGCCGAAGCCGACGCGCGGCGCAAATCGCCTTCGCGCACGCGGCCATCGATGCGGGCGCGACTCTCGTCATCGGCCACCACCCGCATGTCATTCAACCGGACGAAAAGTACCGGAACGGGCTAATCTTCTATTCGCTAGGGAATTTTGTGTTCGATCAATACCAGCGCGAAGCTACGCAACGCGGCGAAATTGTCGAAATTTCGTTCCTGGGTAGCGAGATTCTGGCCACGCACAAGATGTACGTAAAAATCACCCCAACCGGTCCAGAGCTGGAGCCTTAGCTGCTCGCTCGGCTAACCGCCGCTCGGCTGCTCTACGTGGCCGCCAAACTTCGAACGCATAGCGGACAGCACCTTCTCGGCAAAGGTGTGTTCTTTCCGCGAACGGAAGCGCGTAAACAATGCCGAGGCCAGCACTTCTACCGGAACGGCTTGCTCAATGGCGGCCTCGATCGTCCAGCGCCCTTCACCGGAATCCTGCACAAATCCCGTGAAATTCGACAAGCTGGGATTCTCGACCAGCGCCATCGAAGTCAGATCCAGGAGCCACGATCCGACCACGCTGCCGCGCCTCCAAACCTCCGCAATCTCAGGCACGTTCAGCTTGAAGCGTTCGTTCTCCGGCAGGTCCTCAGAGTCCTTGTGCATCATGAGGTCGAAACCTTCGGCATACGCCTGCATCAAGCCGTATTCAATGCCGTTGTGCACCATCTTGACGAAGTGCCCTGAACCCGGAGGGCCGCAGCGGATGTAACCCTGCTCTGCTGTGCTGTCGAGCTTGTCGAAACCCGGCGTCCGCGAAATCTCTCCGAGCCCCGGTGCGAGCGTCTTGAAAATCGGCTCCCAAATCTTGAACGCGTCCGGCTCTGCTCCAATCATGAGGCAGTAACCACGCTCCGCCCCCCAGACTCCGCCGCTCGTGCCCGCATCCATGTAATGAATGCCCTTCTTCTTGAACTCCGCCGCGCGCCGGATATCGTCCTTGTAGAAACTGTTTCCGCCGTCGATGATGGTGTCGCCCGCTTCCATCACCCCGGCCAGCGTCTGCACCGTGCTCTCAGTCGCCTTTCCAGCTGGCACCATCACCCACACCGCCCGGGGCTTCGGCAGTTGCTTCACCAGATCTTCCAGCGAACTCGCGCCTGCGGCACCTTCGCCTACGAGTTTCTTTACGTTCTCGGCGCTCAGATCGAAAACGGTGCACTTGTGACCGTTCTTCTGTAAGCGCCGCACCATGTTGGCGCCCATGCGTCCCAATCCCACTAGGCCAAGTTGCATTCTTTTTCCTCTCGATAAGCTGTGTACGTCACCATCCGTCAGCTTACAGCCTTTACCGAATATGAGACCCAGCGCCGCACAGGGCGTTTCACATCCCGCTCTCCTGATACTTCTGTTGCTTATCCTAGTGGCGGTAGGCTGTAACCGCACCGACAAGACAACGGTCGCCGTCATTCCACGCACCATGCACCCTAAGCCGCCATCGACAAATATCGGCGGTGGTGCTTCAGGCGTAGACCGGATGTGGAAATCCTTGACTGGCACGGAAAAATAGTGACTGGTCAAAACTGTGCCCGGCGCCTTGCAGCACCGTTAGCAGAAGATGGCCTTCGCCATATACGGAAGGTTTCGCTCAGGCCATCAAGGTGCGAGCCGGCAACATCAAACTCGTGGATTCCATTCCCGCTACAGAAATGTCTGGGCGAGCCCTAAATCCCACTGCCGGAAAAATACCACTTGTTCCCCTCGAAGCAGGCGTCGTACATCTTGCCCGCCGTGAGCGTGTAAGCGGCAAAGATATTGCCGCTGGCGCTTGTCGTGATCGCGGTATCTGCAATCACCTTCAGGCATCCAGTGAAAAGGGTTCCTGTCGTGCCGCCGCCCGTCGCAGCCGATGTCGGAAGAGTCAAAGTATTGATCGGTATCGATCCCGTCAGATGGTTGATTCCGTAACTTAGACCGACGGACGATGCGGCCTGAATAGCGGTTGACCCGCTCGTCTGAAGCAGCAGCGCGCGCGCATACATGTATCCAAACGAGTCAATGAAGTTCCAGTTCTGAAACTGACCTGTATTGGACGTGCTGTTGGTGCCCGCTCCCAATTGGAGAGACCCGCTCACGGCGTTCCCCACCTTGGCATTCGATCCGATCAACGTGTCGTTAGTTCCCGTTGTAGGTCCAGGCGCGTACTGCCCGATGCATACATTATTGTGCCCGGTCGTGATGTTAGAGCAGGCATTCTGCCCGATTCCCGTGTTATAACCTGAACTGCCTGAATTGCCCGACCCGCCGGCATTTTGCCCCAGATACGTGGAGGATGTTTCGAAATTCGCGTTGTGAGTCTGGTTACCGCTGATCTGTGTTTGTCCCGGATAAAGCTGCGTGAACGCTAGCGTCTGCTCGACCACCCGGCGCTCAATCATTTGCGCGATGTCGATATATCCCGCGTCGTTCGGATGCAGGCCGTCCGAGTTCATTACCCGCAAACTGGTGTTCGCATTCGTGAAGGTACCCCAGCGCTCGCCGACCGAAAGAAAGGCACAACCGTTGGCGGTGGCAATGCTCTTCTCAATGGCGCGGAATTGCGCTTGCGTATTTCCGTTCGCATTCGTATATTTTGTCGTATCCACGTTCCCCTGATCGAGGATCAGAATCGATACTCCCGCGAAGTGGGACTGCAAGTAAGTGACGATGTTTTGCAAATTTGTCTGATAGGTCGAGGTCGGGACGCCTTGTCCCCAGTCGTTCACTCCGAGGGAAAGGATGGCCAATTGAATTTGGCCGCCATAGACTTCCGGCAAGAATGCCAGTTGTGTTGCCGGTGAAGATCCGAAAGCGTTCGAATTCGCGCCGCCGCGACCAAAGTTATACACCGATACGCCCACGTTCGTATAGTTACTCAGGGCGAGAGGCGCCACCGGATTGTTGAGAATCACTGGCTCAACGCCATAGATATAAGCATTTCCTGTCGCGGGCGGAGTAATGGTCAGAGTGTCCCAGTTCAATGGCGTGCCGGCGACGGTAGGGGCGGAAATGGTGCAAACGCCCGGAGTAAACGACGCTGTAGTCGTCGCGCCGCATGTAACGGGAGTGGACGTAGTGACACCGCCGGCACTGGTCGTATTCGAGATCGTCACCGTAAATCCGGCTGCCGTATCCGTGGAAGTGGCGTAATAGATCACGTATGTATCGGCGTAAAACCTGCTGCCGGTCGGATTCGACGTGTAGTTGTAAGTGCCCAATGTGAGGGTGTTGGCAGTTCCACCTAATTGATAGAGTGTGCCGAAGGTATTTGTAGTGCTTCCCGTTACCACCTGATTCGGCCCCAGCGCGTTTACCGTGGGCGGCATGTTACTAGAGCTATAAGTAGATCCTCCCCAGACCCACGCGCCGCTCGACGTATGGATAGGGATAATGCCCGCTCCGTGATAGAAAGAATTCGCCTGTAGATAGCGTTGCAGTTGAACAGCCCAATAATTCGTGGCCAATGTTCCCGCGCCGCCGCCTTCCGTCCACGAGTCTCCGATTAAGGCCACATTGCAGTAGCGCGTTGTGTAGTTATGAAAGCAAACGTTAAACGCAGCCATCGCCGGGTCGGACCGGTCCGCCATTAATGCGCCGTTCGAGATTCCCAGAAGAGAGCTCGCCGGAGTGGCGGTAGCCGATGCCAAAAACTTCCCAGTGCGTATCTGTCAGTGAACTGACGTCGCTCGGAATAGCCGGCGCGTTGCTTAAATTCCCGTACGGGTATCCGCTGGGTAAATCGCTCGATTTCGCCACTCCTGTTGCTCCGGCCGCGGTCCGGACCACCAGACCGTTCGATCCCGGGTCGCCTAGAAACGCCCCTGCCGTTACCGAAACATGCCCATTCGCGTCCACCGTTAAGCCCGAGTTCGGCGGCACAATCAAGCATCCGAGCGTGGAAGAACTTGCGGCGTTACAAAGCGTGGTACCCGAACCGCCCAACGGTATTCCCGGCGGCCACGTGCCATTTGCCTTAGGGCCATAAAGCGTCGGCGCCCCCGCGGTAGTGTCGATATACAAGTCGCCGTTGATTCCGAGTGAGTTCGCCGGCGCCCCCGTACCGGAATACGTCGCGTTCATTCCGCCTTGAACGCCGCCAAACACCCCGATCTGCGCGAATGCCACCGCCGTGAATACCAGCAACACGCATATATATTGAAAAGCGTTTTTCACTTTGTCCGCCTGTTTAAACAAGCTCCACCATCCTGATGATCTGAGTCGCATATGCTCTCGCGCTCAGTCTGCAGCAGGTGGCGATCTTTTACAGTGCGAAAACGCCTCTAATCACCTGAATCTAAATGCCAGCGTTTATTTTGAAAGCCGGAAATCTGCTTGGGAAAGAAGTCAAGCGAGTAGCCCGGAGCAGCCGCTGCTGCTACGCTGCCGGGCTCGCTCGCTTACACTTACTCACGCGCCCGCCTACCATTCAACCGCGCCCCACAAAGGGCATCTTAGTCGCCATGACGGTCATGAACTGCACATTGGCATCCAGCGGCAGGCGCGCCATATATAGGACCGCGTCGGCTACATGCTGGACGTTCATCCGCGGTTCAACCATGGTCGTGCCGTTCGCTTGCGGCACGCCGTTTTCCATCCGCTCCGTCATTTCCGTCGCCGCGTTCCCGATGTCGATCTGTCCGCAAGCTATGTCGTAGTCGCGGCCATCGAGCGAAATCGATTTGGTGAGTCCGGTGATGGCATGTTTGGTGGCCGTGTACGGAGCCGAATGCGGACGCGGCGCGTGCGCTGAAATGGACCCGTTGTTGATAATTCGTCCACCGCGCGGTCGCTGCGTCTTCATCAGCTTGATGGCTTCCTGCGCGCACAGAAAGGCGCCGGTAAGATTCACCCCCACTACGGCGCTCCACTCGTCGTAGGTTAGTTCCTCCATCGGGACACCACGGGCGCCTATCCCGGCATTGTTGAACAGCACATCCAGCCGGCCAAACTCGTCGTTTGTCCTGGCAAACAGGTTCCGCACCGATTCCGGCTTGCTGACATCAGTCGAAACGGCGAGCATTCTTCCGCCGGATGGCATCGCCAACGCCGCGGTTTTTTCAAGTTCTGCCGCCCGCCGCCCCGCCAGCACAACAGAATAGCCGGCGCACTGCAACGCTAAGGCCACTGCCCGTCCAATCCCGCTGCCGGCGCCCGTCACAAGAGCAATTCTGGAGTTTTGCGCCGATTGGGGTGAGGACGGCATGGGCGTCAGCGTATCACGTCAGCGACTTCTACTTCGTTGCGGCTCAGTTTCGCTTAAGCGGCTTGTAAGTGCGTTTTCGGTGTGGCAATCGCGGTGTCACGCTGCTTGCTGACGGCCGAGCGAGCGATGTTGGCGGCGCGAACGCCTTCGAGATACTCTTCGATGTCGTCAATTGAAAATTCGAACCCATAGTCGGACGGCTGGAAGGACTTGCCGTCGTGTTTGGCGGTCAGGTAGAGCTTGGACGCAGTGGCGAAATCGACGCTTTCGCGCTGATCGCGTTCGGCCTGGATTTTGCGCAACTCGGCCGTGTCCTTTTCATAGCGGCGGGCGAGACGGGCTTCCTGGAGCTGTAGATTGCGGAGCTGCTTCTCATACGTAAGGAAGGTTTTCAGCTCGATCATACTGGGTCGTGCGGCGAGCTCGTGATCGTCGAAGCTGTCCGCGAATTCGAGGCGGCCTTGCGCGTAGATGGCCATTTCAAGAGCGGGAATCCGCTTCAGGCGCCAAGCGGTGTCGGCAATGGATTGGACGAGATCGCATTCGCGCTGGGTCATGGGTTTGAGTTCTTTGCTATAGGCGAGGACGTGTTGTTCGTAGAGAGCGGCGTCGTCCGAGGAGAGCAGGACGGTGCGGCCGGTGAGCCCCGTTTTTACGGCGTTGAGAGAGGCTTTGGCCCGGCCTTCCGCGCTGGTCGGCCCGGTAGAACGCTGGGCGTTGGCGCGGTTGGCCGAAAGCTGTGCGGGAGAGACGGGCCGCGGTGTTGGCGGTTGCGGTTCGCTGGGAAAATCAACTTCTTCTTCGATGGCCGATACGGCAACGGCGGAGCGAGAGTTGGCAGAAACCTTCTGCGCTTTCAGGGCGGCTTTTTTCGCTTTACGCTCGGCGGCGCGACGGATGGAACGTGGGGTCATATGGGTTCTGGGCTCCTCGCAAATAAAAATGGCTCGTCGGAAAAGGCGAAAGACCTTTTCTACGAGCCTGGTTCAAAAACTAACCGCACAACGGGCACCAACCGCCCTGTGCGCTCAGAACATAGCATACGAAAGGGCGAAAACGTTCTTTGTACGTTTCAGATTGGCTGTAAGTTGATGATTCAGAGCTGGATAAAAATATAGCTCGATTTGAAATGGATGGGAGGATGTCCGGAATTTCGTTGAAATGGACGGGTTAGTAGGGATGGTTAGACGGGAAAGATCGTGTTGGGGCTTGCACCCCGCCGCGCGACGTCGATATCGAACCAAGTGTTGAATATATTGATGACGTCGCGCAGGTTGTGAAAACGTTGACTCGTCAGCCTGTTTCTCCGCTTGTTGCTTAAAGTAGCAAGCTCCGCCAAGTGTTTGGCAAATTGCCCGACCATCGATTCAAGCGCCGACACGGCGTCTCGGACGCCGTCCTCCGGCCTGCCGCCGAGATTCTTCTGTTGCCGGTTTCGCATGTTTGAAGCGACGGCTTTGCCAAAACGCCGGGCTAGCCCAGCTGGGCAGCGAGCCAGGTTCGCGCGAAGTGCCAATCCCGCTTCATGGTGGCCAGTGAGATTTGGAGCGTCTCGGCTGTCTCGGCTTCGCTCAACCCGCCGAAAAAACGCAGCTCAAGTGCGTGCGCCGCGCGTGCGTCCAATGCTTCAAGGCGCCCCAAAGCTTCATCGAGCGCTAATAATCGGTCATCAACTCCAATAGTGCTAGCATCAGAATCCCATAGCGACAGCGGGGTCATGCGGCCTCCTCGCTTGTCGCTGTTACAACGGCGGGCATGGTCCACGAGTACGCGCCGAAGTTGCCGGGCGGCCACGGCGAAGAAATGGGATCGATCCTTCCACTCGACCGCCGTGACGCCGCAAAGACGCACGTACGCTTCGTTAACTAAAGCGGTGGTTTGTAGCGTGTGCCCGGGATTCTCGCGGTGCATTTCGCGCGAAGCGATTTGATGCAACTCGCGATACACGAGTTCCATCAGCCGGTTGCCTGCATCTTTGTCCCCGGCGCGCCATTCCCCAAGCAAGCGGGTGATTACATGAGGCGGCGCGGAATCACCCATATGAATACAGTACAGTCAATCGTGAGCTGTTGTGTGGTCGCGTTGCGCTAAGCAGGGTGAGATGACCACACCATGACTCCTGAAAAGCTCAGTTACATACGAAACATTTATGAAGGCGCCATCGAGCAGAATCCTGCGGAGCGGGCCGCGTATCTCGACCTCCACTGTCGCGGCGATCGGGAGATCCGCGCCGAAGTCGAACGATTTCTCGCCGCGCGCGAACACGTCCCCGATTGGCTAGGACAGCCATTGCTCGGTTCTGTCCGGCCGGGTATCGAAACGCTCTCTGTTGGATTACCAGATATGGGCGGCCGCCGTTTGGGCGGATACACGCTAATCCGTGAAATTGGACGCGGTGGTATGGGGTCTGTTTATCTCGCCGAGCGGTCCGATGGCGCTTTCAAAAAACAGGTTGCAGTCAAGCTCGTCCAGCCTCAGAGGGCGGGCGCTGCGTTTATTGCGCGTTTCCAGCAGGAACGTGAAATTCTTGCCTCGCTCGACCATCCGAACATCGCCCGCCTCATCGACGCCGGCGCAACGGAGGAGGGCCTTCCTTACCTTGTCATGGAGCTAGTCGAGGGGCAGCCAATCGATCAATGGTGTGACGAGCGGAAGCTCGACATTAACGAGCGGCTTAAACTGTTGCGCACGGTTTGTGCCGCCGTGCGGCACGCTCACCAGCACCTTGTTGTGCATCGTGATTTGAAGCCAGGCAACATTTTGGTGACTCCCGAAGGAATCGTGAAATTGCTGGACTTCGGAATCGCCAAGCTGCTTGAGGACAAGCCGGCGGGGGACTTGCCCGCTACCCAAACGCTTGCCCAGATGATGACGCCAGATTATGCGAGCCCGGAGCAAGTCAGCGGAGGCGTCATCACCACGCTTACGGACGTCTACTCGTTGGGCGTGATCTGCTATGAGTTGCTGACTGGACATCGGCCCTATCGCCTCACGAGCGCGGCGCTTCATGAAATGGTTCGAGTGATTTCAGAAGAAGAGCCGCGCAGGCCGAGCGCAATAGTCGTGACCACCGAATCTCGCAGAAGTGAGAAGGGCGAGTGGAGGTCAATTACCCCGGAGATCGTCAGCGGAGTCAGGGAAGGCGATCCGCTCAAGCTGCGCAACCGCTTGAAGGGCGATCTTGATTGTATTCTTCTGACCGCGCTGCAGAAGGAGCCAGCACGGCGCTACAGTTCCGTCGAAGCCTTGGATGAAGACTTTCGGAGGCATCTTGAGCACCGGCCGGTCGCCGCGAAACCTGACGACGCTTGGTACCTGGCGACTCGGTTTGTTCGTCGACATGCTGCCGGTGTGATGGCGGTGTCGTTGGTCGTGATTTCGCTTTTATTTGGTATGGCTGCTCTTTTGTGGCAGATCCGGATCGAACTCGCAGGCCGGCACGGCGCTTCCCCTGGCTCCTTCTGGTTTATGCCGTTCTGGGTCATCAGCTTAGGCTTTGTGATTGCGCTATGCAGCGTCACTGCCTATTTTCTCCGGCCTACGTGGACCCGCGCCGCCGGTGCTCTCGCCGGTGGCGCTGTCTATGCGTTAAGTTTCAAAATGCACTACCGGATAGGCTTCTCGCTGGGTTGGTGGCGCAGCAGGCTTCCGGAGTCGGTGGACCCGCTGAACGTTCTTTCGTTTCCAGTATTGGTTCTAGTCGCTGGTGCCGAGGCGGCGGTGATACTGATCCTGCTAGCGGTGGGCCGGCGTTTTGGCTGGAAAGCGCAAGTCGCAGGCATTATACTGTTGGCGTTCTACCAAGCGCTTCGCGAACGGATATGGTTTACGAAGATCGTTCCGGTGATGACGGTCAACTCGGGAATCCTGCCTTTTCTTGCCGCCGCGACCATTTACCTGGCGGGACAATCGGCCGGCGTTCTGGTCGCCCAACGCATTGGCGCAAGGCGCGATCGTTCTATCTCTTTGGCGCACCACCCGCGATCGGGGGATATCTGAACCTACGCATCCCGGCGATCGAGCAAGAATTTAGATGAATCAGCAAGCGGCCGCTTTAAGCTTCGCCGGGTTCAGGTGCACTCTGTCAGTCCGTCCAGCGGGGTTATTGCTCAAACAACTACTCGATCAAATTCTCTGGAGTAGATCCGCGCTGGTCGCGAAGGGGCGGTACCGGCTTCGGAGCACTCAGCGTTAGGCCCATATCGCGCGTTTCAACCCACGAGAGCATTCTCGAAGAAGTGTCAAGCGATCTCGTTCGTTGAACGCGTTATCGATGGCATCCGCACCTGTGCTGCGAGCTTACTGTGATCTCGAACGCCCGAAGAGGAAACCAGGAGTATATAGTCAGCCGAGCGGTTGCGGATTTAATCCTGAAGATCACGATCTCTCTAATTGCCTCTAGGTGGTAGCTGGTCTTTCACCTGCGTCGGACCACCTCCGGTCATTTGGCAGTGCCAGTCCCCAAATGTATCCTTGAAGCAGCGTCCGTACCCGCCTGCTGCCGCCGGATACTTCATGCAGTTATGCGTCTTGGCAAAGTCGGTCTGACGTTCGCTCAGGAGGTCGCACTGGTATTGGGTGTAGCTGCCGCGAATATCGTAGACCGGCTGACGAGCATCGATTCCCGTCGCCATGGAGTCCTGATTGAAGTTGAATGGCCTTGAGCTACCCACCTGCACCTTTAAATCCGTGGTCAGATACAGCCTCCCTGCGAACACGCCCTCTGTGTCGCACTTGACGTACGTCATGGCAACGGCAGCAGACGCCGGAACCGTCTTGCGGTTAGTGCAAGTTGCCGGATCACGAGTACCGTATTGCGCACCGATGCCGTTTCCCGTCGGTAGCCGTTTCGACGCAGCTTTCGTCTCAACGTCAGCAGCGGCGTTTGCGCCCGCCGGACAGGCGCGAAGATCGCGTGAGTTCGCCGGCACTGTAGTCTTGATTGCGCCCCAATCCACAGGGTAGCCGCCGGCCTGCTCCGGTCCGGAGATCGTGGCGGTTTCCCAGCCACCGCCATAAGAGAACTGCACACAGTCTCCCTTTTTCAACCCGTGCACTGCCACAATCTGAGCACTTACTGGCGGCACGACTACAAATGCGAACATCGCGAAAGCCAGAAAGCCGGGCTGGCGCCAACGATCGAAGGACATGGTGACTCCCTTTTGAGGTTTCAGTATAATGCTTTGCCGTAAAATGCCTATTGACGCAGATCCAGTAACTGCGAGCCTTATGGCAGGCTATTCAGCTAGATCATTCTGCGCCCAGCCGTGATTCTGCCTGACGTGATTCTGCCTAAAAGGTATGCGCCCTAACCAGCACCGCGGCCGCACGTCTATATTGCGGCAGGATGATGGTCAAAACCAGTGATGCTGCCGAGGCAAAGAGCAGCAACTTTGACGGATCACCGGACGTCCCGACTTGTCGATTGTAATCTCCGATTTTGTTCTCCGATACCGAAACAGAAGCAAGTCTTCTAAGGAAACGCCCGGCAACGCACGCGCGACTGCTTGGCGATTTCCTCTCTGTATTGACCAAGCATCGCTTGGCTGCCGGGCTAGCTAGATAACCTCACTCGACCCGAAGCGCTTCGCAGGGAGAGATTGAACTGGCGCGTACTGCTGGTAAAAGAGCAGCGAGAAAGCCCGTCACAGCCAGCACCGCCGTAGCAACGGTCTCGACCAGAGCTGTATGTGGATCCCCGCCAAATGTTTGGCTTGCGAGGATGGCGCTGACAGCTAAAGAGATAGGTAAACCGAACGCGAGTCCGACCAAGATCAACACGAAAGGTCCTCGCAGAAGAAGTGCAACCGCGTGTTGAGGCTCAGCGCCCAACGCCATCCGCACGCCGATTTCATTCGTACGCTGTCCTGCGTTGTACGCCGTGATCCCGTACAATCCAATCGAAGAAAGCACGATCGCCAGTAGACCGAAGAACGATGTCAAGCGGGCCATCAGCTCAGTTGGCCGGAAAAGCTCCTCGACCTGCTGCCGAAATGTGCAGATCGATGTAATGGGCAAATTGGAATCGATCGACGCTAGTGCGCGGCGGATTGCTTCATACGGAACGCGTCGGCCAGCCGCTTCGACTATGACGATATTTTGCATGTAATGTGAACCGGGGCTGCGCTCTTTCCCTGACGTTTTGTCGAGGTCGCGCTGCGATTCCGGCAAGAAGAAAAAGGGCGTAATCGGCTTGTCTAAATCGGATACGAGGTAGCGAGCATCTTTTGCAATTCCTACAATGCGATACGACTTCGGAGAATCGTCCGCCCAGCCGAAGTATTGCCCCATCGGATCCTGGTGTGGAAAGAACTTGTGCGCGAAAGCCTCGTTGATCACCGCAACGTGCTCCGACTCGGCGGTATCGCGCTCATCCAGCTCCCGGCCACGCACGATTGGGTTGCCGATGCTAGAGAGAAAGTCGGAAGTCGCTCGCGTCCAGGAACTCTCTGCATCCTCATCCGGTCCGGGCGGATTATGTCCATTGATCCAAACCAGGTTGCCCCAGTTGTTGCCACTCAGTGGGGTGTAAACTGCGAGTGTCACTTGCGCAATCCCAGGAATGCGCGAAAGAACATCTTCGATGCGCGCGTACAAAGAATGTAGTTTGGCCGGCTGGTAACCCGCAAGTCGGGGATCGAATGAGACGATAACCCGGTGATCCGGCTGAAATCCGAAATCCTGATGCTCGAAAGAGCGCAGACCCATCGTCAGCAGCCCAGAAGCTGAAACAAGCACCAGTGCGAGACTTGCCTGGGAGACGATCAACACCCTGCGTGGTAGATATCCCGTGCGTGCCGTTGAACGCGCTGCTCCGCGTAATGCTTCGAGAGGTGCGACCCGCGTAGCCAGCCAAGCGGGCGCAATTCCAAAGACGATTCCCGTGATCAGCGACAAGGCGAAAGCAAAAGCTAGAATTGGCGCAGACGGTGAGACATCAATGGGAACAGTCGCCATCTCACCTGTGCGCGGGAACACGAAATGAATAATCAGCTGTGTCCCACCGATTGCGATCAGCAATCCAAGTGCACCACCGCACAAGGAGAGCAGAACGCTCTCGCTAAACGATTGGCGCATCAGCACAGCCGGGCGAGCGCCTAACGCAACGCTGACTGCGGTCTGTCTTCTCCGCTGCATACTGCGCACCAGCATCAAGTTCGCCACATTAGCGCACACAATCAACAGAACAAATCCCGACACCAACATGAGCATGCGCAGCCACTTGTCGTATTGCTCCCGCATCCCGGTAATTCCCGCCCCTCCCGGTTCGATGTAAAGTATCTGATGCGGGAGCAGCGCGCGGTGATTGGCGTCCATCTCGTCCCAATGCGAACGCAGCCACTGCTTCAACTCCACGCGCATGCGCGCCTGAATCGATTGCGTGGTGAAACCGACGCGCTTGCGCCCAATCAATTGGAGCCACGCAAGCGACGATTGGGCGCGGTCACTGTCCGGACCCGGATCTCCCGTTGTCAATGGAACAAAGAAGTCGGGTGGAGATCTACGAAGACTGTCACCGAAGAAGCTGGGCGGAGCAATGCCAACAATTGTGAATGGCCTGCGATTTAGCTCGAAGGAGCTGCCAATCACCGTAGAATCGGAACCGTAGCGTTCCGACCAGAGCCGGTAGCTCATAACCGCGACAGGCGCGGCCTCGGCACGGTCATCTGCCGGTATAAGTAGACGTCCCGCGAACGCGTGCAGCCTGAACATCTGGAAGTAATTACCAGAGACGAGTTCGCCCACATCGCTGAAAGCAGGAGCAGGCGAGTTGCTGCGTCTTACGCCGTATCCTGTCTCGCCCGCTTGGAACGCGGCCAGCTCTGAGAATCCCTCGGTGTGGTCGCGGAAGTACTTGTATAGATCGTACGAGACGATCCCAAAGTCCGGATCCTGCGCGTAGCTATCCGTGTAGCAGCAATGAGTGGTTTTGCCCAGTCGCAGCAGTTGCGCGGGATCGGCGACCGCGAGTGACTTCAGCAGAACCGTATACACCAAAGAGAAAATCGCGGTCGTGGCGCCCATACCGAGCGCAACCGTCAGAATGGTCGTAATTGAAAAGACAGGCGTCTTCCGCAAGCGTCGAATTGCGTGGCGAGTGTCGTGCAACAAAACTTCAAGCAAAGGCAAACCGTGGCGGTCCCGGTAGCTATCTTTCAGTGATCCCGCGGAGCCGAACTTGAGAACCGCCTGCCTGCGCGCCTCATCGGGATCGAGGCCGGCCCGCATATTCTCAGCCGTTTGCAGCAGAAGGTGTTCTTCCATCTCACTTTCGAATCGTTCCTCGCCACGATTGCGAGTGAGCGAAGCAACCAGCTGGTGGAAGAGACGCCGCACTTTCCTCATCAAAAATCCTTGGCTTTCGCTTGAAAGAACCGCTCAATAATGCCGACTGTCCGCTGCCAGTCCTTCGTCTCCGCTTGCAATGTCTTCTGCCCCGCACGGGTCAACCGGTAAAATCGAGCCCGCCGGTTGTTCTCCGAAATCCCCCACTGGGAGGCAATCGATCCTTCCTGTTCGAGTTTAAGTAGGACCGGATATAGCGTGCCCTGATTGACAGCCAGCAATTCGCCGCTAATTTGTTCAATCCGCCGAGCAATCCCATATCCATGAAGTGAGCCCATGACATCCAAGGTCTTCAGGATCATGAGAGCGAGCGTTCCCTGCAGGACGTCCGCTTTATCTTTACTACTTCTCATTTTGTCTTCCCAAAGGAACATTAGCAGACTTCCATTGGGAAAACAACAGGACCCTTTAACGTTTGATCTCTGCACAAATCATCGAACAGCACGGCCTTACAGCTTAGGTGGAGATTACTACCCATGCCTACGATGATGGCGGTTGTGCTTAGATAATCCGCGGTGGTCGCCAAGGGTGGATCTATGCATCGCCCTGCCCTCTATCCTGAGCGACCGACCACGGGAGTGGTGGGACTAGCGGCGATACCGCGTCGACCGCTACATTGGAGGAATGCCCAACTCTTTCCAGGCTCTATGGCGCAGATAGAGTCGCGTGTAACTATCCACATGGTGGCCAGCCTCGACGGCTTCATCGCTCGAAGGGATGGAGGTGTAGATTGGCTCGAAACCACCGACTCCTTCGATGACGGAAAGAGCATGAATCCCGAACTGGTCAGGGAGTTCCTCACCACTATCGACTGCTATGTCATGGGTTCGCGGACCTATGAGACAGCATTGGGTTTTGAGGCCAAAGGCTTTGGATGGGCCTATGGTGACAAACCGACGATTGTCCTCACCGGCCGCAGTCTTCCGAGCAGGGGAAGTTCCGTCGAACTCTACTCAGGAAATCTCACGCAGTTGGTGAATGAGCGATTAAGACCCACCTTTCGTAATATCTGGTTCGTCGGCGGTGGTTCCGTATCCGGCTCCTGCCTTCGCCTCGGGCTGGCGGACGAAGTGCGCTATTCGATCATGCCCATATTGATTGGGGAAGGGATCTCCTTCTTCGACGGGCTCCAGCGGGACACCGCCCTGCACCTTCGGCAGGTAAATGCGTACAAGAGCGGCATGGTGGAGCTTCACTACGACGTACGGAAGTAGAGGCCACAGAACATCAGCAGAGGGGCTGTACGGATAGTCGGCAACACAGCAGAACTCGTCAGCTTTTCAGTGGACCTCTATCGTCGACTACGAAGGCGAAACCTCGATGCAACCAGCCGCGCCGTGCGGCAGCAACCGCACCGACGCACTATTTCACCGAAGGGCTGTCATCCGCTTTCAGATCGCCCAGGGCGTATTGAATCCCGGCGCGCAGGTGTTCCAGCATCGGCGTGATCGCATAAACCCGGTAACTGTGGCCGTGCCCTTCATAGAACACGCGCCCCTGGCCCTCGCGGCGGATGTAGCTCAGCGCGTAATCGGCATCCGTTCGCGGATTCTCTTCCTTCGCTTTATCCTCCGCGCTCATCTTGGCGTAGTCGATGCTCGTCAACACATGCACGTTCCTGCGTGAGAAAGATATCTGCGCGAATGTGTAGGTCTCGTCGTGGATCTCGAACTCCTTGCCGTGGAACATGGCCGTTAACGGGCTGTTCGGATCGTCGATCTTGACGTATATCACTTGCGGATCGGGCCAGTGGAACTTGAAGTAGCCGCCGATCAAAGTGTTGAACTCCGGCCACTGTAGAACCGGTTTCGGTTCGCTGAACATATGCGGGTTCGGTGGCGGCAGCAACGAACGGAAATTTGCCACAAAGTCGGCTCGGCTGACCTTCCCGCTGCCGCCCGTATCTAATTTCTGGAACCAATCGTCGGCCACCGCGGTCCACTCCTGCGGGCTGACGGCATCGTTGTGGTCCTTGTCGGCCGCCGTGAAGAGCTGGGCCGCCAGTATCATGGCCATGAAGTTAGTTCCCGTACCGCTGTTTGCGGCGGCTTCAGCGGCCAGGCAGTCGGTGTGATACGAGTCGGTAGCTGCATGGATGCCGGCGATGCCCTTCCCACTTCTGACGAAATCCAAGAACGCAGCCCGTCGCGCTGCTGTGACTGCGGGATCCGGATCGTCAAGGAAGCAGGCCGTCGTGCTGTCCAGGAAAATGGCGTCGTATTGCTTCAGGTTGTCCGCGTTAATATCTCCGGCATTGTAAGTGACTGTTGTGCTCCATAAGCCGCCCCGCTTTCCCAAAGCCTCCACCGTCTTGGCAGCGAGCGGAATCGAGGCATGCACGAACCCTCCCGGTCCCGTATGCGCGAGGACCAGCACCTTGCGTGGACGCGACGGCGTCACACCTGGCGTGCTCGGTAAGGCCGCCATCATGGCATCGACAGCCGATTGCGGTACGGCGATCGGCGTTGAATTCCCTGCGGCGTTGAACGTGTTCGCCTGCCCAGGCTTGGCGGGCGGCGCTGGCAGCAGCTTGTTCAATCCGGCTGAGATCTGGTCCCGTGTTAGTGTCCCGCTGTTGGTGCTGTTCCAAGCCGTAAACCAGGCATTGAAGCCCGATTCGAGCTCGCTCCGTGTCAGCGTGCCGTTACCGTTCGCGTCGAGAGCGGTAAACAGCGCTTCAGCAGTTGGCCCACCGCCGCGTCCCTGCGCCCATAAACCGGCAACAGCCGTCGCCAGCAGCACCGCGGCAGCAGCGCCGAAACATCTTCCGATCCATCCGATTCGTTTCATACAATCCGCCCACACGAGTCTATCGCGAACGCAATTGCGACCACCGAGAGTGCATCTCCTTCAACGGCATACCGATACGCTCAGCCGCCCCCGCAGCGGCTCCTAGTGCCTCAGCGCGACCTCAGAACAACGACCATATTGCAAAATTGTGCTTGTTGACCGCAGCGGGCAGCCTCCGCTAAAACCGGCAGCTTAAAGCGCCGGCTAGCATCCAAGAACAAAAACAGGGAGCAAAGAACATGCGAATCGGCATCACGTGCTATCCCACATACGGCGGCAGCGGCATTGTTGCCACAGAGCTTGGCATGGAACTGGCCCATCGTGGGCATGAGGTTCACTTCATCAGCTATGCGAACCCAATTCGGCTAGACCCCGATACGCCTCGCGTCTACTATCACGAAGTAGAAGTCTCCACGTACCCCCTATTTCTGTACCCCCCTTACTCACTGGCGCTTGCGTCGCGCATGGCGGAGGTCGCTGAGCAACATCGGCTGGATCTGCTGCACGTGCACTATGCCATTCCGCATTCGATTTCAGCTCTGCTGGCCCAGCAGATGACCACCAGCCGGCGTTTACCGTTCATCACCACTCTGCATGGCACCGACATTACCTTGGTGGGCTCTGATCGGTCCTATTTTTCGATCACCAAGTTTTCGATTGAGCGCTCCGACGGGATCACGACGATCAGCGAATACATGAGGCAGCGTACAGTCGATTTCTTCGGGGTAAAAAACCCAATTGAGGTGATTCACAATTTCGTCAACTGCTCGCGATATCAGCCGGACGAAGAAGCGCGCAGCACCGGCCGTAAACGTATCCTGCACATTTCTAACTTCCGCCCGGTAAAACGCGTTCTGGACTGCATAGAGGCATTTGCACGTGTGCGGCGCGATGTCGATGCCGAACTGGTAATGGCTGGAGACGGACCAGACCGCGGACCGGCGGAGCGTTTGGCGCGCGAACTGGGCGTTAGCGAATTTGTGCGCTTCCTGGGGAAGCAGGACCACATGGAACGGCTGATTCCGCGGATGCATGCCCTACACTTGCCAAGCGAAACGGAGGCTTTCGGCTTAGCGGCCCTGGAAGCCATGGCCTGCGGCGTTCCGCCTGTTGCCACTCTCACGGGAGGAGTCCCCGACCTGATTACGCACGGGGTAGACGGGTACATGGAGGCAGTCGGTGACGTGGATGGTCAGGCAGCCAGGCTGCGCGCGCTGCTGACCGACGCCAACTTGCAGGCCGGCATGGCGGCAGCAGCTCGTGAAACAGCACTGCGGCGCTTTTGTACTGACTTAATCATTCCGCAGTATGAGGCATATTACCGTCAGGTGTGCGGCTAATCGCCTGAGGTACTCTCAAGCAAAGCGCGCAAAACGGCCGCGGGCTCAGGCGCGCCCCGCAAAGAGTAACGGATTCCCTTCCCTGTCTCTGGGCGCGCATCCGCGGCCTTTACGCTGCTGGGGAACTTCCGGGCGCTCTTCGGAGTCTAACCAGGTAACTGGCGTTTGTGAAGCCAGTAGCGGTAGAATTTCAAGCGATGGCGCAACCCTTGGCGGGGAATTCGGGCGCTTTGTCCATCCTGGCGGGCCCCCAGAGCGGAATTTCGGAAGAGGACGCCAGGATTCTACGTGGACTCCGGGCGGGAATCGAAGAAGCGTATGAAGAGCTGATTAGTCGATATGAGCAGCCGGTCTATAGCGTTGTGTATCGATTGCTTGGCAATCAGACCGATGCGTGCGATGTCGTACAGGACGTGTTCTTAAAAGTTTTCCGGGGAGTGAACTCGTTTCGTGAGCAGAGCAGCTTGCGGACCTGGATCTACCGGATAGCGGTGAACGAAGCGCACAATCACCGGCGCTGGTGGGCGCGGCACTGCCGCCGGGAGATTTCGCTCGAAAACGACGGAAGCGAACATGAAGCGCCGGTCGATTCGGCGGCGGATCCAGGGCCTTCGCCTTATGACCAGGCGCTGGATGGTGAGACGAGAGCACTGATTGAACAGGCGCTGACGAAAATCAACCCTGTTTTTCGGGTGGCCGTGGTGCTCCGAGACATTCAGAATTTGAGTTATGAAGAGATCGCGGAGATTTTGCAGGTCTCGCTCGGCACTGTGAAATCGAGAATTCTTCGTGGACGCGATGCGTTACGCCGGGAGCTGACCCACCGGTCAGATCCGGGATTCGCCGAAGCGATGGCATAGTGGATGGCAAAGAAAACGGAACGCACATGAAGTGTTGGAGTACCAGACGCCGGATTGCAGATTACGTCGACGGGAGGCTGCGCGCTAGCGACCGGGCCCGCATGGCGGCGCATTTGCGTGACTGCGTATCGTGTTCTCAACGCTTTGAGGAAATTCGTTCTGTACGTGTCACGTTGGGGAGCTTGCCCCAGAGTGTTTCGCCTGCGTGTTTGACTACCGCTTTGCGCGTGAAGGCGTCCCAGGAGCGGCAAGCCACTCTTCAGACGCGCGGATCTCGCCTGCAGCTGATTTGGAACCGATGGAGACTGCGCCTTGACGATTTCATGCGTCCGCTGACCATCCCTGCAACGGGTGGCCTGCTGTCTAGCCTGATTCTCTTCGCGGCGTTCGCGTTCACCATCGAGAGCACCGCAAGCGCGGTCACTTACGAAGTGCCGGTGTTGAATGCGAATCACTTCAGCGCGAACTTGGTTCCCTTCCAATTGCGCTCTTCGGTCACCCTGAACATGAGCTTGGACGAGAACGGCCGGATTACCGATTACAGTGCGCGCGGCGCTTCCGCCTGGTTTGTGGGGGATGCGATCCGGCTGCAGGGCGAGAATATTGCGCTCCCCTCTTTCCGCAGCGTATTGGAGCTGGCGCAGCCTGTCAGCAGCGACATCAGCATTAAGTTCACCCCGATACTTTTCCGCGAGTAAGCTCCGCTGCCTATCCGTGAGCGAGCGCCGCCGCCGGCTCGTACTCGATGAGCGCGCTTTGCAATCGCGGGCGTGCCCATGTCGTCATTTCTCCGCACTCCTCAGACTCGACTTCAAATCCGCAATCCTTGAAAACGTCTTCTACCGCGCGGAAGCTCCTTTCGCCGTTCACCAGATGCGAGGTGTCCAGGACGAAGTTGGTCGGTACTTGGCGAATTAACTCTTTTGACCCCTCCAGGACTTCCACTTCCGAGCCTTCGATATCGAGCTTGCAAAGCTGTGGGACGCCCCATCGACCGAATGCGTCGTTCAGACTCATCGCGTCTACTGAAACCTCCCGGCCGGGAGTTGCTCGAGACGACGTATGAGCAACGCAGGACCCCAAAGCGCCTTCGCTAAAAAAGGACGTCTTACCGGATCTACCCGTAATCGCGGTTTGCACTGGGATTACATTTCGCAGACCGTGTCGTTCGATGTTGCGCAGCAACACGGGAAAGTTTCTCGGATCGGGTTCAAAGGCGATTACACGTCCGGTGGGACCTACCAGGCGGGAGAAATGGTAAGCGGAGACGCCGCAGTGCGCGCCGACATCGAACACCAGATCGCCAGGTTGCGGCTTGTACCAGGAAACGTACGCCGTAAAGGCCTCTTCCTCTTCGGGAAAACCCGACAGCTCAAACTGCAACCCGGAGGCCCGGTACGTGTGAACCTGAGCGTGCGAAAGATCGAGGACAGAGAGGTCGTCCCGCCTGCTCGGAACTAACGAGTTGAAAAACAGATCGAATCGGAACGCCAGGGTGGGCGCATAAACGAAATGCTCCAAGGCGAAGGTCATCATCCTTTTATCCTTCTGCAGTTCCAATTTCCCGCCCTTTAGCCGGAGTTCGCAGCCGAAGCGGCGGCACTGCCGGCGAATGAAAAGAAGCAGGAGCGAGTTCGTCGGGCCCAGACGAATCGCAATGTTAGTCGCAGCGTAGTGTAGCCTCAGCCGCAGTGAGGACTTACCCTGTCGCAAGGGAGTCATAAGATAGTCATCGGCTTTCGCCGTAAGATCATTAGGGCCGCATAGCCGACTATCTTCTCGAAACAAAGCTCACCCACGGAGGGCGCTACAACGGTGACCCCGGACGACCTACACGCTTAGGTTAGCGTCGCGTCTTCAACGAATAATCTTCGTCGTTCCGCGTCAAATTGGGGCTGTAATACGGGTCCGCCGCGATCAAACGCTCCCATTTGTAGCGCATGCGCGTTACTTCTTCAGGATGGGGGCGCAGATCCTTGGAGCTCTTCGAAAATGCCTCGTGATGGTATAGCAGCGCATGGGGCGTATAGAGAACACGCCATCCCAACGCGCCGATTTTCAGGCACAGGTCCACGTCATTGAAAGCAACGGCAAAGTCGCTTTCATCGAACCCGCCCGCTTGCTGGAACACTTCCGATTTCGTCATCAGGCATGCGCCCGTGACGGCGCTGACGTTGCGGATGATGTCTGAAAAATCGAAGTAATGACCGGCGCTGCCGTCCAGGGCCTTAAAGGCGTGACCGCAATTGTCATACAGGCCCATGACCACACCGGCGTGCTGGATGCGGCCGTTGGGGAAGAGAAGCTTGGCGCCGACCGCTCCAACCTCGGGGCGCATGACCAGCTCTAGCATCGATTCCAGCCAGTCCGGAGCGATCACCGACGTGTCGTCATTCAGGAACAGGAGCACCGGCGATTCGCATTGCCGGGCGGCGGCATTATTGATCGCCGAATAATTGAATGGTTTGTTGCGCCAATCGATATAACGCAGCTTACCTGGTCCGGAAGGAAAATCGCGGACCAGCTTTTCGATCGAATTGTCCTTTGAATTGTCGATCACCACCACCTCGAATTCCGAGTAGGTTGTTTTTCCAAAGAGGCTGGTGAGATTCGTTCGCAGCACGTCCGTCTTCGCCGCCGGAAGCGATGATGATGCTGACGCGGCTGCCTGCCGGAATCGGATACCGCATGCGCCAACGGCCGGCGATCTTGTGCGGCTCCACTCGCATCTGCTTGCCCGATCGGTCGCAGTAGTTCTTCAGCGCCTGCTGGGCGGCGTCCAATGCGTACTGCTTGTTGGAAAGGCCGCTGGCCGTCGATTCGGCTCCCGCGCGCCAATGGTAAAGAACCTTCGGGACGTGTTCGATTTTCGCGGCGCGTTCGGTAGCCCTGAGAATCAGGTCGTAATCCTGGCTGCCGTCGCAATCGGCATCGAAGCCGCCTACCTTGCGAGCCAAATCTTGCCGCAGGACCAGCAGGTGACAGATGTAGTTCTCGCTTAATAGCAGATCGGGTGACCAATCCGGCTTAAAAAACGGATCGAAGCGCCTGCCTCTTGCGTCAAGCTTGTCCTCATCGCTGTAGATGAGATCCGCGTCGGGGCTGCGGTCGAGGGTTTCACAAAGGTAAGCGAGCGCGTGCGGCGCAAGCGTGTCATCGTGATCGAGAAATGCGACGAAATCGCCAGAGGCTATTTGCCAGGCGGCGTTGGCCGTCTTCGATATGCCGCCACGTTCCGCTTGAAATGTCACCTTGATCCGCGAGTCTCTTTGCGCAAAGCTTTCGAGCAAGGGACGAATGTGCGCACCGGTCGAAGCATCGTCGGCAATGCAGAGTTCCCAATTTGCGTACGATTGCGCAAGCACGGATTCGATCGCGGCGCTTAGCTCGGCGGGTACGGTGTTGAACACCGGCATGACGATGCTGAAGAGCGGACGGTTTTGGAGCGAAGGCAGTTTGAGCTCGATCAGCTCATCGGCCGGGCGTTCAAAATCCTGGATCCAGGCAAGATAGGAAGCCTTATTGCTGGCAACGTCAACCTCCGGCGCGCCTCCAACCTTGCCGGAACCCGATATTTTCTTGGCCAACTCACCTAAGCTACGCAAAGTTCGCCAGGTTCGGCCCGTAAGCAGCTCCATAAGCGTCCGGTCCAAGCGAACAATCGAGGATTGCTGCAGGTCCGCGCGATCCTGCTGCTTTGCGATCAATTCCAGGAGACGGGCGATCTGCCTCTGAGACGTTGCTAATTCTGCCTCAAGCTGAGAAAGCTTCTTATTCGCCGCTTCCAGCTGAGCCTCAGTTGTTTGTTGCGCTTGCATCGCCCCTTCGAAGATAGTAGCGGTTCGTACAATCGGATTGGACTGCGGCAAAGGATTCGATCTTACGTAAAAGGGGTTGTCAGGCGTCAGGCCGATCGGCTGTTTCCGAGCCGGGCAACCCGAAGATATCGGGCCTGGATTCGGCACAGAGTTGCGGAACGGCAGCGCGACTATCCAACGGGGCCATCACCGGGCCTTTTCTCCATTTTAACTGCCGTGTGGGATGGCAGCCCCATCGCGCATCTTCGTACGCTCGCCAAGTCCGTCCTTCAGCAAGACGGCGCGTTTGAATGGATAATTCTAGACAACGGCTGCCGCAATCACGCGCTTCGTTCCTATCTGCAGGAACTAAGCGGTCGTGCGTCAGTAGACGTACTGCGCAACGAGACAAACGCCGGTATTATGCGCGGGTTGCGTGTGTGCCTGGAGCGGGCCAGTGGGCGATATGTATTGCCCGTGGATGCGGATGACGTTCTCTACCCCGACGCCCTCAGAGTGGTTGCTTCGGGAGCGCTCGCCGCCGGTTACCCTCCGCTGCTTTACACCGATGAAGACAAGGTAATCGGGAGCGGCGTGTATCAGCCCTATTTGAAACCTGATTGGGATCCAGTTCTGCTGCTGAATTCGGCCTATATCGCGCACCTGGGCGTTATGGATCGTTTAACAGCGTTGGATTTGGGAGTATACAGCGATACACAGGCGGAAGGAAGTCCCGATTGGGATGCGTTTGTGCGGTTTTTGATTGCCGGATACGGCGCGGTGCACATTCCCGAGGTAGCGTATAGCTGGCGCGTGCATGCCCACTCGACGGCCGATGATGCCGCGAGCAAGCCGTACATTCATTCTTCGCAAAAGGCCGTTCTCCAGCGCTTCCTCAATGCTCGACCCGAAGGGCGCAATTTCGAGGTCGACTACAACGCGCTGTTCGATGGCGCCGCACATTGGAGGCTTGTTCGGCAGCATATCGACGGAGAGCCCGTCGTGACCGTTACGATCAAGGATGCGTCAGCCAAGATCAGCAGTCTCGCCTCCGCCGCGCAACAGGGCGAATTCGTTCATCTGCTGGGAGAAGACGTTCAGATTGAAGATCCGGACTGGAGCTGGGAAGCGCTAGGCCTGTTCGAGCTGCATCCCGATGCAGTAATGGTCGGCGGCCGGATCAGGGACAAGCAAGGGCTGATTCGTGAAGCAGGGCAATACTTCGGGTTTAGAGGAGTGTGTGGGTGCCCTTACCAGGGGCGGCCCGATTCGGATCCGGGATACTTTGGGCAACTCTGGAAGCAGCGTTCCGTCAGTGCCGTTGCAGCTCAGTTCGCGGTGCTTCGGGCAAACTTCTTGTTAGAGCTGATCGACACAATTCCAGAGCAAGCTTCTCTTGCCTTTCTTGGCGCGTGGGCGGGAGCGCATGCATTACGAACGGGCAAACGGATCGTCTACTCGCCTTTCCTGAGCGGTGTTTCGGATCTGGATTGGGGTTCGCTCGTACATACTTCTGAAGTGAAGTTATTTCAAGAGACGAATCGCGACATCATCCCAGATCGGCGATTTTACTCGCGGCATTTTTCACGGCACGAGCCGTTTAAACTGGCGTAGTCAGTTCAGAACTTGGCGACCAGCCAAAGCCCCACGACCATGAGACCGCAGCCGACGATGCGCGGCCATGAGGCGGGATGAACTTTGAATCCCATCCAGCCGTAGTTATCAAGCACTAGCGACATGGCAAGCGAAGCGGTTACGCTGATACCGGTAAAAACTCCTGAGCCCATTCTCTGAGCAAAAGTGAGGCCTGCTACCGTGGCAGCAATGCTCAGCAGGCCGCCTGTCCATGCCCACCACGGAGTCGCAGCGAGCTTTTGAGCGGCGGGCCACGGCTCTCGAACAAAGAGTTGAATCAGCAGCACGCCAATGAGTCCTGATATATATACCGCGACGGCCGTGAACAGTGCCTGATCGATGCGATTTTTTGAGTTCTGCGTTTGCGCCGGCTTGCGCGGGATTCGCCGCACCGGCGGCGATTGCCAGAAGATACAGAGATCCAATTCACGATTTATGTTTGCAGACGGGCGGCGATATGCTGCTCGCAGGATTGCTGTTTTACACTTGAGGCTTGCCGCGCAAGCTGGGTCAGCATTTTCTTGTAAACGATGCGATTCTGGAGCGGCTTGCGGTGGCTGCTTGCGGTGATCACACAGCGCGCGTCATTGAAATTGGCGCCGGTCGAGGAGCGCTGACGCGCCATCTGCTGCGGCGCACGGATGAATTGCATGCCATCGAACTGGACGCTTCGCTGGTTGGCTATCTGAGCAGAAAATTCGCGGACGAACCGAAGCTGCACATCCATGAGGCCGACGTGCTCAAGACGGATCTGGCGCAGTGGGGCAGTGCCGCCGTTACCGGCAATCTGCCGTACTACATCACTTCGCCGATCATTGAGAGATTTCTGGCGCTCGATGCGGCATTCAACCTGGCGGTGTTTCTGATGCAGTGGGAAGTGGCCGAGCGATCCTGGCGAGGCCGGGCACGCGCGACTACGGCTACCTGACTGTGGCGACTCAGTTGGTTTGCGATGTCGATCTGGTCTGCCGCGTGCCGCCGTCCGCTTTTGTGCCGCCACCGAAAGTGGATTCGGGCGCGGTGCGGTTCCGGCGCAAGACGCAGCTGCGAACAATTCGCCGGAGCTGCTGCGTTTGTGAGCCGCTGCTTTGCTCAGAAACGGAAGACACTACGGAACAATCTGCGGCCGTTCTATGGAGCGGCGACGGATAGCTTGCCCGAAGCTTCGCTGCGCGCCGAACAACTCACGATTGAGCAATTCGTTCGCTGCATGCGCGGCTGGGCGAACCGAGCCCTTCTGTACACTGAAACTTCATGATTCGGGCTCGTTTTGCGCCCTCACCGACAGGCTATTTGCACATCGGCAGCGCGCGCACCTTCATCTTCAACTGGCTGTACGTTCGCAAACATCAAGGCACATGGTGCTGCGCATCGACGATACCGATGTCGACCGCAACACCGAAGCTTCGCTCAATTCGATTTATGAAGGCTTGAACTGGCTGGGCTTGGGTGGGACGAGTTCTACCGGCAGTCCGAGCGTCTGGATCTTCATCGTAAGCTCGCGTTCGACTTGCTGGCGAAGGGCTCGCCTACCGGGATTTCACGCCGGCGATCGCCGATCTGGAAGACAAGCCGCATGGGGAAGCACCGTGGCTATGCAATCCCGAGATGCGGGCGCTTTCGAAGGAGGAGAGCGAGAAGCGCGCGGCCGCCGGCGAGCCGTTTGTGATTCGTTATCGCGTGGAGCGCGAGCCGGTCCTACGAAGTAGCATTCCAGGACGAGGTGTATGGACCGCAATCGAAGTTGACGGCCGATATCGAAGATTTCGCGCTGCTGCGCAGCAATGGCATGCCGACGTATCATTTGGCTTCGTGCGCCGACGATATCGATCTGAAGATCACGCATGTCATTCGCGGTCAAGATCATCTTTCGAACACCTTCAAGCACATTCTGATTTTTGAAGCGGCGGGCGCGCCGCTGCCGCGCTTCGCTCATCTGCCGCTGCTGATTGCGCCGGATGGCTCAAAGCTTTCTAAGCGCAAGCATGGGCCGGTTGTGAGCGTCACCACCTATCGCGACAATGGATTTCTTCCGCTCGGCGTACATCAACTTTCTTTGCCTGCTCGGATGGTCGCCAAAAGACAACCGGGAGCAGATGACGCCTCTACGAACTGACGAGCGCGTTCAGCTTCGAAGGCGTGAACCGCAGCAACGCGGTGGTGAATTTCAGCGAAGCCGATCCAATCGATCCGAAAGCGCTGTGGCTGAATTCGCAGCATCTGCGATCGATGGCGGTGGCAGACTTGCTCCGCTGGTGCGGCGTATCGCTCGAAGATCATCGGCCTGGCGCCTTACGGCGACGAGGCATTTTTTCAGCACGTCGTGGATACCATCCGCTCGCGTTTCTCCACTCTGATCGATTTCTCGACGAAGGGACGCGCCTATTTCGCAGACGATTTCCACATTGAGCAAGCAGCGCTGGAAAAGTTGAATGCGCCGGGGCGCGCGAACTGCTTCACGATTTGGCGGATCGGATTGAGGCGAATCCGGATTCACGGAGGCCAGCGTTGAGGCGGATTTGCGGAAGCTGGCAGAGGAGCGCGGCGTGAAAGCGGGCTACTGATCAACGCCAGCCGAGCGGCGTTGACCGGCCAACCGGTTGGCCCAGCGCATTCGCCGTTTTCGTTTGCATCGGGCGAGAGCGCGTGATCCAGAGGCTCCGAAAGGCTTAGCGTGCCGCGCATCATCGCTGGGATTGGGCGGATTGCTCAGCGATCCGGCCTGCTGCATTATCAAGGGCGGCAGATTGCTTCTGGCGGGACAGGCCAAGGTTTCGCGGCAGGATCGGCCTGGTTCTTTTCCAGACGAGTCGTTCCAGTTGGCCATGAGCGTTGCCGGAGTGCAGGCAAAGGACATCGATTGCGTTGCACTGGCGCGGCCGTTTGCGTTGGGAGCGGAAAGTGCTGCGCA
>CAWKHS010000016.1:0-204055 GCA_963849445.1 uncultured Acidobacteriaceae bacterium | reverse complement strand
AGAGCACATCGTGATCTCCGAATGTCTGATCGATTCGTCCCTGATAGGTGTCTTGTTAGAGTAACCGCCGGCGTATTTACAAGTTCGTTGACGCCCGCTAGTCCACTGTCTTTGGCAGCGGAAGGAGCGTCTTGGCATACAGTATGACGGCTGGATTCAACAGGTTCGACGGTATCTGATTACCCGGAAAGGCGGTGCGGAGATAACTACCAGGATTGTTCGGATCGGGCGTGGTGGAGTACGGATTATAAAGCTGGTTGCTAACGCCACTGAAGTACGCGGCCCAACTGGGCAGGCGTAACCGTCAGGCCCGCGTTCTGGGCCGCTTGACTCTGACGGTATCCCTCGAATCCGCCATAAAAGAACGTTCTATTCTTTCCGTTGTAAACCTTTGGAATCCATCTCGGCACACCACCCGCAATCCCGTACTGATTCTGCCGCAGCGGATTGACGGATGCCTGAAAGAAGTTACGCGCGTCGAAGGCCGAGTTGCGAACGAACTCCCAGAGACTGCCATGAAAGCTGTTAGTGCCGGATTTGGTCAGCACGTTCACGATCCCCCCAACAACTTGCCCGAATTCCGCTTCATCGTTGTGAGATTGCACTTTAAATTCCTGCACCGTATCTACAATGGGTTCGTAATTGTAATTGCCGATAAATGCGATATCGACGATGCCGTCCAGCAGAAACATATTGCTGCGATTGCGTTGGCCGTTCAACGCGGGAAACGAAAACGATCCGATCGCATTCCCTGCAAATCCCCCGCCGCCGCCGCTGTTCTGCGCCACGCTGACTGGACTCGCTCCAGGCGTCAGCGTCAGCAACTGCGTAAAGTTTCTGCCATTCAATGGAAGATCGTTTACCGCTTGCGTTGTAATTACCGTCCCCAGTTCCGACGTAGCAGCTTGTATTTGAACCGCACTCGCTTCCACCGTCACCTGCTGCTGGGTGGAACCAACGGCCAGCGTGAAATTCAACGTCGCCGTTTGGTTCACATACAAAGTAAATTGCGATTGGGTGATAGTATTGAATCCCGTTTTTGAAACTCTCAACGTGTAAGGCCCAGGTAAGACGTCCACGAACACGTAGTTCCCGGAAGCGTTCGTCACGGCGTCATGCGACACACTGGTGTTGACGTTTGTCAACGTGACCGCCGCCCCTTCTACAACCGCGCCGGATGAATCTGTGATGAGTCCATTCAAGGTGGCGGCTGCCTGCTGACTGAAAACGGCTCGCGGGCATAGAGCGAGGATAACCGCCGCTAGTGCAAACCACTTCGACACCTCAGCAAGGCGCGAGAATCGAGAATCAGATGACCGACGAAGCATCCTATAGCCTCCTGGCATACAACTTTTGGATGAGTATATTGCTTTAAATCAGAGCTGTCAAGCGCTTATATGGCCCATTGTGAAGGTCTCTGTGAACTGGATATGATCTTTTAAGCGCTCATGCCAACCCTTGAGGTTCAACCCAGTGCACTCCTGAAAGAGCATTTGGCCGCCGAGCCGAAGCAGACCATTATCAGCGGCGGTCTGAAACCCGGCGAGCGCGTGATTGAAGGGAAATGGGCGAAGCAGTTCGGTGTTGCTCAAGCTTCTGCGTGAGGCGATCAATCTTCTGATCGCGGAAGGTTTTCTGTGAAGGACGCGGGTCGGAGCGCTCGTGTCGTGAATTACCGCGAGCAGGACGTCGCTCACATCTACGACGTACGCGCAGTGATCGAGGGTCTTGCGGCGGAATTGGCCTGTTCGCAGCGCGCGGATCTGTTTCTCGTCGAAGCCGCGCTCGACGGCATGATCGAAGCGGCCGAAAAAGGAGACATGAAAGGTCTGATTCAGAATGATTTAGGTTTTCACATCGCTCTGCTCGATGCGGCCGGCAATCCCATCGTCGCCGATGTAGGACGCAGACTGCTATTCCCCTTATTCGCGTTCATGCAAATGCGCGTCGTCGCCCGAGGACAGCGCACGGCGGCGTGGCGGAACGATCTGCAATACCACAAAAATATCGTGTCTATCATTCGCGAAGGCAATCCCGTCCTCGCTGGCCAGTATGTTCAGCACTCTCTGAAGCACTTTTCCGCTTCGGCATCCAGGTTTGGGCCCACGTACCAAACGCAGCCGAAGATGGAAAATCAACCCGGGGAAGACGATCTTGAGATTTCTCTTCCTGCCGATAGCTTCCCCGATGAACGGATGAAAGCTACCGTCATCACCAGTGTGGAAACGGAGGATCTCCGGTTTCCACTCAAAGCAGGCGCGGGTACCGACGCCGTTCACACAGTGAACGAGTATGCCTTCGCTGTCACTCGACTCCTGACCGGCACTCATCTGCAAGGTACTGGCATCGTACTCACGCTCGGAAAGGGCAATGAGATTGTTTGCAGCCTGATCGCGGCGCTTGCGGAGCTACTGCCAAAGCTGCCGATCGAAGACCTGATGGCGGATTTTGGCGCCGTCACCCGCCGCCTTTCCGATGACGCGAATCTCCGCTGGCTCGGTCCGCACAAAGGCGCTGTTCACCTCGCGCTCGCTTCCATCACGAATGCCTGTTTCGATCTTTGGGCCGAGGCGCGCGGCGTGCCTCTATGGAAATTACTTCTCAGTCTCACGCCGGGCGAAATCGTGAACCTTTTGGATCTCAGCTATCTTGAAGAGGATCTGGATCGATCGGCTGCTTTACAAATCATTCAAAACGAATGGCCGACGCGCGCGCCCGAACCGAAATCTTACATAGGGGGTATCCGGGATATGACACATCTGTCGGTTGGTTTCAGTACGACGATGCGCAGCTTCGCGAGAATGCAAAGCATGCTCTCGGTCATGGGTTTCGTGCTTTGAAACTGAAAGTTGGCTCAAAGGACCCCGACCGCGATATCCGGCGTGCGACATTACTTCGCGACCTGGCCGGTCCGGATTGTCAACTCATGCTCGATGCCAACCAACAGTGGACCGTTCCTCAAGCCCTGCATGTCTGCGAAGCAATTCGCAACCTCAACCCCTATTGGATCGAAGAACCCACCCATCCCGATGACGTCGAAGGCCACGTGAAGCTGGCGCGCCGCCTTGCGCCTATGCGTCTCGCACTCGGCGAGCACGTTCCCAATCGCGTACTTTTCCGCAATTTCATGGCGCGTTGGCAATGCATTTCGTGCAAGCGGATTGCACTCGCCTGGCGGGCGTTTCCGAATTCCTCACCGTCAGCCTGCTGGCCCGCAAATACGGCCTGCCCGTTGTGCCGCACGTCGGCGATATGGGGCAAATCCATCAGCATCTGGTTTTGTTCAATCACATCGCGCTGGGGCACGAAGCGTTGTTTCTCGAATACATTCCCCACCTGCGCGAGTACTTTTTGCATCCGGCGCAAGTGGACAACGGAAGGTACCGGACGCCGTTGGAGCCCGGCCTCTCTTGCGACTTCACGCCGCGGTCAAGCGCTTAAATCCGGGTTTGGCAGTTCGATCGTGAACGATAGCATCTGCGCGATGATGGCACTGTTTGGCCGCTATTACGCTTGACAGCGCCATTTTTCACGTTTATAGTAAATCCCGTCATGAGCGCTCAAAATCTGACGCGACGGAACCTGTTGGCGATCTCTTCGGCAACCCCGCTCCTCACCCTGGGATCGCAACAAATTCCCTCGACGGCTTCACGGGCGAGCGTTCCATCTGCTGAAGCGCCATCCAACCCGACGTCGGGAGAAGATGCGCGCACGGCCTGGTATCGCGAGGCGAAGTTCGGCATGTTCATCCACTGGGGGCCTTATTCGCTGGCAAGCGTCGAAGCGTCCTGGCCTATCATGCGCCCCTCTAAGCAGTTCGCGATAACAGAACAACAGTATCGGGCACTCGGGCAGCAATTCAATCCGTCGCATTTCGATCCCGATTCCTGGGTCGAACTGGCGAAAGCTGCCGGGCAGCGCTACATGGTTTTCACGACCAAGCATCACGATGGCTTCTGCATGTTCGACTCTGCTTACACGAACTATCAAATCACCGACACTCCGTACAAGAAGGACATCGTCGCGCAATTGGCGGAAAGCTGCCGCCGCCAAAACATGCCGCTCGGCTTTTACTATTCGCCACCGGACATGAATCATCCCGCATTTAGGGACACCGCCGAACCGGCCAGCAATAACTGGAACGGAGAGCCAACGCGCGAGGTCTGGCCCATCTACCTGCATTACATGGAGCTGCAACTGCGCGAGTTACTCACGCGCTACGGCGATGTCGTTTTAATCTGGTTCGACGGTCTCTATAACCAGCGCAAGTTCGACGGTTATCGAATGCAGCGCGCTATTCGCGATCTGCAGCCTCGCACCCTGATTAACAACCGCATCGGCATACCGGGTGATTTTGAGACGCCGGAACAGTTTCTGCCCGCAAGCATTCCGGTGAAAGGAAAGACTCTCGATTTCGACCACAAAGAGCCTGGCACGAAGCCCGGCGAAGTGCCGCCTCCTGAAGATTTTCGACTTTGGGAAACTTGCATGACCATCAACCGCACGTGGGCCTATAACAAGAACGACCGAGACTTCAAATCGGCTCAGCATCTCATTCGGACACTGGTGGAAGTTGCGAGTAGAGGCGGCAACTTCCTTCTGAACGTAGGGCCTGGCCCAGACGGCACCATCCAGCCGGAATTTCAGGAACGGCTGCGGGCCATTGGCAATTGGTTAAGCGTCAATGGAGAAGCCATCTACGGTACGACCTATGGCCCACTGCAAGCTCTCTCTTTCGGCCGCACCACCGCCAAAGGCGACAACGTCTATTTAACGGTGTTCGATTGGCCTTCCGGAGACCAACTTCACATTCCCGGTCTCGGGCGCAAACTAACGTCCGTCAAGCTTCTTGCCGGTAACACGCCGGTTCGCTTCGAACAGAACGGCGCAAATCTTGTCTTGCGTACAGCCGGCATTACTCCCGATGCGAACGCCACGGTTTTCCGCCTGTCGTTCTCCTAAGCGTTTGGGCTCATAAGCGTTTGGTCGAATCTGCTTCGTTACATTGAGATGCAAAGACCATGTCAAGTCTCGGCCGGTTCAAGTTCATGATCCTTACGCTGAGCTTTCTTGCGCATGCAGCAACCGATTCGTCGGGTTATGTGGGATCCAAAGTTTGTTTCGGGTGCCACCAGGGCATCTACCGTTCCTTTCTTCAGACCGACATGGGCCGGTCCATGCGTCCTGCGGCAGATATCGCCGCTTCTTCCCTGCCCGTCCAAGCAACCGTGCCGGTCGGCTCTTCTGATCGCACGCTGCGTGTCTATCATGACCAGGCCGGATGGCATCAAAGCGAATCGGAGCCCAACGTGTTCGTCGAGCAATTTCCGCTCGAGTATGCGATCGGTTCCGGTGAAAATGGACTCACCTTCCTAATCCGCCGCGGCGCTTATCTGTTTCAGGCCCCGCTCTCGTTCTACTCCAAAATCGATAAATGGGATCTTTCACCGGGTTACGAAAGCGTCGATCTCGGCTTCACGCGCCCTGCCCCGGAAGCTTGCATCACGTGCCATAGCGGCCGATCGAATGCTGTCCGGAACCAAAGCAATGAATATGGCGATCCGGCTTTTCAGCAGCTCTCCATCGGTTGCGAGAATTGCCATGGGCCGGGCAGTGCGCATATTCGTTCGCTCGGGCGCGCAAACTTGATCGTGAACCCCGCCAAACTTCCGGTCAGGCGGGCCGAAGACATCTGCATGGACTGCCATCAGCGTGGCGACACGCGCGTTCTGCAGGAGGGCAAGAGCTTTTCCGATTTCCGCCCTGGCCAGGCGCTGCTCGAAACCCTCGCCATCTTCAAGGCGCCGCGAAATACAAGTGCGGCGGGGAGCGATCTGCTCGAACACGACGAAGCCATGAAGGCCAGCCGCTGCTTTCGGGCAAGTAACGGGCGGTTAAGTTGCTTCACTTGCCACGACCCGCATACACAACCTCGTGGGCCCGATACGGTTGCGTACTTCCGCCAGAAGTGCATGACGTGTCACACCGATTCGAGTTGCCGTCTCCCTCTCGCTGCCCGCATGCAGCAGCATCCTGCTGATAACTGCATCGCGTGCCATATGCCGAAACGCGACGTCAAGGTCATCTCGCATTCGGCATTGACAAACCATATGATCCCGGCCACAAACGCCGAAGCCGTCCCGCAACAACAACCCGCCGATCAGCGAACCGGTTTGATCCTCATCGATAAGCCTTCGCAGGGAGAAGTTCCGGTCTCGAACATCACGCTTCTGCGCGCATACGCGGAGTTGGCGCCGCGCTATCCGGCTTATCAGGATCGCTATCTCGCGCTTTTGGCGCAGCTCAGCACAAGTGATTCGCATGGTCTGGATTCACGAGCCCCGTTTGTACAAGCGGCGCTCGGTCACAAGGCCTTGAGCGAAGGCGAAAACCAGGAAGCGCTGACCCATCTTTTAGCTGCGCTCTCGCTTGAAGAAGCGACGGTCTATCGCGATATCGCGCAGGCGCTGACAAATCTAGGCCGCGGCGACGAAGCCGCCGACTATCTCAAGCGGGCGGCCGAATCCTTTCCTTTTGATCCGGTTGTCAGCAAATCATTGATCTTGAATTACATCAACTCCAAGCGCTACGTGGAAGCTCGTCAGGCGATGGAACAGTATGTGAAACTGTTTCCCGCCGACACCTTCATGCGCAATCTTCTGGCCCGTGTGAGTCACTAATGCTGGTCCGAACTGTATTGCTCTTTTTTCTCGTGAACGCCGGATGTCTGCTCCATGCCGCGCCTTGTACGGCGCCACCCGATCTCCGGCAACAGGTTACGAATGCGCCATCCGCCGCCTCGTACGGCGCGCTGGGCGCCTGGTTCGCGCAGCATCGCCAGTTCGATTGTGCGGTCCCGGCCTTTGAAAAAGCTGCGCAATTCGAGCCCAAGTCCTGGCAGTCCCACTTCAATCTCGGATTGGCTCTCATTGAAAGTGGCAAGCAGGAGCGCGCGCTGAACGAATTTCGGGAAGCTGGTCGTCTCAATTCCTCTTCTATCGAAGTGCAGAACGCCCTTGCCGGGGTTCTGCAGGATACCGGCCGCCTGGAGGAAGCGGAAACGCGCTTGAAAGCCGTGCTTCAAAAAGATCCTCAATCTGTTTACGCGCTCGATCATTTGGCGCAGATCTACTCAGCCGGGCAGCGCTATAACGCGGCCATTGAAAAGTGGCAGGACGCGGTGCGCCTGTCGCCCGCCGACACGGATCTGAAGGTCGAATTGGCGGTCGCTTATGCCAAGAATGGCGATCCCGACCGTGCCATTCAAACGCTTGTCGCCGTTACAAAGGCAGCGCCCAATTTGGCGAACGCGCACTTTAACCTCGCCACTGTCTATGCCGATAACAAGCGCTTTCGCGAAGCCGCCGACGAGTATGCCCTTGCGCTTCGCCTCGAACCGTCGAATGACGTCACCCGTCTCGCGCTCGCCAAAGCTTATGTCACGGTGTCGAATTACGAAGACGCTTTGACCGCCATCCAACCATATGTAAAGCACCGGCCACAAGACTTCGAAGGTCATTCCATCCTCGGAACCGTCTACCGCGGAATGGGCCGCTATTCGGAAGCCCTGATTGAGCTGAACCGCGCCGTCGAACTCAATTCCTCCGATTACCGCGCCCAATACACTCTCGGTTCCGTTCTGGCGCACGAAGGGAAACCCGCTGAGGCATTGCCTCACCTCGAAAAGGCCCTCGCTCTGAAACCGGACGATTCCGAAGCGCTCTTTCAACTTGGTAAAGTTCTAAACGCTCTCGGCAAGACTCAGGAAGCAAGCGCTCTGATGGGTAAATTCCGCCAGCAGAAGCAAGAGAGTACGGTCGAAAACGTCGCATCTGCCACTGGGAACGCCGCTAACGCCGCCCTGGCATCGGGTGATGCGAAAGCAGCCGTTCAGAAATATCGCGACGCGCTGAAGCTCAATCCCGCGGATGCGAAGACCTGGTTCAATCTGTCTCTGGCGCTGCATGAGCTAGGCGATCGCAACGGCGAACGCGAGGCTCTTCAGAAGGCTCTGGCGCTCGATGCTTCGCTCGTCCTCGCCCACAATCAGCTCGGGCTGCTCGACGCGGCCGCCAACCGCCAATCCGAAGCGGAATCCGAGTTCAAGCAGGCCATCTCACTCGATCCGCAATTTGCCGAAGCGCAAAGTAATCTCGGAGTGCTCTACGGAAAGCTGGGTCGCAAAGAGGAAGCCGAAACACTGCTGCGCAAAGCCGTCGAAAACAACCCACGCCTTACCGAAGCGTTCTTGAATCTGGGTCTTATTTTGGCTAGCGAAGGGCGCCTCGACGAAGCGGATGGACAGCTTGAAAAAGCGGCCGGTCTCAGCCCGGCAAATCCCACCGTGCTCACCGCTCTGGGAATGGTGCGGGACAAGCTGGGAAAAGCCAGCGAGGCCATTGCGTCTCTGCGCAAAGTCGTTGAACTCCAACCCAACTCCGCCGAAGCTCACTTGAACCTGGGTATTGCGTTGGCGGACTCTTACCGTCTCGAGGACGCCTTGGCCGAATTCTCGAACGCGCAAAGCGTGGCGCCTGCCACCGCTGCCACACACTACAACGTCGGACGCGTGCTAGTCGACCTGCGGCGATATGACGAAGCGCGCCCGCAACTTGCCGAAGCTTCCCGTCTCGCTCCGGATTATCCGGTTCCCTATTACCTGCTGGCGCTTGCCGACACCAGAACTCAACACCCGGCCGAGGCCGTCGAGGCCTTGAGAAGGCTCACGCAACTCCAGCCGCGCAATGCCGACGCATTTTTCCTGCTTGGACAAAACCTGCGTACGCTCGGCAAGACGCAGGACGCCATTGCTGCCTGGAAACAAGCCGCCGACCTCGACCCCAAACAAACTGAGGCGATGTACAACCTTTTTCGGGAAGTACAGAAGACGAATCCCGACGAAGCAAAGATCTATCGCGACCGCTTCAAAGCCATGCAGCAGCAAAAACAGGCGACCACGCAGGCGGAGACGCTCGGAAATTTTGCCCTTGCTTCCGCGAACCGCGGCGATTATTCACAGGCAGTTTCCCAACTGCATGACGCTATCCACGAGTGCGGCCAATGCGGGTCCCTTGCCGATCTCTATAAGAACCTCGGTCTTATCGAATGTAAGTCGGGAGATGTTGTCAATGGAAAGCAGGATCTTCTTACCGCCAAATCGATGAAGACGGAAGATGCCGATATCGCCAAGGCTCTTCAGCTTCTGGACAACATTCATTTGCAGTCGTCCCGCTAATAAACACCAATGTTCACCCGAAAGGTTCCTTCCGCTCATGATGATGCTGCCGCTTGTCTCTGAAGTCAGGGTCCGTCCACTCGCCTTGCTTATGTCACTGCCCCTCATTCCCGCGCTTCTCTCCGCACAGGGCTACGAACGAGGTTATGAAGCGAAAGTGCAATCCCAGTTGGACAAGGTAGACAAGAACATCCAAACTCCTTATCAGGCATCGTGGGAGTCGCTGAAGAAATATCAGATTCCGAAGTGGTATGAAGACGCCAAGTTCGGAATCTTCATTCATTGGGGCTTGTATTCCGTTCCCGGGTATGAAAGCGAATGGTATCCGCGCAACATGTATATGGAGGGTTCAGACGCTTTCAAGCACCACGTCGAAACCTACGGCCCCCAATCGCAATTCGGCTATAAGGACTTCATCCCGCAATTTAAGGCCGAGCACTTCGACCCCGATGCCTGGGCGGAGTTATTTCGCAAAGCAGGGGCAAAGTACGTCATACCGGTCGCGGAGCACCATGATGGGTTTCCTATGTACGACTGCGGTTTCACCGATTGGAGTGCCGCCAAGATCGGCCCGAAGCGTGACATCGTGGGCGACCTTGCCACCGCCGTTCGGAAGCAAGGGCTTCATTTTGGCGCCTCTTCGCATCGCGCGGAACACTGGTTCTTCTATGAAGGCGGCCGGAATTTTCATTCGGATGTCAATGACGCGCGCTACCTGGGACTCTATGGGCCCGCCATGCCGCGCCGCATGCCCGGAGAAGATCACGACAATCAGCCCGACATCGCCTACATGAATAACTGGCTGGCCCGCACCACCGAGATCGTCGACAAGTATCATCCCGAAATCCTGTGGTTCGATTGGTGGATTGAACAACCGGCCTGGCAGCCATACTTACAGAAATTCGCCGCGTATTACTACAACCGCGGTAAGGAATGGAATCGCGAAGTAGCCATCAATTACAAATTCAAGTCGTTCCCGGATGGCGAAGCGGTCCTCGACATTGAGCGCGGCCAGCTCGATGCCTCACGAACTCTTTTCTGGCAAACGGATACTTCCATCAGTACCAAATCGTGGGGATATATCAAGGGCGATGAGTTTCGCTCGCCCGAATCCCTCATCGATCAACTAGTCGATATCGTCAGCAAGAACGGTGCGCTGCTGCTAAACATCGGCCCTCGTCCCGACGGCGTCATCCCGGAAGAAGCGCAACGCATCCTGCTCGCAATGGGAAAGTGGCTTGACACCAATGGGGAGGCGATCTACGGTACTCGTCCTTGGAAGGTGTACGGCGAAGGTCCAACCAAAGTGGTGGGCGGCTCATTCAATGACACCGCTACCAAGGGCTACACCAGCCAGGACATTCGCTTCACCACCCACGGAAGCGATCTGTACGCGATCGCTCTCGGCTGGCCGTCCGATGGAAAACTTACCATTAAATCGCTTGCGAAAGGCTCGCCAAACGGCTTTGCAAGGCCGAAACAGATTCGCCTGCTCGGGTCGGACCTCAAGATTAACTGGACCCAGGATGCCAATGGGCTTACCTTAAACGTTCCATCGGAAAAGACGGGTCAGTACGCGTTCGTGTTTAAGATTTCCTGACAGACAGGTGAGGTGCTCATTGCAGAGATTAGGTATGGTTCTCGGCATCAAGCCCGAGGCGATTGAAGAGTATAAACGCTATCACGCCGCTGTCTGGCCGGAAATCCTGAACAAGATTACTGAATGCAACATCAGGAATTACTCGATCTTCCTGAAAGATAATCTTCTCTTCGCGTATATGGAATACCACGGCGATAACAAGGAAGCGGATTGGGCCAAGATGGCGGCCGATCCCAAAACACAGGAATGGTGGCGCATCATGGAGCCGATGCAGTCTCCCCTTGCTACCAGGAAGCAGGGCGAATGGTGGGCCCAGATGGACCAGGTGTTTCATCTCGACTAATTAAGAAAGACAACAGGACACTTATGAATCGCAGGTCATTTAATTCTCTTTTAGCGGGCGCCGCGGCTTCTTACGCGATCAAAGGCTTCGCGCAAGAATCTGCCGGCTCCACGCAGCGGCATTATCAACCCACTTGGGACTCTGTCGAAAGACACACTGTCCCGGAGTGGTTCCAGGATGCGAAACTGGGCATCTTCATTCACTGGGGTCTCTATTCCGTGCCTGCTTGGGCGCCCCCAACCGGCGAATTAGGCAAGGTGGATCGCAATCAATGGTTCAGGGACAATCCCTACGCGGAGTGGTATCTCAATTCCCTGCGCATCGTTGATTCACCCACTTACAAACACCACATAGCCACTTACGGCAAAGATTTCGACTATTACAGATTCATCGATACCTTTAATAAGGAAACGCAACTCTGGAAGCCAGACACGTGGGCGTCGCTTTTCAAGAACACTGGTGCCCGCTACGTTGTCCTGACCACAAAGCATCATGACGGATTTCGCCTCTGGCCCTCGGCGGTCGCCAATCCTCATGCGAACGGCCGGAATCTTTCCGCCAAACGGGACATTGTCGGCGATATCACCTCTGCCGTTCGCTCCGCCGGCATGCGCATGGGCCTTTACTATTCAGGCGGTCTCGATTGGACCTTCACCTCCCAACCAATCCGCAATGAAGCCGATATGATGGCGCGGATTCCTCAATCGGAAGAGTACGCGCACTACGCCGACGCCCAGTGGGGTGAGTTGATCGATCGCTACCAGCCTTCTGTCTTATGGAATGACATCAGCTATCCAAGGGCCGGCAAGATCGCGGAGCTCTTCGCTAAGTACTACAACGCTGTTCCCGACGGCGTCGTCGATAACCGATTTGGTGTCCCGTTTGCCGACTACACCACGCCCGAGTACGCGCACTACGACAAGATCACAGAGGAAAAGTGGGAGGCCTGCCGGGGTCTCGGATTCAGTTTCGGCTATAACCAGGTCGAAGGTCCCGACCAGGTCATCCATCCGCGCGAACTCGTGGCCTTGTTTGTCGACATCGTCAGCAAGAACGGAAATCTTCTTTTGAATGTCGGGCCTAAGCCCGATGGCACCATCTCCGATATTCAACTGGACCGGCTCCATAAGCTCGGCGCATGGCTCAACGTGAACGGCGAAGCCATCTTCGGATCCCGCCCCTGGGTGCGGCCTTCGGGAAGTGCTCTTGACGGAACGGACATTCGCTTCACCTGCAACCATGGCTCGCTGTATGCCGTGTTCTTGAACAACCTGACGGGGAACTCATTGCGTATTCCTTCGATCCGGGCGGCCGAGGGAACAAAAGCCGAAATCCTGGGTAGCTCATCCGGCGCGAGCCTTTCCCAAAACGGCAACGACGTGGTCATCGGCTCCGATGCCGCGCTTCCCCAAAGTCTCGCACTGACGGTCAAGCTAACCCCGGCACCGCAGACCCTCATCTGAGCGGCAAAAGCCAAAATGAAAAAACGAACCCAAATTGGGTTCGTTCGGTAAAACTGGATACCGGAAGGCTGTTCGTTTGGTAAAACCGGCCTATCTTATTGTTGTCTTGGGGTTTTGCCTCGCGCTCGCCGAGACTCATCCGACGCTGCCGATCTTTCAAGACGTCACCGCCCACGCCCGAATTGCCTTCCGGCAGGAACCGAGTCACACTTCCCGCAAATACCTGCCGGAAGCGATGGGCGGCGGTGTGGCCATGTTCGACTACAACAACGACGGCCTGCTTGACCTATTCTTTGTCAACGGAGCCGCGATTTCAGATCCCATGCCGCCCGGCCGTTCGCCCGACAAATCGGATCCTAAATACTGGAACCGTTTGTACCGGAACAATGGCGACGGAACATTTACCGACGTGACCGAGCAGTCGGGGCTGAAAGGCGACGGCTACGGAATGGGAGTGGCAACCGGAGATTACGACAACGACGGCTACGAAGATCTCTACGTCACCAACGTAGGCCACAACACGCTCTACCACAACAACGGCAACGGCACCTTCAGTGACGTAACGGAAGCCGCCGGAGTGGCCGGCTCAGGCTGGTCCGCCGGCGCGATGTTCCTCGATTACGATCGCGACGGATTTCTCGATCTCTTCGTCTCTCGCTATCTGACTTGGGACTTCTCGAAAGACATCTTTTGTGGGCTTCCGCAGCCGGGCGGCCGCGCCTATTGCCATCCGGATCAGTTCCAGCCCATCGCGCATTTGCTGTTTCACAATGAACGGAACGGCCGATTCCGCGACGTTTCGAAAGAAAGCGGCATCGCTAATTCGCCTGGCAAGGGTTTAGGAGTCGCCATGAACGATTACGATCACGATGGCTGGCCCGACATCGTCGTCGCCAACGACTCATTTCCTGAGCAACTCTTCCGTAATCTGAAGAACGGCAAGTTCGAGGAGGTGGGTGTCCGCACCGGAATGGCTTTTGACGAAGACGGCAATACCTTTGCCGGAATGGGTGTCGGCTTCGCCGACTACGATAACGACGGCTGGCCGGATCTTTTCATCAATTCACTAGCCAAACAGAAATATGCGCTGTTCCACAATACGCGCGGTGCTTTTGATTACGTCTCCGGCCCACTCGGCATTTCGGCCAGCAGTTCCAATCACTCCGGATGGGGCGCCAAATTCATCGACTACGACAACGATGGCTGGAAGGACTTATTCATCGGACAAGGGCACGTGATGGATAACATCCAACTTACTCAGCCGGACGTGCGCTATTTGGAACCACCCATGCTTCTGCGTAACTCCGGCGGCAAGTTCATCGATGTTTCGTCTCACAGTGGACCGGTGTTTCTTCGCCCCATGGCCGCGCGTGGCGTGGCATTCGGCGATTTCAATAACGACGGCTTTATGGACATCGCCATCAACTGCAATGGACAACCCGCCATCCTGCTAAAGAACGGTACGAATCAGAATCATTGGCTCATAGTTCAGACCGTCGGAACCGTGAGTAATCGGGATGGCATCGGCGCCAGCCTGCATTTGGTCCCCGAATCGGGACCCGAACAGTATGCGACCGTTACCACCGCCTCCAGTTATCTTTCGGCGAGCGATAAGCGCGTCTACTTCGGTTTGGGCTCTTGCTCCCGGGTAAAGCTTCTGGAGATTACCTGGCCCAGCGGAATCGTGCAACGGTTTAGCGGTCTGACAGCCAATCGGATACTTCTCGCCGAAGAGCCGAAGAAATGAAGTGCGCTCTCTGGCTCGCCCTATCCTTCGTGTTCTTACTCAGGGCGAAAGAGCAGAGCCTTACGATCCTGTCCGAAATTTCCGATCCTGCCGAAAAGCAGGCCTTCCTGTCCGCCTACGAGGCTACGGATTCCGGTAAGCGTCACGATCTCGCGCAAGCGTTTGTCCAGACATATCCTCGCTCCTGGCTTCTTGCGGAAGCTTACGACCTTTTGGCGAAGTCCTCCATTGACCTCGGCGATTATTCAGGCGCGCTGAACGCGGCAGAGTTTTCCCTGCGCTTGATGCCCGAAAACGCGACGCTCGCCGTGCTGTTGGCGAACCTCGAAGCGCGCCAGGGCGATTATCAAAAGGCTCAATCTCATGCTCGCGATGCCTTGGAGTATCTCGACCGTTTTACCCGTCCGCCCGGAACAAGTGAGGAAAGCTGGCGCTCGCTCAAACCGCAGTTGACCGCTTCGGCATACTTCGCTCTCGGACGATCTTACGCCGCTCAAGGAAATTCAAAATCCCTGGACGCTCTCAACCGGTCCGCAGCCTGGAATCCAAACGATCCTGAGACCTTTTATCTTCGCGGTATGGTCGAACTGGCACTCGGGCGAACCGTGCAGGCAGAAAGCGATTTCGGTGCCGTCGCCCGCAGTTCCAGCCCTCTGAATAATCAAGCGCTGAATCAGCTACGACAGCTCTATAACAAAGACGAATCGTTTGACATTTTCCTGTCGAAATTACCCAAGCCACAAATCGACTCGGATCTGCGCCTTCCATCCAAGCAGCCGACGGACACCGCTGAGATTCGCGCCGGTTATGCGGGTTCTGCCGTCTGCCAAAGCTGCCACTCCCAGGAGTACGCGATGTGGCGTCAAACGGGCATGTCACGGATGCTTCGCGCCTACAAGCCGGAAAACGTCATACCCAATTTCGCTGATCGTCCCGACTTCAAGGACGCGTCCGGCTCTACGGCTGTTCGCATGGGATTCGATTCCCGCCCCTACTTCGACGTGAAGGATACTGCCGGGCAGTGGCAGCGGTTCCACGTAGACTACACCATCGGATCGAAATGGCAGCAGGCCTACGCGACGGCGTTCCCGGACGGCGCCATTCATGTGCTACCGATCGAATACAACGCTCTCCAGAAAGCTTGGATCAATTACTGGGAGACGATCGACGCACCCGGCACCAAGCGTACGATCATCGCGGATTTTCCGAAGCTGTCCTCCGTCACGAATTATCAGGAGAACTGCGCGATATGCCATACCAGCCAGTTGCATGCCAAACTAGGCGATTCCGAGCCGATCGATCATGCCAGCTTTCGAGAACCGGGAGTCGATTGCGAGATGTGTCACGGGCCATCCGCCTTGCATGTCGATCGCATGAAGAAGGGGCAGCTAACGCCCAAAGATCCGTTGGAGCCGCCCGTCGATTTCCGCCGCATCGACAATCGAGAGGGTGTTCGCGTCTGTGCACAATGCCACAAACAATCGGCCGTACGCGAGCTCGGCCCGCAAGGCGAGATGAATTACTCGACTCAAAATCATGGCTATGTCCCCGCGTCTTTGAGCCGGCCTTATGACGTATTTCTGCGGCGCGCGTTCTATAAAGACGGCCGCTTCAGGCAGAGCACGTTTCATTGTGGAAGCCTTTACCCGGTCAGCATGCTATCGGAACGGTACTGCTCAATGCGCCAGTTGCCATGCGCCGCACTTGCCGAACTTTTCCTCAAACCAAACGTCGCTGAAATTCAAAGACTCGCCGGACCAAATATGCCTGCAATGCCATTCGGAATATCGAGACAAAATCGAACGAACACACCCATCATCCTTTGGCATCGGAAGGCAGCAGGTGTGTCAGTTGCCACATGCCCAAGATCGTGAACGCTCTGGAATTTAAAGCTCGATCGCACCAGATTGAGATCCCTCGTGCCGACTTGACGGAACGATTCGGCCAAGCTGATAGTCCGAACGCGTGCTTGCTCTGCCATCAGGATAAAGATCCGCGCTGGGCGCTGGAAGAACTCAAGAAGTACTAGCGATGCGGTATCGCCCGCCCGATTCAGTAGGAAATTCGAATTGACCGCCGATATAGCGAACGGGAATTGCTCGCTGATCTTCGAGCCGCGTGACGGTTACTTTTTCGGACGGCCAAGGATTAGCGAATTTCGCGAGGTTACCACGCTCGCTCAGAATTTCGGCTGGTCCAACGCGCTGACCATCCCATCTACCCGAAACAAGGAATGCACCGGCGGCGCGCAGTTGGTGAAACGAGGCAGGTCCCAGTTTATGCGTATTCGGAAAAAGTCGAATCACACCGGAATAGCTTTGCAGCAGGCATTCATTGATGACGGCCGGCAGCGAAAGATTCTCCGTCCAAACGCCCATACGCATCATGAAATCGAAATCCGTACTGTCTTTGTAGCGGCCTCCGATTTGCCGCACACGATCGTTCACGATGCCGTTCGGCAACTGACAATAGCGAACTTCCTGCTTGAACCAATCGAGGTCGAGCATTCCCAAGCGCGCTTGGATCAGCGGCTGGTAAACAATATCGTTGCCACCTTCCAGGCGGATGGTCTCGGCGGTGTGTCGAGCAACGGCCAGTACATCCGTGTTTGAATGCAGCCCCACGCGCTCGCCTGGGAAAACCGGCGCGAGCGTGACCGGGATGTTATAAATCCACCCAGTCGGCGCGTTCGGCACATCCAGCCACACTTCGCCGCCGAACGCACGTGCTCGCGGATAGTCGGCCAAGTTAGATCGTATCTGCTGCCACAGCACGCGCTCGTCTGGATCTGTATGCAGCGCTTCGGAACCCTTTACGACCGCTTCGAGCAAGAAGTCGATGAGGGCCAAATCCATAATGCAGTCTTTGTTCAGCCGGAAATCGACCGTACAGCCCCAGTTCTCTGGCGAAACCGTCGGGATGACGTGGTACTTACCATCACCGCCGCGCTTCACATAAGCGGCGACAAACTGGGCGGCGGCTTTGAGCAGTGGGTAAACGCGGCGTAAAATCTGCTCATCCTTGGTATACAGATAGTGCCACCAGAGCGACTGAACCACCCAAGGCGTCTCACAAATTTCATATCCCCAGGGCGGTGCCGGATACGGCACAACATCACTCGGAACAGGATACGCAGAGTGCGGAAAATACGCCCCGGGAAGCTTGAACTTGTCGCGCGCGTATTTCTGAGACATGTCCAGCAGGTTCTCGACAAGCTCGACGTAGGGCAGGTGCTGATCGGCATGATTACTTGAAAACACGCCCCAGAAGACCTGCTGCGTGTTGTAGTTCATGTGGTAATCGCCATGCCACGCCGTACCGATCTTGCCGCTGGTCCAATTACCGAACAGGCCCGGTGCGACTTTTCCTTCGCGCAGACAACAGGCAAGCCAATACTGGTTGTGATACCACCACCGCTCCAGTTCCTTATCTTCTAATTGAACGGCCGATTTCGACCAGAAGTCTCGCCAAAACCTGTCTGAATCGCTTTGCAGAGCCGCTACCGAAGTACTGGAGAGACGGCGCGCTTCCGCCTCTGCATGGGCGACATTGCCGGCGTGATCGCGAGGAGTAAACAGCGCCAGATCAAGCCGCAGTGGCTGCGTCTTGAGACTCCGAAGAAATACATTGGGCTGCTCGTCGTAGTGAGTATAGGTATCGGATGATGAAGACTCGGCCAGTAACTGTTTCTTCGACTCCGCCAAACCTTCGATCTTCCAATTCCCTTGAACAACCGCATACAGCGCGAAGTTGCGATCTTTCGGCGAAGGCGGCGGATTGGGAGTTTGCTCGCTCGGCGCTGTTGCGGGGAACAGTTGAAAAGCGGAAAACGCTGCGCTCGCGCTTTCCACGTGCCCATCTATCTTCGGTACCGGCAGACGAGCGGAAGCATCGAGGTTCGGATAATACGTCACCGAGTTCAGCGCCACCGGTGAGTCGCTCCAAACGCACAGACCACCGGTCGTCGTGTTCACGAAAGCCTGCATTCGGATTGCTCGCCCGTCTTGTAAAACGTCCAAGCGTGAAAAGTCCACAAGACGGGTCCAGACTCTGCCGGACGATTTGTGTGCGGGAAGCGTCCCAATGGATCCAAACAATTCCGCAAGGCCAAGGCCGCGGCCAAGTCTTCGAATAGGAGGACGTGACCTTCGCCGTGTAGTCCTGAAAGAACGGAATATCCCGCTCCAGGAAAAGCATGTCTGGCTTTCCTAGCCGTTTGGCTTCGGCGCTCGCTCGTTCCCAAAGCTTGAGCAGTTCGTCGAAAGTAAGCACATCGGCAAAGTGTTCTTCACTTACGCGGATATCCCACGAATCTGATTTCCCGATGTGCAGGCCCAACGCATCCGGCCGTACTGTGATGCATACGCCGATATCGCCATTGCCCAGCAGCATTCCTTCGAAAAAGGCCGGTGTGGGCAGATCGCGAACAATCGCATGCGAGCGTGCGATCGCAAAAGCATCGAGCGTCTGCGCTGCCCTTGAAAGAGGAACTGCGGATAAGGCCGCTGTAGCAGTGGTTGTTTGAAGGAATTGCCTGCGCGTACTTGCCATGTGTTACTCCGGGTATAAAAGCTCAGGCTTGCTGCGCGAGAGACAGAATCCACAGCGCAGCAAGAATTATCACGAGGCCGACGCCCAAATACAGGCGAGCGCGGCCGTTCGAACCCACCCACTCTCCGGTCACAATCCCTGCCAAATTACTCGTTAGGATGATGGTGCCCATCAAAAGGGGCCAGCCGATGACCGTTCCAAAACTTCCCATCCGGTAGACGCCAAGGCCATACAGCGCCTGGCCGCCGAACCAGAAGGCGCCCATCAGCGCTCCCCAGAACCAGTTCACTCTCACGTCGGGTAAAAAGAAGTTCGAAACGGTTCGATTGCGGCGAAGTAAGTAGGAACAATAGACGGCATTGGCAAGAAATCCGCCCGAAACCGCGGGCGCTGCGATGACATTCGACATCCACGCGGCCGGCACACCGACTTTCTGGGCGTTATGCAACGCCTCGGTCCCAAACGCATACACGAAATTGAGAGCGGAAGAGAGCAAACCGGACGCCACGGCGATGAGGAGACCGGCAATAAATGAGGTTTGCCGTTCAGGGCCAAGTGTGGTGGCTCCGACCAGACGGTCGCGAAGTGCACCGGCCCGGGAGGCAATCGCAATACCGATCAACATCACGGCCGTGCCCAACAGATACAGATGTCCTTGGGTCGTGTATAACTTATCCGGCGTCAATACCATCAGCGGAATGAGCGAACCAACCGAAGCGCTGAGCCCCAGAATGATGGCCATCGCCAAACCGATTCCAAGCAAGTTCAGAGCTAGTCCCGTCAGTGTTGCGCCAGCGCCCCAGCAGATACCGAATCCAATGATCGCCGTCAGCGTGTGCGTGGATGTCTCAGCGTAGATCTTTCCAACTTGGGGAACGGTGCCCAACGTGAGTATCCATGGGAACACCACCAGTCCGGAAAACGCAAACACCAGCCAAATGTTTTCGTATTGCCAGCGGCGGGCGAACTTCATGGGAACTGCAAAGAGGCCTTGCAGCACTCCTCGCCAGCAGGACAATTCCCGCTCCGAAAACAACCGTTTGGTTCATCGCGGATCAGGGCCCTTCAGGATAAAAAGAAGTCCTGGATAATGTCTTGCGTGTGCTCACCGAGCTTCGGGGCGCCTCTCGAGCTTGTGAACAGTTCGCCGTCGATTCGAATCGGGCAGCGTGTCGTTTTGAGTGTGACGCCAGGACGGCGCGTCACTTCCTGCACCATATCGAGCGTGCGAAAGCCCTCATGCGCGAATAAGCGATCCCAATCAAACACGTCCGAACACCAAATGTCAGCGGGCTCCAGGATACTGAGCCAATCGGCAGTTGGCCGGGTCTTTAGATGATCCGCCAAATGCCTCTTGATCTCGTCTCGCTTCTCGAACAGAGCACCCGGTTCCTGATAGTTTCGCAGTTGCAGGTAAGTCGAGAAGCTCTGCCAACCGTGGGACCGAGCCCATGGCCAGAGCGAGGTATCCGTCAGCGGTCGCATAGATTCCGTAAGGCGCCCCCAAATAGGCATGCGCATTGTTGAAAGCGCTGCGCCGCGGAAGCTGTCCGCCGTCATTCAGGTACGTGGTCAGCACCTCGAATTGAAAATCCAGCGTGGATTCAAGCAGGCTTACCTCCACGCGGCCACCTGCCCCGGAAATGCTTCGCCGGACGAGACAAGCTAAAATCCCTTGCACCAGATGAGCCCCGGTGAACAGATCCGCCACGGCAAGTCCGAAAGGAAGTGGGGGGTCGCCGGCATTCCCGTTCAGCCAAGCCAAACCGGATAGCGACTGAACGAGAAGATCCTGACCAGGTTTGTCCCGCCACGGCCCGTGCTGCCCGTAACCGCTAATTTCCGCATACACCAAGCGAGGATTGGCTTGGCGCACGGCGTCATAGCCAAGTCCCAGCTTCTCGATCACTCCAGGGCGGAAATTCTGGATCATGACGTCGGCGCGCGTGAGCAGTTGCTAGACTCGTTCCCTATCCGCCGCGTTCTTCAAATCGACAGCGAAGCTCTCTTTGTTGCGATTGATCGAATGAAATAGAGTGCTGTCGCCATCCAGAGCCAGGTTTGAAATATATAGCTCACGGCAGAGATCGCCACGATCCGGCCTCTCGATTTTGATCACACGCGCACCCAAATCGGCCAATCGCAGGGAAGCGGAAGGGCCGGCTAGAAACTGGCTAAAGTCAACCACCAATAATCCATCGAGCGGTCTCATTGGACAGTTTCTCCGCTGCTACGCGCAGGTAAAATGAAGCCTACGTTCACAAACCTGAATTTTATGAGCAAAATAGATTCTCGTCAATGAAAAGATCGCCTCTATTTCTTCCCGACTACAAGCCGAAGTTGCCCGACAAGGCGGATTACGGCATCGGCATCATCGGCGGGGGACAAATCGTCAATCAGGCTCATCTCCCCGCCTATCGAAAGGCTGGTTTCCGCGTGCTTGCCATTAACGATAGGGACCGGAATGCCGCGGCGCGGACAGCCGCCGCCTTTGACATCCCTTCTGTATGCGACACGGCGGAAGAGCTGCTGCGTCGCGGGGATATATCGATCGTTGACATAGCGGTTCCTGCCGTTCACAATCCTCTGCTCGCCCGACAAGCGCTGGAAGCCGGCAAGCATGTCCTGGTCCAGAAGCCGATGGCCGAAACGGTTGCGGCAGCCGAAGGGATGGTCGCAGCCGCCACAGCCAACAGCCGGAACCTCGCGGTGAACCAGCAGATGCGCTGGAGCCCCGCCGTAAGAGCCGCTACCGACGTTTTACGGCAGCGGCTCTTAGGGGAGTTGATCGAATGCAGCGTCCAGGTTCAAGTGCGCACGCCCTGGGAATCCTGGCCTTGGCTCCGCGATCATCCGTATCCGGAGATTTATTACCACACCATTCACTACGTCGATACCATCCGCGCCTGGCTCGGCAACCCGATCAGGATCTATGCCTCTCTCGCCCATTATCCGGGCGCAACATATAAAGGCCCAACGCGCAACTACATGGTGTTGGAATATCCCGGCAATCTGCGCACGACCATCTCCGTGAATCACCACAGCGTAGTCCCGAGTGACCAGCTAAAAGCTGAATTCCACATTGAGGGAACGGACGGAAGTTGCGGCGGCCTTATCGGTCTGTTGTTGAACTACCCCGTCGGGCGATCCGATTTGTTCCGGTTTTCGCATCGCGAGTTGCTTCCCCGGGGCTCCATGGAAATGGAGCTGGAAGGCCGCTGGTTCCCCGATGCTTTCATGGGGCCAATGAGTTCGCTGATGGACGCAATCACTAACAACACCCAGCCGGAGACTTCAGGCGAGGACGTTCTGGGAACGCTGCGTATTCTCGAAGCCATTCAGACGAGTGCCGAGACGCGCCAAACTGTCACGCTGGGCGGCTAGTTTCGACTTGAGCCCCAAAGTAAGCAAAATAGCCGATGAACAAATAGCACCCTAAAGGAATGAGCATTGCCTTCGCCATGCTGGAGGTCGCTTCAAAGACTAGCCCCATTACAGGCGTAAATACAGCTCCACCGATGATTGCCATGACCAGCAGCGAACCGCCCAGCTTCGTGTTAGGTCCCAGGCCCTTCAGTCCGAGTGCGAAAATCGTCGGGAACATCAGCGACATGAAGAAACTTGTCAGGAAGATCGCCCAGAGTCCGATCCACCCTGGGAACAGGATACCTGTAGCTACCAGTAGTACATTGATCATGCTGTACACACCCATCAGTCGATTCGGTTGAACGAACCTCATCAGGTAAGTGGCGGCGAAGCGGCCGGCGGCGAACGCCACCAAAGTTCCTGTCAGGAAGTAGCCGGCCACCTTTTCCGACTCATGCACATAATCCTGGACGTACTGAATGAAGTAACTCCACGTGCCAACTTGCGCTCCCACATAAAAGAACTGCGCGATGACCGCTTTGACAAAATGCGGGTATTGCAGGAGTTCGCGAAAGTGTCCATGATCGGCGCCCTGCGAAGAGAGATTCTCTTCGCCCAGTTTCGGGAATTTCGTTCTAGCGATCAGGAGCGCCCACGCCAGAACAACTACACCGAGAACCAGATACGGCGTAATCACGCGCATGGTCTCGCTCTGGAGCACGGCTTTGTATCGTCCGGCCGCTTCGAGCGTTTGGATCTGTGCATGGCTCAGTTCTACGCCTGAAAAGATAAATGTCGTGCCGATCAAAACACCGGTGATGGAGCCCAAAGGGTTGAACGCTTGCGAGAAATTAAGGCGCCGCTCCGTGCTGCCCGGATCGCCAATCTGCGCGATGAACGGGCTAGAACCTGTTTCGAGGAACGCCAAGCCGCTCGCGATCACGAACAGCGCCAATAAGAAGAACGCGTAACTCTGGACGATGGCCGCGGGCCAAAACAGAAAAGTGCCGGCTGCATACAGCATCAGACCCGCAATCAGCCCCGACTTATAGCCGAACCGGCGCATGATCAACGCCGCCGGCATAGAGAACACGAAGTATCCGAAGTAGAAGGCCGACTGCACCAGCCCCGCTTGGAACCGGGTGATCTCGAAAGACTTCATGAATTGGCGGATCAGGATGTCGTTCAAGTTGTTTGGAATGCCCCAAAGGAAAAACAACGCCGTCACCAGAATGAACGGGACGAGGTCTTGACGCGAAAACAACTTCGGCTGGGCCGATCGCTTGAGACCAACTGCTGGAGAGTTCAAACCTATATTCATTTGCTTCTGACCTCACCGTCCGAAAGAGGTTGAACGACAAGCCCTATTCTACGCAGACCTTCGCCGTGCGACTCGGACGCGTCTCGCTTCACGAGAGCACCCGCTCCATGGCATCTTGTCCGTCCTGCAGGATGATACGGATGGAATCATTCGTGTTCATTGCGCGAAGCATCATGGCATCGATCACATGAGCAACGTTCGGCCATTCCGACATTCGAGGCATTTCACGGGCATTCTGGTGCAACTGCTCCAAGCGGCTGTAATAGGGTACGATGCGATGCACCTCCGCATCCTGCCAAGTCGATTTTCGGCAGCCGATTCCGCCTTCCAGGGTCAGCAGTTTATCCATTTCTTGACTGGCGCAATGCCGGAGAAACGAGTAGGCCACTTCGGGCCGGGCGCTCTTTGCCGATACTGCGAGCAGCCAGTACACATTGAGTGAAACTGTCGTGCCATTTTCGCCGGAAGGAATCGGCGCAAGGCTTACCCGTCCTTTCACTTTTGACTCATCCAGCGTTTCTGCCATCGCCGCAAACCCGAACCAGTTGACCATCATGGCTACTTCACCAGCGGCAAACGCGACGCCCGACTGGACTGAGTCCATTTCGCGGCAGCGGGGATGTAATGCGTCACAATCCTGCAGCATGGCGCGATAGAACGAGAGCGCCTCTTGCGCCGCGGGTGTTTCGAGTGTCGGTTTTCCAGTTTTCGAGAACAACTCACCGCCACGAGTCCAGAGTTGCAGCAGAAAGTCATAAACCGTGTTGTGCCCGTCTGGAAATGCCGCAAACACGGTGCCGTACAATCCTTCGTGCGGGCGGTGGAAGTAGCGGGCAACTTGTTGAAATTCAGACCAGGATTCCGGAGGACGCAAAGGCTTCCCGAAGCGCTGCCGGTAATTGTCGCGTTCGTTCTCGTCCTCGAAAAGGTCGCGCCGGTAAATCAAACACTCTGGGCCATCGTGGTAAGGAAGACCAACAATGAAGCCGTTCACATCCTGCAGGCGAAGTAGGGAATCCGTCCAAGCATCGGGATAGCCGTCGGGCGGATTGTCGCGAAGAAAGGGCGCTAGATCCACAACGGCGTTTTTGGCATGGGCCGCCAGCACCCAGTCGGTGTTGATAAACACTACATCCCAGCGGTCCGGAGAAAGTGTCTCATTTGGAAACACCGTCTCGGACAACTCGGGAAGATCGAAGGCCTGCGCGTCGAGCGTCAGTCCGGTCTTGGCGTCCCTCTCAAAAGACTCCCACTGCTTCCGAATAGCCGATTCAAATGGCCCAAAGCGACGGACCGCAACACGGAACTGAGCGTCTGAACTCATCGGAAAAACCGGCTAAGCACCCTTTGCCGGGTTGACAAATTTCGACGGCTCGCGATAGGTCGCCATCTGCAGGTGCTCGCAGTAGAGAACTAATTCGCCCGGATGTTTGAAGACCTCATAAGAGACGCGCACCATCCCCTTATCCGGGTACTTCGGCTGTTTCTCGAGATTGGTTCGGATTGTGTAAATGGTGTCGCCGATAAATACTGGCTTGATAAAGCGAAGGCGATCATAGCCGTAGCTGAAGGTGTGAACGCAGTTATGCGCCATCAGGCCTAAACCCATACTAAAAACCAGCGCTCCAGCGACAATTCTTCTTTTGAAGATGCCTTCTTCCGTTGCAAAGACATCGTCGGCGACATACGGATGCATATCGAGCACCAGGGCGTTGAACATCATGCTCTCGCCTTCGGAGATGGTGCGGCGAATGGAGCGTGCGCGCTCACCGATGTCAAAATCCTCGTAATGCCAATCTTCGGCATTCCAGATTGGAATATCCTTATGCGTGGAAGGATCGGGATTCGGGTTCTTCATAGGCTCTCGTTGTCCCTCGCGCGGGTGTACCCGGCAGCTAATCGGTTCAGGTCGTCGATGACACGAGTTTCAGAGCCGCCACTGGTCAGAAATTCGTGGAGAACTAAACTTGCTTTGTCCTGAAACTCTAGATAACCATCGAAGCGGGGCCGAAGGTAAGCGTTATCCAGAGTGGCCAGCGTACCCGCGAAGAAGTTGTTACTTCTTTCATTGATAGGGCGATTGAGCCAAGCAGCGCGGTAACCCGGCTGGCCGCCGGAATCGAAGTACAGCCCGGTTTGGCATTCCGCTGAGGCGGCAAACTGAACGTATCCCACCGCCAAAGATTTATGAGGGCATCCTGACGAAATTGCTAAGCCCGTGCCACCCAACGTGGACCGGCAGGGATGGCCGTTTTCTAATCGCACCAGGCCACCGGCTTGAAGCAGATTCGGCGCATATCCCCGGCGCCAGTAGTTCGAGTAGCCGTAAGCGAACGGACAGTAGGCAACCTTTTGGTTGGATGAGAGCAGTTCCCATGTCGCGATCGGATTCCTGCACAGACACTCGGAGTCACACAGCGAAACAAGTTCGCGTAACATCTGAACGGCAACTTGCCCGACTTCTCTATTCACAAAAAGGCATCGCTCTTCGAACGGATTCTCTCCCAGCGCGCCGCAGAGCATGTATAGATTCATCAAGCTATCGATTGGAATAGCTGGAATTGCGACCAAGCCTTGTTGAGCAAGATCTGTTAGTTCCGGCCAGGTCTCAGGCGTCTTCGCGCCCGCCTGTTCCATCAGGTCGCTCCGGTAGCCGCTGATCGGTGTTGCGGCATCGATGGCGAGAGCCCACTGGTGCCCGGCATACCGATAGCTCGCGTGAGACTGGCCTACAGCATTTTCCGCCTGATCGTTCAAAAAAGCCGCCGAAAGCCACTCGTCCAACGGAAGTAGCGACCCATGACTGGCCGCGTAACCAGAGAAAGGATGATCAATCACCAACAGATCAAACTGTTCTGCGAGCTTTTGGATCGGGTAGTCGGCAAATTCCTGCAACGAGCGCTTGTGCCAGTTGATCGTCACGTCCGGATTCATTTCGCAGAATCTTTGCGCTGTCGCCACCATGGGCAAGTAGCCGCGGGTGTGATTCCAGGTAATGCCGGTAAGATGTGTCACGTCGATTCTTTAGCTGCCCTTTGGCGGATGACCCACGGTGTTGGGGTCATAAGCGTGAAGCGCGGGCAGTTTTTCCGTGGGAACGAAGCGATCCCAAGACGTGATGGGTTTGGGAGTGAGAACTGCCGATCCGGTCTCAAGATGCAGCGTTACGATTTGCTGCGGTCGAACCGGGATACGGTATTTCGGACCGGAAAGTAGATCGGACTTCCGGTTGCCCATAGCATCAGTCACATAGGCTGCGGTGTGGGGAAGCCTCACTTCCACCGTGGCCAACCCGGCGACACCCACACACTCTACGAGTCGCACTTCGATGTGGCTTTCTTCGCGGCGCATCGCCTCCACAATCACGTTTTCTGAAGTCTCGACCAATCCGTTGAGAGAGTCTGCTTTCGTCCCATGCAGCCAAACAGGAGGCGCGTTGTATTCCCAGGCAAGCTGCGGAATCCTTGCCTCTGGCCAATCGGTGTCGTGCACGACCAGCGAATACTGCAGGAAGTGTTTGCCTTTCCCGCTCAGCCAGGGATTGGGATAACCGTAATACTTATCTTCCGCATTCAAGAGAAAGAGAACCGGAATCCGGCCCTCTGTTTCGCGCCCACTACAGCCGCGATCGAACAGCGCGACCCCACCTCCGGAAGCCAGCGAATAGTGACTCCATCGAACTGCAGGCACAATTCCTTTTGTCCAGCCGTGTAAGTTCGGGTTTGGCTTGGACCATGCGCCGTGGGAAAAACCGAACGGAATGCCGTGGCGCATCTCGGTAATATCTTCAGCCAACGGAAACTCCGCCACAACCACGGTGTACGTCGGGATGTCATTCAATTCCGTCTCGAAGTCTATGCGCGGATGGTCGTGGTAAAAGCGCACCTTGCGACGCATCAGCCCGCCACCGTAGAAGGATCCGGTTATTTCGAACGTAGTCGCAATCGGCCCTTCATACACCTTGATCGAGGATTCGCCCTCGCTCGATGTCGCCAGTCTTTGGCGTTGCGCCCGGACCGGCATGAAGTCACCTGGGTCGTCACCTGGGTGCGGCATTCGTTTGGGCCGTTCGGCCACAGTCACATTCGCCGGGCCGCCTAGAATTTCCCTTCCGGTTGCCTTCAGCTTAAGACTGATCAGGGATCCATTCTGAGGATCGATTTTCGCAACATAAGATTTAGTTTGTATGTCATCCGGGTGAGAAACAGGCCGTGGCGCAGGGACCCCCTCGGAAGCAAGCTTCAGAGTGTGAGTGCTGACCGAACCGAGATCCACCCGGCACAGCGCCGAATTATCCGGCAGCCGTTCGCATGAGATTCCTTCGAGTGACTTGCCTTCGGGCATATGGACCACAAAGGGATCAGTGCGGGTCCAATTTAACGGATTAAACAGACTGACATGTTCTCCTCGTCCGAGAAGTTCTTGGCCACAGGATTCCACCACCGATTCAACTGTCCGGTGTACCCAATCAAAGCGATCGCGAACATCCCAGGATTTCTCATCGACAAACACCATCCCCGCGGCCGAGCCCCAATGTGTGTTGCGGTCCATATTCAGACCCATCAGAATCCACGATTCGTATAACGCCTCCGCGGGATATTCCGCCGCAGCTTTCAGGCTTGCGATGGTCGCAAGCATCTCCGCGGCCTGCAGACGGTGCTCATTGGTGCGGAACAATGTTTTGACTGTCGGGTTCTCAATCCAAAACGCATCGAAATCGTAAGCGGTACCGCCCATCGACGTGGGTATCTCAATCTCTCCCGCGGAGATTCCGGCTTTGACCCTGTCCACGTATTTGCTCAGCGTAGAGAACTCGATCTCCCGGCCGAGATTGGCCTTTTTCCAATCGGCCAACAATTGGCTGGGATAGCTCTTGACTACCGGAGCCAAGGCGTAATCGCCAGACCCGGCAAGCACCAGTAATGGCGCATGAGCAGGCGTAATAGCTTCTTTGGTCTCGAAGAAGGTATCTACTTTGGCCAGGCCTTCCGCAGACAACGCTTCTTTCGTGTGGAAAAGTTCGCTGGCTTCGCTGTAATGGCCAGGGCAGAAAGTCAGGATCTTTGAGCCATCCGGCGAAACTGATTCGAAGATCGTCTTTCCCGTCGGATTCTTGCGGGTATACACCAGCGCTTCAAATCCCAACTCAGAGGCGATTTGCGGCATCTGGTCATGCGTGCCACACACATCGATGTTCCAGGAGAAGCGCGGGTTTACGCCGAACATCTCCCGATACCAGCGGATGCCCTCCAAGCCGAGCCGCATCAGGGCTTCACCCCCCGCCAAGTTGATGGCGGATTCCAGAAAGTATCCGTTCACAAGTTCGACGCGCCGTTCCGCTATTCGCTGCTTCAACTCAGGAATGCGCTCTGGCCGGAAGTTCATAATCGCGATAACATTGTTCACCTCCGACATCACGAACTCGTATTCAGGGTCGTCGCGCACCCGGTCCAGGTGATTTAGATAGCTGTTTGCGCAATAGACTCGCTCTTTGGAAAAGGTCGTCAACCAACCACAACTCGCAGGATGGAAGTTTGGGACAAGGAATACGGGACGTTTCGTGCTGGTGTCCGCCGGAGCGGCTTCGGCTGCTGGGCTGCAAAGCAGGCCGGCAACGCCTGTCATCGCGGAAAAGAACTGACGTCGGTTCACCACAAGCGCACCTTCACCTTCCTGGGAGTACATTCGAGCGTATTTTATATGCAAACGTGATGTTTAGTAAAGAAATATAATAAAGAACTACTCGCAACCAAAGATCGGCAGATATCTATGATCCAGGAACAGTTTTTCGAAGACTACGACTGCGGCGCCCGCCGCCACACTGGCGGCCGTACCATCACGGAAACCGATATCGTTCTACATGCCGGACAGACAGGCGATTTCTATCCTCATCACATGGATGCCGAATGGTGTAAAGCACAAAGCTTCGGGCAACGCATGGCGCACGGAACCTTAGTGTTCAGCGTTGCGGTCGGTATGACGGCAGGCGCGATCAATCCGCGCGCCATGTCTTATGGGTACGACCGTCTGCGATTCGTCAAGCCGGTCTTTATCGGAGATACAATTCAAGTCCGTGTGATTGTCAAAGAGAAAAAGGACGACCTGAAACGGCCGCGCCATGGAATCGTCGTAGAAGCGGGCGAAGTGGTCAATCAGCGAGGCGAAACGGTGCTCGTCTTCGAGCACCTTCTGCTGGTTCAGCGGCGGGCTAGCGGGCCGCCGGCCTAAGTGCAGCGGCGGACTACCGGCCCGCCCGCTTAAGCGGTGACGTCAGACCTAACGAGGCGGTGATCTGGCGCGCGCATTCCATCACGGCCGGTAGCGCCTGCCGCTCTTTTCCTTCGTGCCTGCCCCCTGCGAGGAACGGTACTGCCAGACCCGCTGCTATGCCTAACGCAGGGTTTCCTACCAGGCAAGATAAATCCAACCCCGTTCGACGGCTACTCGGAGCGAAATACCAACCTTGCTTCCGGATCTTCGCAAATTTTGTCTGAATCCTCGCCTTCTCCGCACGCGACATCTTCACGTATTTCGAATCCTGGTCCAGCAGCAGCCGCTGCGATTCATCATCCATAAAAGCAAGGAGCAGAATGCCGGACGTCGTATGAAAAGGAGGAATTTTCGAGCCGACCTCCACGGATAATCGCACGGGCTCCGGGCTCTCTTCTTGCGCAATCGTGACGAGTTGACCCTCGCTAATAACCGAGATCAGACACGTTTCATGCAGTGTTCTAACCAACTGCCGCATGGGTAGCTGAGCCGCTCGCAATAGTTGATCGACAGGCGAGTGGGTGTGAGCCAACTCGTATAACTTGAGCGTCAAACTGTACGCTCCGGTCGCCGGATCGCGAGCGATGTAAGAACGCTTCTCCAGTGCATCGATCATGCGAAACAACTCGCTGGAAGTGCGGTTCAGTGCACGCGCCAACTCTGCGAGCGTTTGCGGAACGGTCGCATTCGCCAGGGTTTCCAGCACGTCGAGGCCTTTTTCCAGAGCCGGAACAAAGTAACTCGAGCCCGCGTTTTTCTTCATTCGTCCATATCACTGATCAGCATATCGCCGGCCCAAACGCACCGTCGAGTGCTCCACTTGTATCATCGAGGAGAAATGAAGCTGCTTCGTCACGGTAACGCCGGCGCCGAACGTCCCGGCATCCTCGATAGCGAGGGAGATGTTCGCGATTTATCAGGAGTCGTTGAGGACTGGGCCGGAGCCGCGTTGGTTTCGGAATCGCTCCAGAAGATACGCGGAATCAATCTCGGGAAGCTCCCTCTGGTTCCTGCGTCAACTCGTCTCGGTCCCTGCGTCGGGAGCGTCGGCAAGTTTCTTTGCATAGGCCTCAACTATTCGGATCATGCGGCCGAATCCGGCATGGCCGTACCCACCGAACCGGTCCTCTTCATGAAGGCCACATCCGCTATCTGCGGACCGAATGACAATATCGTGATGCCGCGAGGCTCAACTAAAACCGATTGGGAAGTGGAACTGGGCGTCGTGATTGGCAAGGAAGCGAAGTACGTCGCCGAACAAGATGCGCTTTCGCACGTTTGCGGTTACTGCGTCGTCAACGACGTGTCGGAACGAGCTTTTCAACTGGAGGGTACCGGTCAATGGGTGAAGGGCAAAAGCGCCGATACCTTCGGCCCTATCGGCCCGTGGCTCGTGACTGCGGATGACATCCCGGATCCGCAAAATCTGGACATGTGGTTGGAAGTGGACGGCCGCCGTTTTCAGAATGGATCGACGAAGACAATGGTCTTCGGCGTAGCACATCTCATCAGCTATCTGAGTCGCTTTATGAGCCTACAGCCGGGCGATATCATCTCGACCGGCACACCGCCTGGCGTCGGCTTGGGCCAAAAGCCGCCAGTCTATCTCCGCGCCGGCAACGTGATCCAACTTGGCATCAAAGGTCTCGGCGAGCAGCGGCAAACGGTCGTTGCGGGTTAAGTGGTAACAACGAATGAAACTCACTCGCCTCCCCAAAAACACGTTTAAAGTAACAGGTACGTAAAGAAGTCGTATCTACTCTGGAAGCGAAGGGGTTGGTATGGGAAAGAGTGCGCGTACGATCATCAAAAGTATTGCCGTGACATCGGTCTGTGGTTTAGCGGGTGCATGGGCAATGAATCAGTTTCAAGCTCTGTTAAGCGGCCTGTCCAAATCGAAGCGAAAACCGGAAGATCAGGAATCCCAGGAAGCGAGCGATGATGCCACGGTTAAAACCGCGAACGCGATCTCGCAAGGCCTTTTTCAGCACACCCTGACGGCCGACGAAAAGAGATGGGCGGGACCTGCTGTCCATTACGGCTTCGGTGCATCCGTCGGAGCTGTTTACGGCGCGCTCGCGGAAACGTGTCCCGTGGCGAAAGCCGGATTCGGCGCAACCTACGGAACGGCCGTTTGGGTAATCGCGGACGAAATGGCGGTCCCAGCTTTCGGTCTCTCAAAACCGATTCCCGAAACAGATGTCACTTCGCACGCACGAGCATTTGCTTCGCACTTGGTTTACGGCATTGTGACTGATCTCGCCCGACGCGGATTACTACGCCTTAGCTTTTGAATCATCGGCCAGCAACGAAAGCTGTCGGAGAAATATTACTTGCGTTAACGGTTTCCGCCCGCGCGTGAGGTCTTCTTGGCGCGCGGAGCAGGCGAGGCTTCCGGGTTTCGCGATTGCTGATCGGACGTTGCGGGCTTCTTCAAATTCGCCAGGCTTCTACGCAGCGCGTCGGCAATATCGACCACTGCCGCCGGCCTGGATACCGTCTCAACCGTACTGACAGGCTGACCCTCCACTTTTTTCGCGATCATCGATTCCAGCCGCTCACGATACTTGTCGCGATACTTCTCAGGTTCGAATGACGTAGAGAGCGATTGAATCAAGGTCTCCGCCAATTTCAGCTCTTTTTCGGCGACGGCGCTCGTCTCCGCTCGATATTCTTCGTCCGCCCGCACTTCGGACGCGAAGAACATTGTGTGCGCGAGCATGCCCCGCTTGCCCGGCCGCAGCACCACGACGTGCTCCCTGCTATGCATTGCGAACTGCGCGATCGCCACCAGCCCGCTAGTTTGCATGGCACGATATAGCAGCGCGTACGCTTTTTCCCCCGCTTCTTCCGGTGTCACGTAATACGACGTCTCGAAATAGACGGGATCCACCTGCGCCAGCTCGACAAACTCTTCAATTTCCATAGCTGTCGAAGTCTTTGGAGCGACACTCTTCAGCTCTTCCTGCTCCAGCGCTACAAACCGGCCCTTCTCGTACTCGTATCCCTTTACTACCGACTGTTCGGGCAAAACTTCGTCACTTCCGCTTCGCACCGAAACCTGCTTAACAGGGGTAAGAATCGGCTGTACTTGCGCTGGGAACCTGGTGACGGATGGCTCCTCCTCCGGCTCTCCACGCCGGACCGGCCCAGGCTTGGCAAGCATGCTTTCTGGCGCGCGAACCGCCGCCTCACGCACCGGAGCTTCCGTCGCCGCTGGGGCTTCGGCTCGATACATCCGGCGCAGGCCTACCCTTTCGGCACGCGCCGCCCGGAACAATCGCACAGGAATCGAGATCAGACCAAAGCTGATGTAACCGCGCCAAACGGTGGAAGCCATTTCGCCCTCTCGTAGTCTGACCAGGAGCATGCCCAACTCGTTTCACGCTCTAATCTCTTCATACGCCCGCTGCGGCAGGCATAGCGTACATTTAAAAAGGGAATTGCTATGACGGACTCACAAGATAAAGGTCGTAAATTTGCCTTCTTTGTACTCGGAATCTCTGCGCCAATCGTCGGGTGGTTAATTTGGGCGAAAACCGGTGGCTTTTCCGTTAAAAGCGAGAAAACCCATACCGACCGCGCTCACGATGTAACGGTGGAAGATAGCTTCCCGGCCAGTGATCCGCCCTCCGCTTGGTGAGCTTCCAACATCTCTCCTAAATTTCAGCGGCCTTTGAACTCTACGACAAAATCCGTATACCAGGCTGTTGGTTTACCGTCGCAAGCGGCGGGTGTAAACGTCCATTGAGAAGCTATCTGAATCGCCTGCTGGTTCAGGTCCGGATACAGGCTATCAAGGGCTCGCAATAACGAGACGCGTCCATCGGCACCAACTACCCCTTGGAGCCGAACATCGGTAACGGTGGGGGCCGAGCTGAGCGGCATCGGTTGGGGCGCGTTCAGAGGATGAGACGGCCTGAACTCGGCACAGGCCGTGCCCATTTTGATATTGGCGTTCTCCGGGACCGCGAAATAGTCCGCTGGAAAATTGCTTGTGGCCGTGACAGTTTGTTCAAAAATAAACTGCTGCGCGCCTCCCACCCAGATCTCTACATGCTCCGGCACAAATGCTTCGTGGAAGGGAACGAACCTCGAATTGAGCGTCAGAGTGTCACCAAGACTTTTGGAAACCATCCAGTGGTGTTCGGGATCGACACAGATTTCACCCGGCACCTCACGGTCGCCGAAAACGACTTCGAAATTGATGCACTGAGTCCCGTCTGCCCGAGTGACGATGGAGCGGATCACATCCTCGCGGTTGAAGCGTACTAAGTCGATGGGTGTGGTGTTCTCGATCATGTCTGCGAAGGATGGCTTCTGGCCCTCGCTGACCGGCCAATAAGCGCGCTCGCCATTGCGCACCATCAGCAGATGGTTCGAACCATAGATCCATTCATGTCGCCGCAGCTTCCACCAAGAACCAACGGTCAGGATGTGTTCGCCGTCAGCAGGATCACCGGGGGCTGGATTGACGACGTGAAAGCGCGTATCGATCTGCACATTTGTCCAGCTTGGCGGGGTGCTGGCTTGTACCGCTTGCTCAAGAAGAGTCACAGCTTGCGCCCGAAGCTTTGGATCTTGCGGCTGTATGTCCGTGCGAAGCGCGGCCGTTTGACGCGCTTGGACGCCCATTGCAGCGGCCAAGAACAACATCAGGACAGAAAGCGTGCTTCGCAATGTTTTTCGCAGACGAACGTCCAGATAGCTGATTCTACCGCTGTTTTTCGTATACTGAAGTTCAGAATGGAAGAGAGTCAGATCGAAGGTAGGAAGTCCGGATTCCAGCCCTTAGCACTTAGTTTGACGGTGCTCGCCGCACTCGTTCGCCTGGTGCCGCACCCGCCCAATTTTAGCCCTGTTGGCGGGTTGGCGCTCTTTGGCGGCGCTCGACTTAATGGCTGGCAAGCCTATGTCGTTCCGCTCGTCGTCATGGTAGTAACGGATCCGATGCGTAGCCTGATGGAAGGTCATTATCCGGCGTATTCGTGGACGACTCTCGTTGTTTATGCTTCCTTCCTGTTCAGCGTGCTGTTAGGCCGGCTTCTTCTGCGCCGTTCGACGAATGCCTGGCGAATCGCCTCGGTCGCAGTGCTGGGCAGCATCCAATTTTATTTCTTTACCAACCTGCCCTCGTGGTGGAGCGATCCGACATACAGCCACACCGCCGCTGGATTTGTGGCGTGCTACATCGCCGCGCTGCCCTTCTTCGGGCGCACGCTGCTGGGTGACCTGTTCTATTCCGGGGTGTTATTCAGCGCCTATTCGCTTTTGAGCCGTCGCACCACAACCGAACGCCAGCACGCCTAGGCTTCAGAGCGCAAGAGTGCTCTCAGGAGCACCCTTGCGCGAGAACTACACCCCTTCCGAGCCGTGCAGCTTCACGAGCTTGTTGTAGATTCCAAGCAGTAGAAACGGCGCCGTCCATTGTCCAACGAAGAGGGCGTGGTGATCTTTACCCGTCATCTTGAAAGCAAGTGATCCGGCAATCGAACCGAATGCGGCCCAAAGAAACCAATCTGAGGGAAGTTTCGCCGTTTGCTGCTCAATGCTGCGGGCAACCGGCCCTTCGCGGTGCTCCTCGCGTGCCCCTGGCCGGGGGTCTGTGCTTGCCAAGTCTTTATATTCCATGAACTGCTGCCTCCTTACAGGTGTGTTGAGGCGAACATTTCGCCTCCCCGTTTAGGATTCGCTTTCAGAGCGAGTTGGATCTTTTTTCGTGTGATGAAAAACTACTCGTAGCGCAGCGCCTCGGTGGGATTCAATTGCGAGGCGCGGCGAGCCGGCAACAGTCCGAACCCGACGCCCACGGTAAACGACACTCCGAAAGCCACAACCACCGAGAGCACCGATATGGGAACGTGAACCTGATTGGTGAACAGTCGCACGCTCAACGGCAACAGAAGACCGATGATGATGCCGATGATGCCGCCGGCCAAACTGATCAGGACCGACTCCACCAGGAACTGAAGCAGGATCTCTCTTCGGGAGGCCCCGACGGCCATGCGCACTCCGATCTCTCGCGTGCGCTCCGTCACCGTCACCAGCATAATATTCATGATCCCGATCCCGGAGATCAGCAGCGCGATAGCCGACACAATCACGAGCACGATAGTGAGAATCGTGGCAATCGAGTCGGCCGCGTCGAGAATCGCTTTCAGATTCTGGACGTTGTACTGAGCGCCGGGCCGGTGCCGCTTCTGAAGAATCTCACCCACCTCGCGCGACACCAGCGGTACGTCGCGGGCATTCCGCACCTCCAGATACACCGGATCGACACGCTCAAATGGCAAGAAGTACCTCATGACCGTGATCGGGATCAGAATCGTCTCGTCGGACATTTCACCCATGCCCATGGTGCTCGTCTTCTCGCGAAATGTGCCGATCACCGTGAACCGAAGCTGGCTGATTTTGACGATCTGACCGATGGCGGCATCCTGGCTCCCGAAGATGCGAATCGCCAACTTGTCGGTCAGCATTGCTACGTGCTCGCGCAGCAGGATATCGCTCTGGTCGAAGGCACGTCCTCGGAGGATCACGATGTTCCGCACCTCCGGGTAGTTCTCATCCACGCCATCCACGGTGACTTGGCGGACTTTCCCGTTGACCACAATCTGGTCGGTCGTGTTCATCACGGCGGTTGCGGCGATGATTTGGTTCCCTAAGGTGTCGCGCAGCGCCTGCACGTCCGCAAGCTTCACAAAATCCGCTGCTGCCTGGGCGACATTTTGACCGCCCCCCTGATAGTTCGCGAAAACGAGATTGGAGCCGACCCCGCGGATCAGATCAAGGATCAAATCCGTGCTGGCCAGCGAAATCGTCACCACCAGAATGACCGAAGCGTTGCCGATGATCAGTCCGAGCGCCGTGAGGAAGGTTCGAAGCCGGTTTGCCCGTAGCGCTTCCAGGCTGAAACTGATGGCTTCGGTGAGGATCACTTGTGTCTACGCCGCCGGCTTGCTTCAGGAGTTTGATCGCTTGCTCTTTAGGTGGATCGTCAACCGTGACAGGGGCTTCAAGATAACGCTGCAGCAGCAGCTTGGCCTCTGCCAAATCGCGGTTTTGCCGGATCAGAATATCCGCGCGCGCAAACCAGAGCTTGGGGGAATTCGGCTGTTCCTTCTGAGCGGCCTCCAGAACTTGATCGCTTTCCCGTGTTCGGCCTTGATTGGCCAAGAATTTTGCCAAGCCGATCTGATGTCCTACGCGCATGAGGATCCGCTCCAACCGCCTCGCGGAAGTGCGACTCCGCATCCGCGTACTCCTTGCGTTTCTGCGCCAGCTTCGCCTTTACAAAGTGGCCTTCCGACGGGTCGATTGCGGCAATCTTCCCCGCGACATCGGAAGCTTTATCGTACCCGCCTCCGAGAAAGCTTGGAGCTTCCAGATAGTAGTCGAACAGATCCTCCAAAGCTTCGCTGTTCCGCGGATCCAGTTCTATTGACCGCTCAAATGACTGCCGTGCTTTCACCGCCAAACCGGGCGCCAGTAGCGGGTTCGAGTTCTCGGCGCGCTTTCCATAGATCTTGCCGAGCCAATCCATGTACAGCCCGCTGTTGGGAGCGCCGGCCATCGCTCTCTGCAGGTAATCCGTCGCCTTCTTGTAATCCGCCAGCATGAAATAGTCGCGTGCCATCAGGAAGTTAGCGCTTGCGTCGTGCGTTTGTCTATCGAGAAGAGACAGTGAGCGCTGGTAGTCGGTCCGCTGGTATAGGTTTTCTGCCTCATTCAAATGCAGACCCGCAGCAGCTAGCGCCCCGAACGGCACAAAGCAGCAGCAGCTAAAAAGTAGCACCTTCCGGAGTAACGAATTCCTCGTAGTTCTGTGCATTTTATCGGATCTGAATTACCTGTAAGAGATTGATGCGTCTCGACCGGCGCAGGGTGCGGCCCACACCCCCGGCTACCCTGACCTCTAACAATTTTCCTGTATTCTCCTTTACTTATCCGACACTAAATCCCCCCTCTTGGGGGTCTTATGGTGTAGTATGCTTAGGCTGAAATCAAAGATAAGGAGATTCCAAAAAGTATGTTCGCGCAGTTGCGACGTTCGCTTGTTCTAGGCGGTTTCTTCCTCCTTGGGGCCTGCGCGGCTTTCGCCCAGACGACCACTCTGCAAGGGGATGTGAAGGACGCGAACGGTCAGCCTTTAAAGGGTGCGGTGATTGTGCTGAATCGCACCGATATCAAAGGGCACTATCAGGTTAAGACCGATAAACACGGACACTGGCTGTACACCGGCCTGCCCTCTGGCGATTTCGACATCAGTTGTGAAGTAGACGGCAAGGTGGTGGACAAGGTCTCCAAGGTCCATTCCAGCTATGGCGATAACCCGTCCATAGATTTCGACCTGCGAAAGGTCGCGCAGGCGCAGGCAGCCCAACAGCAGGCCGCCAATACCGGTCAGGCATCGCAGGACGTGGAGCGCGGCATGAGTAAAGAGCAGAAAGCGCAGTACGAGGCTCAACTCAAGCAGCGAACCGAGCAGATGAAGAAGAATAAGGCCCTTGACGACGCCTACAACGCCGGTAAGGCCTCGGCCGATGCGGCTGCCGCGGATACCGACCCGGCAAAGAAGGCGGCCGATTATCAGGCTGCTATCGACAACTTTAAAAAGGCCGGTGAGCTCGATGCTACTCAGCAAGCTGTTTGGGACGGCCTGGGCGACGCTTACTACGGTTTAGGACAGACGCAAACCGGCGATCAGCGAACCGCGTCATTCGATGCGGCGCTCGACGCCTACAAAAAGGTTCTAGCCATCAATCCCAATTCCGCAGCCATTTACAACCAGATGGGCAACATCTATGGCGCGGAAAAGAAGATGCCCGAAGCGACAGAAGCTCTGAACAAGGCCGCGCAGATGGATCCCGCCATGGCGTCGAAGGCGTACTTCAACATGGGAGCCAACATGGTGAACAGCGGTAACCCGGCCGGGGCTGCCGACTTCTTCAAAAAAGCGACCGACGCGGATCCAAACTATGCAGAAGCCTGGTACCAATATGGAAGCCTTCAGATGATGAAGGGGTCGGTGGACCCGAAGACGGGCGCGCAGAGCTACCCGCCCGATACCGCACCAGCCCTGCAGAAGTATCTTGAGCTGCAGCCCAACGGCAAGCATGCGCAAGAAGCCACGGCTATGCTGCAGGCCATGGGCCAGACGGTCCAAACCAAGATCCACAACCCCGAAGCCAATAAGAAGCAGAAGAAGTAGCTCCCTTCCTCTCTGTATGATGAATAAGGGGTGTTCCTCCAGAACACCCTTCTATTCGAAGTTCCCTCCATGTTCCGTGCAGCCTTAGAATTACTCTTCACAATCCTCATCGTCATCATTGCCCGAGCGGTACTTACGAGTGTGATGAAAGGGATCACGAATGCCGCCGTGAACGCTAGATCCTCCAACTCGCAACCTACAGGGCAGCCGGATCGAGGACCGGCAGCGCAACCTTCGGGTGAATTGCACAAAGACCCGGTTTGCGGTACGTATGTCGCCGAATCCACGGCTTTCCGCCGCCAAGCCGCTGGCCAATCGTTTTATTACTGTTCAGAAGCCTGCCGCGAAAAGCACTCCTTGGTGGCTCGCTAAGGATGAACTGGACTGCCGTCGGATCGCTGCTCATGGCCCTTGCCGTTTGCCTGGGGGCATTCGGCGCGCATGGTTTGAAGAACAGGCTAGACGCGTATTCGATGACTGTCTATGAGAAAGCGGTCTTCTACCACTTCATTCATGCGCTTGGGATTTTGCTCGTCAGCCTGCTTGCTCGGACCAACGCGATCAGCGTCGCTGGACAAGCGCGGGTGGCTTGGCTGCTGCTCATCGGAATCGTCATCTTCTCCGGAAGTCTCTACGCGCTCGCCATCTCCGGCGTGCGGATGCTCGGCGCGATCACGCCCATCGGCGGATTGGCCTTCATCCTCGGCTGGCTTGTGCTTGCCTATGAGGCATTCCGCGTCCAGCGGAGCTAGCTTTTAGCTCCAGCAACGTTCTGGCGCCGAGCCCATCCGGCAGTTCATACCGGCAAAGAACAGTAGCACACGCTCGACAGGCCTGCGCTTCCGTCAATTCAGCGTCTACATCCGGTCCTTTATATAGAATCAGCCGTGCGCCTTGCTTCAGAGGCTTTCGAAACAGATCCAGAATACGGGCGATGGGCGCGACAGCACGCGCGGTAATCACGTCAACGCGCTGAGTGGCGGCCACTTGTTCCGCTCGTTCGGATGTGACGTCAACATTCGGTAGCTCCAAGCTTTCCACGGCTGACTCCACAAAGCGCGCCTTCTTCTGAATGGATTCGGAGAGCGTAAACCGAACGTGGGGAAGAACGATGGCGAGCGGAACACCGGGAAAACCCGCGCCCGTTCCGGCATCGAGGACACGCCCTGCATTTTCGAAGTGCTGCCAGGGCGCGACCGAATCGTAGATGTGCTTGATGGCCGCCTCATGGGGAGTCGTGAGGCGCGTCAGGTTCATGTACTGGTTTGCCGACGCGATCAGCCGGAGATGCTGGGCAGCCTTTTCGATCAGCCGCTCGCGATTCGGCAGGTCGACCGGCAGAACTCGCGCGAGTTCTTCTTCGAACACACCCACATGATGGCATTTGGAAAGGTACGCGAAGATGGAATGGAATGTTAAGAGCAGGGATTGTGGGGCTTCCGAATGTCGGGAAGAGCACCCTTTTCAACGCGGTGACGCAAACGCGCAAAGCGATGGCCGCGAATTACCGCTTTTGCACCATTGAGCCGAATACCGGCGTGGTGACCGTTCCGGATGAGCGCTTGGAGGTGTTGTCGAAGCTGAGCAGCTCGCAAAAGATCATTCCGGCGGTCTTCGAGTTCGTCGATATCGCTGGATTGGTCAAGGGCGCAAGCAAAGGTGAAGGTCTAGGCAATCAATTTCTGGGTCACATCCGCGAAGTGGATGCCCTGATCCAGGTGGTGCGCTGCTTTGAGAACTCGAATATCGAGCATGTGATGGATACGGTCGATCCGGTGCGCGATATCGAGATCATCAACACCGAATTGGTTTTGGCCGATCTCGAATCGGTCGAGAAGCGCAAAGCCAAGCAGCAGAAGGCGGCCAAAAGCGGAGACAAGAAGGCCATCGCCGAAGTGGAGCTTCTCGAAAAGCTTGAGGCCCATCTGAACACCGGCAAGACGGTGGTGACGATGGACCTGACGCCGGAAGAAAAAGCGGCAGTGAAAGGGTTCTTTCTGTTGACGGCCAAACCGACTCTGTTTGCCTGCAACGTGGCGGAGGAAGATCTGGCGACGGCGGACAGCAATAAGTTTGTCCAGCAGGTGCGGCAGTACGTGGGTGAGCATCATGACACCAGCGCGGTGGTGGTTTCGGCCGAGATCGAATCGGAGTTGGCCACGTTAGCTCCGGAGGAACGGGCGGAATACCTCGAAGGACTGGGCGTGAAGGACACCGGCGCCAGTAACCTGATTCGCGAGGCGTATCAGCTTTTGGGTCTGCGGACGTACTTGACCACCGGTGAGAAGGAGACACGCGCCTGGACCATTCACGCCGGCGACAAAGCTCCGCAAGCGGCTGGTGTGATCCATTCGGATTTCGAAAAGGCGTTCATCTCAGCCGAGTGCGTCACCTATGACGATCTGGTCGCGGCGGGCTCATTTGCGCGGGCGCGTGAGCAGGCGAAGCTGCGAACCGAAGGCAAAGAGTACGTGGTGCAGGACGGCGACGTGATCGAATTTAAGACCTTCGTTTAAGCCGAGCTACTTCGGCGGGAGTCAACTCGCGCCACTCGCCGATGCGCAGGCCTTCGAGCGTCAGAGGGCCGAGGCTGGTTCGGACCAGCTTCAGCACTTTACTGCCCACCCCTTCGAGCATGCGGCGGACCTGGCGATTGCGGCCTTCTGTGATGGTCAGTTCGAGGAATGTGTACTTCTCAGAATCGCGAACCCGGCGAGCGATGGCCGGGCGGGTGGGGCCATCGGAAAGCTCGACGCCTTGCGCCAATTGCGCGATTTGCTCATCGCTAAGCAGAGTCGACGCTTTCACCAGATAGGTTTTAGGTATCTTGCTTTCCGGGTTGGTGAGAGCTTCGGCGAGTTGATGATCGTTGGTCAACAGCAGGAGACCGGAGGTGTCGAGATCGAGGCGTCCGACCGTGCCGACGAACTGATCGACATTCGGGATTAGATCGTAGACGGTCGGGCGGCCTTCCGGGTCGCCGTAACTGGTGATGTAGCCTTTTGGTTTGTAAAGCAGAACGTACGCAGTTTCGCTTGACGCGACCGGTTTGCCGTCCAGCGTGACCTTGTCCCGTTCCAGGTTGACCCAGTGATCCGGAGTTTGAATCAGCTTCCCATTCACCCGGACCCGGCCGGCCCCGATCCAGCTTCGGGCCTCGGTACGGGAGCCCAAACCGGCCTTCGAAAGGACACGATCCAGCGTCTTTAATACTACTTGCTGTCTTGATCGAATAACTCAGTCCTCGATATCATCTCGCCGCGGAACATCACTTGTGAGATGCGCTCGGTGTTCGAAATATCTTGCAAAGGATCGCCGTCGAGCAGGATCAGTGTAGCGTCACGGCCCTTTCTGAATGGAACCGATGCGGCTCTCAGCGCGAAGAACTTTGGCGGCGTTGTAAGTCGCTGCCTGGATAGCGACGGCGGGCGGAATACCGGCCTTCACCCAAAGCTCGAGTTCGTTTTGAATCGTTGGTCCATGAATGACGAGCATGTTGCCGGCATCGCTTCCGGCGATGAGCAGGACCCCGGATTGGTAGGCGGTCAGCAGATTTTTCGTGAGCCGGTCCATGAACGGCTTCATCTGCTCCGGAGTCGCTTTGTGCGTTCCTTTTTCAAGGAATGCGCGCGTGGAGTTCAACAGATCCGCTGGCCCGACCTGCTGGACCATGGGCCGATTGAGCAGCTCCGGATTGCCGGTGCTTTGATCCACAACACCTTCGAAGACCGTCAGCGTGGGGTCATAAGCGAGGCCTTTGGATTTCATTTCCGCGAACGTTGCGGCGGGAATCAGATCGGTCATGGAGCCATGCTCGATACTGGTCGATCCGGCATCCGCGGCTTCTTTCACGTCTGCGGCATTACCGGTATGCGTGGCAGTGGGCAGTTCGTTCTTTTGAGCTTCTTCGATCACGGCGCTGTAGATCGCCGGATCGAGATGGTTGAACAAGGCCCATTGAGCGGAGCCAGCTTCGAGAACGGCCTTGATGCAATCCACGCCGGCTTTCTTCAGTTCGTCCACCTGTTTGCGCGCTTCGTCCGGCGACTTCGGCAGACGCACGAATTCAGCCGTCGCCGTTTGTTGCATGGAGGCGGGAAAATTCTTGATCAATTCTGTCGGGTGTCCTCCCGGCGCGGTAAAGAGCGGACCGCAGGCAAACAATTCAGCGCCGAGATATGCGCCGGAATTGATTTCGCTGCGCAGACTGAGGGAATTGTCCAGGAAGTCACCGGTGCTGCGTACCGCCGTAATTCCGCTGTACAGATAGGCGGCGAGGCGCCGCTTGGGAGCGTTGGGATCGGCGTATTTCGACTGGTCCTGATACACGCCACCGGGAGCGCCGATGTGAACGTGCATGTCGATCAGGCCGGGCATCAACGTCTTTCCGGCAGCCTCGATCACCTCGGCCCGGAGAGACTTTGTATCGGCGGGAGGAGTGGAGAAAACCTGCGCGATCTTGCCATTGCGCACCAGCACGGAGCCGTTTGGGATCACCCCGCCGTCGCCCACGATGATCTTTGCGTTTTGATACAGAAAAGATCGTTTGCGCCTGGCGTTGCGCATCAGGATTTTGTCTTTTTTGATATTTTGCTGCGTACGCGCCTGATACACGCCCATGATGAAAAAGGGCGCAAGAACAGCCAGGATCCAGAGCTTGGCGGAGTTCTGAATTTTCTCCTCTTTCTCCCAGCGGAACAGCTTCAGGCTGACGAAAAACGCAACAAGAGCGTAAGCAGCAGCGCCAGCACGGCAAATCCGTTCGCGCGAATAGATTCTCCCGCCAGCAGAATGGATTGGATGCCCTGAAAGAGATAAGTGGCCGGCAGGAACTGGGCGACGCTCTGGAGCCAGATGGGCATGATGCTCACCGGGAACGTGGCGCCGCTCAGAAAGAGCATGGGGAGATACAGGAGTTGAATCACCAGTTGCGCCTCCTGCGCCGAATTGACGACGGAGGCGACGATCATGCCCATGGAGCGAAACGCGAGAACGCCTACCGAGACAAACACCAGCAGCGAGAACATGTTGTGGGGATAGGGCGCGTGATACTGGAGGTTGCCGATGACAAGGAACATGAATACCAGCGGCAGGAACGCCACGATACCGGACACCATGGACGCAACAATGATGGGGCCAGCGTTGATGGGAGCGACTTTGAAACGGCGCAGGATATTCGTTTCGCGCTCCTGAACGCTGCGCATGCCCGCTCCAAAGAAGCCGCTGCCGAGCACACCGATGATCAGTACGGCGGCAATCACCTGCGCCATGGCGGCCGGGCTTTTGCCTGCGTCGAACACCTCCGCGAAGATGAAGAAAAAGCTCAGCGGGAACAAATAGCTGTAGAAGAGGACCGCGCGATCGCGGCCCATCAGCCGCAGATTGCTTTGAATTTGGGCAAGGTACGGTTTCATCAGTCGCGCAGCCTCTTCCCGGTCAATTCGATGAAAACGTCCTCAAGGGTCGGGCGCTTCATGTGAATGTCCACGAGGCGCAGACCCTGTTGATCGATCCATTTCACGAGCTCGACGATGGCGCCTGCCGGCTCGCTGATCTGAAGTGAGAGAGTACGTCCTTCGTCGCTTACAGTATGTTTTTCGCCGCGCAGCTTTTCAGGCAGCAGTTCCATTGGCATAGGTTCATTCGTGGTGACGTCCAGCAGCGTGTGCCCCAACGTTCGCTGCTGGATTTCACGCGGCGTTCCGAGCTCGATGATCTTGCCGTTGTCGATAATGGCGACGCGATCGCAGAGCCGTTCTGCCTCCTCAATGTAATGGGTGGTGATCAGGATAGAACGTCGATTCTCCTTAAGTTCTTGAATCACACCGTGAATTTCATGTCGAACTTGCGGATCGAGGCCGCTGGTGGGTTCGTCAAGGAACAGAAGAATAGGATTGTTGACGAGCGCAAGAGCAAGAGCAACGCGCTGTTTCTGGCCGCCGGAGAGCGTTTTGTAGAACGCGTCCCGCTTTTCCCAGAGCTGCAGACGTTTGAGTAACTGATCGCGATCGGTGTGTTGCGTGTAAAAGGCGTCAAAGAGCCCAAGAGCCTCATGAACCTTCATCTTGTCGGGCAGGTTGGTCGCCTGCAGACAGACGCCGATGCGGTTCTTCAGCTCCTTCACCTGCACGGCGGGATCGAAGCCGAGAACAGACACTGCGCCCGAGGAGCGGGGCCGCAGACCCTCCAAAATTTCGATGGTGGTGGTCTTCCCTGCCCCGTTCGGACCCAGCAGCCCAAACACTTCGCCGGTGTGGACTTCGAGATCGATGCCGCGGACCGCTTCGACATCGCCGTAGGATTTGCGAAGGTTCTGGACGGATACCGCTACCGTGCCGTTGAGGGTGTCCATGCGTGTTTAAATCAGTATGCCGGATGCTTTTGGGTCTACGAAAGTTGGCCGACGAAAGTTCGGTTTTTCGCGATAAACGGGACCGGTGAGGAGCAGACTCGTTACATTCCTGAGGATTCCCCGCGGATCAGGTCGGCATAGGTCTCGCGCTCCCGGGCTACGTGGACGCGGCTACCGTCGATCAATAGTTCACAGGGGCGTGGGCGCGAGTTGTAGTTCGAGGAGAGAACGAAACCGTAGGCGCCGGCGGTGCGGATGGCGAGCAGGTCGCCGGGTTTGACCGGAGCGATCGCGCGATTGCGAGCGAAGAAATCGCCGGTTTCACAGACGGGACCGACGATGTCGGCGGTGATTTCATCATTCGTTTTCGGCTCGTGACGGGGATAATCTCGTGGTGCGCCTCATAAAGCGCGGGACGAATGAGATCGTTCATGGCGGCATCCACAATGACGAAGGTCTTCTTTCCGTTCTGCTTTACCAGCAGGACGCGTGTGAGGAGCAGGCCGGATTCGGCGACAATGGAACGGCCGGGCTCGAGCATCAGCGTGAGACCGAGAGGTTCAATTTTCGGGCGCAGGCCGGCGATGAATTCCGCCGCGGCGGCGGGACGTTCATTGGAGCGATAAGCGACACCGAGCCCGCCCCCCAGGTCGAGATAGCGGATAGTGAGGCCTCGTGAGCGTAGGGCTCCGATGAGCGCGATGACCTTATCCGCAGCTTCGAGCAACGGTCCGGCGTCGAGCAGTTGCGAACCGATGTGGCAGCTAACGCCTTCGGCGGCGATTCCGGGAAGCCGCGAGGCCCGGATGTAAAGATCTTCCGCGACGTTGATATCGATACCGAATTTGTGTTCGCGGAGACCGGTGGAGATGTAGGGATGCGTGATGGCGTTGACATCCGGGTTGACGCGCAGGGCAACGGAGGCGGTGCGATTCAGCGATACGGCCACGCGAGAGATCAGGTCCAGTTCGGTTTCGGATTCGCAGTTGAAGCTGTGAATGCCTTCGCGGAGCGCGTATTCGATCTCGCTTTCAGTTTTACCGACACCGGAGAAAACAACGGTTGACGCTTTGCCGCCGGCGTGAAGGACACGGTAGAGTTCGCCTCCCGAGACAATGTCGAAGCCGGCCCCTTCAGCGGCGAGAGTGGAAAGGATGGCGAGATTCGAATTCGCTTTGACGGAGTAGCAGACGCGATGCGGGAGTCCGGCCAAAGCATCTTCGTAGGCATGGAAGCGCTGAGCGATCGCGTGCTTCGAATAAACGTAGGCAGGCGTGCCGTGTGCTTGCGCGAGAGCACTGAGGCCAATGCTTTCGCACACGAGTTCGCCGTCGCGATACTTAAATTCGCCGGGAGGAAGCATCGATTTTCTGTTTAGAGGACCTTCAGCGCTACCACCGTTTGGTCATCGGTTAGGGGAGTGGAGCCGCGGAATTTGTCCACGTCCGCAAACAGCGTTTTCACGAGTTCACGTGGGGTCATGTTACAGCTTGCGAGAAACAGCTTCCGAAGGCGCTTGCGTCCGTAGTCTTCTGTTTCGGCGAGCTGATCTTCCATGCCGTCGGAATACAGGAGAAGAAGATCGCCGGGTTTGGTTTCGATCTTTTCCTGATCGTATTCCTGAGCATCGAGCAGGCCGATCGGCACGCCCTCCGCCTTGATCGGGACGAGTTTGCCCCCGCGGCATAGGAAAGGAGGAAGAGTGCCGGCGCTGGCGATGGTCATGTAATGAGTGTTGGCATTCCACAGCACCAGCGAAAGCGTGGCGTATTGCGCGTCCACCCGGCGTTCGAGCAGCGCCTCGTTCAACGACTTCATCAGTTGCGCGGGGCCAGGGCGGAGGGGAACCAACGTGCGCAGCAGGCCGGAGATGAGAGCTCCGTAGAGAGCCGCGGCGGCCCCTTTTCCGCTGACATCGCCGAATGCGATCAGCGTATATTCGGCGCTGTGTTCGAAGAAGTAGTATAGATCGCCGCTGATCTCGCGTGCGGGCCGGGATTTGATGGCGACTTCAAGGCCCGGAATGTCGGAGACGGTTCTAGGCAGCAGGACGGACTGCAGTTTATAAGCCGCGCGCAGATCCTCTTCCATGCGCTGCTCGCGCGTGGCGATCTCTTCGTACAAACGGGCGTTTTCGACCGAGGTTGCGATTTGCGGGGCCAGCAAGCTGAGCGCGCGCACGTGGTCTTCCGTGAAGAAGCCGATGCGAACGCTTTCCAAATCCATCACGCCGACCACTTTGTCACGCAGGATGAGCGGGACCGCGACTTCGGACCGGACGTCGCTGTGGGAGGCGATGTAGCGGGGATCTTGCGTCACGTCCGCGACGCGGATGACCTGACGCGATTCAACCGCCGCGCCGGTGATGCCTTTGCCGAATTCCATATTGGCCACCGTGGTTTGCTCGTCGTAGCGCTGGCTGAAGCGGCAGCGCAGCAAGCGGCGGTCGGGATCGACCAAGAAGATGCTGAAGGCATCGAAGTTGATCAGAGCCCGAACGGTGACTGCGATCTTCGTGAGAAGCTCATCGATCTCGAGGATCGAGCTGAATTCCTGCGAGACGTGCGCGAGGACGCGCATGAGCCGGTTCTGGCGCTCCACGCGCCGGTAGAGCCGCGCGTTGTCGATGGCCACGCCGACGCGGCTCGCGATTAAGGACAGAAGCGCGCGATCCTGCTCAGAGAAGGCATTGACCCGGGTGGATTGCAGGTCGATGACTCCGACGAGCTTGCCCCGAATGAGCATGGGAGCGGCTAGTTCGGCGCGCACTGCGTCCAGGGCATTTAGATATCGGGGCTCACGGCGCACATCCTGGATAAGGATGGGCTGGCGGTTAGCGGCGGTCCAGCCGGTGATGCCTTCGTTCAGCGCAATCGAGAGATTTTTAGCCACTTCATCGCGATGACCGATGGAGTAACGCATGCGCAATGTACGGGTACGGTCGTTATAGAGAAGGATTGCGAAAAGTTCGTGCGGGATGACGTCTTTGACAATATCGGCTACGTTGGCGAGCAGCCGATCGAGATCGAGGGTTTCGCCGGTCACCGTGGAAACTTCGAGCAGGAAGTCCAGGAGCTCGGCGCGCTCTTTGAAGCGAACCTCGGTTTTTTGTGGCGTCGTCGGCATCAGTATTGACTGTTCGCCCCGGCCGTATGAGCGACATCAAGGGGAGCGGTTCGGAGTTCGTGCAAGATATTGACGCCGGAACTCGTCCCAATGCGGTTGGCGCCGGCGGCAACCATTTGACGGAGCGCTTGCAAGGTGCGCACACCGCCGGAGGCTTTGACGCCGATGGATTGGCCGACAGCGCGGCGCATCAATTGCACGTCGGCGACACTAGCGCCGGCTGTGGAGAAGCCGGTGGAGGTTTTGACGAAATCGGCGTTCGCTTCTGAAGCCAGGCGGCAGGAAGTAAGCTTTTCTTTTTCCGTCAACAGACAGGTTTCGAGAATGACCTTGAGCAACGCGCCGCTGGAATGCGCGAGAGCGGCGATTGTGGCGATTTCATTCTGGACCATGTCCAACGAGCCGGAACGGAGAGCGCCGACGTTCTGCACCATGTCGAGTTCGCGTGCGCCCGCGGCGAGCGCCGTTTCGGCTTCAGCGATTTTGGTGGAAGTGACGTTCGCGCCGAGGGGGAAGCCGATTACCGTACAGACGCGGACAGAGGAACCGGAAAGCTGGTCTGCTGCGAACCCAACCCAATACGGATTGATGCAGACTGAAGCAAAACCGAATTCGCGGGCTTCGCGGCAGAGCGCTGCGATATCGCGCTCGGCGGCTTCCGGTTTCAGCAGGGTGTGATCAATGAGCGCGGCGATCGACGAAGCATCGGCGTGGGGCCCACTCAGGATGTTTTCAGGACTTACGGAACTCACAGTTGTGGAGGACGAGCGGGGCGAGACTTCGGTGAGCGCAGCAGCCTCGTCGGCGCACGTAAGCAGCCTCGTGCGAAGGATATCACGCGAGAGCGGAAAGCGCGTCTGTTTCACGTCCGAGAAGATGAAGGGATGAGCGAGCGTTCGACGTTGCGGACATTGAGCGTGGTGCGCGGCCTGGTGGTGTGCGGATGGGTGGCTGGGCTGGTGTGGTGGGAGGGGCGCAAAGCACTGCGGCCGGTTGTGGACAGCAAGCTGAAACGGGACGCCAGGAACTTGGTGGTGGCGGCGGGCGCGGGCGCGGTGATGCAGCTTCTGGATGCGCCGGTTGCGTTCGCTCTGGCGCGGCGTGCCAAAAGAACCCGGACAGGATTGGTGCAATGGGTCCCGGCGCCAGGCCTGTTGCGGAGTGTCGCTGCAATCCTGCTGCTGGATTACACGCTTTACCTCTGGCATGTGCTGACGCATCGCGTTCCCTTGCTGTGGCGATTCCATCAGGTGCACCACGTGGACCGCGAGATGGATGCGACGACGGCGCTGCGCTTTCATTTTGGAGAGATCGCCATTTCGGTGATCTTTCGCGCGCTGCAAGTGTGGACGATCGGTCCCACGCCCGTGACGTTTGCGGTTTGGCAGATGTTCCTGTTTGTGTGCATCCTGTTTCATCACGCGAATGTCCGGCTGCCCATCGAATGGGAGAGACGGCTGGCGCGCCTGTTGATCACGCCGCGGCTGCATGGCATTCATCATTCGATTCGCTCCGACGAGGTGAATTCGAACTGGTCGAGCGGATTGACCATTTGGGACTGGCTGCACGGCACGTTGCGGACCGAGGTGCCGCAAGACTCGATTGTGATTGGCGTGGCCGGCATGTTGGGCGACGCCGAGCAGAGCTTGGAAACCGCGCTTACGATTCCTTTCACCGAATTTGTGGCGGCGATTCCCCCCGCACCTTCTAAGGAAACGCCCGGCAACGCACGCGCGACTGCTTGGCGATTTCCTCTCTGTATTGACCAAGCATCGCTTGGCTGCCGGGCTTCTAAGGAAACGCCCGGCAACGCACGCGCGACTGCTTGGCGCTAAAGCGGGCGGCGATTTCCTCTCTGTATTGACCAAGCATCGCTTGGCTGCCGGGCTCGGCAGATGCTGCGACAATCCGTCGCGGCGCTGGAAGAATAGGCACAGCTTACATGTCGCTGCGGCCCAGTCGCGACTTGGCATGTTGCATTCGGCCTATGGCCGGAATCATCTCACCTGCTGTTGCCAGTCCGAATTTAGGCGTATTCACGTACACGCATTCATACTCGCCGGCACGCACCAGATATGTCTCGTGAAAGATTCCCACAGACCCGTTGTTGCCCACTCTGCGGTTGAAGTCGGCCCATGCGGGCAAGTGCTGCAGCTCTTTCCCGTGCGCATAGTCATGGAGTTGCTCGAAACTTCGCCAGTATTGAAGAACCATCACCGTACGGCCACTCACGAAAGTCCGTGCGTTCAATAAGCCCATCTCAGGATGGCTGAACAGCTCTTTCAGCATGCGCGGCATGGCGAGCACGACCGGTCCCCATCTATGCACCAGAAAGAGACGGTTGATCCGCATTCCGATCACGAAGACGACGAAATCGCCTTCAATTTGCGCCGTGTACCGGCCTGTGTGAATGCGGCCCACTCCGCTCCCTCCCTGCCCTCACCAGGATAGTTCTAACAGATCGCATCGACTAGTGGCTTATCGCGGTGATTCCTTTAGCATGGAAGACCGCTTGCTCACGGATTCGTGAAGAAACCGCTCCATTCTGTCGCGGCTCAGTTAAACACAATCCGTTGCTAAGAGGCAACATGGATTTGTGAGAAAGCGCTTGCTCACGCGCGCGCTCTACGGGTTTTCACCGCGACAGGCGACTAGACATTCACGGGCTAGCTCGATTCCACCAGGTCCTTTTCCGGCTCGATCTTCTCTATCTCCTCCAGCCAATCGTCGACCCAAGCCGGATCCCGTTCCACTGGCCCGAGATGTCCGCCTGGAATGGCCTTCTCCCGCTCCAGCGCCCGCAGCCACTCGTCAAACGTCATCACCTGCGTGCGGCATTCCGAAGTTCCGGGCAACTCCTTCACCCACACATACTCGGTCGCCAGCCACGGCGAAATGCACAGGTTGCGAAACACCCGCTGCGGCTTGGGCTCCATCGTCTCGGCTTGCGCCAGCAACGCTTCGTTGGAAGGCGTCAGCGTCGTCACCGTGTCCTCGCCGTCCTGCGTGACATTCACATGTTGCTCGAGGGCCGGCACCGGCACAGGCTTCGGCATCGCCAGCAGCTTGTCGACAGTGGTCGGCACGCGCGGCGCATTCTCTTCCTCGTACTCCCGCCTGCGCCGTTCCCGCTCTTCCCGCTGTGCTTGCATTCGCTCCTCCGCGTATGCCTCATACACGCGCACCCGCCGGAACCGCTCCACCGCCGCCATGGAGCGGTGAAAGCTGCGCTCCGCCGCCGTTTTAAACCGCAGCATTAAATTCAAGCGCTGCATTTGCTCCGCCGTCCACTCGTTCGGATCGCTCTCGGCCAGCTGCGCATCCACCGCCAAGTAGTTCCGTTGCGTGCGATGCAACAGCCATTCGTTCAGCGCCGCTTCTTCCAATAACGGCCGCGCCCCGGTTTCCGTCTCGTAATTCGAAAACCACCACGCCTGCAGCGCCTCGAAATCCTCCGGCCGTTCGCCGTCGACGAACAGCTGGTTCGAGCAGCACCCATGCGAGATCGCGTTCAGCGAAGAGTTGGCATTGCCCTGCGGTGAGTGCGGTCCGCCCGAGCGGTTCTGCTGCCCGTTGCCAGGACGCGATGAGCGACAACTAGAGGGAGGCAATCCTGAAGCGGCATCGCGGCGGTTGGCGACAAGGTTTTCGAGAGCGTCCACGGCCCGAGTCTCCCCGCACGACAGTTCCACCAGCCCGCCGAAACGCGCCTAAATATCTGAAACGAAAGATCCACGTTTTCTTTCTCAACCTGGAACGACTTGCAAAATTCGTATGCGGCTCATTGGGAAGGTTTGAGGCGTGGGGAAAACCGCTGGGACAGCCAACGTTTTGCACTCGCGAAGGAGCGGACGTTCGTGTTCGGGTTTTTGAAGCGGCTCGGCAAAACGAAGGCAGTGTCCCGGGTTTTCGCGGTTTCTGTGACACCTGCATGAGGGCATGCTGAATTTTGCAAGTGGCTCTCTGAACTGCCTCGCCGACATCGACTCACAATTGGAAACGGCGCTGACGCTTCCTTTCGATGAAGCGGTAGCCGCGATTCGGCCCGCGGCTCGGCAGTTCGTGTGGGAACCCGTGGCGGCGTTGCGAGAGTCGGCACAGTTTGGGTGTGAGTGGTGACTTGCCGATGGATTTCGAGGCGTTTAGGCGGCCTGTTGGCGCGCCAAAATGCGTTGGACCCGGTTGGGCATGCGCGTTTCGGGCGTTTCCAGGCGATGATTGAGCAGTTCCTGGTGCTCGGCTTTGGCTTCGGCGAGCCAAATGTCGCATTTGTGCAGTTCCTGCTTGCGATTTTCGATCTGTTGCTTGCGTGCGAGATCGTCCTTTTTGAGTTGCTGCGATTCGAACCCAATCTTGTCCTTTCTCCGTTCGGATCTGAGCTTTAGCAGGTCACTGAGGCACTTGGAGAAGGCTCGTTCATTGGTGGTCTGGTAGCGGATGTAGAGGGCGAACTGGCGATCGGCGTCTTTTTGGTCGTTGGTGGGGAGCGCCAGGGTGGCATTTTGGAGTTGGATAGCGCGAGCGCGCAGCCAGTGATGCTGGGCCATGCGTTCGACCAGCAGGCTTTCGGTGACACCGAAGGGATTGTGGTCGACTTGGAAGCTGGTCCGCAACCGTTCGTAGGCTTTGGGGTCTTCGGTCGGGAGGAGACAGAATTCGCCGGCAAAGCCGTGGCGGAAATTGTTTTGCGAGGAATTTGCTTTCCCGATTTCGCTTGTGGGTCCGGTACTCTTTTGTGCGTTGGCTTGATTGGCGCTGATTTGGGCTTCGGTTGCCATGGGTTGGTGGTTCCTTTCGAGGATGAAAGTTGCCGGCCTGCGGGCGGGTCGGAGTTTTGGGCCGGCGGCGCGGGTCCCAAAATAGAAAACGCCGGATCAGGCTTTTGGCCTGCCGGCGTTTTTTTAATGACTTCAGGCACACGTGGCCTGAAGGAGTACATCTAGCACGGGTCCGGGCGTTTGGGAAGGGAAAAGTTGGAATGCGTGCTTACGGTGGACGCCAGGGCGATCATGATCGGCTGGCATTCAAAGGGGGCTTCGAGTAGCTTACGAAAATCGGCTTGGGTCAGCAGCTGCCAATGGGGGTTACGACCGGGAAACGCGCATCAGATCTGGCATTTGCGGGTGGAACCTGAGATCGGCGATGTCCTCTACGCCGGCTTACGGCTCGTAGCAAGTCAAATCTGCGGGAAAAGCATTTTACGTCAAAGTGCGTGAACGGCGTTGCAAAAAAGGGTCCTTTACGCCACGGGCCGATTTAGCCATAGCGAGCTGGCGACATTCAGCGAGCAGCCCCCCGGCCAATAGGAGAGTCGGGGAGAGACGGCCGCACCATTACGGGTAACGGCGTCCAGAATGCTATGATTTGGCGAAATGGTGGCCATGTGTCAGCCTTATTGTGCATATCGACATAGTCCATGTAACAAATTAAGTCGCGATGCCACTTTTTCATTGCGTTCTGTAGCGATTCATCAATGATTCTGCGGTCTACAGCTTCCTTTAAATACGCAGAGCTGATGTACTCAAAATAGTTAAGAAGTGATGTGATCTCGCGACGAACTTTACTAATTTTGGAATCGCGGCTGTGATAGATTTCTCTGGCGAGTTCTGGTGTGATAGGTCGAATGTAGTGCTGCTCCGGCGGTTCTCCATACTCTTGGAGGCTCCAGTCGACAATGTTGTCTCTGTAATCCATCGTATGGCTATTCCATTCTCTGAGTACATCAATTCCAAGATTTTGCCGCCGCCAAGAATACTCATCCGTGTACGTACTTAATTGCACTCGAAAGGTTCTATAAAGCAAGACAATTGAAAACGCGGTCACGGCTGTTGCCAGCGCTGTAATCCCTGAAAAAATCAGCTCCAAAATGGCCTTGGTGTCCACGGTGGGTTTTTATGTTATACCAAACGTGAGGGCAGAGCTGCGGTATATCGTTAACCTTCCAAAGACCATTTACCTTTGTGCCATGTTGCCCGTGAGGTCCCTGTTTCATAACAGGTCCTTGTAAAAGAACGGCCATAAAAAGCAAAGTTTCGGGTCACTTACTTCTCATTGGGTGGCACAACCGAAGACCACCATAATTCGAGATGTCTCCCTGCAAGCTGACCAGCCCCCGTTAGTTGGTCCAGTTAGACTTCTGAAAATATCACGTAATGACCCGCCCCGTAGAACTGGTCCAAAGTTCGCTGGAAAATCGAGGCGTTAAGGCCCTCGGAAGCCGATTTGCTGGTAGTAATGTAGTTCCGGCCACCTTCCCGACGTGCCGACTAAATGGGAATTGGGATGAACCAAAATTACAAAGGAATGTCATCGTCGGTTAATTCAGACGAGGCTTCCGGAACGGCGACAAAGACGCGAAGAGCTTCCGCAAATTCTTCTCTCCACCACTGAGGCGTGGATTTCCAGGATGCGATTTTCATCGCATTGCGGACCTCTTCATCTCCCGCCTGCAGGCGCGTATGAACTGCCTCCGCAATCAGCCAAGCGTCAGACTGACGCCAAGAAGGCAGCCGTCTAAAAAACGTCTCCAGCACATATAGACGCTCGTGTCTGTTTAGTGACTTCAGCTTGTCAGCCAGTGCGCTTTCAAGTTCGTCTTGCAGCAGGAAGTATTCCTCAATTCCAATCGCCCACGTTCCGAGACTTCCTGCTGAACAGCGGGCACTCGTCGGATCATATCGGCCTTCTCGTACGGAGGCGATGAACATCTCTCGATTCGGATCCGAGCAATTTCCGTCAGCCTCGGCCAATATTCGTCAGGCAAAATCTGACGAACGGACCTGACTGATGATTCGTCATCTGTGGTCTTGAAGTCCTCTGAGACAAGATCACAGAAGCGCTGAATCTCATCGCCGCTCGCACGCACAAGTAACTCACGAAAAAAGAACTTGAGTTTGTTAGGTCGACCAGATCCTCCGTCTCTGTAAGCATCAACCAGGACGTTGTATCTTTGGCCGGGAGGTTCTCTGATACCAGCAGCTCTGCGTACTGGGCATTCTCAGGAAATTTCGAGTCGAAGACCCGCGCTAAAAACGAGGCTTTTTCGAATGGACTCCGCGCCTGATCGATTAATCCTGAAAGGTAATTGATAAAAAGTATCAAAGCGTCTGCCGTTTCCGCCTTATCTGCGTGGTGACTGTGACTCCGCGGGTTGCGAACACCCTGGTACAAACCACGTAGCATCTGCTCGACTCCACGCTGTACGTTCAGATCTGATTCTGTCTGGAGCTGATTGACCTTTAGCACTGGATTGGTACCGCCAAAGGCGGCGCCTACCAGCCTTGCCCATCGCTCTCCAAGCCAGAACGATCACGAATAAGCTGTCCCAAAAAGTGCAGCGCGTCGAGTATGGCTGCGGTGTACTCTCTAGCGTCGTAAACGCGTTCGATTGCGGCCCAAAGCCGAGGATCTATCCGTGAGCGAAGTTCCATCGTATCCATCACGTGATCGAGCTCAAGTGGCGAGCAATCAGCTTTCACTCTCAATCTGGAAAGTGGATTTGGGCAGCGTATTCTGGAAAATCGGAACGAAACAATCTTGAGAATTCATGTGGGAGAACTACCCGGCTTACATCGTCTAGAGAGAAGCTCAGGTCGCCGAAGAGGCGCCATTCGCGTTCCATATAGAAATTTCAGGATCTTCGACGGAACGCTTTGCCTCAAACGGAACCATGAGACTCATGCAATGTTTGTCTATGGATTGGTTGACCATTGCCGCTCGAAGCAGCGTCTCATAGAACTCTGCACTCATCCTTTCCCGATTTTGCAAATCCCACGCTACGTTCGACAGGACGTCGACCTGCCCGCCAAAACTGGGCCATTCATAACTAGGAATTCCGGTATGGCTCAGGTCCGTTCGTAGCTTTCCTTCGCCGTTTATGTCAGGCGCGCTTCACACGACGGCGGGGCCGGGTCAAGGCCAAGCTAGCGAGCCCGCCAGGGTTGCCTTGACTCGGTTTCGCTGTCGTGTTATTCAAGATATCAACGGCGAAGGGAGCGCTGGTCCGACTCGCGAATTCCTTGGTGTTTCATATCCTAAGGCGCTGTGTGGGCGCGCTTGGTTGTAATCGGTCCTCCAACTTTCGATGATGTTCCGGGCTGGCGCAACTTGTGAACCAATGCGTGTTCAGACATTCGTCGCGCAATTTACCGTTGAAGCTCTCCACATGTCCGTTCTGCATGGGCTTTCCGGGTTCAATGTAATCGAGTTCCACTTTCTTCCGCTCGCACCATCTGCGCACAGCGTCGCAAACGAATTCAGGACCGTGGTCCACACGAATGGCATCGGGCAGCCCGCGTTCGTCAGCCACTTGCTCCAGCACACGGATGACGCGTGCTCCCGGCAAGCTCAGATCGACCTCGATCACCGGACTTCTGCGCGTATAGTGATCCACGATGGCCAAGGCGCGGAAGCTGCGTCCATCCGCCGGACCGTCGCTCACGAAGTCCATGCCCCAGCGTTGATTGGGGCGCGTAGTCTCTGTTTGCGTGGGCTTCGAGCACGCGAACCGTTTGCGTTTCCGGCGCGGCACCTGCAACCGCAGTTCCTTCATAATCCGATGCACCCGGCCGTGCCACACCGATACACCTTCGCGCTTCAGCAGTGCCGTCAAACGTCGATAGCCGAAGCGCGGACGCTCTGCGGCCAACTCCGCAATGCGCTTGGGCAAAGTATCTTCGGGCTTCGCTTTCGCTTCGTACTGTTGGGTGGATCGCGGCTGTCCCATCCCCGCAGGCGCGGCGCTCGCTCGTCACATGCACCTGCAGCAGATGCGCGACCGCCACTTTCTTGTCCTCCGGGCTTACCATTTTTTCCGACCAGATCTTTCAGCATCGTGATATCCAGTGCCTGATCGGCGACGATGCGCTTCAGCTTCGAGTTCTCTTCCTCCAGCTGCTTCAGGCGTTTCGTTCGCTGACATCCATCCCGCCGTACTTGCTTCGCGACGCATAGAACGTCGCCGTGCTGACCCCATGCTGCCGGCATAGCTCGCTGGTCTTGGCTCCCGCTTCGCTCTGTTTCAGTATCCCGATGATCTGCTCTTCGCTGAACTTGCTGTTCTTCACTCTTCGTCTTCCTTCCGCAACTTTGTTGCTTCGGAAAACCTAGTTTAGAGTGGCTCAGTTCCGTCGGGCAAGGTCAATGTGAATACAATCATGTGATCAACCTTGTATTGATCCATGAGTAGATCAAAGTACTTGCCACGACTGACGGTGTCTCTCTTGCTCAATCTCCCGCCCTGGAACCATAACGGAGGCCATTGCTCTTCAATCAGGGAGTCTACCGCGACGTAGGCGACGGGATTCGCACCTCGCTGTAATAAATATTCCTTGGTAAAGGCAATTCCAAACCGACTGTACTTACCCATGTGGATTGCGAAGTCGCTCAACGGGATATCGCAGAAGCAAACGACGGACGACAAATACATATTTCGGTTCGAGAATTTTGTACCCCCTACATGCGTTTGGGCTTGAATTGCTCCATCTTCGCCCAGGCGGGGAGATGCGAGCAAACAGCCCGATTTCAAGATCTTCTTCAGAAGCTCATATTGATCGGCCTCGCCAGCTATTTGTCTCCCCACGAAGTGCGTCAGTTCAGTGGCTACATAGCGCTGTTCCATCGTTAGCTCTGATGATAAAAGGCGCTTCTGTTTTATCCCGGCGTCTAGCAACATCCTCGCGCTGAGCGCGGACTGGAAGCATTATGTGGGAGCCCGTATGTTTCGAGGTAAATCGTCGCTCAGATGCAAGCCGGCAGTCTCGTCAAGATAGTTTCCAAAAACGCCCTTCGTTCCTTCGTTCGCAATCCACTTCTCCGTAGAATGGCCTATGGTGACATTGGCCCGAAACGGGCTTCGGGCTAGATGCCGACTTCTTGCCCGTGTTGCGGCCCTGCGTGCGAAATCGGGCTATTCCGGCGAAGGCCTCAGGAGTTCCTGTGGTTCGCAGCGGGTGTCAAATATCTCGATGAGTTGCTGTTTACGGATTCGGCCCGACGCCACCGACAGGACGAGGTCTACAAGCTCTTCAGGAGAAAAACTCGGTTTCCAGTCGTTCATCAAAAGGAACTTGATGGCTGCGTTCGCGCCCACTCGCTTGTTGCCATCGAGAAACGGGTGGTTCTGGCAAAAATGGAAGAGATAAGCCGCCGCCATTGCCGGAATGGAGCTGTGTAGGAACACGCTGCCGAAGGTAGCCTGAGGTGTGGCGATGGCCGATTAGCCGCCAACGTCGCGAAGTCCTGCAGAGCCCCCGTATCGTTCAATCTGCTGCGCGTCGATCTCCAGCACTCATCCAAAGACAGAAATACCGGATCCACAACGCCAGTTCTGAAAACCTACTCGGCCAGTTTACGGAACGCCTTCTCGTAGCGCCTGTGCGCCCATTCCTGCGCTGCTTCGAACTTCTTGCGTCTGGCCGATGGCTTCACCGGCGCGACGATCAGTTGCTTACCGTCAGTGCTAACGTCGAGGGGCGTATCGGGATCAATCTTCAGCAGTTCCAGAATAGGACGATCGATCACCAATGCCAGACTATTTCCGTGCTTCGTCAGCTTCTTGACCATCCACAGCTCCGTATATCCAATGTATCACCGGATTGAACACCAGTGAAGGACCAATAGTCGGCTCAATTCTCCCAACGAGTTTCGGGGAGCCTGAGGCCGGCTTTGGACATCGACTCGCCAGAATAGACGGCATCCGAAGGATGCTATCGGCGGCCGACAGCCAACCCGTTTGTACAGCTAGTTAGCCAAGATATTGGCGCTGTGGGAACCCGCTTCCGTGAACATCTACGACTTTTCTATCGGGCGGCCTCACGATTCGTACCCGGCGTGCCGAGAGCCAGAAACGGCTCCGAGCCAACTTGCAGAGGACTTCCAAGGCACCATCGTCTTGTGGATGTTACTTTCGTTCAAACAGCCGTTCATCAAAGCGCATGGGCACCGGCGGCTCAGCCGTAATCTGCGCGAAGTCGAGGTGTTGCGGATTGATCAGGTAGTTCCATTCGCCCTGCACCACCGCGGAAGGCACGCGGAGGATTGCCGATTCTCCGCTCGCAAGCCAGTCGTCCCCTGCTTTCCGCTCTCTCATGGGCCCGCGCAACCGGAAATCAAGAAAACGAAGATGGTCGAGAATTCGGACGTGGTCCGGCACAATTGCCTCCACGATGACGTACCCAGTTGGATAATCTTGGCGGGACATATGGACCAAGTTTTCCAACACTGCGAGAGCGACACTCTGAGCCATGTACACAGCCGGGCGGCCGGGAGAATTCCAACGCCCGCCTACCTTGCGCGATCCTTCGCCGTCGAGACGCGCGTAAATGCGCCGGCAAACCCGATACGCGGCTACGGGCATTAGGAAAAGATGTTGTGTTCGATTCTCGTAAGGATCTCGTCAACGCGCTGTATACCTTCAGCGGAATTCAGGAGTTCGGAGGGAGCACGGTTGTCTAACAGCGGCAAGGGAGTCGAAAGCCAGTGAGACGCCTTGTGCTCGTCACCGAAGACGGCCACCGCGTGCGCTACGACGGGAACGATGCGGACGATAGGTAATTGAGGAGCGGTCAAGGCTTAACTCCTCTTTAAGATTAGCCGAAGCAAGAGGACCAGGATCGTACCGCAGATCGGCAGCTCCACTCTAACCGAAGTCGGCGATCATTTAAGAGCTTTGTTGGGTGGCAACTTCGTCGCGGGCCAGAGACGGGCTTCGGGGACCTTAATCAATGCACGCTCGCTGCGAATCGCGGTCGACGCGTCGGCCAAGGAGCCGGGCGCAATGCTGGACTGAACAATGAAGGAATTGCGCATCTGGGTTTGCCGTCGAGGGCGGCAAGTTGGACGGTAGTACTCGACTGGGGAGCCACGGTCACGGTAGCCTAGGCTGACTTCCACCCGCACCCGTAAATAATCAAAACCTTGTATTCCAGTTCCGCTGTATGGTATACATCATTCCGACATATGTTGTGTTGTATCTAGCCAACGTATAGAAGAGATGCCGGGTTCTGACATTAGAAGGAAAACAACGATGGCTAATTTGTTCAAGCGGTCACGCGGTCTTGCAACCGTAATCATGGCTGCCCTGGCGATTTCAGGACTATCTCACGCCGGTAGCATTAGTCCGATCCCGGATGTAACTTCGTTTGTGTCGGTTGGCGTTGGCCCGGGAACGGGCATAGAAAAGAATGGTTCCGGCCGCCTTTCCGTGAACGCCGCGTCGTCTAGAGATCCGTCAATTCATGATTTGGCTACGGCACAGGTGTTCACCACGCCAGATCCTTCTTTGTTGGTTCATGTTGCGGGTCAAAATGAATTCCTGCCCGGCTCGGCGGCTGCGAATGCCAATCTGTTGTATTACTTTACCGTTGCACCTCCCACTTCTGGCACTGCGAAATTCGTTCCCCTCGATGTGAACTTTTCTATCCAGTACGCCTTCGACGCGGATCATTATTACACGGTAGACGCGGGTGTGCAGGTCGATGATATTGAACCGGAAACAACGAACGCACCGTTCCTAGCTACCATCTGCAAACTGCAACCCTGCAATTCATTTCAGCTTCAGCCGCAAATAAGTTATAACCAAATTCGGATATTTCAAGTTGGAGATGTGTATTCTGTTGGTTTGAATGCCAGCGTCGCGTTCGGAGGTACGGATTTCCTATCATCATCTTATAGCGGCTCGGTCGGTGTTGATCCGACGTTTACGATAGACCCAACCTTCCTCGCGCAAAATCCGGGCTACTCTCTTGTATTCAGCAGCGGCATCGGCAATACGGGCGTCACAGTGAGTGACACACCTGAGCCCGCGACTTGGGCATTGATGTTGGCTGGTTTCATCGGGCTCGGCGCATCGATACGAACTCGACGAGGTAAGTGAGTTTACAGCCCCCTCTCTTCACATAGCCGTCAGAGGTCCCGGATCTCGGTCTCCTAGGCCGATTGCTTTTTTCCTCGACCTTGAGCGGTGTGGCGCACGGAGCGGAGGTTCCGGCGGCGCTCGCCGGGGCCGCCCAGAGCACAGCGACGGCGCACAGGTCCGGCGGTACTTCGGGAGCCCAGACACTGGCAGTCCCACTGCGCCGTTCACTGGTCTTGCTATACTCGGACTTTGTGTCTGCCGGGCGAACCGTCAGCGTCGTCGCTAGACGGAATTGGGGAGGGTAAACGTGTTAATCAGCCTCCAGCAACTGGAAAAACGGCCTGTTCACTTCAATGTGGATGTCCCAGCAGGCGAAATCGAATTTGACAGCAAACTCAGCCAGTCCTCCGTGCTCCACGCCGAAGGAAGGGCCGAGTTACTTAACCACTCGCTCGGCGAGATCCGTATTGAAGGGAAGCTGACCGTGACGATGGCCGCCACTTGCGACCGCTGCCTGGAACCGGCTCTGTTTCCCGTTGAAGACACCTTCGACTTGGTCTACATGCCGGCTGAGGAATCTACCGGCGGCGAAAGAGAAGTGGACGAAGCGGCCATCGAGGTCGGGTTCTATGAGGGCGGCGGCGTCGCAATCAACGACGTGTTCCGCGAAGTGGTCCTCCTCGCGCTGCCGATGCAGTTGGTCTGCGAAGAGGACTGCAAGGGCATCTGTCCCAATTGCGGCGAAAACCGCAATCAGCGGGCTTGTGGCTGCCAGCCGCGCCTGTCTGACGACCGCTGGAGCCAGTTAAAGAAACTCCGGGCCGAGATCGGTTCGCCCAACTGAGTACGCGGCCACGCGGCTCATACGTGTAAGAGAATTTGTAAGAGAGAGATACTATGCCGAATCCCAAACGACGCCATTCGAAGCGCCGCACCTCCACTCGCCGCGCCCATGACCACCTCGTGGTCCCGCAGCTCGCGGAGTGCCCCAATTGCCATGAAAAGATCCGTCCTCACCGTGCCTGTCCTCACTGCGGCAAATACAAAGGCCGCGAAGTCATCGAAGTCGTGGAAGCCTAACGCCGCCCGCTCGCGCGGCTTGAGACGAAAACTCCATAAATGGTCACCATAGCGCTGGACGCAATGGGGGGTGATCACTTCCCCCGCCCCGAAGTGGAAGGCGCCCTCCAGGCCGTCAAAGCTTTCGATATCAAGATCATTCTCGTCGGCAATGAAGAGGTGGTCCGCGCCGAGCTTGACCGGCATCCCGGTTGGGAGAATCTAGCGATCGAGATCCGCCACGCCAGTGAGCAGATCACGATGGAAGATAGCGCCGGCAAAGCCGTCCGCGCGAAGAAAGACAGCTCTATTCGTGTCGCTGCCCGCCTCGTCCGCGAAGGCGTGGCCCAGGGTGTCGTTTCGGCCGGCAACACCGGCGCGGTCATGGCCACCGCCAAGTTGGTCCAGGGCATGCTCCCTGGCGTCGATCGCCCTGCGCTCGCATCTCCGCTGCCAACCGCCACCGGCAAAACCGCCGTCATGCTCGACGTCGGAGCCAACGTGGATTGCACGCCTAAAATGTTGGCCCAGTTCGCCGTCATGGGCAACGCTTACTCGCGCGTCATTTTTCGCAATACGCGTCCCCGCGTCGGTCTCCTCTCCATCGGCGAAGAGGAGCACAAAGGCAACAGCCTGACGCATGAAGCCACCCCGCTGCTCAAGAGCCTGAAGCACATCAACTTCATCGGCAACGTCGAAGGCCAACACATCTACACAGGCAGCGTGGACGTTATCGTCTGCGACGGCTTCGTCGGCAACGTCGCGCTTAAAGTGAGCGAGGGCTTGGCCTCGGTGATCCGGCAGACGCTCAAGAAGTCGCTCAAAACCAGCCTCACTCGCAAGTTCGGCGCGATGCTCGCCCAGGGCGCGTTCCAGGAACTCAAGAAAAGCACCGACTACTCCGAGTACGGCGGCGCCCCGCTGCTTGGCCTGAACGGCATCTGCGTCATTTGCCACGGCCGCTCGAATCCGAAAGCCATCCGCAACGCGATCCGCGCGGCCAAAGAGTTCGCCGAAGGAAAAATCAACGAGCGAATTGCAACGGAACTGGATGGCTGGTCATCAGCAGCACAGGCAGGGTAGTTTTTTATGTCAAAGTTCCGCGGGCTCGCGTTCCTGGCCCTGAGCGTTGCGTCGCTCTGTAGCGCCAAAGAAGATCCCGTTCAGTGGACCCTCACTCCCGCCGCTAAGAGCGTTTTCGAGCTCAAGGCAACCATCGAACCCGGCTGGCATCTCTATTCGCCCACGACGCCGCCCGGTGGGCCGATCATCACCAAAATTCAGGTGAGTGCGAATCCGGCCATCACGAGTTACAACGTCTACCGCCCCCAGCCCGTTCGCAAGCTCGATCCGAACTTCGGTGTCGATACCGAGACCTACACCGGCGCCGCCACTTTCCTGATTCAAGCCGAGACCGCTCCGGCCGCGACCGGCAAATCCACCATCCAAACCATCGTTCGCTACCAGGCCTGCACCGATGTCAAGTGTCTTCCGCCCGTAAAGAAAACGGTCTCGGCCGACCTCATCGTTTCGCCCGGCGCCTCAGCCGCGAACTTCACGGTTCCCGCCGGTTATCTGTTGGTCCCGGCTTCTGCCACAACCTTGCCGGCCGCAAATCCTGTGAAGTCGGCCGCGGTGTCGCGCGCGCCCATCACAACAGATGAGCCGCTGCTACCGTTCCTCCTCACCGCCTTCGGTTTCGGCCTGGCAGCGCTGTTCACGCCGTGCGTCTTCCCGATGATCCCCATCACGGTTTCGTTCTTCCTGAACCAAAACGGACCGGGCGCCGCTCCGCAAAAGCGCGGCGGGTGGCTGCAAGCGCTGGTCTTCTGCCTCGGCATCATCGTCCTCTTCACTGGGCTTGGATTTCTGGTCACCGCCATTGCCGGACCTTTTGGCGTCGTTGAATTGGGCTCCAGTCCTTGGGTCAACGGCTTTATCTCGATTGTCTTTTTCATATTCGGCCTGAGCCTGCTCGGAGCCTTTGAGCTGCGTCTTCCCTCCGGCGTTCTGACCAAACTCAACCAGGCTTCGCAAGGCGGTGGTTACGCAGGCACGCTGCTGATGGGCCTGACGTTTTCGCTCACCTCTTTCGCCTGTATCGGCCCCATTGTCGGCCCGCTGTTAATCGCTTCCATTCAAAACAAAGGCTCACAACCGATTCTCGGCATGCTGGCGTTCGCCACCGGTTTGGCCGCCCCGTTCTTTTTGCTGGCGCTCTTCCCGTCCTATCTGAAAAAACTGCCGCGCAGCGGCGGCTGGATGGCGCGGGTCAAAATCGTTCTCGGCTTCATCGTTCTCGCCGTCATGCTCAAGTACGTGAGCAACGTCGATCAGGTGCTGCAAACGCACTTGCTCTCGCGGGACGTCTTCATTGCGTCCTGGATCGTCCTCTTCGCCCTGCCCGGCCTCTACTTGCTCGGCTTGCTGCCCATGGAAGGCATCAAGAAAGACGAACACCTCGGCGTCACGCGGGCTCTCAGCGCCGCCGTCCTGCTCATCTTCTCGATCAGCCTCATCCCTGGACTGTTTGGAGGCCGTTTGGGCGATCTTGACGCCTTTGTCCCGGAAGCCACCAACACCGTCTTCAATGGTTCCGCCAGTCAGTCTGAAGCCGGTTCAGGCACTTACTTCAAGAATCAGCTCGACGCTGCCCTCGCAGCGGCCAAGCAGCAAAACAAGCTCGTCCTTGTGAACTTCACCGGCTATGCCTGCACGAATTGCCACTGGATGAAGGCGAACATGTTCCCGCGCCCGGAAATTCAGTCCGCTATGAAAGACCTGATCCTCGTCGATCTCTACACGGACGGCACCGATGCGGAATCGGAAAAGAACCAGAAGCTCGAAGACCAGAAGTTCAGCACCGTCTCGATTCCCTTCTACGCGCTAATGGATGCCGACCAAAACGTGATCGCCACATTCCCGCAGTTGACCCGCAACCCGCAAGAATTCCTAAGCTTCCTGCAAACCCGAGCCAGCGCCCACGCCTGAAAGCGCGCAGACTCTCCGGACGGCCGCGACGACTTCGTCCGGCTGCTCCAATTGAATCCAATGAGTCGAATTGGAGACCCGGAGATGCAGGCCATTGCCCGTTGCGGCGATCCAGGCATCGCGTTCCAGCAACTCGGCGGGTGTTGAGTTAGCGGCTGAAAGAATAATGCAAGGAACAGCGGCCGGCAGAGGCATTGATGAGGCCGAAGCAGCTGCTGCGGGTAAGCATTCGAGATAGTCTGCCATAGCGCGAAAGGATTTGGGACGGCTCCAATGGGCTCGTAGGAACGGCCACACTTCGGGCGGAAGCCTCGTGATTTCGCCCGTGAGCCGCTCGATGACACTGGCGCCGCGTTGAGCGGTGACTTTGGCAATCAGCTTGGGCACCCGGCGACCGCCAGAAGCGAGCGTCCAAAGCGCGAATTTCACCAGGCCAAGGCGGGCGAGCAGCGCTCCGCGACGGGAGAGACGAACACCTAGGGCGAGGCGCTGCCGGTTGTGGAGCGTGCACTCAGCCCAGGTCTCGAGCGAAACCGGATCGACAAAGACGAGGCCTGCGACGTCCTGAGGCCGCAGATGAGCATAGGCGCGAATGAGCAGGCCCCCGAAGGAGTGTCCGACGAGAACGTAGGGCGGCGGCACGTTTCCGCGTTCCAGAAGCGTGGCGAGTTCAGAGACCATCTGCGGAACCGTTCTGGGTTCGGCACAAGCGTCGCTCCAGCCTAGGCCGGCGCGATCATAGCTGCACACGCGGGTGAATTCGGCGATTTTGGGCTGGACGAGAGCCCAACTGAGCGAACTGCCCGCGATTCCCGATTCGAGCACGACAGTGGGATTGCCAGAACTCTGTTGGTGTAAATCCTGTTGATGTAAATGAAGACGGCAGCCGCCTTGGCCCACGCCTATGTCAATAAGCTGGCCAGGGGCGGGGTACATATGCTTAATCGGCGACCATCAGTTCGCCGGGAAGAATCGGTCTGGTCCTCGGGAAGAGACCAAGTGCAGCAGCAACGCCGGGGGCAACCAGCGCCAGGACGAACGCGACGAGCTTGGCAACATCACCGGAGTGACCGCGCGGAAGAACTTTCCAAAGGACCAGCAAGACGGCCTGCGCAAAGGTGACAGCGTAAACGGTGCCATAGAAATAGCGACGCTCTGTTCCTTCGCCTTGCGTAGAGGTCTTTACTCTGGGAAGGACGCCCGCGAAGCCAAGCGTCAGGATGATGAGCAAGAGGGGCAGATAGCCGTAGAAGTATATCTGTTGCAAATACCATTTGCGGGTTGCCACCGCGATGACCAGTCCGATCAGGTTCAGGGAAGCAAAGCTTAGCAGCGCGTTCCAGGCGAAGGTATAGCAGATGCGGCGGTAAAGCGGATTCGGTTTGTCCTCGCAAAAGCGGAGGATATAGGGACGCGGCTCGACCCCCGGTAATTGTCCGAAAAGCCCCGCGACGCCCGTAACGGCGACAACCAGAATCAGCCAAAGCAGGTTGCGGAAACTGGGACCATGCGCGAAGAGGTCGAACGTCAACGGACCGGGAGCAAGGAAGAAAACCCAGATCCAAATAGGCCAGTGCGCGATGCGATAGACAACCTTGTTTCGTTCACGGATTTTACGTTCATGAGCATACTCGACTTTGATCGCGTAAGGCATTAGCTGAAGTGATCGTACTACTTACGATGCCGCGCAAACGGCCGCAGTTTCAGGCGCGGCCGTTGCGCTATTACGGAGGATCCCGCTCAGGGATTTTCCGCGGAGAAGTCGGCGGTGCCGACACGGACCTTGGTTTGGCGCAAAGGAGCAGAGGCGGCGGCATTCTTCGCAGATGCCGGTTTTGAAGGCTGAACAGTTTCGGTCCAGGCTGCGTAGACGCGATTGTTATAGGCAGTGATCCAGGTGTAGTCGCCGATGAACGCGCCCTGGCCGTCCCACGGCGTGCTGGTCCAAGCGTAGTTACGGAACGAGCGGCCACCGTCGTTGGAGCGGGCCAGAGTGATGGTTAACTTTTCGTTCTTGGGATCGCTGCGACGGTCGTAGAACATAACGTAGATGGAGCCGGTGATGGGGTCGACGGCGAGCGACTGATAGAACTGATCGACGCCGTCGTGGACGGGATCGTTGTTAACCCGCGTGGCCGGAGACCAGGTATGCCCGCCATCGTCGGAGGAAGAGAGGAAGACATCCACATCGCCATTGCGGTAGTCGCTCCAGGCGACATAGAGGCGGGCGCGATTGTCAGCGTACTTGCCCGAGGCGATCTGAGCGAAGCCTTCGACGCGAGAAACGCCGGGAACATCGCCGAAATACGGAGGCGCGGTCTCGATGATGGGCTGAGGATGGCTGAAGGTTTTGCCGCCGTCGTGGGATTCCGTCAGGACAATGCTATTTCCGTCATTCCAAATAACGTACAGCGAGCCGTCGGGAGCGACAGTGAGCATGAAGCCGCCGAGCGAACCATTGTCGTCGCGGGGCAGACCGGCGTGAGCGTCGATACGCATAGGCGCGGACCAGCTTTGGCCCGCGTCAGTAGAGCGGGAAAAGAGCATGATGGACTTGTCGATTTGCCATTCCACCCAACCGACGTAGAGGTTACCCGCGAAGGGACTTTGGGCGGCGGTGTCGGCGAAAATGCGCGGCTCGTCTTCGAACTGAATGTCCGGCTCATGACCGCTCGCGAAGGCTTTAACAGCCACAGCTTTTCCCCAGGTCTTTCCCGCATCGCTAGATGAGCGCACGAAAATGCCATTTCGACCGGCATTGTGAGCCCAGTACGAAGCGGTTCCCAGCCGATCGAAAGCGAGATAACACCAGAAAGCGCGGCCCTGGTTGTCGAAGGCGGTTGTAACATCGCCGACAACGTGCCAATCGGGGGCGGCGGTCCCTTTCGCGATGGTAAATGTTTTGCCCGCATCGCCCGAGAAGGCGGCGGCTCCGAGCCCCTGGACTTGAGCGCCCCCCTGATACACAGCAACGATTTGCGAAGGGTTATTGGGATTGAGAGCGATGCCTGGTTCGCTCACGTGGCCCCTCGCATTTGAGATGTCGATAACGGTTGCTCGAGGGACTGGCGCCAGAGAGGTTTCGCCGAGAGCCAGCGCGCACGTCAGACAGGTGAGGAGCAGGCTTGCGGATAATCTCATGGACGGAGTCTTTTCAATGTAACCAGTGGCTGAGGAAGGACGCAGCCGGCGAGCGTACTATCTACCTGAGATCGTCTTACGCGCCAAATCCAGCGCGGCTTGCGTTGAAAGCATACGAATTCTATACCGGTCCGCGCCGTGACGAATGCGGATAACGCGTGTATCCACTGGCCCGGCGATCCCTAGATAAACCGTCCCTATGGGATCGAATTCCGTTCCACCGGAGGGACCAGCATAGCCGGTTGTTGAAAGCGCATACGTCGCTCCCGTACGCCGCCGCGCCTCCTGCGCCATGGCCCGCGCCACGACTTCGCTGACCGCGCTGTGCTTATGCAGCAGGTCGCGAGAGATCCCCAGTACGCTTGCTTTCTGTTCGTCGTTATAGGTCACGAAGCCGGCGACAAAGAAATCGGAGCTGCCTGCCTGCTCCGTTAAGCGCGCGGCCAGCATGCCGCCCGTCACGCTCTCCGCCGTGCAAATGGTTGCGCGCTGCTTCCTTAGTAACTGTCCAACCACGGCCTCCAGCGGCTCTTCCGGATTCGTTGTGTAGGCCCGGTCGCCCAGCAAGTCCGCGATCGGATCGCCCACTTTGCGCAACAGCGAATCGGCTTCCGCTTCGTTCTCTCCCTGCGCGCGCAAATGCACAAAAAGATCTCCGGGCGACGAAAGAACCGTCGTCACCGGATTCTTATATTGCATGTAAACCGGCGCAATCAGCGCATCCAGATCCGATTCGCCAATGCCCGTTATCCTCCAACTCCGCACCCGGATGGCTTGGGGCGGAACCACGTGCCGCAATCGAGGAATCAATTCGTTCACCACCATCGGCTTCAGCTCCCGCGGCGGTCCAGGCAATAGCGCTAGCGCCCCCCGGTCGGTGGAGAGAAATTGTCCAGGCGCGCTGCCGTTCGGGTTCGGCAGGGCTTCGGCATCTTCAATCAAATAAGCTTGGCGGATATTGTTCTTCGCCATCGGCCGGTTAATCTGTCGAAAGCGGCTGATGAGAATCGATTCCTGTTCCAAAGAAAGAACCAGCTTCCGCCCCAACGCAGCCGCTGCCGCATCGCGCGTCACATCGTCTTCTGTCGGCCCCAAGCCACCGATTACGATTACGATGTGCGAACGCTTGATCGCGGTCTGAATGGCCGCCGTCAGGCGCGCACGATCGTCGCCGATGACGTGCTTCGCGGTAACCTCAACACCCAGGAGATTCAATTGCTCCGTCACCACAAGCGAGTTCGTATCCACTCGCTGGGGTGTGAGCAGTTCACTACCTGCAGCAATAATCTCGGCCTCTTTAGGCATGGACCGGGATCAATTCCAAGGCAACCGGCGTCCGGCGATATCTACGTCGGCGCGAAATAGAGCGTTGTGTGTGGCCGCGATGATCGCTCGTGAAGGTGTGAACGCCAGCCCGACAATGCCCGGACCCGACAGAAATTGTTCCGGCTTGCCCGAGCTGTCCAAACGAATAATCCCGCGGCGGCCGCCGAGCGAGGCCGCGACGTAGAGGTTACCTGCCGAGTCGAACGCGAGTCCCTGTGGCCGTCCCAATCCGCGATAAAACGTCTCTACTTCGCCGGCTTTCGAAACCCGGTACACAGAATCGAAGCTCGACGTCGTCGGCCCCGATACGTAAAGATAATCCTCCGGCCCGAATGCCAGATGGTACGCCGCAATCGATGGTTCGAGCGTCGCAAACACGTAAATTTGGCGCGAACGGCTGATCTTGAAGATCGTGCCGCTACGATCGCCGACGTATAGATTCTCGTCGGGATCGAACGCCAAGCCAGTCGCTACGCCCATTCCTTCCACATACACCGACATGTTGCCACCCGGCGTGACCTGGTAGACAATCCCGTCATAGCGGCTCGAAACGTAAAGCAGTCCATCTTTATCGAAGGCCAACCCGGTCGGGTTCATCAGGTCCGTGACGAACGGCTTGGAATTGTAATTCGTATCGATTTTGTAGATCGATACGGGCGATTTTTGCCCGCGGGAACCGCTGAACGTGCTGAACACGTTTCCTTCGTTGTCCACCGCCGGATTCGCCACCGGATGCAGGCTGTCGGCGATTTGGATTCCAATGTGCGTTTCCCCCGGCTCGCTTTCGACCGCGCCTGTAGAAACCACCACCTCGCCCACTGTTGCGCCTTCCGGGACTCGCGCGACGATGTAAGAGTCTCCCGCAACCACTAAATGGGCAGGCGCAATGCCGAAACGCACGTTGGGGCGCCCACCCGACGCAAGATTTCGACCGTGTATGTACACGTCGCCCCCTGCGATCGCCGCGGCAGGTTCCACCTTCGCAATACTGGGCCGCGCCGCCACTGCTTGATCAGCCGTATGTTGTTTGGTCGCCATATTTAGTAGAGTCTGAAAATCCCGCCTATATACAAGATAAGCGCCCCGTAAATTCCAGCCGCAACATCGTCCATCACGATTCCCACACCGCCAGGCAACTGCTCAAAGCGGCGCACCGGCCACGGCTTCCAGATATCGAATAGCCGGAACAGAATAAAGGCGGCAATCCAGCTCTTCCAATCCAGAACGGCGACGCCCAGAAGCGTCACCCACTGGCCTAGCACTTCATCGACCACTACCAAGCCAGGGTCTTCCTTCTGAACCAGCCGCTCCGTGCGAGTTGCCGCCCAAATCGCGGGCCACAGCAGCGCCAGCGTCAAAAGCAGAAATGTAAGACGGCCGCTGCCCAGGTACGTATGTAGTAGAAGAGCGATGAGAATCGCAGCCAGAGAGCCAATCGTCCCCGGTCCCCAGGGGAAATATCCGCACCCGAACCAGGTCGCGATCAGCAACGCCAGCCGGTTCACTGAACCGGGCCTTCGTCCGCCTCGAAATCCTCGGTACCGATCTCACCCCGGTCAATTTCGCCCGGCTGAATGGGCCTGGAAATGACGTACTTCTCAGACGCCCAATTGCCCAGATCGATTAGACGGCAGCGATCGCTGCAAAACGGTGTGTTCGGATCGTCGGCCGCAACCTCTTTCTTGCAGACCGGACACTTTAGCTGGGTAAGCCCCATGCTCTTATTATCGAGCCGGTAAGGCGGTTCGTGGGGTAACGGAGGGAAGAATGGGGAAGGGGCTCAATTCGCGCTTGGGGGATACGTAGCTGTGCTCGGGGGTATCGACCAGTTCACCCACCAAGTCGTAATCGTGCGCCTCTGTGACCCGCAGCTTGCGAATCTCGCCGGGCCGCGGCTCACCCGAAACCAAAATCGTTGATATAGCAGACCCCATCGATTTCAGGAGCCTGTGTCGTCAGACGCGCCTCCCATAGCAGGTCGGTCTCTTTAGAAGGGCCTTCTACAATTACCGGCAGTTCGCGCCCGACCAGGCGCTTATTGCTGTCGCGTGAAATGCGCCGCTGCAACGCCATCAGCTTGCGCTTGCGAGCGTAAATCGTGCGTCTGTCCACCTTCGCATCCAGCAGATAACTTCCGCTCGTCTCTTCATCGCTGTAAGAGAATACACCCAACCGGTCGAAACGCGCCGCTTGCACGAATTGGCAAAGGGCTTCGAAATCCGCATCCGTCTCGCCCGGAAAACCCACAATCATGCTCGTGCGAATCGCCACACCCGGAATCGTCGCACGAATCCGCTCCAGCAGCTTCAGGAAAATGTCACCTGTTCCACCGCGCTTCATCCGCTTCAATACCGGCGCGCTCGCGTGCTGCAGCGGCATGTCGATATACTTCACCAGCGATTCGTGCGCCGCAATTGTATCCAGCAGCTTCTGCGTCACCTTATTCGGGTACGCGTACAAGAACCGGATCCATTTCGGAAGCTCTGTCTGTATGCCGGCCAGGCGCGCCAGTAATTCCGCCAAGCCGTCCTTTATGCCGAGATCTTCCCCATAGCAAGTGGTGTCCTGCCCAATCAGGTTGATCTCTCGCACGCCCATCGCCAGCATGCGGGACGCTTCGTTCAGCACGCTCTCAAATCGCCGGCTGCGAAACTGCCCGCGAAACTGAGGAATGATGCAGAAGGAGCACGGATGGTCGCATCCCTCCGCGATCTTGATATAGGCAGAATGCCGCGGGGTCGTGAAAACGCGCGCCGTGAGGTCGTGATACAGGTAGGGCTCGGGAGCAGTTTCCTTGGGGCTCAACCCTTCACAAAGGGCGGTAATCTGCGCCAGCTCATTCGTGCCCAGCACCGCGTCCACTTCCGGCATGTTCTTCTGAATATCGGATCGGTAGCGCTCCACCAAACAGCCGGCAACAACCAAACGCTGAGCCCGGCCGGTCTTCTTGTACTCGGCCATCTCGAGAATCGTGTCTACCGATTCCTGCTTGGCAGGATCGATAAAGCTGCACGTATTGACGACGATCACGTCAGCCTCCGCCGGCTGAGGCGTCAGTTCATGCCCATCGGCAACGAGCTGACCCATCATCACTTCGGTATCAACCAGGTTTTTCGGGCAGCCGAGACTTACAAATCCGATTTTCAAAAGCGACTAAATCCGGGGGAAATATTGGCGGGAACGCCGCGAGAAGACCATTTTAGCAGGAACAGGCCCGAGTTTCCACTTGCGCCCGTCTGTACGAAGTTACCGCAGCCGCACCTTCGACAGATACTCCTCGAGCGCAGCGAAATCCCTCTGCAGCGCCATCGTGTCTTCATCCTTGGCGGACTCCTCCATAGCGGCGCCCAGGTTGGTCAGGTCCTCAAATCCATACGATGCGCCCGTCCCCTTGATGTTGTGCGCCAATACTTGAATTTTCTGAAAATCGGACGCGGCCAGGCTTTCGGCCAATGTCTGGAGTTCATTCTTTCGGGAAGCCAGGTAAACGGGAACACGCTTCTCCAGGCCCTCGGGCATTTCAATTTCGATCGTCTCCGGAGCGTCGCGACCGCCTGCGCTTGGCTCTGTTCTTGGCTTGCCGTATTCTTCCACTGCAGCAAGCAGCCTTTTCTTCGAGATTGGCTTCGACAGATGAGCATCGCACCCCGCCATGCGGCTCATTTCCACATCTTCCGGACGCGCATTGGCACTCAACGCAACAATCGGAGTAGCGGCAAGTTTTCGGTCTTCTTCCAAACGGCGCATCGCCCGTGTCGCCGTCAATCCGTCCATCAGCGGCATCTGTATATCCATGAACACCAGATCGAAGCGCTGTGTCTCAAACTGTTGTAGCGCCTCCTGGCCGTCCTCGGCAAACGTAAGCGCGTGTAGAGTGTCCTTCAGATAGATTTCAATCAGTTCGCGATTATCGGGCGAGTCGTCGGCGACCAGAATTTTCATGCCGCCGACCGCTTCGCTGCTTGCGACAGGCTCGCGATCCTGCCCGGTGACTTCATCCAAGTTCGCGTACCCCTCTGTTCCGCTACCACCACCGGCGACCCCGAACCGCGCCGTAAACCGGAACGTGCTTCCCTCGCCCACCCGGCTCGTGACGGTGAGTTGACCGCCCATAAACTCGACCAATCGCCGGCTGATGCCCAGTCCCAGTCCCGTTCCTCCGTACTTGCGAGTCACCGAAGAGTCTGCCTGCGTAAAGTCGCCGAAAATCGTCTCCAGCTTCTCCGCTGGGACGCCGATGCCGGTATCGGAAATTTCGAAGTCGATCCACCCGGGCACGCTCGAGGTGTCGTTCGCCACCTGCACGGAAACGTAGCCGCGCTCGGTAAATTTAACGGCATTTCCCAAGAGATTAATGAGGATCTGCCGAAGGCGCGTTGGGTCCCCCACCAGCGGGGTTGGAACGTTTGCTGCCACCCGGACAATCAGCTCCAGCCCTTTCTCGTGCGCTTTGGCAGCGACGACCTCAACGGCTTCCTCGATGGTCTTTCGGAGATCGAATTCTATTTGCTCCAACTCCAGATGGCCGGCTTCGATCTTAGAAGCGTCCAGGATGTCGTTAATCAGCTGCATCAGATTGTTTCCCGCGCGCTGCAGTACCTCGATGTAATGCCGCTGCTCCTCGTCGACTCCGGAATCGCGTAGCACCTCTGCCATCCCGAGGATCGCGTTCATCGGAGTCCGGATCTCATGACTGATCACGGCCAGAAACTCGCTTTTCGCGTAATTCGCCTTTTCCGCTGTTCGAGTTTGCTCCAGCAGCCGTTCATTGTTCTGACGCAGTTCCCGTTCCAGAGCTTTGCGCGCTGTGATGTCGGTCGCCGCTTCCACGTAGCCTTCAATCTCGCCGCTTCTGTTCCTGACTGCCGTCACGGCGAGACTCACCTCTACCTGGCTGCCGTCCTTCCGCATATAGGTCCACTCGCGTTCTTCTGAGCGCCTTTGCTGGGAGCTCTCGATCGAAGCGCCGGCTTCAAGCACTGGCGGCCTCATGCCTACTGGCTCATTCCCCGGCTCGACGTCGGTAGCGAGACGAAGCCCCTCGCGTCTTCGCCGCTCCACATTCACTACTTCACTTGCGGAATACTGCAGCATCTGCTCTGCTCCCGCGCTAAACAGTTCAATGACTCCCTCTGGATTCACTTCCACAATTGAAACGCGAATGGCTGCGTCTAGCACGGCCTGAAGCTTCGCGCGCGTTCTCTCCACCTCCGCCTCGGTCCGCTTTCTCTCCGTGATGTCTCGCGTGATCTTGGAAAATCCGCGTAGCCGTCCGCTTTTATCCGTCAGCCGAGTCATCACGCAATCCGCCAGAAAGACGGAACCATCCTTGCGTACGAGCCACCTTTCTTCTTCAAAGCGACCTTCACGTTCTGCCGTTTGCAACATCTGCCCTGGGTGGCCGCTCCGCTGATCTTCTTCTGTATAGAACGCCGAGAAGTGTTTGCCAATTACCTCTTCGGCTGTGTATCCGCCGATGCGTTCCGCCCCGGAGTTCCAGCTTGTCAGGAACCCGTCCGCGTCGAGGGTGACAATGGCATAGTCCTTAACGCCCTCCACCAAATAGCGAAACCGCGCTTCGCTTTCGAGCAGCTGAGCCGTTCGATTTCGAACCCGGTTCTCGAGACTCCTGTTCAGCTCGCGAATCTCTGCTTCGCCCTGCTTCACTGCCTCTATATCCGTGCTCGTCCCGAACCACTTCGTCACCGCGCCAGTTGCGTCCCGAAGCGGAACCGCCAGCGCCCGAAACCACCGATAATCGCCGTTACTGCCGCGAACCCGGTACTCGACATCGAAATTGCTGGATGTGCGCACCGCCTCGAACCAGTGCTCTTTCATCCTCATGCGATCGTCCGGATGCACCTGTTGCGTCCAGCCAAAATCAAGCTGCGCCGGTTCCGGGATCCCCGTGTAGCTAACCCATTGGCGGCTCAAGTAATCACAGGCCCCGGTGGGCAGACACGTCCAAACCATCTGCGGTAACGATTCCAAGATCGTCCGGAACCGCTTCTCGCTTTCGCGCAGCCTGCTTTCGGCGTGAGAGCGCCCCACATCCAATCGGTTCAGCAACCAGCCGTTCGTCCACGTCAGGGCCGAGAAGACAACGATATTGGCGCAGGCAAAGAGAGCCAGACCGAACTCGGTGTCATACCCTCCGCGTAACTGGCCCTGCAATCGAACCCAGCCGAGTGCTGCTGGAATGATGAGAGCGGCCGGCAGCAGCCGCCTCGTCATGATGCCTCCCGGAGCAAGACTGGTGATCGTAATCATCAGTCCGCGATCGGAAGAGGACAGCAGCAATCCGCAAGCAAGCATCGAACCCAACAGCGCTGTGATCAGCGTTCCACCGTCCGTAAACGATATCCCGTGGTACTGACGAATCCCGTATAGATAACCGACAATAGTGAACAGGCACAGAATACTCGCTAATACCGCCGCTACGTGGGCGCTCGAACGCGTTCGCTCGATCTGCAAGAACAAGGCGCCGCCACCCAACAGCAGAAGTAACCCGGCTATCGAGGTATGTTCGCGCAGCAGAAAGAACCCGATCAACCCTGCCGCAACAGCGGCCGCGATCCCGATGACGCATGCCACCCGATTGGATGTACGGCGCGCCTTGATCCAAAGAGCGCACCCGAGCAGTGCGATAGCCAGCGCGCTGCTCGCCGGTACATTATTCCCCCCCTGCGAATACGCGCCTCCTGTAACCACCGGCAAAACGTAGCGGCCCAGCAAAACAATCGAACTGATTGCGACGGCCACGAACCCGATCCTTCCCGACGCGGCCAGCAAATGGGAAGTGACGTCTGAACCGGCCGGAGCGTGTTGCGGCGCTTCAGCGGCAATCGCTCGTCGCAATTGGAGAATCCAGAACAGCATCCCCAAAGAAATCAGAATGAGAAAAACGATGAGCCAGAGACTTCTCGAAACGCTCCAGAGCGGCGTTCGCACGACCAAAACATCCTTCCGCGACCGCAGCAGAATCTGAAATGCGCGCGGCTCATGGCTCTGGTCCGCCTCCACGGCGCAGATGCCGGTGAGTTTTACTTCGCTGCCGTCTCTGATTTGCTGAACCTGCTCTGCTTCCCCTTCCGCTTGGAGGACCGCTTGAAAAGCTTTGCCACCGCTTCGTAGCAGCCACACCTGCCGCTCACCGCTTTGCACTTCAGAGAGAACCTCGGCTTGCACTTCAATCAGCACTCCGTCGTAGGGCGCGGAGTTGAATCCGCCGCTCGATTTGCGGATGACCTCAGCGGCCTGAACAGGGACCGGAGACGGAGGATCGCCACTCCCGATTTTCCGAATTAAAGCGTCCTTCAGTTGCGGCGAGTATTCTCCGGCTGAAACGAACCCGGCCGCCTCAATTCGCTCACCCGCTTGCACATTCGTTTCTCCGGATACTTGCACTGCAATGGCGTCTCGCCCCGATTGCAAATACAGCAGCCCGCCGCTCCGATAAGTAACTACGCCAGACATTCTGACGCGATGTTTCAGCGCTTGCGGAGAACCGAATTGAAACACATCCCCAATTCGTGATGTGGAAACCGCGAATGGATCGGCAGGCGCCGGCTCTTCCACCTTGATCTCGGCCAGTCCTGGCACAAACAATCGCAAGCCGACGAACTGTCGCTTCTGGTTGAAATTGGTCCCGCAAACTCCTCTCACTTGTACCGTTGCGTCTATCAAATTGCTCAAACCGCTGGGCGGGAAATCGCGTAGCCTCGCGACGATGCTCCCCGCCCCGGTGTCAATATTGATAAACATCGTGGGCCGGCCCCAACTCTCGGAAACGGTCGCGGACTGTATGACTCCACGAATCTCAACCCACTGGCTGTCTTCCTGGCCGCCTACCAATTCGGCATACGTTGCTCGTTTGGCGACCGGAAGCTCGGCTTTCCCCAGAACCCGAACGTGATCCGCCAGGATAATCGGGGCGAAACTGCCCTTTCCGCTCTTACCCGCGACTTCGACATAGTCGCCCGAATGAACCTGTACCTGGTCGGTTCTGTCGACGGAGATGCCAACGCCCGATTGCTCCAGGAAGAACGAATTCTTCCACCCCGAGAGCGCCGTCACAACTCCTCGGATACGAACCGCGTACCCACGCCCCGCCTCCGCTGCGCTCAGATGACGCAAGCTGTTTACGTGCTCAATTGTCGAGCGCAATTCACTCGGCTCCGATCGCGCGAGAGCGGCCGTGAGCAGAACAATTGCGACCTGCGCGCACACTCTCAAGCGGAATCGGAAGGACATTACTCCCTCTCTATATCGGACAGATACAGACGGACGTTTAGCCCCGCCGGCCGCCTGTAGGAATTCCGCTGTAACACCTACTAGGCGAGTAATTAGACCGGCTCAGCATCCAACGGGCGAGATAAACACCGAAAGGGAGCTTCGATGAGAGCACTGTGTTGGTACGGCAAAGAAGATGTCCGGGTGGAGACTGTCCCCGATCCGCAGATTATGAACCCAGGGGATGCGATTGTCAAAATCACTTCCACCGCGATCTGCGGTTCGGATCTCCATCTTTATGACAATCTGATGCCCACGATGGAGAAGGGCGACGTGCTGGGCCACGAGCCCATGGGCGAAGTAGTCGAGGTTGGAAAGAGCGTCACGAAGTTAAAAGTCGGCGACCGCGTGGTCGTGCCGTTCACTATCTCGTGCGGCGAGTGCTTCTTCTGCCAAAAGGGCTTGTTCTCTCTTTGCGACAGATCCAATCCGAATGCAGAGATGGCAAAAAAGGTGATGGGCCAATCGCCTGCCGGTCTATTCGGCTATTCCCACATGTTGGGCGGCTTCGCCGGAGGACAGGCGCAGTATTTGCGAGTACCGTTCGCCGATGTAGGTCCTATCAAGGTTCCCGACGGCTTGCCGGACGAGAAAGTTCTCTTCCTCTCCGACATCTTTCCCACCGGCTACATGGGCGCGGAGAACGCCGATATCGAGAAAGGCGATACAGTCGCCATTTGGGGCTGCGGCCCCGTCGCGCAATTCGCCATGAAGAGCGCCTGGATGCTGGGCGCCGGCCGCGTCATTGCCATCGATCGCGTGCCAGAGCGCCTAGCGCTCGCAGAATCCAGTTGCAAAGCCGAAACCATCAATTTCGAAAAGGAAAAAGTCTACGACCGTTTGATGGAGATGACCGGCGGGCGCGGCCCCGATCGCTGCATCGATGCGGTCGGAACCGAAGCTCATTCGCCTATTACTGCGGAGCAAGTGATGGACAGCGTTAAAACCACCGTCATGCTCGAAACGGACCGTCCGCACGTCGTGCGGGAAGCGATTATCTGCTGCCGCAAAGGCGGTACGATTTCAATGCCCGGTGTCTACATCGGCTTTGCGGATAAGATTCCCTTGGGCCCGTTCATGAACAAGGGCTTGACCATGCGCGGCGGCCAAACGCACATGCAGCGCTACATGGCGCCGCTGCTCAAGAAGATCGAAGCGGGCGAGATCGACCCGTCGTTCGTCATCACGCACGAAGTCCCACTCGAACGCGCGCCGGAGATGTACAAGACTTTCCGCGATAAAGAAGACGGCTGCATCAAAGTGGTCCTGAAGCCGAACGGCTGATCCACCATCACGCCTCGACAGCCGAACGGTCGGGAGTTGCAAGAGTGTAGCTCTGGGGCGGCCGGTTGTGCCGCCCCAGTTCTTGCGCTGACTACCTGGATCGCCGTTGTTCGGCAGCGATGTGAAGTGGAACGGCCATTAAGGATAATGACGACTCCTTGCCCGGCCCGAAAAAGCCGCTAAACTAGAGCCATGGAAATCGACGCCACATTCTGGTCTGACTGTCCCGCCGTCGAGGTTGTCGCGGAGCGGATGCATGGCGTTCCGGTCGTCAAGGGCACGCGCATGCCAGCGGATGATGTGGTCGAAAACTATGAAACCGGTTCCCCCGTCGAGGAGATCGCGGATAATTTCGCTCTCGATCCTAAAGACATCCGCACGATCCTGAAGTACGCCGCGACGCACAAGCCCGCGCAACTCGTTCGTTGAAAATCCTGCTCGACCACAGCGGGCCGAAGGGCCTTGCCCGGCATCTGCCGGCGCACGAGGTCAAGCACACGTCTGAGCTTGGTCGGGATGCGGTAGCCAACGGCAAGCTGCTCAAGCTGGCTGAAGACAATGGCTACCAACGTAAGCGTCCGGTGCATACCGTGTTGCTTCGACACTCGCGAGAAAGGACCCTACTTTGCTCGCCAGAAGTAACCAACACCGTAAGCAGGTATGCTGCCAGTCGAAAAGTGGCCTTTCGCCACCGGGGAAATGGGAGACGGCTCGTCGCCGGCCCACGAGTTGATTGGTTTTCGGCCGGATGCGTGAGCGGCGCTCCTTATTACTACCGGTTAGCCGCCTTCTCGATCGCGTCCGTAGTCACTGCCAGCCACTGGTCAAACGTGCGATCGTCGCCGGTCAGCATTCGTGTCTTGCCTGGCGTGATCAGCCAGTTGGCCGGAATGGCCATGGTCGGCAGCATGCCATAAGCGAAGTCGCGCGCCGCCACTGAGGGGACCGACACCTTCAGTTCGGCGAGCGCTCTTCCCATCAAAGCGGGGTCGTCGTCCACGTTGAGTGCCAGGATCGTCACGTCGTCGCGATCCTGAAAATGGTGATAGAGCTTCTCAACGTACGGTAACTCGGCCCGGCACGGACCGCACCAACTGGCCCACAGGGTCACAAACGTGGTCTTCTTTGCCAAATCTTGGGGCTTCCAACTATGGCCGAGCGAATCGGTCAGCACCATCGCTGGCGAGGCGGCCGCCAGCTTCGTCCACGCGTTCGAAGCCCCGAGCCCCGCGTCGAAAGTTGCCAGGGAGCTGTGTGCGGCCCAGTCGTTCCATCCCTGCGCGGTCCCGCCGAGTTCCTTCCACAATCGCTGCGCGGAGGCCATCACTTCGTCCCGGCGGTCCGGACTGGGTCGCCGCGGCGGATACTGTGAAATCGAGTTGCGGTAATCCACCAACGCGTCCATCTTGCGCCCGGCTTTTTCTGCATACAATCCACTTAGAAACCAGAATTGCGCCTCCTCCTCCGCATAGCGTGACTTCGCCTCACCAGGCGCATCGTCTTTCGGTCTCATCTTGGCCAGTTTTTCTTCAATTTGGAGCAGAATGTCCTTCGCGCTGCTCAGACGGCCAAGACGTGCGTAAGCCTCCGCCAGCGACATATAGCCGTACAGGTAAGACATACTGCGTCTTTGCTCGAAGCCCTCGGGTGTACCGCGGAGGTCGGAATACGCCGCCGGGGAACCTCTGCGTTCTGCGATGGCGAATCCGGCGAAAACCAGGTCGGGAATTTCTTCGAACCGGATCTCGCGCGTTGCGAGATTGTGTGCAAGCTCAATCGGTGCCGGCATGAGCGTGTCGAAGCCATCGGGATCGTTGACGAGCGCTTTGCGATACAACGCCAACGCCTCCCCGACCTGTTCCGGCGTCGACGAAGTGTCCTGAATCACACCCCTCGCCGCATCTCCAGCCATTTCCTGGCTCCCAGGAAACTCGCGGGCTACGGGCAGAGCGGCTTGCCAATAGCGATGCCAGAAGGCGCTGACCTGCTCCGGATCCGCGTCCTCCGGGTAAGGATTGTCTCCTTGTGCTTTGGCGAAAGCGTCCCGCATAGCAGCACTCGAATGCGGATAAGCCACCGCGACTTCATGCTGCGCCCTTTCGCCGGCCTCCCGCACGCCGTCCTGGATGAACGAAGCCGCGCGGAGCGTTGATAGCCACGCCTGGTTCCGCGTGAACTCCGGAGCGAACAGCCGATCCATATCCGCACGCATGCGCTTCACGTTTTCCGCCTGCGGCTCCGCCGGCTGGAGCGCCGCCTTCTCCAATTCCCACAGCGTGGCGTAGGCATTGACCGCTTCCGAATCTGTCCGGCCCGCCACATTCTTGCGGATCCGCGCCGCCGTCCGCGCGATCAGGTCGTGGTCCTTGCTCCAGCGCAACATCGTAAATGACCGGACGCTCGCGGGACAAACCTCGGCGAACCGGTCCACCTGCCGCGCCACCTGGGCGTCATCGCGGTACGCTTTGGCCGAGTAGATTTCCGCGAGCAATAGGTGCGGCAGCCCGAACGAAGGCGCCACGTCGATCGCGCGTTCCAGGTTCGCCATCGCCTTCTTGGTGTTGTGGCCGACCTGCGCGTTCGCCGCGAGATAAAGAAACACCGGATCCTGCGGATTTTTTGCCAGCAGCTTTTCGTATTCCGCAATCACGGATTCGCGATTGATTTCCAACCCGGCGATTCGGACGCTCTGGTACGTTTCGTGCAGAAAGACGTCCGCCGGCGATGTAGTGAGCGCTCCCCGCAAAAACGCAATTTTCTGGTTCTGCCGTTCCGCCGCCGACAGCCGCAGATCGTCGGGAACGTCCAGTCGCTGCAGGACTTTTCGCGTGGATTGATCGGGATCGCAACCTTGCGGCCAAGCCGGTAGGACTGCAAGCAACAGTATCCAGAAACGCATGACACCCCCATGTTCACAAGATCTTGACGGCGCATTGGATCTGATCGTGGAAACGGAACACCTTGAGCGTCTCCAGCGGCTGATGGAAACGCAAGCCGCACGCCTCCCGGTGGGTCATATCGTCTGTCATTCTTGCTCAGGGGCAAAATCCTGTTCCAAATTGTGTTCTTGGTGTGGGTCACTTTTACCCAGCGCCGAGGGACACCCGCAGCTTTATATTCCACGGCAACAACTCCACGATGCGGTTTACCGGATAATCGGCAATGCGCGTCATCACATCGCGCAGATAAGCTTCCGGATCAAGGTCGTTCAACTTCGCCGAACCAATCAGGCTGTAAATCGCAGCCGAACGCTCACCACCCGCGTCGGAACCCGCGAACAGATAGTTCTCGCGTCCAATGGCAACGGCACGCAACGCTCTCTCGGCAGCTTTGTTGTCGATTTCGAGCAAACCGTCATCGGAGTAGCACACCAAGGCAGGCCAGCGACCTAAAGCATAGGCGATAGCTCCGGCTATATCAGACTTGCGCGACACCTTCGCAAGTGTGTTCTGCATCCATTCGCGCAAGGCTGGCGATGAGAGGAGTTGATCGAGCCTGGCGAACTTGTTTGCGCTCATCCGGCGAACGGCCTCGGATCTCCCTCTCGATGACGTAGAGTTCCGCTATGCGTTCGAGAGCTTCTGCTGCAAGCGGCGATGAATGTGCCTGTTGGATGTCGAAGAACTTGCGGCGTACATGAGCCCAACACGCCGCCTCTTTGATGTCACCGCTGTCATATAGACGATTGAAGCCTGCATAAGCATCGGCCTGCAGTGTGCCTTTGAACTGCGCCAAGTGTCGATTGGGAATGCTTGCCAGAACGGTCCGGCGTATACGCAAACCAGACAGCCGGAGCTGTTGTCTGACCGGCCGATCGTTCATCACGCACGTACGTCCAGAGACGTCCAGTTTTGGTGCGCCCTTTGCCGGGTTCCAGCACTGGGACCGGAGTATCGTCAGCGTGTAGCTTGCTTGCGCTGATCACATGCTTGCGCAACGCGTCGTTGAGTGGCTCCAGAAGGTTGCTTGCACAGCTAACCCAATCAGCCAGCGTTGACCGTTCCAGTTCCCACGCCCTGTCTTGCATAAATCTCTGATTGCCGGTGCAACGGAAGGTGGTCGGCATACTTCGCGACAAGGACATGTGCAAGCAGACCCGGACCAGCGAGGCCACGTGCAATCGGCCTACTGGGAGCTTCCGCTTGCACAATCACATCGCACTTCGTGCAACACATCTTTGGACGTACATGTCGGATGACTTTGAAACTCGTTGGAACCCATTCGAGCACTTCCGATGCGTCTTCACCGAGCATCTTCAGTTCCGCACTGCAGGCTGGACAGCACTGCTGAGCAGGTGCGTGCGTTTGTATATCGCGTGGAAGATGCTCAGGGAAAGTGCGGCGCACTGGCTTGCGCACCGTATCAACCGCAGCGGCCTTGTGCAGCCTGGATTACGTTCTGTCTCGCTAGGGTGCCGACATCGCGTACCGGATAAGTCATAGCTGCGGGTGGGTAACCAGCGCTTTCTTCACGATAGGAGCCACCCGCGTGCCTAGCAGCTCAATGGCATGCATGGCTTTTCGATGTGAAAGCGAACCGCCATTCAGCAGCATGGTCATACGCGAGATTCCGCCCAATACCTCGTTCTCGTACAAAATCTTCTCCGCCACGGTCTCCGGATCACCCACCAGCAACGCTCCCGTGGCGCTGCGCGTCGCATCGTATTGTGCCCGCGTCACCGGCGGCCAACCGCGCTCTTTCCCAATCTTGTTGAAGATGCGAGCGTAGGCCGGATAGAACTCGTCGGCGGCCTGCTCAGTCGTGTCCGCGAGAAATCCAATCGAGTGAATGCCCACCGAGAGTTGCTCGGCAGGGTGTCCCGCCCGGCGCCCCGCTTCGCGATACAGCTCGACCGAAGAACGGAAGCGGTGCGGTTCGCCGCCGATGATCGCGAGCACCAATGGCAGTCCCAGAGTGCCCGCCCGTACAAACGAGTTCGGAGTCCCTCCCACGCCAATCCGTATTGGCAACTGCTTTTGCACCGGGCGCGGATACACGCCTTCGCCCGCCAACGCCGCGCGATGTTTTCCCGACCAGGTCACGTGCGTGTTCTCGCGAATCTTTAGCAGCAGGTCCAACTTTTCGGCGAACAACGCATCGTAATCGTTGAGGTCGAATCCAAACAGCGGATAGGACTCGATAAACGATCCACGCCCCAAAATGATTTCCGCGCGTCCTTGCGAAATCAGATCCAAGGTCGCGAAGTCCTGAAACACGCGCACCGGATCATCGGAACTTAAGACCGTCACTGCGCTAGTCAAGCGAATCTGTTTGGTTCGCGCGGCCGCAGCCGCCAGCAGCACCGCCGGAGCAGAGGCGATAAGCTCCTCCCGGTGATGCTCCCCAATCCCGAAGACATCGAGCCCCACTTGATCGGCCAGTTCGATCTCTTCCAGCAGATCGCGCACGCGTTCCACTGGGCTAATCGTCTTTCCCGTCTCCGGGTCCGGATTTATATCGACAAAACTATCAATGCCAAGCTGCATCTCTCGCTTTTGAGATGAATTGGAGAGCATCATGGGTGCGTGAATCAGGGTGCGTCAATCAGGATGCGTGCATGGGGATACGTCCGTTCGTCTCCTAGACGGAGAGGCGGAAAGTAGATTATTCTCTGCGTGCGGCGAGCTTTGATGCAGTGCAGCCTGAAAGCCGGTGTGCACGATTACGTTTCGGCCATTAGCGACGGGCAAATGCTGAAAAGACATCGCTGATTTCGAGGCCGTAAGCGTCTGCTTTCTGTTTCGCGAACGCGCGCGCTGGCGTGCTATACTCCCGCGCTAGGTACACGAAATGCGAACAGTTCAGTGGTCATTGCTGGCGGCGGCGCTTCCTGCCGCTCTCCTTTCCCTAACCGGATGCGCAGGCTCGCCGCACAGCCCGACCGAGAAATACATTTTAATAGCCGCAAACACGAAGATTCCGTACTGGCAAACGGCCTTGGGCGGACTGAATCATGCGGCGAACGAGATGAAAGTGAAGGCCGAGATGGACGGCCCGGACACGTACGACGCGAAGGCCGAACACGATGCGTTCCAACGCGCGGTGGCACAGAAGCCTGCCGGCATTTTGATTTCGGCCGCGGATGCGGGCGTGATGACACCAGACATCAACGCCGCGCTCGGGCAAAACATTCCGGTGATTACCATCGATTCCGATGCACCCGACAGCCAGCGGCTGTTCTTTATAGGAACGGACAACTACAACGCCGGGCTCTTAGGCGGGCATCTGGCGGCTAAGCTGCTGGACGGCAAGGGCAACGTGGTGATTTTCACCGAGCCCCAACAACCCAACTTGAAAGACCGGCTGCACGGTTACCAGGACGTTTTCGCTGAGCACCCCGGCATCAAAATCATGGACGTTGTAGACATGAAGGGCGATCCAACAGTTGTGTTCGATAAGACGAAATCGCTACTGGACAGTAAAGCTAAGGTGGATGCGTTTGTCTGTCTGGAGGCGATCTCGTGCCCGGAAGTTGGCGAGGTCGTGAACAGAGCGAATATGGCGGGGAAGGTGACGATTGTCGCGATGGATAGCGACCAGCGCACAACGGACTGGATCCAGAAGGGCGTGATCTCCGCCACTATCGCACAAAAGCCATTCACGATGGCGTACTACGGGACCAAGCTGCTAGGCGATCTGCATCTCCACCCGCCCACTCCGCTTACGAAGAATTGGGCGCAGACCGCCATGTCTCCCGTGCCCACGTTCGTGGATACCGGCGCTTTCGTTCTGGACAAGAACAACGTGGGCGCGTTTCTCAGCGCGAACAGCGCCCCCGGCGGCAGCCAATAGCTGGGGTGAGGTGAGGCAGCCGGCGAGCGGAATCGGGACGGAATTCTCTGATCGATCAGTCGCTCTCAGGCGTCGCCGTAGGACCCGTATCGGCAGCCCAGTCTTCAGCGGGCTTATCACCGATATTCGTCAGTCCTAACCGGCCGTCGGTTGCCTCAACGATTTCGAAGCTGTCGTCCTCAAAGACTTCCTGCTGACGGCCGGAAGGGTCGTTGGATCGGTGTCTGATGGAAGCTGGTACCACCGAAACTGGTGGGATCGGCAGTGGGCTGCGCCGGGCCCGAACCCATTTCGTCTGGCCGGGCTTCGTTATCGCCCGTATCCTCACGGCCGCCCCGGTTGATGCTGCTGTCGTTCGGACCTAGATAGTAAGTCGAGATAGAGCGCTCGTAGAACAACGGAAGAACAGGGATTGACTGCGCGGGCAAACTGATGAATTGTGTAGACACACCAGGTGGACCACCGCGCCGCATGTTTAGTTTCTCCGACGGACCGGCAATTGGGACGTGATATAAACGGCAGGTGAGTGCGTGCCGTTAACTCGTGCTATCGCAAGCCTCGTTTACGCCTTCTGGTCAGTCTTGGTTTGTTCGCGCTTAAGTGTTGCGGCACGGTTGCCGGCCGGGCAAACCGACACTGCGGCTCCCACTCCAGCCGAGCAGGAGGCGATGCTCAGCGCAATGAGGCAATATGCCGGGGACTACATCTCTCACCTGCCTAACTTCATTTGCGCGCAGGACACGAAACAGTTCGAGGCGGGCCGCAAGCCAACGCATTGGCACAAGGGCGACACGCTGCGATTCAAGCTGGTTTTCAACGGCGGTCGCGAAGAGCGCAGTATTGAGCTGGTGAACGATCGGCCACCGGGGCCTAGGCAGCGCTGGCGAGCCCCTTTAACGACCGAGGGCGAGTTTGGCACATTATTGGGAAGTATCTTCGGGGCAAGCAGCAAAACGAGCTTCACATGGCACGGATGGGACACCGTCAGGGGCCATCGAGTGGTGGTGTTCGATTTCGCCGTCGATCAGGCGCACTCGACGCTAAAACTTACGTTAAGCGACTTGGCGCACTCTGTTGTTCCATATCGCGGTTCCGTATATGCAAATCCCGATACGGGTGAGGTTTGGAGGATTACGGACAGCCCGTATGACATCCCGCCCGAAATTCGCACCAAAAGCATCGCGACGACGATTGAATACGGCGAGGTACCGATCGCCGGAGCCACGTACCTGTTGCCCGTGGAAGCGAGCGTCTTGCTGAACACTGGAACGAACAATATTCGAAACGAGATGTGGTTCGGCGAATACCGCAAATTCGAAGCGGATTCAAGAGTTACCTATGCCTCCGATGGCCAAGCCGCCGAGCCGGTCAAAGTGGCTCCCCCGAAGTAGTTTCAGAGTAAACGGCATTTAATCAGGAAGGCCGCACCAAGAAGTTCAAATTGACTGTTAAATTGGATGGTTGTGGCAGCTCAAGGTCTTAAGGGCGCTTTGATTACTGAAGCCGCTTGCGCCGAAGAGGGATTGGCCGGAACGGAGCGGGTCGACGTGTTACGCGCCCGGATCGATGAGCTAGAGAGCTCGGTGCGGGGGCTGCAGAGCCGTGTTTATGCGTATGAACAAGCGTTTTCGCATAGTCCGGTCGCCTCCCTGGTCTACGCGGCGGAAACGTTCGAAATTTTGGAAGCGAATGAGAGCGCGCTGAAGCTATACGGTTACGAACTGCCGGAAATTCTCGGCCTGAGCTTGCTGGAGCTATTCTCGCTGGATCGCTACACCACTCCGGAAGAGCTTTCGAGCGAACTGAGTAAGCCGATTAATTCACTGGGGCCATATACTCACCGCGGCGCCGCTAATCAGGAACTGATTGTGAGCATGGTGTTTTTTGCTTTTGACCGGCAAGGCGTGGACGCGCGGATCGCGATCCTGCAGGATGAGACCGGCCGGCACAGCGCGGAAGAAGCATTACGCGGCAGCGAAGAGCGGTACCGTGAATTGTTTGAAAACGCTAACGACGTGATTTTTCTGCACGATTTAAAGGGAAAGATCATTGCGGTAAACCGCGCCGCCGAGTATCTCACCGGGTATTCGCGGTCGGAGGTAGTGGGGCAAGACTTCCAGGAACTGATCGCGCCCGAGGCTCGGCATCAGACACAGGACAATATCCGGGCCCATTTAGGGGGTAGCGCCACACAGCATTACGAACTTCCGATTTTGTCGAAGTTTGGGACGCGGCGCTTTCTTGAAGTAAGTACGCGTATCATCTACCGCCGTGGGAATCCAGTGGGCGTTCAAGGCATTGGACGGGATATCACGGAGCGGAAACTAGCCCAGCAGCGGTTGTTGGAATCGAGTCAGGAGCTGCAGGAAAAGAATCAGAAGCTGAGTACGGCGCTTCGTCTGGCGCGCGAAGCCACCCAGTTGAAAGAGCAGTTTTTGGCCAACACGTCACACGAGCTGCGCACGCCCATGAACGGGATCATGGGCATGATCAACCTTCTGAAGACGACGGAATTGACGGCGGATCAGCGGGATTACGCAGATGTCGTCAGCCAGTGCGCAAATGACCTGCTAACCATTATCAACGATCTTCTGGATCTTTCGCAGATTGACGCCGGGAGGCTCTCTCTGACGGAGGAACCATTCGACTTGCGCGAGAGCGTAAGGGCGGTTCTGAAGTTGCTTCGACTGCGGGCGTCGAGCAAAAACGTTGCCCTGACCGACGAAATGGATAGCGAGCTACCGCTTTACATTGTTGGCGATTGCGTGCGCTTCCGACAGATCTTGACAAACCTGATCGCGAACGCCATCAAATTCACACACCAGGGCGGAGTGCACATTTTGGTAAAGCCCTGCTGCGGGCAATCGCGTTTGCGATGCGAGGTGGTTGATACCGGAATAGGCGTGGACGAGTCAGTGCGCGAGCGCATTTTTGAAGCCTTTTTCCAGGCGGACGGGACCACGCGACGCCGTTATGGCGGAACCGGCCTGGGATTGGCGATCAGCAAACAACTGGTAGAGATCATGGGCGGACGGATCGGCACGTTCAACAATACGCCAAACCCAGGGGCAACGTTCTGGTTTGAATTACCTTTCCGTGCGGCCGAAAACGCGACCGCTCAGAGCGCCGTAGGGGCGATATGGCCCGAGGCCCAATAGGTTCGTCCGCGAACGGTGCGCTTCATGCCAGCAGGTGACGCATTCGTTCTGGTGCTTTTAGGCGCAGTGGGCGTGTACGCTGAGTGCATTCGGCCGGGGCGCGTTGTTCCGGGCTTGACCGGCGCGCTGCTGGCGGTCGCAGGTATGCACGGTTTAGCGGGCGCGCAACTAAACGGTACGGGAATAGCTGTTACGGTAATCGCTGCCGCGCTGTTCCTGATTGAGGCATTCTGGCGCATTGACTTCCTGGCAGGGCTCGGCGGCACTGCGGCGCTCACGCTTGGCTGCGGCATTCTCGTGCAGCAGCCGGCGCGCCTCTCGCCGGCGTTGACAATTCCGGCGTGCATTGTGTGCGGCAGTGCGACCACGTTCCTTTGTTGGCAGGGAAAGCGGGCGCGGCGGAATAAATGGCAGGATTTAAGCGACGGCGCGCCCGCCATAAAGTAACTGGAACTTTCCTGAAACGAAGCCGTAGATTAGGTGCAGAGGGCTTATGCGCCACGTTTTACCATCTCTCTTCTTATTGGCGGCTTCGATGCCGGCCTTTGCGACCATAGACAGCGGCCTACTCGCGCTTGCGCCCTCCGGCGCAAAGACCATCAGCGCTGTAGATGTGGAGCGCGCGAAGAGTTCACCGTTCGGACAGTACATTCTCAGCAAGATGAACGCCGAAGACCAGGGTTTCCATGAAATGACCCAGGCGACGGGTTTCGATCCTCGGCGCGATGTACAGGACGTACTTTTCGCCGGCACGGGACCTAGCGGCGAGCCAGGCAATCACGGATTCGGCATTCTGGTCCGCGGCAATTTCGATCAAAATCGTATCAAGACGACTTTGCTGGCTAAAGGCGCTACCATTCAGCCCTATGAAGGAGTAAATGTTTTTGTCGACAAATCGAGCCACGGGCGGAATGCGTTTGCCTTTCTGGACGTCGACATCGCCGCTATGGGCGATCTGGGGAGCGTACAGCAGATGATTGCGAACCGCGCAAATCCGAGCGTTCTCGATCCGGCGCTTCAGCAACTGGTCCTGAATGCGGGTGCAAACCACGATGCCTGGTTCGCTTCGCTAGGATCAGGATCGTTTCTTGCCGAGGGCCTCAGGCATCAACAAGCCGGCCCGGCCATGAATCCAGAGGCATTGCAGTCGATTGTGGCGTCAAGCGGCGGAGTTAGCTTGGGCGATACAGTACAACTTTCCTTTGACGCGGTAGCCCGTTCACCGAAAGACGCTACTTCGCTGGTGGACGTTGTACGATTCGGGGCGAGCATGATACAGATGCAGCGCCAGCAGAACACGGGAGCCGATATGCTTGCTTCCTCGCTCGACAACATGACGTTAAGAACGGACGGCAGCAATGTGCATGTCGCGCTTTCGATTCCAGAGGCTAGCCTGGAGCAGATGGCGGACTCGAAAGGGCAGCATCATCGACAGCCCCCTGGATTTAGACCAGGCTTTAAGCCCACCAGCCCGTCGCCGCAATAACGACACCGACGAGGGCGGCAATCGCGCCGGCGAAAAAAAACGGCTTCACCTTCATGAGAATGGATAGTGAGGAGAAGACGATGGCGACTTCCAGAAAGATCTCGCCGAAGTGGAATTTATTGGCCTTTTCGCCGCTCTTACGACTTTCTGCTTCTAAATCCTTCGCTTTTTCCTGGATGTCGTCGTGCTGCTTCTTGTATTTGGCGGAATCCTGGACGTATCTGGTCACCGCCGCTGGATCCGCTTTGACTGTTCCTAGCAGGTCGGTGGCTACCTCGGCGGTATAGCGCCGGATATCCTTCGCCTGCGAGAATGCCCATTGATCTGAGCTCTGCTGCTGCCTGAGCAGTTCCTCCGTGTTGAAATGCTGACCTGCCACCGATACGACCGCGAGGAGCGCGGCGATGATCGCCATCGTGCCGGCGACGGTCTTATCGAACGGATTGTGCGCGTGGTGTACGTGTTCTTCAACTTCTTCTTCAGCGGACATGACGACAAGCTAACACGGCTCGGCTGTTAACGGTGAAGGGGAACTTCAGTGTTTTCCTTCGCCATCTTTGAAATCTCGCGGACAAGTTTGCGGTAACTCAGATCGGCCAAGGTTCGAAACGGGAACCAATGGCCATCTCGCCAGGACGAGTAATACCAGCGGGAAAAAATCGCGAGTTCTTCGAGCTTGCTGCCCTCATGGCAGGGCGCGGTGAGAACGCCGCTAAGCTTTTCCCGAAGCTCCTCATCGATAGACGCGGTGCGGGGATTCGCGCTGGACTGCCCGGTCGCAAAGTCGAGCGTCAGTGGCTCCTGCCAGTAGCCGGCGAGCATGGGCCAGAGCCGGAACTCAGATGGCCGCAATGCCCTGGTCAGGGCAACTCCGCTGAACTGCGCTGCGTCACTAATAACGGGATCTCGGCCATTCGCCGCCTCCTTTACCTTTTCCAGGCGCTTGTGCAGATAGGCGGCGTGCTCGAACTCAGTGGCTTCAATGGCGCGATCCCGGGCCAGAAGCAGCGAGCCCGCCAGGCTCTGACCGTTATTTAGCAGGAAGTCGCTTGCGCGCGCGGCTTCCCTAGCGTACTCCTCTGATGTGACTGCGATTTGACAAGGCCGGAGGCACTGCTTCATCTCACCGTAGATGCAGCCGGGATGCTCCGGGGACGGAATCAGGGTTTCCGAACAGCGGCGTATCTGGAACAAGCCGAGAAGGCTTTGCTCGTAAGCTTGCGCCGAATCGCGCGTCAAAAAGGGGCCAAATAGCGGGCCTGATTTGGCTGGGAGGCGGTTCATCACCACAAGGCGCGGAAAGGCATCATCGTGCGTAAGGGTAACGAACCAAGGCATACGCAGCCGCAATTTAGCCAGGTAATCTTCCGGAAAAGACTTCTTAATAAGGGAATGCAGCAGGAGCGCAGACTCAAGTTTCGATGCTGTGGGCCAGCAGTGTACACGGACTAAGTTCTCGCGCAATCGGGTAAGCAGGCTTTCCCGTGTGGCATTGGATGACAGGAGCCGGTTCAGGCGCGCGCGAAGATTCGCGGACCAACTGACATGCGGTGGGTGGCCGGGCGTCTCGAGAGCGTAAATTCCAGCGGTTCGCGGGATGGAAGCAACGCGGTCCGCAAGATCCGGCGCGGACACGTCAAGCTGGATAGCAGGTGGAACTGTCACGACTCAGGGCAAGTATTCTCTTGAATTGTACAGATCTGGAGGTGAATTCTCGCCAGGAATAAGCTAAGAAAGGCTTATCGGCACTTGACAGTAATGCGGCTCAGTCTAGAATAGGTGTTATTTCGCTATGCAGGGTTGTCAGCACGAGCGAACCGAGTTCCTCTACCGGCGTGACGGTGTAGATTACGTGCGTTGCTTAGACTGTGGGTCGGTCTTTGAGGCGGAGGATTTAGATACGGTTCCGGTTTATGAGGATGAGGAAGAGAAGCCGAGGAAGCGCCGGTAACGGCTGTGGCACAACGGAAGGCTGAATTGGCATACGCTTGGCGACCCGCGGAAGGACCCTCGTGAGATCTAAAACGTTGGTCGATGGCTAATCTGACCCGCGTCTCACCGTTGGAGCGTAGTGTGCTGAAAAGCCCGCTCCGCATCGTGTCGATCGGCGGCGGTACGGGCCTGTCCACGCTGCTCTCCGGTTTGAAGAAACACGCCCGAGGGACCCAAGAGCGGCCGCAGGTGGGCAGCCCGGCAGTGGAGATCACCGCCATCGTCACGGTCAGCGACGATGGAGGCAGTTCCGGCCGCTTACGCCGCGACTTCGACATCTTGCCGCCCGGCGACATCCGAAACTGCATGACGGCGCTTTCAGAAGACGAAGATCTTCTGTCGCAGTTGTTTCAGTACCGGTTTGCCGGGGGCCGCGGATTAAAGGGCCATAGCTTCGGTAATCTGTTCCTCACAGCGCTGCACCAGATTACCGGGGACTTCGCGCAGGCGGTTAAATTGTCTTCGGAGATTCTAGCGATTCGCGGACGCATTTTTCCCGCGACGTCGGCCAACGTTACGCTGGAAGCCGCGCTGGCGAACGGCTGCGTGGTGCGAGGCGAAAGCAAGATCAGCAAGAGCCGGCGTCCCATCGAAGAGATTCGGCTTGTGCCCGGGGACTGCGATCCGCTTCCGGAAACGCTCGAAGCCATTGCCGAAGCCGATTTGATTACCTTGGGACCTGGTTCCCTATACACGAGCGTGATTCCGAACCTGCTGGTGAAGGGCATACCTAAGGCGATTCAAGATTCACAGGCGCTGAAGGCGTACTTTGTGAATCTGATGTGGCAGCCTGGGGAGACGATCAATTTCGCCGCCTCGCAGCATGTAGAGGCGCTGCATAAGCATGCGGGGCGCGTTTTTGTGGATTGCGTGGTGCTGAATACAGCACCCATTCCCGCGGCGCTGGCACGCAGATATGCCAAGGCACACGTAAAGCCCGTTGAAAACGATTTTGACCGGCTTGCGGATCTGCGAGTGAAAGTGGTAACGGCCGATTTGATCCGGGACGATGAGTCAGGTGAGCGGCGAGTGCGGCACGACTCGGCGGCGTTGGCGGAAACGGTGATCGATCTGGCAAGCCGTTCGCGAGCGCATCGCGTTCGAAAGGAAACGCTCGCGGCGCACCGCGCACGAGTAGCACCCACTTCACGGTACAGATGAGAGAAAATGTGACAGTCGTGATCCTGGCCGCTGGGCTGGGAACACGCATGAAGTCAAAGAGGGCTAAGGTCCTGCACGAGGCCGGTGGCGAGACGTTGCTGAACAACGTCATCCGGGCGGCGCTTGAGGTAGCCGCTCCGGAACGGATCATCGCGGTGATAGGCCATCAGGCGGACCAGGTTCGTCAAAGCGTGAAGGTTCCGGGCATTCGCTTCGCGGAGCAGCGGGAACAAAAGGGGACAGGACACGCCGTCAGTTGCGCCCGGGGCATGGCCGACTCGATGGCGGGGAAATTGATGATCCTCAATGGCGACGGTCCGCTACTGAGACCCGCTACGCTGCGGGCACTTCTCGAAAATAGCAGCAAGGCCGAGGGGGGTAGCATCGTGACCACGGAGATGGAGGACGGAACCGGCTACGGCCGTATCCTCCGCGACCCGGAAGGAATGGTAGCGGCAATCATCGAGCAGAAGGTTGCGACCCCAGAGCAGCTCAAAATTCGCGAGGTGAATCCCGGCCTGTATTGTTTCGACTCCGAATTGTTTTGGAAGCACGTGGACGAGATTACGCCTACGCAGCCGGCAAACGAATACTACGTGACCGACATGGTGGAGATTCTCCGGCGGCATGGCCATCCGGTCTCTCCTCTGCTGGTTGCGGACGAAACGGAGTTACTCGGCATCAATACGCGCGTGGAGCTTGCCATTGCGGACAAGATTTTACGGACGCGCAAAGCGCAGGAGCTGATGCTGGCGGGCGTAACGATCGAAAATCCGGAAAGCGTTACGGTCGATGCCGACGTACAGATCGGTCAGGATTCAATCATCGAAGCAAACGTTCAGCTCCGTGGGCAGACGCGCATCGGCTCCGGCTGCCGCATTGGGACCGGATCGGTATTGCGCGACTGCGAGATCGCGGACCGCGTAACGATACTGCCCTATGTGGTTGCCGAAGCATCCGCTATCGGCGCGGACGCTTTCGTGGGACCGTTCGCACGGCTGCGTATGAACGCGGAAGCCGAGGAGGGCGCGCACATCGGAAATTTCGTGGAGCTGAAGAACACAAAAATGGGGAAAGGCTCCAAAGCGAGTCACCTTGCTTATTTGGGCGATTCAACTATCGGAACCGCCGTGAACATCGGCGCAGGAACCATCACCTGCAATTATGACGGCAAACGAAAGCATCCCACCACGATTGCCGATGGCGTTTTCGTGGGCAGCAATTCGACGCTGATTGCGCCACTCACGATTTCCGAAGGCGCTTATATCGCGGCGGGTTCGACGATTACAACGAACGTGGCGGCTGATTCGCTCGCGATAGGGCGTACGCGTCAGGCGGACAAACCCGGTTGGGCAAAGAGGCGTCGCGAACTGGCCAAGAGCAAGTCTTGAATCAGGACGGATGAGCGGGACGCACCCGCGGCTGAAGATGGATCTCAAGAGCTACGTCATTTTGATCCACATGCTGATACCGAACGGTAACCCGAGATTTCACTTTCAGAGCGTTCTTGTTCATCTTCGTCTTGGGATTGATCACAAAGGTCCGCTTCTCTGTGGGACGTCCGACGGGAGTGCGTGAAACCGTAATTTGCTGAGTGGTTAAATCCGTCACCGTGCCTGCGAAAAACTGGGGCTTGGAGGAGGCCGGTGGCGCGGGGCTAGGCGCCTGCGCCGTTTGTGCCAGCATCCACACACCGCTCCCGAGCAGGAGAGCAGCCAAAGCGCGCGCTACTTTAGGCCACATGGTTGAGGATTGAACGTTATGACCTTACCTGTGTAGCACATCTCCCACGCGCACTGACGATCTTCCATCAAAAAACGGTACCGGGGTGGTAAACATTCGGCAGTTTCATCTCACCAATAGCGATCAATTCACCAGTGTGGGACAGAGCCTTAACGAATGGCGCACCGGGCCGCACTACAAACGGCGAGGTGCGAAAATCCCGGCCTTGACGGATCTGCGCTTCGGCTAGCGCATCGAAATACTCTGACGGAAACTGCGGCAACAAACGGCCAGACGGAATTACGGCTTCCGGCAATCGCCCGTTGGCAGCCAGTGCGCTGAGTTCATCCAGACTCCTTGCTTCTGCCAGGGTGAATTCACCCGCCTGAGTACGTTGCAATTTAGTCAAAAGCGCTCCACAGCCGAGCCGCTCACCCAGATCGTGCGCCAGACTGCGGATGTAGGTTCCGGCGGTGCACGTGACGAGCACTTCGATGCTATTCTGCGATGCACTGCGGACTTCCAATTTCTTCACTTCCACTTCGACCGGCTTCAACTCGACGGGCTCTTTCTTCCGGGCCAGTTTGTAGGCCCGCACGCCATTGATCTTCTTGGCCGAAACAGGAGGCGGGGTCTGCATGAAGCGTCCTCGAAAGTGAGAAAGAGCCGCTGTAATCAGCTCAAAATTGACCGGAATGGGTCGCGCGGTTTCGACGATCTCGCCATCTGCATCGTAGGTGTCTGAGATTACGCCCAACTTGATCTCGGCCACATACGTCTTATCTTCTCTGCCGAAAAACTGCGCGAGCCGCGTAGCCGTCCCGGTCATCAGGACGAGCAGTCCCGTCGCCATCGGGTCGAGCGTACCGAGGTGACCCGCCCTTTTCGTGTTCGCCAGCCTGCGCCAGCGATTCACTACGTCGTGACTGGTACAACCCGCCGGTTTATTTATCAGAACGACGCCGTTCATAAGCATTTCCCTGAGAATCGGGCACCTTCAGCGAGAGCCTTGCTGGCGGCGACGCTGCGTTAGGCTGATAGGTACGGGCCCGGAGCAACTGCGCACATACCCGTCCCAGCGAGGCAAAGGCACTTGGAAGAAGAGGTACTCGGCAAAGCGTACGACTCACGCTTAATGCGCCGGCTTCTGCGGTACATGAAGCCCTACAAGACCATTGTTGCGGTTTCGCTGGTACTGCTGCTGATCGATTCTCTTCTCCAGATTATCGGACCGCTGATTACCAAGCTAGCCGTCGACCGGTATTTGGTTCCCGTTGCGCACTCGCAGATGTTCGGGTTTCTCGATCGGTGGCTTTCACACAATCGTTGGACCGGCATTTCTCAATTGGCGGGCCTCTATCTAGCTGTTGTCATTCTTGGATTTTTCTTCGATTTCGGGCAAACGTACCTCATGCAATGGACGGGGCAGAAGGCGATGTTCGACCTGCGCCGGCAATTGATGGTTCACCTGCAAACGCTGGATGTGGCCTATTACGACAGGAACCCTGTAGGACGTCTGGTAACTCGTGTGACGACCGACGTAGACGTCCTGAACGATTTGTTTGCATCCGGACTGGTGACTATCGTCGGCGACATCATGATGCTGTCGTTCGTCATCATCGTGATGTTTCGCTTAAGCCCGGGAATGACTGGATTGATGCTCGCCGTGATGCCCGTAGTGGTGCTGGTGACAGTGCAGTTTCGCCGGACGGCCTCACAGAGCTATCGGCGCATCAGAGTCGCGATTGCAAAGATCAATTCGTATCTGCAGGAGCATATCGCCGGGATTGCTGTACTACAGCTTTTCAATCGCGAAGAACGCAGCAAGCGAGAGTTCGACAAGATCAATCGCGACCACATGGACGCGTATAAGGATTCGATCACCGCTTACGGGTGGTTCTATCCCGTGGTGGAGTTTCTGGGGATGCTGGCGCTGGGCCTGCTGCTTGCCTATGGCGGATTCCGCATTCGCCAAGGCGCGCTTACGCTCGGCGTATTGGTGGCGTTTTTTCAATACGGACTGCGATTCTTCCGGCCCATTCAGGATTTGAGCGAAAAGTACAACATCCTGCAAGGCGCCATGGCGGCTTCCGAACGGATTTTCAAGCTGTTGGACACAACTCCCGGTATCGTGTCTCCCTCAGCCCCGGTAAAGACTCCGGCCGGTGCTCTCGACATTGAATTCGATCATGTGTGGTTCGCATACAACGGCGAAGATTGGGTTTTACGGGATATCAGCTTTCGAGTTGCGCCCGGCGAAACGGTTGCGGTGGTCGGCCACACGGGCGCCGGGAAGACCACGCTTACTAACTTGTTGCTGCGTTTCTACGACGTACAGCGCGGGGCAATTCGCATTGGGGGCATCGATGTGCGCGACTTCGAGCTCGTTGAGCTTCGCCGGCAATTCGGCGTCGTGTTGCAGGATGCATATCTGTTTACGGGCACGCTGGAGAGCAACATCCGCCTGGGTACCACCAGCATCACGCAAGCAGACGTGCGGCGCGCAGCCGAACAGGTCAACCTGCTGGAGTTCGTGGAGGAGTTACCGGGCGAGTTCGACACTCCGGTTCGCGAGCGAGGCAACGGCTTTTCGACGGGCCAGAAACAGCTCATCAGCTTTGCGCGCGCACTCGCACACAATCCGCGCATTCTGATACTGGACGAAGCCACTTCGAGCGTCGATACTGAAACGGAACTGAGAGTGCGCGAAGCGCTCACCAGACTGGTTTCGAATCGAACGTCGCTGGTGATCGCACATCGGTTGTCCACTATACAGCGCGCGGACCGCATCATTGTCATGCATAAGACCCACTTGCGGGAAATGGGAACGCACCAGGAACTGCTCGCCCGGCGCGGCATTTATTGGAAGCTTTACCAGTTGCAGTACAAGGAACAGGAACTTGCCGGCCGAGAGGAACTTGCGCCTCAGCAATTCTAAACCCGCGAAGCCGCCGAATCTGCTATTCCGTGCGTTCGGCGGTCTAAAGGTGCGTCACAAGCTGGCCACCTTACACAACATCTTTTTCTTTGTGCTTGCGACGTCTGTATATCTTTCGTTGATTCCCCTTTTTGCGGGCCACCTCTCGGCCGCACGCGACCGTGAGTTTCGGATGGTCTGGAAAATCTTCTCTTCGGACCTGTCGAAGACTGGCGATCCTCTGCTGCGAGACTTGAGGCTTTACGACTTGCGCGAGGGATCGAGCATGCAACTGGGACTCTCACGGGAGGGCGAAGCTTTCCTCGAACGAAATCCATCCTCGATCTGGCAGCAAGGAACAGACGATCTATACCGAAACGGCAATGCGCCGGGGGATTACCGGCGAGTGACGCTTCCGAGCGCGTTCTATGAAACCGCGCTCCGTCAAGCAAGAGTCAGCCTGTTCGTGGTATTAGGCACGATATACGTCTTGTCAATAGTCGTGCTCGAATTCATTATCATGCCGCAGTACGTGTATCAGCCTTTGACGCTGATGCTCGATGCCGACAGTGCGACGCAAAAAGAGGATCGCGAGCACGAGATGATCGAGCAACGTTTCATCCTGAACGACGAGATCGGGCAGATCATGAAGTCGAGGAACGATACGGTGGCACAGTTGCGCCGTCATGAAGATGATTTGGCCGGGGCGCTGCAGAAACTCGAGGAACAGGACCGCCTTGTCAGTCTGGGGCTGCTGAGCACCAGCGTGGCGCATGAATTGAACACTCCGCTGGCCGTGCTGCAAGGCTCCATCGAAAAGCTTCTTGAAACCACAAAACATGCGCAGACACTGGAGCGTTTGAATCGGATGCTGCGCGTAACTCAACGTCTACGGAAGATCAGTGAAGGGCTGGTGGATTTCGCCAGAGTCCGGCGGCAGGAAACCGAGACTGTGTCCCTCCATTCTGTGGTTGAAGAGAGCTGGAATCTGGTCGCAATCGACGAAAAAGCGGCGGCGGTGACGTTTATAAACGCCGTGCAGAGAGACGACAAAGTACGCGGCAATTCCGATCGGCTGGTGCAAGTGTTCGTAAACTTGTTGCGCAATGCATTGATTGCGGTCTCGAACGGCGGTGAGATTGAAGTTCTTTCGAGGCGCTTACAGCGTGGAGGTCAGAACTGGGTGTGCTGTGCCGTCACTGACAATGGCCCGGGTATTCCGGATCATGTCCTGCCGAACTTGTTTGAAGCCTTTGTGAGTACCCGCTTGGATGCTCGCGGGACGGGCCTCGGCCTTACCGTGGCCGAAGGTATCATCACCCAGCACGGCGGGACTATCTCGGCGTCGAACCGGGATCGAGGAGGCGCTTCATTAGAAGTTGTACTACCTGCTGCTGTTTAAGATCGCCAGGGTCTGAATGGTATGAGTGAGACTACAGATCTCGCGGCCGGACTCGTCGATGTGGCAGTGCTCGACGATGACGGCGACTTCCGCACGTATATCGAAGACTTGCTGCGCGATGAAGGTCTTTACTCCGTGAGAGCCTTCGCGCATCCGGAGGAGCTGTTTGCGTCCGCCGACATTCGACTGCCTGACATTGTGCTGCTGGACATGAAGATGGGCGGCGCAACGGGTGAACAAGTCATAGAACGGCTGCTCTCCCGTTGGCCCGACCTGTGCATCATCATCGTTACCGGTTACCCATCGCTTGAAAGCATGCGCGCCACGTTCAAGCTGCGCGTCTTCGACTATCTGGCGAAGCCATTCTCTTTGTCGCAGCTTCGCCAGGTTCTTCAGAACGCGGTGCGGCAGTTTAGTCTTGGGCAAACTCCACAAGATCGCTTGCGAGAGCGGTTAGGCCATAGGATCAAGCTGCTGCGCGTGGAGCGCGACTGGTCGCTGAAAGATCTCGCAACGGCCACGAAACTGAGCGTTTCGCAGATTAGTTCCATTGAACGCGGTACGAACTTGCCGAGCGTGGAGAGTTTGCTAGCGCTGTGCCGGGCCTTCGACCGCAAGCCGTCCGAGATACTCGCTTCTATAGACTTTTGAGTAGCTTGTCGCGGGCGCGGCGCGCTCTGCAACCTTGCTCTTTCAACTCACGTCTGGCAAACTTGGATGAGTTTTGCGCTCCTGGGTTGGGCGGACATTATCTTTCCTTTCGAAATTGATGCATTTATCTCGCCGGTTCCAACGCCCTGTTTGCGCGCTGTTTCTGATACTGTTCTGCCACCTTCCATGCGTGCCGGCTGAACCCTCGGCAACGACCGATTCGAAGTTCCCGTATCCTGAGAAGCTTTTTTATCACGTGGAATGGCGGTTGATCACAGCCGGTTCGGTCACTGTGGAATTAACCCGAAATAGCGGGGCGAATTGGCAGACGACGTTACATCTGGAGAGCGCGGGATGGGTGAGCCGCCTATACAAGGTGCTGGATAACTACAAAGCGGTAAGCGACGAGCGGTTCTGCGGCAGCAGCTCCTTCCTGGATGCCGAGGAGGGTAAGCGGCGCAGCACAACCCGTCTCACGTTTGAAAACGATCGCCACAAAGTGGAGTACGACGAGCACGATTTGGTGAAGAACTCGAGCGAAAAGAAGGAGATGGACATCGCGCCGTGCACGTATGAGATCACTGGCGCTCTGGCCTCCTTGCGTGCAATGGACTTGCCTGCTGGTAAATGGGCTACGTTTCCGATCACGGATGGCAAGAAGATGGCGCACGGCAAAATCGAGGCGCAAGGCAAGGAGGGCTTGAATATCGGCGGAAAGACTTATTCGACCGTACGGTACGAAGCTTTTCTATTCAACAACGTTCTATATAAGCGCAAAGGCCGGCTCCTGATATGGATGACCGACGATGCGGATCGCATACCCGTGCAGTTTCGGCTGATGATGGGGTTCCCGATCGGAACAGTAACGGTCGAGCTGGATAAGCAAGTAAAGATGTAAGAGCGGCTTCGGGCCGCAACCTGGGCGTTCTGAATTGCGTCATGATAATGAATATGAGCTCTCTTTTGAGCCCGACGCGCGCTTGGCGTGCTGCTCTGGCCGGCATCGCGATGCTCTCTTTAAGCGTCGCCTTGCAGGCTCAGATGCAGATGAACGTCGAGCAGTTGGTGGAGTTCGTCCGGTCCGAATTGGCGCTGAAACAGGGTAACTACGATAAACAGACGGCGGCCTATATCAAGAAAATTCAGCTCACGGAGAAGCTGACAGACAAAACGATAGTGGACCTTGAGGCGCAAGGAGCTGGGCCGAGGACGGTGCAGGCGCTGCAGGAGCTTCGGGATGAAACCGTTGCGAAGAAAGCACCTACACAGGACGTCACCTATTCTCCCGCGACGGCGCCGGATACAACCCTTAGGCCGGGTCCCGGGGTAGCTAGGATGGGGACGACTAGCGGGCCGGTTATTCCGCCGCCCGACTCGGTTCGACAGCAGAAAATTATTGAATTAATGAAGCAGTACGCTCTGTCGTACACGCAAAATCTTCCGAATTTCATCTGCGTGGAAGTCATGCGCCGCTACATAGATCCGAACGCGGGTGACCACTACCGAAGCCTGGGTAATGTACTCGCGAAGGTCAGCTATAACGAAGGCCAAGAAAACTATCAGGTCTACTCGGTCAACGGACACTACGAAGACACCACTCTCGACAAGGCAGGAGCTTCAGGGGGCGCAATCTCCAGCGGCGAATTCGGCAGTTTGATGCGCGAGATTTTCGAGCCTCACAGCGAAGCGGAATTCGGCTGGGATCATTGGGCGACCCTGCGCGGCAGGCGCATGGCGGTGTTCAATTACATGATCGACAGCGGCCATTCAGCGTGGTCAATCACTTACGGTGCTGGACCCGGTGACGAGCAGCGCATCATCACGGCGTACAAGGGTCTCGTTTACGCGGACGCAAATACGGGGGAAATTGCGCGCATCAAGTTTGTGGCGGTCGACATTCCTAAAACGTTTCCGGTCAGCCAAGCAACCGAGATACTGGACTATGATCAGGTGCCAATTAGCGGTCAATCGTACATTTGCCCTTTGATGGCGACCTTGACCATGACGGCGGGCCGGGAGAAAACGAGGAATGAGATCGAGTTTCGCGATTATCGTAAGTACGGAGTTGAATCGGGCGTTACTTACGATATGAAAGCGGATGTGAAGGAACCGGCTCCGTTGCCTGCGAGCAAGACCGAAGAACAACCGGCATCCGCATCGGCGCCCGCATCTTCAAGTACGTCCACCAGGGCCTCCACGGCAGCTGACCAAAAGCCGGCGGCATCTGGCAACACTTGGCAGATGCCTACGCCGCCACCTCCACCGCCTCAGCAATAGCGCTCAGCGTTCTTTCAAGAGCTGTGCCGCGGTTTCCGTCCTCTACGGCTACGACGTGCGCATTTGCACCTGTGGGACGCCAACGAGCGAACATCCTTGGGCACACGTGCCCCGTGAAGACCGATACCAGTGGAATGCCACCTGCCGCCGCGACATGTTGTCCCGCCGAATCATAGCCGACGTAGAGCTTGCTCTGCAGGATATGACTCGCAAAGGAAGCGTAGGAGCCATCGTGCACATGCAGCAGCGGCGGGGAATCCAGCCGCGCCACGAGGGCATTCACACGCGCGGCTTCTTCGCCGCCAGCTCCGCGATCCAAAAGCACAGGCCGGCCTTGTTGAAGAAGCGACCTCAGGAGACTGAATTCGAAGTCCCCGCCGAGGCGTTTATCGGCATTTTCTCCCACTCCGAGACTGACAGTAATGTCTGCGACGGCGGGCTGGGGCGCGGGCGCGGCATACGGCTTCGCTCCCGTAATGTCGAACACTTCCCGCACCCACTCCGCGGTCAACTCTGAAAGATTGGCGTCCGTCTCGCCGCCGAAAGCACGGCTCTCGAAAAAGAAGTAATGCGCATCGTCGCAAATTGGAATCAGCCCGAGTTGCGTCAGCCGTGAATCGGGATCAATAACGATGGCGCCCAGTTCGTCTACAGCAACGCGTAGCTCAGCCGCTGCCGCAAGCCGCTCGCGCAGCAGGCTGCCGCGTCCATACGTAACGGCGATCGGCACGATACGCGAATCGGCGGCGAACATTTCAGCATTCTTAACAGGGCCGACCAGGCAAATCTCGGCATCGGGAAAACGTTCCTTAGCGGCGGTAAGCGCAACGCTGGTAACGGCTACGTCCGCGCCCAAAGTCACGCGTGAGAGCACAAAGACGCGCTGCACTTCGCCACCTGGAAAGCGTCGAACCTGGCGCACTCTTCGGTACCGCAGCAGTAGATCGTCGGCCCTGTATTCTGGAAGGGCTCGCGAGATAACGTGTGAGAACAGCTTGGCGTAAACCTCGCAAAGCGAAGGTTCAAACAGATCGCCCAGACGTTCTATGACGATGCTGAACAGAGCCCGTGTAGCCGATCTGGCGACGAACTCCTGTTCTTCATCCAAAGCGCGCTCGATGAGCGCATCCAGAGCGCGCGACGGCCATGTCCCATACGTCAGGCAGTCGTTAATAATCTGCTGGGCGAGTTCAATCTCCGATGTACTTGCCAATCAAAAGCCCCAAATTGTCCTTGGCGGATTGCGGAATCGCCCCACGGTCTGTGATGATGGCGTGCTTTAGCGCCGAGCCGCATTTGCAGGTTCTCGTTTCCGGAATGGCGGTGATCACATCCTGCACCAGCTTCGACGCGTTTTCGATATTCTTACCGAACGTCTCCATGATCTGGTCCACCGAGACTGCGTCATGCTCGGCGTGCCAGCAATCGTAGTCGGTAACCATCGCGATAGTAACGTAGCAGATCTCCGCCTCGCGCGCGAGCTTGGCTTCCTGCAGATTCGTCATGCCGATCACGTCCATACCCCAGCTGCGGTAAACATTGGACTCGGCGCGCGTGGAAAATGCCGGACCCTCCATGCAGAGATACGTACCGCCGTTCTTGCTGTTGATGCCGATACGGCCCGCTGAGTCGTGGACCAGACCGGCGAGTTGCGGACACACGGGATCGGCAAAGCTGATGTGCGCCACAACTCCACCACCGAAGAATGTCGAGATCCGGCCGCGCGTGCGATCGAAAAACTGATCGGGAATCACAAAATCAAGCGGAGCGTGTTCCTCTTTCAACGACCCTACGGCACTCAAAGACAGGATGCGCTCTACTCCCAGCATCTTCATACCGTAAATATTGGCCCGAAAATTCAACTCGGAGGGAGTAAGTCGATGCCCACGCCCGTGCCGGCTCAAGAACGCCACTTCCTTGCCTTGGAACTGTCCGACGACGTAAGCGTCAGATGGTTCTCCAAACGGTGTCTGCAGGCGCATCTCTTCCTGCACGGTGAAGCCTGGCATGGAATAGAGGCCGCTCCCGCCAATAATTCCGATTCTCGCTTTGCGTTCCAATACCTTGTTTGCTCCTCGCGTGGCTTAGCTATTTCTGTATCAGTTCCAACAGCACCCCGCCGGTCGAAGCAGGATGCACGAAGACGTATATGTGTCCACCCGCCCCTATGCGGGGTTCGTTGATCGTTCGCGCGCCAGTTGCCGCAAGACGTTCCAGGACGGAAGGTAAATCGTCAACGCGCAAAGCGATATGGTGCAATCCGGGTCCACGCTTGTTGACAAACTTGGCGATGGTCGAATCTGCATCGGTCGCCTCCAGCAATTCAATCCTCGACGCGCCCGGCTCCGTTCCCGTAGGTAGCATAGCGACACTGACCTGCTCCGCCTGGACAACCTCTTTGTGCGTCACCGTCATGCCGAGCAAACGTTCATAAAACGCCAGTGCTTCCTCCAGGCTGCGGACGGCAATTCCGAGGTGGTCAATTTCGATGCTCATCCGGCCACATCTCGGTAAGCCGAGTGAACGTGCAAGCGCAACGCTGATACAGCCGTATACGGATCTTCCGTCTTGCTCGCGACGCGCACCGCGTGACGCCCGATCTCGTCCTCCGGAATCGACGCCAGCAACTCATCGCGAAGCATCTCACGGAGCCGGAACGTCCAAGTCTCCGCGCGCGAACCTTTCTGCCCCTTTCTATCAAAGATCGAGCGGACTTCAGCAAGTAATTCGTTCACGCCTAGGCCGTCGCTTGCAACGGTGCGTCTCACAGAGGCCGCGTCCACCCGGTCAGCCGGCCCTGCGACGCTCTGCATCGCGCGAATTTCCTGTTCCAGGCGATCGGCCCCAGGCTGGTCCGCCTTATTGATCGCGAACACATCCGCGATTTCCATGATACCGGCCTTCATCGCCTGAACATCGTCGCCAAATCCGGGTGTCAGAACGAGCACCGTTATGTCGGCCAAGCGCGCAATCTCTACCTCGTCTTGCCCCACCCCCACTGTTTCGATCAGGACCACATCACGCCCGGCGGCATCAAACAGCATGGCCATCTCCAAGGTAGCTTTCGCCAAGCCGCCCAACCGCCCCCGAGTGGCCATGGAGCGAATGAAAACGCCCGGATCGTCGTGATGATCTTGCATGCGGATGCGGTCTCCCAGGATGGCGCCGTGCGAAAAAGGGCTGCTCGGATCGACGGCAATGACGGCAGCAGTTTGTCCATTGCGCCGTACTGCTTTGACGAGTTGGTCGACTAGTGTACTCTTCCCCGCTCCGGGCGGTCCCGTGATGCCGAGGATCATCGCTCGCCCGGTGCGCGCGAACAATGCCGCGATAAGCTCGCGCCCGGTGCTCGTTTGCCCTTCGATGAGAGTTGCGGCCCGGGCGAGCGCACGGATATCGCCGGCGATGACGCGCTGCTCGAAGCTTTCCGGTACCGAGATGGTCAATCTATTCTTTTAGCAGTTGACGAGCGATTACAAGGCGCTGGATTTCGCTTGTCCCCTCGCCGATCGTGCAGAGCTTTACGTCCCGATAAAACTTCTCGACCGGATAGTCTTTGATGAAGCCGTAGCCACCATGAATTTGCAGCGCCTGATCCGCCGCGCTGACCGCCATCTCCGAGGCAAACAGCTTGGCCATTGCCGACTCTTTCGTCACCCGCTTGCCGGCATCTTTCCTCGAACCGGCGCAGTATGTCAGCCAGCGTGCCGCCTCAATCGAAGTGGCCATATTAGAGAGCTTGTCCTGGATAGCCTGGAACTCTGAAATGAATCGGCCGAATTGCTTTCGCTGTTTCGAATATTTGAGCGCGGCCTCAAAGGCCCCTTGCGCGATACCGATCGAAAGCGCCGCAATGGAGATGCGCCCTCCATCTAAAGTCCGAAGGCTATCGACGAAACCTTCGCCCTGCTTCCCGAGCAATTGACTCTGCGGTAGACGGCAGTCGGAGAACAGCACTTCGCCGGTGGCGCTGGCGCGCATCCCTAGCTTGTTCTCCTTCTTGCCCACGCGAAACCCCGGTGTTCCCTTCTCCAGGATGAATGCCGAAATTCCGTGCTGGGATGCTGAGCGATCCGTGACCGCCATGGCAACACAGACGTCTGCATACTGCGCGTTAGTGGTGAATGTCTTTCCGCCGTTCAACACCCACTCGCCGTCTTTCATGCTTGCGGAAGAACGCGTTCCTGCGGCATCCGAACCGGCCTCAGGCTCTGTCAGAGACCAGCAACCGATCCATTCGCCCGTTGCGAGCTTCGACACGTACTTGCGGCGCTGCTCCTCGGTGCCGGCGATATAGATGTGATTCGTGCACAGCGAATTGTGCGCCGCCACGATCAGCGCGACGCTCGGATCCACGCGCGCAAGTTCTTCAATGATGATGGCGTATTCGATGTAGCCGAAACCCGCTCCGCCCAATTCCTCCGGGAAGATGGCGCCCATTATTCCGAGCTCCCCGGCCTTTTTGATCACCTCAAGAGGAAACGTCTGGTTCTCATCCCATTCGAGAACGTGAGGCGCAATCTCGGCTTCTGCGAAATCGCGAATCGACCTTCGGAGCTGCGTTTGCTCCGCCGTGAATTCAAAATCCATATAGTTGATAAGGTGCCCGGTTAGGCAACTTCGTCGAGAATCACAGTCGGCAGCAAGTAACTGCTGCCGACGAGCTGAATCTTTGGCCAGCTTATCACCCGGAAAGCGCTTGACACGACTTCTGGAGTCATCCCCGAGCGAGAATAGTAGATCGCAAGATTCTCCATCTCCGCATTCTCGATTGATCGATGTCCACAGTAAAGCCTGCCTCGTCCGAAGAACTAGCCCAAATTGTGAAAGAGGCTGCATCCTGTTCTCAGACCATCAGCGTAGAGGGAAATGGCAGCAAGCGCCTCATGGCAGGTCCTGTATTGCCGGCGGATATCGTGATCTCCACGGCCGGATTACATAGTGTTCTCCACTACGAGCGCAATGACCTTACCGTCAGTGTGGAAAGCGGCGTGCCGTTCTCCGAAGTGCAAGCACTGTTGGCCCGCAACGGTCAGATGATTGCCCTTGATCCGCCGTTCTTTTCTCAAGCCAGCGTCGGCGGTGTCATCGCATCGAATTCCAGCGGTCCACTCCGCTGCGGCTTCGGTACGGCTCGCGATCTGGTGATTGGGATGTCCTTCATCACGCTGGAAGGAAAACTCGTGAAGACGGGCGGCATGGTTGTGAAAAATGTCGCTGGGCTCGACATGGGCAAACTGATGATCGGCAGCTTCGGGACTTTGGCCACAATCTACAGCGTCAATTTTCGTGTGCATTCGTTGCCTCCCACGACGAGAACGTTCCTCTTCAGCTTTGCCGATCTGAAGTCCGCTCTTGAACGTCGTGACGCGATCGCACGAAGCGCTTTGCAGCCCATGGCACTCGATCTGATCTCGCCCGCCGCTGCGGCGCGTTTTGATTTGCGGGGATACGTGCTGGCCATAAGAGCGGGCGGGAGCCGGACCGTTCTCGAGCGCTACGAGCGCGACCTTTCAGGTAGCGAACGCCTGTGCGACGACGCCGAGACCGGCTTTTGGCAAAAAGTGCAGGAATTCACGCCGGAGTTCCTTCGGCGTCAGCCCGCAGGCGTTGTACTTCGTATTTCCACCACCGTGAGCGATCTTGCGCCTTTGCTCCAGTTGATAACCGGTCCATGCATCGCACGTGCTGCATCGGGCGTCGCGTATGTATACCTCACGAACTCGCAAGGTCTGGCTCTCCTGTGGACAACTGCGGCAGAAAGAAACTGGCGTGCGGTGGTAGAATTCGCCCCCGATGATGTCCGCAGCAGCAGCGAACTCTGGCTGCAGGCCTCTTCGCCTCGTAGCGCGGATACGTTTGTCATCATGAGTAAGGTGAAGCAGATGTTCGATCCCGGATCGCTATTAAATCGCTCGCGGCTGTATGGCAAACTCTAACGCGGTTGAGATAGCACCCGAGCGGGGGCCGCAAGGTCCCGCGCAATCGGACCTCGACAAGTGCGTCCACTGCGGATTGTGTCTGAACGCGTGCCCCACTTACCGTGAGCTGGGCGTTGAAATGGATTCGCCGCGCGGGCGCATTTATCAGATGAACGAAATAGCCCAGGGCGCGGCAATTACGCCGTCGCACATTCTTCACCTGGATTTATGCCTGGCCTGCCGCGGCTGTGAGACGGCGTGTCCTTCGGGCGTGCCGTATGGGCGCATGATCGAAGCCGCCCGCGCCCAGATAGAGAGCCGCCGAAAACGATCGTTCCTGAATCGTGCGTTTCGGCGCTTCATCTTCGAACGCCTTTTGCCCTCGCGCACGGCTCTCCAGATAGCGGGCGCTGCGTTGTATCTTTACGACGCCTCCGGTCTGCGTGCCTTTACGCGGGCCACCGGCATTCTGAAGCTGTTCGGGAACCTAGCGAACCTCGAAGCGCTCTCGCCGCGGGCCGAGGTTCCCTTCTTCTACTCGAAGTTTGGAAAGACCTTCCCCGCTATCGGGCCGAGGCGCTACCGCGTTGCACTGCTCGCCGGATGTATAGCCAATGTCGCCTTCGCACGGCTGAATGAGGCTACGGTGCGCGTGCTGCAGCGGAATGGCTGTGAAGTAGTGATACCGGGCGGGCAAGGCTGTTGCGGGGCGCTCCATCTTCACTCGGGCCTGAATGAGCAAGCCAGCGCCCTCGCGCGCACCAATATCGACGCCATTCCCGCGGCCGAGTTCGACACTATCCTGACCAACGCTGCCGGCTGCGGCTCAACCTTGAAGGAATACGACGAACTGCTGGCGCACGACCCGGCGTATCGGGAGAAAGCGCGCGAGTTTAAAAACCGCATGAAAGATGTGACGGAATTTCTCGCGTCGATAGACCTCAATCGTGATATGGGAAATGTTAAGGCGATCGTCACCTACCAGGATTCCTGTCACTTGGCGCATGGTCAGAAGATTAAGGATGCGCCCCGCAAGCTGCTGAGGGCAATTCCCGGTCTGACTTTCCGCGAAATGCCAACCGCGGACGTATGCTGTGGCAGCGCGGGTATCTATAACGTCGTGCAAAATGACATGGCAATGCAGATACTGCAACACAAAATGGAATCGGTCGACGCAACCGGTGCTTCGCTGATTGCGACAGCCAATCCGGGTTGCATGCTGCAGCTCGCCGCCGGCGCCCGCCTCTACGGAAAAGGACAGCGGGTTGCCCACGTAGTTGAAGTATTGGACGAGGCCTATCGAATTGTCGAGCCGGTTAGTACAGCGACCGTGTCTTAAGGCTGGTCTGCACCTGACAGCGAATTACCGAGCCAGCTGGCAGCTTGGGGTTTTTTTCAAACGGAAAGTGATCGGATGTTTCAGTAATCTCCCGTACTACAATCGATCAGCCCCCGCACAGTCTGTGACACCTACGAAATGGCAGCGCGTCCAGGATCTTGTAACTGCAGCTCTAGATTTATCTGAGCAACAACGTGCCGGTTTTCTAGACGAGGTTTGCGGTACAAATAACGAACTGCGAGCGCAGATTGAAGACCTGATTCGATCTTATGAGGAAGCCGGGAGTTTTCTGGAAGAATCAGTCGCCGCAAGCGCGCTGGAAGCCTTTGGTCCTGAGGCGATAGCGGAAGGGGACCGGATCGGTCCCTACCAGGTTACGGGACTGATCGGCCACGGAGGTATGGCAAGCGTCTATTGCGCCAAGCGAATTGACGATCAGTTCCGTCAGGAAGTAGCCATCAAAGTGCTGCGGAGCGGGTTTGGAACGTCGCGTGAAATGCTGACGCGCTTCCGGGCAGAACGCCAGATTCTGGCAAGCTTGACTCATCCGAACATCGCGCGTCTGTTGGACGGCGGCATCACGGCTGCGGGCCTTCCCTACCTTGCGATGGAGTACATCGAAGGAACGACAATCGAGGTTTTCTCTGAAAAGTACAATCTTCCGATTCGCGAACGATTGGCATTGGTCCGGGATGTGTGCGCGGCCGTCCAGCACGCGCATCGAAACCTGATCGTTCATCGCGATATCAAGCCGGCGAACGTAATGGTCACAAATGACAGAACGCCCAAACTGCTTGATTTCGGCATTGCCAAATTACTTAGGCCCGATGTGCTGGGCGAAACGGCGCTGAGAACGCGTCCGACCGAGCGGCTGATGACACCCGAATATGCCAGCCCCGAGCAAATTCGAGGCGATGCCATCACTACGGCAACGGACATATACGGGCTCGGCGTATTGCTGTATGAGCTGCTTACCGGGAAACGCCCGTTTGCTTCCCAAAAGCTAACTCCAGGGAACCTCGAGCGGATTATCTGTGAGACGGCGGCGGAACGGCCCAGCACTGCGGTGAAGAAGCCGGGAAGCACCATCTCAGAAAAGATTCCGGTCGATCTGGACAACATTGTGCTGAAGGCGATGCAAAAAGATCCGGCTCGCCGATATGGTTCCGCGGCCGAACTATCAGACGATATCGGACGGTATCTGCAAGGTTTTCCAATCAGCGCGCGTACAGAATCGTGGAGCTATCAGACGGGCAAATTTCTCCGCCGTCATAAGATCGCGTCCGCCGCCGCAGCATTCTTTGTGGTGACGACGAGTGCCCTGAGCATCGGACTCGCAGTTCAGGCCAGGCGAGCGAAAGAAGAAGCGCAAACCGCGAATCAAGTTTCCGGATTCATGGTGAATCTTTTTGAGTATTCACGTCCGGACAAAATGCAGGGGCGAATCAGTTACGCACGCGATCTTGTAGATCTGGGGGCGCAACGAGCTACCGGTAACGAACTGAGCGGTCAACCAGCGGTCCAGGCGCGACTCCTGGACATGTTGGGGACCACGTATCGCGAACTGGGTATGTTGGATCGCGCCGAATCTCTCTTGACGCAGGCTTACGAGATACGAACGCGCCAGTTCGGCTCCGAATCGAAGGAAGCCGGCGAGACGCTGCAAACGTTAGGGGAGATCGCCAGCGACAAAGGAGATTTGCAAACGGCAGCCACCGACTTTGACAAGGTTCTCAACACTTACAGGCGAACCACCGGTATGGATGAGAAGACGGCGGAGGTGATCGACGATATTGGCGAGCTTAAACGGACGCGCGGCGATTTCGAAGGCGCGAAACAGTCGTACCTGGAAGCCATTTCTATCGCTACACGAATCAACGGACCCGACGACGAGCAAGCGCTGAACGCGAAGAATGATCTTCAGGCTGTTCTCGCCGAGGAAGGCGACTACGCGCGAGCTGAGTCTCTGGCGCGAGAAGTGCTGGAGACGGAGGTTCGCGTCATGGGTCCAAACAGCCCGAGCGTCGGATTGACGCTGGATAACCTGGGATACATCCTTGCGCGCGTATCGCGGTACAAAGAAGCCCAAGCGGCATTTCGGCGCGCCCTGGACTTACATCGTAAGGTAGACGGCGCCGACCACCCGGCCGTGGCGCTAGACCTTGAATATAACGGGTGGGCAGCCAGGGAGCTTGGGCAGTACGAAAACGCGCAGGAACTCGGCGAAAAAGCCGTTGCGATGGCGGTAAAACTCGAAGGGGAGCGCGCGCCCGACACTATCGTTTGCGAAGGACAACTCGGTTTAACGATGCTTGTGAGAAAAAATTTCGAACGAGCGCGCGAATTGCTGGAGCCACCGTTGAGGACTACACTCGCGCTCGGGAATCCGAACAATCCGGAGCTTGCGGAGAACTACGATCGCTTGGGCCGGCTAGACCTCGCAACCAATAATCTGGTCTCGGCTCGTCGCGAAGTGGAGCGCGGGCTTGAGATCCGGGAACGATTCTATAGTCACGAGAACGACAACGTGGCAAGCAGCCTGAATCATTTGGGTGCAGTGCTCGCGGCTAGCGGAGATTATCCGGCGGCGGAACGGAAGTATCGTGAAGCGATCAGTATTACGCGAGCAAAATTTAAGACTGCGCACACCATCACGGCAGACGGACTTTTTGGATTAGGGGCAGCTCTGAGCGGGGAGAGACAGTGGGCAGAGGCTAAGACGGCGTTGACAGAATCTCTCGAAATGCGTCGAAAGCTATTGCCCTCTGAACACCCCGATGTGCGGCAAGCGGAAGCAGCGCTCGAGAATGCGCAGCGCAGCGAACGAGGGCACGAGGTTGCGCTCGAGCTTAGCGATCACTAAGCCGGTCAGACTTCAGTTCATTGTGAAGCCAGGCGCGGGCCATGCGCCACTCGCGCCACACGACGTTTTCCGAGATATTCAGTATGTTTGCCACATCCTTGCCTTTAAGGCCGCCAAAGACGATGAGATCGACGACCTCGGCTTTGCGCGCATCAAAGGTAGCGAGACGTTCCAGCGCGTCTTGAATACTGATGATGTCGATTTGTTCGGAGTCGGACGGCTCGCTGGCTTCTGTTAACGTCACGCGCTGCCAGTCGTCGCCGCCTCGCTTCTGCCGCCCTTTGCTGCGCGCATAATCCACCAGCACCCGGCGCATCTGCCGGGAAGCGATGCAGAGGAAATGGGCACGATCTTGCCATATAACCTCGGCTCCGGCTAGCCGCTGGTAGGCCTCATGCACGACTTCGGTGGCGCACAGAGTGAGGCCGGCACGCTCTCGAGAAAGATGACGGGAGGCGATTTTTCGAAGACTATCGTAGACCAGTGGAGTCAGCGCGTTCAGTGCATTCTCGTCACCCTCCCGCCAGCGAACGAGGAGCGCGGTAATGGCTGGATCCGGCTCAGTCAAGACCGTAGTATATATCTGGCAGGTGATGGGGCACGCTGCAATCTGGACCTACGCATTCCGGCATTGCATACCTGTCTCAGTTCTCGCAGACTTATGCGCTCCGAATGGCTATTAACAAGCTCATCTTTTCGGAAGGCTTGGGTTCATTAGCAAAGTGTCTTTGCCTGAGCGGTGCGGCGTTCACGCGCCAAGCTCCAGATGTCACAGACGGCGACAACCTCAACCGCCGTGTGCTGCAAGAGCTACGTAAGCCATGTTGACGTGATCGTGACTACGGCCCTCGCGCAATGCGGTACAAACGGACATGACTCGAAGAGAGCTTCTTGGCACTATGCTCGTTTCTTGCAGCGCGTTGCGGTTAACTGGCCAAACGAGGTTCCGGGACTATTCACGATGTCTGCCTGATTACCTAAGTGCGCTTGCCGCTGAAGCGACCCGAAAGAGAAACGCCGAACTGAGCAAGCTGACCTCTGCCGCGGCGATTAAAGCTCGGCAACGATGGCTTCGCAAAACGCTTTGGGAGCTGATTGGCGAGGAGCCGGAACGAACGCCGCTGAATGCGCATACGACCGGAACGCTACACCGTGCCGGGTACCGGATCGACAAAGTGGTGTACGAAAGCCGGCCCAACCTATTCGTTTCCGCAAACCTTTACGTTCCCGAGCAAGAGAACGGTCCGTTTCCAGCAGTGTTATTTCAAAGCGGGCATTACTGGGAGGGCAAAGCTTATCCCAGTTATCAGAGATGCTGCCAGGGGTTGGTGAAACTGGGATTCGTCGTGCTGGCGTTCGATCCGATGGGGCAAGGAGAACGGATTAACTATTTGGATGAATCCGGAACGCGAAGCCGTCTGTCGAGCTGCGATGCCGAGCACACCGTCCCCGGCATGCAGCTTATTCTTTTAGGCGGTTCGAGTACGCAGTTGCAGCTCTGGGACGCGATGCGCAGCCTGGATTTTCTGGCGGGACTGCCGATGGTGGATCCAAAGCGGCTAGCGTCTGTGGGGCACTCCGGAGGAGGCACGCTCACCATGCTGCTGGCTGCCGCGGACGAACGCTTGCAAGCCGCCGCCGTTTGCATGGGCAACACGGAAAATGTAGTGGCCGTACCATTCCGTCCTCCCGGCGCTACCGATGACGCTGAACAGGATTTGGTGAACTCCGCGGCTATCGGCTTCGATCGTTGGGATCTGTTATACCCGCTCGCTCCGAAGCCGCTACTGATCTGGCCGAGCGATCGCGATTTCTTTGCAACGTATTCGCCGGATTACATCAGCAATGGACGAAAGGAGTATGGCGAGCTAAAGAAGGTCTACACGGCGCTGCATAAAACGGAGCACCTGGGCTGGGCCGATACTATTCTGCCGCATGCTCTGGCGTATGACAGCCGGATGCTTGTCTATGGTTGGTTTGCGCGTTGGTTGCAGAGCAGAGGTGGTCCCGTGGAGGAGCCGTCCGTTCAACCGGAGGCAGTTTCAGATTTGTGGGCTACGGAGGGCGGGAGTGTCGTACGGGCATTGCATAGCGCTACGCCATTTACACTCATCACCGCGACGAAAGTGCAGCGCAGTCCGGCTTCTCTTGAATCACTGTTGAAGTGCGTTCGGCCGGCACAGAGTTTACGCGCCCAGACGATAGGGCATGTGAAGAGCCGCAACGTGCAGGTTGAAGCCCTGGAAATTCCAGTGGAGCCGGCAGTGTGGCTTCCCGCTTTTTTGGTAGTACCGGATAAAGCTCCGGCAACGAAGCCGGTTTTGTTAACGCTGGATGAAACAGGAAACACGCGGCTGTGGTTCGACCCTGAAGTGGATCGAAGCCTGCCGGAAGATAGCCCGGTGGTCTGCGCCGCGGACGTGCGAGGCGTGGGAGCGCTGACGCCGGAATTCAGTCCGGGAGCGGCGGAATACGAAGAATGGCACGAGCGAGAAGAGAACTATGCGTGGGGCTCCCTCATTCTGGGCAGACCGTTAGTGGGACAGCGCGTCAGCGATATACTCGCGCTCACGGCGGCTTTGCGTAGGCATCCGGCAAGCAAGGGTAGACCGATTTACATTGCGGCGCGGGGAAAATTGACGGTTCCCGCGTTGTTTGCGGCCGCACTCGATCCAGCGATCCATGGGCTATACCTGTGCGGAGGATTAGTCTCTTTTCAAAACCTAATTGAGACGGAGGTTTACCGGTATCCGTTCGCCAACTTCGTCCCGAATCTGCTGAAGCATACGGATCTGCCGGAAGTAGCTGCATCCATTGCGCCGCGCAACCTGGTACTTGCCGGAAGCGTCGATGCAGCGGGCGACGCCATGGACCCCGAAGCTGTTCGCAACATCTATAAAGCGGCCACTGTCTCGGTTCGCGGGAATGCGGAATGGTCCATTGAGGCGCTGGTCGCTTACGCGAACCAGCAAGCGTTCAGTCACGAGGCCAGGTGACCTGTTCTGAGGAGGGCGCCGCGGCCTATTCTCCTAATCGGCTGCTGCTGCGAACACGCCCGCAAAGGGCCGTGCGAGCGGGCCGTCGATTTCTTCATCCAGCGGCCTTCCGGCAATGGCGTTGGCTGCTTGGATGCCGGACATGGCCGCGGCTTCCACGCAGCCGGCGTTGAAACCGTTATCTGTCCAATCGCCCGCGAGAACAACGTTGCTAAAGCCGGATTGATCCGCCTGCAAACGGTATCGCGTTGAGCCCGCCACGGATTGCACGTAGCGTTCCGTAGGGTTGATATTCGTGCGCAGGTACTTGTGTACTATGGTGGGTCCGCCCGACGCCGTCTTGGGCCAAATACAGTTGAGGTGTTGCGCGAGAAAATCCGCAAAGGTCTGCTGCAATGCGGCGAGCGCCTGCTGCGGAGCGTGCAAGTCGTTGCGATCCGGAATGCCGCCCACCATCTGGCCGCAGAAATAATGAATGCCCTGTACGCTGCCCGCAGGCCAGCTTTCGCGCGCAAGCAACTGGTCCATCACAGCCCAGGTGTTGATTGGGTCCGTGTAAGCGTCCAACACCACGTCTCCAGCGGCCCAACCGAGTTCATCCAGCCGTTCACGTACCCAAAGCTGAATCGATTGCGTGGCGACGGTTTGCACATTTTCCAACATCAACCGGAAGGCCTCCGGCAGATTTGGCTGGCCGTCAAAAAGATAGGGAATCGCGCCGATCGAAATCGCAAGCACCACTTGGTCAAAATCGGTACCGGCGCGAAGGACGCGCGTCTTTGGGTTCTTCCAAGTCGTCCAGAAGGACTCCAGGTCGAAGCCGCCCTGCTGCAATTGTTCGCCCTCGATGAGTTGCTCGTAGCAAGGCTGCGACGGCCAGCAAGGCAGACCCTCTACCTTTCGCAACGGATCGTAATTGACGGCCGGGTCTTTCAAGGTTGCTTGCACCCCGATACGAATGCCCTGAACTGACGTGCCCGCACTGCTCAGCTCAAGCGCTTCTACACGGTTGAAGAATTCGAATTTCACACCCCGGTCCCGGAGAACCTCGTATATGGGAGCGAAGACCGCGTCACCCATCCCGGCCTGCATCTTCCAGAAGATCGATCCTTTGTAAGCACCCAGAAGCAGCATCAGGCTGCGTAGCGCTGGTCCAGTTTCAAACGACGGTTGCCGGGCGTCGCCGTCCCTATAAGCAAACACCAGATCGTACAGACCGCGAATTACTGCCGACTGCTTGATGTCGTACGTCATGGGGTGCGCGCCCTGTTCGCGCAGCCAGTCCTGCAGATCGGCCTCCAGCGTGTCGAGCAGAGACGGATTCTTCAAATATCCGCCGTTCAGAAGACCGATCGCCACCGTGACGCCCAAATCGATCAGCACGAATGCGCGGTGCGTTTCTGTCGTACCGGCGTCCAGAAACCCTCGCGCGCTTGAGCGCCATAGCTTCCGGAACATCTCGAGCACGCTACCGAGGTGCTGATGCTCGGTGAGTGAGTGGACCTCTGCTTCGGGCTCCAGTTTGCTTGCGATGTGCCAGACGCCATCCAGAACCAGGGCAAGTTCGAGGCTGGCGCTGGTGCAAATATCGGCAAAGACGTCTACGATGCGGCTAAAAGAGGTTCTGAATTCGGCAAACACACTGTGATGGACACAGGTGGTTACGGAGTGTCCCCGGAAATCGGAATCCTGGTAGACTTCCCGAATCCAGCGCAACAAGCGAACAAATGTTGTCCACAGTGTTTCGGCGTTCCCATCGCCGGGGTCGCCGGGCGCGCTCGGCACGTGGCACGGCCATATTTGCCATTGCGGCACCCGATCCGTGACCACGCCATCCGTCAGGGCCACGAAGTCGTGCTTGCGGAAAGCTTCATTCCACTCCCGCAAAGGCGAGCCGGGCGGCCGGTTCTTTTTGTTTTCCTCGTATACCCGCCGCATGATGCGGAACGCGTTTTCATAAAAGCCCATCCAGATGTGAAGACCGTGTTCCTCGATGCGATTGTGCTCACCGCGGCCACTCGCGCCTTTACCGCCCAACCGCCATCCCATCTGGTATACGGTTATGTCGTAGCTTGACTGCCAGCCGGGTTCGCTCGTCAGTTGCAGTGCTGTAGTCATCGCGCCCACGCCGCCCCCGAGAATGGCGATCTTCTTTGGGCGCTGAATCGGCAGCTTGGAGGCTGGTGCAGTCCAAATCTCTTGTCCGAGACCCACGTTCATGTCAAATCCAATCCAGATCTGCAGCGCGGATTGGATCGTGTTGCCTGCCAAACCCAACTCAGCAACTATAGGGTGGCTATCGGCAGCCGTAATATTCACCGTCCACTGGCCAGGCAAGAAAGCAAAACCATGGATCGCGGTGGCGCGAGCCTCCATTTCCACAATCGACTGGTAACAGGCTGCTCCTGGCACACCACTCGCCGGGAATTGCTTCAGGAAAACCATGGGAACAGTCTTGTTCACCAGGTCTTTAAAACTTTCGACGATCAGTTCCACTTCGCCAAGCGAATCTCCGTGCCCCAAAATTCCCAGTAACTCGCTTGCGAATGCGACGGCATCCGCCGCGACCGTTACGGGTTCCTGGACCTTGCTCCTTCGTTCGGCGCGGATGAGTTCCGTGCGAACTGCCTGCATCCCGGGGCCATAGACAGGCAATAAGACTGTTTCCATCGCCAGCGCCGTCACGCCTTCAGGAGACTTGGGGATTGTGAACCAACCCAGCGACTTCGGAAATCCGTACACTTCCCTGCCCAGAGCCATAGCGTACGGATTATCGACAAAGATATAAGGATGAAACCAGAACGAGCGCTGCCGTTTCCGGTCGATGACACGCACCCAAATGGCGCATTCCCGCTCGGAAAACGTTCCTTTGTCGCTGTCCGGCGGATTCAGACTGGAGAGCTTGCCCAGGTCGTTAAACACCAGAAGGACGAAGGGCCCCGCGGGCTCAAACGCCACTTCGCCCCCTGACGGAATATTCAGCCGCTCGTCTAAGAGCTTTTGTAAAGCTTGGAAATCCGCTTGCAACACAAACGCATAGAACCCAACACCTTCAGCTCGATACGGAGGCCTGATCATCAGGGTGCCGCCGTATTCGACATAAGGAACTGGCATCGATTGCCCTCTTCTAGTGCAGAAATTGTCGAGCTGTGCGCAAAATCGCCGGCTCGTGCGATTGCCTTGCAAGTTGACGGCCAAGCGCAAGTAGGGGCTCGCGCTGATGGAACAGCCGCGCGAGTTCCACCGCAACCCGGATTTGCCCGTTGAAAGAATTCATCGCTTGCGCCGCTGCTAGCGCATCCATCAGAGCAAGGTGGGATTCCTCCTTGCGCCCCAGTTCCCAAAGCGCCGCCCCGCGTACGCGCAAGAGATCGGGAAGTGAAATAGCAACGCCTAATTCGCGCGCCTGCGCAATTCCTCCGTCTACTTCCTGCAGCGCAAGTTCTATGTCACCGCTGCGCAACAGACCCTCTGCCAGGAGACCGCGGAAAAGAGGCTCAATGACGCGCGATCCAATGGATCGCATCACTCGCAAAGCTTCACGGAGGTGGTCCACTCCACCTTTCGCATCGCCTTGCCTGGCAAGTCCCCAGCCCCACAATCCCAGCCCCGCCGATATCCAAAAGGGATATGCCTGCTCCTGGCAGTAACGCATTGCGTTCTCGCCGCACCGCTGAGCCTGGTCGAAATCATCCTCGAAATACCCTGCCACGGCCTGGAAACTCAAAGCCCACCCGATGCTGAAAGGATGCCGCAAGCCGCGTGCGTATTCAATCGAGCGATTCGTCACAGCATCGCCACGGTCATACATACCAAGCTGACGATACACACAGGATTGATAACAGAGCGTCGCTACCAGCGGATCTTGTCCGAACCGGTAGGCATGTTCGCGAAATCGCTCGGCATCGTAAAGAGCCTCAGCCGCTTCCAAGTGTGCGCGGCTGCGCTCCAGATCACCCTTCCAAAACAGCGTATTACCGGCCGTCCAGTGACCCTCCAGCCGCATGGCGCCGTCTGCCGCCGCTTCTCCGGCGGCAATCATCTGCTCGGCTGTTCGCAGGGCGTGATCCAAGTTACTGCGGACCAGGTTATAAACCCATACCCCCCAAAGCGTCGGCAGCTTCAGCGGCGATCCCTCGGCCTGGACCAACAGATGTTCGGCGCGCCTGTAGATATCACCCACCTCAGCCGCGCCGAATCCCCGTGTGGCAATCAAAGCGGGGCCCAGGCTCGCCAACAGCCAAAGCTCCTGCACCGGATTCCGGCGTTCCTCTGGTAGCGCATTCAAGATTTCCAGGCCCTTTTCGAAATGCCAGATTGCTTCCGAATAGGCCGAGCGTTGCAAGGCGGCCGTACCCGCCTCGCGCCAATACGGAACTGCCTCCTCCCCTCGTCCGGCCTCCGTGAAATGGTGCGCGACGACTTCCGGCTGGCTGGCGGTCATTTCAGGGAAGCTGGTTATCAGAATGTCCGCGAGTTCCCCATGCAGCGCCGCCCGCGACTTCTTCAGCAGCGAATCGTAGGCCGCTTCTTGCAGCAAGGCGTGCTTGAAAATGTAGGAGCGCCGCTCGCCGGCTCCGCGCAAGTAAAGGATATCTGCGCTGACCAGACGGTTTAGATTTGCCCGCAGCACGGAGTTCGGCAATCCGGCAAGCGCTTCGAGGAGCGATTCGGGAAACTCTCTTCCCAGCACCGAAGCCATACGCGCCACGTTGCGCGCTTCCCCAAGCTGATCCAGCCGGGCCAGAAACGAGTCGCGCAGGCTCTCGGGCACAGGCAGTTTGCCGGCACGCGACCCTTCCGCTTCCGCTACCGTCCGGGCTATCTCTTCGATGAAGAGCGGCACCCCGTCTGAGTTAGCAACGATCTGTTCGAATACTGCGGTTTCAAGAGCGCGGCCCCGCGTCGCCGATTTCGCAAGTGAGCGCGCGTCCGTGCCCGATAACCGGTTCAAGGAAATGACGGAGACATGGCTCCGCTGCCACGGCGGCACATATTCCGGCCGATGAGTGAAGACGGCCAGCAAGCAACCCGCCGGTGCTTGATCGATGACCATCCCCAGCAGTTCTATTGTGCTGGGATCCGCCCAGTGCAGGTCCTCTACCACGAACAGGACAGGTTGCCTTACGGCCCGTTGCATCAAGAGGCTCGTCAACACTTCCAACGTCAGAATGCGCTGCCGCTCGGGCGTCAATTCGAGCGGTGAATAGTTTTCAGCCGGTATATTCAAGAGCTGCGCCAAAAGCGGAATAGTTTCGTTCAAGTGAAAACCCAGTTCCGCCAGCAGCGCTTCAACAACGCTCAGCTTTGCCGCGGGCGGTAATGCCCGCGTCTCCTGTTCGAACACGAATCGCTCGAAATACTCAGTGATTGGATGGAGCGCCGTATTTGCGTACTGGGCGGCGCAGAAGCATTCAATCAGCGCGGCTTTGGGATCCTGCGCCACGCGGCGTTTCACCTCATACACCAGCCGCGACTTGCCGAGCCCCGCCGCACCGCTCAGCAGCATCACTTGCCCCTGACCTTCTCTTGCCTGCTCCCAGCGGCCGAGCATCAGTTGCAATTCCTGGCGCCGCCCTTCCAAATTCGTCAGCGCCGACTCGGGAAACACTTCGAAGCGCGTCCGCGCCGTGCTGCGATTGAGCACTCGCACATACCGCAACACCCTGCCCCCGGGGAGTCTCAGTTCTCCCCCTTCGCCCAATTCGAATTGCGTTTCCACGGCACGCCGCGTTTCCACACCGATCAGAACTTCGTTCGGCGCTGCCCGCTCCAGCAGTGCCCGCGACAATGCGAACCCCTCGCCGCTCACCGAAGCAGCCGGCCCGCTCCCGGAAGCTTCTGCAATCGCTAAAGAGGTCTCCACCCCCAACCGCACATAGAACATGGAGTCCCCTGCCGAAAAGGCATGCGCCACGGACAGCGCGCCCTCCACTGCCAGGCGTGCCGCATTTTCCATTGCGCGCGGATATCCGAAATACGCCACGGCTGTGTTTCCGGTCCACGCCGACACATGGCCTTCTTTAGCCGTGATAATCTTTGCGCATAAGGCTCGCTGCTCCGCCAGCCCAGCTTCGAAATCTTCGGGATCCTCACTCGCCACCGCTCCGGATATCTCCAGACTCACAAAAGTGACCGGGCGCCGGTCCGCCATTCCTAGGATCAGCCGCGCTGTCGAGCCGTAGTCTCTTCGGGCGGATGTCAGCGCGATTTGTGTTTCAAAAAACTCGCTCATGGACCCGGTGGCGTGAGGCCGTAGGTCTTCTATCAACGGGCGGGCCGACACATAGCGCTGTTCGCGGTCCTTAGCGAGCAGCTTTTCCACAATACGGGCAACGCCGCTCGGAATCTCAGGCCGAATCTGGCGCACCGGTCTTGGCTCCTGGTGAAGCACGGCTTGCGTCAATGCACCCAAATTGTCGGCGAGAAACGGCAGCCGGCCTGTGAGCAACTCGTAAAATACGACTCCCAAAGACCACAGATCCGTGCGTGCGTCAAGCGCTTCGCCGCGCGTTTGCTCTGGTGACAGATAGGCCGGCGTGCCGACGACCAGGCCATCTTGCGTGATAACGGCCGAATCATTGAACTTCGCAAGGCCAAAATCCAGCACTTTGACCCGGCCTTCGGGCGTCCGCATGAGGTTCGAACCTTTGATGTCGCGATGAATGATGCCCGAGGCATGCGCGGCAGCCAATGCTTCCGCAACCTGCAGAACATAGCCTGCCGCAACGGCGGGCTGCGGCGGCCAATCCTCGGCCGGGTAATCCGCGAGTTCGCGAAAACTTTTGCCGGCTATGTATTCGAGCACTAGAAACAGGCGGCCGTCCTGCTCGTCGATGGCGTGAATCCCACAAATGCCCGGATGATTCAGCCTGGCCGCCGCCTGCGCTTCACGAAGGAATCGTTGCCTCGCCTCGGCCCCGGTAGTCTCCGGCAGTATCTTGATTGCTACATGCCGGGTCAGCCGCGTATCGAGCGCCAGAAAGACCGCGCCCATTCCGCCTCGTCCTAGCAACGAAAGGAACCGATAATGCCCGATATCTCCCGGAACGACGCCAGACGGCAAAGCCGCGTACCAACTTGCATCGATGGGCGGTGAAACCATCGTTTCGTTCGCCGGTACATCGGAGTCGCCGGGTAAACGATTGCGCCGCCCACGGAGTTTCGCTTCCCGTTCCGTTTCTCCGTCCGCAGGCACTCGCTAAATTATAAGCGCCCAATCGACGTGCTTCCGTGCGATTGCTTGCGATTTGCTCAACGAGCGCCGGAACTCCGGGATTCGTGCCGGGGACGAACCCGCATTAAGAGACAACTAGATATTCGCTCTGCACCATCCCGTGGGCAAACGAGCGCGTCGCCACATGCTGGAGACGGATGTCATGGGGCAACGGCCCAAACAGCGGAATGCCACTTCCCAGGAGCACAGGAATCCGGGTAATGGTCAGGTGCTGGATCAATCCTGCCTCCAGGAAACGCTGTATGGTTACCCCGCCATCGACATATAGATGTTTCAGACCTAGTTGGGCAAGCGCAGCGACGATCTCGTGTGGCGGGCCGGCCATGAACTCGCATACGGCTCCGCTGGGCGCCGTCAAGTCTGATGGTCGTGTACTAAGTACGATCACCCTCTTCTTGCCATACGGCCAATCGCCGAATGACAAGACTGTCTCAAACGTTTTGCGGCCGATTACGATCGCATCCACGCTGGCGATGAATTCGTCGTAGCCGTGAGGCTCGCAGTCATCGGCGGGCAGCCAATCCAGACCGCCGTCCTGCCTGGCGATGAACCCGTCGAGGCTTGTCGCAATGAACACCGACGCCTTCATGTCGATCCGTAGCTATTTATTCTAGTCTTCAACTCTGTGGTCCGCCGGAAGCGTAGCGCTTGACAAAGCTAAAGCGGCATCTCGGTCAATCGGGCTCGGGCAATCGGGTGATTATAGGGCAGTGGACACGCAGACGAAAACCGGCTCGCGACTATCAAGTATCGACGCCCTTCGCGGCGCGGTGATGATCCTGATGGCGCTGGATCATGTTCGCGACTTCTTCCACACGGATGCGGCGACGTTCTCGCCGACGGATCTGTCCAGGACTACGCCCGTCCTTTTCCTCACGCGCTGGATCACACATTTTTGTTTGCCGGTCTTCATGTTCACCGCCGGGGCTGGCGCGTTTCTTTGGTGGCGCCAAGGTCACCATACGAAGCGGAACCTCTCGCGCTTTCTCTGGACGCGCGGTCTGTGGTTCGCCGTATTGGAAGTAACTGTTATGCGGCTTGCCTATAACTTCAATTTCTCTCCCCGTTTCCCCGTCTACCTGCTCATTCTTTGGATATTCGGCATTTGCATGATCGTCATGGCTTTGCTGGTTCATTTGCCTTTGCGCGCGCTTGCCGTGTTCAGCATCGCCGTAATCGCCTTGCACAATTGTCTGGACGGTATACAGGCAGCCCAATTCGGTTCTGCCGCATGGGTTTGGAATTTGATTCACCAGCCGGGTCTGGTGTCTTTCGCGGGCAAGCCGGTGTTAGTGACGTACACGCTGCTGCCTTGGATCGGGGTAATGGCAGCCGGGTTTTGCTTCGCTGTCGTATTCACGCAAGATCCTTCATCGCGGCAGCGAATTATGCTGAGACTCGGCTGTACCCTGACGATCGCGTTCCTAGCAATTCGGGCGCTGAACAAATATGGCGACCCGGTACCGTGGTCAGCCCAGAAGTCGATCGTGTTCACTGCGCTCTCTTTTCTCAACAGCACGAAATATCCGGCCTCGCTCGAATTTCTGCTGATGACATTGGGGCCCGCGCTGTTGGTCCTGGCCTATTTCGATAAACATCCATTCGAGGCCCGCAACCCGCTCGTGATTTTCGGCCGGGTACCGATGTTTTATTTCGTTTTGCATTTTTATCTCATTCACTGCCTCGCGCTGCTGCTGGCCTGGATGCGATACGGCAACGCGGCCTTCACGTTCATGTTCAATCCCGTGCCCTCGATGGGTGGGCCGCGGCAGCTTTTCCCGTCAAATTTCGGTTATAGTCTGTGGGTGGTGTATGGAATGTGGCTCGTGACTGTCGTGTTGCTGTATCCGGTTTGCAGATGGTTTGCCGGCGTGAAAGCCAAAAGACGCGACTGGTGGTTGAAATATCTGTAACAGGAAGACTGGGAATGAGTGACGAACCGCACAACACAAACAAGTTGAAGACGTCCATAGCACCCATGTTGTCGGTGCGGCGTGGGGCGGCCGCGATCGAGTTCTATAAGGCAGCATTCGGAGCAAGCGAACTGTTCCGCATCGCCGACGAGAGCGGAGCGGTAGTCGCCCGGCTGTCTGTCGAAGGCGCGGAGTTCTGGGTGGCCGATGAATCCCCAGAGAACTTCAATTTCAGCCCGGAGTCCTTGGCGGCGGTTCAGTGCGGATGGTAATGATCGTGGAAGATCCGGATACGGCGTTCGAACGGGCGATCGCGGCGGGAGGGAAGGAAGTTTGGCCCGTGGCAGATCAATATGGTTGGCGGCTGGGACGTCTGGTCGATCCGTTCGGCCATCATTGGGAAATTGGCAAACCTCTGTAGGTACTCACGTCCGCTCACTTGTTTGCGCCCGCGCACCAGTCGAACAGTAGACGCCATTCAGCCATTTGTATCTGTTCCGCGGCAGCTTCTGCGAACCCGCCAGTTTGAACCGCCTCCTCGCACCACTTAATAAATAGAAATGGATCCCAAGCGGGTTTCAGGCGCCAATGCGTGGGAGCGTGGTTCTTCAGTGTTTTCTCCGCAACAGCATGCAGTTCCGGGAAGATCGGATGGTCGCCAACCTTTCGGAACCAATATGCCGCGTTCGCCGAATCAGGTTCCATTCGGTGCGCGATGGCGTGCCAGTAACTTCCCTCCGCCGAGTGGATGTCTTGCGCGACCTCGTGACTTTCAGCCCAACAACCCACCCGAAGCAGCAAACCAGCCAAGGCGGCCTGTCGATACCGCGCGTCCGGGAACAGGACAGCGGGATCCTGCGATCGAATTGCGCAGGTCTCCGGTTTTGGCCGCATAGTGCTTTGGAGCAACGGGAGATTCCCAGGTCTCAAGGAAAGGAGATGCTCGACCTGCGGCGAAAGAGATGCCATATTGAATGCTAAGTGACCACGCGTCCGCGAAAGGTGCGCGATCCAAGCAGGAAGACGAACACGACCGAAGCGATCAATGCGAACAGAATCCAGAATAGCGGCAGAGTGGGAAAATCCTTCCCGGCCACTGGCGGCACCATGGCGTAACGGAGACCTTCGGCTGCGTACGTGAGGGGATTGATGAGTGTAAAGATCTGGAACCAGCGAATGTTTCCCAGCGCTCCCCAAGGGTAGTAAGTGCAGCCGGTGAAGAGCAGCGGCGTGAAGATCAGGGTGAACATGAGGCTGATCTGATCGGGCTTGATAATGGTCCCCATCAGCAGGCCCACAGTAGATCCGACCAGGGCCGTCAACAAAACCATCCCGACAAGAGTAAGCACCCGATCCGTTCTGACATGGAAGCCGGCACCGAGAATGAGCCAGCCAAGCGGAAAAATCACGGAACTAGCGATAGCCCCGCGCACTGCTCCAAATAAGACCTTCTCGAGCGATACGAACCAAACGGGCATGGGCGCGAGCAGGCGATCGTCGATCTCGCGGGCAAAGCCAAGATCGAGCACCAGCGGCAATGTCACACCTTGCATGGCGGCGATCATGCCGGTAAGGGCGACGATGCCCGGCAACATAAGGGCGGCGAAATTCGGAGCAGCGAGCCCGATGCCCGGCAAGACTTTGCCGAAAATGAATAAGAAAAACAAGGGCTGCATCAAGGCTTGCAAGAGAAAAGGTATGAACTCGCGGCCAGTGACGACCAGATCCCGGCGAAATGTTGCCAGGAATGCGGCCAACGCGAGCGACGTTCGCGAGCCGGTGTACGCAGGGCTCTGCGTCATCGCAGGTGTCTCCCGGTAAGCGACAGAAATACCTCTTCGAGAGATGGCTTCTTCACGCTGACGTTGCGAACTTCCGCCCCGGCCTCCGCGATGGCCTGCGCTGCGCTGCCGATCAATGAATGCACGTTATCGCCAAAGAGCTTGTGGGTGTAAACGCCCAGCTCGTCGGGCCCTGTATCAGAGGCTGCCGTGTCAACCTTTACAGTTCCGGGAAGCAGGGATAAAGCCGTTGAGATGCGCTGATTAATCTGAGCATGCTCGCTGCTGGTAGTGAATGTTTGCAGCTCCAAAGCGCTACTGCCGGGCAGAGTTCGCTTCAGCTTTTCCGGTGAATCGTTCACCAGAATCTTTCCATGATCCATGACCGCGATACGGTCACAGAGTTGGTCGGCTTCTTCCATGTCGTGCGTCGTAAGTAGTATCGTCAGACCGCGCGCGTGCAATTCGCGGATTCGTTCCCACAGGAACAGTCGCGATTGCGGATCGAGGTTGTTAGTTGGCTCGTCCAGGAACAGTACTTCAGGCGTGTGCATGAGCGCGCGAGCGATCATGAGCCGCTGAACCATGCCACCTGAATATTGGCTGACTTTTGCGTTTTTCCGTTCTCCGAGACCAAGCTGATCGAGAAGGCGGTCGGCGAGATGCTCCCGCTCGCGGTGTGCCATCCCGTGATAAGCCGCATGGAAGGTAAGAATCTCACGCACTTTCAAGCTTCGATCGAGATTGCTTTGCTGGGGCACCACCGCAATGCGCTGTTTCACACCGATGGGATCTTGCGCCACATCGACGCCGCCGATGAAGGCTGTGCCGGAAGTCGGCACGATGGCAGTTGTCAACACTCCGATGGTGGTCGTCTTCCCTGCTCCATTGGGCCCGAGGAGTCCGAAAATTTCACCCCGGCTCACTGTGAACGAGACATCGTCAACGGCGTTCGTCTTGCCTTTCGCGTAGCGCTTGACGAGATTCGTCACCGCAATTGCAGAGTGCGCGCCGATACTATTGCTCGCGAATTCGTTCGTGATAGCCGTCACAAGCGTCAGGTACCCATTATGCAATGGCACCCCGCGCAGCGAGTTTCAGAAGGTCAAATGCAAGTCCAATTGCAGGAATCGCGGGCTTCCAATCGTGTGCTGGATATACCCGAGACTGCCGGCTGGCGTGGGGAGCGGTGGCGGCGCATATCCGGAGAAGAACGAAACATCATTATTCGGGTCGTCGAAGCTGGGGTGATTGAACACGTTAAACGCGTCGAAGTTGAAGCGCAGCTTGAAACGCTCCGTCAAGCTGAAGCTCTTTCCCAGTGAGATATCGAACCGGTTTTGAAACGGCCCGCGAAAGATGTTGCGGCCGGCATTGCTGAATGTCGATTCATAAATGTCACATCCGGGAGCGCATGGCGGAACTCCGTTTGTTCCGGGCGCCACGAATTGCGGAGCGAAATCGTTCGCGTTCAGGACGGGTTTGCCGGCATTGACCCCTGTCGTGCCCTGCAAGCTCGCCTGACCGGCTGTGACACCTCCCGCCAAACCAACAAGCGGATTAGTAATTTCATCGTCCGAGCTGTAATAGAGACTCGCGACCGACCCCGAGTAATCGTAAACGCTGTAAGGTTCGCCGCTCTGTGCCACGAATTGGCCGCCGATACTCCAGCCGTTGATCATGCTGCCTAATGCATGCATGGAAGTCAGCTTCGGAATGTCGTAATTGAAGTTGATGAGAAATACATTTGGCTGATCGAAGTCGGAGGAAGCATACGCCGCCTTCGGATCGAGCGGGTTTTCCCCGTTGTAAAACAAGCCGAGACCACTTTGCTCATCCAGGCTATGCGAGCGCGTGTAGGTGGCAGTAAATTGTAAACCGTGGGAGAGCCGCTTTTTGAGCGAGAGCTCAAGCGCGTTATACCAGGAGATTCCCTCCGCTTCGTAATACACGGAATTCATGTTGTAGCCGATATACGGCACACGCACCGGAGCGTTACCGTCGAATTGCGCGTTAATCGTCTCGTAAGCATTGGTGTTATCTCCGCCGGGGCAAGCCTCAGCGGGGATTTCGCTACAGACATATCCATACGAGAAACTCTGGCCATTGACCGGGTGCTGGGGCGTTGCTAGCAGCGGCTGGTTAAACGGAATGGGAATCACGCCGTGCAGGCCGTGGTTGCCTACGTAACCGATGGTAACCAGCCAGCTTGTGGCCGGTTGGAATTGGAGATCGAACGTCCAGTTCTCCGAGTACGGCAATTTATTAGCCGGATCGTAGCCGCCGAACAAGAAAGGACCAAACGCGTTGCCTGCAGGATAACTGTTCGATGCCGTCTGAGCCAGGTTCGGCAGGAGAGCTTGAAACGCGGCCGGATTACCAGGCGGCGCAGCCGGCGCGGTGGTTCCGAAGGGAGCCTGAAAGGTAGCGCCCTTGCTGGCATATATCGGAGTGACGAAGGGTGGAGCCAGCGTAACACCGAATGGTCCGTTGTAGCCGCTGCCCGCGCTCGGCGAAAACTCGCTGAAAAACTCCCCGCGATCCGCGTACATTCCGAAGCCGGTGCGTATTGTCAGTTTCGAAGTGGGGCTATACGCGATACCGATACGTGGCTCAAGTTTCCATTGCTGAGCGTTCATCAAAGAGCTGCTGGCGCCGCGAGTCGCAAACGACGCATTGTTCCCCGCGACTTCCAGACCGGAGTTCGTGATGGTGTCGGTCGCCGCATCGTAACTGTATAGACTGCTGTCGAAAGCCGTGAGCCGCCCGTATTTCTCACTCAGCGGGCCGTCGAAATCCCAACGAAGCCCGAGTGTCAGCGTCAGATTGCTTGCGAGTTTGTAGTTGTCGTTCACGAAGGCGCCTATCGTGTCCGAGCGATAGTAGCGATTGCTCGAACCTGCGAACGCTACGGAATAATTGCCGGTCCGCACGTTGCCGCGCAGAAAATTACTGAGACTGCTGAAATCAATAATGTCGGTACTGTCGTCGTTGTTGATGATGTTGAGTTGCGTATGGTCCCACTGCGCCCCGAATGAAATTGTATGGCGGCCTTTGATCCAGTTCACGGTGCTTCCGTATTCCATTTGGTTCTGGAACATGCCTTCATTTCCGAAACTGGTGGGAGTTCCAAAGCTAAATGGGTTGGCCAAAGTGGGATCGAAGTAAGAGATTTCAATGTCGGGAAACCGGGCAGAGCCCAGCGCATCAATGCCAAATTGACCGGGCGAAAAAGGTTCCGCTGTGGTGGCATACGCCTTCATGCGCGTGAACCCGGCGCGCTGCTGCCACGTAAGGGACGGGGTCAAGATAGTGCTGTTGTCGATTGAAATGACCTGGCTGCCGGCGGCAAGCTGTTGGGGAAAGCCGAGAGTATCGTCACCATAGCCAAACGGAGTGATTGTGGGATCGTTTTGGGCGTAATACTTGACTGCTAACCGATCTTTCTCGCTGAAGATGTAATCGATGTTGGCGTTCCCCTGATCTACCATCGATTGCGCATTGGATCCTTGCACAATCGAGTCATAACCGAGTTGAACGGCGGTGGCGGTGTCGGTCACGGTGGCGCTGGGTATTAGGTATTGCCCGTTCTTCAGCTTGGCTTGGAACAAGGAAAGAGAGACCGGATTCAATTGCGCCGGCGAAAGGTTGGCGAGCGAAGCAATTGCCCCTGCACTGCGATCGTCCGTTAAACCGAGTGGCACCGTGACATCTTTGGTCGCGTCCTGAGCGTCCGCGATCCGGGTTCCCTGGTAACCGATGAAATAGAAAAGCTTGTTTTTCTTGATTGGACCGCCTAAGGTTGCGCCAAACATATTGCGGTTCAGGAACGGAACTTTCTGGTTGGCCGGAATGGAAGGGGATGCGTTATAGAAAAACGGCGCGGCATTCATGTCGCTGTTTTGGAAATGCTCATATACCTGCCCATGAATGAGTTTGTGCCCGACTGAGTGATGATCGAGATGTGAGCGCCGCTGTTAGCTCCCTGAGAGGCGTCGTACATCGCTGCATTGACGCTGATCTCCTGAATGGTTTCCGGTGCCGGCGTCGGCAGAGCCTGTCCGATCGCGCCGTACACCGAGGTGCTGGTAGTGATTTCTCCGCCGGCCCCGAAACTTTCACCGGTATTCAGAACGAAACGATTCTCGCCCACCTGGCTGGTGGAATTTCCGTTGAACAGATTGTTAGTCCCAATCCCGTTCAACGAGAAGCTGTTGCTCGTGTCTCGCTGACCGTTTGCAAAAATGGCCTGATTTCCCAGACCCGCGTTGCTCCCGGATCCACCTAAAAAATCGGCATGCACGCCCGGCGCAAGAATCGCCAATTGCGTAAAACTGCCCGTCCCAAGAGGTGTCTGCTGAATAGTAGCTTGATCCACCACATAGCCATTCGTTGTATCGACCTGGTTCATCAGCGGACTGCCCGTTACTTCTATCGTGGTCGCGGTAGCGCCGACTTTCAGGTTCCCATTGACGGTGCTGGTTCTGTCGCCCTGCACGGGAACATCGGTGTGTGTCTCGGTTTCGAACCCGGCTTTGGTAATCGTGATCTCATATGTCCCCACGGGCAAGTTCGGAATCGAATAAGAACCGTTCGCTTCCGTGTGGACGGGAACCTTCAAATTCGTGCCCAGGTTCCGGGCTGTCACCGCTGCACCCGGGACAGATGCGCCCGATGCGTCCTTCACCGTGCCGGTGACTGCGCCCAAAACCATTTGCGCGGCGAGGCGGCCCAGAGGAGCATCCAGGAGAAAGAAAGCTGCGATAAGTAACGCGAGGACAGCTGTAGGGCGAAGCGGCTTTGAAAACACTCGAACCTCCTGAAGTTTGGATAATACAGCGCGATTCGGCTAAAGTGACTTGGCCGAAAACCCCAGGTGCAGCGAGGCACCCACCGGATTTAGTCTAAAGCTTTTGGAACCCTTTTTGAAGAGGCAACAGGCGGAACTTATATTCGTAACTCGTTCGTCACGTATGTGTAACACGCAGATATGGATTGGGAACGTCTACCAATGCATTACCTGACCGCCATCCACATTGATAGTCTGACCGGTCACTTGCGCTGCGCGCGCCGAAGATAGGAAGACCACCATGTCGGCGATATCGTCCGGTTCCTGCCAGCGGCCGAGCGGCACTACATTCCGCACCTTTTCGCCTGCCCAATCCTCGTACGCGCGTCGCCGGTCCGGGGCTTGTTGCTCGTTCCAAGCCTGCCACACCTGCCGGTTGAGCGGCGTTCTGACCATCCCGGGATTGACCACGTTCACACGCACATTGTGGGGCGCCATGTCCTTCGCCAGGCACTGCGCGAAATTGATGTTGGCCGCTTTGCTGGCGCTGTAGGGCGGATCGGTTTGCGATCCTATCTGACCGGCGACAGATGCAAGAAACACCATCGTGCCGTTCCTTCGCTCAATCATTCCCGGCGCAATGGCGTGTGCCACATGCACCATTCCCATCACATTCACGGTAAAAACCTTCGGCCAATCGTCTGCTTTCAGGTTAGTGAACGGATATCCGAACTTGCCTGACCCGATTGCCGCCGCATGAACCAGGTGAGACACAGGTCCCAATGCCGCTTCCGTTTCCTGTAGCGCGGTGCCAACTGCCGCAGCATCGCTCACATCGACCACTGCGCCGTATGCTGGCGCTCCGCTCTCGCCCGCCAGCGTTGCTGCTACGTCCCTGGTTGTGTCAGAGATATCCCACAATGCAACCCTGCATCCTTCGTGCGCCAGCATCCGGGCGCACGCCCAGCCGATACCGCTGGCCGCGCCAGTGACGACCGCCACATCTCCGCTCAGTCGCAATTCCATGAATCTAATGCGCTGTATAGCCGCCGTCCATCATCAAGACCGCCCCCGTGAAAAATGTTGCGTAATCGCTGGCCAGATAAGCGAAAAACGCCGCGACTTCATCCGCTGTGGCTACTCGGCCAATGGGGTGATTGCGCCGCAGCATGTCCCAGAAGCTCGCCTCGTCGCCCGATGCTTTCGCTGAATTGTGAACAATCGGTGTATCCACCGTACCGCATGCAACCGCGTTCACGCGAATGTTGTGCTTCGCATATTCCACTGCCATCTGGCGAGTCATCTGATGCAGCGCGCCCTTCGAAGGACCGTACGCTCCTTGCATGGGGATGCCTGCTTCCCCCGAAATGGACCCAGTCATCAAGAATAAGCCACTTTGCTGCTTTATCATGATCGGGATCACGTGGCGCGCGGCCCAATACGCCGCCTTTACATTGGTGTTCATTACCGAATCCCATTCTTCAGGCGTGTGCTCATGGATGGCCCGCACCACGCTAACACCAGCGTTGCTCACCACAATGTCAATGCGTCCGAAATTGTCCATCGCAGCTCCGGTGAACCGTTCCGCGGCGTTTTCTTCGGCAACATCTCCTCGCACCATGACGAGCTTCGATCCAAACTCGGCCTGCAACGCATGTAGCTCGTCAGGCATTTCGGGTCGCCGGTCCACCGCGATCAACCCTGCGACACCGCACTCCAGGTACCGGCGCGTAATCGCGAGTCCAATCCCCGAAGAAGCGCCGGTTACGATCGCAACTTTGTTGTTGAGCGAAATGTTCATATCTGATTTCTCGAAGCAGATGGTATAGATGATAAGTTTACTTTTCAATCGAACGGACTCACGAATGCGAAGAAGAGATTTTCTCGCCGGCGCGGCAGAGCTGGGTGTGAAAGCGCTAGGCGCGACCGCGCTCCTTGCAAGCGCGCCCGTGTCGCCACAAAGCGCGGATTCTTCGATCGAAGTCTTAATCGACGAACCGATCGGCACCATCTCCCGCAATATCTACGGGCACTTCACCGAACACATCGGCGGCGTGATCTACGACGGCGTCTGGGTGGGCGAAGACTCGAAGATTCCTAATGTGGATGGCATCCGCAAGGCTTTGGTCGACGCGTTAAAACGGATCAACGCGCCTGTGATTCGCTGGCCGGGCGGATGCTTTGCGGATAGTTACGATTGGAAAGACGGAATCGGGCAGCACGCGCAGCGCCCGACCCGAACGAATTTCTGGGAAGTGGATCCAGACGCCAAGCGCCTCCACGAACAAGGCGTTCAGCTCTTCGAGACCAATGCGTTCGGCACCAACGAATTCGTGCGCTTTTGCAGATTGAGCGGCGCAGAACCGTATCTTGCCGCCAATCTGCGTAGTCTTCCCGCTCTTGATTTCGATCATTGGGTGGAATACTGTAACTCGCCAGCCGGCTCCACAAGCTATGCAAAACTGCGCGACGCTGCGGGTGCGCGCGACCCCTTCGATGTTCAATACTGGGGCGTCGGGAATGAGAGTTGGGGCTGTGGCGGTAATTTCAGACCGGAGGATTACGCGTCCGAATTTCGCCGCTTTACGACCTGGGTACCTTCTTTCGGCCAGGATTTGTGTTTCATAGCAGCCGGTCCGGATAACGATGACGTGGACTGGACTCATCGCTTCTTCGAGCAGATCTTCGCGGTTCCGCACGCCTATCGGAACCGGCATTTTCGCGGATTTTCCATTCATCACTATTCAAGAGTTCCCAATGGCGACGCGCTCCGGTTCACCCCGAAAGAGTGGTACGCGCTTTTGGGCAGCGGGGATGAAATGGAACAGATCATCCTTGACACCTGGGCCACCATGGGTGAATACGATCGCGATCACCACATCAAATTGGTGGTCGACGAGTACGGCTCATGGCACCGCGAAGGAACCGAGATCGATCCCACGCACATCTTCGGTCAGCAGATCACCATCCGTGATGCGCTGCTCACCGGGCTCACTCTTGACTGTTTCAACCGCCATCCGGAAAAGGTGTCCATGGCGAATTGCGCGCAGCTAGTGAACAACCTGAATGCGCTGTTTCTGGCACATGGAGACAAATTCTGGGCGACGCCCAATTTCCATGTCTTCGAAATGTATGCCGCGCATCAGGATGCGCAGGCAGTGCGCGCCACCTTTGCCGCCCCACGGATTGCGCCGGCCATTACGGGTTTCAATGACGGCTTCTGGGGCCTGAAGGGCTCAGCCTCATTAAAAGGAAAAACACTCACGATTACTGCCGTGAATCCGAGCACGGACACGCCCAGGGAAACCGAAATCGTCCTGCGCGGCGCAAAGGTGGCCTCCGCGGCCGCCACGGTTCTAAGTAGTCAAGACATCCACGCTCACAATACATTCGAGCAGCAGGATGAGGTGCGGCCAAAATCAGCTACCGTTAACGGCCAAGGGCGCTCCCTGCGCTTCAGCTTCCCGCCGGCTTCGGTCGCAAAAGTAACCGTCGAACTTACTTGAGTCTGTAGTTTCAGGGTTGAAGTGGTTGGAGACCCATGAAGTCCAGGGTACGGATCTGAGCTCGTGTTGCATCTGTCACGGTTAATTCGCCCAGGGCAGTTTTCGAGGTTGCGGTCTGCCTGACGTGGAACTTGATGCGTCCGGGCTCCGCCTTATCCACGGAGACGAGTTCGAGCGAACCGGTGGCTTCGCGGAAGTGAATCAGCCCGTCTACGTCCAAAGCGGGTGCAAACTTCTGGATGAAGGCTTCGACGCGAGCGCGATCACCGCTGTTGTAGGCTTCGAACCAGGCCCGAAGGGTCTGACCAGCAGGAGTATCCGGAATGCGTGTTTGGGCAAACGCGCATCCCACGGAGAGAGCAAAGATCACGGCAAGGTGGCGCAACATGGGGATGGGACGTAGTGCGGTATTTTTGCGTTTCACGCTCGCGCCGCAATGGCCAGCGCGGCCTTTGAAGCAGACGTGCGCCCCAGTGTTTCGCAAATTCTTCTTCCGGCCGCCGCCAATTTCGCCAGGTCAATGCCGCTCTCAACCCCCATCCCGTCCAGCATGTAAGCAACGTCTTCCGTCGCCACGTTGCCGCTGGCGCCTGCGGCGTAGGGACAGCCTCCCAGCCCCGCTACCGAGGCGTCCACCACCGCCACGCCCAGCTGGAGACAAGCAAAAATGTTCGCCAGCGCCTGACCCCACGTGTCATGGAAATGGATGGCTAGCTGCTCAATCGGAATTTGCTGGGCAACCGCATCGACCATGGCCCGGGCCCGCAAAGGCGTGCCTGCGCCGATTGTGTCTCCGAGTGAAATCTCATAACAGCCCAAGTCTGCCAGTTGCTTGGCAACGGTTGTAACCGTGGAAAGCGGAATCTCCCCTTCGTACGGACACCCCAGCGCGCAAGACAGGTACGCGCGCACACTTATACCCTCGCCGATGGCACGCGCTGTGACGCGCTCCACCCGTTCCATACTTTCAGAAATTGAGGCGTTGATGTTCTTCCGGGAAAAAGTCTCGGAAGCGGCCACGAACACCGCTACTTGCTCCGCTCCCGCCTCAATCGCGGCTTCGAGTCCTTGCAAATTCGGAACCAGCACCGGATACGAGACGCCCGGCACTCGCCGCACGCCCCGCAAAACTGCCGACGTGTCGGCCATCTGCGGTACCCATTTCGCGGAGACGAAGCTGCCGCATTCCACTGTTTTCAGTCCGGCTTGAACCAGCTCTTCAATGAACCTGACCCGCACGTTGACCGGCAAAGCCTGCGCTTCATTCTGCAGTCCGTCGCGCGGCGCAACTTCCACAATGCGAACGTGCGCGGGAATGTCCATGGGCGTGCGCGAGTCTACTCCTCTGCGGTCCAATCTTGTTTGTGTTTGGGTCTGTTGCGGACGGCCTTCTCGTCCAGAACGCGGCTGGAGGGCGGCGATCCCACGCGTTTGCGTGCGATCGCCTTCACTGCTTTGGTCTTATCGTATTTGGGCCGCTTGCGAGCCACGGGAAAATCAGATGACCCGGTCGTCGGCCATCTTGGTGTCGACCGATGGGTCCATCTCTCCGGCGGTCAGCAGATTAAAAGCGATCTTCGATCGCGACGGGATGAAGCTCCAAAGCTTTTCGGCCGTTCGGCGCTCTTCCTCCTGAATCTCCCGCGCCAACCGTTCGGTGGACGCGTCTCCCGCTGCCCGTGCCACACCGGCCAGCGCCTCGTACATCGCGCATTCGCTCGCCTCAACAGCGTACGCTATCACTAAATTCTGCGCCAGCCGCTCTTCAACCGTGTGCGTAAGTTGCGCCGCCTTCGGACTCACTCCGAAAAGATGCGCCAGCAGACCTTTCGCCGTCGAAGGGCTACCGCCCAACTCCTTGAGGCGTTCTGTCAGACGTTTTCCCTGCACTTCCGTCTCGCGGGCATGAGCGGCGAAGGCGTCTTGCACTTCGGCATCATCCCCCTCGCGTGAAAAGGCCCACAGTTGGGTCTCGAAGCTGCTTTCCGCAGCCACTGCATCTTGTAAGTACCGCTGAATTACTTCGTGTGTGCTGTCGGCCACTCAGTTGCACCTGTGCTCAAATGCCAGGGCTAAGCCGCAGCCGTACGGTGCGATTCGTTGGGCCAGAACGCAAGCTCCAAAAATTCCGCTTCAAAGCGCGCCTGCTCCCTGGGATCGTGCGACGGTCGAAGCACTTTACAGCAATCCCGCAGAGCCTGCTCCAGCGGCTTCTGCAAACCTTCCTCACCGAGAACGGCTCGCACCAGCTCGCGCGCTGCCTTACGGGCAGCTTCTTGGGTTTTCGCGAACATAAGCGCTTCGTAGCGGTCATTGATTAACTGCGTTCTTCGATTCATGGCAAGCCTCACAACGTTGGATGCGCCTAACCGGATTTTTGGTGCGTCCGGATCGCCGTTCCGTCCCTGCCGCCGCGCTGCCTTCGCGCAGCTTCTGCCAGCAAATCACAAACTTCCTGATCGCTCGATTGGGAGAAGTCCTCGTACCACGCCCCGACGGCTGCAAAATGTTCCGGAGTGGCCGCACAGATCACCTCATCTGCTTCGCTTTCCAGCTCTTGACACGTCTGACGAGCTCCCACCGGAACAGCAATCGTCAGTTGCCCTGCACGTCGAGACCGTACCCATCGGGCCGCCGCCAGCATGGTCGCGCCTGTGGCAAGACCGTCGTCTGTCAGCACCACCCTGCGTCTTTCGATCGCAATGGCCGGTCTGCCCTCGCGATATACACTTTCCCGCCGCGCCAACTCCTGTCGCTCACGCTCGGTGACCTCCTCGATCACCCGGGCAGGAATCCGGAACTGCGCGATCAACTCTTCGTTAAGCACCCGGACCCCGCCGCTCGCAATGGCGCCCATGGCTAACTCCTCGTGGCCGGGAACACCCAGTTTGCGGACCACCACCACGTCTAACGGAGCACACAAGCTAAGAGAGATCTGAAACCCGACGGCAACACCGCCCCGCGGCAACGCGAGTACTACGGTGTCGCGCTCCGGGCGCCGCTGCTCCACCAACTCCGCCAAGATGCGGCCGGCCTCAGCGCGATTTCGGAACGATTCGACCACCTACAAACCTATTGAGCTACATTAACTCTCGCTTCTAAGACGGTGGCGAGTAAGAATTTGTTGCACAGCGGCCACCGCATAAAGCACGTCGTCTCCCGCCCGCCGCCCCTCCCGGTATTGAAACCGCGCCCGCCCGTCGATAAGGTCATAAGCGGGATCACCGCCAACCCGACACTGACCCCGAAACTGACAATAATGTCCGCTAAGCTCCTGATATTGGGCCTGATTCCGGGACTTCTCATTGCCGGCCAAAGCGCCGCACCAGCCAGGTTCCCGGTTCCGGCCGATGGCGCAACCGCCCTGAACATTTGCAGCCTCCTCGCCGGCCCCAACCTCAATCAAGTCGTACACCCTCTGCTCAGCAATTCAGCAACTCTCATCCTGGCGCTGCTCATCCTGCTTGCCTTGCTGGTCCTGGTATCCGCCTTCGCCGTGCGCGTTCGGCTGCAGCGCGGAACGGAAAAGGTGCAGCAGGATCTCGCAACACAGGTCTCGTTGCGGGAGGCCGCCGAGAACGCCAACAAAGCCAAAGCGGATTTTCTCGCTACCATGAGCCACGAGATTCGCACCCCCATGAACGCCATCATCGGCTTCACGGATCTCGCGTTGAAAAGCGAACTTAACCCGGAATTGCGCGAATACCTCGACACGGTTCGAACCTCCGCCGATTGGCTCCTCCATATCGTTCATGACGTTCTGGAATTTTCTCGCGTCGAAGCGGGCCGCCTGCAACTCGATGAAGGGGAGTTCTCACTCGCCGAATGTATCCGCTCGGCCATCCGGATTATTCAGCCGGAGGCCAATGCGAAAGGACTCGTCGTACGGGAGAGAATCGATTCGCAAATCCCTTCCCTGCTGTGCGGCGACGCCACTCGCCTCCGCCATGTGCTTTTCAATCTGCTCGACAACGCGGTGAAGTTCACCACGACGGGTAGCGTGATGCTGACCGCTACCGTCGAATCGAAATCGACTGACGCCCTGCTCGTCCGCATCTGTGTCGCCGATACCGGGATCGGCATCCCGCCCGCCAAGCAGAAGTACATCTTCGAACCGTTCGCCCGTACCGATCTTGGCAACCCGGGCAGGTTCGGCTCGCCCGGTCTTGGTCTCGCCATCTCACGCAAGCTGGTGGACTTGATGGGCGGCACCATGGAATTCCAAAGCCAAATCGGTGCCGGCACTACTTTCCAATTCACCGCCTGGCTGCGCAAATCCCACCATTGCGCCCAGGAAACCACCGCCATACCGAACGTCTCTCCGTCCAATCCGATCGTTTTGGAGGAAGCCTCTTTCAGTCCGGTCTTGCCGAACCCGGTCACCGCTCCTGCAGCGCCCGCGCCGGCTGTCTCCATCCTGGTCGCTGAAGACAACGCCGTGAATCGCCGGCTGGTCACGAAGCTTCTCGAAACCAACGGTCACCACGTCACCTCTGCTGTGAATGGCAAAGAAGCCGTTCAGAAGTTTGCCAATGGGTCCTTCGACATGATTCTGATGGACGTCGAAATGCCCGAAATGGACGGCCTCGAAGCCACCCGCATCATCCGCGCCACCGAAAAGCAGGGTTCACGTGTCCCCATTTACGCCATCTCGGCTCATACGTTGGCCACCGATCGGGATAGCTGTTTTGCCGCTGGCATGGACGGCTTCCTCTCCAAGCCTATCGACGTAAACGATGTCCTGAAGCTTGCCCGCGCTCTCGGCGAGAATCGGCCATCCCTCGAAAAGCTCGCTAGCGCTCTTGCAACTGCCCAACAACCCGAAAGCCAAGGGCCAGATCCACGTGCTCCTCGCGCTTCCGAAGAAGTAAACGTTTCTCCGTAGCTGTCGATTCAGCCCGTCGCGCTCACAATTCCAAACGCCCGTCATACATCATGTCGCGAAGCCGGAACTTACGCGTGACATGCATTGATCCGAATTGCACCAGAAATGTGACGTCTTTACCACCGGCGCGAATGGCGGTGCTGCGCGGAAAGAACACATGAAGCGTGCCTGTCGCCGCGTCCAGTTTCACGTCGTCCGGACGAATCGGCGCCCCGTCGCGCGGAATCAACCTCGACGTTCCCATCACTCCTTCGAGCAACGGCTCAGGATCCTGCATTTTCCCCCGGGAAACGTTTTCGTCATCGCTGCTTGATTGCGTCTGTAGCTTACCGGCACTCGCATATCGGCCCGCGGGCACCAGTCCCGCCACCCTCAGGATGTAATCGTTCGCAATCTGTGCCGGCGTATAGACATCACCTTCCACGCGATCGCTCGCGGGCAGCTTCAGAATTGCTTCCCGCACCGGTAACGCGCTGTCCCAACGCACGGTCACTTCGAGCGTCGGCGTACGTCCGCTCGTGTCACGGCCTGGGCCGCCGTCCCAGTTGGCGCCCGAATTCGGTTTTGTCCCCGCGATCCCCGCTTCCGCCGCCCCAGGCAGCGGCGGCGCTGGTATGTCCTCCGGCCTGAGTTCGGGCCCAAAGGTCGCGTTCGCCTCCTGCGCCCACGGTGAATCGAGCAGTATGTGCCGTGCGTCTTCGACGGTCCACTTGCTCGGATCTTTGTTCCAGGGCTGCGCGGCAAGCAATGCAGCGGCCGAGATCGCAAGTAATGCCGCGCCCGATCCCGCCTGCGCCCTTTTCGTCACGTCAGATCCCCAATTCGCGCTTGCTCTCCGCAAACCGCGCCGCGGCTTCTTCCAGTTCTTCGCGCGTATGCGCCGCTGATACTTGCACACGAATGCGAGCCTTCCCTTGCGGCACTACCGGATACGAAAACCCAATCACGTAAATGCCCTTCTTCAGCATCAGATCCGCCATGCGCGTCGCCAGCGCCGCGTCACCCAGCATCACCGGCACAATCGGATGTTCACCAGGCAAAATGTGAAAGCCGTTCGCCGTCATGCGTTCCCGGAACAGCTTCGTGTTCAAAAAGAGGCGCTCCCTCAGTTCCGAAGTCTCCGTCAAAAGCTCCAGGACCTTGATCGACGCCGCGACAATCGGCGGCGCCACCGAGTTCGAAAACAAATAGGGCCGTGACCGCTGTCGCAGCAGCGCAATAATCTCTTTCCGCCCGCTCGTATAACCGCCGCTCGCGCCACCGAGCGCTTTCCCGAGCGTGCCGGTCAGAATATCCACGCGTCCCATCACGTTGTGAAACTCAGGCGTGCCGCGTCCCGATTTCCCCATGAACCCTACCGCGTGCGAATCGTCCACCATCACCATGGCGTTATATTTCTCGGCGAGGTCGCATATTTCGGGCAACTTCGCGATGAATCCGTCCATCGAGAACACCCCGTCGGTGGCAATCAACCGGTTTCGCGCGCCGCTCGCTTCTTTCAACTTGGCTTCGAGATCGGCCATGTCGCCGTTCTTATAGCGGAACCGCGCCGCTTTCGCTAACCGCACGCCGTCGATAATGCTCGCGTGGTTCAGTTCGTCGGAAATGATCGCGTCTTCCGCATCGAGCAGCGTTTCGAATAATCCGCCATTCGCATCGAAGCACGAACCGTACAGAATCGTATCTTCCATACCCAGGAATTCGCTCAAGCGCTCTTCGAGCTGTTTATGAATCGACTGCGTACCGCAGATAAAACGCACGCTCGCCAACCCGTAACCCCAGTCATCTAAAGCCTTGCGAGCCGCTTCCACTACCGCCGGATGATTCGCCAAGCCCAGGTAATTATTCGCGCACATATTCAAGACCGAAGCGCCGCCCCCCACCCGCACCTCAGCCTCTTGCGGACTCTCAATCAGGCGTTCGCGCTTGAAGAGCCCCGCCTTCTCGATGTCCGAAAGTTTTCCATTCAGGTACTCCTGCACGCCCCCGTACATAATCTGTTTCCGCCCTCAACAATCCTTTACATTCACAGCCAGGCCCGCCAGCGCTGTTTCCTTGTAGCGCGATTGCATGTCAAGGCCCGTCTGATACATGGTCCGAATCACCTGGTCGAGCGACACCTTGTGGTCGCCCGATTCCTGCATGGCCATGCGGCACGCATTAATCGCTTTCACCGCTCCAATCGCATTGCGTTCAATGCACGGAATCTGCACCAGTCCGCCAATCGGATCGCACGTCATGCCTAGATGATGCTCCATCCCGATCTCCGCGGCATGTTCCACCGTTTCGTTGTTCGCCTCCAGCGCGCCTGCCAATCCAGCCGCCGCCATTGAGCACGCCACACCCACCTCGCCTTGGCATCCGACTTCCGCGCCCGAGATGGACGCATTCTCCTTATAGAGGATGCCGATCGCCCCCGCCGTCAGAAAAAAGCGCAGCAACCCTTCGTCAGAAGCTCCCGGAACAAACTCGCGATAGTAGCGCGCGATTGCGGGCACCAATCCAGCGGCCCCGTTGGTCGGCGCCGTCACGACGCGCCCTCCCGCCGCATTCTCCTCATTCACGGCCATCGCGAAGACGTTCGCCCAGTCCATCGCGCGCAGCGGATCATCGGCCGATTGCGCTTGAATCTTCTTGTAGAAGCGCGGTGCCCGCCGCCGCACATTCAAACCACCCGGAAGAATGCCCTCCGTCCGCAGTCCACGGTCGATGCACGCGTTCATCACCGACCAGATCCGTGTCACGCCCTCCCGCACTGTTTCGGGCGAAGTCAACGCGCTCTCGTTCTCGAACATCACTTGCCAGATAGGCAGGCCTTTACTGTCCGCCTGTTCCAGCAGTTCCGCGCCATTCGCAAACGGGTGCGGCACCGGAAGCGGCGGCACATCGCCCGGCCAAGGCTCGCCCTCTTTCACGATGAACCCGCCCCCGATCGAATAGTAAATTTCGCTCGTGAGCAATTCCCCGCTCTCACCGAACGCCGAAAACTGCATTCCGTTAGGATGCCCGGGCAAAACTTGATCCGCGTGAAACAGCAGGTCGTGCGATTCTTCGAACGGAACTGCCCGACCTCCCAGCACCCGCAGCGTGTTCGTCGCGCGAATTTCTTCGAGCTTCCCTTCGACCTGGGCCGGATCCACTTGCTCCGGTTGTTCGCCCATCAAACCGAGCAAGATCGCCCGATCCGTTCCATGCCCGATCCCAGTCAGCGCCAGCGAACCGAACAACTCGGCCAATACTCGCACAACTTGGCCGTTATTCTCAATTCCCAGCGCAAAACGCCGCGCCGCTCGCATCGGTCCCACCGTGTGCGAACTCGATGGCCCAATGCCGACGCGGAAAATATCGAAAATGCTCGTCTTCACTGTGAGTGAATGTGCGTCCAGTCGAGAATCACTTTTCCCGACTTTCCCGACCGCATTGCTGCAAACCCCTGCTCAAAGTCTTTATAGGAGAAACGATGTGTAATCACCGGCGTAATATCCAAACCGGAATCCAGCATCACCGTCATTTTGTACCAGGTTTCGTACATCTCCCGGCCGTAAATGCCCTTGATCGTCAGCATGTTGAAAATCACTTGCCGCCAGTTGATCGGCATCTCTTTAGCGGGTATGCCGAGCATGGCGATCTTTGCACCGTGACTCATGTTGCCGATCATCTCGCGAAAGGCCGCCGGATTTCCGGACATCTCCAGCCCCACATCGAAGCCTTCCTGCATACCCAATTGCTTCTGCGCCTGTGCAATCGATGTCTCGCCGGCATCGATCGCCAGCGTCGCGCCCATCTTGCGCGCCAGTTCCAGCCGATACGGATTTAGATCGGTGATCACCACGTACCGTGCGCCCGCATGCCGCACGACCGGAATCGCCATCAACCCGATCGGACCCGCTCCCGTAATCAGCACATCCTCCCCGAGCACCGGAAAAGAGAGCGCTGTATGCACCGCATTCCCGAACGGATCGAAAATCGCAGCGACATCGCGCCGGATTCCCGGATCATGCCGCCAGATATTGCTCATTGGAAGCACAATCAACTCGGCGAAGGCGCCCGGCCGGTTCACGCCCACGCCTTGCGTATGCGCGCACAAATGCCGCCGCCCCGCCAGACAGTTCCGGCAACGCCCGCACACCACGTGTCCTTCGCCGCTCACCACTTCGCCGGGATGAAAATCGTTGACGTTCGAACCCACGGCGACAATCTCGCCCACGAACTCGTGCCCGATCACCATCGGGACCGGAATCGTCGAACGCGCCCAATCGTCCCATTCGTAAATGTGCAGATCCGTACCGCAAATGCCGGTGTGCGAAACCCGAATCAGGACATCGTTAATCCCAAACTCCGGTTCCGCTACATCCTCCAGCCACAGCCCCGGCGCACTTTGCTTCTTGACAAGAGCCTTCACTCAGATCGCATCCACTTGTATGGTAGCGACAGCACCTGACATCTGGAACAGAACCTGATAAGCGTTTTGATGTTGCCCCCGTAAACGAATCAGGATGAAATGAGAGTTTCCCAGCGGCAGCGAGCCGCGGAAAGGGATTAGCGAAGCAACTTTCTACAAGTGGAAGGCCAAGTACGGCGGCATGGGCAGCAGCGACATGCAGAAGCTAAAGCAGCTGGAAGAGGAAAACAGGAAGCTAAAACGACTGGTCGCGGATCTAACCTTGGACAACGTTGTTTTGAAAGATCTGTTATCAAAAAACTTCTAGAACGTGCAAGCAAGCGGGCCACGGTGGAAATTGTGTCTCCTCTTGCGTCCCCGCAGCGCCAATCCGACATTACGTTACAGCCGGTAAATGCGTTTGTCGTTCACGTTTCGTCCTTCTCTTCGCAGCAACTCCGCTAATCGCGGTAATCCGAAACGCTGCCGCTCTCGTGCCAGTTCCTGAAAACGTGGTCCTATCTCGTCGGGCTTGCTTCTTAGTTTTCTCCGCTGTGTCGAGCGCTCCAATCCGGTTAATCTGCGAGCGCGGTGTTCGCTGACCTTCTGCTGCTCCCTAGCAACGCGCAATCAATTCGCTGCGCTCCTCGCGCAGCGAAAGGCTACTGGCGCTATACCGCTTTTACTAGCTGGAAGTCACGTTCTCAGTAACGTGGCCCGTGTTTTCGAAGACTGGATGCAACGGCATAGCGCCGAAGTCCTGCGAGGCGCCGGCGTGAAGATTTTCGCTTAACGCAAGAGCAGAGTTCCGGATGCCGGGAGCAAAGACGACCAACGCATGGCGCAGCTCAGCCTTGTAATGCTGGAACGTCTTTTCAAACCGCGGATTCCTCTTCCGCAGGTCAAACCGAATCTCCTCCATGGACGACCGGTAGTGCTCGTCATAATAAGCCCTCACGAACTCGCCGCCAATTCTCTTCAAGATTTCAGCGGATTTGCTGAAACTGCTGGTAGCGGTTGCACTCCCGCAGTGCACTCCAAGCAGCGAGGCAAGAGCATACGATGCCATTAGCATCTCAAATGCCAGGCGCGAGCCGCGATTCTGCTCCTCCACACACCAGCCGCCCACCTGAAATTCATCGTTTGGCTTTGTCACGAATCGAAGCCCGGCCGCCAAATCGTGGTTCTCTTTCAGGCTTAGCATGTGCCATGCCTCGGCATCCTCGGGCTGTACGTGCTTACCCTCGTCGTCCAACTGATGCGGTTGTAAGGCGCCCAGCCTGCAGTAGCACGCGCCTCTAAAGCTCTGCAGCTTGCGTAACAGCTCTCGGCCGGCCACAAGGCTAACGCGAACATTTGTAAAAGGACTAAGATCCCCTCCTTCAGCGGCCAACATCACTAAGTGCCTCATGCTCTTCTCTTCGGTAGAAAAAAAGCCAAAGCCCTCCAGAATTCCGGGAGCCAACAGAGACACTCCAGATCGCGGAGCAAACATCTGAAGGTCCGGTCGATAAGTGATATCGGAATGGCGATCTTTAGAGCAGCGGTGGAAACAGCGTAGCGCAGCTAAATAGAACGATTCAGAGAAATCAATAAGGTTACGAGTGCAAAGTGTCCAAACATACTCAGAACGACATGCTCCCGTTTCAGTCGATCGAGAACACAATGGAGTTCATGAGGCTGTTAGACAGCACAATCGAGGAATCCTCAGAGGAACTGCGAAGTCGCGTCTCCGTCGCTACACTTGACCGATATAAGAGTGGTCTCACTCTGGCCCTCTACAAACTCAAGCAACTCTCGATTCACGTACAGAAAAGCAAACGCATCTTGAACGACTTATGCTTAATCAGAAGCGCGCTGACTGGAGACGGGATCATCGAAGCAGAAAAACGGTCTGCCAAACGGAATGAGAGTAGTGCCGCTCCCGGAGTTGTCAGGCCGGCGTACACCGAGGAAGCCTACCGCGGCGGGACAAAAAACACGGGTCAGGCCACCTTGCACTAGCGTGTTGGTTGAAACACTCGCCTAAACCTACATCGCTGATGGATGCACGGCAACGCGAAGCTGCTGACGCCGGGATCCGAATCAGGACATCGTTAATCCCAAACTCCGGTTCCGCTACATCCTCCAGCCACAGCCCTGGCGCACTTTGCTTCTTGACAAGAGCCTTCACTCAGATCGCATCCACTTGTACGGTAGCGACAGCACCGGTCACGCCGCACCACTCTGTCCCAAGCGCCACAACCGCTCGAGTAGTTGAACAGCCGGACTGAATTGGGTTCAGGACAGATCCGCAACGCCAGGTGTCTGATAATCTTCAGCTCATGCTTCGATTCGTAGCGCTGCTGCTGGCCGCGTTTTTGAGTTCTTCCCTGGCAAGAGCTGCTACCGACGCTAAGAAGCTCACAGAAACGAGATGGTCCATCGGCAACGAGTTCGTCGAGCGGATCATCACGTTCGACCGCGAGCATGGCCTCGAGACCGAAAGCTTACTGTACAAAGTCACAGGGCATGATTTCACTTCATATAGCCGCGGCCGGAACAGCATGGCTGGCGAGTTCGGCTTTCGCTCTAACGATCAGGAACTGACCGGTGGACACTCGTTCGCGTTGCGCGCAGCGGATACGTCGAGCATTGCCGGGGGCAAACTGTTGAGAATCGATCTCAGCAGCTCGGACGGTCACCTTGACGTCTCTGTGTTTTACGCGGCGTATGATGATCAACCCGCGATACGCAAATGGTTGACGGTGACAAATCACGGAAACAGCGCGGTCTATCTGAGCCATTTCTGCTTTGAAACATTGACAGCAGGACCGGGCGCCATGTCGGATTTGCAGGTCTCGGCCGGTTACGGCGCAACTCCTCAGGACCTGTTTTTCACCGGGCGCGTATCCGATCCCGCGGTCTTCGTGCGCAATGCGGCAACGGGTGAGGGCTTCGCGATTCTCAATGAGGCACCTGGGTATCTAAAGCGTACCGACGTCGGATTGGGCTGGTCAGAGAGATTCAAGGTTATGTATGACACCGACCTGTTTCCATTCGGGCGCACGCTCAATCCTGGTGAGACATTCGAATCCGCGAAAAGCTCGCTCGTTTTCTTCCTCGAGAATCACGGAGTCATGGATTCGCGGTGGGTCGTTCCGCGTTACGCAGCACGGATCTTGACGCGGCGAAACGGAACAGGGCAGCCTCCCTGGATCTATAACACGTGGGAACCATTTCTTCGCGGCATCAATCAGCAGACTGTCGAAAATCTCGCGCCGCCGGCAAAAGAGATGGGAATTGACATCTTCACGGTCGACGACGGATGGCAGGCGGAGTACGGGGCAAACGATTTCGATACCGCGCGATTTCCAGCCGGGTATGCGGGCCTGAAATCAACTCTGGATGCCAACCATCTGCGCCTCGGCTTGTGGGTTCCGCTCGCCGCTATCAGCACAAAAAGTCCTGATTACCTCTCGCATCCCGAGTGGGTCTGTCGAGATCGGAATGGGAGTCCAAAGTTTACCGGAACAGCGGCTGGAAGCCAGGCTGTTATGTGTCTCGCGAGCGGCTATCGAGACCTGGCATTGAAGCGCCTTACCCAACTAATTGAGCGATATCACCCTGCCTACATCAAAGTGGACCTCACCACGGTTTTCAATGCATACGGCGAGCAGCCGGGTTGTTACGCGCACGAATCATTTGCATCGAGATTGGGCAGAATCTCTGACGCGAATCTATGAGGCGCTCGAATACATTGGCGAACAGCTCTACCGCACACATCCGGAAGTACTGGTGGACTACACATTTGAGCTTTGGGGAGAAAAGCATCTGATCGATCCGGCGTTGCTGCGCTGTGCCGATCTCGATTGGCTCAGTAACGTGAGCGACACGGACCCGGCTGACGGCGGACCTCTCCACGCCCGCATGCTGTTGTACTCGCGAGCACCGTCCATTCCCGTGGAAACGATGCTGATCGGGAATCTGCGTGCAAACTCGTCGATTGAAGAGCGTTTCGCCACCGAGATCGGCTCCGGGCCACTGTTTCTGGGCGACCTCCGCAAGTTGTCTCGCACAAGAACGAGCGTGGTATTCCGAGAAGATCGCGTGGTTTAAAAATTTCCGCAGCGTTACATCCATCAACGATTCCTTTTTCCCGCTTGGCAATTGGATACAGCCGAGCTCCACTTCGTGGGATGGATTCGCACGGCTGAGCCGAGACTCGGGCGGAATCATCGTGCTCTTCAAGAATCACAGCGATACGAACTCAGTCGACGTTCGGTTGCCGGCGCCCCCCGGACTCGAGTATCGGGCGAAATCGATCATTACTAATCAGGCTCTAGGCAAACTCAGGGCGGACGATCTCACGCGAGGTTGGAAGGTGAGACTACCTGCCGATCATGCGGTCGAGATCATTGAACTCGATCGCCGGACAAGCGAGTCCCGGTAGATTCGCCGTTCTAAAGTTCCCTCACGACGCGCGAGCTTTCACTCCATGAAGACCCATATCAACCTTTCGTATGTCATCTTTTTGGCCGGAACCGCGGCGCTGGGAGGTCTGCTTTTTGGTTTCGACATCGCGATCATCACCGGCGCGGGCCCGTTTCTCACAGAAACTTTCCACCTGGGCGATCTAAGTCTGGGGTGGGCTTTCAGTTCACTGCTGTTCGGATGCGTACTAGGGTCGGCCGTCGCGGGGCGGCTGTCCGATTTCTACGGCCGCAGGCGGATTCTCCTCTCCGTCTCAGTCCTGTTTGCAATCACCTCGCTCGCGACCGGAATCGCTCCGAGTTTCACGCTATTCGTCCTGGCGCGCTTTGCCGGCGGCTTGGCGGTCGGAGGCGCATCCATTCTTTCGCCGATGTACGTCGCCGAGGTCTCGCCGCCATCGCTGCGAGGACGTATGGGAGCTCTCTACCAGATGTCGATTGTCACGGGTATCCTGATTTCGTACGCCGTCAACTACTCGTTGCGCGGCGTCGGATCTGAGAACTGGCGCTGGATGTTCATTACTGGCGTAATCCCGTCGGTGCTCTTCTTCGCGATGCTGCTCTCAGTACCTGAGACACCGCGATACTTGCTGATGGCAGGGAGAGAGCAGGAGGCATTTACGATCCTCCAGCGAATCGCCGGCCGGGAAAGCGCCGAGTTCGAACTCTCGGAAATTCGGACCAGCTTCTTGAAAAAGAGAACAGGGTGGCGCGAGTTACTCCGGCCAGGCATCCGGCGCGCCGTGCTGGTTGGTTTCTGTCTGGCGATACTCATTCACGTCTCCGGCATCAATACGATCATTGATTACGCTCCCGCCATCCTCAAGTCCGCCGGCTGGAAGATCGATGCGGCGCTGTTTTCTACGGTAATCATCGGTCTAACCAACTTTGTCTTCACGTTGGTGTCCTTCTGGATGATTGACCGCTACGGACGCAAGCCGCTGTACATCATCGGCTCTCTCGGCATGACCGCCGCGCTCGTTATGCTGACTTCGGCCGCCTTGACGGCTCGTTTCCATGACGCCACTGTTCTCGTCTACATACTGGCTTATCTGGCGTTCTTCTCCTCGTGCATCGGCCCCGTTTTTTGGACGCTCGTCGCGGAGATATTCCCGAATGATCTGCGCGGCACCGCCATGACAGTGCCCGTGCTGACCCAGTGGGCAGCTAATGCCGCGGTCGTTCTTTCTTCCCCGTTGCTTTCAATCAAATGGGTAAGGCGATCACGTTTGGCTTTTTGGCGGCTATGTCGCTAACGCAGGCGATATTTGCCTGGTTTCTCGTGCCGGAGACCAAGAACAAACCGTTGGAGGAAATAGAGGAGTACTGGAAGCTTTCCGCACGAGGCACAGCTAACGTTGGAAAATCGCTGTAATCACAGGGCCGCTACCTCAGAACCGCGATAAGGGCAAGCGCCCTAATCGGTGGCCGGATGATCGTTAATAAGATGATGCGCTTTCCCGGGATGATGGCCACGTGCGCCTCAATGCGACCCAGTCGATTTACTGGCGGGCAGACTGGGCGTCTGTCCCTTCGCGGGTGTCGACGGTGTCGTTTGAGTGCCGACTGATTTGCTGTTACGCTGATCGTTTTTTTCGTTATCGGCGTTATAACCCTTGCTTGTGTTTTCCGGTTGCGCCTCGCCGTTGCCCTGATTCGTGTTGCAACTTGCTGCAGCCAGGCTCCCGAACAAAACCAGGAGCACCAAGAAGCGACGCCGTACGGTCATGCTGGTTTGTGGACTGCAGGCAGAATCAACTCGTTTCCAAATACCGTTGCTCTAACCGGCAGAGAGAAGCACCCCCGATCTCTCGGTCGGGTCTCTGCTGTAATGTAGACCGGGAGCGTCGAAAGTATGCGAAGGCGAGGTATTGAGCGTTGGACCGGACTGGTGATGGTCGGCGACGGGTTAGCGGGACTGATCTGGCCGCGCGAGTATCTTCGAAAGCTGGAGGTCGGCCCCAAGCCATTCAATGAATTATTGGAGGGCTTTGCGCAGAGACCTGTGCTCACCAGAAGTCTGTGCGTAGTGGAAGTAGCGCTTGGCGTTTGGATATTTGCCCAGCGCGGCGCGGCCCTTCTGAAAGCAGAAGGGATCGCTGAGAAGTGGGCCCACCCTTAGATCGCCAGCCGCTCTGAAACGGTCTTCAAAACCCAAACGTCAGCGTTATTTCCAGTTGATTCTTTTCGCTGGCCGCCGACAGACCGCTGAACGTACTGCCCGTCCAATACGTGTAACGGACCTCCGGAGCGACGATGATGCCGAACGCATCTCTGCCAATCAATCCCGCGCCTGCAACCGCTCCCAAGATATTGGATTTCTCTTTAAGAGGAAATGTGGGCGCACAGCACTCGGAACCGAAATAGTTAGCTGCCGTGCTGGTGGTAGTAGCGGTGGTGTGCCGAAGCGCTCCTCCGCCCTCAAAGAAAAGATATCTGCTCCAGTGATGCTTCGAACCGGAATACCGAACTAGCAGCGGAAAATCGAAGTACCGGGCTCGTGTGCGGTACACAAAAACATCGCCACTGATGTCGTTCGAAGTGTACATCGTATCCAGACCGCCGAACCGGTAGGTGCCGCCCGCGTTCAGCCAAAATTGACGGAATACACGCACATTCACGTTTAAGCCGGCACCAACTTGGCCGTTCGCAGGCTTCGTCGAAATCACTTCGCCCGTCGTGCTGTTCGATTCGGTCACGCCGGAAGTCAGTCTCAGAGGCGTGTAGCTCCCATCTACTCCCACCCAAATGCGCGGGATGGCGGCTGGCTCCGATTGTGTAGACGACGAACTGGACGAACCTTGCGCGAGTACAACTTGCACCAGCATCAATGCACCTAAAATCGCCAAAAGGCGAGGAGGGAGAACGATCATTGCATTCAAGATAATTTTCACTTTGACACGAGACGGCTCTTTTTGCTCCTGGAGGTACAAGCTTTACGAGAGTGTTTTCGTAACTCCCTCAGGTGCGCCCCGCTCCGGATGTGTTGTCGAGAACCGTTCGCGCCGTGCCGCTCTGTCCCGTATTCTACATCTTGCGGTAAACCAGGAAGCGGAGCTCGCCAACTTGGACGCATGCGACCTCAGCGTTTTCGAAGGGTTGAGGCTCCAACGTTTACTCGCGTGGGCATGCCGGCGTGTGAAAATCGACTGAAGTGGCGCGCCTGCAACGCTTTATTCGAGAGCCGCGGCATTGCGTCGCCACAAAGTTGTCGTGATCGCACCTAATAACGGAGGACACATGCGACATTTAAGCCGTCCTGTTCGACCGGCCAAGAAAATGCACAAGATCCTCGGGACGCTTCTAACTTGCTGCAGTGTCTGCTTCAGCCAGACGAACGTTCTCACTTATCGCAATGACAATGCTCGCACGGGCCAGAATCTCTCGGAAACCATTCTGACTCCGGCAAGCGTGAACTCTTCCAGCTTCGGTAAGCTGTTCACGGTGGCAATGGACGGGAAAGTCGATGCCCAGCCCCTGTACGTCTCCGCCGTCCCCGTTCCCACCCTGGGAACTCGCAACGTCGTTTATGCGGCGACGGAAAACGATTCCGTCTATGCCTTCGATGCCGATTCGGGCAAGCTCTACTGGCAAGTTTCGCTGCTGGCGAGTGGAGAAACCGCGTCGGATTCCCGTAGCTGTGGACAGGTTTCACCAATCATAGGTATCACCGCAACGCCCGTAGTGGATCCCACGGCCGGACCGAATGGAACCATCTATCTCGTCGCCATGAGTAAAGATGCCGCTGGAAGTTATCACCAGCGCCTGCATGCGTTAAATATCACAACTGGGGCCGAGGAGTTTAGCGGTCCCGTCAATATCCAGGCCAGCTATCCGGGTTCTGGCGACAACAGCAGCGGCGGCAAAGTCATCTTCGATCCAAAGCAATACAAGGCTCGCCCCGGCCTCATGTTACTGAACGGGACAATTTATATAGGCTGGGGTTCGCACTGCGACATTCGCCCCTACACAGGATGGCTCATGGGCTACGACCGCCTGACGCTCCAACAGCAAACCGTCATCGATTTCGCGCCGAATGGAAGCGAAGCCGCCCTGTGGGGGTCCGGCGGCGGTGTTGACGCGGACGCCCTAGGCAATATCTTCGTCCAACTAGCGAATGGCACTTTCGATACATCTCTGACGCCTGAAGGCTTTCCACAAAAAGAGGACTTTGGCAACTCGTTCGTCAAGCTCACGCTTTCAAGCGGAAAACTCGCGGCCACCGACTACTGGACAATGCAAAACACGGTAGCCGAATCCAACTCCGATGAAGATCTCGGTTCCGGCGGTCTCCTCTTGCTCCCCGACTTAGTCGACGCCAGCGGCAATACTCGCCATCTTGCCACCGGCGCCGGCAAGGACGGCAACGTCTACGTGTTCGATCGCGACAACATGGGCAAATTCGACCCGTCGAATAACAGCACGCTTTATCAGGAATTGCCCGGCGGTTTGGCTGGAGGCGAATTTGTGTCGCCTGCCTGGTTCAACGGCAACGTATATTACGGGGCGGTCGGAGATGCCATTCGCTCTTTCCCGGTGAAAGCCGCCCTGCTGTCGTCAACGCCCTCCTCCAAGACAGCCAAGACCTTTGGCTATCCGGGCGCAACCCCCGCCATCTCCGCCAGCGGAACCAGCAACGCCATTCTGTGGGCCGCTGAAAACAGCAATCCAGCCGTCCTCCACGCCTATAGTGCCAACAATCTCGCGACGGAGCTGTATAACAGCAATCAAGCTGCCTCGGGACGCGATCAGTTCGGAACCGGCAATAAGTTCATCACGCCAACCGTCGCCAACGGCAAGGTGTTTGTCGGCACAACCAACAGTGTGGCGGCATTCGGGTTACTTCCCGGGGCAGCAACGGGCATCCCGTTGAGTTTCATCCCGATTACCCCATGCCGTGTCGCCGACACTAGGAATCAGGAGGGCGCGTTCGGCGGCCCGGAACTCAGCGCCGGTAGTACTCGCTCCTTTGCCATTACCGGGAGCAACTGTCAGATCCCGCCCGACGCCGCCGCTTACTCCCTGAATCTCACCGTCGTTCCCGACCACCAACTCGGCTATTTGACCGCATGGCCGACTGGCGAATTTCAGCCGACTGTTTCCACTCTCAATTCCGATGGACGCATCAAGGCGAATGCCGCGATTGTGCCTGCCGGAACGAGTGGATCCGTCAGCTTTTATGTCACCGATCCTACTCACCTTGTCGTCGATGTTACCGGCTACTTTGTGCCTGCTGGAAACGGATCGGCGTTGGCTTTTTATCCAGTTACTCCTTGCCGGCTCGTCGATACTCGACAAGGGACGGGCCCTCTGGCTGGTCCCTTCCTCGTTGGCGGTGTGAGCCGATCTTTTCCTCTCGAATCGGGAGCATGCAACATACCCGCCGGCGCGCAAGCCTATTCCTTGAACTTAACAGCCGTTCCGCACGGGTCGCTCGAGTATCTATCGGCTTGGCCCGCGGGTGAAACTCAACCGCTTGCCTCCGCATTAAATGCGCCCACTGGCGCCGTTACCGCCAACGCCGCGCTCATCCCCGCCGGAACAAACGGAAATGTCTCCGTATACTCGACTACCGATACGGATCTCGTCATCGACGTTAACGGATACTTCGCCGCGCCCGGAAATGGCGGGCTTTCGTTGTACACCGTAACTCCTTGCCGGCTCTTCGATTCCAGGAATCCGCCCGAAGCGCAACCGTTCAACGGCTCCATCGCGCTGAACGCTCAATCCGCCGGATGCGGTGTACCGCCGAGCGCCGAAGCGTACGTCTTGAATGCCACCGTCGTGCCGCCGGCCGGAATCCAATACCTCACGCTCGGAACGAATAATCAGTCGCGGCCCAATTTCTCCACCCTCAACGCCCCCGATGGAGCAATCGCCTCGAATATGGCCATTGTGTCGACAAACACCGGCGCGGTGAATGCATTCGCTTCTCAGTCCACTTACCTGGTACTCGATACCGCAAGCTACTTCGCGCCGTAGCGGTTCATCTGTTCGTTTCCGGGATGGCAGATCCCCTAAAAGGCCACCGCCCTATGCGGCTTCTGCCATCCACTACCTGAACTTGAAGAAACGACACGCCAAAACCGCACGCAAGAGTCTGGAAGGGCGCGTGCTTCACTAACGCACTTGAAGGAGCAATCAGTGAAAGCTTTCGCGTTCTGTTTTCTTTCCGCCACTCTGTCTGCGGGCTTGATGGCTGCCGCCGAAGAGGGTTCATTCGACCGGTCCTTAACGGTTTCGGGACCTGTAGCCCTCGACGTGACCACTGATTCCGGCGGAATCAGCGTGACCTCCGGCATTCCCGGATCTCTGCGGGTCCATGCCATCCTGAAAGCTCAAAATGAGTGGTTCGGTTCAGGAGACGTGCGGAAACGCCTTGAAGCCTTGGAGCGCAATCCGCCCGTCGAGCAGACCGGAAACCGTATTCGCATTGGATACGTGCAGGACCGCAACTTACTCCGCGGAATCTCTATACACTTTGAAATACAGACGCCCCCCGATACCCAATTGCGCGCGCGTGCCGATTCGGGAGGCATCCACGTCCAAGGCATTCAGGGTCCGGTAGATTGCAAAACAGATTCCGGCGGAATCCAGATCCGCGATGCGAAGGCCGACGTTCACGCTGAAGCCGATTCCGGCGGAATCCATCTCGGCAATATCGCTGGAGCGGTATTCGCACGAGTCGATTCCGGCGGAATCGAAGCCACCGATGTTGCAGGCCGGATCGACGCCGGCGCTGATTCCGGCAGCATCCGGCTGACGCAAACGACCCCGGCCCCGATTCGCGCCAAGGCCGATTCGGGAGGGGTCACGGTTCGATTGGCGCCCCACGCGGATTACGATTTGAGCGTCGAAACCGCCAGCGGTCGCATATCAGTTCCGGAAATGACCGTTCGCAGCGGTTTCTCTGCCCATCAGGTGGAAGGAAGAATTGGGAAAGGTGGGCCGCTGGTCCAAATTCGCGTTGAGTCAGGCGGCGCCACCGTCGAGTAAGATGAAACGACGACCTTTTGTTTAGCGATGGCCGAACTTCCTCCGTGCTCCGAGACCAACGAGACACGCTAGGCCGATCAATCCCAGCGACGCCGGCTCCGGTGTCGTGTTGACAAGTACGCCGTCTACATTTCCATTTGCATCCGCATAGAACCCGACTAGCTGTCCGTTGTCATTGATCCCGTTCAGGACCGTTCCACTGATGCCGAAGCCATCTGCCGTCGTCTGTGCATTGGGGTCGAAGACCGTGGCCCATGTGCCGCTGTTCATGTTGTACACGAAGCCTTGCGAGTAACCTCCCGCCGCAGTATCCGTCCCCACAATCTGCCCAAGATTGTTAATGCCGAAGAACATGGGGTTCGTCCCGTTGGGATCATTCGGAGAAGAGAAAGTGCCGTTGTTGTCGATGAACGATGCCGTGCCGGTGCTCGTTGCATAGAAGCCCACGATCACGCCACTGTTGTTAATGCCCGCGGCCGTCACGGAAGTGGTGTTCCATGCAGTCGGGACAGTAAGTGTTGTCACAGTCGAGTTGGTGAGGCTGTAAACAAATCCGTTCGTATTTCCTCCAGCGGTGTAAAAGCCCACTGCCTGCTTGTTATCGTTCAGCCCAAGAACTTGGGTAAATGTCGAACCCGGCCCGTCTACCGGTGTCACCGTACCGCCGACATTTGTAAATCCATGGTTCGCGCCGCTCGAGTTGATGACCGAAAAACCGGCCGTTTGATAAGTGCCATTCGTTTTTGTATTGTTGATGGCGACGACCTGAGTCTGGTCAGCTCCCGAAACGTTCTGGGGCGTAAACGTGCCGTTGTTGTATGTGAATCCGTTATTGTTCACAATCGCTCCGTCGCCGAAGTATCCGGCAATCACCCCGGCGTTGTTGATCCCTAACAGCTGATTAAATACCGGTGTTTGCAATGCATTGTCTGCGGGATTGTTAATAGTTGTAAAAGTGTCGGCCTTGGCACATACGGGAATTGCCGCCACCAACACAGCGATGCCGAGAATTGACTTCAAGGCAACACTAACGTGTGTGTTCATCAAGAATCTCCTATTTGCGGGAAGTGACCCGCGAGAATGAATGAGTGTCCAGAATCATAGATGCAAAGACCGGCATTTCTTTCGTCAAAAGTTGCATCTCCTCGCAAGTCCATTGGAACCGTGTTATGGCTCACACCACAAACTCCGCTAGGACATAAAGACGTAATACAAATAACCGGCAACGATCCGCCGATGTGATTCTGGTCTCAATTTCGTCCTGCATCGAGAGGCACCGATGCCTCAGGTATTCATCAGCTACGCGCACGTGAATGGAGCGGTTACCCTGCCAAGTGACCATGTCCGAAAAGCGCGAGTCCACGCCTCCAATAAATGCGAAACTTTGGCTGTGGAACTGCCGGATCGAGAGATATGCTACCGCGCTTTGCAGAGCCGTGATGCCCGCTTTGACGGCTTGCTTTTCGTAGCTGTCACCTCAACCGGAATTTATTGCCGGCCCATTTGTCCGGCTCGCACCCCTCACTCCGCGAACTGCCGTTTTTTCGGTTCGGCGGCAGCCGCACAGGAAGCGGGCTTTCGTCCCTGCCTGCGTTGCCGCCCGGAGACTGCGCCCGATCTGGCCTCGTGGCGCGGCACTTCGAATACCGTCTCGCGAGCGCTGGCGCTCATCGCCGACGGCGCTCTGGATGGAGTCGGCGCAAGCGTGGAAACATTGGCCGAACGCCTCGGGTTAGGCGAACGCCAACTCCGGCGATTGTTTCAACAGCATCTCGGAGCGTCGCCAATTGCGGTCGCACAAACGCGACGTGTCCTCTTCGCCAAGCAACTGGTTCACGAAACCCGCATGCCGATGACGGAAATCGCGCTCGCGGCTGGGTTCGGTAGCGTGCGGCGCTTCAATGAGATATTCCAGCAGCTCTTCCATCGTCCTCCCAGCGCATTGCGGCGAAAAGTTTCGGCTCAGAGTTCAGGCGCAGCGGTGACGCTGCAACTCCGCTATCGCCCTCCCTACGATTGGAGTTCCATGCTTGGCCATCTGCAGGCGCGTGCCATTCCCGGCGTTGAAGTCGTTGAAAGTAGCGGTTATTTGCGTACAGTTCAAATCGGCGGTTTCACCGGAAGTATCGAAGTGACACATTTGCCGCAGCGGCACAGCCTTGCGGTGACAATCCGCTTTCCCGATGTCAAATCGTTCCCTGCGATTGTCACCCGAGTGCGGCGCCTGTTCGATCTCGGTGCCGACATCGAGACGATCGACGCCCACCTTTCCTGCGACCCACTGCTTGCACCTCTAGTGGCGCAGCGTCCTGGATTACGCGCGCCCGGCGGATGGGACGGCTTCGAGTTGGCAGTGCGGGCCATTCTTGGCCAGCAGATCAGAGTCGACGCTGCACGCCGCCTCGCAGCGCAATTTGTTGTACTTCACGGCACGCCTGTATCCGCAGCCTATACCAGCCATCCTGGTCTGTCGTACGTTTTTCCTACGGCGGAGCGCCTCGCGTCCGCCAAATCCGTCGGCCTCGCTATGCCGGCTCCGCGTCAATTTTCGTTGAAGGCTTTGGCGGAAGCTGCTGCGGCTGACCCGCATCTGTTTCGCCCGTTCGGAACTATCGAGGAGGCCATCGCACGACTGCGGGCGATTCGCGGCGTCGGCGAATGGACCGCGCAATATATCGCACTGCGCGCGCTACGCGAGACCGACGCCTTTCCCGCATCGGACATCGGCCTGCTTCGCGGAGCGGCAAAACTGGACGGCGAGCGATCGACCTCTACGCGTCTCTTGAATCGTGCCGAATCGTGGCGTCCTTGGCGCGCTTATGCGGCGCAGCACCTGTGGGCCGCCGACTCTGCCTCAATCGCAACAAATAGAGGCATGAATGGCTGAGATCCTGCACTTATCACTCGATCGAATGCAGACGCCCATAGGCGAGATGCTCATCGTAGCCGACCACGATGGAAATCTGCGCGCTGTCGATTGGACCGATTACGAAGGTCGTATGCGCCGCCTGCTCGGGCTTCACTATGGTGAGAGTGGATTCAAACTCGAACCGGCTCGATATCCGAGCGGCTCGACGGCTGCTATCGGCAGCTACTTCGCAGGCGATCTTACCGCGATAGACAGCTTACCTGTTCAGACAGCCGGCTCGCCCTTCCAGCGCGATGTGTGGCGCGCGCTGCGGGAAATCGCCTGCGGCAGTACCTTTTCTTATGCGAAACTTGCCGAGCGCATCGGCCGTCCCACCGCAGTACGAGCCGTTGGCTTGGCCAACGCCTCGAATCCAGTCGGTGTGGTCGTACCTTGTCACCGTGTAATTGGGGCCAATGGTTCGCTCACCGGATACGGCGGCGGCATCGATCGCAAGCGTTGGCTGCTAGAGCACGAACACTGGCACCTACACCGTGCTCGGCGTGTATAGCGTCGTCGCCTTCTTCCTCGCCTCGCGCGTGCAGGAGATGGCTATCTCTCGTCACCCGATACCTTCAGTTCCTACCGTGCAGCTTCTGCCAACGCAGCCCAACCCTGCTCGGCGAATAGCTGTTTTTCGATGTATACTCGGTTGGGCAAGACATGAACATCGAGATCAAGCGCTGCTTCATTTGAAGCGACATCAAAACGGAGGCCGTGAGCCTCAAGAACGATATTGAACGTGAATTCCACGTCCCGATTAAGTTGCGCGCCGGTGCCCCTGGAAAGCTGGATGTCTTCGTCGACGGCGAACGCATCTATTCGAAAAAGCAAACAGGACGTCTGCCAACCGCCGATGAACTCATCCAGTTGATTCGCCCTAAGCTTCCTCGGGAGTAAAATCATTCTCTACGCGGCTCTTTAACCATGAGCGCGCCAAGTTTCGGTTGACGCCGATCAGGCTAGCGCTGCTGGCCGTAATTGCGAAACATAGCTACCAGCCGCCATTCCTTACTTGATCCACACGGTCTTCGCATTCATGAACTCACGGATGCCGACGTCGGACAGTTCGCGGCCATAGCCGCTTCGCTTGATTCCTCCAAACGGAAGCCTGGGGTCGGAAGCGACTGACGAGTTGATAAAGACTTGACCGGCATCGATGCCACGGATGAAGAGTTGCTGCTCCTCTTCATCATTCGTCCAGACACTTGCTCCGAGCCCGAATGGCGAGTCATTGGCGACCTCAATGGCTTCGGCGGCGTCTTTCACGCGGAAGAGAAGCGCGACCGGCCCAAAGAACTCCTCATAATAAATGTCGGAGCCGCGCCGTAAGCCCGCGAGAACAGTTGGCTCATACAGATTTCCTGGGCCGTCGTACTCTCTTCCCGCCAGTAAGGACTCGTGCTCCTGAGGAAACAGCTCTTTGCACCTGATCGTGAAGCCCGTCGAGAATATTGCGGGTCGCCAACGGCCCCACGTCCGTGTCCTTGTCGAACGGATCGCCAACACGCAGTGCCCGCATGCCTGCTACAAATCTCTTTTCGAAGTCGTCATAGACGGAATCGGCGATGATGAATCGTTTCGCCGCGATACACGACTGCCCGGCGTTGATGACCCTGGCTCTCACGGCGCTGAGCGCTGTCTCCTCGTTACCGGCGGAGGGCATGACGATGAAGGGGTCGCTACCGCCGAGTTCAAGAACAGTTTTCTTGACTTGCGATCCTGCCGCCTTCGCGATGGATCGTCCCGCCGGCTCGCTTCCGGTCAGAGTCGCCGCGACGACGCGGTCATCTTCGAGCAGCGGTGCAACGCGCTCCGATTCGATCAGCAAAGTTTGGAAGACGCCCGCTGGAAAGCCGGCGCGCAACAAAATGTCTTCAATCGCCAAAGCGCACTGCGGGACATTTGATGCGTGCTTCAGAAGACCGGTATTACCCGCCAGCAGCGCGGGCCCGGCAAATCGGAAGACTTGCCAAAACGGAAAGTTCCACGGCATAACCGCGAGCACAGGGCCTAGCGGCTGATACATGACGTAACTGCGGGACGCACCCGTTTCGACGATTCGATCGCCAATGTATTCTTCACCGTGTTCCGCGTAATGGCGGCAACACCAGGCGCACTTCTCGGCTTCGGCAACCGCAGAGGCAAGAGTCTTGCCCATCTCACGCGTCATCAGCGCGCCAATGGTCTGCTTCTCCGCCTCCAGAATTTCTGACGCTTTTGAGAGAGCCTCCGCTCTCTCGCGGACAGGAGTTTGCTTCCACTCTCCGAATGCTTTCCAAGAGCGAGCCAGCTTCTCCTCGAGCTCGCGTTCGCTGAGCGGTGCAAATTCGCGAAGAACTTCGTTCGTGTACGGGTTGACGGAAGTGATGGAGTGGTTCACCAGTAGTAAGAAGCGATCACCTTTGGAGTGGCCGGGTAATTCGCAATGACATTCATATGCAGAACGAACTGCAGGTTCCTGCGCTCCCAACCGGCGGGAGCGCTTCGCAGGGCTTCTTGCAGCAGTTCGGGATTGGTTATGACTTCTCCTGCGGCTTCTGTCCCATACTGGTCAATTCCCGTTGCTTCCACTAACATCGCGTGCGTCTGCCGGTCAAAGACTCGCGAGACAATGGCATAGTCTTCGTCCGTGTGATGTTGCCGGTCCGCATGATGCAGATACCAGGGGGTCGGCTTGCCGTTATCCGTAATCACGCCCCGGTCGTCGTCGATATAAAATCGCAGCCGGCTGCTTATCGCCGCCCATTGGTCGCTCGAATAGCCGATCAGGATGGTCGGCGCGTTACGTAAATCTTCGAACGCGACGGAGCCCACTTTCACCACATACGAATGACGCATGCCGCCCAACATGCCGGCGAGCCGCGCCGCCGCCACCAGATCTCCGCCGCCTACATACTGATCGCGCAGCAAAACATAATCGGACACCGGGGACTTGGTACCGGCCGCCTGCTCGGGCGAGTCTTGCTCGTAAACCGGGACATAGGCCGCCGCGATCAGAACCGGGTTCGAGCTTTGCAACACCGGTTTCCAGAATCCGTTCAAGACATCTGCATGCCGGCGAGGGATGGTCACTGCCGCGAGCACAATTCCTGCAACGAGGGATGCGCCGATCGTCAAATGTGTTCTAAATTTCCGAGACCAGCGCGGTCTCGCCGTGGCGTCGCTCTCGACAGACGCGAGCTTCAGAGAACTGGAGGGCGCCTGTTCAGCTTCGCCGGGTTCAGTCTCAGGAACAATCGCGGAGAACTTCGGCGCGTATCCGCCTACTGGCAGGTCTATCTTGATCGCGCTGTCCTTCCCTGCCGCGGCATAGTACAGTCCTAACCGGCGGCGAACTTCACTCGCCCGGATTCGAACCACCCCATCGCCGTTGGTGTCATAGGAGGCAGCGCGTCCAAATGCCTCCACTCCGATGGTCCGTTCCTTGAGTTGCGCGGCCCGCCCCAACAGGGTTTGCTCGACGACAAACTTCAGGAAGTCCTGACACCGTTTGCTCGACCGGAATTCCGGGCTGGCGAGCACCTCGGCCAAAGCGGCTCGAATGGAGTGCTCGTGTAAAGGTGCAACGGCTGCGTCATCCGTCGCAACCCGCGACGCTGCATCTACATTCAGCATCGGATTGGGTCAATTTTACAACAGCCCCCAGTCCTGGGGCTTTTGAAGGCCCTGCGGAACCGTTACGATCCCGATACGAACCCGAAAAATCGACCCATACGGTTGACCCCTGGCTGCCGAGGTCTCTATAGTTGTATTTCCACATCCGAACGTCTCTTGGACGGCCGCCAGTCCGGCGGAAACCGCCCCTTGCCGCCCATGGCCGATTCCATCACCCGCACCAGCAACGCGAAGCTCCTCCGAACACTCACTCTCTTTGACCTGCTTCTTTACGGCATCGTAGCCGTTCAACCCACCGCGCCCATGTCGGTTTTCGGCGTGTTGAGCGTTCACGGTAAGGGACACGTCGTCACGACCATTCTTCTGGCTTTGATCGCTATGTTGTTCACGGCGGTCAGTTACGGAAAAATGGCTGCCGTCTATCCCAGCGCCGGTTCTGCTTTCACGTACGTCGGGCAGGAGATCAATCCTGCGGCCGGTTATATCACCGGCTGGAGCATGCTTATGGACTACGTGCTCAATCCGATCATCTGCGTCATCTGGATCAGCCACCAGGCGCAAGCGTTCGTGCCGGAAGTACCGTACTGGGCTTGGGCTATCTTCACTGCCGTTCTGCTGATGTACCTGAACATTCTGGGTGTCCGGGCCTCCGCCAAGATCAATGCGAGTCTTGCGACGGCCATGGGGGTGGTCATTTTCATCTTCTTCGTCGCCGCAGCGCGCTATTTATTCCATCACCCGCATGGCGGCGCAGGTTTTTGGACCCAGCCGTTCTACGACCCTGCTACCTTCCACATTCGCAATGTGCTGGGTGGAACGTCGATTGCCGTTCTGACCTATATCGGTTTCGACGGCATCTCCACTCTCTCGGAAGAAACCAAGAATCCGCGCCGCAACATCCTGCTCGCGACTGTGCTGACGTGCCTTATTATCGGTCTGCTTTCCGCCGTCGAGTGTTATGTCGCGCAGTTGGTCTGGCCGGCGAGTCAGCCTTTCCCGGACGTGGATACCGCATTTGTCTCGGTGGCGGGCCGAGTTTGGCAGCCGCTTTTCGTGGTCTTCGGTCTCACGCTGCTGGTCGCAAATTTTGGTTCTGGCATGGCGGCTCAGTTAGGCGCAGCCCGGCTGCTGTTTGGGATGGGACGGAGCAACGCACTGCCGAATGCCTTCTTCGGCAAGCTGGACCCGAAAACGCGCATTCCCCGCAATAATGTCATTTTTCTCGCAGTACTCATCCTTGCCGGCGCGTTTATACTCGACTACGATCTGGGCGCGGAGATGCTCAATTTCGGCGCTTTGATCGCCTTCATGGGGGTGAACATTGCCGCGCTGCTCCGCTATTATGTGCGCGAACCAGACAAGCGCATTCTCAACCTGATTTCTCCCGCATGCGGCTTCGTGATTTGTCTTCTGCTGTGGCTCAGTCTTAGCCGGACGGCGCAGATTGCGGGTGTTATTTGGATGCTCGCTGGAATCGCGTTTGGCGCCTGGAAGACGAGGGGATTCCGCGGCGATCTAGTCAATTTCGATTTCGCGGACAGCACGCCCTGATGTTTCGCTGTTTCGCGATTCTCCTTCTCTTCGGCGCCGTGCTGGATGCTCAGGCCGGTTTGAAGCTGCCGCTCCACCAGGGCTGGGCGATCCAGCCTTCGAGCGATGTACCGGAAAAGGGTGAGGCGATTTCCGATCCCGCCTTCGTGGCGCACGGCTGGTATGAAGCGTCTGTACCGAGTACCGTGGTGGCGGCTCTCGTAAAGGACAAAGTTTACCCGGATCCATATTTCGGGATGAATCTGCGATCGATTCCCGGCGCCACTTATCCGATCGGAGACAATTTCTCGAATATTCGCATGCCGCCTGGGAGCCCTTTTCGTCGCTCCTGGTGGTATCGGACGCGCTTCCAGATTCCTGCCAATTTCGCCTCTCACGAGATACACTTGCATCTCAACGGCGTCAACTTTCGAGCGAATGTCTGGCTCAACGGGCATTGCATCGCCGATTCGAAGGAGATTGCCGGCTCGTGGCGTATCTTCGATTTGGATGTGACCGAATGGGCACATCCGGGAGCCGCCAATGCCCTCGCCTTAGAGGTGTTTCCGCCGACGCCAGAAGATCTTGCCATCACGTTTGTGGATTGGAATCCTGCGCCTCCCGATAAAGGAATGGGCGTGTGGCGTGACGTGTATCTCACGGCAAGCGGCCCGGTTACGATTCAATTTCCTCAGGTGATCACGACGCTCGATCTGCCGTCGGCCGACAAGGCCCATCTGACGGTCACGGCGGAACTGCGCAATTCAACCAGTCATGCCGTTTCCGGCGTTCTCAGAGGAAATATCGAAAACATCGAATTTTCTCAGCAAGTCACATTGCAGGCGAACGCCACGAACGTGGTTACGTTCTCGTCAGATCGATACCCCCAGTTGAATGTCCAGCACCCTCGTCTCTGGTGGCCGGCGCATCTTGGCGCGCAAAATCTCTATCGCGCTCAATTCCGCTTCGAAACTGCTGTTAACGTGGCGTCCGATGAGGCGACGATTGAGTTCGGAATCCGCCAGATCACCAGTTCCTTGCAACATGAAAAACAGGATACGCCCGGCGGCGAAACGGAAGCTCACCGCCTGTTCGAGATCAACGGCAAAAAGATCCTGATCCGCGGCGCAGGTTATTCCTTCGATATGTTGCTGCGCGAATCGGCCGACCGCGAAGAACAAGAGCTTCAATATGTCCGCGACATGAATCTCAACACGGTTCGCCTGGAAGGAAAGCTTCCCGATGAGAACTTCCTTCGCCTCGCAGACCATTACGGAATTCTTGTGATGACCGGCTGGTGCTGCTGCGATCACTGGGAGCAATGGGACAAATGGGACGATGAGGATCGCATGATCGCGGCGCAGTCGCTGCGCGATCAGATCCGTCGTATCCGCAGTCATCCGGCTGTCTTCAATTGGATGAATGGCAGCGACAATCCCCCGCCTCCGGATATCGAGCGCATGTACGTCGGCATCTTGAAGGAACTGAACTGGCCGAATCCTTACGAATCCTCGGCCACGGCGCGCACCACACCCGTCACGGGAGAATCCGGCGTGAAGATGACCGGCCCGTATGGGTATGTTCCTCCTTCTTACTGGCTGCTAGATAAAACATTGGGAGGCGCGCACGGCTTCAATACGGAAACGAGTCCCGGCGCAGCGGTTCCACCCATTGAAAGCTTGCGCCAGATGTTGCCGAGCCAGGATCTGTGGCCTGTCGATTCCGTTTGGAATTATCACGCGGGCGGCGGTGTCTTTAAAGACATCCACATTTTTTCGAACGCCCTGGAAGAGCGATATGGCAGCGCCTCCGGCCCGGAGGACTACGCCCGGAAAGCTCAGGCTTTGGAGTACGAAGGTGAACGGGCCATGTTCGAAGCGTATGGACGCAATAAATACACCGCGACGGGTGTCATCCAATGGATGCTCAACAACGCGTGGCCTTCCGTGATCTGGCACCTGTATGACTACTATCTACGTCCGGGCGGCGGATACTTCGGAACCAAAAAGGCTTGCGAACCTTTGCATGTGCAGTATTCCTACGACGATCGCTCCATTGCGGTTGTGAACTCTTATTACAAAGACTTTCATGACCTGACGATCTCTGCCAAGGTCTACAATCTCGATTTGACGGAGAAGTTTTCTCGCGAAGCGAAAGTAGATGTTTCGGCCGATGGAGTCGTCAAACCCTTCGTCATTCCTCAAATAGAGGGACTAAGTACCACTTACTTTGTCCGCCTCACGTTGACCGATGAGTCGGGTAAACAGGTAAGCTCCAATTTCTACTGGCTCTCTACTAAGCCGGATAAGCTGGCATGGGACCGCTCCACCTGGTATTACACGCCCACTACCTCAGCAAGCCGATTTCACGAGCCTGCAGTCTTTACCGAAAGTGGATCTGCGCGTCGCGAGCACGATTCAGCAAACGGGACGGGACCAAGAGGCGCATGTTACGGTCGAGAATCCCTCTCGCAACATAGCGTTTCTCGTTCATCTGAAGGTTTTGCAACCTTTGCACGATCCTGACGACGAAGGGCCTGCTGAACTCAAAGAGGTGCTTCCGGTTCTCTGGCAAGATAACTATGTTTCGCTCATGCCCGGTGAAAAGCGACAATTGACCGCCACATTTAGAGCAGGCGAAAAGCCCGCGCGCGAAACCGTAGTTCAGGTAGACGGTTGGAATGTACCTGCGAAATCGATTTCCGCGGTGTCAGCGTCAAACAGTCAATGACGATGCCCGGTTCCTCACAAAATGTTCTCTGCGTGGATATCGGTGGGACTTCCACCAAATTCGGTATCTTCTCGCCTCCCGACCGGATGACGTTTCTGGAATCGATCGAAAGCGCCGGGCCTCCGGAAGTATTCGCAGGCCTGGTTTGCGGCGCGCTTCAGCGTACCCGGAACGTCGCTGAGAAAGGCGGCGGCGAGGTTTTGGGAATCGGGGTCGCGGTGGCAGGCTTCCTCAATGAAGAGCGGGACCGGCTGCTTTATAACTCGAACCTCCCGTGGCTCGAAGGTTACCCGCTTCGTGCGCATCTCCAATCGGAATTCCATTTAGAGATTGAACTGGAAGTCGATTCCAACGCCGCTGCTATCGCCGAACAGCGGCTCGGCTCCGGTCGAAACTCGGACCGCTTTCTGTGCATTGCGGTTGGAACCGGCATTGGCGTCGGCATGATCGTGCATGGTCAGCCGCTCCGCTTCGCTTACGGGTGCATGGGAGATGCGGGCCACGTGATCGTCCAGCCGGACGGACCATTGTGTACCTGCGGCGGTCACGGCTGCGCCGAGATTCTTGTCTCGGCTCCCTACTTAGCCGAGCAATACCGGATCGAAAGCGGTGATCTGTCTATCAACTCGTTGCGTCCCGTGATCGAGGGAGCAATTTCGGGGGATTCGCTGGCCCGGTCCATCATTGAACGCGCCGGCAAATGGCTGGGCATCGCGACTGCCTCTCTCGCCAATATCTTCTTTCCCGACCGAATCGCATTCGCCGGCGGTCTGGCGGAAGCGGGCGATATTCTCATCCGCAGCGTCGAGGAGAATTTCCGCTACACGGCCGGTACGTTCACCCGAGACCAAGTTGTGTTGAGCAAAGCCGAGCTAGGGGGCATGGCCACGCTTACGGGCGCAGCGTTCGCCATACTCGCGCATCACGAACCAATCCATCATGTCCGATAATCCCGACAACAAAACACCGCTCGATCGTGTATTAGGAATGGACCGCAAGATCACGCGGCAGGATTTCCTGGGTTCCACGCTGCTTGCCTCCGGAGCCGTATTGCTGGGCAAGTCTCCCGAGCAGATTCTGAACGAAGGCGATTGGACGGGTTACGGCGGCGTCGGCGACTACAGCAATTCGAACGGCAATACCTGGGATGTTGTCACGAGCGGGCATAAAATTCGCGATCGCGTCTTTGAGACTTTGCCTGGAAATGTGACCGATACTGGCGAAGAATTCGATTGCGTGGTGGTGGGCGGCGGCATCAGCGGGCTGGCGGCGGCGCTCGCCCTAGCTCGGCAACCGGGATCGCGTCCGCGCACTTGTCTCGTGCTCGACAATCATCCTGTTTTCGGTGGCGAGGCTAAACGGAACGAATTCAAAGTCAATGGCCAGAGGCTCATCGCGCATCAAGGTTCGGCCATGTGCTTCCCGCCGCTGCCCAATACTTTTCTTGCCGATTTCTATCCATCGATAGGAATCGATTTCAGCAAATTCAAATATCAGACCTGGGCCGGTTCGGATCCGAAGCTTCCTGTGCCGAACACGCCATATGTGGAGGGCGACAAGCAAAACGGGTTCTACTTTGGCGCGAAGTTCGGTCATCCGGAAGGCGTGTGGGTGATGGATCCGTGGGGCTCGAAACTGAAGGACGCTCCGATTCCGGACAATGTGCGGGCTGAGTGGCTCCGGGTTCATTCGCGAGTGCCTGAAAGCGTTTTCCAACTACCGAAGCAGCATGGAGATGCTGTTTCGCGGCACCTGGACAGCATCACTCTCGAGCAGCACATTTGCCGGATACACCAAGTCTCGCCCGAGATCGTGCGTGCTTTTGTCTCGCCGCTAGCGGGCGGCGGATCGGGATTAGGAGCGGATGCGCTTTCTGCTTATTGCGACTATGCGGCGGATGTGCTCTTCCCCTGGAACTACGATGCGGATGCGCAGATGTTTCCCGGCGGCAATGCCGGGGTCGCCCGTCATATGGTCAAGGCGCTGAACCCGGATGCGATTCCCGGGCCTGCGACGATGGAGAACATCTGCCGGGCTAATATTCGATTTTCAACTCTCGATCGTCCTGACATACCAACTCGTCTGCGCCTGGAAGCGACCATCATGTCCGTTCGGCATGAGGGTCCCGCGGATCGCGCGCGCTTCGTAAACGTCGTGTATCTGAAAGGCGGCAAGTTATATCGCGTGAAAGCTCGCAGCGTCATCATGGCAGGGGGAAGTTGGACGACCAAACACATCGTCCGTGACTTGCCTGAAACGCAGAGCGAAGCGTATGCGCAATTCCACCGCGCGCCTTGCCTGATGGCGAACGTCGCTCTCACGAACTGGCGCTTTTTATATCGCCTGGGGATCAACGGTTGCCAGTGGTTCGAAGGCATCGGGAATTACACGGCAGTCCGGAAGATGGTCACGTTTGGACCGCAACCGGCGACCATCAATCCAGACGAGCCGGTTATTCTGACGCTGAAGATTCTGTTTTCGAAACCAGGCTTGCCGCTGCAAAGCCAGGTAGTGCAAGGCCGGGGAGAACTCCTGGCGACGCCGTTCCGAAACTATGAACGGCAGATCAGAGAGCAGTTCACGCAAATGTTCGGAAAGTCCGGCTTCGATGCTCGCCGAGACATTGCAGGCATCATCTTAAATCGCTGGGGCCATGCGTATTTGGCCCCGCAGCCCGGCTTCTTTTTCGGTACTGACGGCAAGCCCGCACCGGGCGATGTGTTGCGGCAAAACCCGTATGGCCGCATCGCCTTTGCCAATTCGGATCTCACCGGCATCATGGATCACCGCGCTTCGATTGCCGAGGGATACCGGGCCGCGCATCAGGCCATCGCTGTCCTCAGCTGACCTTTTTTTATGCTTAGAGCCATCGTTCTATCACTGCTGCTGTGCGCTGTCGCGACGCAAAGCTGGTCACAGGAGATCATCGCCTACGTTTTCGTCCAGGACAGAGTTCTACAGTCCGGACGAGATCGACGCGGCCAAACTGACGCGGATCAATTATGCTTTCGCCAACATTCACGACGGAGCAATCGTGGAAGGATTCGCGCATGATCGCGAGAACTTCCAGATTCTGAACCGGCTGAAGAACCGGAATCCGCAGTTAAAGGTGCTGGTTTCGGTCGGCGGTTGGACGTGGTCCGGCGGCTTTTCCGATATGGTGCTCACACGCGAGTCCCGCAGGAAGTTTATCGAGAGCGCGCTCTTCTTTATTCGCTCGCACAACCTCGACGGGCTCGACATCGATTGGGAGTATCCGGGGATGATCGGCGACAACAATCGCTTTCGGCCCGAAGACAAGCAGAACTATACACATCTGCTCAAGGAACTGCGAGACAGGTTCGATCGTGAGCAGAAGAGTTTAGGCCGCCCATTATTGCTGTCTGTCGCCACCGGCTCGAACCCGGATTTTCTGGCGCACACGGAGATGAAAAAGGTACAGCGCTACGTTGATTCCGTCAACTTGATGGCCTATGACTATTACGAACCGGATGACAGCAAAATCACAGGCCATCATGCGCCGTTGTTTACCGATCCCTTAGATCCGAGGGCGATTTCAGCCGATGCTTCCGTGAAGGATTACCTTGCGGCGGGCGTCCCGGCGGAGAAGATCGTGCTCGGAGTTCCGTTTTATGGTCACGCCTGGTCGGGCGTCGCAGACACGAATCATGGCCTCTTTCAGCCGGGCCATAACGCTCAGATTCGCGCCGATTACAACAACATCGTGACAATGCTGCAAAGCGACGGCTATACGCGTTATTGGGACGCTTCCGCTTCCGCGCCGTATCTTTATAATCCCGCCACTCAGACCTTCATTACGTATGAAGATCCTGAGTCGCTGAAGCTGAAGTGCGATTACGTTTTGCGCAAGCACCTGGGCGGCATCATGTTCTGGGAATACCACGGTGATGCGAATGAGGCGCTGCTCAACGTCATCAACGCCGGGCTGCATACAACTCCTCGATAATGCCGAATACGGTGACGCCGAACCGTATCGTCTCGATCGATGTTTTCCGAGGTCGTGACCATGCTGTTAATGATCTTCGTTAACGATCTGGGCGGGGTCAAAGGTCTCCCGTGGTGGAACTACCACATGCACGCATCGGAGAACGGCATGACTTACGTGGACATGGTGTTTCCCGCGTTCCTATTTATTGTCGGAATGTCCATTCCACTGGCAATTCGGAGCCGTCTGGCGAAAGGCGTGACACAATCCGCGCTGTGGCTGCATATTTTGGCACGAACGCTGGCGCTATTGGTTCTCGGAATTGCGTTGGCAAATGTCGAAAAGTGCGATCCACGGCTCATGCTAGTCAGCCCAAACACGTGGGCGTTCCTGGTGTTGATCGGCGCGATCCTTTTCTGGAATATTTACCCCCGGCCGATGCCGCTCCTGAAGTGGTCCGGTTTCGTGCTGATGGCTCGTAATGTTCGCGCTGTTCCGGCGAACGGATGAAACCGGCCACACGGCGTGGCTCGACTTCTCGTATTGGGAAATTCTCGGCCTGATTGGCTGGACGTATCTCGCGGTCTGCATCTTGTATGTACCGACGCGCAAGATTCGTTGGGCGCCGCTCGGCTGGCTGATTCTCTTCATCCTTTTCAATGCTCTGTCGCTGGCCAAATGGATCACCTTCGGCGAGCATCTGCCGTTCTACATCTGGCCCTTCTACACGGGGGCCTTTGTGACAATCACGATGGCAGGTGTGGTCACCTCGAATATCTTCTTCAGAGAAGGCCCCAGCCGAAAGCTGCCTTGGGCGGCTGTTTTCGCGGTCGTGCTGCTGGTCTGCGGGACAGTGTTGCTGCCTCTCGGCGTCTCGAAAATCCGTGCGACGCCGACGTGGTGCCTCTACTCGGCAGGCGCTAGCGTTCTCATTTTCACGTTGCTGTACTGGATCTGCGACATCAAGAGACACACTCGTTGGGCAGCCTTCGTCAAGCCGGCCGGATCGAACACGTTGCTGACATATCTGCTGCCGGACCTGTTTTATTTCGCGGTGCCGCTGTCGTTTTTGCCTGCGTCTGTGAACCAGGGTGCGCTGGGCGTGATCAGGGCTCTGGTGTTCACAGCCTTGATGCTGGCGATTGCGTCCGTACTTACGAAGTGCAAGATACGGCTGCAACTCTGAGAACCTTAATGCGCCTGTCTGGCGATCCACTGGTTGACCTGCCCTTCGAGCACATCCAACGGCAGAGGGCCGCGGTCTAACACCGCATCGTGAAAGGTTCGTATATCGAACCGGCTTCCGAGCTCGTGGCGCGCTCGTTCTCTCAATTTCAGGATCGTCATCTCGCCCAGCTTATAGCCCAAGGCTTGTGCCGGCCACGCGATATAGCGATCTACTTCTGTCTCGATGTTTTGATCGTCCATCGCGGTGTGCTGATGAAAGAAATCGATCATCTGCTGACGCGACCAGTGCTGTGAATGGACGCCTGTATCCACGACCAGCCGAATAGAGCGCCACATCAGATTTTCCAGCCGGCCATACTCGCTGTACGGATCTTGATAGAACCCGATCTCATGCCCCAAGGTTTCCGCGTACAGGGCCCAGCCTTCCGAATACGCGTTGTATTCCGTAAATTTCCGAAACGGCGGCAATCCGGGAAGCTCCTGCGCGATGGAAAACTGCAGGTGGTGTCCGGGAATTCCTTCGTGATAGGCGATGGCTTCGGCGTTCAGAAGCAGTCTTTTGGTGGGCTCATATTCGTTGACGTTGATGCGTCCGGGCCGAGACCCGTCACCCGCTCCGACCGAGTAATCGGCGGGCACTTCATGCGGGGCCCGGTAAGCCTCCATGGGCACGACGATGAGCTTGTTTTTCGGCAAGCGGCCGAAGTATTGCGGCAGCTTCGCGTACATCTGATCTGTGTATTTCTGGTAAAGGCGCAAGAATCTGCGGGCCTGATGTTCCGTAGAGCTTTCGATCGGCAAAGATGTGCGCGTTAAAAGATTTCAGGTCGGCGTATCCTTCCTTCTTTGCGATGACCAGCATTTGCGCTTCAATATCGTTCACCTGTTTGAGACCGAGCGCGTGCAGTTCGGCAGGATCCCGATCCGTAGTGGTCATGGCGTGAATCGCGTGGCGATACCTTGCGGCTCCGTCAGGAAGAGACCAGACGCCGTATTCGGTGCGGCCCATGGGCGCGTATTCCGTCTTTACGAAATGCGCGAATTTGGCGTAGACGGGCAACACTGTCTCGCTGACTGCCTGATTAATGGCGGTTGTGAGACGTTGCCGGTCGGCCGCTGAAATGCCGTTCGGGAAATGCTTGAGCGGCACCGTAAACAGGCTCCGACTGAGTGGAGTCTGCGCAACATCTTGCGCTTCTTCCGCTACCTTTTCGAGGAGATAACGCGGCGGCATCAGGTGGTCGCGCATGCCCAGGTGCATATCCTCTGTGATTTGCTCGAAAACGCGGGGCAGGCCATTGAGACGGCTCAGATAATTTTCGTAATCGTGGGCCGTCTTGAACGGCATGTCCTCCGACATGCCGGCGTATTCCAGATGCGGCCCATTCATCTGGTCCACCGGCATTTCCCAGTCGTGCAGGCGCTCGCCTTCAAGGCGCGTTTCGACGAGTCTCAACATGAGAGTTCGATTGAGCTGGTCTTCCGCGCTGAGGCCGTTTGTGCTCACTGCCTGCAATTGCTGTGAGAAATTGCTATCGTGTTGCATTTCCGCAGCGAACGCGGCGGGCGAGTAATCGCTGAGGCGATCGTTGTAGCGGTTGTCGCCGGTTGCGGTTGCTCTCTTCGGGATGGGTGCGCATCTGGTAGTCCCATTCCTGCGCAATCAACCCGGTGAGTTGCGCATGCTGCGCGTTCGAAGAGAGAGCGATGAGCAGCATCACGGGAACGCCGCGTACCGCTGAACGAGAAAAACTCATATGCAATCTTCTACCATTTGGCGCTTACACGTTCAGACGCTGCAGCTTGGGACCGCCACCGGGCGCAAGCTTCACTTGAGGATCTTTGTCCATCTCGCGCGCAAGTTGTTGCAGCACCTGTTCGTCGATTTCGGCGCCCCGTTCGAACTCCACGGGATAGCGGATGAAGAGTTCACAGCCTTGCTCTGTAAAGTGAGTGCGAGTGACAGGCTTGGGAGGGGTCATTTGCACGTTAATCGACTGCTCAAATGCGGCGTGTTGGCGTTCGATGTTGTCGCGATATCTCTCGAAGACAGAATTTACGGCGCTCGTGACGCGAGCCCGGGCCGCATCGTAATCCACCTCCGGCGCTACTGTGACGGTCAGCAGATGCCAGCCGTATTCAGTGCCGGGCGCCTGCTTCAACCAGGAGTACGGTTGAAAAATCATCGAGTTGGCCCAAGCCGCAACTCTCCCCGTGGGATGGATATCGGCGCCGCTTCCCGCCAGTTCCATCATGAAGAACCGGACCAGCCCTATCTCGACGACTTGACCGGTGACTCCGGAGACGGTCACGCGGTCGCCTACGCGCAAGCCATAACGTCCGATGAGAAAAAAATAGGCGACCACAGAGAGAATGACGTTCTGAAGCGCGAGCGCCAAGCCCGGCCGTGAGAAAACCGATGATGGTTGCGACGGAGCCGAAGCTGGTGAAGAAGCCCAGCGCGACGACGAGCGCTATCCCGAAGCCCACGACGAAGCGCCGCACCAGCATCAATTGCCGGCGGCGCCGCGCCTCCCGCACGTACTTGAAGATCCCTTTGCGCCAGACTCCCGAAAGAATGAGTAGCAAAACGATAGCTAAGGCCAGCACCCCGAGCCGAACCGCAAGATAGCGGAAGGTCGATTTCTGCTGTTCGCCGAGAGCATTTCGCCAATCCTGGAGACGGCCGCGCGTACCTTCGAGAACAATCCCTTGTTCGCCGAGAGGAGTCATCACGCTCGACGCGTTCTTAAAGCGCACGGCGAGGTCATTGATCTGTTTGCGGGCGGCAGCGAGTTGGGCCGGGTCGTTTTGCGTGTCTGCCGCGCTCACAATCGTATTGCCGTCGTTGATCGCCGAGCGGAGATCCGCGCGCAGCGGCAGCTTCAAACTGTCCACCTGGGCCAGCAACGCGTTCGTCTCGGTAATGAGCGAAGTGACCTGGTCCTGGTTGCGGCCGATGCTCACCGCCTTTGCAAGCAGCGTGACAATGCCTGCCGATTCGGGGTGGAAGGCTTCCGATACTCGCGCGCTTGTTAACGAGCCTTTCTGATTCGGGTTGAGCGCGCTGGGCACCGAGTCGGAATTTGCCAACTCATTGATCTGTTGCAAGAGTCCGGTTTGCGGGCTATTGCTACTCGGCGCGTTGGCAAACGACATCATGTTCCTGATGGCCTGCTGGGACTCCTTCGCTAACTCCAGGTAAGCCGCAAAGGTGTCGCGTTGAGAAACCAGAGTGGCCCGTTTGCGGCCTGTTTGCTTCTCTATCTGCCCATTCAAGCTTTCAATGCGGGATTGCAAGCTGGTCACGCGTTGATTGGCGGTCAATGCCGCCTGCTGGAGCGTGCGGTTTTCGATGGGCGCTGCCGCAGCCGTGTTTGCCGTATCCTGTCCGGAACTTTCCAGAATGGCGGCTTCCGCGCGGGCGAACGCGAAAGCGAGTTCCACTGCGCGTTTTGAACTCTCCTGTACGTTGTCCTGCAGCAGCAGATTTTCGGAGGCGGTTTGCGCCTGGCCGGCGCTATCGACATGCCGGTACCAGGTGATCGTCCTGTTCAGATGGTCGAGGACATCGTTCGCGGTGAGCGGTTTCGGGCCGAGGGTCTGCCGCCAGCCGCAGGAGCGGCTAGAAGGACCGTTAAAAGAACCGTCCCGCTGCACCGCATCATCGCGCTAATGGACCAGCTTACCGTTACGAACCTGTTTGGTACGAGGGACGAGCTCCGGTTCATTCGCGATGTCATACACGAGAGTGGCGATCACGGCGGAAGCTTGCATCATATCTTCGGGTACGGCGTGGGCGTAGGTGTCCATATCGGAGTGATGCGTAACGGTATCGTAATCGAGGGGATCCTGGATGAACTGAAATCCCGGCAGGCCGACGTTATCGAACGAGACGTGATCGGTGAAGTCGGTGTGCTTGAGCGTAAAGGTGGTGACGCCGAGATCGTGAAAGGGCGCCATCCACTGCTCGAAGAGCGGGCGCGCGGCATCGTTATTTTCAAGATAAATGCCGCGGATCTTACCGCTGCCGTTGTCCAGGTTCAGATAGGCGTCAAACTTGTCGTGACCAGCCTTCACTTCGAGCGTTTTGGGATCTCCCAAATGAGCTTTGACGTAGGCCTTCGATCCGTATAGTCCCTGCTCCTCGCCTCCCCACAACCCGATGCGGACCGTGCGATCCAGGTTCAGGTTGAGTGTCTTGAGAATCCGCATGACTTCCATCATGACGGCGTCTCCCGCCCCGTTGTCGGTTGCGCCCGTGCCCGAATGCCAGGAATCGAAGTGCGCGCCGATCATCACAACTTCATCCGGTTTCTTGGTTCCGGGAATTTCGCCGACGATGTTCAGGCCGTCTTTGTCGGTATCGGACACTTTGGCCTCCAGATTCATCTTCAATTGGATATTTTGCTTCTGCTCAATCAGGCGGACGAGACGCGCGTACTGCTCTTCGCTGACGACGAAGCTGGGCGGGGCGAGTGGATCTTTGCTTTGATGGGAACCGGCCTCTTCGGCCACGAGCAGGCCGTTCTTGGCGCGGGCATCAGTACGGATGACACCGAGGACTGACTCGTCATGAAAGAACTCCGCTTCTTTCGCAATGAGACCGAAATAGCGGTCGAGCAATTCGTCGATCGTCGAGCTGGACAGGCTATTGAAGTACGTTTCGGCGGCTTGCGGATCATCAGGGATTTTGATTTCATCAACATGGATGTCGCGGCGAACGCTGGGCGTGGGCGCTTCCGCGATCTCCGCCAATTCAGCGTCCGTGTAGCGCTGGAATAAAGGGTGAGTGGAGTGCTTCAACGGCTTGGATTCCGAGACGAGCACGAATTTTCCCTTCAGCTTGCCCTTCCACTCATTCTTGTATCGTTCAAAGGCCTCTTCGTTCTTCTTGATATCGAATGCATTTTCGCCATGAATAGGCGCAAACAGCACGTCGCCGGATTGAATGCCGTTGCTTGGAGCGCTCCAGGCCAGCGGCACGGCGAGCAAATGCGAGTATCGGGGCGCCGTCATATCGAGGCTGTAGGCCTGCAGCGACCAGCTTCTACCAAACGGGCCCCATTTCTCTTCATGGACGTCCGATACGCCGTAATCTTTTAGGCGAGACATGGCCCAGTCGGCCGCCTGCTCAAACTCGGGAGAGCCGGTCAGACGCGGGCCATAGAGGTTGGTAAGAGAAGCGAGCGTGTCCATTACCTGCGAGCGATCGAAGGCTTCGGTCTTGATCTGGTGGACGACAGCAAGAGATTTGTCCTGCCCACGTGCGAGCAGAAGAGGCAAGGCGAGGGAGAAAGCGACGGCCGTGAGCCGGTTCATAAGCCGGTATCCTTTGTAACACGGCGGGCGCACGCTCCATCACTGTCGCGTCTCAGTTTGCGGGCCGGTTCGGTTTAGAAGTGGAGCTTCAAGGCGAACTGCAGGATCCGGTTTGTGCCCAGCTGCCCGGGACCCGTGGATTGTGTAGATGTAATGCGCCCGAAAGTGCTGCTATTCAGACCCAGAGTAGGGTTGCCGAAATTCGTGTGATTGATCACGTTAAATCCTTCAGCGCGGGCCTCGAGCTTCCATCGTTCGGTGATGGAAAAGATCCGGCTGGCGGAGGCGTCGAACTCCAACGTACCTGGACCATCGACCGCATTCCGGCCCAGGTCGCCAAAGGTTCCGGTCGCATTTTCCGCCAGAGCCGCGGGGTTGAGGTATTGAGGCAAACCAGGACCCCAATTCGAATTGACAACACTCACACCTGGGGAGACGAGGTTGGGCCGGTCTAGTCCCACGCCGGTTTTGGAATTATCCTGACCCGAAGTGATGTTGATGGGCAACCCGCTATGCGCCTGAATGATGGGAGCGATCTGCCAGTTCCCGAGTATCTTGCCCCAGAATGCACCGCCCACGTGCGGACTGATGGCTACGAAGGAGGCATTCAAGATCTGTCGCACATCGAAATCGCACGGGCCTCGATCCTGCGCAAGATTGTAGGGGTTCATGAAGGAAGGGCCAGTGACCTCACCTTGGAAATCGGCTTCGCTCGAACAATGCGACCAAGTGTAATTCATGAGCACTGTGTAGTTATGGGTAAACCGATGCTGCAGGGAAGCGATCATCCCCTCGTAGTTGGCGTTCGCTCCGTCGTCTGCAATGGGTAACGAGCCGATCGGCAAACCCTGCGTGGGGTTCAGCAGCGTAAGCACGCGGCGGTTCTGGGTACTGGCCGTGCTGCCTGGTATGTAGACAGCCGGATTGGTTTCCTGGCCCACCCACAAATGAGTGGTCTTATTACCCATGTAACTTACCGTAGCCAACCAACTATTTGAGAATTGGTGCTGATAACTGGCGTTCCAGTTGCTGATGTAAGTCGGTTTCAGGTTCAAAGGCATGATGACATACAGGGCGCCCGACGATGGGAAATACGGCTTCGTTATGGGGAAAGGATTGCCACCGGGATAAGTGATCCATGGGTTGGATAACGTGCCATAGCCGTTCGCGCTAGTAGATAAGACGCCATGGGAATTCAGGCTCCAACTTTCATCGATTTCGTCCACGAAAGGTGGATTGGATTGCACGCGTTCATCAAAGAACAACTCGGTTGTGTCGTAGAGGATCGCTGCGCCTAAACGGAACGTATCGTGGCCGCTCTTCGATGCAAAGACCAGTCCCAACCGCGGCGCGAAGTTCAGCCACTTGTCATGAACGAAGGCCTTGGGTATACCGGCGTCGCCGTAATACAGCATTCCGGCCGGAGCGCCAGGGTAAACGCCGCTATGCACGTTGTTGAGGAAATTCGAAAGATTGAAAGAACTGCCGCGGCCATAGACGTCCTGTGGAAACAACATGGGCTCCCAGCGAACGCCCGCCGTCAGGGTGAGGTTGTCTTTTACACGCCAAGTGTCCTGGGCATACACGCCGGGATTGGTTTGGCGGTTAGCGGTTGCCTGGACCCTGCTCTGGCTGAAAGTGGACAAATCGCCCATCATGAAATCAGCCAGATTATCACCGCTCAACGATTGGGTGAAGCCGAAGTTACCATCCAGGTCGTAGTTATTATCCGAATTCATTTGGGTGCGGATGACTGCGGCGCCAATCATGAACTGGTGACGGCCCCGGATGAGAGTCAGGTCATCGGTATAAGACCAGGTGTTGGTATTGAAATAAGCGTGATTGCAGGTTCCGCAATAAGTGCTGAAGTAGTTACTGACTGAGAGTTCGAGAAAATCCGGGTCCTGTGAGTAAACGCTAGAGCCGAGCGTGGCGGGACTGATGCCGGTCGCCGCGGGCCCGCGATTGTCACGCCGCCGCAGGAAGGTGGCGTGAGCGGAATTCAGGGTGGTTCCGCTGAACGAATAGGTATCGCCGAGCGTGATGCTCTGCGCACGCTCTGCATTCCCGGTATTAGTAGTGACTAGCGCGTTTGACGCCTGAAAATTGGCCGGTAAGGTGTAGTCGTCTATGAAATAACGGGCAAAGAAGCTGTGCTTGGAGTTTACGATCCAATCGACTCGTCCAATGGTCTCGTATTCGTTGTTATTGGCTGGAATGCCGTAAGTTACCTGGCCACAGGGATTCGTCGGTGTGGGAAGGTATTGCAGCAACTTCAGCGCGGCCGGGTCGAATATGGACGTCGGGATTTGGTCGTTCGGAAATGGAGCGCCGGTGAACGGATTCTTCAATTGCTTAAATTTGTGAGTGGAGGTGCAAGAGGAGCCGTCAATGGCGGAGAAGTCACCAGCTATAACGGCGGCCGTCGGCACATACGAGATGGTCGAAGGCGGGTTGGTGCGGGTGGGGGTGCCTTGGAAGCCGCCGAAAAAGAAAAGCTTGTCCCTAATAATACGGCCGCCCAGAGTTCCACCGTATTGATTGCGTTTCAGGGTGTCGCGAGCACTCGCGAAATAGCCGCGTGCGTTGAAATCGCCGTTGCGAAGATAGTCGAACAGATCGCCGTGGAACTGATTCGTCCCGGACTGTGTCACGGCATTCATAACTCCGCCGGGATGCTCGCCGTATTGGGCTGGAAGGCTGCTGGTTTCGACGCTGAACTCCTGCAATGCATCAGGGAACGGAAAGGGCATGTTGACGTTCGTAAACGTGTCCACGTTGTAGCCGCCGTCCAGCAGATAATTTGTTCCATTGGCCTGACCGCCGGCGACGGAAATGGTCGTAGAGCTGTAAAAGTTCTTGCTGCCGGTCAGATCGCCTCCCGAGGGACTGACCGTAATGGCTGCTCCTGACAAAAGAACTAACTGGGTGACGTATCTTCCGTTCAGCGGTAAGTCGTTCACCTCTTTTTGATTGATGACCTGAGCGACTGTGCTTTCCCGTGTCTCAATCATCGACGCGTTGGCATGCACCTCGACTGTTTGAGATACGTTGCCGAGTTGCATCATGACATTGGCCGTAGCGTTTGCGCCGACCTGCAACTCGATTCCGGTTTGAACGTATTCTTTGAAGCCCGGAGCCTTGACATCTAGTCGATAGGGTCCGACCGGGAGATCGTTGAAGACGTAGTGCCCGGTGGCATCCGCGACCGTGGCATGTGTCACTTGCTTATCGGTTTCGGTGATGGTCACGGCGGCGCTGGCGACAGGAGCGCCGGTCTGATCGGTTACCACGCCACTGACGCTGGCCACTTCGACGGCTTGCCCGAAGGCGTAACCGGTAAGCAGAAGACTGGAAATAGCCAACAGGCAGAGACGCGCCGGGCCCAAATGGCCTAAATGGGTCATCATCTTACCCCCTAAGGAACCTTCGTTCGTTCAGATTATCTACCTAGCTCGGCAGCCAAGCGACGCTTGGTCAATACAGAGAGGAAATCGCCGCCCGCTTTAGCGCAAAGCAGTCGCGCGTGCGTTGCCGGGCCTTTCCTTAAAAGACGACTCCCACGTCGCAACGTGTATAGCGGTTATACTGCTACCGCGGCGCTACGGTCAATGAAATTAATTTGAAAGTTCGTTTAGTGGAATTAAAGCCGGAGCCCGTTAGCTTGACTCCGGGGGCTAACCGGCTGTTTTCACGCTACTCTGTGTCCGGACTGGCAGTTGTCTCTTCAGCGGCGAGAGAATCCTCTCACGATTCCGTGCGAAAATTTCGCGGCCTTTGAACTAACTTGCTGTACCGAGCACATCCTCGACAGCTTCGGGATGTTTGGCAATTACGGCCAGCAGCACTCGCGTAGGTGCGTCCGGCGCAGCTCGCCCTTGCTCCCAATTGCGGAGTGTGGCGGGCGGAAAACCGAACTTCGTCGCGAACTGAGTCTGACTTAATCCCATCTGTCGCCGCACCTTACGAATATCGATCTCAGGCACCATCACAACCGTCACGCGGACTTTCTCGCTCTCACCGCGGGACCACGCGATCGCTTGTTCCAATCCTTCAATAACTCGTTGACCGACCGTTGCCGCCTCTTTCTGCTTTGGCTTCGTCCGTCGCTCTGTCGCGGCCTTTCCCGTCTTCATTGTTTCCTCCCAGATCTGCTGGAGTGATCGCTGCCAACGTTGGAACGAGTTTCGCCATTGCGTTTCGCTCGGCATTCGTCAAATTTGTCTTTTCGTTCTTGCCGTACGCTGCCAAGAGAAAAACAGGCACCTGTTCATTGTGGAAGTAGTAAATCACTCGTGCGCCTCCTCGCTTGCCTCTGCCCGGCAGCCCCCAACGCAGCTTTCTGACTCCTCCCGTTTCGGGAATCAAATCGCCTGCTTCCGGATTTGCCGCTATGAACGCGACCAGGTTCATTCGTTCCGCTTCCGGCATGAGCTGACTTGCGTCCCTGATAAAACGGTCGGTTTCCACAACCGTCATCAGGGAGCGCTTCACCTCTTTAGTATACGCAGATTGCGTATAAGAGGATGCGAGCTGCGCATTCACGATGAGAGCAAGCGGCGGGTGGTTGCAAACCTCGCTGCGAACGCTACTGACGCCCGGGAAATCTGCTTCGTGAGTTGGTGAGTTGAGAAACGGTCGCGATATCAGGTACTTTGGTAGCGGAGGAATGGCCGAGTGGTTGAAGGCGGCGGTCTTGAAAACCGTTAGCGGGGGAACTCGCTCGGGGGTTCGAATCCCTCTTCCTCCGCCAGATTTCCACACCTCGCTCCCTCCAATAGCCCGAACGCGGTGTCATAACGGCACAGCACTTCCCCGAAGGCCTTTGAACCGAAAATTTTGAAGCGTGAAAGTATCGCGACGTGGCGATAGATAGCTGATGACCTGCGCGAGCGGGGCGCTTAGTGTTGACCGGGTATCTGCCCTGTGTAGGGTTCGATAGCCGCTTTCGTCTTCGGAGTACTCGTTTCAGCCATTTGCTGCAGTTCTTGGGCTTCCTCTTCAGGGTGCGGCAGGCTGATGGAATGATGCTCGGGATGATCCTCGAGCCAGGTTTTCACGATGAATTCTTGTGTGTTCTCGCTCACAAACGCAGCTTACCATCCTTACTGGGGGAATTACTTGCTCTTAATGATTAAATCTGCGGAAATTTCTTAATCTTCTACAAGGTTCAAAGGAGATCATGCTGCATGCGCATCGCGGCTGTCTACGACATCCATGGAAATCTGCCCGCGCTTGAGGCGGTTCTCGATGAGATTCGCCAGGAAAACGTAGATCAGATCGTAGTAGGCGGCGATGTGCTGCCGGGACCAATGCCGCGCGAGACACTTCGGACTTTGCTGCGGCTCAAACCCGCCGCGAAATTCATTCGGGGAAATGGCGATCAGGCAGTACTGGCGCGCATGCAAGGGAAAGAAACACCCGGGTTACCGGAGCAGGCGCGCAACGCGATCGGCTGGGTGGCGGAGCAACTTACGCCGGAAGACCGGGATACGCTGGCCGATTGGCCGGAAACGCTCCGGGTGGCGACGGCCGCGTTCGGACATGTGCTCTTCTGCCATGCCACACCGCGTAACAACACAGAAATCTTTACGCGACTTACCACGGAAGAATGTCTGCTGCCGGTCTTCGCCGGAGTGGATGCGCCGCTCGTGATCTGCGGGCATACCCATATGCAGTTTGACCGAATGGTGGGGAACACTCGCGTTGTCAATGCGGGAAGTGTTGGGATGCCGTTCGGTGAGCGCGGGGCCTTTTGGCTGTTGCTGAATTCGAACGTTGAGTTGCGGCGCACAGATTATGACTTCGAGAAAGCTGCGGGCGCTGTACGCATGACCGCCTATCCGTCAGCCGAGGAATTTGCGGCACGGAATATTCTGCGCCCGCCTTCGGCCGCAGAGATGTTGGAAGTATTCCGGCGCGCGGAATTGCGATGACGCGCGTAGCGGCCTTCTAACCAACTGCTTGCCTCGCCGCTGACCGCGTGTTAGCGTCGAATGATTCTGAGCACCCGATTCTGAGCACCCGATTCCGAGCACTTCGTTCTGAGCACCCCCAATCTGAGCACCGCCCACAACGCCACCGCTTCGCAAACGGAATCGGGGCTCCGGCGCGAACTCGGGCTGCGCGATCTCACTCTCTTCGGCATCATCTGCTTCATAGGGCCGCGCTGGCTTCCGGCGGCGGCGCACGCCGGTCCCGGAAGCATCACATTGTGGCTGCTCGCTGCAATCCTCATGGGTGTTCCCTTGGCAATCGCAGTTTCGGCCCTCATGTCGAAATATCCTGGCGCCGGAGGGCTGTATGCGTGGACCCGCAATGATTTCGGGCCGGCCCACGGGTTCGTTGCGTTCTGGGTGTATTGGGTGGGAATCGCGTTCTGGTTTCCTGGCGCCGCCATTTTCTATCTAAGTTCCACCGCCTATACTTTCGGACCTGCTCACGCGGGCCTGGCCGACAGCCGCGCGTTCATCCTCTGCGGCTCGCTCGCCGCCGTCTGGATTGCTCTGGGCAGCAATTTGATCGGGCTCAAAACCGGCAAGTGGACGGAAAATTTCGGCGCCATTGCGATCGCCCTGGTTGGAGCGATACTGATTCTCGCAGCCGCCCTAAGCTGGATGCGCCACGGCTCCGCTACTCCCATCCATCTCACTCCAAAAATAAACTGGGACACAGCGAGCTTCTGGGCTGCCATTGCCTATGGCGTCACCGGCGCCGAATACTTCGGCATGATGAGCGCCGAAATCCGCGCACCGGAGCGCACCGTCAAACCGGCGATTTGGCTGGCCACAGGATTCGTATCGGTTTTCTATGCGGCGACCACCTTAGCCATGCTGGCGCTGCTCAGGCCCGAAAACATCCATGAGATCAGAGGGCTGGCCGAAGGCGCTGAAGCCGCGGGTCACGTGCTTGCTGCCTCCTGGATTCCGGCCCTCATCGGCGGCCTGCTTCTTATGAGTGCTTTCGGTGTTTTCGGTGGTGTGGGCACCGCGCTTTCGCGCATGCCCTTCGCGGCTGGCGCTGATCGATTACTGCCGGCCGCCTTCGGACGCATTCACCCGCGCTGGCACACCCCTCATGTTGCGCTGCTGACACTCGGCCTCGTGTCCTCCGGACTGTTGCTCCTGACCCAGTTCGGAGAGACGATGCGCGTGGCCTATGAGGAGGTGGTGTCCCTGACCTTTATAGGAGGCTTTCTCCCCTACATCTATCTCTTCCTGAGTGCGTGGAAAGCACAGCGCAAAGTTGCGGGCGCTATCGGCCTCAGTGTCACGCTTTTTTGCCTGGTCTGCAGCGTCATGCCGACAGCGGAAGTCAAAAATGTTTGGCTGTTCGCGGCGAAGTTAAGCGCCGGAACAGCGGGAATGATCGGCTCAGGGTTGCTGCTCTACGCCAGAGGCCGTGTTAGGAGCTGACGCGGCCGCCGAAACAGAACCGCCGCACCGCCTGTTAGCGCCAACAGCATGAATCCTGCGTCAGCAGGTTCCGGCACGATAGTCAATTGCCCGCGCAACTCGCCTGCTGGATACACGCCGGTGTGAATGTTGACGTAGGCGTTTCCATCCTGGATGGCGGTCGCAACATCCGCGATCGAGTTGATACCCCCCGCCGGATCCGGCTGAAAGTCCGCTGCCGTCAGCGTGCCGCTGGTAATAGCTGCCGCCGGCATAGGGGTCATGAAAAACGGGATCACGATCGGGCCATTTACTCCGACGGCCCCGAAGTGGATATGAGCCATCGTGGCTGGGCCCGTTAAATTTGTCCACCATAACGTGTAAGTGAATGTATCGGTTGCGCTCATCCAGTCAACCGTTGCCATACCGCTGCCCATAGATGTGGTTGCACCATCCGCGCCGGCCGTTAACGTAGCTGTCGACACAAAGTCCGCCCGCAAGGGCGAGACCATTGCCACCAGCCCGGCCGCTAGAGCAAAGTACAAAATATCTTCATTACAAACTCCTTTTCAGCAGGGCGTCAGGACCCGCTATAGAGATGCGCGGATGGGCTACATCTGTTTCTATCCACTCCCTCGCGAAAACGCGGAACTTTGCGCGTCACAGCTCTGTCGCCACAACACATGTATGATTCCTAGCGTGGCGAGGAGCCACCGGATGCTAGATCTCCAGCAAAAAAGCGCGCTCTATGACGCGCTGCTCGCCACGCTGACCGATGACACTGTTCTGCTTCTGGATCGCGACGGACGAATTACCGAATGGAACGAAGCAGCCTCACGCATTTTTGCCTATACAGAAGAGGAGGTCTCCGGTAAGCACATCAACATCCTGTTCACGGACGACAATAAAGCGTCCGGCTTACCGGAACGTGAGCTTCGACGAGCCGCCGCCGAGGGAAAGGCCGAGTACCGTGGCTGGTACGTGCGCCGGGACGGGTCGCACTTCGAAGGCGCAAGCGTAGTGACGCCGCTTCGAGATGACGCGGGCCAGCTCATCGGGTTTGCCAATGTACTTCGTCAGTTCGCCGGGCGCGAACATCGCGAACACAAACATCGCGAACACCTGGAGCAGTTCTGGCGGACTCTCGACACGGTACTCTCCAACACGCCTGACTTCACTTATATCTTCGACCTTCAAGGCCGCTTCACCTATATCAATCAGGCGCTACTCACGTTATGGCAGAAATCGTTTGACGAGGCTGTAGGCAAGAACTTTTTCGAGCTCGATTATCCGCCGGAGCTTGCCGACAGATTGCAGCGTCAAATCCAGCAAGTCATCGACACTCGGCTACCGGTGCGCGATGAAACCCCGTACACCGGCGCGGCCGGTGAGACGCGGCACTACGAATACATCTTTGTGCCGGTCTTCACCGCCGAGGGCGCTGCTCAGGCCGTCGCGGGGTCCACGCGCGACATCACTGAACGCAAGCGCGCGGAACTGGGGCTGACGCAGCAGGTTCAAGCGTTCGGACAGGAGCTCGACCGCACCCACGAGGAATTACGCGCCCTGGCGGCCCGCGTCATCAGCGCCCAGGATGATGAGCACCGGCGCATGGCTCGTGACCTGCACGACGATCTGGGCCAGCGTCTTGCTCTCCTCGAATGGCAACTCGCTGAATCGCGCCAACAACTGCATAGAGATCCGGCCTTGGTCGAAGCATTATTAGACCGGCTGATTGCCCTGTCAGGCACAATCTCGGAAGAGGTCCGGCAATTCAGCCATCGGCTTCATCCGTCGCTCCTGGACGACCTGGGCCTTGTGCCGGCACTTCGCAGCTTATGTCATGAGTTCGGGCGTACTTTCGGCGTTCCTGTACATCTAACACCTTTGCTGCCTGACGCGCCGTCTATCCCGCTGCCCATCGCCACTGCGCTTTATCGCATCTCGCAAGAGGCTTTGCGCAATACCGCGAAACACAGCCGCGGTGCCTGCGCGGAAATTGAGGTGTCAACAACCTCGCGCGAGATACGTCTCACCATTCGAGATACTGGTCCCGGTTTTGACCCGCAAGAAGTACGGGCCACAGGAGGAGGACTCGGACTGATGAGCATGCAGGAGCGCGCTCGCCTCGTCGGCGGCTCGCTTGAAGTTCGATCCTCGCCTGATGCCGGAACCGAGCTCATCGTCGTTGTGCCGCTCGAGCCGGGGGGCGCGTGACGCAACCACGCCTGCTGATCGCCGACGACGATGCTCTCGTGCGCGAGATGCTGAGGAAGACCGTCGGAGCCGAGTCCGAGATCGTCGGCGAGGCGAGCAATGGACTCGAGGCAGTTGCTGCCGCCGAGCGGCTCCGTCCCGACGTCCTGCTGCTCGATGTTTCCATGCCCGTCATGAGCGGCTTCGAAGTGGCACGCCGTCTGCGCGATCGAGTGCCCGAGCTGCTCATCGTCTTTGTCAGTCAGTATGCGGAAAGCGCCTACGCGGACGAGGCATTTAGCTCCGGCGCGCGCGGATATGTGCTCAAGCGAGCGCTGATCGGCGAACTGCGCGATGCCATCCGTGAAGTCCTTGCGGGCCGCCTATTCCGCTCGCAACTGCTACGTTACTTAACGGCCTTTCACAACCGGCACAGTAATTTGCGATGGATATTCCTGTGAATGATGAACCGCATTATGCGCCACCACGCCCGTCGCTTCGTCATAGTTGTTGCCACCTGTATTCAAGCACGGCTTCACCACCCGGCGGCCTATGCTAACGTGTGAGCTGAAATGCGACTTTCCCCCGTATGGATGACCGGTATTTTCGTCGCCGCGTTCTCTTTGCATGCGCAAAACACACCAATTCCCAATACATCAGCTAGAGAAGCGCAGATCAACGAAGCAAAGGGCATGCCTCCCAGGTCCAGCCCGGCCGATTATCCATCTCAGGCTCACGTAGGCACGGTGACGATTGCCGCCGAGTTCGCGGGCCACTCCATCCCCCGGCCTGAAGATCCACTTTCTACTGAGGACTATGTCGTGATCGAAACCGGATTCTTCGGCGCACCGGGCCAGCACATCACGCTCTCCACTGGCGATTTTTCTCTCCGCATCAACGGCAAGAAGTCGCTTTTGCCCAGTAAGCCGTTCGAGTACGTTGCCGCGACTGTCAAAGACCCCGAATGGATTCCACCCGATCAGCCCAAGGAGAAAGCGTCAAAGACCGGCCTCAACACGGGAGGCCAGGCCGACAACGGACCTCCGCCTCCGGTCCACGTCCCCATCGAGCTGCGCCGCGCGATGGCGCAGTACATTGACAAAGCCTCGCTGCCACAAGGCGACCGCGCTCTTCCCGTCGCAGGCCTACTCTTCTTCGAATATCGAAGCAAAACTAAAAATATCCATTCGCTGGAGCTGATTTACTCCGGCAGCGCAGGAAACACCACGCTAGCGTTGCAACCGTGAGGCACGTAATCACTGTAAGCTGGACTTGTGAGCACTACCAAGGTCACCCTCGATAGAGCCGGGCGGGTGGTAATCCCGAAAGCGGTGCGCAACGAACTCCATCTTGGCCCCGGGGACGTATTGGAATTACAATCCGAAGGCGAAGGCGTCATGTTGCGCCCTATTCGTTCGACCTCGCCACTGCGTAAGAAACACGGTGTATGGGTCTTTCACGGTGGTAACAGGATCCCAGCCGCAATGACGGAAAAAGTAACCCGCGAATTACGCAATGAACGCGACCGCGACAATCGCAGTCCGCGTTAATGAGAGCGTTCCTCGACACCTCGGTCCTTGTCGCCAGTTTCTACAGCGAGCATGAGCACCACCAGCCCAGCTTTGACGTCTTCCTGCGTCAGAAGAAAGAAACGGGCTCCACAGCTGCGCATTGCTTAGCAGAGTTCTACTCGGTGGTCACCGGAATGCCGGGCAAAGACCGCGCCAGCCCCGATGAGGCACATCTCTTCTTGGACGGTGTCGGCGCGCGACTGAGTGTCTTCAGCCTCGATGCTCAAGAGTACGTGCAAATGCTAAAGGATGCCGCATCCAAGGGCATAGTGGGAGGCGGAATCTATGATGCTATTGCCGCCCGCTGCGCGCTCAAGGCTAAAGCGCAACTTATCTACACGTGGAATGTCAAGCATTTCACTCGGCTCGGCACGGCACATCGCGAACCGGGTAAAAACGCCATAAATCTTACTTCAATAACATAGCACCGCCTCTATAGTCCCGTCACGGCAATAAATGACCCGGGCTTTCTCTCTGCCGGATGAAAGCCTCCGCTTGCTCATATCCGCTTTCTATCCCGCGAAAGCGCGCCACTTCCGTCTGCAAAGCGTAGAACCGTTCAGGCGATTGTGAAGCATGCGCAAAGCAGGCCGCACGCTTTCTCGGCTCCGTCTTTCCGATATCCACGTACTCGGTCGGCGCGAACATCAGCGTATCTTCGCCGTCCGAAACTTCATAGAAGTAAAGGCTGAAGCTCTTGCGTGCCCGGTTCCACGCGTCGTAGACAAGATTCGAAATTGCTCGATGATCGCGATGATTATCCACCGGCCATTGAGTAAACACCACGTCCGGCTTTTCATCCTGAAGCAGCGAATAAAAGCGGTCGTAGCTTGCCGCGTTCACATCGGCTTCGCCATCTATCTGACCCGCGAATTTCGGCCTTGCTCCCAGAATCTGGCACGCGCGCTGTGCCTCGCCGGTACGAATGTCGCCACACGCTTCCGCGGACTTGCCCGGACACCCCTTCTCGCCGCGATTGAGATAGAGCAGCACCACCTCGTGCCCCAGATCCGCATATCTTGCGACAGTGCCTCCGCAGCCGTATTCCGGATCGCCGGGATGGCCGCCCGTCACCACCACCTTCAGCTTCTTGCCGACCGGAATCTGCGCAACCGCACTGGCACTAGACAAAACTGCCGCTGCTGATGCAGTCAGGAACTGACGACGCTTCATCATCACTACTGCGGCAAGCTGAACTGCACGACGTGAACGCGCACTTTCACTTCTCCAATGGAGTTCCCGTTCGCGGATGCGCGAATCACGATGTTCTTCCAATCGTCGTTGGGAGATCCCGGCGCAATGGCAATCACTCGCCGTGCCTCCGTCTCTCCGCCGCTCACCTTGAAATTGCCCGCGCCGTACGCCAAACTCCAACCCTCGGGCACGGTAACCTTGATCTCTCCGGCCAAAGTTTCGCTTCCAGGATTGTCGATCAAAACCGGTAAGCTCACTTTCGTCTTGACCCCCGCTTCCACTTCGGGCGGAAGCAATGTCGAAAGGTGCTCCAGGCCGTGCGCCTGCCAGAACTGCGAATAGAAATGCCACGGACCTCCCAATTGCAATTCAGGCGCAGATACGGGCACCGCTTTGTAACCCGGCGCCGGCATATACTGTACTGCCTGCGGCTTCACCGCTTCGAATACATCGCCCGTGACGCTCGCATCCACATGCGACTTACCGAAAATAAATCGCGAGGGCTGCACGAAATAGGTATGGCTAAGATCGTTCTTTTCGAGCGACACCGCCGCCAGATAACCCGAATCAGATTGCGTTAAATGAAACGAACATTCCTTTGCCGCTAACCATGCATAACTCTTATTTTTTGAAGGGGAAATCTCCGTGGCCGAATACTCCGGCCCTTTTCCCTTCATAAACTCGTAATGCGAGGCGTCGCTGAAGTAGTAAAGCTTCTCAGCCTGCCAGGGATGCAGGCCTTCCGTCAAATTGGAAATGTCTCGCGCGTCTCTCGGCGGAGTCACCTGTTCCGGAAAGCGCGTGGGATCTCCCGCCATATCGAACGCTTCGGTCGCCAGCACGCCCGCGGCTTGATGATCGCCATGATTTTCTCCCGCCGAATAAGCCGGCAGCCAAGTGGCAATCACACTCGGCCGCGTCAGCCGCACTATTCTCACCAGCCTGTCAAGCGACCGTCCGTGATCCCAGGTTTCGAGACTTCGCAGCACATCTTGCCCCGGCGTATCCGGCGCATCCAGGAACCAGACATTCGTAATGCCGAGAAAGCCGACCGCACGCCGCCCCTCAATTTCGCGGATGTCTCCTAGCGCCGCCGCTTGCTCCTGCCCAACGGCATTGCCTCCGCTGTTCCCCCGTGTCCCGTAAACCACCGCAATTCGTTTATGTTCATCGAAAGCTGCTCGGGCCAGAAACGCCCCAATTTCCGATTCATCATCCGGATGCGCCACCACCACCAGCAAATCCGCCTTGAACCGCGGGTCCGGAGCATTGGATGGGACAGGCACCTGACCCGCAAGGCTAAAACAAATCAAAAGCGCAAAGGGCACGGCTGCGCACCGCCGAACAGGAGAGGAACTCGCTATCTCTTCGGGCGGGGCGCTCGATACCGAGCCCGTTTTGCGCGAGTTCCTGAAAAACGCGCCAATCGTGCGGAAAATCGTATTCATCGGTTTATGCAAGATCTCCAGGCGATCATAGCCAATTCAAGATTCACTCCTGACCAATGACTGATTTTGTATAATCCCGAATACTAGATTGAAATAGGTCAGTTAATCGCAACCGGACCCCGTAGTCCCTCACCGGCCCAGCCCGCATTCATTCGCACCACACAAACAAAGGGGAGATTCAGTGCTTACATTCTTGGCCCGTACCTTTATTGCAGCGGCTCTGGCCGTGCTGCTTTCGTCCTCCGTCCTCGCGCAAGCCGTTTCCGGCAACATCGCCGGCACCATTAAAGATCCCTCCGGCGCCAATCTGCCGAACGCAGCAATCACGATCACCGATTTAGACCGCGGAACGGTATTTCATATCCAGAGCAATTCGGACGGCAATTATTCCCAAACGCATTTGCTGGCCGGGCATTATCAGGTGAAAATCGAAAGCCCCGGTTTCGCGCCCTTCACCGCCAATGCCACCGTTCAGGTGGACGCCACCACTCCCCTCGACGCCACTATGTCACCGGCCAGCGTGAATACTAGCGTCGAGGTGAAAGACGTCACTCCACTGCTCACAACCGATCGCGCGGAGGTCTCGACGACCCTCACTGGCGCTCAAGTAGAGCAACTTCCGGTCCTCGACCGCAATGTAACTAACCTGCTGCTCCTCGTTCCGGGCGTACAATACAGCACCGAACAAATGTCGGCGGCGGAGAATCCCCAGTCGGGAATCCAGGTCACCGTCAACGGCCAGTTTTCGACTTCCAACGGCTTTATCCTCGATGGCACGGAGAACGAAAGCGCCATCCTCGGCATCGCGGTTGTAAATCCCAACATAGATTCCCTGCAGGAATTCAAAGTAAGTACCAGTAACTACGAAGCGGAGTTTGGCGCAGCTTCCGGTGCATTGATTCAAGCCACCACAAAGTCGGGCACGAATCAGTGGCACGGCTCCTTATTCGAATACCTCCGCAACACACTGACCGACGCCAGCAATCCATTTACGCAGCTAAATCCGCCTATTCATTGGAACCAGTTCGGCGGTTCCGTCGGCTTTCCCATTCTCAAAGACAAGCTTTTCGGCTTCTTCGATTACCAAGGAACGGAACGTAGAACCGGCGGCTCGTTAATCACAACCGCTCCCACAGCCGCCGAACGCTCCGGCGACTTAACTTCTCTGCTGGGCAATTACATCTGTGCGGATGGTACTAACTCGCCCACGCCGTGCGCCGCTCCCGCCACAGTTACGACGACCGAAGGAACAACAGTCCCAGCTCAGGCCGGAATGGTGTTCGATCCCGCAACCGGCGACCAGACCACCGGCGTGGGACGTCAAGTTTATTCCCAGAACGGCCAAGTCAACATGATTCCGGTAGCAGCCCCCATGGCGGCGCTGCTGAATAACGTGCCACTGCCCAACAACGGCGCCGGCATCTTCAACAACTACATCGCCTCAGGCTCGCAAAGGTTCGACACCCAGCAATACGACGGACGTGTCGATTACAACCTCAGTAGCACTACCCATATCTTCGGCCGCTACACTATTGCCGATTACAACAATTACTCGCCCGCTGCGTTCGGTAATGCCGGCGGTGGTCCCTCCGCCTTCAACTTCTCCGGCGATTCTATCGACAGAAATCAAAGTCTCGCCATCGGCGCCGACCACACCTTCAGTCCAACGCTCCTGACAGACGCTCGCTTGGGTTTCTACCGCTATCGCATTCGCGTCGAACCCAACGATTACGGCACCACGCCCGCCACCGACGCCGGCCTTCCCGGCCTGAATACGGGCGCTGCCGACACCAGCGGCATGCCCGCCGTGTACATCAATGGCAACGGCGGCTTCAATTTCGGCTATGGCCTCGGCGTAAACCAATGCAACTGCCCGCTGAAAGAAACCGAAAACCAATTCCAGTGGGTAAACAACTGGACGAAAATCGCCGGCAATCACACCATCAAGTTCGGCGTTGACGCTCGCCGCGCCCAGCAGCAACGAATCCCCAGCGACGCCCATCGTCCCGGCGAAATCACCTTCACCGACCAAGCCACCGGAGATCCCACGCTCGATACCGCCGCCGGCGGCCTCGTATCAACCGGCTCGGCGCTGGCCTCTTACTTACTCGGCCTGCCCAGCACTTTCGATCGCTATTACACCGGCTCCAATTACTATCCCGGACTCCGGCAAACCCGCCTCTTTCTGTTCGCTCAGGATTCCTGGCGCATCAATTCCAAATTGACCTTTAACTACGGTCTACGCTGGGAAGACTATTTGCCGCAAGTCGCTGCCAAACCCGGCGGCGCCGGCATGTTCGATCCCACTACCGGAGACGTTCTGGCCGCTGGCATCGGAAGCGTACCGATCAACTTAGGAGTAAAGCCTTACAACCTCGGCTTCGCCCCCAGAATCGGCATCGCCTATCAGGCAACTGCAAAGACGGTCATTCGCACCGGCTATGGCAGAAGCTTCAACCCTTCTGGTCTCGGGGCAGTCTTCGGCCAAGGCGCAGATTACAATCCGCCCGTCTTAAATTTCCAGAACATCAATCCGGCAAATTCGTATGTTCCGGTCTTCAGCCTGCTCAACGGCCCACCCGCTCCCATAAGTCCGGCTGTTAGTTCTTCCGGTCGCTATCCTCTGCCCAACGGCATCGGGATTAACTACTTCCTTTACCCGCTGAACTCCTACCGTATTCCGCTGTCCGATTTCTGGAATTTCACTGTGCAGCACGAACTCGCCACTGGCCTATCTCTCGAAGCCGGCTATGTGGGCAACGTTGCGCGCCATCTCTACGAAACGTTGAACGCCAATCAAGCGGTTCCTGGCCCCGGATCGCTGGATTCGCGCCGTCCCTTCTATGCTCTGTATGGTTTGTCCCAGGGCATTTATCAATACTGCAATTGCGGAAATTCTAACTACAATTCGCTGCAAACCAAGCTGACGAAGCAGTTCTCGCATGGCCTGGACTTTCTCTTGACCTACACCTGGTCGAAAGCCCTGGATGCTACCGAGGGTGGCAATCTGCCCGCCAATAGCTACAACGTTAACGCGGATTATGGCCCCGCCTCCTTCGATCGCACGCACATGCTCACCTTCGAACACGATTGGGATCTCCCGTTTGGCGCGAACCGTCATTGGAAGCTCGGTAACAATGCGGTCGCCGATGCCATCCTGGGGGGCTGGCGTCTGAGTGGCGTGCATACCTTTGGCTCGGGCGAACCGTTCACGCCCACCGTCGCCAACGCTCCTCTCTTGAACGACACTGATTTTAACTTTGGCCAAGTCAGGCCGGATGTAATCGGTAATCCCAACGTCCCGAACCAAAGCGCAAGTCTTTGGTTTAACCCGGCCGCCTATACCGAGCCTGAACAACCCTACAGGAACGGAACCGCCGGACGGAACTCATTGCGTGGTCCATCGCTGTTTGTGTCCGATCTCTCGCTGGCCAAAAATCTCTTACGCGGCGAGCGCCGCTCTCTGGAACTCAGGGCGGACGCATTCAACGTCTTCAATCACGCCAACCTGCAGAACCCAAGCGCTGTCATAGACGAAAGCGGAGCGGGCCAAATCACGAATATCGAAGTGCCCATGCGCCAAATGCAGTTCGGCCTGCATTTTCACTTCTAGCTTACCCGGCAGCCAGGCGATGCTTGGTCAATACAGAGAGGAAATCGCCAAGCAGTCGCGCGTGCGTTGCCGGGCGTTTCCTTAGTAGCCCGGCAGCCAAGCGGACCAGCCCCGCGCCACTGCCGCCGCTCTTTTCTTTTCCTCCCTCGTACAATATTTTTTGAGCCTCTTCGCACGCTCTATACCTGGCCCGGGCAGCCAAGCGATGCTTCGTCAACAGACCGAAGCAACTCCGCTGTCCTTGCCAAGCTATCGCGCAGTGCGTTGCCGGGCCTTTGAAGAGAACTGAGGTTAAACATTCTGGCCAAATTACGATTCGCATATACGTGTCTGCTGGGCGTAGCGCTTGCTTCCGCGGGGATGGCCGCAACACAGGCGCCTCAGTCCACTCCAGCAACTCCTTCGCCTGCTGCCGCGACGCCCCCGCCGACCGGAAAGACTCCCGGCGTCCAAAACGCTCCCCCGCCCAACGAACCTGTGCACCGCGGCGGCTTTGTGCCCGGTCAGAAGCGGGCGCCCGAAGATCCGGCGCAAGTCGCGCGCGGAAAATTGTTGTTCGGCATCAACTGCCGCGGCTGTCATGGAGCTGATCTGCGCGGCGGCGATCTCGGAGGCCCCAACCTCTTACGCTCTCAGGTCGCTCTCACCGATCAACACGGTGAGTTGATTGTTCCCATCATCCACGGCGCCCGTCAGAAAATGGGTATGCCTGCCATTGACTTGAATGACGCCGACGCCAATGCGGTCGCCGCCTACGTGCGCAGCGTCATCGAAACCATCCAGGGCCAAGGTGCTCCTCCTTCGGCCGGCCAGCCCGTGCTGAGCATCCTCGTCGGGAATGCCGCGGAAGGCAAAGCCTACTTTGCGACGAAGTGCAGCGGCTGCCATTCCGCCACCGGCGATCTCAGTAATTTCGCCACCCGCGTGCCCGACCAAAGAAGACTGCAAGACGCTTGGCTCTCCGGCGGCACACGTGAAGAGGAAGAACAGGAGCAGGCGCCAGGGGCTGCCCAACGCCTCGCACCGTAACAGCCACAGTCTCACTTCCCTCCGGAGAAACCGTGGAAGGCAATCTGGTCCGTATCGACGAGTTCTTAGTCACACTAGCGTTCCCCGATGGCTCCGAAAGAAGCTTTACCAGAACCGGAGATACGCCGAAAGTCGTCATCCACGATCCTCTAAAGGTCCATCGCGACATGTTGCCCAATTACAGCGACAAAGATATTCACGACGTCACCGCATACCTGGTCACCCTGAAATGAAGCTCACCCAATTCGTTCTCGGCACATCGCTATTTCTGGCGCCTCTCATCGTTACTGCGCAACAACAAGCCGGGCCTGCGCAGCAACAAGGCGGCCTGAACCCGGCCGATATCCTTAAGCCGCTCGCCAATTCCTGGCCGACCTACAACGGCGATTATTCCGGCAAGCGTTACAGCGCCCTTAAGGACGTGAACCGTTCCAACGTCCAGCACCTCACGCTCGCCTGGATGACCCAGGTCACGCCCGGTGACGGTGAAGGCAATGGACAAGGCCGCAGGCGGCGCTATCAGCACACCGCGCCAGTTATCGTCGGCGGCGAGGGGCCGGGCAACGTCGGTGTTCGCGGCGGCACTATCAAAGCCTCGGCGCTCGAGGTCGATGGCAAGCTCTACTTCACCATGCCTGACAACGCCTGGGCAGTCGACGCCCGCGACGGCCACGAGCTCTGGCATTACTTCTGGAAGACCAAAGGCGGCACGCACATCGGCAACCGCGGCGTCGGCATGTGGCACAACTATCTATTCATGGAGACGCCCGACGACTATCTCGTCTCGCTCGACGCCACCACCGGCAAGGAGCGCTGGCATAAACAAATCGCTGACGTAGACGACGGTTATTTCTCCACGCCTGCGCCCGTGGTCGTAGGCGACCATGTCCTGGTCGGCACCGGCGATGACATCGACGCTCCCGGCTTCCTCGATTCATTCGATCCCGAAACCGGCGAATTGCAATGGAAGCACTACACAGTTCCCATGCAAAAGGGCGATCCGGGTCTCGACACCTGGCACAGTCTCGATGCCGCCCGGCACGGCGGAGCCCAAACATGGGTTCCCGGCGCTTACGATCCGGAAACCAATCTCTACATCTTCGGCACCGGCAACCCCACGCCCGCCTTCACAAACGGTACGCGCGGCGCGGGCGACAACCTCTTCACTTGCTCGCTGATCGCCGTGAACGTGGATACCGGCAAGATGGCTTGGTATTACCAGACCTCGCCTCACGACATGCACGACTATGACTCGGCCCAAACTCCCGTGTTGATCGATGCCATGTACCACGGCAAGATGCGAAAGATGGTACTCACGGCATCTCGCAACGGATATTACTTCACCATCGATCGTGTTACCGGCGAACATCTGGTCACCAGCAGATGGGGCAAGACCACCAACTGGGCGGACGGTCTGAACAAATTCGGCGGACCGAAAGTAGACGCCGAGAAAGACGCCACCGTCGGCGGCTCATTGGTTTCTCCCGGCTCCGATGGCACCATCAACTGGGAGCCGTCCGCCTTCTCGCCGGATACCGGACTCCTCTACGTCTCCGAGCACGACACCTTCTCCGAGTTCTACCTGACGGATCTCGATCCGCGCGGCTCCATGGGCCTCGGCGGTAAAGAAGAAGCCGAGATCGGTTCGATCGGAACTTATCTCACCGCCATTGATTACAAAACAGGCAAAATCGCCTGGAGGCATCCCTACTACAGCGAGGGTGGCGGTGGCGGCGGCGTCTTGGCAACCGCCGGTGGTCTGATCTTCGCCGGCGACGGCGCCGGAAGCTTGGTCGCTCATGACGCCGCAACCGGCAAGCCGCTGTGGTACACCCGCATCGGCCACGTCACCAATCCTCCACAGACCTACATGCTTGACGGTCACCAGTACATCATCGCCGCCTCCGGCGATATGCTCTGGGCCTTCGTCATGGACTGATCGTCGCGAAAACCTTACAATGAGGTCTGACTGGATTACCGGCACATCATCACAATCGAGCCTGACAAGATGGGCGGCAAGCCTTGTATTCGTGGACTTCGCTTCACCGTCTACGATGTCCTCGACTACATGGCTTCCGGCATGACGGAAACGGAGATTCTGGCTGATTTCCCGGACCTGCGAGCAGAAGACCTTCGAGCAGCTCTTGCGTTTGCAGCCGACCGCGAACGCCGCCTCCTGTCGATTCCCGCGTGAAGTTGTTGCTTGACGAGAATCTCTCGCCTGCACTGGTTTCCATCTTGTCAAAACTCTACGAAGGCGTTTCGCACGTATCAGGAGAGTTGGGTCTCAAGTCCGCTCCCGACCTGATTCTATGGGCACACGCTGCGAGAGCGGGTTATACGATCGTCACCAAGGACGCCGACTTTCATCACCGGAGCTTTCTATACGGTCATCCGCCGAAGGTCATTTGGTTCCGCCGCGGCAATTGCTCCACGCAGGACGTCGCCACTCTACTCGTAGGAGAACGCGAGAAAGTCGAGGCCTTTGATGTGTCGGCTGATTCGTCGTTCGTAGTACTCACCTGAGTCAACGATGAGGCCGCTTCCGGCAAGACAATTCCTGCGCAAAAACATCTTAGGGAACACAAACGCGGTAGGCGGTTTCCAATCTGTCAATGCGTTCTGGCGTTGGCTGTCTCCTTGATCGGCATCTGGCTCGCGGCGGCGCTAGCGATTGCGCAGCCGCCATCCGTCATCGATGCCGTACACAAAGGCCATGCGGTTGGCCACGAGCAGGACGGTGTGGACGCGGTTCGGGCAGCTTTGTCTTCCGGCGGTAAGGTGAACCAGCGCGACCAAGCTGGCTGGACGCCTCTGATGTGGGCGGCGCTCGAGTGCCGCGCTGGAATCGTAGAACTCCTGCTCGATCGCGGCGCAGACGTCAGCTTGCGCGCCTACAGCGATCGAAAAGATTCCTTCCTGAACAGCGGTCAGACTGCCATCCTGGTAGCGTCCGGGTGCTTCATTGCACGTCGCCGCGCGGATCTTGCGCCTGAACGGCACATGCCGCCCGGCTACGTTGCGTACGAGCTCGCGGCCGCTGCCAAAATGGTTCACGAACTGATTGCCCACGCGGCAAACGTGAACGACACTGACGTTTACGGGCGAACCCCCCTGATGATGGCCGCAATGCACGAATGGCCGGATGCCGTTGCCGAGCTTTTAGCCGCAAATGCTGCCGTTAACACGCGCGACCGCGAAGGCCGGCTCGCCATCGATTATGCGGATCCAGCCGATGAGAGGACCATCGCCATTCTCAAGAGATCCGGGTCGCTGCCCCCGACCGGCAACTCCGGACGCCGCGCATGCGATGCAGAACGGGCGCTTCACAGGCTCGGATACGGCCTGGCAATTACGGATTGCATTGCAGATCGTGATTTTCGTGCGGCCGTTTTCAAGTTTCAGCAGGATCACGGGCTCGCTGCTACCGGCGACCTCGATGCCGGCACTCGTACAAAACTCGCCATCCGTTAGTGCCGGAACGATGCCCATGGAAGGATGGCGTCAATACCGCTATGTTGCTTGACGAACTCAGAAAGCTCGAAACAGAAATGCACACGAACGAAACTCGTCGCGACAGGAAGCGCATGGAGGCCCTGCTACATCCGGAGTTCGTGGAATTCGCGCGGTCAGGGAAGCAATTTACTCGCGCCGATGTCCTGAACGAATTCGCTGCGAACAATATACTCCCGGCGATCCATTCCGAAAATTTTTGTTTGGACGTCTTGGCTGAAGGCGTCGCCTTGCTGACGTACCTATCCGCTCACATAGATTCTGCCGGAAATCCTCACAGATACACTCTCAGGTCTTCTGTTTGGGTATTCACCGAAATGCGTTGGCAAATCAGGTTCCACCAGGGAACGCCACTGGCGGGTGCGCGAGAATAATCGTCATCTAACGTCCTGCGGACGTGGTCTTACTTTGCGCTGCCTCGGGGATCACACCGAGCTGCTGCAATAAGGCAAGCCGGTCAAAGTAGGCTCGCTCTTCCACGATTTTGCCCGCTTTAATGCGGTACAGCGACACTCCTGCAACGTTCGCGCGTCTGCCGGTCGCCGGAATACCCTGAAACACGCCATTATGTGTCCCAGTGCATGTCCACTCTACAGCCACTTGATCCCCTTCCCCAATTTGCCGCTTGAGTTCAATTTTGAAATCGGGGAAGCCAGTGCGCACTTCAGCCATGTAGTTTGCAATCTCTTGCCTACCGCGAATAGGCTGTGGATGGTCGGGATCGCTTCGCTCCACGTCTTCGCTGAATAACTGCGGCAGGAGCTCAAGATTTCCCGAGTTCCAAAATTCGGTTAAGAGATCGAACATTTCTTGCATACTCTGCGTCAAAACCTCCAGCGTAGATTCTACGCGTCCTTATGGCGTTCTGCAACGTCGCATTCGCGCGACTTCGGCACTTTGAATGTCCGCGAACAGAGCCGCGATGTCAAACGACTTGCATGAACCGAGCCGCGACAGCATGGAGCGGTGTTCAAAATTCGGCAAACTTTCCGATGAAAACAACAAGTCCTGCGAGTGGGAATTGTCGTCCCGCTCAGAGTTTTTCATCGCCCGACGTTTGCAGGGTGCGCTTCACGCTTCTGGGGAGCCGCACAAATATCCGGAAAGCAGCCGCTGAAGCAGCGGCTCGTGGGGATACGGATGAACCGTGTATTGACGAAACCCTTCGCCGAACTCGACGCCCGCTCTCGTGCCGCAAGCCCGTGTCCACTCTTCCATCTGCTTGAGATAGTCGTCCATCCCGTGCTGCTGCTGAAGCCATAGCCGTTGGCTATGGTGCTTGGCGAGCATCGCAGTCTTCGTCTCAAAGGTGGATCCCGACATTGATCGTGAAATCCGGAACCGTCAGATTTCCGCTCCGGTCCCGCTGATCGATTGGATCCATGAAGTACAGATGGGGAATACGCTGCAGGCCGGGCTTAGCGACGGTGTTGCGTAGTTCGGAATAGACGCTGCGAAACAGGCATCGCGAACAAGCTGGCTGGTGGCTTCGTGATCGGACAGATAATCGCTCGGCGCGGCCGTGAGCACAATCTCCGCACGAAGATCCCGAAGTAGTCCCGTCACCGCACGCCGCGACGGATCATCGCTGAAGATCGCCATGTCGCGAAAACCGCCCCAGCGGTACTTCGCGCGGATCAGCGCCGCGGACTCGGCCGCCTCGGCCTTCCGGATGGCGGCAATCTCGTCCGGGCCATGAATGGTGGACCCGCAATCGCCGGCGCTCAGCGTCACGATGGTAATCTCGTGCCCAAGCGCGGAGAGCAGCGCCAGTGTGCCCCCCGCAAGAATCTCGGCATCATCCGGATGAGCGTGGATACTGGCAATCCGCATCAAGCGCTCCTGGTCCAGCGTTGGCCGTCAAAGTGGTCGGTCTCTTTGCCCCATGTTCCGAACTTCGACGCCATCTGCCCGCCATCCACCACCAGCGTGGTTCCCGTTATATAGGACGCGAGATCTGACGCCAGGAACATCACAGCCTGCGCCACCTCTTCCGGTTCGCCGCCACGTCCGAGCGCGATGTGCTTGAAGTAATCGGAAACCACGGTTGGATTTGAAAAGCTGGATGCGGTCAGTCGCGTCCGGATCAGGCCCGGACAGACGGCGTTGACACGAATTCCGTAAGGCCCCAATTCATTCGCTGCCGTGTGCAGAATTCCTAGCAGACCCGCCTTGCTCGCATTATAGGCAATGAGATCCGCTTCTCCATCAAAGGAGTTCGTCGAAGCCGTTAAGACAATCGATCCCTTTCGGGCGCGCTTCATTCGTTCCGCCGCGATCTGCACCGTGTCGAAACGCACCGGTCAGATTCACTGCCAATGTTTGGCCCCAAAGTTCCCCGTGGTATCGCAGTGAAGCACCCGGCCCGATTCCGGCATTAACCACCACGACGTCGGGAACCCCCGCCTCATCGAACGCGCGCTCTAACGATGATCGATCCGTAACGTCCGCGACGCAGGCCTGAGCCCCAATCCGCGCCGCCGCTTCCGCAGGATTCTCCGACGCCAGATCAAATATCCAAACAGAGCCGCCCGCAGCCGCAATGTTTCTTGCAATGGCGAACCCAATCCCGTTCGCGCCTCCGGTTACCACCGCGTTTTTGCCGTGAAAATTCATCCTCCAGATTGTAGGTCGCAAGCGAACTGCGCAAAACAGTAGCGGCTTCTCCCATCCCGTGATTGCCACATCCCCCAGCGCCGTCACCAGGCATTGCCTAAAATTGCGCAAGGACCAATCTCGTCGATTTGCATCTTCCGTTGGCTCGGCCCGGAATTTCAGCAAAAGTCCCAAATGGGCAGAGCCGGTCCCGCAATTGAAATGGAAGAATCTGCCACCCAGGTCAACGTCCTCTGCCGCCCTTTGCCCCCCTCCCTTCCAGAGCGCGTCCGCTTTTTTTTGCTCGAAGACCATCTGGACCCCTTGACAGCTCAGCGCTCGCTGCGCGCCTTCACCCGAGCGCGCCGCCAGGATATCGATGAAATCGCCGTGACGCTCGCTCTGCCGAACCAGGCTCCCGCGTCGAAAGTCGCTACACCCTATAGAAGGGTTCGACGAAAAGCCATTTATAGGCAATCGCGTAGATAGAATCGACAAAGTACCGCGATCACCTGGCCAGGCGCAAGGCCATTGACGGAGCGGTTGAAAGAAGTCGTTTCGGAATTATCCCGTTGACAAACCCAGTGGCTGTGAAGAGCAGGTGGTTTGTCCTGCTTCCGCTTTGCGTCAGCGGCGCTTACGGTCGCGGCCCCACTCATCAGGACCACCATGGAACAGAACGGGTCATCGGTTTTCATGGCGATCCGTTTTCCGTACGCCGGAGTCAATACCAGAAATTTCGGCGCCTTGGACGTGGCTAAGTGCTCGGCTTGCAACGCCTCCACCAATACGTCTGCCGCAACGATGCTCTTCTGTTCTTTGGTGGAACAATAACTATCCCAACAACAGCACCTACCTGCGTTAGGCCCACGGGATTCGCTTCTCCCAGGCTAGCGTGTGGCCAAGCTAGTTTCAGGCTGCCAATTATCTGCTCTGTTAAATGTCCACTTTCGACCGTGAGTGGATCACACGCAACTATAGCTTCCTGTGTGTCTGAATGCGGCAGTTTGGAGGCAATTCGTTTTTGCTGTCCGGGCTTTGGTCATGAACGCACGGTATTCCCGCGCTCTTTGCGCCGCCAATGCGTGCTCGTCGGCTTTAGCTGCTTTTTCGCGGGCCCCTCCCAGGTCACTCTCAGCTCTGGTCGCTTGCTGTAGCTCCGCTTGGATTCGTCCCTGGTATGAATCCGCTTCTCGGCGTGCCGTACGAGCGGATGTACTCGCGTTTGCAGCCTCACTCTTCGCTTGGAAGGCGTCTAATTTCGCGGCAATTGAATCGTCCTTCGCTTTATTTGCTTGCCAACAGCTATATCCGCCTCGTCTCTCGCGACCGTCAATTTCCCACTTATATCTGCAATCGCAGCCCCCGAGCGATTGCAATCTTTCGGAGTATACGAACAATCCCCCGTCGCAGATTAATTCCCCCGCAACCCCAAGGATCACTAAAAGTTCGAAGGCCCGAACGCGCCCCTTCCATTTCACTGTCCCGGAGTATTCTCCGAGTATGCCAAGCGTAAGGACAGCGCCGCAGAGGAGCAATAAACCCTCAAACAAATGTACAAGAAGTGATGCCGTTGATGCAGCAACGCTAAACGTCCCTACATCTTATTACGACGTGGCTGCTGCGTTCGGGATGGCTATGCCCCGAGAAACGTTATTGATATCTACTCGCTGGCAAACTGCCCGAAAAACATGAACAGGCCTCAAGCTATACGCTGAGGCTCTGTGAACGGTCATCCAACAGAAGAACGGCATGAGCGGTACAATCTGCGTTGTCCGGCTATGGCGGAATTGGAAGACGCGGCGGATTGTATGGACACCTTCAACATGATAGGGTTTCCGTACAATCCGCTGGGACTTCGCTTCTCTTCCGGGTTAATTCGCCGTAGCCCGATTATGAGAAGGAGGTGATGCTTGTTCCCCAAGCTTTTCCTTCTTGCCCCCGACGGCCGATTGTTCCGGCTCGGCTACAGCTAGGTCTGGTGTAGGAGACGAGCGGCGTTCAGGCTCCGTCAGCAATCGCGTCGAACTATAGCCGGTCGACACCGGCCAGTTCAAGATTTATGACAGCTCCCTGATAGGATCACAAG
>CAWKHS010000015.1:0-285409 GCA_963849445.1 uncultured Acidobacteriaceae bacterium | reverse complement strand
AGGTCAGAGTCGGCGTGGCCACGCTGATGGGGGCTGACGGGGTGGGTTGATCGTTCAATAACAACGAGACTTGCTGACCGGGTTGGATCTCGGGACTGCAGGTGATGGTGAACGTGACGCTTCCGGCGGCCGCGTTCAACGGGGCTATGGTGATGGTCGGCGACATCGTGAAGTTTAGCGGATTGGTGGTGCGGCGGTAGGTCTCGCCGGGGCGCTTCACGGCGACTGTCAAGGTGTAAGGGCCGGCGGGCCACACGGTTGGTGCTGGGGGAATCGTCACGCTGAGTTGATTGGCGGTTGCGCCATTGTTCGGAGCGATCTCGGTAGTGGTGGACCAGGCGGGGGTTGCGACAGAAAACGCCGACGTTTGTTCCATCGAGCAGGTTGCCAGTGAGTGTGAGGATGTCGCCCAGCTTGGCGGTGATCTGCCCGTTCGGGAAGATGAGGGAGGCGAGGGCAGGAAACGGCGGAATGAGATTTCCCTGCGACGTCGGGCCCTGGTCCTGCGGACCGCGGGTCAGCACGGGAACGGGTGTCTTGGGAGGTCTGCGTGCTTTCGATCAGAACAACCGAGATCTCATAGGAAACCGAAAGGCGATATTGAGTGGCGAAGCCGGTCCAGAGTTTGGAGATCTCCTCGATGGATAGGGGCTGAAACGTGATGCGAACGCGGTCAACCTGGCGCTCAAGGTCGCTGCCCGGGAAGCTGAGCGCGATTTCCTCCGGGCCGAGGAGTGCGTGGTCGTAGAGGATGCTCATGACGCGGCCAAGCAGGTGATGGTCGAAGGGCTGAGTGTTGTCATTTTCGCGACCGAAGACAGTGAACAAGTAGTGCAGAGTCAAGGCCTGTGGCGGGATGCCGGACTCGCCTGGTTTGACGAGGTCCATGTTGCGCCAAGCGGCATTAGGCAGGATCTGGTACAGGTAGATGTTCAGTTGGTTCGTGGTGAGTGCGCCACGCGCTTTGTCGAGCGGGAGGGCGGTGACTGCGGTGTCGCTGAGGTCTGAGTCCGTGTGTACTCCAACGCCGAGGATGGCTTCGAGTGTGGCAGTAACCGCGGCTATTGCGAGAGCGTTGCTCATGCGCGGGTTCGCCTTTGCTTCAAGTAGTCGTCGAGGCTCATCACTGGAGAGACGACGCGTTCTTTTATCTGCGGAGAGGTTGGCTGAGACGTGGCACGAACTTCAATCCGGCCGATGGTGATGTGGATGACGGGTTCCGGAGCGACGGGGTATGGCGACTGAGGGCGTTCGGCTCTGGCGCGGGCGGGGAATGCGGCGCGTGCGGGCAGCATGGTTCGCACCAATTGAGAGATTCTGTCGAACGACACGGGGTAAGATCTACGCGGCAGAACAGGGTTTTGTGTTCTTCCCTTGTGAGGCTGGGCTAGCTGAGTAGGAAGAGTGGGTTGCTGGGTCAACGTGGCGCGCTTGGGTGTGACGGAGGCTTCCGATTCTTTTTGCCCGGGGGCGGTTTGCGCGATTTGCGGTTGGGGCGCGCGTGGATGAGTTGTCGGCTGAGGTGTTGAGGGAAGGGCGTGCGTTTGAACTTTCGCCGCGACCGGCGGCGGTTGCGGAATGAGCGGCTTTACGCGCTCGGAGTGGTTGTCCTCGCGCGAGAGTGCAGGGGGTGGTTCGCTTCGGTCATCCCGTCTTGGCGACTCCGCTCGCAGTGGGGTGGCTATTTCCTGCCGAATCAGCTCCGCCGGTTTCTTCGGGCACTTCCGGCGGGGAGTCGCGAAGTAAGTTCGACGGGCGGCGCGGCTCAACCCGGGAAGGCACGCGGGGGCGGATTGACTCCGCAGAACCCGAGACGCGTGCGGCGAGGTTTGTCAGGAAGTCACTCAGACGCCAACGATTTCCAGATAGAGCTGACGACGTGTGGGAGTGAGCGCCAGGATGTCTCGTTCCGGCCACCCATAGGCGCTTGCAAGGATGTGGACCTCGTGAAGAATGCGGCAGGCCCAGGATTCCAGTTCGCTCCAGAAGAAGGCGAGTATGTCGAAGGCATCTCGCCAACTATGGAAGCAAAACGGACAAGTGATATCGAGCTGAACGTCCGCTTGCGGATCAGATTCCGCGAGGCGCTTGGCGACCTCCGCGCCGATTCCGGGCGGCAGTTCGTCGGGCGAGGCAGGCTGACCTTTGCGCGTGGCTTCGAGTAAGCAGCGGGTGAATAACAACTGGCGCTTTTGCTCGATGGCTGGTTCTGAGGCGATTGCGGCGAGGTCCTCGCTGTTAGGCGGCCGGATTTGTAAGTCGTATCCGTCAAAGGTGAGCGATAGCTCCCGCGCGGGCTGTAGTGGAGAGTCTGCTCTAACCGAGTTGACATCGAATTGCAACTCGACCTGCTGATGGCATTGTGGGCAGGTCACCACGCTTTCTACATGAGGGCCGAAAGTCCACTCGCGCAGGGTTAGGAGCAAGGCATCGCGTTCGCCTATGGTCAGTTGCGCGAGCGTGTCGAAGGGCGTGTCGGAACAGGCCGCGGCCAACAGCGACAGGCCGCGTTGGAACGGGAGGCGTATGGATGCCGTTTTCCCAGCAATCCGCAAGAGCTCCGGGACGGAGACCCGATGCATAGCCCGGCCTATCCGACTGCCGGGTTAGTGAAGCTCGGTTCGCTGGGCTCGGGAATCGTACTGATCGCGCTCCCACCCTTCGTTTTCAAGCTTGATGTGCTGAATTGCGACTGCGTTCGCGTTGGCATCGAGATCCGGCATCGCCTGAAACTCGGAGACCCAGCAACGATAGACCTTGTACGTCAAGGCCAACTGGCCGGCCTCATTGTAGACTTCAATCAGCAGGTCCTTGCGAAAATCCTTGAGCGAGACTTCGGCCCCAGGCCCGCATCTACCGCCAAACTTTGTTGGCCCACTTTCGAATTCGGTGTCGTGCGTGACGCCGCGTTCAAGCGTGATGGCGTCGTATTCGGTCCTGCCGGGCGATTTGCGGCTGCGACGATGGATCGCCGCCTTCGCGATGCTTGACCACTTCCGTGGTTCGTTTCAGCGATCCGACCTTGCTGATTCCTGCGACGTACTTGCCGTCCCATCTTGACTCGAAATTTGAAATTCTTGTAAGGATCAAAACGTTGGGCGTTGACGGTGAATTCAGCCATTCTGATTCCTCCTCAGACCGCGATCTGTCCCGCGATCTGCTGGATCTGGATCACAACGAATTCGGCCGGCTTGAGCGGAGCGAAGCCGACGATAATGTTCACCATGCCGAGGTTGATGTCGTTCTGCGTTGTGGTTTCCTTATCGCACTTGACGAAGTAGGCGTCCTGCGGAGTCTGTCCCTGAAATGCGCCTTGACGGAACAGAGTCTGCATGAAAGCGCCGACGTTCAGTCGGATCTGCGCCCATAGCGGCTCGTCGTTCGGCTCGAACACGATCCATTGTGTTCGCGAAAAAGACTCTCTTCGATGAAGAGCGCCAGGCGTCGAACGGGAACGTATTTGTAGTCGATCCGATTTGATCGTTTCCCTGCGGGGTACGGGCGCCCCAGATGACCGTTCCGTAGACGTTGAAGTCGCGGATGCAATTGACCGCGGTGGGTTCAGAAGCCGTTCTCGGTGTCATTCAATTGAACTGACGCGCCGATGACGCCGGTTAGGCTTGCCTCGGTGCCGGCGGGAGCTTTCCAGACGCCGCGGTTTCCGTCCGTCCAGGCGTATATGCCGGCGATGAAGCCGCAGGGAGGGAAGCTGGCCGGAGGTTGCTCTGCAATGGGTCGGGCGCGTTGATCCAGGGAAAGTAATAAGCCCCGTTCGCCGCTTTATCGCCACTGGTGATGGCGGAAGGAGGACCGCTTGCACTGTTTATGGATTGGAAGGTCGCGTCTTTGTAACAGTCGGCAATGAGCATGGCGCGGTGAGTTTGGCAGAACGCTTCCAGGCTGCCGAGTGAGACGGGCTCGGCTAAGCCGGGTACACAAAGAATATTGAATAAGTCGACGAGATCGAGTAAGTCGACACCCACTCCGCTTCCTGGAAGAACAGCTGTTTCGAAAGCACCGGCAGGAGCACCTGAGGTGGAAGCAGGAGCAACGACTGTGCCGTCGAGTCTTCCTGTTAACGGTGTTGGTGTGGCTGTATCGGGCGGGGGAGCTGGGTTTGCCCCGATCACAGTTGCCAAAATATAGCTGGACTGGTTCTTAACGATGTTCCAGACATAACGCCTGTCGGTGCTCGACATGGAAAGATTTTCGACGACTTGACGAGCACGGGAGGGGCACTGTTAGGAGGCAGATTAAAGACTTGCAGACGGAACCGACCCGCAGTGGGTAAGTTCTTGACGCTGCGCGTAGCGTTTCCCCACAGTCCAGGATCTTGCGCCGTGAGCGTTAATACGCCACCGAGTGTGACGTTAGCAGCCGCGTTCCCGGTGCCGACAATTCTAACGACGTAGGCTTGCTGGCCGGCGTTGGCAAAGAATTGGTAGACGGAGTATCCGAGATAACTGCGTGCGTCCAAGCCACCGAACTGACGCGTGTAATCCGCCCAACTAAGAACCAACACGGCGCTACCGACGGGTCCTTCGGGAGCCCAGCCTACGAACGCAGCGATGGAAGTAGCGACGCCAGTGATGGTGCGAACGCCGCTTGGAACCTCTTCAATGTAGACGCCAGGATAATTGACGGTAACTGCCATGTATGGTCTCCCTTGCTCTTACCGTTCCGACTCCGGCAGTGGCTGCGACAAAGTTAAGCTCCAGGTACCACCGCGCGTTCTTTTCCCACTAATTCGACTGCAAAGAATCGGGACCGCACACCCGAATCAGAAAACTTAACCACTGTGCCTTCCGCTAAGGACCGAACGCAACCGACTCGGCCACCCCGTCCGGCAGAGCAAAGAAGGCGCCTGCGATAGGAAAGCTAACTCGATCACCAAACGCGCGTTCGACACTTACTCGCACGCCCTAACTCTTCCGCAGAGCTCTTAAAGCAAGGGAAGGGCCGTTTCGCTATGAGGCGTCCGGGCGTTGTCTTCACTGTCGGGCGGCTGGCAGGGGTCGTGTGTGGCACTGCGACTTATTGCAGTGCTGGCTACGTTGTATGTTCGCGTACTCTGTTGCTGCCGATACCGGTTTTCGATGCGAGCGTAAGCGGTGATAGAGCGTGCGCTGGCTTGTTTGCAGGCGCAAACCGATTTCTCGGCGTGTGCGCTTACCGCTGTGTAGTGCCGCTTCGATCAATTTGCCTTCGAACTGATGCATGGCTTTGTCGTAAGTCAGGCCGCAATGTAAGATGGCGTTCCACAGTACGCCTGCAGCATCGTGAAAACCATTGCGATCCAATTCAAGTTCACACTTCGGACTTTGGGCAATCCAATCGGATAATCGCAGTGTGCATCCTTCCGTCTTTGAAAGAGCATGCATTCGATAGCATGCTCCAAATCGCGCACGTTTCCCGAGAAGGGCTGGGGGTCGAGGTAGCGCACGAGGTCGGGTTCGACAGCGGTGATCTGAGGATAGATGTCGGTGTGTTGTGCGGCGAAGGCGACGATCAGATCCGGGATATCTGTGGTGCGCTGACGCAAGGCGAGCAGTGAAAGCTTGACGACATTCAGCCTGTGGTAAAGGTCCGCATGGAACCGGTATTGTTCGACCCGCGGCAGGAGCGGCTTGTTGCTGGCGGGATGATACGGGCTTCGAGGGGTATCTCCTGGTCAGATCTAGTGGCGGGCATCACTTTCTTTGCCGCACGTCGAGTAACTCGGATTGCAAAGGGAGTGGGAGATCATTGTCGCTTTCCGCAAGCCCTTCCGTGATGGTGCCGGAATGAACAGTGACAAAAGGGAACCACGAATCTTTGCGGTCGAGTTTATGAATGGCGTTGGAGAATACCTGCTTCCCCAATGCCGGTTTCGCCTTCGATGAGAACAGTGGTGTCGCTTACGCAGTTTGCTTTTTGTGCTACACGAAGGCCCGGAGGCCATGCCGCCGCCGTCAATAGTGCCGCGTTTCGCCCGACGGCCAGCGCGTGGTCATCGCCAGCTTGGATGGGACCGCACAGATTTATCGAATACGAGCATGGAAGATATCGATGGGTTGCTTGAGCCTAAATAGGCAAGCTTTGCGAATGCGTGGCGCGAAAATTTAAGTCGAACTGGCATCGCCGCATCCTGGCGATTTGCAAAGCGAGAAGTTACTGACGATTTCCAGCGGTGGCAAACCAGAACCGACCCAGAAACGGGCTTCGGGACCAGGCCCGCGCCGCAGGTGAGCCCGATGCCGACTTATGGACAAACAGAATCGGTCCCGACTCGAGCGATTCTGCGAGCTTCTTGAAATCTTGCTTTCAGCCCTACAAACCGTACGCTACTTTGAGCGCTTCACCAGCTCTCTTTATCAGTTCTCCCTCATTGCCGCGCCATGAATCCCGATCGTAATAATAGAACCAAGGAACTCCGGGGAAGTAGTGATTCAGCATGGGCGCACACATCTTTCTGCAAGGGACGCGCTCTGAGAAGACCTCCAACACCCGAAACCGAGCGTTTTCCTTGAAGAACTGACCGGCAATGCCTTCAGAATGAATACCGGTTTCGGCATCACGGGTAGGCGCAGGCCCAAACTCCGCCTTAATCTGCGCAATGGTCACGTTGGGGTTGACCTTTATCCGCCTGATGCCTTGTTCATCGAGGTACAACCAGGCTGTCACATTTATCTTCCCTAAGGCCTCAAGCGATACCAAACTCGGGTTAGACGTCCTCCGATACTTTAGAGCCTCTACAAGTAGCTGCTGATCACACTTCAAACCCTGCGGGCGAGAACTTGGCATTCTAGGCATCAGAACCTCCGACCGATGATCTCCGCGCTACTATAACTCAGAACCGGATGAGCAGCGGAAAGCACTGCGCCCTACGTCGGCTGCCCGGGTGGCCGATGCCATTCTGTGACAGCCGTCTCTCAAGGCTCCAGCCGCTGTTGCGCGCTCTGGTGCACTGGCCAGAAACGCGCTTGGAGTTCAGCACCGAACTCGATCCGAGGTTCGGCAATCCCGACCCGAAGGCTTCGTTTTCCGCGACACGCGGGAGTTTGACTTGTCCGGGTGCGGTCCAGCACCCTTGATGCTCACCTCTTCCATTTGTAGAATCATGCATGATGAACAGGTTCATAGGTATTGCGTGCGCTAGCGCTGTCTTCTCGGCTACATTGTGGGCTCAAGTAGCTACTGGAAGCGGCAACGAAACAAATATCGTCGGCACCTGGGAAATGATGTCCTACGACTACGGTCCATCCGGTGCACTGCCAAAGGGCAGCCGGGAGGTCAAGCTACTTTCAGCGCACCATTTTGTATGGGTCCTGTACAACAGCAAGAACGGCCAGACGCTAGCAACGGGGGGCGGGACGTATTCGCTCGTAGGCGATTCCTATACCGAGCACCTCGACTTTTCCGATAAGCGGGCAGCAGCCTTAATTGGCAAGGACCAGCGATTTATCCTAACTGTGACCGGCGACCTATTAGAGACGGTTGGGACGCTTTCAACCGGAGAGAAAATCAGTGAAGTTTGGAAGCGACTCGAGTAGTTATTCGTAGCCGGTCAAGAGCCCTTGCTTCCTAAGCAGTCCTCCTCGAGTTCTGTAGATTTGTCCATCCGATTCAGTCTCGTTGTGTGAACGTATAAACAGGCATTTCACGCGTTGCAACGGCACGACGTTCTCGGATCCAGAAACGGGCTTCGAGCCCGAGTGAGCTTCAGGCGTAGCGCCGGAGAAAAAGGCTGGCGCATGACTCGCCGGCGCCGCACCCGGCCGCTCGTCTTAGATCCGATGCTTCTAGTCTTCTATCGACCGGCCAAGCGTAGCAGATTTTCGACGGACGAAGAGGGCAGCAATGATTGCCAGACCGGCCGGTACGCACCACGCCGGCTCCGGTGCGAGCGAAAGGCTCCCACCTGTACCCGTGATCGGAATCGAATTGGCCCCTGGGTCGGCAGCTACAAGTCCGGACAGATTGAGCGGGATAAGTTGGTCGGCTGGTGATGAAGCGATGGTTGCGCTGAGCGTGCCGATGACACCTGGCTGGATGATCCCGAAGACAATACAGATGAAGCTTCCCCCGTTATTGGGACCACACTGTAACGACTTACCAGCCGCGATAGCTGAAGGACCGATGGCGAAGGTGGCCGAGGACAGGTCAGCCACTGGATAGCTGAACGTCCATTGCACTGCCGCAGCCGCAGGGGCACCACCCAAAGTCAGTGGTAGATCGACCATTTGATTGGGCAATCCGCCCGCCGACGAGAGACTCAGGGTTATTGGTTCCGAATACATCTGGGCCAACGAAACGAACAGCAACAGAGAGATCAACTTCATTGGAACTCCTACAGCCAGAGAATGTATCACGGATCCTGCACGCTTGATTTTGCTTCCCGATCCGCGCGGGTGAGTTGCCAGCCCTGCTAACACACTCAATGCTCGCGAGCCAGAAACGGGCTTCGCGCCCAGTGACGTCAGGAATCCGCCTGCGAGGACAGGGTTTTAAGTCTCAATTGCCGGCGCAGTTTCTTGGCCCGCACGGTTAGTTGTGCCGGGAACGGACAAAAGTTTCTGGACAGGTCTGCAGGTCTGCGACATTACTTGGTCGTTTTCTTGGATCGCCGGATCGCGAGGAACGTCACCTTCAAAGGATCAGATCCACCAACGGCCAGTCTCATACGGGACTCCACCTTCCAAAACATGATGTGTCCGTTCGCTAATGTCCAGGCGAAGTGCTCAGTGTCCGGGCTGACCATGTTGGCTTTTATAACGATTTCGGGATCATAGGGGTTCGTCGTCACGCGACGCACGAGCGACATCACTTCCTGTTGAACTTCCGCTGGAAGGGAACCCAAAGGGCAGGAACGCATTACCATCTTCCGTGAGTTCGGCTTAGTTGCACACCTAGGCACGGTGGAGTATGCCAGGCCGCGGAAGTTCCGCGAGCGGCTGGACCGGTGGCTCGATCTGATTAGTTGCTTATGGCCCGGGTGCCCAGCACGGATCAGTGGAGACGGAGACTACATGCTGGCCAGCCCGCATTTGGCGCTGACTGCAAAGGGGGCTTAGATGGCAACCGTTGCTTTTGCATCCAGTCCCTGGCATCGGCTCTCACTCGAAACAATAGATGCCGTGGTCTCGGCGCGGCTGGGTCCAACCCGCGTTCCTGGCAATGAGCAACCCGCGTGCTTCAATCGTTGAATCGCAATGTATCTCGCCAGGCATGTCGGTGGCTGGAGCACCACCGTCATCGGCCGGCTTTATAACGGACGTGATCACTCGACCGTTTGTTATTGCATCCAACGGATCGAAGCTATGCGCGAAAGCGAGCCGGAGGTCGATTTGCTTCTCACGGATCTAAAACAGCGCTTTCAAGTAATCGCGCTGATGGCCGATCGAGATCGACCGTCGCGAGCATCTGACCGGCTGCTAGGCACGGGCTCGAGGAACTTGCTGACCGAATTGCCCAACGCATTTGGGCCTACTTTGAAGAACGTGTACAACGCCAATTTTGAATATCGGAGAAAATGCCGTCCACAACGCATAAACTCGCCCAGAGGTCTCGTGCATCGAAGTCAATCCGTCGAGTTGAAGAAATCGAACTCGCCACCGTCTAGCTGGAACTGAATAGCCGCGTTTAACGCACCTTGAGGGCGATCGGTCGAGCCCCATGGCTACATCACGGATTTGGACCCTAGCATCTTACTTACTGCCCCGCGAGGGAGCGGACCACGACCGGCGCGTTGGAACAGTGTCCGCACATTGCGTGCATCTGGGGAAGCCTATGAAAAGTACTTCGCAGGCAAGCGAAGAATGAGATCGAATGCTCAGGCCAATTCCTGAAAATCGCTTCGCTCTCGACGTCAACTTCTCTTGGTTGCCCGCGCTCCCGGCGTTCCAGTACTCGCGCCTTCTCGCCAACCGCCTTCAACATTGCATGTACCTTTAAAGACGTCAAATCGTTGGTGATCCGAAGCCTGCATCGTCGGCGATGGGATCAATGTAGTGCTTCGTATCGAACCAACACCACGAAGGTTTTGCATTGAGAAGCGCCAAACATCCCTTTGCAACATAAGAGTACACAAGACAACAGCAACAAAGGTCGAAGCTGTATTGCCAGTGAAGCTACACGTTTCGCGAACGATCTGTCAATCTTTTCGCCGTCGGGGCTTTTGACAGGAGAAAGCTCTTGACAACGTTTGTTGGGCCGGGGTATTCATAGCTAAATCATTGAACCTTCCTTTACAGATCTTCCGCCGACTTGGTTGGGACGCGCAACAAACTCCGCGGCTGAGTTCCTTGCCTCGATCGCTACGAACGTCCCAGACCATGAGTTTCCAGACGGGTTGGTCAATTCGAAAAGGAGTCGCTTACATGAAAACTCGCTTGCAGCGGCAGCAGAAACGCATGAAATGTTGTCTGCTGGTTCTCATCATCGGATGTCTGACGGAGCCTTCCGCGTTCGGCCAAACTATTGGGAACATCTCGGGGTACGTCAAAGATCCCAGTGGCGCGGCCATCTCCGGAGCTACCGTCACTGCGCTCATGAGCGAACAGAAGACGAGCCGGACTGCTGAAACAAACGACCAAGGCTTTTACAGCTTCGTCGGCTTGCTCCCAGGTCACTACGATCTCTCCTTTCAGTTGAAAGGATTCGAAACGGAAGTGCGATCGGGTCTTGAGCTTACAGTGACACAGGATTTGCGGGTGGATGCGGCACTCACGGTGGGTTCCGTTCAGACGAAGGTAGACGTCGGTACTGCCGCGCCGCTCGTGGATACTGTCTCTTCGACCCTGTCCGGGTTAATTGATGATCGCCGAGTAGTCGACCTTCCGTTGAATGGCCGGAATGTTATCGGACTGGCCGGGATCCTTCCGGGCGTGACAAATGTTAGTGCTCCCCAGTCCATGGGTGATGCGCGCGGTGGACCAACGATGGACGTGAACGGCGGCAGGCCCAACATGAATCTCTTCACCCTGGACGGCGGTTACTTCAATAACCCGTCCCGGAACACGGGAATCAATTATCCGCCGCCGGACGCGATCCAAGAGGTGCGCATTCTGACCCAGAATTTCAATGCCGAGTTCGGTCACAGCCCAGGTTCGCAGGTCGAGGTTCTTTCGAAAGCCGGGACCAATGGCTTCCATGGGGCTGCCTGGGAGTTCCTTCGCAACAACGACTTGAATGCGCGGGACTTTTTTGCACCCAGCGTGCCTGCCGAGAGGCAGAATCAATTTGGCGGAGCAGCCGGCGGCGCGATCCTCAAGAACAAACTGTTTTACTTTGGGTCTTACCAGGGTCTGACGAATCACCAGCAAGCGGAGAGCCGTATAGCTACCGTGCCTACCGCTGCTGAGCGTGCTGGAGACTTCACTGCTCTGGGCACAACCCTTGTAGATCCGGTCAATTCAGCCACTGGCAAGCCAATGACGGATATCAACGGGAATCCCTGCGTCACCGGCAACATGATATCCGCCGGTTGCATCAGCCCCGTGGCAACCAAGCTTCTGCAGTACATTCCCCAAACCTCCAGCGGCCAAGTCGTATCGCTCGCGTCGAGTCCTCTGACCGAAAATCTCGGCGAGGGGCGGATTGACTGGAATCAGAGCGATAAGCATCACATCTTCGGGCACTACTATCAGGACCAGAACAACAACTCCGATCCGTTTGGCGGTGGGAATCTCCCGGGCTATGTCAGTACAAGCTTCTCGATCCAGACGAAACAAGCTACGATCAACGATACGTACTCGTTTTCGCCGAATGTTATCAACCAGGCGATCTTTTCGGTCTTGGATAGCCGATCAGGGGAACTAAACAATCAGAGCATCAGTCCCAACTCACTTGGGATTAACCTGCCGCAATATCTTCCAAATGGCGGAATGGTTTTTGATATCGGAGGCGGGGGAAGCGACGTTGCGCTCAGCAGCAACACGCCGACTACCTTCACCGGGTTTAGCTATCAGATTCGCGACGATCTGACGTGGATCCGCGGCAGGCATAGCTTTAAATTCGGATTCGAGTCGCTTCCGTTGAACTTCCATCAGATCTTTATCGAAGCTCCGTCTATGACCTTCGACGGAAGCAGGAGCGGCGACCCAATCGCCGACTTTATGCTGGGTGCGTACGACACGACCAATGTTGCATTTGGCGTGAGAAACACGAACGCTTACTCGACCTTCAATTCGTTCTATGCCCAGGACACGTTCAAAGTGAGCCCGCGCTTCACGATGACCCTCGGCGTTCGCTATGAGCCATTTTTTCCGTGGGTCGAGAAGAACAACGAGATCAACACGGTGCGGGCTGGGCAACAATCTGTTAAGGTGCCCGATGCACCTCCCGGAATTGTCTTCCCCGGTGATCCCGGAATCCCGAGAGGCCTGACCAGCCCCGATCTCAACAACTTTGCGCCTCGCATCGGGTTGGCTTGGGATGTTTTCGGCACTGGCAAGACAAGTGTAAGAGCGGGCTACGGCTGGTTCTATGAAACGATTAACGCCGACTCCGTTGCTCAAGAAAATCCGCCGTTCGCCGGCTTCTACGCGGCCGCGGGAGGAAGCGCTGTGGACCCGTTCGGATCAATTGGCCAGACCGCACCTCCCGCCACTGTCAGCGGTCACTTCGGGTGCGTGAAGATTTCGACCTACCCCGGCTATAACTGCCCGCTGTTTCCGCTGCCGGTATCTGGTGTTTTTACGGCTTCGAACCTGGTTTCTCCTTACATTCAAGAATGGACATTTTCAATTCAGCATCAGCTCACGACAAGCACGATGCTTGAGGCTTCCTATGCGGGCAAGATTGGAACGAAAATTGAAGCTTTACGCACTTGGAATCCGGCTAAGTTCGAAAACGATCCGGTAACCGGCGCGCCGCCATCCGAAGCGAATGTCAATGACCGGACGATCTATGAGCCAGGCATTCTTGGACCGCAAGAGTATCTGCTGGGAAACGATTTCCGAAGCTGGTACCACAGCTTACAAGTGCAAGTGACCAAGAGATTCAGCCAAGGGCTTTCTGTTGTCGGATCTTACACTCTGGCCAAATCGATCGACAGCAGTTCGACAGATAACTTGGGAGCACAAGTGGCGAATCCCTTTGACCTGCGCCAGGAGATCGGAAGATCCGACTGGGACCGCCGGAACTCGTTTGTGGTTTCGTGGCTCTACTCGCCATCGGTTCACCTGGCGAACCGTGTCGCGATGGGGTTGCTGGCCGGATGGACGTTTACCGCGATTCAAACTGTGCAGAGCGGTCTGCCGATTACGTTCTGGCAGGGGCAGGATGTAGCGCTCGACGGTACACAGAACAGCCAGCAGCACGCGGAACTCGCACCGGGAGCGACAGACGCAACGATTACGCTGAATCACCCGAACCGGAATGCGTTTGTCAATGACTTCTTCAATGCGGCAGCATTCGTGAACCCAAATCTGGTGCCGCCGGGCACTTATGGAAATTCCGGCCGCGGTCTCATCAGTGGTCCTGGTTTTGCGAATACAGATTTTGCGATCTTGAGAGACTTCAGCTTACATGAAAACGTCAAATTGCAGTTCCGGACGGAGATGTTCAACGCGTTCAATCAGGTGAATTTTAGCCTTCCGAACTCGTATGCGAACTCGGCTCTTCTTACGTCGACTGGTGCGCTCGCGAACGGTGGGACGTTCGGGCAGATACAATCCACAGTTTCGGGAACCGGCCGGCAAATTCAGTTTGCGTTGAAACTGCTTTGGTAGTCGGGATCCGCATCGCGCTGGTAACGATTCTAATTACGGCGCTTCCATTCGTCTGTCTCACTCAGGCGCGAGAAAAAAGTGACGTGGAGCGTCTGCTCAGCCGCTATCAATCCGAGCCTGACAACGCTTTGCTTTGCGAGCAGATCGGCGTCATGTACACGCGGCTGGATGCGCTGGACAAGGCCGCTGAGTTCTTTCAGAAGGCGGTCCATCTCAATCCAAAACAGATCTCCGCACAGAAGAATTTAGCCACTGTGCTCTGGTTTATCGGACGCAAAACTGAATCCATTGCCATTTTTCGTTCTTTGGAAGATCGCATTCCAGATGACCCGGTTCCGCACCTCTATCTAGGTCTGGCGGGATATGAGGGAAGGAATATGGCATTGGCTAGTCGGGAGTTCGAGCAAGCCGGCGCGTTGGCATCACAGAACGGGGAGACTTTTCCAGTCGTGGTAGATGCGTACCTTGCAGCCGGCCAATTCGCACAGGCCAAAGAGATGCTGGAACATCGCGTGGCGGCGAATGATGCCGATGCGAAAACATACCGCTTGCTTGGAGACGCAGAGGATGGATTGATGCTGCCGGAACATGCGTCTCGGGCCTACTCAACCGCCATCGAGAAGGCCCCGGGAGATGAACGGAACTATCTTGCACTGGCAGGTTTTGCCATTGAGCACGGGAACGCAAAGTATGCGCGTGAGGTGCTTTCGAGTGGTCTTCACGTTGTCCCTCGTTCGGCGAAGCTGAGGCTTGAACTCGGCCTGAGTTGGGCGATCGAGGGCGACTTTGACCGTGCAAAAACAGCCTTTGCAGATGCCAGTTCAGCCGATCTCCGCTCGCCTCTGGCGCTGCTCGCATTGGGCGTTACGGATCTGCAGACCGGAAAGCCGGATGAAGCGGCAGACTGCTTCCGGCGAGCAACCACGATCGCTCCCGGAGACTATCGCTGCTACTACCTTCATGCGGTAGCGCTCACTCGCGCCCATGGAAACGGGGAATTAGCAACTCGGAACACGGTTGTCTCTGAACTCCGGCATGCAATCGCCCTCGCACCCGATGAGGCGGAGCCACGGGTAGCGCTAGCGAAGGCTGAAATTGCGAGCGGCCACTCGCAGATCGCGGAAATGCAGCTACGCGAGGCGGTCCGCATCGCTCCTGCCCAGCCCGGAGCTCTTTATAACCTTGCCTTGTTATGCCGCCGGGAAGGAAAAACCGAGGAGGCTGCTCGTCTGCTTCGAAGCTTTCAACTGCTTAAGAAAAAGTCGCAAGATGAGGAAAACCAGTTCGTGCTGATCTTGAAAACGGTTCACTGGGACGAAGCCGCGCAATGAGATTTGCATTACTACTCCTTGGGCTGGGATCGATCGCCATGAGCGCTACGGTTTCTCCACTCATGACGCGGGGATACACGGTGATACCTGCGCCGCAAAAGGTGAAGCTGGGAGAGAAAGACTTTGAGTTTACGCGTGGCTGGCGAGTGGAACTGGGCGCGGGCTTGCAGGCGGACGACATTGCACTGCAGAGCTTTAAGGAGCAGCTTGAGGAGCGATTTCAACTCACGCTCGCCGGATCGAGAAGTGCGGTGGGCGTGCTGCGGCTGGTGGTGGCGGCGAATGCCGTGGCGGTGAACGGGTCTGCATTGGCCGAGCAGGCTTATCGGATGGAACTGACTCCCAGCCGGGTCACGATCACGGGGAACACACCGGTGGGAGTGTTCTATGGCGTGCAGACGCTGGTTCAAATGCTGAAAGCAGAGAACGGTAGATTGTGGCTGCCGCAAGCAGAGATAGAGGACTGGCCGGATCTGGAGTTACGCATCATCTATTGGGATGATGCGCATCACCTGGAGCATCTGGATGTACTGAAGGCAGCGCTGCGGCAGGCTTCGTTCTATAAGATCAACGGCTTTGCCATCAAGCTGGAAGGACATTTTCAGTACCGGCATGCCGAGCCGATTGTGGAGCCATATGCGTTAACGCCCGCGGAGTTTCAGGAGCTGACGAGCTATGGGCTGAAGTATCACGTGCAGGTGATTCCGTATCTGGATGGTCCAGCGCATGATGCGTTCATTCTGAAGCATCCCGAATACGCATCCCTGCGGGAGTATCCGGACAGCAACTACGAGTTCTGCGCGACGAATCCGAAGACATACGACCTGCTGGAAGGGATGTTCGATGATCTGCTGGCAGCGAATCAAGGTGGGAAGTACTTTGTGCTTTCGACCGATGAGCCGTACTATGTGGGCTTGGCGGATAACGCACAGTGTCACGAGGCGGCGCGAGCGAAGCAACTGGGCAGCGTCGGAAAGATGCTCTCGGAGTTCGTGACCAAGACAGCGGGTTATCTGCATGATCGCGGGCGAACCGTCATCTTCTGGGGAGAGTATCCGCTGAAACCCGATGATATCCCGTCTTTACCCAGCTACTTGGTCAATGGCGAACTATATGGCCCCGATTTCGACCCTGCGTTCCGAGCCCGCGGCATCAGACAGATGATCTACACCTGGACAACGGGCGAAGAACAACTCTTCCCGCAATACTACCTCTTGCCGCCGTCCTGCCGTCTTCACCCCGGGGCTTCGGGTCCGGGGCGCGTGCAGGAAATGTTCGAGCATGCATCGTTTAGCTCTCATGACAGCCTCTCTTCAGTACGGCCTGATTACGCCCGTGCGAACCAGGCAGATGTGATGGGTATTTTTGTTGCTGGATGGGCAGATCCGGGGATACATCCGGAAGCGTTTTGGCTTGGATATGCGACTGGGCCGGCCGGCGCGTGGCACCGCGGCGCTCCGTCCCCTGGCGAACTGGAGAGCAGTTTTTATCGGCTCTTCTACGGGGAAGGATCGACAAACATGGGTCGACTCTATCAGCTCATGAGCGAGCAGGCACAGTTCTGGGAAGATAGTTGGGACACTGGCCCGTCTACCGCGCGGACACCTATTTGGGGGAACTCTTATGGTGTTTTCCATCCGGCGAAGCCCGCTCATGACCAATTCCTTGCCCCGTTACCGGTCCCATCGTCTGAACTGCTTCGGGTAAGTGGCGACTGGCGGCGGCAAAACGAGAAAAGGCTGCAGCTGGCTGGCGAGTTCCTGGCTCAAAACGACACGCTGATCGACTTGCTCGAAGAAAATCTAGAGCATGTGCAGCTCAATCGATACAACCTTCAAGTCTATCTGTCGATCGCCGGTCTATATCGTCAGAATGTAGTGATGATACAGGATCTCGGCCGCATCTTCGATGCCCTCAAAGCGGCCGAGAGCGCAGCGGGACGATCGGAGCCGGACAAGGCGGCGGCCGCCTTGGACCGAGCCACAGACATCGCCGAGAACATCCGCGAAGAACGGAACCAAGTGCTTCGAAATGCGACTGACACCTGGTATCGAAGCTGGTTTCCTCGAGTACAAGAGGCGAATGGCCGCAGGTATCTGGATAAAGTGGACGACGTCAAGGATCATCAGCCTGCTCGAACCGTCGATATGAGCTACCTGGTCTATCGCGAGTTGCTCTATCCGCTTGGGAACTGGGCGAATCGCGTCATTGCAATAAGGAATCAATACGCGTCATCGCACGGCCTTCCCAGCCACGAAGGTCATTTTGATTGGAAAGAGACGGCTTCGGTTGTTAGTACTCCGCGGGTGGCTGACCCGGATCAGTAAGTGCCAGTGTAACTGGATCGGTTGGCCGGTCGAGCGGTTTCGGTTCTGAGCTGAACCCGCGAGTAATTGAGTGTCTGCCAACCGCCGCTGCGGCGGAGTTTGAAATAAAAGTAACGGATGACACTGAGATTTACGAGGACGAATCCGGCAAATGCGCGGACATTTAGTAGTTCGACAGCAATCCCAAACCGAAGGAAGAAGACGCCCAGCAGCGATGAAAGACTCGTCAAGTAGATGCTTCGTGTTGGCGTCGAGAAGCGAGGATTGATGTGTCCGAAAATTCCTGTTGAGAGGACTCCGTCTCGCCCCATGCCGTAGAGCAGGGGGAACGAGCGGATGGGTTTGCGACCGGAGCTCTATTGTTTACGATGCTGACATGCGGGCTTCACCTCCGTTCGCACCCGCAGACCGCAACTTATCACCGTGCGCAGGGACGCTGCCAACCTAATTACAACGGAACTGTCGGCGGGATGCAGATCGCCACACAGCCTAGCGTTTACGAATCCAATTTGACACGAAGTCCGCAGGTCGGAGAATGGCAAGCCAGATACGGGCTGAGAAGTCCCGATCACGTCGGCCAACTTTTGTATCTGCTGGCTCAATCCATCGCTCTATGGAGGCGATTCGTATCCAAGGCTGTTCTTGACCTGGCGTTTCAACTGTCAACCGCTTATAGTCGTAGTGCATCATATGCCTTCAATCCGGACGATTTGCAAGGAATAAGGAAGCGTTGCAAACAAAAGTACACGCCCTAATTGCTGGGTTAATCACGGCCTTCATGGCCGCCGCGCCGCTTGCGGCGACCCAGTTCGATGCCTCGCTGTTCGCCGCTATGAAGTGGCGGCTGATTGGACCGTTTCGTGGCGGCCGTGTTTCGGGTGTTTCGGGCGTGATTGAGCGACCTGGAACCTACTACATGGGATCTCCGTCGGGGGGACTTTGGAAGAGCACGGATGCGGGCACGGTATGGCGTCCTATTTTCGACCAAACGCACGCCGCTTCGATCGGCGCAGTCGCCGTCGCGCCCTCCAACCCTGAGATCGTTTACGTGGGCACGGGCGATTTTGGCGCCGCAGGCACGGCGTTCGGAGCAGTGTACCGAGGCGATGGGGTCTGGCGATCGGACAACGCCGGGCGCACCTGGCGTCATGTGGGCCTAGTCGATACGGCACATATCGGGAAGATACTCATAGACCCGAAGAACCCCGAAATTGTACTTGTTGCGGCTCTCGGACCGACATACACACCCGATCAGCATCGTGGCGTTTATTTGAGCGAGGACGGCGGCAAAACCTGGACCAGGACGCTTTACCGGGACGATATCACGGGCGCGATCGAGCTGGTTTTTGACGCAGCGCAGCCCGGCGTGGTGTATGCCTCGCTCTGGCATCATCACGTGCCTCCGCCACCAGCGCCGCCCGAGAGTGACGTAGGCGGCGGGGCCATTTACAAAAGCACCGATGGAGGACGCACGTGGCGGCCACTGTCCGGCCACGGACTTCCAGCTTGGGCTATGGGACGGATCGGGTTGGCCGCTGCCGGCGACCGGGTTTTCGCCATCATTTCGAACGCCAACTGGCAGCAGGCGGGCGGGTTGTTTCGCTCCGACGACGGAGGAGCGAGTTGGCGCCGCATCAGCGAAGATCCTCGACTGGTTCCTGGCGGGCGCTACGGCTATTTCGGCAGGGTTTGGATGGATCCGCAGAATCGGGACCTCGTTTATGTCGTCCGGAGTTCCTTCTACCGCTCGACGGATGGCGGCACGACATTCACAGCGTACAAGGGAGCGCCGGGTGGGGACGATTATCACGAGCTCTGGATCAACCCGAAGAGTCCGTGTGTGCCCATCGAAGGCAACTCAGGCTGCCAAAGCAGTCAAATGATCCTTGGCGCCGATCAGGGTGCGAGTGTGAGCCTGAATGCGGGCCGAACCTGGAGCACGTGGTACAACCAACCGACCGCGCAGATCTATTACGTATCCACAGACAACGATTTTCCATACCGCGTCTACGGCGCCCAGCAGGATAGCGGCTCCGTCGAAGTGCGCAGCCGAGGGGAATTCGGTGACATCAAGTTCATGGACTGGCGAACCTCCATGGGAGCTTACGAATACGGCTACGTTGTGCCCGATCCAGTCCACCCGCAGTGGATCTTCGCCAGCGGAGATGACGGCCGTATCCACCGTAGGACGCGAGAAACATGGCAGATTCTCGACGTCTCGCCGTATATCGGCAGCGGTGGGCCATATCGGTACACGTTCGGACCTTACTGGGGGGCGCTCGTTCCGCCGTTCGTATTCTCTCCCGAGAATGGAAACATTCTTTATCTGGGCACACAGTTTGTTCTCGAGAGCTCGGACGCTGGACTGCACTGGCGGCGCATAAGTCCGGATCTGACGGTGCGGCCCGATGCGCCGTTGCGCCCAGTCCCGTGGGGCGAAGCCACTCACGAGTGGGGGGCGATCTCCGCGCTCGCGCCTTCGCCGGTCAACGTCGGCGTAATCTGGGCCGGCACGGACGACGGCATCGTGCAAGTCACTCATGACGGCGCAAAGAACTGGCGGAACGCGAGCATTCCGGCGTTGAAACCGCTGGATACCGTCAGCATGATTGAGGCATCGCCATTCAGCGTGGCATCGGCTTACGCGGTGATGGACCGGCATGAATGGGGAGATTTCCGGCCATACATTTACCGCACCGATGACTACGGAAGAACCTGGACCGAAATCACCAGAGGGATACCAGACGGAAGCTTTGTCCGGGTGGTGCGAGCCGATTCCAAACGTCAGGGGTTGCTTTATGCAGGCACGGAGAATGGCGTTTACATTTCCTTCGATAATGGCAGCGAGTGGCAGTCACTGCAGCTGAATCTCCCGACTGTTTCGGTTCGGGATTTAGCTCTGCGAAACGGTGATTTGGTCGCGGCAACCTTCGGTCGCGGATTCTGGATCTTGGATGACCTAAGTCCGCTCGAGCAACTGGATTCCCGGATTGCCGGGACGCCAGACCACTTGCTCCGGCCGAAGGCGGCCATTCGGTTACGCCGCGCCGTCGTTTCCGATACGCCCATGCCGCCGGAAATTCCGGCAGGAACCAATCCGCCGGCTGGCGCTGTGCTCGACTACACGTTGCAGGGCAAGCCGGCGGCCCCCATCAAACTGGCCATCTACGATTCGCGGGGCGAATTAGTCCGGCAATTCAGCAGCGCACCCCTGCCCGAAAGCGAAATTAGGCCCGTAAAATGGCCGACGTTCGCGGATTATTGGATGGCGAACCCGCACCCCTTGCCGGCCAACGCCGGGCAGAACCGCTTTGTCTGGGATCTGCGCTATTCGCCGCCACTATCGCTGCATCATGACTATCCCATGTCCGCGGTACCGCACGAGACACCTGCCGATCCGCTTGGACCTCTCGTTGTTCCGGGCCGGTACACTGTGAAGCTTGAAGTGGACGGGCACATCTACAGTCAACCGCTCATCGTCCGGCGCGATCCCAGGGAGACCACGACTGGGGCGGCCTTTACCGCGCAATTGGCGCTTGAGCAGAAGCTCATGGCGGGAATGAAAGCCAGCTATGAAGCGTATGAGGCCGCCAAAAAACAGAACCAAGAATCTGTCGCGGAAAAATTCTCGGATTTGAACGATGGACTGGGTTCATTAGCCGTTCTCATCGATGAAGCCGACGAACCCCCGACCGAGGCCATGGAATCGGCGGCCCAGCGCAAGCTGGCGCAACTGGCGACGCAGCTACACGCTACGAAGTAGGTCGCCGCGTGCCAGCTCTTTAAACGCTGTAAGCTGCATCCGGTTAGGGTGAACTGTGCATCTCGACGTCCATTTTTTTCGAGTCAGGTGGACGGATTCGAATACCTTCGAAATGCCTAATGAAGTCGCGAAAAAAGCGCGCGTCTTTACGGAAACCTCATCGCCACCGCGGCTCTCACTGGGTCAGCCGGCGTAGCATCCACATATTCAATCCAGCCATCCATCATCTCGTTCTCGCTCGCGCTACCCCAGCGGACGTTACTGGTGGGATCAGGATTGCCGGGCTTGTTCACGGAGTTATCGAAGCGGGCAAGCACTTCGATGCGCGTCCCCTTCGGCAAATACACAGGATCTTTTTCCCGGTACGTAAACTGCCAATTGAACTGATATTCGGGAACGGAAAGCAGCGTCTGTTTGCGGCCGTCCGGCAGTTGCGCAACGATCTGCATCGACTTCCCCCGCAAATGCATATGTGGAGTCAGGCTTGTGATCAGCACATCCTTGTCGAAGGTATGGCATTCGCTGACTGCATGGTCAGAATCACCGGCGGGAAGCATGAACATCTGATTCGAGAGATCAATTCGGCGCGAGACGACCCGCGGCGCCGCCTTCGCAAAAATGAGCCCGACGCTGGTCTGGTCGGTTTCGGTCTTCCCTGTTGTTCGCGAGTAGTGGATCTGAAAACTCAAAATAGCGCCCGCAGGAATCTTTCGCGCCGTGCCCGGTGGGTAAACATCAGCCCCGCGACCCGGCAGGTAAGAGCTGATAAGGCTGCTCAAATCTGAACTCTTCGATCCTGGAAACAGACCGTTGTCGTCAACTGAGCACCCGTTGTCAATAACGGGCGCTTCGGGCCGCACCCATTCGAGCGAGCCTTGCCGGATGCGAATCCAGTTCGCGTATTCAGTCGCCGGTGTGTCGGATTTCTTCCGCGCTGTTTTCTCTCCTTTGACGAAAACGTGCGCATGATGAACAATCTTGCGATTTCCAGGGCGAAGTTCAGCGGCGACAATCCAGCGGTCCTCTTGGAAATGCGTCGGCACATCGACGTACGTATATTCGTCCGGTCCTTTGGCTTCGAGCGTATGGACCGGAATGCTGAACACCGCATCGGGCTTGCCGATCTTCCAGCCGTCAGGAAACGACGGCGGATCCGGCATATCTTTCGGATCACCTTCAGACTTCGGGCCTTCTACCCAGGTGCGAATCGTTTGTATTTCGGCGTCAGATAAACGTGGATCATTTGACCAGTGCCCGATTGCGGGGTCCGCTAGCCAGGGCGGCATTTTGCGTGTGACAACCGCCTGTCGAATCGCCGCCGCCCAGGGACGCGCATCTTTATATGTCAGGAGCGACATAGGCGCGATGTCACCCGGATGGTGACAACTCACACAGTGCTTGTAGAGGATCGGCGCCACGTCCCGACTGAAGGTAAGTGATTTGTTCGATTCGGAACCGGGTGTCTGAGCGATGGCCATCGATGCAGCGATGGAGAAGCTAAGAATCAGACTCCTGGTTATCATGCTGGCCGGTTGTATAGGTTAAGAGTAGGATAGGGCTGCCCTTCAGTGCTCCGGGTCATCCTGCCGCTCGACAATCTTGTCTAACTGCGTCACCATTTCTCGAAGAAGCAGCATGTTTTCTTTTCGGACGACCTTTTCCATGGCCATCAGCACGTCCGCCATTTCTTGGCCGAGCGGTTGAAGCAGCGTTGTCTGGCCTTTTGCGGCCATAATCCTCGAAATGATGTCCCGCAGCTTCGATTCGCAAGGCCGGTAGGCTTCTGTGATGGCTTTGACGTGATCGATGGTGACATATTTCGCCCACACGCCTGGCCGGTCCAGTCCTGCTTCTTGTGCGTCTCTATGCAAAAGATTCAACTCTTTCAAGAGTTTCGTGGCAAGCTTCGGCAGTTGCTCGAGATGTATCAGACCGATATTTTCGCCGAGAAAATCGCTGCTTGGTTCGAGGAAAACGGAGCGGAAGCGACAGACCAACTCCAGTCCTTTTAGCAGATAAGTCGTGTCCTGATCGCCGTAGTCCTCGCGCTGAACGGTCTCAACGAAATAGAGATTGTACTCGCGGAAGTCATCGTAGAACTTCGTCGCTGTCGTCAAAATAACTCTATATGACGTTTTCCCGTCGCTTGAAACAATTACTTGGCTGTTATCGACATCGACCCGGTCTGGGAATGACGAGAGTACAACGCTGGTGATGGCGTCCCGCCAAGAATCTCCGAATGGTTGGGTGGAGGTGGAATCGAGGAACTTCCCCCAAGTTATGTATTCATTTGAGAGACCGAACATATCCATCGAACCACCCGATCCCAACGCACCGAACGGACGTATCTCCGCCTCTGGAGGCAGGCTCCCGTTTGATTGTTCTAGAGCGGATCCTTTCACCCGAATCGTGATCTGCTTTTGCGGCTTCACCACGCTCTCAATCGTGGTTTTCAAATACTGGAATATCGCGAGTCTCAGGTTGCGAACGCATCTTTCGGCCTGTTGTTCGGGTCTGTAATGGGGTCTCGGGAACTGCATGCTTTGCATGTTGCCTGCAACAAGTTGCTGCCAAGCCTCAATCTCCTTGCAGAGAGGCTCTTCGGGTAACACCGAAACTACAGACTCAAACTGTTGGGAGTTCAATCTCAATTGTTCCTTGGAGAGGCCGAGCGGAATGCCCTGTTCGGAGGACGTGGTCTCAGGTGGACCGAACAGATAAAGAGAGATCTTCTTCCGGCTACCAGGATCGGTTCGCATAACGTGGTCGAAATATCCAATCTCCCAGCCGGTGTAGGAATGGCTGCGCTTTTCGGAACCCGTATAGACGATCACCAAAACATCGGTTGCCTGAAGTTTCGCCTCCATCTGAGCCTGAAATGCCGAGCCCGGCTCGAGGAAATCCTTATCCAGGTTGACTTCGGCGAAGAAGTCAGGTAGCGCCGTCTTGAAACAGCTTGCCACCGCTGTCGCTATCGCCAGATCTTCTGACGCATAGCTGATGAAGATACGGAAGACTCGCCGTTCGGGAATAGACGATACGCCTGCAGCCATATGAGCTCCTTTAGCTACGGTAATAGGAAACTGTAGCAAGTTGTTCTCCGAATCCAGCAGTGCTCGATCCGCTGAAGCGAGTCTGCTGGCGTTGACGGTCTGAGCAGTGAGCAGTGAGCCGTGCGCGACGAGTCGCAAAGCGCGAGGTCAGAACCGTCATTCCAGATCTGTCGACTTGCGCTTTGTGTTTGGGTTATGGCGGGGGTAGAGTCAGAAGCACGATATTTGACTGTTCTTGCTGTCGTTCGAGTACAACCTCATGGCCGTCTGGGGAGACGTCGAAATCGTGAACGTCGAAGTCGGGACCGAGATTAGTCAACTGTCGTTCGGCCCCTGTATCCAGTTCGAGCAGCCAAAGATCTTTATGTCGAAAGTCTCCTCGCAGGTGCACGATCGATTTTCCTCCAGAGAGGAAGGCCAGGTGTCGGGCGCCACGAGTTAGGGTGAGCGGAGGCAAGGGTTTGGGCAACGCATTAGCCGTGACGGCTTTCATGGAAAAGGTGGTGCCGATATCGGGTCCCGAGTAGAGGGCAAAGCTACCGCCCGGCGACCATGCCGGATCTACCGAGTAGTCTTGAACAAAAGAAGCAGGTGGGCGGCCGTCGAGCGGGATACGAAAGAGATGCGGGAACCCATGATCGTCCGCGGCGGAGGTGATCGTCCCGCCATCGGGAGACCATGCCGGAGCGCCGCGCAAATCGAGCGATCCCGTCACAATCCGTGGGTGCGTGCCGTCGGACCCCATGACGTACAGCAGCATCTTCCCTTCTCGCCGAAGCGAGAATGCAATGGACCGCCCATCGGGCGAAATGGCCGGGCCGCCAACGACCTGCGATCCCGGACTACTCCACAACTCTGTTTCTTTTTGATCAGTGATCTTCCAGATGCTCTCAGTCGCCGCGGTTGCGGAAACATATAGAAGATAATCAGGGCCCAAGCGCGGGGAGAATCCGTTTCCAGTGGTCAAGGACAGTTTCGTAGCGCTGGAAACGTCCCCGGATGAACCGTTAATTCGCAAACGCCAGAGGGTGTGCGTCGGCGTTGCGAGCGTAGCCACGAGACGGCGGCCGTCCGCGCTGGCGGCGAGCGATGTGTATTTGTCGGTCCCGGATGTGAGCCGGTGAGAAATGCGGCGCTCCATATCCATGCTGCGAAGCCAAGGACCCGAACCGTCGGGATCGCTGGCGAGATACATCAACGTGCGGCGGTCCAAGAGAATGGGATAAGCCACGCGTGCGATGTGCGACGTGATCCGTTCGGGAGTCCCGCCGGAGACAGAGATGCGCCAAACATCTAATTTGTCCGGGAGAGAACCTTCAACGAAGTAGACGAACGCGTTATCGGGCGCCCACAACGGAAAATGGGCGTGCACGCCGGCTGGCGCCGTGAAGATAGGCCGATTCCCAGGCCGTGCGACGCCCCGTGAGATAAATAGAGGATCGCCGGGCCCAGGGGTGTGATAAGCAAGCCGGGAGCCATCGCGCGACCAGTCGAACTCAGCGGCGCCTTTCAGGTAGGGATTGATCTGTCCACCGAAGGTTGGCACTGCCCATACGCTAATGTTGTCGGCGCCGGGGCCGTTTGGCGTGCGAGCCCAAAACGTCACGAAAGCGCCATCGGGCGAGAACCCGAGGTTGCGGATCTCTGGATTGACGAGTTGCGAAGCGCTCCCGTGGGTGAGATTGCGGAACTGTCCCGAGCCAAGCTGCGTGACCCAGACATCCATGGTTCCGTCGCGATCCGACAGAAACGCCACGAATTGACCGTCGCGTGATATTGCCGCGGCTTGTTCCATTCCACCGAAGTCGGTGACGGTTTGAAATTTGGCGTCGGCGATGGGGTTTCGCCAGAAGTAGTCGTTGCTCGCAAGGCGGAGACCTGCGCCAATGGCCAACGCAGTTGCCAGCGCAAGCGGCAACAGGATCATCCATCCGGAAATTCGCGTCGCTCGGGCCGCAGAGGTTGGAGAATTCGGAGGCGGGACGGGGGGAGTATTCTCCTGGGGAGCCCGGAGCTTTCGGCTGGCAGTCCATGCGTCTAACTCCGACCGAAACGCATAGACGGAGCCCACCCTGTCATGCAAGTGCCGGTGAACGGGCATACTCTCCCGCTTCTCCCAGCGCTGGACGGTTGTCACGTCGCGGTTGAGATAGGCCGCGATTTCCTTCCACGAATCCAGCCGATCTGCGGGTGGTTTCACAGATAGGGATGTACCGGCGGACGTCTGTTGCATCGCGCTCTCCTCGGAGGGGCCCGCGAGTGTTGCGGGCCCGGCAAACGATTGTAACGTGTGGGCCAGGATACGGCAAAAGACGGCATTTGACGGTAATCAGAGGAAACGGCGGCGATTCCCCGTATTGCTGTTTGTCGCCAGGCAGCAAGGAAGCAGATCCTGTTGGCACACGGTTAGAAGGCGTGAATTTCAGATTTGGAGTTGTTCATGAAGAGCGAAGTTTTGCGACAGGCGGTGCAAGTCATCGCGGTTTTGGTGCTGACGACAGGGACGGGCGCTCTGGCCCAAACTCAGGACCATACAAAGTTCCGGGGCGTGATCAACGATTTTACGCCTGCATCCACGGTTTCACCCGGTGGCCCATGGGAGGTTCGAGGTCATTGGTCGTTGGTGATGAAAGGGAGGTATGGCAAGGCCGATTGCAAGGCTAATTTTTCGGCGGCGCTGACTATGGAGCGTTCGGACTCGGGAGTGATAAAGAATGGCGGCGATCTGGACAACCCTATGGGCCGCATGCAGCATACGCACCACATCACACTGGTGGATGGCGAAGTTACGACTATTCCCGACGGGATTCAAGTAACTGGCTGGGCCGTGATCACGGCCAACGGAATTTTCCCACCGCCCTTTGGGTCAGATTACCCCGCCTTGACGATACAAATCACCGGTGGCACAGGCGAGAACAGTATCGAGTTCTCGAATATCACGTTGCTCTTCGGAAAGCCCGCCGCCGGACATTTCGGAACGCAGCCGCTGCATGGCGTGGTCGTGCGAAGTCGGGACGCGCGTAATTCGGTTGGGCATTAGATTGCACGGAGTGCGTACCAAGACTGTGGCGGGCCTGAGTGGCGCTCGTTTGAACATGGGACGCCAATAAGGCATAGGACAAACGGATATGAAATTGAATGGACTTACTCGATTACTAACACAAGGAACCAGATGCCTGCGCTATGTGGCGGCTTTTGCTGTGTTAAGTGTCCTGGCGCCGGTGATGCCGGGCCAAAGTGTGACCACGCACGTTGCAACGGGCTCGGTACCTAACTGGATAGGAATCAACCCGGTGACAAATAAGATGTACGTCGCCAATCAAAACAGCGCAAACGTAACGGTGATCGACGGCCAAACAAATAGTACGACCACTGTAACAGTGGGGAACACTCCCGATTCAGTGGCGGTGAACCCGTTGACGAATAAGATCTACGTCGCTAACGGAGGAAGCAACAGCGTGACCATTATCGACGGCGTCACAAACAGCACCGCAACGGTCGCGGCGGGCGCTAAGCCATTTTCTCTGGCGGTAAACCCCGTGACAAACCAGATTTACGTTGCGAACGTGAACGGCAATAACCTGACGGTAATCGATGGGGCCACCAATCACACGACAACCGTAGCGACGGGAACGGCGCCGTATTCGGTAGCGGTGAACCCGGTCACAAACAAAGTCTACGTCACAAATCTTAATAGCAATAACTTGACGGTGATCAACGGCGCAACCAACAGTACAGCGACCGTAACGACTGGCCAAGGCCCCTACTCGGTGGCGCTAAACCCAGTAACAAACAAAATTTATGTCGCTAACGCGGGCGGCAACAGTGTGACGATCATCGACGGCAATAACAATAACTCCACCGCAACTGTAGGCGTGGGCTCATACCCCATATCCGTGACGGTGAATCCGATAACGAATAAGATTTACGTCAGCAACGATCTCGGCAACACTGTGACGGTAATTGACGGCGCCAGTAACGGCGTGACAACGCTAGCGGTTGGTTCGTTTCCCGTGTCTGTGGCGGTGAATCCGATTACGAATAAGATTTACGTTGCCGATGACGGCGGGGGCGAGACGGTGATCGACGGCGCGACGAATGCTGTGACAGAACTTGCGGCCGCGGGCACTTACCCCAATTTGGTGGCCGTGAATCCGGTAACCAACAAGGTGTACGTCAGCAACTACGGCAGCGATAACGTGACCGTGATCGATGGCGCGAGCGACATGACCGCTTCGTTTTCGGTCGGCACAGACCCGCTGGCCGTAGCCGTAAATCCCGTTACCAACAAAATCTATGTTGTCAATGCGGGCAGCGGCTCGGTTAGCATCATTGACCTTATAACTAACGCTGTTTTGACCATGACAACTGGGAACCATCCTTTAGGCGTGGCAGTGAATTCAGCGACGAACCAAATTTATGTGGCGAACGCGGGAGACGGAACGGTGAGCGTAATTGATGGAGCGACCAACGACATAGTGAATGTTCCTGCGGGTCCAGGAGCGGCACAGATCGCCGTCAACCCCACGACGAATAAGATCTATGTCAGCAACAGCAGCAGTTCTACCGTCACTGTTATCGATGGAGCGAGCAACAGCACGGCGACGGTGACAGTGGGCCCGTATCCTTACTGGTTGGTTGCAAATCCGGTGACCAATAAGATTTACGTCCTCAATCAAAACAACAGTGTGACTGTGATTGACGGCGCGAGCAACAGCACGACAACTGTGGCAACGGGTTCCTTCCCAAGCGACTTGGCCCTTAACACAGAAACGAACAAGATCTATGTAACCAACATGAATTTCGGAAGCCCTGGTAGCGTGACGGTGATTGATGGCTTCACAAACAGCACGACGGCGGTAACAACCGGTATGCAACCTGCGGGTGTCGCGGTGAATCCGGTGACTAACAAGATCTACGTTGCCAACACAGGCAGCAACAGCATCACGCTGATAGACGGCGCGAGCAACAACACGGCGACTATTCCGCTGGCATCCGGCACCGAGCCCGAGTGGATCGCGGTAAATCCCGTGACGAATAAGATCTACATCAACAATCATCCGGGCGGGAACGTTAACGTGCTCGACGGAGCAACCAACAGTATTACGACGGTCGCGACGGGTCCCGAACCCGTTGGGATGGCCGTCAACACTGTGACGAACCAAACCTACGTCACGGATCAACAAAACAACATCGTGACGGTAATCAGCGAACAGCAGGTGCAGGCGATTCCGCTGACGACCACCATTACGCCACTGGCGAACAATCAGACCAGCGATTCGAATCCGGGCTTCACGGTGAGCGCTGCCAGCTCATTCACTCCGAATGCGACTACCCCGAATGCCGTGTATTACCAAGTGGACACCTGGCAGGGGACGTGGAGCACGGCTACGGGCGGCAATCCTTCGTTTGTAGCCAACGTCTCGTCATTACAGCCCGGGTCGCACATTCTGTACGCTTTTGCCGGCGATGGCCAGCAAGCCACTTCTACTCAGGCGGGAGCGCCGCTGACCGGGGCAATTGCGGCTTATTCGTTCGTGGTGACCGGGTCCGGCATATTGCAGACACAAACCGTCAGGTTCGTGAATCTTCCGAGTGAGGGGGGAACAGGAACATCGATCACGTTGTCGGCAACGGCGAGCACTCCGGTGACGTTCAGTTCTTCGCCGGCGAGCGTCTGTTCGGTTTCCGGCACGACGCTGACGTTCAACGGTACAGGCCTCTGCAGCGTGACCGCGACCGCCGCCGGGAGCGATGTGTATCAACCGGCCAGCACGTCACAGAACATCAACGTATTGTTCGGTCAGACCATTACCTTTGCGGCTATTTCCTCGCAGAACGTGAACACGACGCTGGCGCTCAAGGCCACCGCAAGTTCGGGTCTCTCGGTTAGTTTTACTTCGTCTACGGCAGGTGTCTGTACCATTTCCGGCACGACCGCTTCGTTCTTGACGCCGGGGACTTGCACGATCAAAGCCACGCAGACAGGCAACGGTTCGTATGCACCCGCTACGCCGGTGGTTCGAAGCTTCAGCGTGACCTCGGAATCGGGCTTAGGGTTCATCCCTGTCACGCCTTGCCGTGTTGTGGATACGCGCGATTCGACGAGTTCTCTCGGCGGACCCACAATGAGGGCTGGTTCCACGCGCACTTTCCCGTTGCCGATGGGTTCTTGCGCTCTTCCGGCGACAGCTTCTGCGTACTCACTCAATGTGACGGTTGTTCCGCACACGACGTTGGCGTACCTGAGTCTGTGGCCCTCGGGTCAAACCAGACCTGTGGTTTCCACGCTGAACTCGTTGGATGGTCGAATCGTCGCCAATGCAGCGATAGTTCCGGCAGGAACGAACGGCGCGGTGAACGTGTATGTCACAGACCAGACGGATGTGATTGTTGATGTGGATGGCTATTTCGGAGCGGCGGGAAGTTCTGGAGCACTGACGTTTGTTCCGGTTACGCCGTGCCGGGTGGAAGACACTCGCAATGCAAACGGACCGTTCGGAGGTCCGATTCTCGCGGCGGGCTCCAGCCGGAGTTTCGCGATTCCCTCGAGCGGCTGCGGCATTCCGGCGACCGCAGCGGCCTATTCGGTAAACGCCACGGTGGTGCCGACCTCGACGCTCGACTATTTGACTCTCTTCCCGACCGGAAGCTCACGGCCGTATGTGTCGACGCTCAATTCGCTCAATGGGCAAATCGTGGCGAATGCGGCCATTGTGCCCGCGGGCAACAGCGGCGCGGTGACTGCCTACGTAACAGATCAGACCCAACTGATCACGGATATCAATGGCTACTTCACAAGCAATCCTCCGACGCCGCTGGTGTTCAATACCGTAACTCCGTGCCGGGTGGCCGATACGAGGAACGCCAACGGAAGCTTCGGAGGGCCGATCATGGCGGCTAATTCCACGCGCAGCTTCCTGATACCGGAAAGCGCGTGTGGAATTCCGTCCACCGCTAAGGCTTATGCGCTGAATGTCACGGCGGTGCCCCCGGCAGCGCTTACGTACCTGACACTTTGGCCAGCAGGAGAAACGCGGCCGACGGTCTCGACTCTAAACTCCGGCAATGGGCAAGTGGTCGCGAATGCGGCGCTTGTGCCGGCGGGAACTCAGGGCGCCGTTGAAGTGTTCGTAACCGATCAGACACACGTAATTATCGACATCGTCGGCTACTTCAGTGCGCCGTAATTGGCCATTCTGCTGCGGTATCAAGGTGGCGAGGCGCGCTCCCTCACGGTCGCGCCTCAGTGAGCGCGTCCTGATCGCGTACCAGATGCAAGAATGTGGGAGGTATGCGATCGGTACGTGTGACGGCTCAGAGGGCGAGTTGTGTTCTGACGATCACGGTGGGAGCTATTTTAGGACAACAGAATCCTCCCAGCCGGGGCCGCGACGTTACTAAGCTCTATACGGAGAAGTGCGCCAGTTGTCATGGCGCGGAGATGGCGGGCGGCTCGGCCTCGAGTCTGGTAGATGGAGTTTGGCGCTATGGGGGCGATGACGCAAGCGTAGCGAACAGCATTCGCCATGGTCACCCCGAAGCGGGTATGCCGGCGATGGAGAAGGACTTCGACGCGCCCGAAATTCGTGGCTTAGTCATCTACCTTCGGGAGCGCGCAGCCAGCTTTCAGACGGATCATACGAAGTTTAATGCTCCTGTTCCGGGCGTGGCGGTACACAGTGAGAACGCCTCGTTCAAGCTGGAGCCCGTGATGGAAACGGGGCTGGAGACGCCTTGGGCGATTGCATTCCTGCCGGACGGCCGCCAGTTAGTGACCGAGCGGCCAGGCCGCTTGCGCATTATCGAGAACGGCAAATTGCTGCCGGAAGCCGTGCATGGCATTCCCGCGGTATATGGCGGCGAAGGCGGACTGCTGGATGTGGCGCTGCATCCCGACTATTCGCGCGCGGGCAATGACTGGATCTATCTTTCCTACGGTGACAAGAGTCCGGGCGGCTTGGGAATGGCGGCAGTGATTCGAGGGCGGTTGCGTGAGGGTTCGTTGGTCGATCAGCAACAGATTTTTAAGGCGGACGACTCGCTGTACCGGGCCGGAGGCCAGCGCTTCGGGTCGCGCCTGCTGTTTGACGGCAGAGGTCATCTTTTCTTTTCGGTCGGGGACCGCGCGTGTCCGGGAGACGAACAGGATCTGACACAGCCGAATGGGAAAGTACACCGCGTGAATGACGATGGGAGCATCCCCAAGGACAACCCATTCGTCAACAGGACTGGAGCGATACCCAGCATCTGGACGTATGGCGACCGTAATGCGCAGGGGCTGACTTTTAGCCCAGTGACCGGAGAGTTGTGGGAATCAGAGCATGGGCCGCGCGGGGGAGATGAATTGAACATTCTTCGTGCCGGGCATAACTACGGTTGGCCAGCGATTACTTACGGCATGAACTACGATGGAACGCCGATCACCAATCACCTGGCGCATGACGGAATGGATCAGCCGGTTACTTACTGGGTTCCTTCGATCGCCACGAGCCCACTTACTTTTTATACGGGCAATAAGTTTCCGCAATGGAAGAACAATCTGTTTCTCGGCTCATTGGCTGCGCAAGAACTGTTGCGCTTAGTGGTTCACGGCGAAAAAGTGACGCACCAGGAAATCCTGTTTAAGGGTATTGGGCGTGTGCGCGATGTTGTAAATGGGCCTGATGGCGATCTCTATGTCGTCTTTAACGCGCCCGACCGCATTGAGCGGATTGTGCCAGCCAGTACGAATTAGGCTGATCGGGAAACGATCATCACGGGTTCGATTTCAAGAGCGCGCCATCAAACCGGGAGGCGCCATCGAGTTGAATGCCGCGCCCGCGGGCGTATCGCGGCCGGTCGACTTATCTCCGTTCTTCTTATTGCCCCAAGTCCAATAAAGGCCCAAGTAGGCATAGTTTTCCGTTTGGCCGATGGCAGTATGGCCATAGCAGAACAGTAACTGAAAGCCGGGATCGCGAAATTTGTAATAGCCCCCGATGTCGATGAGCGTTGCGGGTCTAGTCTGGGGCGTTGCGATGCCTTCCGGCCCGTGATAAAAAACTTCGGCGCCGAGCGTGAGTTTCTTGCCAAGATCACGTTGCACGAGCCAACCTGCGAAGGGAAAGTTCCGATAGCCGGGCCCGCTTATGACCGTCTCTCCGCCGCCGCCATAGGTGGTCCACGGACCGAAGCTCTTTTGCGCCCATATGGGCACTTTGTACCAAGTACTGCCGACGCCCAGACCTTTGGCGGCGTTGCCGGTCGGAATCTCGAACATTGTGAATGTGCCGATCATGGGGCGGTGTTTGGTTTCCTGCACAAACCGGAGTTTGATGCCCATTTCGATATCGCCGAGGCCGAACGCGCGCGGGCCTATACCGGCAGGAGCGAGGCCGGGATTGTTTGCAGGCAGAATGCCGGCGGCGGGAATGATGATGTGGAGGTGAACGTTGGGAAGAGCGCCCCAGTTGAATTCGATGGCGGGCCCGACGGTGTCGGTTTCGACCGGCGTCCCGTCACTGGCTGCGAAGGTATAAAACTCATAATGTCTGAAGTCGATGGGCTCAGGATCGTCTGTTTGAAAGGGCGGCCCGGCGAGCACCTCCGTTGAAACGGAGAACAGCAGGGCGAACGCTCTGAGAGTTCTTACTGCAGCGCGGGTGAGCATCCGGGTGTGGGCGGAAGAGCCGTTCTCCAGAATAGCCCGCGCTGATACTCTACGATGGTGAACCGGCGCGCCTCAAAGCGCGGGAGAACGGAAAAGGAATATCAACAATGTCAAAACAAGATGAAGGCCAACTGATTTTAAAGCTGTACGAACTGCGCCGCGAAGAGGTGATGCGCAAAGCACGCGACTGGTATTTCCGGGAATTCGCGCCGACGTCGTTAGCGGACGTGACTCGTGCAATGTTCAGTCAGAATAGCGGGCATCTGCGGATGGTTCTCACCTATTGGGACATGGCGGCCGCACTCGTGAATAATGGGGCGATCAGCCTGGAATTTTTCAACGATGCAAATGGCGAACATGTCGGCGTCTTCTCGAAAATCGAGCCGTTGCTGCCTGAAATGCGGCAGGCGTACGCGCCTGAATTTCTTGTGAATCTGGAAAAGCTGATCGATGCGACGCCGAACGGGCGTGAGCGCACGGCAGCGGCGCGCGAGCGTATGAAACAAATTCGCGAGCAAATGGCAGGGATGCAGGCGCAAGCGGCGCAGCAGAATTAGGCTTGTGAATGGCGATGCGAACGAACTAGATCGGGCGGAGGTCTCTCCTGAGGAGTTTCGCGCCATCTGTGGATTGTTTCCATCGGGAGTGACCGTCGTGACGCGCAGGCTGGATGATGGCCGGCCGTACGGCATGACCGTCAGTTCGTTCGCTTCGGTCTCCCTGGAACCGCCTCTGATTCTTGTGTGTATCGACACGGCGGCTGGATTTCTCGAACGGGCTCAAATCGGAGCTGCCGTTTGTTGTGAATGTGCTGAGTGAAAACCAGCAACATTTAGCAAAGCGCTTTTCTAACCGGCGGGAAGACAACCGGTTTTCGGGTGTGGAGTGGACGCCGGGTTGGGCGAACGTTCCGCGGTTGGAGGGTACGGTGGCGAGCTTCAACTGTTCACTGGAGCGAATCGTCGAGGCGGGCGATCATTTCGTGTTGATCGGCGCCGTTCGAAAACTGGAGCGGCATCAAGGAAGAGCATTAGTTTGGTGCGAGCGCGGCTACCATTGCCTGCCGCGCTCGGGATGAGGAGCGAAGAGGCCGCGCTCCGCAGGCGTTGGGCGGTGCTCGCTTTTCTGGTGGGCATCACTGTCATCAATTTCATTGACCGCCAGACGCTATCGGTCCTCGCTCCGAAGATACGCGAGATGCTGCACCTCTCGCACGAAGCGTATGGGCGTATCGTTGCGGCATTTCAGTTCGGGATGATGTCGGGCGAGTATCCGATGGGCTGGCTGATGGACCGCTGGGGTGTGCGGCTGGGGCTCGGCGCGGCGGTTTTGTGGTGGTCTATTGCGACGGGCCTGCACGGGTTTGCGCGTTCCGGGTTGGATTTGGGGCTGCTGCGCTTCTGGATGGGAACTGGGGAGTGCGCAAATTTTTCCGGCGGCGTGAAGACGGTCAACGAGTGGTTTCCGCGCACGGAACGGGCCTTCGCGATTGGCATTTTCAACAGCGGCACAATGATCGGTTCGATTGTGGCGCCGCCGCTGGTGGTCTTCTTAGCGCGGCACTACGGTTATCGATACGCATTCTTCGTGCCGGCGATTTTGGGCGCCTGCTGGGTTCCGCTGTGGTGGAGATTTCATCGGCTCAGTCCGGAGGCGGCGCCAACCACTGGACCCGAAGCGACTGTAGGCAGCGGGGAACTACTCCGTTATCGGCAATCGTGGTCCGTGATGGCGTGCCGATTCCTGGTGGGTCCCGTGCTGCAATTTTATTGGTACTGGATGCCTGATTATCTTTACACGGTGCGCGGATTGAGTTTGCGCGATATCGGCTTTTTGAGTTGGATTCCGTTTCTGATGGGCGACTTAGGAAGCATTTCGGGAGGTTGGGCCGCGGGCTTGCTACTGAAGCGAAACTTCAGCGCGAACCGGGCGCGCCAGATCACGATGTACTCGGGCGCGGTTCTGTGTCTGGCGAGTTTCGCGGTCTACTTTGTGCCAACTGTTCCGGAGGCGTTGGGCGTCATCGGAATCGTGCTATTCGGTCACACTTTTTTGTCGGCTAACATGTTCGCGGCCGTAACTGATATGTTTCCCGACGAGGCCGTTGGCCGCGCCACTGGATTGCATGGCATCTGCGGCGGATTATCTGGATTATTGTTCCCGTTGTTGACGGGTTTTCTGGTGGATCGTTTTTCGTACTCGCCCGTATTCGCCCTGGCCGCCGTGATGCCGCTGGCGGGTACAATCGCTTTGTTCGTCATCAGCAAGGGACTGCAGCCGATCTCGTTCAGCAATGATCATTCTTTGAGAAACTCGGGCAAGTAACGATGAAACTCTTCTGGTTTATTCCCACCCAGGGTGACGGCCGGTATTTGGGCACCACGCATCTGATGCGCCAGACGGATCACGGCTATCTGAAGCAGATTGCGCAGGCCGTGGACCAACTCGGTTATGAAGGCGTACTGCTGCCGACCGGCAACTCCTGCGAGGATGCATGGGTGGTGGCGTCGACACTGGTTCCGGTTACGCAGCGGTTGAAATTTCTGGTGGCAGTGCGGCCAGCGGTGATGTCACCGACGCTGGCGGCGCGCATGGCGGCAACGTTCGACCGTTTTTCCGATGGAAGATTGCTGATCAATGTCGTGACCGGCGGCGATCCGGACGAAGCGAAAGGCGACGGCATTTTTCTTTCACACGATGAGCGCTATGAAGTTACCGATGAATTTCTGAAAGTGTGGCGCGGGTCGATTTCAGGGGAACCGACTACTTTCAACGGGAAGCATGTGCACGTGGAAGGCGCCAAGGTCATTTATCCGCCGCTGCAACGTCCTCATCCGCCGTTGTATTTCGGTGGTTCCTCGAAGGCGGCGATCGAACTGGCTGCGCGACAAGTGGACGTATACCTGACGTGGGGCGAGCCGCCGGCGTTGGTGGCGGAGAAGGTCGAGACCGTTCGCAAGAAAGCGGCGGAAGCCGGACGTACGATGCGTTTCGGCATTCGCCTGCATGTGATCGTGCGCGAGACGAATGACGAGGCCTGGCAAGCGGCTAAGGAACTGATCAAGTATGTGGATGAAGAGACCATCGCGCGATCGCAAAAGGCGCTGGCGCGTTTGGATTCCGAGGGTCAGCGGCGGATGGTGGCACTGCACCACGGCGACCGCGCGAATCTTGAGATCAGCCCCAATCTTTGGGCCGGAGTGGGACTGGTGCGAGGCGGCGCCGGGACCGCACTGGTCGGCGATCCCGAAACGGTGGCTAAACGCTTCCTGGAGTACGTCGACGTTGGCATTGACACTTTCATTCTTTCCGGCTATCCGCACCTGGAAGAGTCGTACCGGGTGGCGGAACTATTGTTCCCGCTGCTGCCGTTGTCTGAAACAGAGTCAGCGGATATCAGAAACTCGCGACGTACAGCCGATGAAGTGGTGGGCAACGAGTTCCGAGTAGTGAAGTAGCTTCAGAGATTGCACGGGCGTGTGTAGACAGGCGGCACGCGTCCGTTTTTGTTTAATTCCTGCACGCCGATCTGGGTGGAATAGTAGATCTTTGCCGTCCAGGTCTTCGCTAGCTGGACAAATTCGGTTCCCGACTGAAGATCCGGGTCAGAAGTCTCGTACAAATGCAGTAAGATTTCGATCTGCTGGGCGGGAGCTACATCTTGGAACGGCTTAGCCTCTGAGCGCAGGCAGTAACCGTCAAGCCACCAAAGCCCTTGGAGAAACTTGGTCTGCTCCGATTCAGGGGACTCGGCGAGGATGCGGTCGAGATGCTGGTGGACTAAGGCGTCGCGAGCGCCGGGCGTATCGGTTTTTGGGATGATCAGTTCCGCTATGGAGGCTGCGGTCTCTAACTGATGATCGTCGAAGAATTGAGGACGCCACTCGGCTGCGGCCGGTGATTCGGGCTGCGCGGACGGCGCTTTGGTTCGGGCGAGGGGTACGATCGCCAGACCTGAAGTGAAGGCGCGTCTCGATATGCTCATGATATTCAGGACCCGTGCAAAACGGCCGCGGCATCAGGCGCTCCCCGCAAAGAGCAGCGGGTTTCTTCCTTTGCCTCGGGGCGCGCATCCGCGACCTTTGCGCTAATTGCCTCCCATTGACGCGATTGCGCGGATTGTAAAACTGCTTCGAGGACCTGCTGGACGCGCAGACCGTCTTCGAAGTTTGGATGAAACGGCTCGTCACGGGACAGACTCAGGAGAAAGTCTCCCAAGGCGGCGATGAAGGTGTGTTCGTAGCCGATGATGTGGCCGGGGCGCCAGAAGTTGGTTCCGTAGGGATGCAGGGGGTCTGTCACGAGCAGATTCCGTGCGCCTTGCAAGGGTGCAGGATCCCGGGCATCGAAGAATTCGAGCCGGTTCAGATCTTCCAAATGGAAACGCAGCATTCCGTTCGCGCCTTGTATCTCGAAGCTGTTACCGTTTCGCTGGCCGACGCCGAAGCGCGTAGCTTCGAGTGTGCCGATACTGCCGTTCGTAAACGTGACAAGCGATGCGACGGCATCTTCAACCGATCTCTCCGGGAACGCGCGCAAAACGGGCGCGGCATCAGGCGCGCCCTTTGCGCGATCGGCCGCAAACATTCGCGTTAGGGCGGTGACTTGCTCGATTTGGCCATTCAGGTAGAGCGCAAGATCGATGGCGTGCGAGAGAAGGTCACCTACTACGCCGTGTCCCGCTTGTGCGGGATCCATCTTCCACGTTGCTGGTCGAGTGGTATCTGTGCCCCACTGCTGCTGATACGTGCCGCGATAGTGAAAAACCTGGCCGATACGGCCTTCGTCGATCAGGCGCCTGGCGTAGGCGATGGCAGGGACTCGCCGGTAATTGAACCACAGCATGGTGGGGACGTTCTTGGCTGCATCGGCCATTGCTTTCGCCTCTTCGACGGTGTTGGCAAGCGGCTTTTCACACAGGACGATCTTGCCGGCTTTGGCCGCGGCAATGGCTGCTTCGGCGTGCAGATGGTTGGGAAGAGCGATGTCCACGATCTCGATATCAGAACGTTCGATGACGTGATGCCAATCCGTTGCCGTCTGTTCCCAGCCCCAGAGTTCGGCCGAGCGCTCGAGAGTCTGTGGATCGCGACCGCATAGCACGCTGAGCCGTAAGCGAAAGGGCACGTCGAAGAAGCGGGTCACTTGCGCAAAAGCGTTGGAATGCGCTTTGCCCATGAAGCCCTGTCCGAGCAGTACCACGCGCAACTCCCGCCGTGGAGCGCTCATACCAGTTTCTTCGAATACTCTTTCGTGATGTAATCACAGGCGCGCACGGTGATTGCCATCATCGTGAGAGTTGGATTAACGCACGCGTTCGAGACGAAACACGAACCGTCGGTCACAAACAGGTTCTCGACGTCGTGAGCCTGGTTATAGCGGTTCAAGACGCTAGTGCGCCGGTCATCGCCCATGCGCGCGCCGCCGGTTTCGTGAATGGCGGCGCCGGGCTTGGAGCGTTCATCGTAGAGCTTAATGTTCTGCGCGCCGGCGGCTTTCAACATTGCCTGGGCCTCGTGCTGCGCATCGGCGAACATTTTCAGTTCGTTGTCGCTCCATGACATATTCATCTTCAGAATGGGAACGCCCCAGGCGTCGGTGCGAGAGCGGTCGATTTCAACACGGTTTTCTTTTCGCGCAAGGCACTCGGTATACAAATTGAGGCGCATACCCCAGTAACCGTCGCGCACGGCATTCTTATAGGAAGCGCCGATTCCCGGCGCGGCGAAATTGAAGGAAGGTGTGCAGCCGCCCTGATAACCGTAACCGCGAATGAAACCGTTCGTCTCTTTCTCCGCGACGTTGCGGAAGCGCGGGATGTAAATGCCGTTGGGGCGAGCGGGCGCGCCGCTCCAGGGTGAAGCTTTACCGGCGGGTACGAATCCATCGGCGCCGCCGCGAAACATATTGTCCAGAAGAAATTGGCCGAGCACTCCGCTGGAATTGCAGATGGAAGAGTTCAGCATGAGCCGGACGGATTCGAGCGACGAAGCGCAGAGGACGATGAGCTTTCCGCGAACCTCGTGCAGTTCGCGTTTCGCCGAATCGACGTAGGCGACGGCGGAAGCCTTGCCGTCCTTCATGATTAAGCGTGAAGCGACGGCATCGGTGAAGATGGTGAGGCGTCCGGTCTTCTCGGCATCGGCCAAGGTAGTCGCCGGAGAATTGAAGTAGGATTTCGTGATGCAGCCGCGGTAGCACGGACCGCAATAGTGACACGCGGGGCGGCCATTGTGCGGCTGAGTAAGGATGGCGGCGCGGCCGATGGTCACTCGCCTACCCAGCTTGCTTTCTACTTCGCGCTTGAAAACTTCTTCGCCGCAGGTGAATTTCATGGGCGGCAGGAAAGGGCCATCGGGAAGTTGCGGCAGACCCTCGCGCTGGCCGCTGACTCCTATGTAGCTTTCTACAAGATCGTAGTATGGCGCAAGTTCCCGATAGCCGATGGGCCAGTTGTCGCCATAACCATCGTGAGAGGCTGCCTTGAAATCGAGATCGCTGAAGCGGTAAGCCTGGCGCCCCCAACTAAGCGTGCGGCCACCGAGCACGCGCATACGTATCCAGGTGAATGGCTTCTCCTGCGTGTAAGGATTCTGATGGTCGTTCACGAACCACTTGTAGTTGTATTCGGTACAAGACGGGCAAGTGCTCTGGATGGGCCGCGTTTCGGCGACTAGCGGAGAATGCCCTAAATAGGGCAACTGCCAAGAGGGTTTATGCTCGGTGAATTCGCTCGGCTGAATGCGGCGTCCGGCTTCAACGAGCGCCACTTGCATCCCCGCTTCGGTCAGCCGTTTGGCGGCCCAACCTCCGGTAGCGCCGGAGCCAATGATCACTGCGTCGTAAACAAATTGTGGCGGCTGAATCAACATGGACTAAAGCAAACGGAACTCGCGTAAGGGATGGAATCTGGAAAGCTTATTGTGCCATGGGGAGATAGGGAGCGTGTATAGCCCGGAAGCTTGGAGACCGCGTGTCGATTTGGGAACGAAGACGCCAGGCAGCGTAGCGCGCTCAGCCCCCTTGTATGCCCCCGACGGATGTTATATACTGAACCACATGGTTCAGTATACGGAACCCGTCCTCGATGCTTCGTTCGCCGCGCTCTCGGATGCCACGCGACGCGGCGTTCTGGAACAGCTCGGACGCGCGGACGCTTCGATCACAGACCTTGCGGAGAAGTTTCATATGACTCTGACGGGCATGAAAAAGCACGTCGGGGTCCTGGAGCAGGCGGGGCTCGTCGCCACGGAAAAGGTCGGGCGCGTGCGGACCTGCAGGCTTGGCCTGCGCGGACTGGAGAATGAGGCGGCATGGATCGAGAGGTACCGCCAGCTCTGGGCCGCACGATTCGACGAACTGGACAACGTTATCGAGGAATTGAAACAGAAGGAGAAAGCGCATGGAAGAAAGAAAAAATACTGAAATGAACCCCACAAAATACAGCACGACAGTGGAACGGAAGTCCGAGCGTGAGCTCGTCGTGACTCGAACCTTCAACGGCCCGGCGCATATCGTCTTTGATGCGTGGACCAAGCCCGAGCTGTTCCGGCGATGGTGGGCTCCCAAATCGTGCGGAGTATCCGTCATCTCCTGCGATCTCGATGTTCGCACAGGTGGCACGTACCGTCTCGTGATGGGCCACCCTTCTTCGGAGCAGCCTATGTCATTCTTCGGTAGATATCTCGAAGTGATTCCGAACTCGCGCCTCGTCTGGACGAATGACGAAGGTGATGAAGATGGGGCGGTCACCACGGTGACCTTCGAAGAAAGAGGCGGCGAGACGCTCGTCGTTATGAACGACCTCTATCCCTCAAGAAAAGCTCTTGATGATGCAATCGCGTCTGGGAGTACAAGTGGGGCGGGCGAGCAGTTCGAGCAGTTGGACCAGCTTCTCGTCGCCCTGGAAGCAAGCGTGGGACGGTCTTGAAATCGTCGATCCTGGCGTCGGCTGCCCGGCTATTGTGGGCAGCCAGCCTCGTTTGGGCAAGTACGATTGATGTCCATACCGGGTTGTTGCAGGACTTAACCATTGTGAAACGCGCCGCATCACACCCAGTTCGGGCGAAGGCGTGCACGGGGCATTGGACAGTGTGGCGAACTGCTATAGCCGGATCACTTGAGGAATTCGCTCGAAATGGCGGTCTCGTGTGATCAGCACAAGATCGTGTTCGAGGACCAGGGCGGCAATCCAAAGGTCGTTGTCCGGAACGGGAGTACCGGCTCGCTTGAGTTGAACGAAGATACGCGCATAGTGTTCCGCGGTCTCCCTGCTTGGCAGCAACACGCGAACGGTGGGCTTGGCGAGCAACTTGTTAAGCAGAGTCTCGTTCTGGCGCTGCCGGGTGCCGCCGTGAAAGCCGGCCCTGATCTCGCCTAGCGCGAACAAAGGGATCCAGACCTCTTCACATGTACCCAGCTGCTCTGCGAGTTCTAGATCACCCCGGAACAGATCGGTGATGCGGTTCGTATCAAGTGCAACTCTCACCTCCACTTGTCGGGGTCGATCTGGCGCTGACCGGCGATTATCTCATCAAAAGCCGGGTCGGGCACCCACTGGCCGGCAACATCCTGGAAATCCGCTCGTTTCCGTGCGCCAGTCGTGACGGCAGTCAACTCCTCCACGATGACTTGATTGAGGCTCAACTTGCGCTGGGCCGCCTTCCTGCGCAGTGCCCGATCGACCTCTCGCGGGATACCACGAACAGTGTACTGAATCTCGGATGCCTGCTCCCTCATGCCTGCATGATAGCGTAAATTGCAGGCGCGTTCCACTTGTGTGTCGCGCTGAACCAATTTTGCAACCGCCCGGAAACCGCGTCGCCAGCGCACTACAACAGGTTGGCTTCGCTCACGAATATCGTGGGCCAATCGTCAGCCATCTGGACACTGAAGCAGTGTCACTCCCCTTCCGCGACACTGAAGAGAAGATTGCTCGCGTGTTCTGGGACCGAAGTGCCGGCCCATACAGGCGCTTGTATTCTGCCTGCACACGTGTGCATAATAGCGTCAGGAGCGCCCCGGTATGCAGGTCCCCAATATGCAGGTGTTAGAAGCACAGCCTCTCAAAGAACTCGACGAATGGGACGATTTCGTCGCTGCCCGTTACAAGCAAGGTAAATCGGAAGAGGAGTTTCGCAACTATAAGGAAGACGCGAACCCCACGGTGACCGAGTTTTACCGTCTGAACCATCGCTATCAAACGTTGGATTTCGTACGCGGTAAAAAGGCCGAGTTCTGCGGCTTGAAACGCGGCACGAAAAGCATTTGGGAAATGGCTGAATACCTCAACACGCTGGTTGACGAGAGCGACCCGGATACCGACCTTACGCAGATTGAGCATTTGCTGCAGACATCGGAGGCTATTCGCAGCGACGGACATCCACGTTGGTTTGTTTTAACCGGTTTTGTGCACGATCTTGGGAAGGTGCTGTGCCTTTACGGCGAACCACAGTGGGCGGTTGTAGGAGATACTTTCCCGGTGGGGTGCGCGTATTCCGACGAAATTGTGTTTCCGGAGTTCTTCTCCGCGAACCCCGATGTCCACGTGCCCGAATACCAGACGAAGTACGGCATTTACAAACCGAATTGCGGCCTGGACAACGTGGATCTGTCGTGGGGCCACGATGAATATATCTATCGAGTCACTCGCGACTATCTGCCCGAACCGGCGCAGTACATGCTGCGGTACCACTCGTTTTATCCTGCGCACAAGCACGGCGCCTATCGGCATCTGATGACGGACAAGGACGAACAGATGTTCGAGTGGGTACGTAAGTTCAACGCGTACGATCTCTATTCCAAAGGGCGGGAGCGTCCCAAATTTAAGGAGATCAAGCCTTACTACGAAGATTTGGTTTCGGAGTTCTTCCCCGATCAAATCGCCTGGTGAGGGGGGTTCCGGAGGTTTGCGGTTGAACCGCGGACGATCAAGTGTCCGCGAACGGTCACGATCTTCTCGACATCCTCGCCTTTGAGAAGCGCGATCAGCAAGTGCATGGCATCGCGGCCGAGTTCTGTTTTGGGCTGATGGACGGTCGTCAGCGGCGGGTGGAGACGCTCCGCAAAAAATATATCGTCGAATCCTACGACTGACAAATCTTCCGGGATGGAAAGATGCAGCTTCGCGGCAGCTTGTAAGACGCCCAGGGCCGACATGTCGTTGTAGCAAAAGACGGCGCTGGGCCGATTCGGGCGGCTAAGGAGCTTCATCGCAGTTTTGAAGGCGCCCGCCGGTTTTCCATCGGCACTCACAACCAACTCTTGACGAAGCGGCAAGCCCTTCTGGTCCAAGGCGTTCTTGTAGCCCTGGTGGCGCTCCACATCGGACTGCAAGCCCGATTCGTCTCCCAGATAAGCGATGGCGCTGTGACCGAGATCGAGCAAATGCCGGGTGGCCTGATATCCGCCATCTGTGTTGTCGATGCTCACGGAATGCAAGAACCGGCTTGGGTGCTGGTTGTTGATGAGGACGACGGGGATTTCCAATTCATTCAGCAACGGAATGTAGAGGGCTCCGACTCGCGAGGAGGCGACTAGAACACCATCGAGGCGCCGCTCGCGAAAGCTGCGGACGACGGACACTTCGCGGGCGGGGTCGGCTTGCGAGGTCGCCAGAATGACGGAGTAGCCGAGCTGGTTCGCGACATCTTCAATGCCGGCCACTACCTCGCCGTTGAAAGGATCGGCGATGGAAGTAACGACAACGCCGATGGCATTCGTTTTTCGGGTGACCAAACCCCGCGCGACGGCACTGGCGCTATAGCCGGCTTCCTGCGCGATTTTCTGAATTCGAAGTGCTGTCGGGGCGGGGATGAGGGGGCTATTGCGCAGGGCACGGGAGACCGTGGAGTGCGAGACGCCCGCAATGCGAGCGATGTCCTTGATCGAAACCGGCATCGCTTTGGATCAGGGGCTAAGAGCTCGCCGTGGGTGTTTGCTTTACAAATTCCACATCAATGGTGATGTCGATTTCGTTGCCGACCATTCCCTGGTCGGCATTCACGCCGAAGTCCGTGCGGTCGATCTTTGCGGTGGCTGAAGCGCCCATGTGCATTTTGCCGCGAGGATCTTTAACCGGAGCGGTTGGACCATCGACATCGAGAACTACTTCCTTCGTTACGCCGCGAATTGTGAGGTCGCCTGTCACCTTCAGCTTGCCTGGCCCAGAGACTTCCACGCGCTTCGATTTGAAAGTTATGGTGGGAAACTTTTGGACGTCGAAGAAGTGCTCGCTACGCAGATCCTTGTCGCGCATTTCGACACGCGAGTCTAGCGAAGCAGCATCGATGGTTATATCGAGAGAACTCTTCGCCTTGTCAGCCGGGTCATACTGAAGAGTTCCGCTGAGCTTGGTAAACGTCCCGCGGACAGTGGAAATGCCCATGTGCCGTACGGCGAATTGTGCCGCAGAGTGCGGCGGATCGAGTTGCCAGGTCTCTAACTGAGCGGATGCTGGAATTGCGAGACTCGCGACTCCAAACAGGGTGAGCAGAAATCGAAACATTGAAAATTCTCCTGGAGACGGTATCCAGTCAATGATATACGCGAGAAGAGATATTTAGCGATGTGCCGCGGCAGGAGGAGAAAGGCTCCGATTTGGCTGTGCCTCTTCTTTCGAGGAAGAACGCTCTCGAACGCGCGGTAGAAATCTCGCCCGTGGAATAGACGAAGTAGCCGCGGCCAGCGTTCCTCGCGGCAATATCGAGCCGCAGTAAAGAGCTAGCTGCGGTTCGCAGGTTATTGCTGCGGAGTCGGGTACTGCAAAGTCAGAAAGACTTCGTGGGACTGGGGAGTTGCTCCGGGTTCGACATCCTGGTTCACAAGCGCGCTCCGGTCTGCGGCTGCGTACTCGAGCGCTGAGCTATTCAGCGCGGCGTTCGTTGACGTAACTAACTCTAGATCTGTGAAGTGGCCATCGGGCATTTGCATTCCGTGAAGAACCACTATTTGGGATCCGTCACCTCCTGCGGTAGCAGCGGAAGGAACTATCATACGAAGACGCCACGGCTGGGTCATGAGAGGCCCGACACCGATCTGGTTGAGACCGGCGGGCTGAAAGGCGGAGGGATTCTCCGGAGGATCCGTAACGCTTTCGGTTTGGGCCTCAATGATCGTGTGACCTGCCTGAGTAATGGTGAACTTGTTTGCGATCACCCTTTCGTGAAACTGCAGGTTCTTAGAGTAGTCATAGAGGACATACAAGCCGGGTATCGGCGAGTAGGTAATGAGGTTGCGCGACTTAGGGTCGACGCAGTATTCCGATTCTTCCCAATTGCGGCCGCCGCTCGCATTCTTCCGCAGCAAACCATGCGAAACCAGAGCGCACGTGAGTTCAACGCCGTTCAGGCTAGCTGAAGCCGTTCTGATGGTTGCGCGCGGACCTAACATCGGCTGCACAAAGAAGAGGGCGGCGCGAACCTGAGCGAGCCTCAAAGGAACGGAAGCCGCCGGTTGATTGCTATACAAAACGCCATTGTTATAAAGGTTCAGCGCCGAATAAGAGGGCCCCTGGGCAGTCCAGCGGTAGAGACCGGCACCCGGAGAAGTGTCCTCGAGTTCCCACGAGCCGTCGGAACCGGAAGAGCCGAAGGCCGTGAATCGGGTTTTCAGATCGTACGGGCTGAGGCGGACGTTCCCATGCCGGCGCGCGCTGATGATGAGGTTCACGATCTCCGCGCGCTCGGTAACACTTTGCACGGGCTGCGACTCGCCGGTAACCAGTTCCAACGGGTCCGCAGGGACGGCAGGCTCGGCAAACTCATGCAGATTGACTTGTGTGCGCGACGGGCTGATCGTAGGCGCGAGTTGCGCAAACGCGAAGCCAGGCACACAGCCGATCAGGACAAGCATGGCGGTGTAATTCATAGCGCAGCTAATGACAATGCCACCTCTCCGACCCAATGGCCTTACGCTGCCAATGGCCTTACGCTGATGGTATAGCAGATTTTTGAGCTAAGATGGAGCCACTGGAATGCAGGCGAACGGAAAACTAGCGCACACAGGCGATGGGAATTCGGACAAGGGACAAAAGAGAAACAGTTTCGCGGAGTGGGCGGTCACGATCCTGCTGCTTCTTTTCGCAACAACGGCTGTGGCGCAGCCGTTCGTGATTCCGTCGGGATCGATGGAAGACAGCCTGCTCGTCGGCGATCATCTGTTCGTCGACAAGTTGGCGTACGCACCTGCCGGTCCGATCAGTAAGCACTTGCTGCCGTATCAAGAACCAAAGCATGGCGACATCATTGTGTTCCGGTATCCTCCGGACATCAATGAGACTTTGGTCAAGAGGCTCATTGGAATGCCGGGAGACCGCCTGAAAATTGTGAATGGCGTTGTTTACAGGAATGGGAGCAGGCTGAATGAGCCTTACGTGTATCACAAGTATGCATATGATCCAACGCTCGACAACTTCCCGAACCCGTGCTGCCGGCCAGTGAAGGAAGAGTTGGCCCAACACGCCCAACGCGACATGCTGGATCAGAATGTTGTGAATGGCGAGGTGGTGGTTCCGGCGGGCCGGTATTTCGCGATGGGAGACAATCGTGACAATTCGTCGGACAGCCGCTACTGGGGCTTTGTTCCGAGGCAGAATATCGTGGGCAAGCCGTTTTTGATCTATTGGTCGTATAGAGCGTCAACGGAGGATTTGATGGGAGAATCTTCCGGTGCTTTGTTCGCGCACTTCGTCGATTTGGGTGAGCATTTCTTTACTCGCACACGATGGGAACGGACATTCAAGGTGGTTCGCGGGTTCCCGGATTCTCAATTGCCGGCTCAGCCGCTGCCCATCAATGCCGGTTCTTCGAATCCGTAGCTGCATAGAGGCCGCGCCCCGGCAAGATGCTTTGCTCGACGGCGCTGTCTTTCACGACCAGCACTCCGTTCACAAGGACGTACGGGATTCCTTCAGAATATTGGGCGGGATTCTCATAGGTGGCGCGATCGATAACGCGCGCGGGATCGAAGATGGTGATGTCGGCATCCGCGCCGATTTTGATGCGGCCTTTATTCGCGGCGCCGATCCGGTCGGCGGGCATAATCGTCATTTTCCGAAGGGCTTCCATCAAGGGGAGCACGTGCTGTTCGCGGACGTAGCGGCCGAGCACGCGGGCGTAACATCCGGCGGCGCGTGGATGACCTTTCCCGTTTTCAAGAATGCCGTCGCTCGCAATCATCACGATTGGATCCGCCATGGCAAGATTCACCATGGCTTCCGGAATGCTGTGGACGGCGACCATGCCGCCTTGCTTTCTGTAGCGGTTGAAGCTTTCTTCGGTTAGGCGTTCACCAGTTGCAGCCCATTGCAGGTCGTGATAGGTGATGCCACCCTGGTGCTGCTGCCAGCCTGTGTCAAAGATCGCTGATGAAATATCGGTCATTCCGGCCGTATAGGAATAGGCTTCGGTGGTGACGTCTAATCCGTGTTGTTTGGCGCCTTCGATCATGCGTAGGCAGAGGGGCGTCTGGCCGAGGCCCATGCTGGTGATGTGTACGACGTGCAGCGGCGCACCCGTGACGACGGCGTCGGACAGTACTTCTTGCAGCGCGTCCACGACTCCGGGGAATACCGGTCCGCCGTTTCGCATATGGACGAAACAGGGCCGTTTGTAAGGCGCGGCAACCTGGAATACTTCGAGGATCTGCTCACGCGAGTCTTTGGGAACGTAGGCGATGCCGAGGCCGACGCCCAAGGCGCCGTCATCGAGACCTTCTTTGACATGGGCGAGAATGAGGCGCTGTTCTTCCGGCGTGGGCGCACGCTGGGCGGTTACGCCCCGAGGGAGGAGCGTGCCGGGATCGCCCATAACCGCCATGCTGGCTGGGATGTGCCCGCTACTGGCTCCGAAGTTGATGAGCGCTTTACCGGCGCGCGCGGCGTACCACTGCCGAAGGGGCCAGACGCCTACTTCTAACTCAAGCGCGGTTGTGACACCATCGCGCGCTTTGAAGCGGTAGTTCTCGGGCGTTTGGCCGTGGGAATGGAGGTCGATAAAGCCGGGCGAGACGACGAGGCCCTTGGCATCGATTGTCGTATTGCCGCGCAGGGAGTCGGGCGAGATCGCCGCAATGCGGCCGTTTTGGATTCCAACGTTGCGCACTGCGTCCAGGCCCGTTTCGGGATCCATGACGCGGCCATTCAAGATAACCGTGTCGAACTGCTGAGCAGCGGCGCTCGCAGACAAAATCAGGAAAAGGGCAACAGGCAGTTTCAACACTGCGCTCGATGATACAACGGCGGGCTTGAGTGCGCTCCGGGGTTCTATGGAGCGCACTCAAGCTGAGTCACCATTAGAAAAGCAGCTTCAGACCGAACTGGATTTCACGGGGGGTGGATAGCGGCATGGTAGAGCTTATGGTGCCGAAGCCCCCGCCCCCTAAAGTACTGGCTGGATTTGCGAAATTCGGCGTATTGGTCAAGTTAAAACTCTCCGCGCGGAATTGTAAGTGGAACCGCTCTCCAATCAGGAAATTCTTGAAGATCGACAAATCGATGCGGCGCTGTGGAGGCCCAAAGACAGTATTCCTCGTTTCATTTCCAAGCGTGCCTGCAGTTTGGGTTACAAATGCAGCCGTATTGAACCATTCGTTTATAGTCGGATTCGACAGCACGGTTGAGCCGATTTGATCAGGGCGATCATTGCCCACGCCGATGATGCCACTGACATTCGAATTGTTTACGACCGTGAACGGCAAGCCGGACGACCACACGCCGATGCCGTTGAGAGACCAGCCATTCGCCAGAACGCGGGCAATGCCTTGGAAGTTCTTTCCGAAGGGCAGATCGTAGTTGATCATGGCAGTGAACCGATGCCGGATATCGAGGTCGCCATTGCCCCAGTCGTATCGTTGCCAGCCGTCCACCACGATGGGAGATGCCGGGTTCGACCGATTATCCATTTGGCAATAGCCAACACAATTCAAGAAAGAGCCGCCTTGCGATTCGTCAGTAACAGACGCATTGTCAAGCATGTTGGCATACGTGTAGTTGACGTTGGCTGTCAAGCCATGTGTGAAGCGGCGCTGAAAGGTTAACTGCAGGGCGTTGTATTCGGAACCACCGGCGCTCTCGCGCTGGGCAATTGATGTACCTGGCTGGTTCGGAAACGGATACGGGTCAAAATATGTTGCCGGCTGGTTGATGTTGGGCTGCACCGTAAGATCGCGGCCGAGATTCCCGACATAACCGACGCTCACGATGTTGTCACGGAATTGTTTTTGCACCTGCAGGCTGAACTGCTCAAGGTAGCTGTTGCGGTAGTTGAACGCGGTGGCATTGATACCGGTTCCCAGATAATTGGCTGGATTCGTCGCCAAATCGGTATTGACGACCGGAACGGGGAGTGCCGCTGAGAGCAGCGGGTCGCCGTTAGACGCAGCATATTGGGCCGCGCATGGTGTGCCGCTGTACGGCGCAACACCGCATCCGAACAGAAACGTCCAAGGCGCGTTCTTCATGGCTGCGCCGGAGGCGTAATTGCCCGGCCAGAATGTCATCCCGAAGCCGCCGCGGATCACCATGCCGTGCGGCGCGGAGATGGCGAATCCGAAGCGCGGCGCCAGGCTTCTGTAGTCGGTCTGCACGCCTGCTGTTGGACCGCTGTGTTGGATTCCTGGGAGCGCGGGTGAAATCAATAATCCTGTATATGGATCGAAGTTCGAGAACTGACCGCGATATTCGGTAAAGGGCGTGAAGATGTCATAACGAACACCGATATTGAGGGTGAGCCAGCGCTTTACGCGCCAATCATCCTGCGCGAACACGTTCGGCTCCCAAGAGCGATAACTCGCGAAATTGAGAGTGTTCTGGCGTGCGACCGTCGACATCCGCCCCTGGAGCAGATCGGCAAGGCTGTTTTGAAGCGTGTCGGTCAGGGAATAAGATCCACGCGGGTAGGCGCTTTGGTCCGTCGCGAGCTGCCTGCGGTTGACGCCTGCACCGAATTTAAAGCTGTGCGTTCCGCGAGTCCAGGCCAGACTGCCCGCGTATAGAAAAGAGTTATCAATGGTAGCTAGTGGCAGGTACCCGGCATCCCCCAAGCTGGCATATCCGTTCGGCATGTTGATGTCCGGGATTCCCGTTGAAAAATTGTCGCCGGGTATATTTATGCAACTTGCAGCGTTACATGTTGCGCCGAGCTTATTAAACACTGGATTACCGTAGTTCACAGGATTGGAGCGAATCGCGCTACGCAAGTAACTGGCCCTAAGCTCCAACAACAGGGTGGGGGACAAGATGTTGTTGTAACTCGCCATCACGTTCTGCTGCCGTTCCTTGGCCTGCCCGGAAAATGCCGTTACGCCCGAACCCCAACTATCTCCGGGATAGAAGGTGACGCCGTTCACGGTTGTTTGGGGCAGCAGAGGCGGCGTGAAAGTTGTGACGTCGTTGAACGAATACCGAACGGCGAGGGTCTGATTCGCTGTGAAGTGATGGTCCACTTTGCCGTCCGCTGTGGTTGAATATTGGCTTCTCACGGGGCTAGCGGTGAAGTTATTCGCGACGCCGGCGCTGGTCGGTTTTGGATAACTCTGAAACATCGCATACCCGACTGGATCGAAGGCGCTTGTAGGGACGATTGGGCCGCCGATATCGGAGAAGTTTCCCGGATTCAGCTGCTCAAATAGCGTGGGAACGGTGGTCGTTGCCGTGCCGGCGCGCAACTGCCGGAATCCTTCGTAATCCGCGAAGAAGAACGTCTTGTTCTTGATGATCGGACCGCCAAGGCTGGCGCCGAATTGATTTTGACGAAGTTCGGGCCGAGTGGGGGCAAAGAAGTCACGGCCATCAAGATCGTTATTTCTTAAGAACTCGAACGCAGAACCGTGAAATTCGTTGCTGCCGGATTTCGTGATCAGGTCCACAACCGCACCGGCCGTGCGCCCCACTTCGGCCGTGTAGAGATTGGTCTGAACTCTTACTTCCTGGATCGCATCGATGGACGGCCGAACGCCGATGGTTCCAATAAACCTCTCATTGTTGTCCATGCCATCGATCAGATTGTTATTTACTTCGTCGGTCTGTCCATTTGCCGAGTAGGAGGAGGTTTGGCGACGGTCATCAGGCCGCGTGCCGCTATTCATGGCATCAGGCAACCCCTCGGTTACTCCAGGAGCGAGTTGCACAAGATTGATGAAATTTCTTCCGTTGAGAGGAAGGTTCTGCACAGCGCGATCCGTGATCAAGTTGCCGACGGTCGACGAGTCTGTTTGTAGAGCGGCGGCAGAGGCCTGTACTTCCACCGTTTGAACCTGCTGGCCAAGCGACATCCTGGCGTCCACGCGGGCTCGATCGCCCGCCGCGAGGTTTAGATTTTGCGCGCGGAAATCCGCGAACCCGGATGCGTGAACGGTGATAGTGTAGGTTCCTACCTGCAGGCCCGAAAATGTGTATGCGCCCGTGTCGGTTGTTTTGGTCGAACGCGATGCATTCGTACCGACGTCCGTGATTGTCACTTCGGCATTCGGGATCACCGACCCACTTGCGTCGGTGACGTCTCCCACCACGTCTGCCGTGTTCACCTGAGCAAAAGCGCAGAAAGCGGCTGCCCAGAACAGTGCCGCTCCGTAAAGCAAACTCCACCGCATCGACATAGACCTCCTCAGTCCGGCTGTTGCTCCGGACCGTTAGCGTCGAGGCGAATATATCAGATGCAACGAGTGAAATCAACGGGAATGTGATCGCTAGGGCGACATTCGATCAAACTTTTGATCTGGAGAGAAGCAAGGCGCGCAAATCGTGTTGACAATTTCTCAGCCGGTGTGTAGATTCAGAGCGTCGGAATTGACCATGTTCAAAATCGCTAGCGCGGTTGTCCTTGCCTCATTTACCCTGCCAGTCTGCTGTCTTGCGCAGCGCCAGACCATCTCACTCGATGGCACTTGGGACATAGCGGACTCGGTGTCCGCAACCGAGATCCCGAGTCAGTTCAGTCATACGGTGCCGGTTCCCGGGCTGGCTCACTCCGCCACACCAGCATTTCCGGGAGTGGATCAGTTTGACAGCCGCGAACACATATTAAATCTGGTGCGAAGGGGTGACCTGCCGCATTCAGCGCTCGTCAACGACGCCGGAGTCTCGCACCAGGATCGAAACTACTTCTGGTACCGAACCAGGTTCAACGTAGGGGCTAGAAAAGCTGTTGCGATTCTCAAAATCAACAAAGCTCAGTTCGGCGTATCGGTGTGGGTAAACGGGATGCTGATTGGGGAACATTTGCCGTGTTTTTCAGCGGCGTATTTGAACATCACCAAGGCGATTCGATGGTCAGGTCAGAACGAGGTGATTATCCGCGTCGGAGCGCATCCGGGAGTCTTGCCGGCAAACGTGTCCGCCGGGACTGATTTTGAAAAGCTCTATTGGACACCAGGCATCTACGACCACGTGGCCGTTTTCTTAGCTGACAATCCCGTGCTGGAAACGATTCAGGTGGCGCCCTACATCACGCCGAGCACAGGAATCGTGCTGCAGACCAAATTGCATAACTACGGCGCGGCGGGCGTATTTGAGCTTAAGAATTCGATACACCCCTGGAAAGCGAGCGTTGCGGTGGCGCACAGTTCGCTGAGAGTGTCCTTGGCAGCAGACGAGGAAAAGGTCTTCACGGAGAAGATCGAGATCCCGGGCGCTAAGCTCTGGTCTCCAGAGGAACCGAACCTTTATACGGTTGAAACCAGCACAGGCGGAGACAATACGTCAACTCGTTTCGGGGTTCGAGAATTTCGCTTCGATACGGCAACACGCCGCGCGTATCTGAACGGACATCCTTACTTCATGCGTGGGTCAAATATCACCCTGCATCGCTTTTTTGAAGATCCGCTCTCGGGCACACTTCCTTGGAATGACGCCTGGGTGCGAAAGACGCTGGTCACGATTCCGAAGCAGATGCACTGGAACAGCTTTCGGTTCTGCATTGGGCCTGTTCCCGACGATTGGTTGAGCATAGCGGATGAAGCGGGTCTACTGATTCAGAATGAGTATTTCGTTTGGACGGGCGGAGATTGGTTTAACGGGGAATACCATCCCAATTTGGATCCGAAGGAACTGATTGGTGAATACAAGGAGTGGATGCGGGATAACTGGAACCACCCGAGCGTCGCGATATGGGACGCGAATAACGAAACGGCGAACCGCGATTTCGCCGCACAGGTTATACCCGCCGTTCGCTCTCTGGATCTGTCGGACCGGCCGTGGGAGAACAGCTACAACACGGCTGCCGGTCAGAACGATCCGGTGGAGTATCATCCGTATCTGTTCATCAGTCTGCACGAAAAGGCAAATATCGAACCGTTCGACATGACGCAACTGGAAGGCTGGGACGACGCCCCTTTCCGCGCATCTGCTCCGACCGGACACGCCAAGATCATCAACGAGTATGGATGGCTTTGGTTGAATCGCGATGGCAGCACAACAAAGTTGACGGACGATGTCTATCCGAAGCTGCTAGGTCCTTACCCAACCACTCCGGATCAGCGCTTCAAACTGAACGCCTATCTGCTGGCGGGTCTGACGGAATTCTGGCGCGCCTACCGGCACTACGCCGCCGTGGATCACTTTGTTTATCTGACTGGATGCGAGCCGGGCGGATTTACCTGCGACAATTTCCGCGACGTGCGGAAGTTAGAGTTAGATCCTTACTTCAAAGACTATCTCTCTAACGCTTTTGCGCCGCTTGGCGTTTACATTAACTTTTGGCATCCAACGCTTGAGGCCGGCAAGAAGCACACATTTCAGGTCCTTATGGTTAACGACGACGCTCAAGCCAGTTCTGGCGAGCTCACACTCGCGCTCGAGAATCAGGCGGGCTCAACGGTCGCCAAGCAAGCGCTGCATTTCAAAATCGATGCTTTGGGACAGATGACGTATCCAATCGATTTCGAGGTGCCCAATGAAGACGGCTATTTCACGTTGAAGGCAATCGCGACACCGAGTTCCGGCTTACAGCACCAAGCGACACTAAGCCGGCGCTGGGTGCAGTTGGTGGATCGCACGCCGGAAGCAAATCCGAAGCAGTAGCGGATTGCCTTAACAAGAGGCCACGCTAAACGGGTCGACTCCAGAAATGCTCAATCTCTTCCAAGGTACGACCCTTGGTTTCAGGCGTCACTCGCCAGATGAACACAAAGCTGAATACCGAAATAGCCGCGTAGAGCAGGAAGGTTCCTGTGGCACCGATGGCGTCCACCAAGGTCAAAAAGGTGGAGGTCAGCAGCAGACATCCGAGCCATAGACTCACGGTGGCGACAGCCATGGCGCGCCCTCGCACGCGCGTCGGAAACAATTCCGACATCAGAACCCATACTGCCGGGCCCATGCCGATCGCGAAACTGAAGACATAGCAGAAGATCGCAATCAGAATCCAGATAACGGGAGGCGGAGTGATGCGAAATGCGATGCTCATCCAGGTGAGTGAGACGGCCATTCCCGCGCAGGAGGTGAGCAGCAAGGGTTTGCGGCCCAGGCGATCAATTGCGGCGATCGCGATCAAAGTCCCAACTGCATTCACGAGACCGACCCCGACGTTCATACCGATGGCGCTGGCGGCATTCCGTTCGCCAACCTGTTCGCGGAAAAGAATAGCGCCGTAATAGAGCACTGTATTCACGCCCGTGATTTGCTGCAGGACCGCGAGAGTCACGGCAATGATTAAGGGCATACGTAGGCCCGGTTTCAGCAGTTCGAGAAGTGACCCGGCCTCTTCGCGGAGCGCAAGGCGGATCTCGCCCGCCTCAACGGCCGCATGCGCCGGTCCCGATATCCGCTGCAGGACTCGAAGAGCTTCCTCTTCGCGGTTCTCTTTGATGAGCCAGCGCGGGCTCTCCGGGACAAACAGCATGGCAATGGCAAGAGCGCCGGCCGGCGCTGCAGCAGTCGCAAACATCCAGCGCCATCCATTCGGGCCCGATACAGCAAAGGCCCAGTTCACCAGATAGGCGAGAAGAATACCGCTGACGATGGCGAGTTGATTGAGAGTGACGAGACTGCCCCGCATGGTTGGGGGCGAGTTCTCGGCGATATACATGGGCGCGACCATGGACGCGATGCCCGTGGCGACCCCGGCAAGCAACCTAGCCGCGATGAACTGATTGAGAGAATTCGGCAGAGCCGCGCCGATCGCCGAGATGGCGAACAGAACGGCCGCGGCAGTGAGGACCCGCTTCCTTCCGTACCGGTCGCTTGTTATGCCGGCGAGGGAAGCTCCTACAGCACAACCCACGAGCAGCGAAGCGGCCGCCACTTCCGTCTGCAAATCGGTCAGGTGAAACTGTTCACGCAAAAAAACGAGCGCGCCATTGACAACCGCGATGTCAAACCCGAACAACAAGCCCGCGCAAGCCGTAACACAAACAATGAGGTATACGTAGAGGCGGCTGCCGGCCTGGGGCGCGGTTGCTGTTCCCTGGACAGCACCAGTACCGCCGTTCCCAGTCAAACGCATCTTACTTCCACACCTCGTGTGCGATAGGGCTCGATCACCGAATCGGCGATACCCGCTTCAGTAATAATCAGGTCGACGTCGGACAAGCTTCCGAACACATGATGGGCTGTCTTGCTGAATTTGCTGTGATCCGTAGTCACCACCTTTTTCCGAGCTTGCCGGATCATCGCCGCATTCAGCGCCGCCTCTTCGATGTAATGAGTCATTAGCCCTCGATCGGCTTCGATAGCATCTACCCCAATAAACAAAAGATCGAAGACCATCTGTTGAACGGCCTGAATCGCCTGCCGGCCGACCAAGGAGAACCAGCCTCCATGAAGCTGCCCGCCCGTGACGATGATGCTGAGGTTCGGACGCCCACTCAGCTCCATGGCTACATTAACCGTATTGGTAACGACCGTTACTCTCCGGTCGACCAGGATGCTACGTGCTACTTGCGTCGTGGTAGTACCGGCGGTGAATGCCACCATCTGGCCGTCCTGAATCATTTCAGCCGCGGCGACGCCGATGCGGCGTTTCTCTTCGACTTGGCGTTGAATCTGATCCTGGAACGTCGAGTCGTGCTTGAACGGCTCGTATAGCAGCGGCTCTACCGAGATGGCGCCACCGTACGTTCTTCGTAACCCGCCTGACCGCTGCAAGTCGGCAAGATCGCGTCTTACGGTAGCGACTGAAACATTAAGGTGATCAGCCAGCTCCTGAACGGTGATCTTTCCGTTGCGCAGCAATTCAGTCTGAATCGCCTGGACGCGAGTTGCCAGTTTCTCGGAACGCTTCATATCATGCCCTCATTCCACTTGCTCACCAGAGATGATTACGGTACAAAGTTAATCCACTGGCGCTCGAGAAGTTCAGGCTTCGAGACCCACTGGAAACGATCGGGCGAACGTCTTACCTGCTCGTAAAGTGACTGGCTGGGGTCGATGCCGAATTCACAATAAGAACGCGGCGATTTTGTGTGAAGGGTGGCGTACGCGTATGCTGCGTTTGCGGTCCAGGTAAGTTGCCCACTGTGCGAAACCAGCGGATACCAGGCAAGTCCCCGTCTACGGCGGATTGCGTCGTATTCAAACCCGTACTCGCGATCGCAGAGTGCGCCAAACGTGAGCGGTTCGTTTATGTCTGCACTGATAGTGGCATGTGCCCATCCAGGCGGGACCAAAACCTTATCGCCCGGTGCAGCTTCGACTGCGTATACGCGGCCTGGATCGTCAGCCGCATTCTCTTGCATCAGGATGACGGCTCGACCATGCCAGATCTCATAGAGTTCCGGAGGAGACCAGCCGCTGTGAGACGAGATTCGGTGCACGTGCCCCTGGCTGCGCACGGGTTCGTCGCCGATCTTGCCCCGCGCATAGGTCACGATCCCGAACAAGAGCATGCGATCAGTAAATTGCTGCCGATCATCGCGGCGCGAGACATCCATGGCAATCGCATAAACCGGGTCCGGGCCGAGAGAGTTCGGGTCGCGCAACGACGGTCGGATGGAATCGAGACGGCGCAACTCCGGCTCAGGGCCGATTACATCGGCTCCATATCCTATACCGATGGGATCCTCGCGGACATCTACGTCCAGCCCGGGGTCAAATCTCATCTAAGCCGGTCCTTACCGAGGCACGAATGGTGCCCATTGTTCCCGACCCTGCCGGCGAAATTCGGTACGCACCCACGCACGCCGGAACAATAAACGTTTCGGCGTAGTGGATCGTGTAGGGCTCGAAGGCTTTTGTGGGGCTTTCGACGGTTACCTGTTCGCCCTCGACCAGATTCAGAACGTGGACGCCCCCATTCGTTGAATGGTCGACGGCGACATCGAACCAGTGGCGCCGCGTCTCAATAAACTCGCGCTCGTGCAATCCGGTGCGTTCTTCAGAAAATCCGGGCCCTTCGCGAAGAGGCGATACGCGGTTGATCAAATTCTTCTTGACCCACTCATGCTCTCGATCCCACTGAATGTTCGCGAGTCCATGGTCCAGGTGAATCGGGCGTGGTTTTCCATCGAGGCCAAGCCGATTCCAGTCCCACAGTTTAAAGGTGAAGATATACGGGGTTGCGCTGATTTCGAGCACCATGCTGTTGCGGCCTGAGCAATGAATTGTACCGGCAGGAATCAGGAAGTGGTCGTGCTTTTTCGCCGGCCACTTATTCACATACGTTTCCGCATCGAAGGACAGCACCCGTCGTTTGCGCGGCTCGCAGTTCCTCGGCCATCCGTTCTCGGTCAATGTTCGGTTTCAGTCCTAAATAGACACAAGCATCGGGCCCGGCGTCGAGCATATAGTAGCTTTCGTCCTGCGTGTAAGCCATCCCGAACCGGTCGTAAATGTACTCTGTCAGCGGATGCACCTGCAACGATAGATTGCCGCCCTGCATTGTGTCGAGAAAATCGAAGCGGATGGGGAACTCGGTTCCAAAACGCGCATGGACCGCCTCGCCGAGTAATTCTCGTGGGTGCTCGAAAACGAGATTGATCGAGGGGATTTCGATGATTGTTCCTTCGAAGTCCAACAACAGACTGTTCTCTTCGGGAACGCAATCGAAGCACCATGCATAATTCGGCGGCCCATCGGGCAGATCGCAGATTTCGCGCATCCATTGACCTCCCCATGGACCGGGATCGAAAAACGGCTTCACACGAAACGGACGGTTCACGACAGTACGCAAGGCATTTCTGTAATCCTCTCCGCGGACCATCTTCGGGTCATCCGGGATGGTTGTGTCGAGCAGAAAATCGACACGCCCGGATACGTGTTTCTTCAGTCGGTCCGCGGCACGCCAGTCGAGAAAATATGCTCGCTTATATTTCAGCGAAGCGCGTTCCCGCTCGTTTGCCGCGCCCAGATTGCCTATTGTGCCAGCCCGCTGGCGTTGCTGTATCTCCCAGCGCGGCATATCTGCATAGATGAGGGGGTAAGGATCAGAGACGGCAAGGGTTGCGCCGGTGCCCAAAACAATCGAGGGCTTCGCAGCAGCGGCGATGTCACAGCGGAGCGCCTCAAGCCTGGCACAATCGAAATAATCGCGAAGAGAAATTCCAGACATGCGGCCGAAGACGGGATCTGTTGTCAAGTCGCGCGCGATGACAGCTTCAATTTCAGCGGGTCTGAGGAGGGCGTCGTCGGTTCTGAATAGATTTGTTTCCGGTAAGCACTCGAGAATGGCTTGTGCGATCTCGTGTTCGAACACTCCGGGGTAACATTCGATCGCCACGACTCTTGCTCCGTGCTGAATCAGCGATGTAAGCCGGTGAGTAATGTCGCGCCACCCCCGCCAAAGCCCTCCTGGGGCGCGCACCCTGACGGAAGGTTCCTTATCGTATGCGTGTTTCATTGCGCATGCTCCAGCAGCGCAGGTCCAGCAAAAAGGGACGCTTCGTTTCCCAGCGCCGCCTTGCGAATAACAACTTTGCCCCACGGTGTCCAGGCATGACGCTCCACGTAGCTTTGGATAGTGGGGAGTATCGCGTCCGCGGCAGACATTACGCCGCCGCCGAAAACAACCAGTTCAGGATCATAGGCGTGAATCCATGAAACGGCGCCCGCGGCCCACACTTGAATGCATCGTTCGCGGATTTCGCGTGCGCACGAATCGCCGGCGTCGGCGTGCGAGAAAAGATCTTTGAACGTGAGTCGCTGCACATTTCGGAGACTGCTCGTGGAGTACTTCGGATGTTCGCGGCTGACACAATCAAGTACGGCGGTAGATGCCTCGGCCTCGATACAGCCCAAGTTCCCGCAAGAGCAGAGCCGACCTTGGACTGCGGAGCCGAAATGACCAAGCAGACAGCCGGCCTGTGAATGCTTGCCGCGAAGGAGCTTGCGGTTGATCATCGCGGCGCCACCCACACCCGTGCCGAGAATGATCATCACAATGTCATCGAAGTCTTGCGCTGCCCCTGCGACATGCTCGCCCAGCAGGGCGGCTCGCGCATCATTTTCTATTCGAAGAGGCAGACCGAAGCGGCTCCGCGCCCACTCCGGGAAATCGATTTCGGGGGCATCGTGGTACTTCCCGTTAGTCTCGATGATCCGTCCTGCGAGTCCATCGACAATGCCGCAAAAACTCAAAATGATGCCATGGCAGTTCTGGTTCTCGGCACGTTTCAGCAACGCGCGAACCGCATTTTCGAGGGCAGGCAGCAGGGCGACCAAAGACGAGTTCTCACGCACCTGCATATGGCTCTTCGCCACAATCGAGTGATCCTGGACCAGACCTGAGGAAATGTGGCTGCCCCCAACGTCAATCCCGATGTAATTCATTCACCGGGGATTAGGCGCGGCTCGCCATTCACGCTACGTAGACGTGCACTAAATCCGTGCTCCTGAATCGATTCGTAATCGTGGCCGGCATCACTCGGCCAGCAAGCCAAGAAGCACAATGGCGTGTCGCCCACATTTGCGACACGGTGCGCAGTTGAACCGGGAACGTAATTCACCGTGCCAGGTCGCATCGGCTCCATTCGGGTGTTCCGATCTTCGGTCATCAGGATAAGTGCGCCAACACCTCGTACAGTGACGTAGTATTCCGCGCGATTGCGAACCGAATGAAAGTGACCTTTCGTGAGGAAGTATTCGTCCCCGACCAAGCCCGGCTCGATAACCGTTGAGCCCCAAAACAGCCCACCCTCCAGACCGTCCCGAACGGGCTGATACATCTGGACCGAGTACACAAGAGTATCGGGATTCATGCTGGCATGTGCCCTGGAGTCGCGGAAAACACCGGTCAAATCCCGTAGCAATCGCGTGATCTCCGTAACTCCTTGCCCACTCAGCATACCGGTGCTGAAGTCTTGGAGGATTTCCGCGGGATGCATGGCCGTAACCCAGCTTAGAGCAGCAATTGACTGATTGTCAAAGAAAAATGATTGTATTGCGGTATATCGATCACGTTTGTGCTCGAATCGCCGATGGCGGATTGGCTCCTGTTCGTTATCAAAAGAGAACCGCGGCGACTCGGAGCGGGAGAACGATACCCGTATCGAAGTCCTGGGCGGCGGCATTCAGCGACATGAGCATGATCACGGCAAGCGCTACCTTGGACACTACGCTCGACCCCATCGCGAGGTCACGTTGCGAGAAAACGAGTAAGTCGCCGCCGTAAAAACAAATGATAAACATTGGCCGTTGTATTGCAAAGCTTCTGTATTGTCGCTTGCTAACAGGGCACGCGAGGCGAATATGAATGTCCGTGAAGCTCCATTTTCGGCAAACGCAACGAATGATGAGAATCAATCGGATAATGCTCATCCACAGATAGCTACCGGAGTTAGCCATGCTTGAGTCGCTGGTTCAAGAGCAACGTCTGTTACAAGTGGAAACCACACTGGGCGCCGATGCGCTGGTGGTGCGGTCTATCCGCGGACATGAGGCGATTTCTCAGCTGTTTGAAGTTGAACTGGAAGTAGCGTCCGATAACTTCCAGATTGCTGCCGCCAGCCTCATTGCCAAACCAATATCGATCAGTATCGCGTTGGATGAAGAAAGTAAACGGTACCTCAACGGGTATGTAAGTCACTTTTCGTTTCAGCCTTCTACCGACTGGTATGCCCATTACAACGTAATGGTTGTACCGTGGTTCTGGTTTTTGACACGCACGGCGGATTGCGCGATTTATCAAAACAAGACAGTACCCGAGATCGTCGAGGCAGTGTTCAAGAAATACAGCTTTGCCGACTTTCAAGTCAAGTTACAGAAGAGTTATTCCAAGCGCGAATACTGCGTACAGTATCGGGAGAGCGACTTCCAATTCGTCTCGCGGCTGCTCGAGGAAGAGGGTATTTGCTACTTCTTCGCCCACCAGGAGACGAAGCATACGCTGGTCCTGGTGGACAACGCGGGCGCGCATCCGCAGTCGCCTTTAGAACCGGAAGCGAAATGGGAGCCTTCCACGGGTTCCGGCTTCTCGCGACAGGAAAGCTACATCAGCGACTGGGTGCGCCGAGTGGGCGTTCAATCGACACAATGGCGACAAACCGATTTCAACTTTGAGAAGCCGCGCTTCCAGCTAACCTCAACGGTGCCAGGGCTCGCCAGCGAGGGGACTCCCACGTTGGAGATTTACGACTACCCGGGGAAATTCGACACTTTGGAACTGGGGCAGGATTTGACCCGGGTTCGCATGGAGACGGAGGAGTCCGTCATGGATGTCGTACAGGGCAAGAGCACGTGCCGCGGCTTCGTTCCGGGATTCACGCTTAAGGTGAAAGATCATTTCCGGCCCGACCAGGACGGCGAGTATCTGCTGACCCAGTTAGATTACGTTGCCGAGCAGGGCGGTCTGCATGGAGGTGATGTAGTTGCCGAGGAGCGGTACGAGAATCGTTTTACGGCAATTCCGCGCGACACGGCCTTCCGTCCATTGCGGGTCACTCCCAAGCCCTACATTCGCGGACCGCAGACAGCTATGGTGACCGGGCCAGCGGGCGAGGAGCTTTATGTGGATGAATATGGCCGCGCCAAAGTTCAGTTTCATTGGGATCGCCAGGGCCAATATGACGACAAGAGTTCCTGTTGGATTCGGGTCTCTCAGACGATTGCCGGAAAGGGATGGGGAAGCGTACAACTACCCCGCGTGGGGCAGGAAGTGATTGTGGAATTCCTGGAAGGAGATCCGGACCGGCCACTTATCACGGGAAGGGTTTACAACGCGGAACAGACGCCTCCTTATAAGCTGCCGGGCGAGAAAACCAAAACGACGCTTAAAACGCTCAGCTATCCACATGGAGGCGGTTTCAATGAGCTGCGTTTTGAAGACAAGAAAGACAGTGAACAGGTATTTCTGTTCGGTCAAAAGGACTTTGACTTACGCGTGCAGAATATCGCACGTGAATATGTGGGGAAAGATCGCCATCAGGTTACCGATCAAGATGTTTTTGAAAAGATCAAACGCGATCATCACAACGATTCGGGGCGGGATTGCATTCACACCATTGGCCGGGATGACCATTGCACCATCGGCGGCAAGGCGGCTTACTCGATCTCGGATTCCTATTCTTTAAAAACGGGGGGCGCTGCAGGTTACCAGTACGGTTCCGATGTTGCGATATCCGTCGCCGGCAATTTGAGTATCAATGCAAGCGGGCAGATTGTACTCTCGGCCGGTTCAGGACTAACGATCAAGGTAGGCGGGAACCACGTCACCATCGATCCTTCCGGGGTGACCATCGTCGGAACGATGACAAAGATCAACAGCGGGGGTGCGGCGTTCTCGCCAGCCAGCCCGAACCTTGTCACTCCACTGAAGGCCGCGCAAGCTCTGCTGGCGGATACAGCCGTGCCGGGTAGCGAGTCTTTCAACACACAGGTGGCAGCAATGACGGCCGTGCAGACGGCCAATATGGCCGCTTTGGCCGCCCCCACGCACGATCCGAAATCGGATAGTAACAAGAAGAAGACTGCCTGGGTGGAGGTGGAACTGCTGGACGACAACGGCAAACCCGTGGGCGGAGCCGCCTACCGGATTCAGCTGCCGGATGGAAGCATCGCGTCAGGGTCGCTCAACGAAAAAGGCTTCGCGCGGGTGGACGGAATCGATCCGGGACAGGTGAAGATTACTTTCCCGGATTATGACAAGGATGCGTGGGTACCGAATTGAGGGTGCTATGGGGAACATCACGGTTGCATTAGGCGACAGTATTCCGAGTATTGCGAAAAAGAGCGGTTTTTTTTGGGAGACGATCTGGAATCGGCCCGAGAACGCCGCGCTGAAGGCGAAGCGCAAGGATCCGAACGTTCTTTTTCCCGGCGATGAGGTCTTTGTTCCAGATCTCGCGCTGCGGACGGAGACACGTGGAACGAATGCGAGACACAAATTCAAGCTGAAAGGTGAGCAGGTCAAGTTCAAGCTTCAGCTTCTGATGATGGGCGAGCCGCGAAAGAACGAGGCTTACACACTCTTGGTGGATGGTAAGTCGTATGCGGGTACGACCGATGGCGAAGGGAAGATCGAACAGGTAGTCCCAGCCGATGCCCAGAGCGGAACCCTGACACTTCGCGGAGGAAAGGAAAAGTATCCCGTTCGCATTGGTCACTTGAATCCGGTTGATGAGGTATCCGGTCTACAGCAGCGGCTGAATAATCTGGGATTTCACGCCGGAGACGAGGGCGGACAGATGAACGACTCTCTGAAGGCCGCAGTTACGGCTTTCCAAACCAAATACAAGCTGAACCCTAGTGGCGTAATAGACGAGGCGACGAAAGCAAAGGTCGCTGAGTGTCATCCGTAGCAAAGGCTTTCCTATGGGATTCCCGTCCGTAACCGATCTTGCCGATAAAGTCGCCGGCGTCCTTGGCACCGGTCCCGCTACACCTGGGCAGGGGGCCAGCGCGCCGATTAAGAACGTAGACGCAACCTACATCAATGCCGGTGATGTAGACGACCACCCCGAGGCTCAACCCGGGGCCACGGCTTTAAACCATCCCAATATTTACGATCCCAAGCTGCCCGTCCACTTCATCCATTTTGGGCGGTTTCATACGGACGGCTATGACAACTATCATCACGACACTTTGCAGGACGATAAGCCGGGCGCTTTGCCGGAAGGGAAATCCATGTACCGCGGCATCATGTTCAGGGCCGCACTCGATCGCGAAGCCATTCTGATCAACGCGTTCATTGCCTGCGCGGCGAGCATTGCTCAAGAGATGTCCGCGTCACAGTCGGGCAATAAGGCTGCGGGTTTGCTCCATGGAATGGATCCGTCCAGTCTGGCGTCGAACCCGCTGGGTGGAATGAGCGCAGTTCAAAACGCGGCCGGCGCTGTGTCAGGACTTCTGGGGGGAAACTCGGGTACGTCAGCCGCTCCCGACGCGAGTTCGCTCAAACCGCATCAAGCTGCGGTCCAAACGGCAGGCGGAAAGGTCAACGTCACATCCCTTAAGTATTTGGATTTGCTCCACGCCGGTATTGACTTGCATCAGGCCTGGCTCAATTTCGACGGCTTCGTGCCGAGCATGGTGAAACCTACAACGAACAAGAGCGGTTCTGGACTTCTGGGCAATATTCCGGGATCGCTGAGTTCGCTGGGCATGCCGTCGCTGGGCGGCGCGGGCGACGTGATCGGTACACTGACCAGCGTGCTGTTCAGCATGTATGACATCTATCAAGGGATGTACCAGAACCTGCGGGTGAAGTTGGAACCCACGATTCGAGACCAGTGCTACGCGCGCAGTCTGAAGGCTATCAGGAGCAGCCAACAGCCTGTATTCGACATCTGGTCCGTTCCTCCGGATCAGTCAACGCCACCGCCCAAGCCCGATCACAAGGATCAGATTCTCATGCCGGTTCACGGCATTGGATCGGGGCCCTTTGGAACGGTTAACAACGCCTACGATAAAGGCCTGAACAGCGTCGATTCCGTCAACAACCTCTGTAAGAGTTGGGATACCTTCTGGAACTCGCCTCCTCAGAAACAAGGGCCCGGGCAAACCGAGTTAGACGCGGTTACAAAAGCGTTCGCTGACCCGACAGAAATCGTATTTCCGGCCTTTGTAAGTACGGTAAAAAATGTCGCTAAATCAGTCACAGAATCGACTTTCCCGCTGACGGTGATTAAGAAGATCCTGAGCATCATCGTCCCGGCTTGCTGCGCGATGTTAGGAGACATATTTGTGCAGCTCCAGGATCCCGCCTTCGTTCAAGCCGGTATTACTCAGGATTGCTTCGATGCAGCGGGCAGGGTCTATATCAGGACGAAACTGGCTAACCTCCTACTTACGGGGGGAATTCTCGATGCGATCATCGCGCCATTAAATTCAGTTTTGCACGGCGCGAACGATATAGCGGGAGGCGCATTACAAACTGTCCAGAGCGTGGCTGGGGGAGTGCTCGGCGCAATACCGGTGGTTAACAACCAGAAGGTGATTCCTGTGGGTTCGCTGCCTACGCTCAAAAATCCCTACCTCAGTGATTTGACTTCGCAGGGAGTCTCCAACAAAGCTGCCGGCATGGCGGATAGCCTCGTCGGCAAGGATTTGGATCCGATCTTAGATTTCGCGATGGGCTCCTTGCACGATGAATTTACGGCCACTCTGACGCAGGTGGATCAAGATTCGCTGGTGATGGAAGTTTTCCTCGGGCAATTGCCGTTGCTTGTCACCTCGCTGGTGCGAAACATTTTTTTCCCGTTTTGGCAGTTGGTCGTAGATAAGGCCTTAGGTCCGCTGGGAAAGATGGCGAACCTCGCCAGTTCACCGGTGGCGGATCTTCTTTCCAGCGCGAGAGACAAAGATCAAGAGGTGAAGAAGGGTGCGCAGAATCTAGATCAAACGATCAACAACGATGCACTTAACGCGAAGAAATATCTCGGCAACAATTACAATGTGAACGGCCAGCAGATCGATAACCCTTTGGCGAGCCCGGTCAACAGTGCGGCGGGGACCGCTAGCGATCTAGCTGATAAATACCTTGGAACCGGCGGTACTGATAAGCAGTTCCCAGCCGCCCGGCTCAGGCGGTTCCGGTGGAGGTTTCCCTGGATCGGCTCGGAAGACCTCGTGTTCTGTCGTACCAGTTCAGAAATCGGATTATGATCAGGCCGATGCAATCGATCAAAAGCTGAGGATACAGTAGCTATGCCACAAGGACCGGCAGCACGAATTACGGACCCGGTAGCGCATCCGCTTCCTCCGGTACTGTCTCCGGGTCCGGGAAGTCCAAACGTCATTATCGGATTCCTGCCGGCGTGGCGCGGTGTTTTGAGCGCCGCTGCTTCTGCATTGCAAGCGGCTAAACAGGTCTCCGATCAGGTGATACAAACCGCGGAAGCGGCTACGCTCGCGGCCGCTGGAACTCCGGGTGCGCCCGCCGCCTACGCTGCTGAACAAGCCACAAAGGCGGCTTGCCTGGCGCAAATGGGGAGCATGATCAGTAGCGCCGCGGCAGGCGCCGATATCCACGTTTGCGCGACTCCTCTGCCGGTGCCACCGCACGGTGCGGGAGTGGTGATCGACGGCTCGCAAACAGTCATCATCAACAACCTGCCCGCCTGCCGGCTGGGCGATACTCTTCTGGAGGCGATCGGACCACCGAACAAAATCACCATGGGTGAGATGACGGTTATTGTGGGCGGTTGAAGCCGCATCGAGTCAAGCTGCAGGCGGGTTAGTGCGCGGACTCCTGAAGCAGTTCCTGTAAGTACTGCTTCCATACAATGGCTCGGGTATGGGTGCCGTGGCCGCGTGTTTCGTCGCTGATGGGAAGCAGGACGAAACGGCCGCGCTTAACGCGTGTGATTTGCTTTTGCGCGATGCCAAGTTCGGGAGGATTGATGAAATCGTCGGCGGAATTGACGTACATGACGGGCGCCTGAATCTTCTCAAGATCTTTAGACGGATCGTAGTCGCGTGAGGAGGCTACGGCGAAGAGTAGATCGTTAGCGTCCAGATTTTTGCTGTGCCGCTCAATTTGTTGAGCGAGATATTCGTCGGCGAGTTGTGGAGTGGGAGCGATCTTCTGCATCTGCAGGGGTGCGCTGCCGGCGATGATCAGCAGGTCAATGGCGGCGGCCTCCTTGACCAATTGGCTGCTAGGCAGCATGAACTCGCGGGCGCTCGAACAAGCGATCTGCGCACGAGCCGAGTTGCCGCGCGAAAGAAGAGCGGGCTCGTTTGAGCTTTAGCGCGTCGCACCCGCGTTTGATGTCATCCGCAGGTTTGCAGGCGGCCGCATGACGCATGCAGAAGTGTTACTGCGCCCGCGCTTGCGGTTCGTGGAGCGCGGCCGCGACGGCGCGAACATGAACGCGCGTCATCTCTGGCGCCAGTTGTCGATGAGCCATGTTTCTCAAAGGCATAGTGCTGACGCTTCCAAGAATCCTCTCGGGAAAATCCGACCGATGTAGGAATTAGAGGGGCCGGCCGATTAGAGAGAACGCACTGGCTCGCCGTCGCGAGTTGCGTCAAGGAGGCGGAGCGCTCGCCGCATCACGTCAGTCGAGGCCTTTTCAGGAAGGCTGTTCAACATCTTCAGGCCAAGTGCAGAGTCGGTGCCTCGCATGATCTTCGTGGCCTGTTGCGCTTGTTCCATGGTCAAGAACGCAGGGTCAAGCAGAAGGCCTGTATAACTCTGTGTCGTGCTAAGCCAGACGCCGATTTGAGGGCCGGTCTGATCTAGTTCACGGGTGGCTAAAACCTGAAGGCAGGACCTTACAACCTCTTGAGCGGGACGGCTCCGCAAGCGGCCCAATAACCCACTCGGGGTCGAAACCTCGGGCAAAGACAGAGGTGCTGCTTGCAATTCCGTGCAGGTCTTCAACATGTTGGGCTGTATAGCGCTTATCGGACGTACGCTGAGAAACTTTAGCGAAGAAGAAACGTCAGAGCGTACCCGGGGTAAGCTGGCCGAACAACGATGACGAGCCCACGGCTGCCTCAGGTGAAAATTCGCCCTCCTTTATGATGAGCCAATGGAGAACGGAGCGCTTCCAAGTGTGACAGCCCGCGAAGTCGCTCAGTTCGTGTACTGCAAACATTCCTGGTGGCTCAGCCGGCAGAATGCACCAGTAACCGAAGAGGCGCGGCGGCGAATGAATGCCGGCGTTGCATGGCAGGATCAGCGGGATGCACAAGTGCCGGTCGCGCTCGAATACCAGGCGCGATCGAGAACAGCATCCAGACGACGAGGCCTGGTAGTCGCCGCCGCGATTGTGCTCCTCATATCTGGTTGCAGATATGGGAAGCGCACTCGCTGTTGCGGCGATCCAGCCGTCGTCGCCCTCGTCGCCTGGCCCTGTGGGTGCGTCATCGTGCTCAGACCGCCGGAGAAGAGGCCGCGTTGCCGGGTGGCGATCTCGTCTCAATCGACCGCGAGCGAACCCGGTGGGGATCTCGCCGGCATGCTGCAAAGCAACATTCACTCGGAGCGTTACGGCATCTCCGGTCGACCGGATCGTGTCATTCGCAATAGCAGTGGCTATGTTCCCGTGGAGCTGAAGCAGGCTCGGTGCCCGCGCTACGGCCCTCACCCACGCGAGCTGGCGCAACTTGCTGTGTACTGCCTGCTCATTGAAGAGCACCTGCAATGCGCAGTATCCGAGGGCATTCTGCGGTATGCGGATCGCGAAGTCCTTGTGCGGTTCGATGATCGGATGGCGTATGGATCTTACAACTCATCCGGGAAGTGCGACACGCAAAGAGTGGAGCTAGCATGCCGCACCGAAACCACGATCACGCTGGGAGATGCCGTGCCTGTTCGTATCTTGAGCATTGTAGGGAAGCACTTCGATAATTTGCTTTTACCTAAGCGGTTTCATTGAACAACCGCCTTTGAAAACGTCGATTCGGAAGAACTCAAATTCGAATGCTTGATTCTTGAATCGCACAGCTATTTCTTTTCTTGTGAATGCATTCGCAGTTGCGCGACAGCCGCATCCGCTTTAGCTTTGATTTCCACCAATTGTGCCTTTTGCTTTTCGCTCAGATAGAACTTTCTATGAGGTATCTGTAGAACCTGTGACTCGGATGCTTGTACGGCATTCTCGAACGCCGTTATAGCAGCCGCAATGTCGTTTAGATCAACGGCTAGTGCAGGTGGCGTATTGGGAATCACTGGCAACACGACTTTGGCAAACAACGCCATGAGCATGGTTGCTTTAACGACATCCGAATTGGCCGACTGGATAATAGTTGCAGCCTGAGAGGTGGCCGTACTCACGGCGCTCAAGTACTCGGTCGCTAGCTCCTGGGTCTCTGATGGCATTCCACCGGCGGCCTGCACAATAGGGAGTGCCGCATCCACACCAGCGATAATCGCGTTCAGATTAGATACCAGCGTGGATGTATTACAGGCCGTGGCGAACACCAGAGCCGCTACACAAATCAGTTTCTTCATTGCCTCGTTCCTTCCCTGTGGGATTGCGAGACAAGGCTACCGTCGTCTATTTGCTCCCCGCGCACAATCCGTTGTCAATCCATTGATGGCAAAGAAGAAAGCTGCGTTCGGCTGATTTGTGATCCGGTCATGTCACCGGGTACCCTCAAAGAATTCTGTGTCGATTTCCCTGTTGCCTGTGCTGCCCAAGTGTGGAATACCTAAGTAGCCGATGGAGCCAAGTGGTCCACATTTCGCTAGACTGAACTCGGATGCTGGCGTACTTCCGCTACATAGAACTGGCGGCGCTTCTTGCGGTTCTTGTGGTGTTCGCCCTGAGACGGCTGATCAGCTACTACCCGTCGTTCACAATGTTGTTGGCGGCGAAGGGCGCGTGCGCCATCAGTTTTCTCTCCCTTGATCCCAACGCCCTGCTTTACGCGAAGACTACTCATCGGAATGCCTCAGCTTGATGGACGCCCTGACGATCGTCACGACCGAGCGATCATACTCGTCTGAGCGATTTCGATAGATTCCCAGGCACCGCCGCTCCGAAGAGGCAGCATTACCGCGCGGGAATTCGGCTCGGCTGCGACGCCAACTCTGGACGCTGTTGGCAGAGAAACTTCAGGATGACACGAACGTCTTCCCCTGGCCGCTTGATAGGCAGGGAGTAGCGACGTAGCGACGCCGCAGCGCTCCGATCTTCACCAGGAGGGGATCGCGAGATCTATGTCAATCCGGAGAGATCTGCTTCGCCAAGCCCGCGCGGTCGCTAAGGATCCCGCGCGGAAAGCTGCTGGCTTGCCGGACGATGAATCGAAGAACACGCTACCGGACCGCTCCTCGGGAATCTTGCGCGTCAAATGCGACTTCCGGCACGTTGAACGAGTTTCCCGGGTTCAACCAAGTCGACGTGTTCATCTGTTCCGGGTGCGGCGAGCCGGTCGAGGTGAAACAACCGCAGGAGTAATTCCCGAGTTTCGAAAGAGAAAAAGGCTGCGCCAGGAGTACGCAGCCCCGTGAGGAAGCGAGAGCAGCCGGCGTTGTTTTCCCCTAGCCGTCTTTGTATTCTGGTCGCGCGCCATCGACAGTCTCAATTACCCTCTGAGCGATAGCAGTACTGGAGCAGCGGTTTACTGATCTCACTTACTGACGAGCAGCGAACGAAGCTCTTCCATCTCGGCTTCAAGTCGAGCGTTGGATTCCTTGAGGTCTTCAATCGTCTTATGCTGCTTCTGAATCTCGTTCAGCAGCATCGCGGGGAGCTGGTGATATTGCACGGTATCGATTTGGCCATCCTTGTCGCGAACGACAAGTTCCGGATAGACCTTCGCGACTTCTTCGGCGATTAATCCAAACTGCAGTGGTCTTGTGCCATCCTCGGCAGGTTGCTTGTAGCGAAATTCAACGGGCCGAAGTTGCATCAGTGCCTCCGTAGAATCGCCCATGTCGTGGACATCTTGCTTGAAGCGAATTGAGGAGCTTAGTGTGCCGAGTTGGCCGCTGGAATTGATCAGTACGGTCGAACCGGAAACGGAGGTCGCATTGAATATGCCAGCGATATAGGCCGAGGTTTGATTTCCGGCCGTGCCGATGCGGATGAGGCCGCTGTCGGAGTTCGTGCCTTCGTTTCCAATCTCGATGTTGTATTGTCCCGATTGAACGTTGTAACCCGCCTGCCACCCTAACGCGATGTTATAACTGCCACTATCGGCAAGCAAAGCTGCATATGAGGGCGGTAATTCCGTTGGCATTCGTCCGTAAAGCTCGCCGCACATTCTCCCAGCGCGACATGCATCCCGCCGGTCGTGTTGTCGAGGAGTGCGTCAGCGCCCATGGCAGTGTTGTTCGACCCGGTTGTGTTGCCTTGGAGCGCGCGGCGTCCGTAAGCTGTATTCAATTGGCCACCGGTATTCTGTTGCAGCGATTCGGAGCCTGTAGCAGTGTTGAAGTTGCCGGAAGCGCTTGGCAGGGCTTGATATCCGACCGCCGTATTTTCCGTTCCTGAGTTGCTGGTCAAGGCGCCGGTCCCCACCGCCGTACTGGAGTTGGAACTTGTCTGATCCACGAAATATCCGTCTGCATCGAGAATCACATTCGACGTATTGGAAACGTATACTGTGACTGCTCCGTTGGTGCCCGAAGGCACGATGGCGGCATTGGCGACGATGGTTCCCAATGGATCCTTTAGACTAGACGAACCCGGCGGTCTAGTGGGAGTGAATGCCTTAGGAGACAAAACGGAGAGGTACTTGAGTGCTCCTGGCGGGGTAGCCGTTAATTCAGAGAGAAAGCGGCGGCCGTCGACGGAATGCCACACAGCCCTGCAACTGTGAAGTTTCGATATGTTCCCCCTGAGATCGGGCCGGCACCTCCACTGCTGGCCCGCGTATCGACTATTCTGCACGGCGTGACAGAAAAGAAGTTCTGAGGCATGGCCTGGCAGAAAAGGCCAGACGCAGTTATCGTAAGGAGAGCCGCCAACAAAGTGGCGCGAAAGGTGATCTGCATGGAGTCCTCCTAGTGACTCTGAGATCACACGATCATACGCCCAAAGCGCTCGTGATATCCCCACGGCCATGCGCAAATTGCTACTCGCAGTTGCCGTCTCCTGCTTGTCTGCTGCGCTAGCGTCGGCGGATGGGATTACCAGTTCTACCTTCTGCAGTGTTTCGATCCGTTCCACCGGCATGACCCAAACGATGACGGGCCGAGCCATTGCAATACATCTATGGATGGCGATAATGCTAGTGCCACTGTCGGCTATAGCCTGAATCTTCCTTTTGCAGCCGCTTCGAACGGTTACATAGGTGCGAGCGTTACGGCGAATACCAACCCGATTCCCAGCGACACCATCTTTCCCCGCAGCGCTGCTATTGACATGACGGCGGATGCTTCGATCTCGCTTCAATATACGCTTGCAACTGCAGGGCCCGTTCGAATGGGTTATGTCGAGGTTGATCGGATCTTTAGCGCGGCTGGCTACAACGATCGGAATGCCGGTGGCATTCAGGACGACTTCGCAGACGTGCATGCCTCAATCGGAACCGCCACCTCCGTTACTTGCCGTCAGGACAGTGAATGCGCCGGGCCTTCGGGAGCCACACTCTTCGCCATCATGCTCGGCCCGCCCTTCGTCTTCAGCGAAGAAATAACCCTTGACACGTCAGACTCGTTTGGCGGAATGGCCGCGGGGTTCAACTACCGCGACTTTTTCGAGAGCGGCTCAGCGGGCATAGATTTCAACTTCAGATTGCTTGAATCTGATGCGAGCACGCCCGTTCCTGTTGAACTCGTTCCTGAGCCCAGCATATTTTGGCTGTTATCAGGCATCGCCGTTGCTGTTCTACTGCTTTGCCGACGATTTCATCGTCTCGGCTGAAGACCCGAGCCGCATCGGTCCTCAGGCATTCTGCGCGTCGAGCGCCCACGTTGACGAGAAGCGAACGAATTCACCGGTGTCGATGACATCGTTGTTTTTCTGCGTATGCAGTACGAACATCAGTCGAAGTCGAAGGCATTCTCCCGTTGCTGAATGCGTGGCTTACGTCGGTCGCCACGCCGGCCCGAACAGACGGATCATTTCTCGGGCGCAAGCCGCCTCCGCCGGGCTCACCCAATGGAAGTACATGGCATGAATCGAGCAACATGTCCGGGCTGAAAGAGCTAGACGATCCCGAATGCGGCGAAATAAATCGCGAACGGGTCCGTTCTGCCGCCCACGTCCAGCCCTTGTGAATGCGAGTGTTCCAATCAGAAGCTCGATCGCCGCTCATGAACATCATCCCAAAGGCGGCAATCCGTGGCCGCCCACCCGCAGATCCTCACACACTCCAAGCGCCACCGCTAGTCCACCAAAGGAAAAGCCGCGCAGAAATGCCACGGACAATGGTGGCCGCTCGCGTCGCGCATAGGCCGTCCCAACGTGGTGTAGTGAAGGCGTAAATTTGGTAGCTCCTGGCCGTTGACGAAGTGGAAATTCGGAATGGAGAAATCGCCTTCGCGAGGACTTTGTGCTGTTAGCGAACTTACACACAGAGCCACAAGGGCGTACGCGAAGAGTTTCATATGGGATGTAAGACTTTCTAGGCTAGTAGACCACCCGGAGCGCTTAGAACACCAGTTATAAACGATTTACTGAATGGACCCTGGCATGCATCAGGATCTCAGAGCGGAGGCTGGATCGAAACGCCATGTCATTTGGTTTATACATTGTCGGGTATGTGATTCTGATTCTCGGGTTGGCCCTGGGCGCCTATTACATGCATGTTCCAGCGCACTGGGTAGCAGTCGGGGCGCTGGTGCTGATCGGGATAGGCATAGCAAGCGGGGTGGCAAAGACGCGCCAAAAAGACCCGTCGTAAAAATTTGCGAATCGGGGCGGCAGGGAACGTTTCGTGGCGAGGTTGCGTATGCTCACTCGGGGGAAGCATATGAAGCGCGTACTCGGGACGTTTACCTTAGCAGTGGCTGCCATGGCTCCGCTCAGCGCGAGTGCCGATCAGTGGAACAAACATTGGTCAGTCGGCGCTAAGCCAGAACTGCGGATCCATGCAGGGGATGCGGCGGTTACGGTAATCGGCACCGATGGCAACAGCATCGATGCCACACTGACCACGCGTGGCTGGGCGATAGGGTCGGGCGGCGTGGAAGTGACTGAGCACCAGATGGACAACTTCGTCGAGATCGACCTGAAGTTACCGCACATACGCTGGGATTTCGGATCACGCCAAATTCGACTGGAAGTCCGGGTGCCGCATGAAATGACGGGCGACATCCACACGGGCGACGGGTCGATCGACCTGCGATCATTGCGCGGTTCGCTGCGTGTGAATACAGGCGACGGCAGCATCCACGGTGACAATCTGGACGGCAGCCTGGATGCACAGAGCGGTGATGGAAGCGTGCACATCGAAGGGCGCTTCGATGATCTCCGTTTACACACGCAAGACGGGTCGGTTGAGTTGAGGGCCGATGAGGGTTCGCGCATACGATCGGATTGGCACGTTGAAACAGGCGACGGGAGTGTGCAGGTAAGAGTGCCCCATGATCTTTCAGCCACTGTCGATCTGCATACGGGAGATGGCAGCATCAGTCTGGACGGACCATCGCTCTCCGTGAGTGGGGCACAGAGCGAACATCAGGTGCACGGAAAGCTAAACGGTGGGGGACCTTTGCTGGCGATTCATACGGGCGACGGGTCCATATCTCGCTGAACGCATGCGTGCCCGCATGTCGGATCAATGTGAAGCAGTGTTCATCACTCTCGCTAGCCCGGCAACGCACTGCGCTGCGGCGAGGCGGCCCTCATAGGAATTCCTTAAGCCTCAGCGCGTTGAACGCGGCGTAACCGGCCTGATCGTTATCGAAGTACACGTATACGCTTCGATTCTGATCGCGCCATTCACGAATCCGCGCCGCCCAGATGCGGAGCGCCTCGTCTGTATAACTGCCTTGATACTTTCCGCCGGGGCCGTGCAGGCGAATGTAGACGAGGTCGGTCGAAACGTGCAACGGCGATAGATAACCGGCGAGATCGAAGATGCAGTAGGCGGCGCGGTATTGCGCGAGAAGTTCATAGATGGCGAGTATATCCCAGGTCGGGTTGCGAAACTCGAAGGCATAGCGGTGATGCTCAGGAAGCGCACGAAGGAAATATTCGAAGCGCGCGGCATCCACTTCCCAGTTTGGCGGCAGCTGAAAGAGAATAGGGCCGAGCTTTTCCTGCAAGACGTCGATCGCTTCGAAATACCTGGCGACGGCAAGTTCAGGATCTTTCAACTTCTTCATGTGAGTGATGAAGCGACTGCCTTTCGCGGCAAAGTGGAAATTCGGCGGCGTGGATTCGCGCCAGTTTTCTAATGCGCTCTGCTTGGGCAAGCAGTAAAAGGTGTTGTTCAACTCGACCGTGTCGAAGCGGTCATAGTAATAGGCGAGCATTTTCGAACCGGGCGTTTTCGGCGGATAAAAGGTCCCAATCCAATGCTTATAGTGCCAGCCGGATGTTCCTATAAAGACGCCGGGCATCAGGTACGGGGGGCGGGTTCGATGGTCGAAGCGCCTGGCCTGTCCAGATCGAGGACTGGCAATATGCCGAGTTGTCGATAAATGGGGCGGATGAAACCGCGCAGCCGGGGCAGCTCACGCGCAAAAAGAGCGGCACCGATGAGACACACAACGCCGCTGAACGCCACGGTCACAGGTGCGCCGAAACGCGTGGCCAGCAAGCCGGCTAACAAGCTACCGAAGGGCGACATGCCGGCGATCGCCATGGCATAGAACGACATCACACGGCCGCGCTTTTCATCCTCGATGATGGTCTGCAAGATAGTATTGCTCGCGGCCATTTGACGCATCATTCCAAATCCAGTGACAAGTAGTAAAGCCATGGATAACCACAAGAACTTCGATAATCCGAAGCCAATCAGGGCCAACCCAAAAATCCCGGCTGAGACATAAATCACCCGGCCTAACCCGATTACGCTCTGCCGGCCGGCAAGCGCGAGTACTCCGGTAAGCGCTCCTACACCAATGGACGCCATGAGTATGCCAAGAGTATGGGGGCCGCCATGCAAAACGCGCGCTGCAAAGACCGGCATCAGCACGGTATATGGCATACCGAGCAAGCTGACAAGAGCGAGTAGCAGAAGAATGGAGCGAATCGGCACGGAGCCGGAGACGTAGCGCCATCCTTCAGCTAACTCTTCCATCACTTTTCTCGTTCGCGGCTGAGCGGTCAGCGGTTTCACACGCATCGCAAGCAGGGACGCGATGACCGCCAGGTAACTGAAGCCGTCGATTGCAAAACAGTAGCCTTCGCCTACTTGGGCGATGATGACTCCTCCAATGGCCGGGCCAATGAGTCGCGTCGCATTGACCATGGACGAATTAAGAGCGATGGCGTTCGGCAGATCCGCGCGATCGTCCACCATCTGCACCACGAAGGCTTGGCGGGCGGGCATGTCAAAGGCGTTCACCACGCCCTGCATGACCATCAGCGCGATCACGTGCCAGACCTGGATGACGCCGGTGAGCGCGAGAGCGGCGAGAGCGAAGGATTGGACGAGCGAGAGCGCCTGGGTCCAAATAAGTGTGCGGTGCCGGTCCCAACGGTCGATCCAAACGCCGGCGATGGGCGCAAGAAAGAACAGCGGCATCTGCCCAGCGAAACCGGCAACTCCGAGCAGGAAGGCGGAGTGGGTGAGGCGGTAAATCAGCCAACTGGTAGCCACCCGGGTCATCCAGGTGCCGATCAGGGACACACTTTGACCCGAGAAGAAAAGCCGGTAATTTCGGGAGTGGAGCGCGCGAAGCGCGACGGCCCAGGGCTTGGGGGGTTTCACAGTGCTGCTTGCCGCTGGCCGAGTGGCCGGTTTGCGATTCACGTACCTGTATTCAGAGTACGGGAACGAGCGGAGCCGAATTGATCATTCGAGTTCTTTGTCGATGCGCTGAAAGACGTCGGAGAGCATGAGTTCGACTGGTTTGCTGCGAAATGCGTAGCTATATTTGATGGACGCAAGATCGCCGGTTGCGGTATTCCAGCACCAAGCCTGTCGTGCGACGGGATCAAAGACGAGAATGTCTGCAACTCCCCATTCCGCATATTTCCTGCACTTGTCGATTACGCGAGTGAACCTATCGTCCGGCGATAACACTTCGATCGCAACGGCAACGGCATGTGTGGGGTATGGATCTTCTTCGGGGCCGATGATTCCACAAACATCCGGGGTTGGTTCCCAAGATGGGCTTATCGCTACAGTCAGCTCGGGACGGGATTTGAATCCGAGTTCCTTCAAGATCAGCGCCAACACGAATTGGAGGATGGAGTGAAGCTTGGTAGGCAAGGCTTTTTGAACAGGTGCGCCGTCTAGCAGCTCGAAGTACGGCTTGCGTTCCGCATAGAGTTCCCGGAAGCGCTCCAGAGTGAGTTTTTCAGTGATGGCGCTCATTTGCCGCTTCCGATCTCATTATCGGCTAATACCCCAAATTGTTGTTAGTGGCCCGTTTGCTCCTGTCACTGGATCAGAGTTCGGAAACGGCAAGCGGCGCATGCGCTCTATCGCCTCTTCAGAAGGCGCAGTCCGGCAGATGTCCCACTGCTGATCTGGTGGGTAGGCGCCTACGACGAGAAAATCTTCGCTCGCTTCCAGCTTGCAATGCCCGGTACCGGTGGGTAGCACGGCGACATCGCCCGCGTGTACTTCCAGGCGGTGTCCATTCTCGCCGCCTAACATTAGCCTGGCGTGGCCACACGCGAAGCCAAGCACTTCATGAGCGGTGGAGTGGTAATGGTGAAAATCGTATACGCCGTCGCGCCACTGCGGAGGCCAGCCGTTCCGTTCAAATTGCTTCTCGAAGAGGGCTGCCGGATCGGAACCCTCAACCGGGATTGCGTTGCGATACAGAAGAACCGGCAGCTGTTCATTATTCGGCATCCAGCCGTTTCTGGAGAGTTGCATTATTTCAGGTTTCATCGGTCAGGCTCAGCTGCGATTCATCATGGCTGTCGCTGTGGAATCGAAATAGGCGAGCAGAATCTGCTTGACGTCTGAAGGCGCGGCTACTTCTTCAAGAGCGTTGTTCATCAGTTTCATCCAACGGTCACGCGCCGTTTGGTCCACTGGAAACGGAGCATGACGCATGCGCAGGCGCGGATGGCCGCGTTCCTCTATGTAGTGCTGCGGGCCGCCGAAACGAAAGATCAGAAAATCGCGCAGCCGCTTTTCGGCGCCGGCGAAATCATCCGCCGGGTAGAGCGGGCCGAGTACATCATCATTTGGAACTTGCCGATAGAAAGCGGCAATGAGCCGATGGAAACCGTCTTCGCCGAGAGCGGCGTAAACCTCGTTTTCTTCCATTAAGCCGATGCTAACAGCGGCGGCCCGTAAGGTTCAGCCGGCTTTCTTAGACTGCTCGCGATACTCTTTCTCAAGTTCGAGTTGGATGCGGACTTGAGCCATTTTGAGCACGAGCGATTTGGCTTTGGTGTCCAGTTCGATTGTGTAAGGACCGTCCTTTGTTCCCAGTTCATCGAAGAACGATAATTGGTTTCCATCCAGTTGATAGTTACCGTGGCGCTGCACGCTCTTACCCTGAATTTTGACGTTCTGAACGAACGTTTTGCCGGCAGTCAAGGCAAGCGTGCCGCTGCATTGCTCAGGATGAGGAGTGCCATCGAAGCAGGTGTGAGTTGTCTGAATGCCGTTGTCTGAATCCGTCAAGGAGATGTATTCCCAGCCGCCCGGGTCTTGGAGCAGATTGACATCGTCTTCAGACAGACCTCCGTGAGCTGCGGTCAGCGCCGCAAAGGTGAGCAGCGCAGCCGCGCAGTTCAGGACACGAGTTAATTTCATGCAGGTCGCTCCTAACTTAATGAGTCATCGAATAAACGATGTAATTCACACCAATGCGAACACCGAGCGCCGAATACTGCTCGGGATAACCGGGAAAGTCGGCCCACTCCCAGGAATCGCCCAGATCTGAATTAAACGCGACAGCAACCATGAGGCGGCCCTTATCGTCATAGATGCCGCGCCAGTGAGCGACATAGCCGTCGTTCCGATAGTTGATGCCGCTGCGAACAGCCCATTCACCAGGGACTTGGTAGCGATCGTCGAGATTGTAAACGGTGTGGAAAATCGGGTCGGTATCCGGGATTTCGACGATAGGGCGATCGGGCAACACGCGCTTCATGCTGTCCGTAAAGATCTGCCAGTCGCGCGTACCCCAGAAGTCGTCACAGACTAAGAAGCCGCCGCGCAGCAAGTATTCGCGCAGGGTACTAGCCTGAGCATCGGTTAAATCCCACTCACCGACGAAGACGGCGTATAGCCAGGGATAATTGAACACATCGTCTTTATCGTCCAGGTTGACCGGTTGCTCTACGGAGCGGCTGTGAATACGAGTGAGGCGTCGTAAGGCTTCGAGGAAATGGCGGTCGGCGCGCGGGTAATCGTTGGTCCAACTGGAGTGACCTTGCGTCCAATCCCAGCCGGCGTGCCGAAAGCCCGCATCCGGGATGGAAGGATACATCAGGCGCGCGAAGACCCATTCGGTCTTTTCCGTGAAGTCCGGCGGAAGCGGAATGCGGCCGATTTTGTATTCGTCGCCGGGGTACTCTCGGAAGGCTTGCGGGAGGGGGCGCTGGACCGCATAGAGAAGGCTCAGCAGGCTGAGCCCGATTGCCAGGCGGCCAAGAAATTTCCCGACACTCATGCGCAGGCCTACCCGAGGATAGCATCGGAACCGGGCAAGCGGCTGCCGCCCGAGCCGCGGGGGGCGAACGAATTTGACCTTAGAACCAGTTGCCGGGCGCTTGATAGCCAAGCTGAAAGGGATTGCCGCCCTGGCCGGCGATCAGATACCAACCGGTTGCCCCGATATGCAGATTCGGGTAGTAGGACGAACCGAAACCGGTGTTGCAAACACTGGAGGAGGCAACCACGCCCTCGCCCGCGGTAATGGCGGCGCCGCCCACCGTTTGGCCGGCGCCCAGCTTCGATTGCGCGAACCGGATATTGTCGAGCAGGAAAAGGGCGGTTGCGATGTCTTCATAGAACTTAGGGCGATCGTCGTTTGCGGGCGAGTGACGCGCCAATAACGCGGCGGCAGCGTGTCCCGTTCCCTCCAGCCATACGGCATTCGGATCGGGTGGCTGATCGTAGGAGGCGGAGGGGGTCAGCGCCCGCAAGCTCAGGCTGGCAAACGTGAGCCCTTCAATGCGCTGCTCTCCGGTAAGTTTGCTGTTGATGGTTTGCGGCGTATCGACGGTTACGAGATTGCTTTTCACCCAATCGATGGAAGCCGCGTAAGGGTCTTTCAGCAGCGCCAAGTAGGACCACGTTTGAACGTCTTCGGGAATGTTCGAGGTGTTGATCGCGACACCGTCATTTCCAGTGCCGGTCCAGAAGAAGTTTGCGGAACTGTTCCACATCGCCGCGAGGAACGGGAGCGCATGCCGGGCGCGCATGGACCAAACGCTGTTCCCGGTAAGACTGGCAAGCATCACAAAAAAGGCGTGTGTATCGATGTTGTGCTCGGTCGATTTATAGGTAATGCGAGTATTGCTTGCATCCACCCCGCCGTTATAGCCGCCTGCTCCGCGCGTATCGTACGTGTTTGTGACGATCCAATTTCCCAAACTAACCGCACCATGGAGATAGTTACTGTTCCGGGTTCGACGGTAGAGTTGCGCGAGCGCCATCCCGGCCCAGGCCATGTCACCAGTAGAGCTGCCGAAAAAGTAAAACGGCGAGCCCGCCGGCTGCACATATGCGCCGTGCGCGTCGGGTGCATTGACGAAATACGCTTGGCGCAAGCGGCCGTCATGGAAGCTGTCGTTTTGTTGGGCGTACAGCAAAGAGTTGCCCAGCAACTGGGCTCGCGTCAGGTCCTCCCCTAGTCCGCGTATCAGGAAGGCGTGGATGGAGACGGCGTTGTCGTAGGTAAAGGCGGTGCTTTGGAGACCTTGCTGATCCGAATAGCTTTGAATCAGGCGTAACGTGGAGCCCTGGGCATAGGCGTCCATCATGGTGTTCTAGAAAAGAATAGGCTTTGTCGTAGGAGCCGGCAAAGGGCCCGAACCCGGATCCGAAGAGGGAAGCCAACTGCGGCGGATACCAGTTGCTATCGGCTTTGGCGATTGCGGCGCCGCTGAGCGAAAGTGCTCCCGCGGCAGCGGCCGCGCCCCATCCGGTGTGTAGAAGGCTGCGGCGTGAAATAGGGTTGTTTTTCATGACGATTCTCCTTGGAATGGTTGCCTACCAGAGTGCTACGAGGCTATCGCATTCTGAGCGAAGCTGCCAGAGAAGAGTATTCGAAGAAAGGTATCAAGGCTCGATGTGTATATGCATCGCTCCAATGTACTTGTCGGCAGCACCGTAATACCCGGTGAGATCTAATCCTGCGGTGGAAGCGCCGGAGCGCGAAACCGCTCCTTCCAAGAAGATGACATTGGGCACATTTCCGACCTTTTCCCAAGAGAGCGTCGGAGTAATGAACGGCCGCTCGGCTCTGGCGATGACGCGGGTCGGATCGTGTTTGTCGAACAAAACCCATCCCGGACTGTAGATCAGGTTTTCGTTAGCGCCGTTGTACAGCAGAAGAATTCCTGTGTCCGTAAGGAAGGGCGGCGGCCCAGGCTCCATGACTCGCGAATCGAATGCGCCTGGACGGCGGTCGAGAACCGGCTTGTCCGTTGCGTCGGCCCAGTGAAGCAGGTCGCGCGAGGACGCGACGCCCATGTAATCGCGCGGCTTCCCGTCTGGGTCTTGCCGGGTTCCCAAGTAATACATCCACCACTTACCGTTCACTCGCTGAGGCAGAATGGCGCCCGATTTTGTCCACTGTGTGTTCCAGGTGCCCTTATAAGCGGGCATAATGACGCCCTTGCGCTCCCAATGAATGAGGTCGGTAGAGGTCGCCAGGCACAATTGCGCTGAGTGCCGGTCGTAGCCGGTGTAGGTCAAGTAATACGTCCCGTCGATTTGCACCACTCGCGGATCTTCTACGCCGCCATCCTTCTCATAGGGCGCGCTAGGCGACAAGACAGGCTCGGGGCGAATTGTGAAGTGCAGTCCGTCGTTGCTCTCGGCGTACCCGATGCGTGAGGTTTGGTGCTGATCCTGAGCCCGGAAGAGGAGTACCGTCTTATCGCCCGTGCGGATTGCGGCGGGGTTGAAGAGGCCGAAGGCGGTAAAGTCTTGCCCAGGAGCGAGCAGCGGCTTGGTGGAAACGCGCTCCGCCGTGATACGCAATGGGGCTGCTGCCGCGGCAACGCAGATCACAATCGCAAGACTGGTATAAACAAAACGAAACAGTTTGTTACTTAACATGCGTCGTAAGAACGCTCCTCCGCATAAAGCGTAGATTAGAAGCAGAAAACCGCCATTTGAATACGAATTCGATGTACGCGTGGCAACCGCTAGAGGAGCTTCGGCGCGATCTGAAGTACGGCTGGAGGATATTTTTACGATCTCCTGGTTTTACGGCAATATTGGTCTTTACGCTCGCGCTGGGGATTGGCGCAAATACAGCGGTTTTCAGCATCGTTCACGCAGTTCTGCTTCGGCCGCTGCTGTTTAAGAACCCAGCCCAGCTATATGCGGTTTGGGATGAAGACACGAGAGTAGCGGTGCCCGCGAAGCGTTTCGACGTTTACCGCGATCTTGAATTTTACAAGGATTTTAGCCACAGCTTTACGGAGCTTGCCGGGGCGACTTGGTCGGTTGAGCCGCAAGTGATGACCGGACGTGGGCCCGCGAAGGACGTTTTCGCGGTGCCTGTCACAGCCAACTTCTTTTCGTTTCTGGGAGTCAACGCCGCAGAGGGACGGACTTTCACTCCAGAAGACGTAAACCGCGGCTGCACCCTGGTATTGAGCTATCCCTTTTGGAAGGACACGCTGGGCGGACAGGAAAGCACAGTCGGAAGCACGCTCCGCTTGAACGGCCGCAGTTGCGATGTCTTGGGCGTCATGCCCCGGAATTTCGCGTTTCTTCCCGCCGGTGACACCGATGCATGGATAGCGATTACCCCGGCGAGCGCCATTGCACGCGATCCAAACCGCCACAACATGGGAATTTTCGGCCGCTTACGACCGAGGGTGACGCCCGCCGCCGCAGTTTCCGAACTCAAGGTGCTGCACAAGCAAGCGCACGCGAACGACAAGCACGCACAGAACAACGACCCGAAGCTGTTCCCGTTGTCGGAAGAGTTTACCTCGCTGGCTGGAATGAATCTGCGTCTCAGCTTGCTGGTCTTATTCGCTGCGGTTATAGCAGTTCTGCTGATCGCCTGTGTGAACGCCGCCAATCTGTTATTGGGACGTTCGTTAAGACGACAAAAAGAGTTAGCGGTCCGCGCCGCGCTTGGTTCCGGACGCGCAAGACTGATCCGGCAGTTGTTGACTGAGAACCTGATACCGGCCGTCATTGCGGCGATTTTGGGCGCCGGTTTGGCGGTGGCGGCGGTGCGTTATTTTCGCGCGCTTGACCCAGTCACGCTACCGCCGGGAGCAGTTGTGGAAGTAAATTGGCCCGTGCTGGCGTTTACCGCCGGTCTTTGCCTGCTGACAACGGTGGTCTTCGGGTTTGTTCCGGCTTGGAAGGGATCGCACGCCGACCTGAATGAGGTGTTGAAATGCAGCGGTCGCGGCAACTTCGGAGACCGCGGTAAACAGCGTTTGGCCAGGGGACTCGTTGTATTGGAAGTCATGCTTTCGCTCGTGCTGCTGGTGGGGGCCGGGCTGCTTATCCGCAGCGTCATGCAATTTGTTTCCGAGCCGCTTGGCTTCAAGACAGATGGGGTTGCCACTATGTCTCTCAGCCTTCCTCCTGCGGCGTATGCAACCGCGAGCCAGCGCGCGATTTTCTATCGACGAGCGATGGACCGGCTCGCTGAATTGCCCGAACTGCGCGGTTGGGCGCTAACGACAGCCATTCCTCCTCTCGGCGGGAACGCATCTGGAGCGCTGTCGGTGGACGGACGACCCGAGGCGGAAAATGCGCCAAACGATACGCGAGAGGAAGTCGTTTCGCCCGAATATTTTCATTTCTTTCAAATCGCCTTGCTACGCGGACGGGAATTTACTTCCGCCGACGGTCCGCAACAGCAGACAGTCGCAGTGGTCAATGAAGCGCTGGTTCGGGAGTATTTCCCGCACGAAGATCCCATCGGAAAGCAGCTGCGATTCCGGGGCCTTCCCCGGACTGAGTCACTGCTGGTCATCGGCGTAGTGCGTGATGAAAAACATTTCGACCACGCTCAAGAGATGAGCTGGGTTGCCTCTCCGCTCATTTATCGCACGTTGTGGCAGGATCCGCCGCCGCAAGCATCCTTGCTGGTCAGAGGGAGGAGTGATGCAAACAGGACGGGTGCCGTCGTCCAGAGGCAGTTAGCCTCTTTAGATCCAATTGTTCCGGTGTTCGATATAGAAACCCTGCAGCATTTCATATCGCGGTTCACGGCCTATCCGCAGTTTCGCGCGGTCGTGTTGGGGGGCTTTGCCGCCGTGGCGCTCTTGCTCGCCGTGACCGGAATCTACGGCGTTTTGTCGCAGCTTGTGGAACAGCGCAGGCAGGAGATCGGAATGCGAGTAGCTCTCGGCGCCCAGCGTGGTGAAGTGTTGTCGCTTGTGCTGCGAAGCGGAATGCTTTTAACCGGCATCGGTATCTGTCTTGGCCTCTTTGTGGCGTGGGCTTTGACCCGCTTCCTTTCCAGCCTTCTTTATGGGGTGGGCGCGACAGACCTGCTGACCTTCGCCGAAGTCTCAGCGATTCTGGCTGCGGCGTCCTTTGCAGCCATATACCTGCCCGCGAGGCGCGCCGCTAGAACCGATCCGATGAAGGCGTTGCGCCACGAATGAGCGCTGCCGTTACGATGGTGTAAGTTGATGCTGGAATTCTGGACCGCGCCCTGGCTCAGGCTTCCTTACGCTTACGCATTGCGAAGGACGCAATGACGGGGCGTCCTCTATGCGTATATCGCTTTTCATCACCTGCTATAACGATCTGCTGTTCCCGGCCACAGGTATCGCCGTTGTCAACATTCTGGAGCGCCTCGGTCACAGCGTGATTTTTCGGCCCCAGCAGACCTGCTGCGGCCAGATGCATTACAACACCGGCTACCAGCGTGAAACCGTTCCGCTCGTCCGCAAATTCGCGGAGCTGTTCGCCGATGATGAGCTAATCTGCTCGCCTTCCGCTTCCTGCGTAGCCATGATCCGGGATCACTTTGGAAAGGCGGCCAGGATGGCGGGCGACGGACAACTGGAGGCGGCAGTCGAGGAGATCGCGCCGCGCGTGTTCGAGCTGACCGAACTGCTTGTTCATCGGCTGGGTGTGGAAGACGTGGGCGCTTACTATCCGCATCGCGTCACTTATCATCCGTCTTGCCACTCGCTTCGCATGCTGCGTGTGGGAGATGCGCCTCTGCGGCTGCTGCGGAACGTGCGGCGGTATCGATTTGGTAGAACTGGCAAACGAATCGGAGTGTTGCGGCTTCGGAGGAACGTTCGCCGTGAAGAACGCGGAAACCTCGGCGGCGATGCTGGCTGAAAAAGTTCGCTGCGTCTTGAATACTGAGGCGGAAGTCTGCACCGCAGGCGACAATTCCTGTCTGATGCAGATCTATGGATCGCTTCACCGGCAACGGACGGGCGTGAAAACTGTACACATTGCAGAGATTTTGGCCGCTACTCGTGAAGGACACGCGGCGTGAGCATACAAGTTGGCCCTGCTACCAGCGCGCCGTCTTTTCCGGACGCGGCGCATGAATCGCTCGACGATGCGCAACTCCGGCGCAACGTAAGAAACGCGACCGCGACGATTCAAGCCAAGCGGAATCGCATGGCCGCGGAAATGCCGGACTGGGAAGAATTGCGCACCGCCGGCCACGCCATCAAAAGCCACACGCTGAAGTATCTGGACCTCTATCTGGAGCAATTCGAGGCCAACGTGACGCGCGCGGGCGGCATTGTCCATTGGGCGCGGGATGCCGATGAAGCGAACACGATCATCGCGGAGATTGTATTGAGCCATGCAGTCCAAAATCCCGATGCGGAGACTACGACTGCGCCGGAAGTCATTAAGGTCAAGACCATGACTTCCAATGAGACTCGGCTCAACGAGTTTCTGGAGCGTTGCGGCATTATCCCGACCGAGACCGATCTGGCGGACCTGATTGTGCAACTCGGGAAAGACCATCCGTCGCACATCGTGGTTCCCGCGCTGCACATCAATCGTGTGCAAGTGCGGGAAATTTTCGAAGCGCGGATGCCGCTGAACGAACTTGGCATCGAAGAGTTGACGGACGATCCGCACGATTTAGCTGAGGCGGCGCGGCGTTATCTCCGCCAGAAATTCCTGTCCGTAAAGATCGGAATCAGCGGCGCGAATTTCGCCGTGGCAGATACGGGCGCGCTCGTCGTGGTTGAAAGCGAAGGCAACGGCCGGATGTGTCTTACTTTGCCGGACGTCTTGATCTCACTCGTCGGCATCGAGAAGATTGTCCCCACATTTCAGGATCTGGAGGTCTTCGTCCAGACTCTGCCCCGCTCCGCGACCGGCGAGCGCATGAACCCATACAACTCCATCTGGACCGGCGTCACGCCGGGAGACGGCCCTCAGGAATTTCACGTTGTCTTGCTCGATAACGGCCGCAGCGGAGTGCTGGTGGACGAGGAAGGACGCGAGGCGCTCGATTGCATCCGTTGCGGAGCGTGCCTGAATGCCTGTCCCGTTTACCATCAAACCGGCGGCCATGCCTACGGGTCGGTGTATCAGGGGCCGATCGGCGCCATTATTACTCCGCAGTTGCTGAATCTGGAGCATGCGCGTAGTTTGCCGTATGCTTCCTCGCTATGCGGCGCCTGCTACGATGCCTGTCCCGTGAAGATCAACATTCCGGAGATTCTGATCCTGCTGCGCGGAAAAATGGTGCGGCAGCAGCAAGAGACGTTTCTCGGGAAACTGCATCCGGAGAATATCGCCATGCAAACGATGGCGCTGCTGTTTGCTACCGCTACCCGATTGACTTTTGCTGAAGCACTGGCAAGGATAGCGCAAAAACCGTTGATTGACGACAGAGCCATCCACTACGCGCCGGGCCTTTCCGGCTGGACCGCGACTCGCGATTTGATACCCATTCCAAAACAATCTTTTCGCAAGTGGTGGAAGAAGCGCAAACATCAGGACGGCGCATGAGCGGGAGCAACTCGAGACAACTCATCCTCGATCAGATCCGAGTAGCGCTGAACGCACGCTCCGACGAGCCGCGCGAGAACAGGAAACGTCGCGAGTGGCAAGCCATCCCGCGTGACTATCGAACACGCGGAACGCTCGATGAGGCCGACCGGCTGGAGCTGTTCGATGAGCGAATACGGCACTACAACGCGTCGACTTACTATTGCCGCGGTAACATCGGGGACGAGATCGGCGACATCTTAGCTTCGCGCGGCAAGCGCATTCTGATCGTGCCCACCGGCTTCCCCAGTCAATGGCTGCCGGACGGATTCATGTTCATACCCGATGACAATCTGAGCTATGAGCAACTCAATTCGAACGACGGCGTGCTGACGACGTGCACGCTAGCAATCGCATTGACGGGCACGATCGTGCTTGAGAGTTCGCCTGAGCAAGGACGCCGCGCCACCACGCTGATTCCCGACTATCACTTATGTGTTCTTCGCAGGCAAGACATCGTTGAAGTGGTTCCTGAGGCGTTCTTAAAACTGGAAGGCATCAAAGACCACCCAATTACTTTCTTTTCCGGGCCGTCGGCAACCGTCGATATCGAGATGACGAGAGTTCGCGGTGTTCATGGACCGCGCACCTTGGACGTCCTGATTGTCTGAGCCATGGTCGCCTGAAGGGATCGGCTGACGGCTCGACATGATAAGCCCCGCGGAACCAAGTTCGAAGACTGCGCTGTGGCGCACAGTCAATCGCATCGATAAAAACAAAATCAACAGCAAGTGGATTGCGTTTCGCAACTCCATGGCCGTCGCAGTGCCTCTGGGAATTGGAATCGCGCTGGGTAAGCCGCTGGGAGCTGTCGCGATTACCACTGGCGCGCTCAACGTCTCCTATTCGGATGGAACCGATCCGTACGCCCGGCGCGCCCGCCGGATGTTGAGTTGGTCGCTGCTTGGCGCGTTCGCGGTATTCACCGGGTCTGTTACCGGCCGATACCATTGGGCCGCTTTACTAGTCGCGGCCGCCTGGGCATTCATCGCGGGTATGTGCGCGGCCATCAGCACGAAAGCCGGCGATCTAGGTTTGAACACGCTGGTGGCGCTGATCGTGTTCGCAGCCCGCGGCGCCATGCCGCTGCGTGGCGCGCTGATCACCGCAGGGCTGGTCCTCGGTGGCGGACTCCTGCAAACTTGCTTCGCCTTATTACTTTGGCCCATTCGCCGCTACGAGCCGGAAAGGCGTGCCATAGCAAAAGTCTATTCGGGCCTCTCGCAAGAGTTAAAGCCGGAATCGAATGCGCTGCTGTCCGCCGCGCTCACCACGCCAAGCACGCAGGTTCAGGACACGCTGTCCGCGCTTGGAAAAGACCACAGTCTGGAAGGCGAGCGCTTCCGCCTGCTTTTCGATCAGGCGGACCGCATCCGGCTTTCGGCGTTCATGGTGAGCCGGCTACGGCCGGAACTAAGGCACGAGGAACGCAAGAACGGTGTACCGCCGGAACACGCAGCGCAGTGGATTGATGAATTGCTGGATACGGCGTCGAAGCTTCTTTCCGACATTGGCGAGTGCCTCACATCGGGGCACTGCGTAGGCGAAGAAAAATCCATGCTTACAAAGCTGGACCAGTTGGTCGAGGCCGCGCATGCGTTTCAGCCCATGTCCCCGGTGGGGCAAGAAATCGCCTGCGCCTTCGACGTTTTGGTGGGCCAACTTCGCGCGGCGGCGGAACTCGCCAACCACTCCACCATAGAAGGGTTGCAAGGGTTTGCCGAACGCGAAGCATCTCATCCCTGGAAACTCCAAGTGGCAAGCTGGGTCGCCACTCTGCGCGCGAATCTCGACCCACGCTCCGCCTTTTTTCGCCATGCTGTACGTCTCGCCGCTTGTGTCGCCGTCGCCGATGAGATCGCACGCGCAATCGGTTGGGAAAGATCGTACTGGATCCCGATGACCGTCGCGGTCATCTTGAAACCGGATTTCACCACCACCTTCAGCCGCGGAGTCCTGCGCTTGGCTGGGACCTTCACGGGCCTGATCTTCGCAACGATTTTGTACCATGCGCTTCCCGCCTCTGCCTGGCGGCAGCTGATACTGGTCGGCGCATTCACTTACGTCATGCGTTGGATTGGGCCAGCGAACTACGGCGTTTTCAGCGTTGCAATAAGTGGATTGGTCGTTTTTCTCATCGCTGCGACAGGCATTGCGCCCGCGCAGGTGGTGGTGCTCCGCGGGGTGAATACGGCCGCGGGTGGCATTCTCGCGTTGATCGCCTATGCTCTCTGGCCCACCTGGGAACGAACACAGGTTGCAGACACGATCGCCGAAATGCTGGACGCGTCCCGCTTGTATCTGCAAGCGCTGCTTGAACGGTTCAATAACGCTGGTCCAGCGGCGGAAGATGCTCTCAACGATAGAAGGAACGATTGGAGACGCTCACGCTCGAACGCCGAAGCATCCGTGGATCGTGTCAGTTCAGAACCGGGAATGACAGCCGCCAGATTAAGCTGCCTCACTTCCATATTGGCCAGCTCTCATGCCCTGATGCACGCGATGATCGGACTAGAGGCGGGCGCCTTACAAGCGCCCGTCCGTCAGCCCTCCGATGCCTTCGCCAAATTTACGCAGGACGTGGAATTTACGCTCTATTTTTTGTCGGCGGCATTGCGCGGCTCGACTGCCGCTGTGGAAACCTTGCCGAAATTGCGAGAAGATCATCGCCGTCTGGTCGAAACCCGCAATGCTCTTTCGCCGACGGATCAGTTTGTCATCATCGAGACGGACCGCATTACCGTCAGCCTCAACACGTTGCGCGAACAGGTGATGAAGTGCCTGCCAACTGTGGCTTAAGCGGCCGTGATTTTCGTTTGTTCCGGGGCGAAGCGGCAAAGGCTTTCTCGTAGTCCTTCGGTGACATATCACGGCATCGGCCGGTCATGTTGTCTTTGAAGTTTTCGAGGTCGATGTGATGCTCCTCGCGCGCTTCTAACGGTAATATAGTGAAACGAACCCCGACATGCGATGATCTGCGCCGAACACTGGCGGCAACTCGAGGAGCTTTACCGCGCGGCGCTCGAGCAAGATACGACGCAGCGCGCACAGTTTATAGCCGAGGCGTGTGGTGGGGATGCGGAGCTTCGCAGCGAACTCGAATCGCTGCTTGCGCAGGATCTCACAGCCAGCACCCTACTCGATAATCGCCCTTGGCAAGGCGCGGGATCCCTGCTCGTGAACGCAAGCGGCACAGTTCCTGAGCAGCAGCAGCCAACTCTTCGGGCAGGCACAATCATCTCGCGCTATGAAATCCTCGAACAACTGGGCGCGGGCGGAATGGGTGTTGTTTACAAAGCCAAAGATATACGGCTGTACCGGATGGTTGCGCTAAAGTTCTTGACGGAGCCGCAAAGCCAACACGCTGAAGGCGCTGAAACGCTTTGAACGCGAAGCGCGCGCCGCATCCGCGCTCAATCATCCGAATATCTGCACTGTCTATGACATTGGCGAATACCAAAATCGCTCCTTTCCTGGTATTAGAGCTTCTCGAAGGCCAAACGCTTCACGATCGGATTCGGCGCGGCCCTCTGACGATCGACGAAATTCTCGATTTCGGCATTCAGATCTGCTGATTCCTTGGACTCTGCGCACCAGAAAGGAATTATTCATCGAGACATCAAGCCGGCCAATATTTTTCTCACGAGTCGTGGCCAAGCAAAGATCTTAGATTTCGGCGTGGCAAAACTCCACAGCGCTGCGGATCGTCACGGGGTATCCCACGCCCTCACTGCGACGAATTCCGGATGTATCCTCGGCACCGCCGCCTATATGTCGCCGGAGCAGGCGCGAGGGGAAGAACTGGACGCCCGCACTGATCTGTTCTCTCTCGGTGCAGCGCTCTACGAAATGGCCGTGGGGCGGCCAGCATTTTCGGGAAATACCATCGCAATGGTGTTCGACGCACTCCTGCATCGCGAGCCTGCGCCGGTACACGATCTTGCTACCGCACCTGCCTGCCAGGCTCTCCGAGATTGTCGCGCGCGCGCTGCGAGAAAAATCGTCACGCTTCGCTATCCGAACGCTTTAGCCATCTTCACCGCGCTGAAAAACCTGAAGCAGGATCTTCAGTCAAGCCCACACCAGCCCGCTTCGATCTCCGAGGGTCAGAGACAGTCCTATGGCCACTTTGCAGATTCGGTTGCGGTCCTGCCCTTTGAGAACACGGCGGCCGACGCCAGTGTCGATTATCTGAGCGAGGGCATTGCAGAGGGCATCATCAACGGGCTTTCCAAAATTGCCACGCTGCGGGTCATCGCTCGTACCACCGCATTTCGCTACAAGCGCATCGGCATTGATCCTGTTCAAGTCGGCCGCGAGCTTGGCGTGCGCGCCGTTTTGACTGGCAGAGTCTATGAACGAGCCGGGCGGCTAGTGATCGGAGCAGAATTGACCGACTGCGCGGAGGGTGTGCAGCTCTGGGGTCAGAAGTACGACCGCAGTTTCAGCGACGTGCTCGCTGTAGAGGCTGAAATCGTGCAGGAGACCACGAACAAGCTGCGCATCCGGCTCAGCTCTGCCGAGAAAGGGCGTCTTGCTGAACGGCCTGTCGCGAATGTGGAGGCTTACAAGCTCTATCTCAAAGCCATGCACCACGCCAATCACTGGACGCCCGGGCAAATCCAAAAGGGTCTTGAATTCTTGCGGGAAGCCATCGAAACCGATCCCGCCGATGCAAGGTCATACGCAGGTTTGGGTTATATTTACATCCTCCTGGGCTTCTTTGGGATGACGGCCCCACGTGACGCGTTCCCAAGAGCAAAATCGGCCGCGCTGAGGGCATTGGACATCGAAGAAAACAATGCCCGAGCTCATCTCTTGCTCGGAATGGTTGCCCTCTTCTTCGACTGGGACTGGAATGAAGCTGAAAAACAACTGCGGACTACTCTCGATCTCGCGCCGAATTACCCGAACTGTCATTGGGCACTCGGCCATTGGTTCCTTGTTATGGGCCGCTGCCAAGATGCAATTGCGGAGATGAAGCAGGCTATGATCCTCGATCCGTTGTCCGCTCCCATCAGCTTTGGCTTGGCTAATGCATATTATTGGGACCGGCAATTCGACGCGGCTCTCAACGCCTTAAAAGATACTATCGAGCTCGATCCAGCCTTTGTTCCTGCGCATGAATCTTCTCGCGGGGCTGTATGCGATGAAGGGCATGCATGACGAGGCTTTCGCGCAACTGGAGGCAGTCTGCAACTCAGCATCCGTTTGACGATCGGGATCGGATTGCTCGCGCCATGATATGCGCACTTAGCGGTCGAGTGCGGGAAGCGCACCAGACGCTTTCAGACTTGAACCAGGGGAATGGGCCTCGCTACGTTACGGCGCTCGCATCCGCGGGTGTTCATGCACTCTTGGGTGAACACGACGAGGCCTTGGAGCTACTGGAAGAATCCTATCAGGAACGCGCGGCCTCCCTTGTATACACCGCTAACCATCCGATGTTCGAGAGGCTCCACGGCGATCCTCGTTTTGAGGATCTGCTTCGGCGCATCGGGGTACCGAGGGCGGCAACCTCGGCGAGCACCACGGCTTGATGTTTCCGTCTCTGTTCGCGTTGAAGCCAAGCCTTCGCCAACTTCCAGTCGCGCATTACGCTCTGTGGCGAAATTTTCAGCACTTCCGCGGTCCCTTCTACACTTAAACCGCTGAAAAAGCGCAATTCGATGACCTTCATTTTGCGTGCATCGATGTCTGCCAGGCATACGAGGATGACGGCGAATTGCACACAGAATTCACGCGTGTCGAGCTCACCTGGCGCATCGATGCTCGTGCCGGCTAACTAACGCGCTCCGGGGCTGCACGCAGGCAATCCTACCGCGTCATCGGCTGGGAACGCATTGCGTAGACTACTGTAGGTTCGAAATGTCGGCTTCGCTTAGAATTTGTTCGTTCGCTCGTAATAGCCTTTGCAGCTCTTCGATGTCCACTTTGTGCAGCGGACGCTTCGTTTTAATCGCAAGCGCCGCAGCAGTGCCTGCACTCTCACCGACGATCATATAGTTCGGCTCCATACGAAAGGATGCGTAGGCGATGGTCGAAGCCGAGATGCACACGCTCACCAAAAGGTTTGAAGCCTGTTCTTCCATCGGAAGCATCGCGCGGTAGGGAATCTGCCAGGGCTGGACCGGCATGCTGAGGTAGCCCTCGGTGAACACTTCATCGATCACCTTGGGAAACAAGTATACTTTGTGCGCAAGCCATTCCACTTCGCGGATATCAATGTTGTAGCCCGCCATCCCGACTGAATCGTACTTGTTCCGAAGCTCAGTTAAGTCATGCTGAGTCAACACGTACTCGCCAAGCATACGCCGGCCTTCGCGCACATATAGTTGATTGGGCCAGTGGCCTGTATTTGGGAATTCGTCCTTCGGCAGTCCCCAGCGGTTCGCCTGTTCACGGATATTCTGCGGAACCGCTGGGTCATTCTGCAAAAAATAGATCAGTCCTTGCGCCCACGTCAAATGTTCATTCCAAATCTGCTGCCGACGCTGATAACTCGCTTCCGGATACGCCCAACTCGCGCCGTTCAAATCAGTTGAGACCGGCCCGGTGCTATTGACGTCCGACTTGCCGTGCGGGATGCGAACGATGCCGAGGAAATCGCCGAGCGCCAATGCACCGTTGGCACTCTCGATGTATCGCCGCGCCAGTTCGTAGCGTTTGGGTTCATAGGCAGCGGGCCGTTCGACAGGCAAGCGATCAGCTGGATCGTCAGTGAGACAAAGGCGAAAGCAATAAGACTGGAAGCGGCCGTCAGCAGCGCCCGTGACGGCTACCTCTCGTTGTGGAACAACCAAGGGCAGCAGACCAGCATCCGTGTCGGCTGAAACCGGGAAGCGAAACTGATGGTGTCCGGGCAGCAGATCCTGCCGCCCGGCAAGCGACTCATCGTATTTGGCGACCGATTCGCGACCGACAACGTAGCTCACGCCGGCAGCCTTCATCAGATCGCCTTCATAAGAGCTGTCGATAAAGGCGTTTGCGCTGAAATCGCGATCGCCTTCGAGCCGGATGCGTGTGATCGACGTACCCTTCTTTTCGACGCCAATCAGCCGAGCATGGAATAGCAATTCGACCCCAGCGCTCTTCAGCATGTCGAGCATCGTCTGTTCGGCGACGTGGGGCTCGAAAGCCCAGGCAACGGGTTTGTTGTAGTGAGTCCCGAGCGCGGCGAAGAACCGGCGCGTTAGCCCACCAATGAGATTCTGCTGACCCTCTACATCGCTGTTACTCAATCCGCCGGTAACCATGCCGCCAACGTGCGCGCCTGGCTCGAGAAGAAGTACATGCATGTGCTGCTCCGCGGCAGCGATGGCTGCCATGGCACCGCTGGCCGTAGCGCCGTAGACTATAACATCGAAAGACTTTGACTGGGCCGGTGCGTGATCTGAAACTGCAATAGCGAGAGTGACTAGAAGGGCGAAGGTGTGCACTGGTTAGCCGTATGATCCCACGCGCGAAGGTAGCTTTTCAGTGGCTGTGATTACCGCGAGCGCTGATGAAAGCCGAGTCGTCTTTGGCTTACACCGCCAGTAACGCCGAACTCTTTAGATTCCGAGTAGCTCCCGATTCGTTGATCATCCGGAGACAATAACGTTTGCACAAACGAATCAGCTACCGTCCTGCTTCGGATGCCGCTGATTAGGCGTTCAACACTTTATCTAACGTGATCGGCAGGTCGCGCACTCGCACTCCGGTGGCATGGAACACAGCATTGGCGACGGCCGCTGCCGCGCCGGTGATTCCGATCTCCCCGATCCCTTTGACGCCGAGCGGATTGACGTGATCGTCTTTTTCATCCACCCACAACGCTTCGAATTTACCTATGTCGAGATTCACCGGAACATGATATTCGGCCAGATTGTTATTTACAAAGCGTCCGCGTAGATTGTCCATCACGGCATGTTCGTAGAGCGCCATGCTGACGCCCCACACCATGCCGCCCAGCAGCTGGCTGCGAGCGGTCTTTGCGTTTAGAATGCGTCCCGCCCCGAAACACGCCACCATGCGCGGTACTCTGATTTGGCCCAGCTCCGCGTCCACTCGCACCTCGGCAAATTGCGCTCCGAAGGCGTACATGGAGTAGTTCTCTTTCTCCTCGCCCGGCTTTGCATTCGCTTGACCATCTACATGCGGCTGTCCGCTGCGGGCAATCAAGGCCTGGAATGTTTCGCCTTTGGCCAGATTACTGCGCGAGAACAGGCGGCCGCTTTCGAAAGCAACATCTTGCGCACTCACGCCCGCCAGCGGCGACTCGGCATCGCTCACAGCCATCTGAATCAGCTTTTCACGCAATGCCTGAGCCGCGAGGTATACGGCAGAACCGGTGCTAGCGGCGGTTTGAGATCCGCCCGAAACCGGCGTCTCGGGCAAGATGGTGTCACCTAAACGGAATTTGACCTTGTTCGCAGGGACTCCAAAGGAATCGGCTGCGATTTGGGTCATGATCGTGTACGTCCCGGTGCCCAGATCCTGCGTCCCGGCGTCGACCGAAAACGTGCCGTCTGCATTGAGGCGTGCGCTGGCATTCGCAGCACTGCGGCGCGTGGGATAAACGGCCGTTGCCATGCCCCAACCGATCAGTTCATGGCCTTCGCGCATGGAGCGTGGCTCCATAGTGCGACGGCTCCATCCAAACCGTTCCGCTCCCTGGCGGTAGCATTCGCGCAGCGACTTACTGGACCACGGTTTGTTCTTCTCCGGATCCATCTCGGCGTAATTCTTCAGCCGGAACTCGATTGGATCCATCTTCAGCGCATAGGCCATCTCATCCATGGCCGCTTCCAGGCCATAGGTGCCGGCCGCTTCACCGGGCGCCCGCATAAACGACGGCGTACCCGTGTCAGATGGCACAACGCGATGAGTGGTGCTGTTGTTCGGCGAAGCGTAGAGCATACGCGCCGCCAGACTGGCCGTCTCGACAAATTCATCAAAACGTGAGGTTTCGCACAGCGTCTCGTGGCTGAGCGCAGTCAAGCTGCCGTCGCTTTTCGCGCCCATCGCCACCGTCTGGCGCGTTTCTGAGCGGAAGCCCAGCATGCCGAACATCTGCGGACGTTCGACCGCCAGTTTCACAGGCCGCTGCACCTGCTTCGCCGCCATGGCCGCCAGAACGACGTGCGACCAAACAGGCCCTTTGCTTCCGAAGCCGCCGCCAAGAAAAGGAGAAATGACGCGCACGTTATCAGGCTGGAGACCGAACAGTTCCGCTACCCGCTTGCGATCGGTAAATACACCTTGTGTGGCGTCGTACAGACTAAGGTGGTCCCGCGATTCCCAAACTGCGATGGTGGCGTGCGGCTCCATCGGATTGTGTACTTCAAAAGGCGTTCCGTAGACCGCATTCAAATGCGTATTCGCTGCGCTGAGCCCGGCCTGCATATCGCCGCGACGGCTGCTGGACGGATCGCCTCCGCCGCCCGCTTTCTCCGGCGTGTATGCTTCCGAGGCCCGGCTTTCGAGTTCTACTTCGGGTTTCTCGGCCGCATAGCGGACTTCTACAAGTTGCGCGCCTTCGGTTGCACCTTCAAGTGTCTCGGCGACGACCAGGCCGATCGGCTGGTTCGCATAACGAACCACATTGTCCTGCAAAACCTGAACTACGCGCCCGGTGGGAGGCGCCTTCTTCTGAGTCTTTAGCTCCGGCAGCTTCATTGCATTCGCATGCGTCATCACCAACAGGACGCCGGGAATTCGCTCCGCCGCGGCCGTATTCATCGAGACAATCCGGCCTTTGGCGATCGTGCTCATGACCATCACGGCATACACGGCGCGCGGGATTTGATGCTCGTACGCGTAAGTGGCGCGGCCCGTCACCTTGAGCCGTCCGTCGACACGGTCCAGCGGTTGCCCGATTAAAGGTAGATCTGCCATTGGAAGTTTCTCTCCTTAACCCAGGTTCACGGCCGTGGTCACCGCACGAACAATGCATCGCCGCGCCAGTTCCACTTTAAAGGCGTTATCGCGATAGGGCTTGGCGTCGTGCAGTTCTGCTTGGGCGGCGGCGCGCAAATTCGCCTCGTCCGGCTTTTTGCCCGTTAGCGCTTTTTCGGCTTTCGAAGCACGCCACGGCTTGTGCGCCACACCGCCAAGCGCGATCCTCGCTTCCCGCACTTTGCCTTCCGCATCCAAATCGAGCACGGCCGCGACGGACACAAGCGCAAACGCGTAGGAGTTGCGGTCACGTGTTTTAAGGTATGTGGAACGGTTCGCATACGGCATAGCCGGTAAATCGATGGCGGTAATTAGCTCGCCCGGATGCAGATTCGTATCGACTTGCGGGGTGTCGCCGGGCAGGCGGTGAAAGTCTGCCATCGGGATGGAGCGCTCGCCTTTCGGACCCTTCACTTGGACCACCGCATCAAGCGCCACCAGCGCCACGCACATGTCACTCGGATGCGTGGCGATGCATTCTTCGCTTGCGCCGAGGATCGCGTGAATGCGGTTGTAGCCGTTTTTCGCCGCACAACCGCTGCCGGGAACGCGCTTATTGCACTCGCGAAAGCTCGGATCGTAGAAGTAATAGCAGCGCGTCCGTTGCAGCAGATTGCCGCCCATGGTTGCTTTATTCCGCAGTTGCTGCGTGGCGCCGGCCAGAATGGCTTCGCTTAGCACCGGGTAGCGCGTGCGGATCAATCTATGATTCGCGGCATCCGTGTTCGATACCAACGCGCCGATGCGAACGCCGCCTTCGTGCTCCTCAATCGCGGTCAAGGGCAGCCGGTTCACATCCACCAGATGGGCCGGCCTTTCGACGCCCATCTTCATCAAATCGAGCAGATTCGTTCCGCCGCCGATAAAGCACACGTCGGGACCTTGGCCGTAGGCCTGAATCGCTTCATCTACAGTTTGCGCGCGGGTGTAAGTAAAGGGCCTCACGCGCGCCTCCCCTTGTTGACAGAGCGAATTGCATCGACAATCCCGACGTACGCTCCGCAACGGCAGATATTCCCGCTCATGCGCTCGCGAATCTCGTCGTCAGTGAGTTCGATCGCTTGTACGTCGGAAATCCTTGCTGTCACCGCGCTGGGCGCGCCTGCCTTGACTTCAGCCAGCAGCGCGATGGCGGAGCAGATCTGCCCAGGCGTGCAGTATCCACACTGAAAGCCATCGTGTTCGATGAACGCGGCCTGCATGGGGTGAAGATTGCCGTCCTGCCCCAAACCTTCGATGGTGGTGATCCGATCACCATCGTGCATTACCGCCAGGCTCAAACAGGAATTGATGCGCCGGTCATTTTATCACCAAAACCGTACATGCGCCACACTGGCCGTGATCGCATCCCTTCTTCGTCCCGGTAAGGTGCAAATGCTCCCGCAGCAAATCGAGCAACGTGACTCGTGGATCGATTTCGAAATCGTGCTGCTGGCCATTGATGGTGAGGCTGCTCTTCACAACCGTAGCCGCGCTTTCGCTCCGTTGGGCGCTCGCTGGCAGCGCGCTCGCGGCACCGCTCGCGAGCGTCACTCCGACGAATTCGCGACGGCTCACAGCGGACGACGCTTCCAGCGTCGGTTTCTCGTCAATTTCCATTAATCCTCGCAGACGCGCGGCAGGCGCACACATCCGTTCACACAGCTAGCGGGCGTAATGGTTAGATTCGGGTATTGTTCGAAGGTGACAGACGGCTTACTACATCACCGAAACGGTAGCCAGCTCTGGTGATTCTTCGAGTATCGTGTCGACGCCGCTGGTCTTCACAAAGCAACGCAATACTTCCGCCACGCTCCACGCCTGTGCGCAGCAACCGCGCGGCGTAAACGGCGCTTCGGCATCGAAAATTTCGCTGATGGAGCCGACACACGCCTCGCGCAGATGCGGCTCAAAGCCCTTCAGAAAGCCTCGCGCGGTCTGATGATCGTCAGGATGAAGCTTCAGCCACGCATCGACGAACGGCCCAATCAGCCAAGCCCACACAGTGCCTTGATGATAAGCGGCATCGCGAGAACGCAGGTCGCCATCGTATTTGGGCTTGTAATCCTTCTCGCCCGGCGCAAGCGACCGCAGGCCGACAGGAGTCAACAGCCGGTCTTGCACCACTTGCATGACGGGCTTCCAGCGCGCTTCGTCGAGAATCGGATATTCGAGCGAAATCGCGAACACTTGGTTGGGGCGGCAAGAAGGGTCTTCGCGCAGATGCTCACCATCCACCACATCGTAGAGGTAACCGCCTTCTTCGTACCAGAATCGCTGGTTGAAAGAGGTTCTGGCTTTCAGGGCGTGCTCGGCAAGGCCATCGGCCTCTTCTTCGCGGTGAGCAAGGCGCAGCCATTTCTCAACCAGGCGCAAGGCGTTGTACCACAGAGCGTTGATCTCTACGGCTTTGCCGCGCCGCGGAGTCACCACCCAATCGTCAACCTTTGCGTCCATCCACGTAAGCTGATACCCCTGCTGTCCTTGCACCAGCAATCCGTCGTTATGGTCCACGTGAATGTTGAACAACGTGCCGCGCAGGTGGTGGCCGATGATGTCGATCAGCCGCGGAAGCAGGTGCTTGAGCAGGTGCTGATCATTGGTCCGCTCCAGGTAACAATGGACCGCATGGAAGAACCACAGCGTCGCGTCTGCCGTATGGTATAGCCCGGCGGTTTTGCCCTCCGGGAACATATTGGGGATGAGCCCGTCCTTGATGTAGTCGGCAAACGTGCGCAGTATGTAACTGGCTTCCACCGTGCGGCCCGTCGTAAGGGTCAGTCCTTCCAGGCTGATCATCGTGTCGCGGCCCCAATCGGTAAACCAGTGATAGCCGGCGATCACGGTCCGAATCTCGTTGCCACCAGCACGCGCGCGTGCTGTGTCCTGCTGCCGCCCTACTGGCGTAAAAATGAATTGGTCGGCGGCCCACAGCAACTCGCGGCATGTGTTATCGCAAATTCTGCGGGTCGGCTTCGAGCGCCAGGCGCCGTTTGCGATCGTGCTCGGCATCCCAAGCCTGTTTCGGATCGAGCGCCGACATCACGTCCAAAGTTTCGGTCGACATCACCAGTGTGGCATCCGCGCTTGCGGAAAGCTCTACTGAGAAATAGCCGGGGCTCCAGAGATCCCCACGCCACGTATAGCCGCGGCTCTGCTCGATGTCATAAATGGCGTTGCGCACTTCGGCAGTATCAATTGAAAAGCGCGCTTCCTTGCCCAGGAACATCAGGCGTAAGGGGGGGATCCCGCAGTTATCGCGCTTCAACTCATAGTGGTCATTGCGCACCGTCAGTGTGTAATCTCCTACGGGAGTGTTGACGGCAGCTTCGTGTTCGCGCATGTTCACGGCGGGACGCAGCCTCAGTTCAGCTTGTCCTCCTCCGCCGGCAATTCTGTAATTGATATAGGTAGTGTTCTGACGATGCGGTAAATACACGCGTTTTTCAATCGTCAGGCCGGCTACTTCGAACGTCCAGACAGGCAGGCCTACATCCAGGCGAAAATTCGTCAGGTAGGGCGAGCCGCGAAAATCCTCTTCTTCCGTCTTCAATCCATTCAGCTGAAGGATGCGACCATCTGCAAAGACGACTTCCTCCAAGAGATCGTTCAGCATCATGGTTCTGCCGAGTGGAGAAGGAAGCGCGGCAATCAAGTATCCATGAAATACGCGGGTCAAAGCTCCGCCGGCGGTGCCGGACGCATACCCGCCCAGACCGTTCGTCACCAGCCACTCGGTCTCGGTGAGACGCTGCAATTCCTCTTTGGTCAAGGCTTTATTGGCATTGTGGCTGTATAAGTTCGTCATCGTAAGGGAGTCAACAGACTTTATTCCTGATTTATTCCTGGACGGACAGGAATGGGAAGCAGCAACACGGCGGCGCGGCCCGGGATTTTCCAATTCTCGTCCGTATCGAGCTGCGCTGTTCCGCAACCGCCATATTCGGGAGCTTCAGAGGACCATAGTGTCCTCCACTGCATCCGTTCCGGAGGAGCCAATAAGCGGTTCCGGCGCTGGATTCAGATCCAGATCTATCCCCAGGTTAACCAACAAAAGGCGGTCGCGCTCGAAACCCGGGGAAAAGAATCGTATTAAGAAGCAGGACGGCGACAGAACGGCTCCATCTATCCCATCGGCACCTTGCCTGGAAATTACAGAATCTTCGCGGCGCAGCCGCAAAAGATCACGATGCAAAGCGTACATCTCGGAGTGCTTTTGCACCTCCGGAATGGTCCAGCTTCGATTGTTCAAAGGTGGACACAGCGGAGGGATTGTCAAAGCATTGGCGCATTTCCGGCAGTCCCAGCGACCGCCACTGCGCCAGGAACTCAACCCGGCCCTTCTCGATGAGCTCGGCCAATTCCGGCTTATGGTCCGCAAAGAACAGGAAGCGGCTGGAAGCGGCAAACTCCTGTCCTTGAAACAACATGGGCGTTCCCGGAGCAAGCAGCGTCGCCGCCGTAACCGCTTTATAGGCGGAAGGCGACGACAATTGATGCACACGCTGGCCGCGCGCCGAATTGGCCACCTGATCGTGGTTCTGGATGAAGGTCACCATGGCTTGCAGCGGCACAGCCGAGGCTCGGCGTACCTCTGCGCTTTTTTTGCCAGCGATACCATTGCCCCTGATATAAATAGCCGTACTTGAAAGCGGACAGAAATTCCTGTGGGGCGCCCCGATAATCCGAATAATAGGCATCCGCCCTGCCGGTCAGCGCAACCGTCGCGCTGTGATGATAATCGTCATTCCACAGAGCGTCCAAACCAAACCCGCCTTCTGATAGTGGCTTGAGCAGGCAGTTTTTCTGGGGCTCATTCTCCCCAACAAGCACAATCGGCCGCTTGCCTGCGGCCTCGCGCGCGTCGCGGCCTATTTCCGCAATAATATGCGGTTCGCCGTCGTCGTGAATATCCTGCGTCGCGTCTAAACGCAAACCGTCCAAGTGAAAATCGCGGACCCAGTAAGCCGCATTCGCACGAAACAATTCGCGCACCGGGCCACTCTCTTCCCCATCGAAGTTGATGGCTTGCCCCCAATCGGTCTTGTATTTCTCCGTGAAATAGAACGGCGAGAACTTTGCGAAATAGTTGCCGTCCGGCCCGAGGTGGTTATAGACCACGTCGAGAATAACGCCCAGCCCATGAGCGTGAGCGCGATCGACGAACGAGCGCATGTCATCGGGCGTGCCATAAATCGACGCCGGAGCAAACGGCTGCACCCCGTCATAGCCCCAGCCGAAACGTCCCGGAAAATCCGCAACCGGCATCACCTCAATCAAAGTGATGCCCGTGTCTTGTAAATAGCCGAGCTTCTCCGCCGCCGCGGCCCATGTGCCGCGTTCCGTGAAAGTCCCCAGGTGCATCTCGTAGATCACCTGCCCTTCGAGCTTCACTCCCGGCCACGCCGCGTCAGACCAGTGAAATGAAGCGGGGTCTATAACCTGTGAAAACCCGTGCGGACCCGTGGGCTGATACTGCGAGGCGGGGTCCGGATAGGCTTCACCGCCGTCCAACGCATATTTGTAATTGACGCCTGGCCCTATTCCGCTTGCGACGCCCGAATAGTAGCCGTTGCCTTCATTCTCCAGACCGATCCTTTGCTTGCTGCTTTCGAAGACTACTTCGGCCGCTTTCCGCCGGGGTGCCCAGATGCGAAAATGAGTGCCCTCCTTCGCGGAAAGAAATTCTGCGCCGACGGGCATCCGCCTGGCACCGTTTGATCTGACCTGCGACATTTTCTTAAAGATAGAGCATGCGAAGAGTCGGGCTATTTCGCCCGCTCCGTGCTATTCTTCGTGCCCTCCCGTCCCGCTTAGAAACGTCGCAACCTTAAGTGTTTATAAGGGATTACGGACAAGAAATGCGAGTTGGCCTCGGACCCGAGTCGCGCAGCACGCCCATTCCCATATTCTCCATGGACATCCAGCAGTTTCGTGCTACCCTGCGAGTGTGAACCCGCTGAGTCATCTCCGGCAGCTGGAAGCTGAGAGCATCCACATCTTCCGCGAAGTGGCGGCGGAATGCCAGCGTCCCGTGCTGCTGTATTCCATCGGCAAGGACTCGTCGGTACTGCTGCGGTTGGCACAAAAGGCCTTCCATCCGGGGCCTATCCCCTTCCCGCTGCTGCACGTGGACACGGGCTACAAATTTCGTGAGATGATCGATTTCCGCGATCGCTACACGGCGGAACTCGGCGTAAAACTGATCGTTCACACCAATCACACCGCACTTCAGGAAGGCGCCAATCCGTTTGCCTGGGGTACTCAGCGTTGCTGTGGCGCGCTGAAGACCACGGCGTTGCTCGATGGCCTGCGGAACGGTGGTTTCGATGCCGCCATAGGCGGAGCGCGCCGCGATGAAGAAAAATCGCGAGCCAAAGAGCGGGTGTTTTCTTTCCGCGATACGCGCGGGCAATGGGATCCGCGCAACCAACGCCCTGAGCTCTGGAACGTTTTCAATACGCGCGTAAACGCGGGTGAAAGCCTGCGCATTTTTCCCCTTTCCAACTGGACCGAACTGGACGTCTGGCAGTACATTCATGCCGAGAACATCCCGGTTGTGCCGCTATACTTCGCGAAACTGCGCCCAGTGCTCGTGCGCGGCGATTCATTGCTGTCGGTAGAACAATCGATCGTTCCGCGCCTTCCCGGTGAGCAACCGCAAATGGTCATGTGCCGCATGCGCTCTCTCGGCTGCAGCCCTTGCACCGGCGCCATTCGCTCGGAAGCCGATACCATTCCGCGCATCATCGAAGAACTGGTCAGCATGCGCCGCTCCGAGCGTCAAAATCGCGTGATCGATCACGACCAGGAAGGCTCCATGGAGCTGAAGAAACAAGAAGGTTACTTTTGATGGCGGCGATTGCGTTTCCGGTCACCGAATCTTTCGAAGAGTTCCTCGAGCAGGATAAAGCGAAAGACCTTCTTCGCTTCACCACTGCCGGAAGCGTAGACGACGGCAAGTCTACTCTCATCGGCCGCTTGCTCTATGATTCGCGCAGCGTCTATGAAGACCAGCTCGAGTCCGTCACCAAGGCCTCGGTGGGCCGTAACGCAGGCAGCATCGATTTCTCCCTCTTGACGGACGGCCTGCGCGCCGAGCGTGAGCAAGGCATCACTATCGACGTAGCGTATCGCTACTTTGCCACGCCGCGCCGCAAGTTCATCATTGCCGATACGCCCGGCCATGAACAGTACACCCGCAACATGGTCACCGGCGCCTCGACGGCCGAACTCGCCATCGTGCTGGTGGACGCTCGCAAAGGCCTGCTTCCGCAATCGCGGCGTCACGCTTATATCGCTTCGCTGCTTGGCCTTCCACACGTGGTAATCGCCGTCAACAAAATGGATCTGGTCGGCTACGACCAAGCCGTTTTCGAACAAATCGAAAGCGACTTTCGCCGTTTCCTCACGCGCTTTCAGTCGATTGAACCGTACTTCATTCCAATCAGCGCGCTCGCCGGAGACAACGTGGTCACGCGCAGCAACCACATGCGCTGGTTCCGGGGCCCAAGTCTTCTCGAACATCTGGAGCGAGTGCCGGTCGGCAGCCGTGCCCAAGAGGCCGCCTTTCGTTTTCCCGTGCAACGCGTGGTTCGCCCCAATCACGAATTCCGCGGGTACGCCGGAACTCTAGCCTCGGGGCGCGTTCGAACGGGCGACCGCGTGGTGGTTCTTCCCTCCGGGCGATCCACCACTGTCGCGACCATTAGCACCTTCGACGGCGAACTCCAAGAAGCGCAGGCCGGACAATCTGTCACGTTGACGCTGGCTGATGAACTCGACATCTCGCGCGGCGACTTGATTGCCACGCCCGCGGACACTCCAGAGGTTTCAAACTCGATCGAGGCCACCCTCGTTTGGCTCAACGAAGCGCCATCCGAGCCGAACAAGCGTTACCGGCTGAAGCACAGCACCCGCCAGGAGTTCGCGGATCTCAAGCAGATCAAGTATCGCGTGAATATCAACACGCTCGATCATGAACCGGTCAACTCGCTCGAGATGAACTCCGTGGGTGTAGTGAATATCGAAACGGCCCGGCCCCTTTCCTTCGACCGTTATCAAGCGAACCGCATCACCGGCAGTTTCATTCTCATCGACCCGGTCAGCAACGCGACGGTGGCGGCGGGAATGATCCTAGGCGCGACTTCCGCGAATCGCTCTCAGGCCCGGATTGCGGGAGACAGCGGAGTCACCTGGCGCACTGAAGCCGGATCATTGGTTCTTTCTCTAGGCCGCGAAACCAGTACGACCGGTTCTCAGCAGATGGACGATCCCGAAGCTTTGCAAGCATTGCAGCGACTCCTTGAACGTCTGCACATCATCTAAACCGGGAAGCAGCAACTCATGAACCTTACTGGCGCTCGTGAATCCATCGACACTGCTCTTGCGCAAGGGACCGCGCCCTGTATAACGTGCAGCTTCCAGGCCGAAGACATGGTGGTGCTGTACCTTCTGTTGGAACGGCGCCCCGATATTCCCGTGCTGTTCCTCGAAACGGGTTACCACTTCCCGGAGGTCTATCGTTATCGCGACGAGATGACCGAGCACTACCACTTGAATCTGGTAAACGTCGTGCCGGTAGAAACGGTGGCGCAACAGGAAGAAAAGTTTGGACTCCTCTTTCAATCGCAGCCTGACCAGTGTTGCAAGCTGCGCAAAGTCGGGCCGCTGTTCGCCGCGCTCGAAGATTACGACGTCTGGTTCACCGGTCTGCGCCGCGTGCAATCTCCCACCCGCGCCAATCTTCAGGTCATCGACAACTTTCCGCTTCCTTCAGGCAAGCAGTTGCGCAAGGTGAGCCCTCTCGCCGATTGGGACGACAAAGATGTGTGGACCTTCGCCCGCCAGCATGGCATTCCGCTGTTGCCGCTATACGATCAGGGCTATACCAGCATTGGATGCCAACCCTGCACTGCCCTTCCGGTGGACGCCGCTCACGCGCGGTCGGGTCGTTGGGCAGGCCGCAAACTCGAGTGCGGCATTCACATCGCCGAGGCCCATTAGTCCATGGAAGTCCTGCTCGGATTCGCCATTGCCTTGGCGATATCGCTCACTGGCGTAGGCGCCGGCAGCATGACCACCCCGCTGCTCATCCTGCTGCTCGGGGTATCCCCTGCTACGGCCGTGGGAACAGCTCTTACTTTCGGCGCCATCGTCAAAATTGCCTCAGTGCCTGTCTACGCCATGCGTAGACAGGTGAATTTGCGTATCTTGCGCTTCCTGCTGGCGGGCGGCATCCCGGGCGTTCTGATCGGATCGCTTCTTTTGAACTGGTTGAAGCACGGATCTTACGACGGCATTTTGTATGGCGTGCTCGGCGCGCTCATCGTTTCCACAGCGCTGTTTCGGCTGTATCGCATCTTCCGGCCCAAAGCCGGCGCCGGCAATCGGGATCGCCCCCGTTTGCTATGGTCATTGGCCATTCCCATCGGCGCCGAGGTCGGGTTCTCCTCCGCGGGCGCCGGCGCTTTGGGATCTCTTTTGCTCCTCAGCTTCACCAAACTCAGCGCTGCCGAGGTTGTCGGCACAGACCTGTGCTTTGGCTTGGGACTTTCCGCCGTGGGCAGTTTCATCCAACTCGGAGCCGGCAACTACGATGGGGCTTTGCTTCTAAAGCTCGTTATCGGTGGTCTGGCGGGCGCCTTCACGGGCTCATTGCTCGCGGGCCGTGTCGCTCAACGGCCCTTACGGGTCGCGCTGCTTCTCATGCTGGTAGCGCTGGGGTGCCAACTTGCGCTGCATGCGCAGCAGCCGTCCCCCATCCTACATACAGTTTTGCGTGCTGCGACCCGATAGACAAGTAGTTCCCGGCTTTACAACATCAGTCATCCGGCTTATTCTGAACGACTTAGCCTCTTTTTTCCTTTTGCTCGCAACGCCCGAAATGCTCAAATCAGTCCAACAATCCCCTATTGAGCCGATGCGGACAAATAAGAGATACTATGGTCAGTAAGAAAAAAAAGATGGCATCACCTCGTATCAGACCGGTTCCCGTCAACGCGGGATCACTTGACAAGGTCCTCGATCGAGCAACCGAGGTCATCGGAGACCGGGAACAAGCCTTGCGTTGGCTTGGAACACCCGTCCGCGCGCTGAATTTCGCCACTCCCGTTTCTCAACTCGCTACGCCGCAGGGCAAAGAAGCTGTTGAAACTGTATTGACCAGGCTGGAACACGGCGTTTTCTGACCGAAGCTTACCGGCTTTTTAAACAAACATATCCTGCAAACAGTGGAAAAGGCGCTGCTCTATGGGGCGGTCGCTGGAATTCCATAGGGACAGAAGTCATTTACACCTCCGCTTCCGTCTCGTTGGCCGTTTTAGAGATACTGGCCAATTACTCCGTTCTTCCCGTCAATTACGCCCTTTCTCAAATCACCATTCCTGATGATGTTGCCGTTGAGCATGTTGCCGATGCGCAGCTACCGCGAAAGTTGGGATTCCTTGGCGCCCGGTGTGGACACCCAGCGCTTCGGCGATCAATGGTTTAAAGAACAGCGATCCCCGGTGCTTTCGGTACCCTCAAGTGTCATCATCAGTGAGCGTAACTTCGTCATTAATCCCGCTCACCCAGACTTCCGCAAGATCCGATTTTCGGCTCCGCAGCGCTTCGTCTTCGATCCCCGCTTGCGCTAGCCGCCGCCCCCGCGGGTCTCATGGAGAGCCCACCACGTTACAATGGCCTTTTCATGGCACAGTTATTGGCCGGCAAGACCGCGTTGGTCTTGGGCGTTGCGAACAAGTGGAGCATCGCTTACGCGATCTCTTCCGCATTCGTGCGCGAAGGCGCTTCACTCATACTCACCTATCAAGGCGACCGTCAGCGCGAGACGGTAGAAGAGCTGGGTTCGGAACTCAAAGCGAGTAAGATCCTGAGTTGCGATGTTACCAAGCAGGAAGAACTCGAGCATCTCGCATCGGAATTGAAAACCGGCTCGCTCGATACCGTGGTTCACAGCATCGCTTTCGCGAATAGGGAAGATCTCAGCCGCCCGTTTCTCGAAACGAGCCGTGATGGCTATCTTCTCGCGCAGGAAGTCAGCGCTTATTCACTGGTATCGCTATCGCGGGCCGTCACACCGCTCATGACAAAAGGTGGCTCGGTGATGACGCTGACTTACCTCGGATCCACGCGAGTAGTTAAAAACTATAACGTGATGGGGGTCGCCAAAGCGGCGCTCGAAGCCTCAGTCCGTTATCTGGCGGCGGATCTCGGTCCCAAAAATATTCGCGTGAACGGAATCTCCGCCGGACCCATTAAGACGACCTCCGCGCGCGGCATCAAAGATTTTTCGAAAGTTCTGGATGGTGTCGCGGCGAACGCTCCGCTGCGGCGAAACACCGACCCCGCGGAGGTCGCCGATACCGCGGTTTTTTTAGCGAGCGATCTCAGCCGCGGAGTTACAGGAAACGTAGTATTTGTGGACGCAGGATTTCAAATCATCGGCTTAGGTTTGGGTGAGTAGACGTTGAGCGCCCGCGTCCCTAACGCTTTAAGAAGCCGCGCGTCTCATTTGACAGCGGTTTTCCTGCTTCACTATCCTAGATGTTTTCGCCGTCGCAACGAGACCGTGCGCAAATTGCGTCGAGTTCAGTGATCAACGGCGAAACAATCCAGACCGGCTCGCGTTTTCACATTGAGCCTAGTCGTTTTCGTCTAACCATATGATTCAGGTCGAAGGTTTATCAAAAAGATACGCGCGCCACGTAGCTGTGAACAACATTTCGTTCACCGTGGATAAGGGCGATATCGTCGGGTTTCTCGGACCAAATGGGGCGGGTAAAACCACTACCATGCGCATCTTGACGTGCTTCATGCCGCCTACCGCGGGAAGCGCGAATGTAGCCGGTTTCGATGTGTTCGAGCAGCCCTTCGAAGTGAAGAAGCGCATCGGCTATCTGCCCGAAGCGCCACCGGTTTATCCGGAAATGAGCGTTTCCGATTACCTCATGTTCGTGGCGCGGCTCAAAAATGTGCCGAGCGGCGATGTAAAGAGCCGCACCGAACAGGTGATGGAACGCTGCTCAGTTGCGGACGTGAAATCGAAACTCATCTCGAAGTTATCGAAGGGATATCGGCAGCGCGTCGGTCTTGCTCAGGCCATCATTCACAACCCGGACGTGCTCATTCTTGACGAACCCACCTCCGGACTCGATCCCAAGCAGATCACCGAAACGCGTGACCTCATCATGAGCTTGGCGGGCGAACACACCATCATCTTGAGCACCCACATTCTGCCCGAAGTAGAAGCCGTTTGCCGCAAGGTCATCATCATCAACAGAGGCCACCTGGTTGCTACCGACTCGGTCGAACACCTGAAGAATCGCGGCCTGGGGAACGCGGTGCAGATACAAGTAGATACCGCCGGAAATGGCGACGTTTTCGCGGTCCAACAACGGCTCGAACAAGTTCCCGGCGTGAGCAAGGTTCTTGAAAGACCGGCTCCCGACGGCCGCTTCATCTTCGAAGTAGAGAGTCTGCCTGATCGCAGCGCTCGCGCCGATTTGGCGCGCGCCGTCGTCCATGCCGGGTGGAATCTGCTGGAACTGAAGTCCACCACGCAATCGCTCGAAGAGGTCTACTTGCAACTGACGGGCTCAAACGCCGAAATGGCGCGTCCCACCGTGGACGGAGGTGTGCAATGAGAAACATCTGGACTATTTGCCGGCGCGAGTTGTACTCGTACTTCGTTTCGCCGATTGCCTGGGTATTGCTCTCCATCTTCGCCGTTCTTAGCGGCTTTTTCACTTACATCATCAGCGCCAGCTTCGTCAATGCGTCCTTGCAAGGCCAGATGAGCGGTCAGCAGATGCCGATGAATGTAAACGAACAGGTGATTGCGCCGCTGTTCTCGAACATCGCCGTTGTCGGCCTTTTCCTCATTCCGCTGATCAGCATGCGGCTGTTTGCGGAAGAAAAGCGACAGGGCACCATCGAGTTGTTAGTTACTTCGCCCGTTCACGATATGGAGATCGTCATCGGCAAGTGGCTGTCGGCCGTGTTGATGTATGGCGCTCTGCTGGTTGTCCTGCTGCTCGATTACTCATTCCTGTTTATCTACGGTAATCCGGATTGGAAACCGGTAGCCACCGGCTTCCTGGGCATTCTGCTGCAAGGCGCGTGTCTGTTGGCGCTCGGCACGTTTATCTCGACACTGACGAAAAATCAGATTGTCGCCGGTGCGGTGGGATTCGCACTCGCTCTCGTTTTATGGATCTTGAACTGGACCACGTCCTTCGGCAATTCCGAGAGCGTGCAAGTGCTGAATTACTTGTCCATTGTCAGCCACATGGATAGCTTCTCGCGTGGGGTCATCGACACCAAAGACTTGGTCTATTACCTTTCTATGATTTTCCTCGGATTATTTCTAACGTCTCGGTCGCTCGAGTCGTTGCGGTGGAGGGCGTAATGGCGGACATCACGTCAAACGAACCAACGCCCAAAACAGTGGCTCGCAAGGATACGGTTGCAGGCCGGCAGGCGCGTTATGGCGCGACCGCCGGAGTCTACACGATCGTCGTGATTGCCGCTCTGGTCTTAGTGAACTGGTTGAGTAATCGCTACAACAAGGCGTTCGATACCACCAGCAACAAGCGTTTCACGCTCTCGCAGGAAACACAAAAGCTCGTCAAGAATCTGAAGAGCGACGCCACGATCACGTACATCGACAAGGCCAGCGGATTCGATCAAGCCAGGGGCATGCTCGACCGCTATAAGAATCTCTCTCCGAAGATCCACATTCAGTACATCGACTATCAAAAGCAGCCTGTAGTGGCTCGCGCCTATGGATTGCGCTTCCCCGGCACCGCCTATGTCGAAATCGGGCCGCGGCGCGAAGAAGCCAAGTCGCTGACCGAGGAAGGCATTACCGGCGCATTTCTCAAAGATCTGAAGGGCGTGCGCAGAGTTTGCTTTGTGAGCGGCAGCCAGGAGCATCCGCTTGACGATACGGATGCAAATGGCCTGTCACAATTCAAGACGCTCTTGGAGCGCGACAACTACCAGGCACAGTCCATCACTCTGGTGGACAAGACCGCGGTTCCAAGCGACTGTAACGTTCTCGCGATTGTGGGGCCGCAATCGAATTACACAGCGAATGAAGTCACTGCGGTCAAAGAATTATGTCGAGAACGGTGGCCGCGCACTAATCCTTCTGGATCCTCCGCTCGATTTCCAACACGAACACATTGCTGAGAACACGGGCCTCGCCGATCTGCTTCAAAGCTGGGGCGTCACGGAAGATAAAGATCTGGTGCTCGAGCAGAATCCGATGGGCCAGCTATTTGGATTCGGCGCCGAGATTCCATTGGTAAGCAGCTACGAATCCCAGCCGATTGTGGCGGACCTGAAGAACAGCTTCACCGGATTCCCGATCTCGCGCTCGCTTGAAATCAAGAATACCGGCAAGGCAACAGTAGACAAGCTTTTCTCGACAACCGACCGCGCCATTGCGACGACGAATCTCAACACGAACGAAGTAAATCCGTCTGATCCGAACAACAAGAAGGGTCCGTTTGTTTTGGGCGCCGCCGGCTCGTACAACACGGGTAAGCCTAGCGATCCAGGTCGATTCGTGGTTATTGGCAGTTCGGGCTTCCTCGACAACAGCATGCTGGGTTTTCAGGCGAACCGCGATTTAGCGCTTAACTCGATCAACTGGCTGTCGTCCGACGAAGATCTGATCTCCATTCGGCCTAAAGAAGCAGAAGATCGCCGCTTAACTGTGAATCAGCGCCAGATGAACGTCTTCTTCTATTTCGTTTTGATCGCGCTGCCGCTGTTCATTATCATCGGCGGTGTTTCGGTCTTCCTCAAGCGGAGATAGGATGAGCCAGACAAAGCTTGTCATAGCAGCTGCCGTCCTTGCGCTTCTGAGTGGGGCCGTATGGTGGGCGAAGCGTCATCCTGCATCGGCGACGTCTACCACGCCCACGCCGGTGACCGCGAAACTGGCGGATATACCGCAGGCGCAGGTGCAGGAGATCGATATACAGAAGAAAAATGGCCCGGCTCTCACGGTCAAGCGGGAAAACAACAAGTGGGCGATCGTCAGTCCTGAACCGCTGCCGACCGACCAGGACGCGGTCAACGCAATCGCTTCCTCATTGAATCCAGTCACTGCTGACAACGTCGTCGAAGACAATGCGACGGATCTGAGCAAGTACGGTCTCAATACTCCGAGCCTGACGGTCACGGTGCACGAGAAGAACGGTAAGTCGGATGTGATCGCGTTCGGCGACGATGTTCCAGCAGGCTCGCTTGTCTATGCGCGCGCCGGCACGTCGCCCAAAGTGTACGCAGTCGCCTCTTCGACGAAAACTTCGTTCGACAAGAGCGCGAACGATGTGCGCGACAAGCGGTTGCTGACTTTCGATTCGAATCAGCTCACACGCATTGAATTGGCTTCCGGGAAGACGGACATCGAGTTCGGGAAGAACAATCAGAACGACTGGCAAATCGTAAAGCCGAAGCCGTACCGTGCGGATAACTTCCAGGTGGAAGAACTTCTTCGGAAGTTGAGCGAAGCCAAAATGGATCTCTCCGGCAACGCCGACGATACCAAGAAGGTGGAGGCGGCGTACGCCTCAGGCCAGCCAGTGGGTGTTGCAAAGGCAACCGATTCCGCAGGCACTCAGACGTTGACTGTTCGTAAGGACAAGGACGACTATTACGCCAAGAGCAGCGTCGTACCGGGCGTGTACAAAATATCGGCGGATCTCGGAAAGGAGATCGAAAAGCCTCTCGAAGACTTCCGGAATAAGAAGATCTTCGATTTCGGCTTCAGCGATCCTACGAAGATTGAGGTTCAGCAGGGCACAAGCGATAAGAGCTACGTGCGCAGCGGATCCGACTGGAAGCTGAACGGCCAAACGATGGACGCAGGCTCTATTCAGTCCTTCATCGACAAGCTCCGTGACCTATCGGCGACCAAGTTCGTCGAGTCCGGATTCACTTCTCCTGCGGTCAGCATCACCGTTACGTCGAATGACGGTAAGCGTGTGGAGAAAGCGGAATTCGCCAAAACTTCGGACGGCTATATCGCCCGGCGTGCCAATGAACCATCGCTGTACCAACTAGACGCGAAAACGGTGAACGATATTCTGGATGCAAGTAAGGCAGTCAAGTCATCCGCTTCTACCTCGAAGAAATAGATGCGCCTCCAGGAAGCGCTCACCGCATGTCCGCTCTCAATACCGATCTGTACCAGCTCACGATGGCGGCAGGCTATTTCCTCACCGGGAAGACGGAGGAACGAGCCACCTTTGAGTTGACGGTGAGGCGGCTTCCAGAAAATCGCAACTTCCTGGTGGCGGCCGGTTTGCAGCAAGCGATCGAATACCTTCTGACGCTTCAGTTCCGTAAGGAAGAAGTCGATTACCTTCGCTCGCTGGGACAGTTCAAGCATGCTCCACCGGAGTTCTTTGATTTCCTGACGAATCTCCGGTTTACGGGTGACGTTTTTGCTTTGCCGGAAGGAACACCGGTGTTTGCGAATGAGCCCATCGCTATTGTGCGGGCGCCGCTCGTCCAGGCTCAGCTCATCGAAACGTACCTGCTTTCCACCTTCGCGTTCCAGACAAGCATCGCGTCGAAAGCAGCGCGCTGCGTCATTGCCGCCGAGGGGCGTGGGATTGTCGAGTTCGGCAGCCGGCGGGCGCACTCACCCGCAGCCGGTGTTCTTGCTGGCCGCGCTGCCTATATCGCCGGTTGTTCCGGAACGAGCAACGCAGAGGCCGGCCTGCGCTTCGACATTCCCGTCTTTGGCACTGCGGCGCATTCCTGGACGATGGCGTTTCCAAATGAAGAGGAATCTTTCCGCGCCTTGCAGGGGCTGCTTGGAGAATCGAGCGTCTTCCTGCTCGATACCTACGACACGATCGATGCCGCTCTCCTGGTTACGCGGCTGGGGCCGCCCTGTTGGGGAGTACGGCTGGATAGCGGCGACCTCGTCCAGCTCTCGCGTGAAGTCCGGCGGATCTTAGACAACGCCGGTTTGCGCGACGCGAAGATCTTCGCGACCAACGATCTGAATGAGCATCGCGTTGCCGAGTTGGTCAGAGCGGGGGCGCCGATCGATTCTTTTGGCGTGGGCACTCAACTCGCCACGTCCGCGGATGCGCCGGCACTCTCCGCTGTCTACAAGATGGTGGAGCTGAACCGCGGTAAGGCACTTCACTATACAGCCAAGTTCAGCGATGAGAAGAGCACGCTGCCGGGGGCCAAACAGATTTACCGTTATCCCGATCGCGACGTCGTTGCTCTGGCGAGCGAATGCAATGCCGATTTTGAAGGCGAGCCCCTCATCCGTCCTGTCCTGATCAACGGCAAGCTGGTTGAGGCGATTCCGACGAGCGCGGCTATTCGCCAGCACGCGCAAGGCGCTATTGCCGCACTTCCGAAACGCCTGCATTCCTTGGAAGAATCAGAACCTTATCAGGTCGATATCAGCCCGCGTCTGATTCAAATGGCTGAGAACTTGCGCCAGGACCTGCAACTCGCGAAATGACAGTTCCTGAGGAACTCGCGCAAAACGGCCACAGTGTCAAGCGCGCCCCGCAAAGAGCAGCGGGTTCCTTACCCTGCCCCGGGGCGCGCATCCGTGACCTTTGCGCTCATAAGACCGTCTTCTTCGATGTCGATACGCAGCTCGACTTCTTGTATCCGGCGGGCGCCTTGTATGTACCTGGCGCGGAGAAGATCATCGATTCTCTTGCCGCTCTCACGCGTTACGCATCGTCGAATCGAATACAGATTCTGTCTACCGCCGATGCTCATACTGAAGACGATGCGGAATTTAAGACCTGGAAGCCGCACTGCGTAGCCGGCACTGTCGGGCAGCAAAAAGCTAGCGCTACCCTGCTGCCTGGCGCCGCCGTCCTGACCGGGGACCTTCCTGATGCATCGCAGATTATCGTCGAAAAACAGAAGCTCGATGCGTTCTCGAATCCGAACCTTCGCCCGCTTCTCGACTCCATCAAGGCAGACCGGTATCTACTCTACGGTGTCGCGACTGAACTTTGCGTCCGATGCGCCGCCTTCGGGCTGCTCGAAACCGGAGCGCGCGTGGAACTCGTCTCAGACGCCATTAAGAGCCTGAACGAATCGGAAGCACTTGAGTTCATCAGTCGATTCCAGGCGCAAGGCGGAAAGCTCACGACAGTTTCTGAAGTGACCGTCAGCGCGTAAACGTCACGACGTGCTCACCGGCAGGAAGCATAACCGAGCCATCTCTGCTTGCTCCTGTTGCTCGCCAAAAGGTCGAGCCGTCTATCTGAATCAGCGATACCGGGGAGGCAAGCATGGCAACGGCTCTGCTGCGGCTGGAGTAAGAGAGCATGGCGCCATTCTGCGAGGCGTCACCGGAGGTGATATCTCCATTGAAATCGGAGAGTGTGACGCCTGCTCTTTGGGTGGCTGGGGCGAGGGTATGTGTTCCGGCCGGCGCCAGCACGGACGTGCTATTTTGTACCGGCCAAACTTTGCCATCGACTTCCACGGGCCCCTGCCACGATATCCTGGTCGGCTCGTGCGCTTGGGTCTTCATCTCGTCCACAGAGATATTGACGACTTTGGCCGTTGAGCCCGCCGCGGCGAGTAATGGGAGGTCCTGCCGCTCGAGTGAGTTCTCGAAGTACAAGGCGACGTGCGCAAACGATTCCGCTGCTTGATGGACCAGTTCCAGCAATTCAACACCGGTCTGCTTTTTAGTCGGGTAGACATCCTGATAGCGCTCCACCACGTTGATGTCGATGGCAACCTGCGCTCGATTTTTCGTTAGCTCGTCGTACTTCTCGCCGAGCTTCGCATAGCGATCCGGCCCCAGATCCCAAAGCGTAGCCGGATCTTCGACTAACAGTGTGCTTTTCCTGGCTTGAATGAGGGGAAGACTTCTTGCGACATCCGCTCCGAGAGCGTCGCGAATGCCGGGCTCAAACTGGTCATCAATATGAGTTAGCACAACGTCCAGGTAAGGCTTGGATGTCTTCAGACGGTCGATGACGTCGAGCCAGTCCGCTTGCATGCGCGACGCGAGTTGGGCTCTAAAATCGAGAAATTTGCGCAACGCTTCAGCGTTTTTCGAGTAGGGCGAACCCGGGTCAAACAGCAGTTTCGGATCGAAGCCATCGACGCGCTTGAACGCAGCGCGGACATTGTCATTCATGGGAGTAAACCGCGCCGGGTTCGAGGCTCCTTCCAGAGATTCGAAGTACAGTTCGGCAACGTTCACACCGTCCCAATCGAACTCGCGCAACAGTTGCGTGATCTCCGTTTCCACAGCGCGGTGACAGTCCGGATTTTGCAGGTTCATCAGCTTGCGCCAGTCCAACTGCGCGTCTTGACCCGCCGCCGTCTTTTCGCGCCATTCAGGATGATCGGCCCAAAACTTTTCGCTCACGTGCGGCAGTTCGAGCCAGGCGTAGACCAGAATCGCGTTCTTATGGCAGGCCTCGATGAGCTTTCTGAGGTACTCGTCTTGGGCCGGATCGGGATCGACATTATGCCAAGCCGCAACATGAAGTACGCCGACACCAGCTTGCCGCCAGCGGCGCGCCAGATAATCCACGTCGGCTCGAATCCTGTAGGAAGAATCAAAGAACGCCCACAGATCGGTGGCTCGCACGGGCGCAGTCAGGCCCAGATCGACTAGTGCCTGCAAGATGTAGGGATAGCGCTCGATACCGGTAGCGCCCGGCGAAGAAGCGATCCATAGGATGCCCCCCTGGGCGGTCCTTTTGCCGGCGAGAACAGGAATGCCCTTCCATTTCTCCGTCGCGAATACCTTGAACCCGGCAGGCAGATTGACCGCTGGAACATTCAGCGCCTGCTCCCAGAAGATCTGCATCTTGGGCGCATGCACATCACAGATCTGCCGCACGGCTACAAAGCCGGTGTTGGTGGAAATGCCGATTTGTTTCGCGGTTGTGCCAGTGCCCTCTACAATCACCAGGTGATCTTGCGCGAGCGCCGGCACGTTGACGTGGGCGTCGGGTCCGAGAACGGAGACAGCCGCAGCACTGTTCTGTTGCTGAGTCATCCCGATCGACTGCAGGATCTTACTCCAAGGCGCCGGATCGGTTCCTGTGACTTGAAAGGTGTTTGCTTGCGCGAGGGCGGGCAAGACTGTGATGAGAGCAAGGACTGTGTTGCGGAAGAAAGCGTATGAAGACCGATTGAGGGTTCCGCTCCATTCTGTCGCGGCTCGGTTTTCGTATGCAAGCTGCGAATTTTTGCAAGTAGATATCAGGACGGGTGTTCTCATTTGGTCATCGCGTACCAGAAGCCGACTCGTACGTCGTTGTAAGTGGTGTGCAAACGATAGTGGTCGTCAATGTAGGGTCCAGCAAGATAAAAACCGCGTAGCAGGTCGGTGGTCCAATACACGTTTCGCGGCATCCAGTGCAGATGAACCTTCACGCCCGGACCCAGTTCGACGGCGTTAGCCCAATACTGGTTCTTCACGTCACGCGCGTAATTGGCGTTCCAAAGGAGCTGCGCGGTGGTCTTGTCCCATGCGTGAAGAGTTTCGCCAGCTCGATGCTGCGAATAAAACATCCAATCTTTATCGAAGCGGCTGACGTAGATGGCGTCCGCGGTGGTTTCATAGAAGAGACCCGTATGGCCGCTGCCCAGCAGACTCCCGAAGCCTTTTGCGAAATTGAGTCCGCCACGGTAATCCGGTGTGGCAAAGTCACGCGCGCCGGGAAGATATTTCACCGCTTCCCCGGCTTCGACCCAGCCTGTTAAGCGATGCCATGATTTCGAAGACACGCCTAGAGCGGAGACGACCGCCGTTTCAGACAAAAAGCCTGGGCCGTACACGGTCTTGATCTCGCCCTTTGCATCCGCATCGAAGCGCGTCGATAGGTAGAAGGACAGCAGCCTATTTGCTTTGCCTAAGAAAGGCAGAGGAATGGTGCGCTTCAGTTGTCCATACGCGAAGAAGTCACCCCAGCGCGAGGAATACATCGGCAAAGCCCAGAGAGTCGTTTGCGCCACCGGATCTCCACTCAGCGCGTGGAAGGCCTTGTTGGCCTGCTCCGCGACATTGGGGTCCGACGCGTGCCGAGCGAGATTCAGATACGGAAGCGCGTCGGCGTCGTCTTTCGCCAAGTTGTACGCCAATCCCAGCTTAAAGGTCACTTCAGCATCATTCGGATTTTGTTCGTGAGCTTGACGCAAGTACTTCAGGGCATCGCGTGAATACCCTAACTCCAGGCTTTTCAAACCCATGGACTTCGCATTGAAGCTGGCTGCCGAGCCCGCGGCGCTCGTCGCTCCGGCCGCCGCTTCCGGGCGTTTCTTGACACCGTGCATGGCATCGAGTTGTTCCCGCGCCATGCGGTCGCCCGGGTCCACTGCCAGCACTTCCTGAAACTGCGCGGCCGCGTCCCCGTCCTGGTGCATCGCTAAATAGAGAAAGGCCAATTCCTTCCGCAGCGCTACATTTTGCGGGTCGAGCTTGATTGCATTTACGAATTCATATGGATAGGGGTAACGTGAGGGAAGGTTTTCCAGCGCCAACTCCGCGGTCCGGGAATCAGTGGATCGCGAAGCGGCCAACAGCGCCGCATTCGCCTCATCGACGCGGTTCAACTGCCGCCAGACACGCGCCAGAATCAGGAGCAACTCGCTCAATGCCGGTTTCAGCTTCCGGCAGATCTCATATTGCTGTGCAGCGAGCGGCAAGTCGTCGCGCAATTCCGCCAACTGCGCCAGCTCCCAATGCGCGCTGAACATCGGCAGATCATCCGGATTCGAGGAGCGCGCAATCGCTTCCTTCCAGCGTGCGATGCCTTGAGCTAGCGGCTGATCGATATTCTGAAACGCCTGTTCCGCAGTCTGCCTGGTAGCCGGGTTCGCGCTGTGGCGCAATCGATCGAACATACGGCGCGCTTCGATCGGCTTTTTCGTTTCAAACGCCAGAAAGGCGAACTCAAGCGCCGCCGTTTCATCGTGTTCGTTCAATTTCAGCGCGGCTTCAAACTCGTCGCGCGCGTCGGCGTTCTCACCAGCTTTGAGCAAAGTGTAGGCCAGATCTTTGTGCGCGGCCGCATTCGCGGGCTGCTGCGCTAACGCTTTGTGGAACAGGTCGATAGCCGAATCGTAATCTTTCTGCGCCAAAGCCTTATAGGCGGCATTCAGTTCGGCGTCTCCGGCAGGCGCCTGCGCTATCAGACACGTAGTGCTCACGATCAACAGGAGCGTTGCGGCCCAGAATTTTCTTGTGTCCATCGATCCGGTCACGGCTTGCTGTTGACTAGTTCCAGCAAGTGAGCCGGATTCTCATATCGATGTATTTGTCATATGGGTACTTGAGAAAACGCCCAAAATGGTCGTTTCAAGTCCGCTCCATTCTGTCGCCGCTCCGCTTCGGCTCCGGTTTGGCTTCACGCGGCCTGTTTGGCGTTCCTTTCGAAGGCGGTACGAGACAGATTTCGGGCACGGGTGGTGGCAAGATGCTGTTCGATTTGCGGAATTGAAAAAACGAACCCATTGGCGACAGGATCGAACGGTTGGTTGGTTTCCTTGGCGGCGAGGTAGAGCCGCGATACGGTTTCGAGCGCCTCGCGCTCCTTGCACCGGCGCTCTTGCTGGAGTTGCCGGAGTTCGGCTATCTCCTTTTCACGGCGGCGGGCGAGGCGAGATTCCTGGAGCTGCAGATTGCGGAGCTGTCTTTCGTACTTGATGAACGTTTGCACCTCAATCATGCCGCCGCGGAGAGGCGCGTCGTGCTGATTGAACGCTTCGGCAAATTCCATGTGCCCCTGGGCGAAGATGGCGTTTTCGAGACAGGGAATGCGCTTGAGACGCCACATGGTATCGGCTATAGATTGAACGAGATCCGACTCGCGCTGGCCCACGGGCGAGAATTCGTCGGTGTAGGCGCGGAGATGGCGCTCATATTCGGGTGCATCGTCGGTAGGCAGAAGGACGGTGCGGCCGGTCAGTCCGGTTTTGACGGCATTGAGGGAGGATTTAGCCCTCCCGTCGGGACTGGTGGGGCCGCAGGAGAGGCGGGCATTGGCGCGATTGGCGGCGAGTTGAGCCGGAGACAGGGGTGAAGGTGTAAAGAGGAGCGGTTCGGCGGGGAAATCGGCGCTTGGTTCAGGGTTGTAGCAGAGTGCTTCGGTTCGCATGGCGTGCCTTTCGCGCCCTTCTTCATCGAAGTTCGGCTGATCAGTATGGGGCGCAGTGAGTCTTTCGGCTTTGCGGGCCGCTTTCATTGCTTTGCGCTCGGCAGCGCGGCGGATGGAACGAGGGGTCATGGGTGTCCTCCGAAAAAAATGGCCCGCGAAGGATGGAACCCCGCGAGCCTGCCAGAACATAGCATGAGAAAGGCTCAAAACGTTCTTTGTACGTTTGGATTTGGTTGTAAGTGGCGGATTCTGGAGTTACTTATAAAGGTATAATATACTTGACTAATACACGGTTTGAGCGCATACTTAATGCATGGAACGGCAAAGACGACTTCAGGAAGCGGTTGAGTACTTCAAGGATGATGAGAATTGCCGGTAGTTCATGATTGAGTAGCGCTGGCCCGATGGTGTCGTGAAATGCCCACGTTGCAGCTCAGATAAGGTCGTGTTCCTTGCAAAGCAAAAGCGTTTGGCAGTGCAGCGACTCGCTCATCCGAAGTTCTCAATCAAGGTCGGAACGATCATGGAAGACTCGCCGATCAGCTTAGACAAGTGGATTGTTGCGGTTTGGCTCATTGCCAATTGCCGGAACGGGATTAGTTCCTGGGAGATTCACCGCGCTTTAGGTGTGACTCAAAAGACTGCGTGGTTCATGCTTCACCGCGTACGTCTCGCTATGCAGGACGATCTCAGCGGCGGTTTGCTCGGTGGCGAAGTCGAAGTCGATGAGACATTCATCGGCGGCAAAGCCCGAACATGCACAGAGAGCGCAAAAGCAAAATGCAGCAGAGCGGTCGCAACATGGGAAACAAAACCGTTGTGATGGGCATGTTAGAACGCAAGTCCGAATTGAAAAGCGCTCGCGTTCGTACCGCTGTTATCCCCGACACGACCAACAAGCACATGCAGATCGAAGTGCGAAGCAACATCGAAAGGGTTCACAGATTCACTCCGATGAAGCAGCAGAGCGCTGGCGCATCGGATGACGATTACATTCACAACATCGTCAGCCATCTCGATGCTTATGTGAAGGGCAACGTTCACACGAACACGCTGGAGAACTTCTGGGCTCTTCTAAAACGCGGCATCGGTGGAACCTACATTGCCGTCGAACCGTTCCATCTCTTCCGTACGTCGATGAACAGGCGTTCCGCTATAACAACCGCAAGGATCGCTTTGGCGAAGTTATCAGTGATTATGAGCGCTTCAAGACTGCGCTGTCCCAAATCGTCGGCAAGCGCGTGACGTATGCACAATTGACCGGCAAGGAGAACGAAAGGCCGGAAGCTTTCTAAGCGGAAGCGCAACGTCAGAGCCGGGGACGCAAGGCTTCTTAAGTTTCGGCCCGCGCTTGCGCGGATTCAGAGCTACCTGTTTCTGATATTCCGCCTCTCTCTTGAGAAGGTCAGCGCGAGTACAGAGAGAATCTTTCGCATAGCGCCAGAAACCTTTTATCTGCCTCAGGCCCCTCGATATATTCTGGCTTTTGCCTCATCTACGCACAATGATACCGCTTAACGTCAAACCAATTTGTGAGCTATCTGCTCGTCCAAAATCTCGCGCACGCTTAGCGGCACGATCACTCGGTGCTCAGCTCCGAAAGAATCTGCCGATCTCATCCGAGTGCATCACGCGTGAAATCGAAAGAGACAAAGAATCCTTTTGGCCATTCATCGCGGATCATAGCCGCTTCGAACTGATCGATGTCCGGCGTCCTGCCTTGTCCTTTTGTTTCACCTGGATGGGATACCACTGGTCCATGAAGTCAAAGCTGTTCGGCTTTGATCTGTGGAGCCGAGCCGACTGGGAAAGATGCGTCCATCGATACCCATGTCTCCGACCTGCACTTTGTTCCGATTCCGCCTAGTGCGATCACTGCCCAGTTCTCAAATTCAAACGGCGGAATGCGTCTCAGTTCCGCTTCGGTGCGCGGGAGATCACGAACGATAAACCCTCGACCTATCTTCCACAGCTTTTCGTTTTCAGCGAGCTTGCAAACATCGCGAAGACGTTTCGCCATCACCCAACAAGATGTTGGTGAAATGTCGATGCCGATCCATTGACGGTTCAGATTTTGCGCTGCTACTAGCGCAGTTCCGCAACCGCAAAAAGCATCGAGCACGATCTCGTTTTCATTGCTGCTTACTTTAATGATGCGTTCCAGTAAGCGCGAGCGGTTTTTGTGTTGGATAACCAAGACGCTCATCACTGCCGCGAGATAACCGGCTGAATGTCATCCCAGAACGTCTGTAGCGGCACTCCCTGGCATCTCGTCCATGTAGTGCTTCAAGCTGTACGGCATCGCCCGTACTTTCGGTAATAAATGAGACCATGCCGTCCATAGCTCTTCCATCTTCTCTTTCTGAATACGCCCAATAACGTCCCTTGTATGCCGAACAACTCCGTCCGTCCGGCGTTGTCCATTCGTATGACACATCGCCTCCGGGCTTGTTTGGCCGTCATATCGGAAACGCGAAACGTCTCCCGTTCTCGTCCTTGTATCTGTAATTCGATCGAGGTATTCCTGCGAGTATGACGTGTAGTGTTGATTCCACGTCCATTCGCTCTCAGAGCTTGTGTAGAAAAGAAGATTGTTGTCCGTGGTTCGCTGCCGTCCGTCTGGCATCGTTATGCGCACCTGTCCGCTTCCAGACAATCTCATTCTGAAAGTTGTTCTCACCGAAGATCTGGTCCAGCATCACCTTTACGTAATGTGCTGCGTGCCAGTCGCAGTGATAGTAGAAGCTCCCGGTTTTCTTCAGTACTCGCGCTAGTTCCACGCAGCGAGGACGCATGAATCGATGTACGCCTGGTTGAGGCGTGCCGATCCTCGAAAGCTCGTTTCTCTTTCGTTTCTCCCCAGAACACCTCATAGTTCCGGTTCGAGTTAAACGGCGGGTCGATGTAGATCAGATCTACACAAGCGTCCGGAGCTTGCGAAGCTGTTCCAGGCAGTCTCCGCAATAGATGATGCGGGTGTCCACCAAAGAGGACGGTCTGTTCGTCGGCAAACCGTTAGCTTAACGCAGGCCCTATGCTACCTAGCGATGCACGCTAGAACAATCGCAAACATAACAGCGATAATTTGTTAGATCGGGATACACCATCGCACGATGGTAAAAGCTAATCATCAACGTCGCCATGCGATCATGATTCACATGGGTCGAATCGAAACCTATACTGAATAGCGGCACACAAGGAGGTCGAGTGAATCTAGAATCACAGGTTCAAGCCCTGAAGTCTTCACCAATAGTCTTTCCAAAGCTAACTCCGTAGAGAGAGTCCGCTTGGTCGACCGGATATTCAGCACACTTGGAGAATGTGAAAAGCCGTTGAGCAATTCATTGTGGCGGAGATGGCGGAGCAGAGAACGGGAACGCACGAGCCCGAAAGGCTCAAACCAGAACGAGCAATCCGGTGACCGAGCAAAGCATCGTCAGGTGCACAGTAAACAATTCAGCCGCATGAAGCTAGCTGATGTTGTACGGTGCTTCTCAAGGAGCACGGAGTAATGCACGGAAGCGAAATCGAGAGCGCAGCTAAGGCGGCGGCTTTAAGAGTGAGTCCGAAAACTTTCAGTCGTATCTTGCTGTGGCCCTTAAGCGTGATGGCGGCTTTACAAACCTCAGCAAAAACCGCTGGCAACTCTCGGACACAGGATCTAAAGATTCTTCTCAATCCGCTCATGAAGCAACGCGGTAAACAACTTTTGTGGCCAAAAGGAGAGCCACTTATGACTAGGAGAGTTGCCGCCCGTGCTGCTTTACTCACCGTAGGACGGCCAGGAAGCGACAGGTCGATCCGTCTGAGTTTGGAGACGCAACGGATCGACCCCAGTGTGAGTTCTACCCCCTTTTTGGAGGCGAACCAGCGAAGAAGCTATCGTCTTAACCGGTTAAACCGATAGCCGGTACACTTGCCCTCTCCATACTAACGGCGCGTCGGCGGCGATGTCAATCGCACCAACTGCGCTATTGAGCACGGCCCGAATCGGCCTTGTGCTCTACAACTCACATGGAGTTAATTGTGATTAAAATTCAGAATCAGTCTTTCGAAGAGGCTGTCATCGCGTCGACGTCGCGAATACGAGAACTGCACCTTCAATAGATGTCAATTTGTATTCACCGGCATAGTTCCACCCCATGTCGTCGATGTGAAATCGATGGAGACTGTACATGGCTTCACTGGCCCGCACAAACGACGCTCAGTTTCTTGACGTTTTGTATGCTCAAGTCCAGCAGTAGGCACTAGTCCACTCGTAATTCAGTCGATTCGCACCGCTTGCCGCCTCAAACCGCTCCCTATCTCAGCCATACATCCTAATAACTGAGATCTGCAATATAGAGCTTCCCATCAACAAATACCATAACCCCAATCTATCACACCACCCCAACTACTCTCCTTTTTCTTCCCATCACATCCCTTCACCCCAAATCTACAAACCTTTACGTCAGCGATATTATTACCCTTATACCTGTGGAAAAGTGCAACGGCTTGGGGAGATCTGATAACGGTAGCTGAGGGAGCCCGATGCGGCAAAGCAGTTCCGCGAACTTGGGATCATCGTGGAGGCTCGTCAATTCGGGTGCGCGGCGGGCGAATAGAAGACTGCTAACTCGCTCTTCATATTGCTGTTCGAGCGCCGCCAGCACCTTCTCGCGCAGACCGAGCACCCCATAGATATGGGGAAGGTTAGCGTTCAGTTTGCGAAGTTGCGGCTCCGCTTCAAGGCTGGCAGCGATTTCTAAGGCCTCTGCTCTCCTGCCGGCCATCGCGTAGACCAGGGCCAAAGTGCTCCGGCCCCGCAGATCGGATCCAGGCATCGATTGGCATGCGAGTGCTTTGGCAATTGCTTCTTCGTACCTGCCCAATCTTGCCAGGAGGACCGCCAAAAATGCCGGGCCGGGGACGAAGGACGGGTCGAGTTCTATTGTCTTTCGCATCTGCTCAAGCGCCCGGTCGGTTTGTCCCGTCAAGTAGTAGGCGGAGGCCAGATTAGCGCTAATGGGACTCGACAAAGGATTAAGATCAAACGCAAGCTCGATGCGCGCCAAGGCTTCATCCAGGCGGTTCATAACGAGCAACCATTCGCCATAGAGAAACTGACCGGCGGCGTCGTTTGGAGCCAAACTCAAACCGCGCTTGATCTCGGTCTCAGCGGCAGACCAATCCCATTCGTAAAGAAAGTGAACAATGCCCAGCGAAAAGTGGCCTGCAGCGATGGTATCGTCGAGTTCCAAGGCCCGGATCGCTGCCGCTTTCGCTCTTGGGAAGGCCTCCTTCGGGGGCAGGACGCCAAAGTAGCCCAGCATGCTATAGACGTAGGCGAGTAGCGAATGTGCTTCGGCATATGCCGGGTCCGCTTCGATTGATTGGCGTGCATATTCCAGACCCTTGGAAATGCCCTCTGGACTCCACTTGTTGGCGTAGTAGTTACCCCTGACGAGAAGATGAAAAGCATCACGACTCGGCGGCCTCTGACGCAGACGTTCGCCATCCTCCTCTTGCAACTGAAGCCTCTTTGCAATCTCAGATACGATCTCCTCTTGCAGATCAAAGAGATCAGAGACCTTCCGTTTGAAGTGTTCACCCCACACTTGGGAGTGAAGGGTTGTGTCGACCAATTCTATTTGCAGTGAGAGACTCTCGCCGGCCTGGAGCACCCGGCCGACGAGAACGAGGCGGACGTGCAAATCTCGACCAGTCTGGAGCGGGTCCCCACAATCGCGATATCGAAACGTCGTTGAGCGAGGGACAACACGGAGCCGTCTGAATCGAGTCAGTCTGTTGATAAGAGCCTCAGCAATACCGTCGCTCATGTACTCCATGCCGGCGTCCGCTCCGGCGTTCTCAAAAGGAAGTACAGCGATCGAGTTCGTGAGGTCCGCCGGTTTGAGTGCCGCCGGGATGACCGTCGCTGTTTTCGTTTCGTCTTCTAAGGAAACGCCCGGCAACGCACGCGCGATTGCTTGGCGATTTCCTCTCTGTATTGACCAAGCATCGCTTGGCTGCCGGGCTTCTAAGGAAACGCCCGGCAACGCACCCGCGGCTGCTTGGCGATTTCCTCTCTGTATTGACCAAGCATCGCTTGGCTGCCGGGCTAGATAGGAGTTACGCTCGAGGCGCCGCAAGTCTCCCACGATGGATGCGGCGTTAGGGTAGCGCTGGTGGAGACTTCTAGCCATTGCCCGCAGAATGACCGAATCGAAGCCCGCATTGAATTGTTCGTTGAAGTGCGATGGTGGGATGACGGTCTGGTTAAGTAAAGCCTCGAAAGTCTCTGCCGACGTGTTTCGGGAAAATGCTGGCCGCCCTGTCGCCATCTCGTAAAGAACGCTACCGAAACTAAAAAGGTCAGTGCGCGTGTCGATATTTTCGCCGCGAGCTTGCTCGGGTGACATGTACGCGATGGTCCCGATAAGGGTGTCTCCGCGGGTAAGGCAGGTAAGCCCGCCACTAGAGTCCTCTCGACTCAAAGTAATGGGCTCCTTCGCCGGCCGATCCGGAGTTCCTTGGCCCAGCACTTTGGCTATACCGAAGTCCAGAATCTTCGCTCCGTGATGATGAGTTAAGAAGATGTTGGCTGGCTTGATATCACGGTGAATAATTCCCCGAGCATGCGCGGCCTGTAAACCGTCGCAGATCTGAACAGCGATATCGAACCAATCGCGGAGTTGCAAAGGGCCGACTTGGAGGCGCTCCCGGAGGGTTTGGCCCTCCAGCAGCTCCATAACGATAAAAGCCTTTCCCTGTTGTTCCCCGATGTCGTAGATGGTGCATATGTGCGGATGATTTAGCGCCGACGCAGCTTTGGCTTCACGCCGGAATCGCGTAATCGCCTGTGGCGATCCGGCGAGCTTTTCAGGTACAAACTTCAGTGCAACAGAGCGGCCCAGCCGGATGTCTGTGGCTCGGTAAACATCACCCATACCTCCGCTTCCAATTTTTTCCAGGACGCGGTAATGAGAGAAAATATCCCCAATCATGTGTCCGACCCTGGGCCATTATAGGCTTCTAAAACTGAAATATGGTTAGCTAGCAGGCAGCGAACTGAGCGGGTGCCGGGAAACCCGACTTCAATTTGCAATGTTGATCCGATGGAGACCGGAAAGTCGGCACGCCATCTTCGATAGGTGCAGGGAATGTCAAAGTTTTGGGACGCGCGGTGCTATAAGCTAGTGAGCTAAGCGGACACCTAAGTGACACTTGAGGACGTCAGGAACCAGCCATTAATGCACGGGCTCGATCAGCATGATGTTTGTGCTAGCGTCCAGCTGGCCGTACACCATGCGCCGCTCGTCGGGCGAGACACAGAAACTCGGGTCACCGATCCAAATCGGTCCGGCAATCGAACCTAAATGGGTTACCCGGCGGGTGGCGAAACTGAGATATTCGATAGGCCGGTCTTTCGTGGGAACCGGGACGGGCGGCTTTCCCGGAGTCATCCCCACGAAGTAAATGCCATTCCTGCCCAGTGCCCACCAGCCGTGATTCACGAGATCGTCCATCACCTTTGTGGCCGGCCCACCGCCCACCGGGACCGAAAATAACTGCCCGACACTGTTGGTCAGCGTGGCGCGAAAAAAATAGATCGCAGAGCCATCCGGAGATTCCACGGGTTCGAAGCCCTTTTCCGAGGTCAGGCGCTCGGCCTGCCCGGGACTAATTCCGGTCGCTTCGGCAGGCGCCTTCCACATGCTCCAGGCCGAAGGATAGGTGGAGGCAAAGTAGATCCACTTTCCATCCCTCGACCAGCGTGGACGCGCCTGGTCGGCTGGCCAGCGTGTCACCTGGCGCACGGGGCCGCCCTCAACGGCGACTTCGTATATGTTGCTGTGCGAAGCATCCCGCGCATCGAACACAATCCGGGAGCTATCGGGCGACCAGCGCGGCGAACCGGGCGATTTCTGTTCCCTGCCGAGGGAGGTAAGCGCCATCGGGTTCCCACCCGCGGAATCGCTTCGCCAGATTTCGTTGAAGCCTCCACGCCTTGAGATAAACACCATCCACTTCGCGTCGGGCGAAAACTGTGGGCTCCCATCCTCGCCTGTCGACGGCAACAACGCCCTGGCGCTTGACCACCGCCCTCCGGGACCAAGGTCGATTTCGTTCAGGCCAGCGCGAGAATAGGCTTGCTCATAGGCAATCAACTCTCCTGATCGACCAGTCGATACCGGTTCCCGTGCAACCGTGGGATACTGAGCGTCTTCGGTATCCGGAATCGCGATGGGCTCACCCGATCCGGGGCGAGTGCGCCAGAGACGATATCGGACGTCAGCTTGCATGCCCAAAACGATCTCATCGCTGTCCCTGGTCCAGCTCCAGCCTCTGATTTCACCCGATCCCCGCGTCAACCGCGCGGCCTCGCCCCCCGAGAGACGTCGCACATATAATGATGCGTTCGCACGCTCACCGCTGCGCCGCGCATAGCCGAGATACTTCCAGTCAGGAGAAATCGCGAAAGGCTCGAAATTGTCGGGGTTCTCGGCAGGCGACGTTAGCGCTCGCTGCTGGCCCGTTGCGATAGATACGGTATATAGGACATTCGACCGAACCCTGCTTCTTCGAGATGAGCACAGATTCAGCGTCCGGCGTCCACGACACGAAGTCCCCGTCAGTATCCGCTATTTTGCGGCCCGATCCTCCGAGCGGGGAAACGATCAGCACGCTGTGTTCACCGCGAATAAAGGCGATGCTGCGTCCGTCGGGCGACCACGCGGGACTGCGCTCGGGTTCGGAATCGCTGGTGAGTCGCCGGAGGGGACCGCCGTCGCGTGTCGTGATGTAGAGCCCCGGCGGTCCGGCGTTTTCGCCTTCCCAGGAAAACACGATTTGGCTGCCGTCCGGCGAAAAGCTCGGATAACGTTGATTGCCGGTCATCGAGGTAATCGGCCTGACAAGGCTGCGCGCCGGCGTTGGCGGTCTTGCTGGGAAATGCCGGATAACGGCAACACCGACGATGATCAGTACGAGCGCGACGCCTCCGGCAGCCATCCAGCCGAAGGTACCGCGCCGGCTGACCACCTCCGGTGCAGAAATAGCTGAAGCGCGCGGTTCGAGGGTGATCACGCGCGGCCCCGTGCTCACCTCAGGCCTATATCGGAAAGCCGGGACGTAGCCGCCTTTCGGCAACTCGATAATCACCCGATCACTCACCCCCGTCGAGGCGTAGTACTCGGCCAGTTTCGATCGAAGGCGCGTTCCGTGCACCCGAACCACGGAATCAGTCCGAGGATCGTATAACGCGTCCCGGTCAAAAACCTCGACGCCGACCGTGTATTCCTTTAGATCGGCGCCGCCGCCGTCCATCGCGGTCTCGACCAGGTACCGAAGCATTCTGCTGAGTCGATCGGCTGCGGCAAACGATTTGTCTGCCAGCATGGCCTCAAGCTGTGCGCCAATCTCAGCTCGGCTTGGCTGCACACGCCTCTGACGCTCGGTTAGCGGTGACATCTATTACTTGTACTCGCGACTAAACCCGAATGTAGCGGTATTGTAGCGCGCTGTAGCCTCTGCTCGCAAGAACTGCAAGTTTCTGAAACTGCGGCACATCACCGTTGTCGCCGGTACAGCGTTGCAACCCGTCGGCAAACGCCTTACGATCCGTTTCACGCATCCCATGCGGGATAAGGTGGCGGCTCTCCGCAAATAGCAGAAAGCCGGTGAAACAGATAAAGGACGGCCAGCTATGTCAAAAAATCAGGTTCTATTCGTTACCACCCTGCTGCTCTCTGCTTCGACTCTTCTCGCGGCCCCCGACGTTTCACCGGATCTTCAGAAGGCGATGAATGCGGCACTCTATCGCGTGGAGGCCAATCCGGCGGGGTACCACGCCACCAATTACGCACAGCACCTTGCAATGCAGTTCGATGGTGCGAGCACCGACTTCGCGTATCAGGGCAAACACTTCTCGCTATCGCTTGTGAACGACGGCTCGGTAATCCGGTCCTCTGTATCCGTGAACCGGGTCACATTCGATCATGGCCGTGTCCAGGAGTGGTTCGTGAACGACCCGGCGGGCCTCGAGCAAGGCTTTACCGTACTCGCGCCCCGCAGTCGCGAAAGTCTTTCGCTCGTCCTTCAGACCGATGGTGAACTGCAACCCCGCGTGTCCGGCAACGAGATCGTGTTCCGCGATGCAACCGGAACTTTACTGCGCTAGGCGGCATGCGGAGCTGGGATGCCACTGGGCGCAACTTGCCGTCACGCCTGTCGGTGGTCAACCGGCAGATTCGGCTCGAGGTGAATGATGCCGGCGCGCGCTATCCCGTGACGGTCGATCCGGTTTTGCAAACGCCGGAACTGACGAGCCCCAACCCGTCTTTCCGCGCATTTGGCTTTTCTGTGTCGCTGAGCAGCGATGGCAACACAGCGTTAGTCGGCACACCATTCCGTACCAGCGATGGGCCAGGGGCCGCTTATGTCTTCGAGCGCTCCGGCAATGGCTGGGCGGTGACCGCAACGCTAACGGCCCCCGATGGACCCGATAATGAGGTGGACGACTTCGGCAAGGCTGTGTCCCTGAGCAGCGATGGCAACACAGCCCTGATCGGCGCAGACGAAACGAACAGTGGGCAGGGGGCGGCTTATGTTTTCAAGCGCTCCGGAAATAACTGGGCACGTGCGGCAACGCTAATGGGGTCCGGTGCAGCTGGTGGCGACCGGTTTGGCGGCGCTGTGGCGCTGAGCGGTGATGCCAGCACGGCACTGATTGGAGCAGAACGCAAAGGGGCAGCCTACTTATTTGTGCGGTTCAGCGGCTCTTTCATTCAGCAGCAAGAGCTAATGCCATCCGATGCCGATGAGTTCGGCGCCTCAGTCGCTTTGAGCAACGATGGCAACACCGCGCTCGTTGGAGCAGTCGGCAACAATAGCGAAGAAGGTGCAGCCTACGTGTTTACGCGGTCCGGCGTCACGTGGAATAAGCAGCAAGAGCTAATCGCCTCCGATGCCGCCCCTGGAGATGACTTCGGCGCCTCAGTTGCTTTGAGCAACGACGGAAACACGGCGCTGATCGGAGCAGATTTCAAGAATAGCGGAGCAGGGGCAGCCTATGTCTTTACGCGATCCGGCATCACGTGGAATCAGCAGCCGGAGCTAATCGCCTCCGACGCTGCCCCTGGAGATGAGTTCGGCTACCCGCTCGCCTTGACCAGCAGTGGCAACACCGCCCTGATCGGAGCATTCGACAAGAACAGTCGAAAAGGGGCAGCCTATGTATTTACTTCGTCTAACGGAAGCTGGTCTCAGCGGACGGAACTAGCCGCTTCCGACGGTGGTGCTGGCGACGAATTCGGCCAGGCTGTGGCACTCAGCGGCGAGGGGACAGCATTCATCGGTGCGAACGCGGCGAATGAAGGCGCCGGTGCCGCGTATACTTTCGTGATCAGGGACGTGAGCGTGTTTTCTGCGCCCTCGGGCCGCAGCTTCACACTGAGCGGGATCGGGTGTCCTTCGGGCACGCTGAGCACGCCCTACACCGGATACTGGGACGCAACCTGCGGAGTGACATGGACCTCACCGGATCTCAATACCGCGAGTACTCGCTACACCTTCCAGAATTGGTCGGATGGCCACACCGAAAACCCGCGGACAATCAGCCCTGAGCTTTTTTCCGATCCTGTGCTGAATCCGCTTACCGCGAATTTCCTGACCGAGTATCAGCTGACTACTAACGCCCAGCCGGCCACGGGCGGGAATCTTGTACCGCAGCCTGGCGGTTCCAACTGGTATGCGGCCGGGACGGATGCTGTCGTCAGCGCTTCGGCTAATCCGGGTTTTGTGTTTACCGGTTTCGGCGGTGCACTCGCGGGCGAAAATTCGCCGCAAGTGCTCACCATGAACGGCCCGCAAACCGTTACGGGTGTTTTCAACCCAACGCCAAGCGTTACAGAATCCGGCACGATCTCTGCCAAAACGGGATCGTCCGCAAGCGCCCGTAAATGGACCATCAATATCACCAACAACGGCCCTGGCATCGCCTACAACGCACAACTCGTCGGCCTGATTCTCACGCAAACCTTCGGTGCTAAGGCGTGCACGCCGGTGCGAACTTCACCGCTGCTGCCGGTTGCGCTGGGAGATCTGTCCTTTCCCGGTAGCGCACAAACTCCGGTGACATTCGATTTCAGCTCTTGTCCGCCGAATGCGCGCTTCACCGTGAACGTTCTCTATGTAGCGAATGGCGGCTCGGCCGGCGGAATGATTCAACTCGTGAACCAGCTTCAGTGAAAGGACCCCAGCGATGATAAAAACCAACGTCTTAGTCGCTACTACCGTACTGTTCTCGGCTGCGACGATTTTTCGACCCTCGGACATCTCACCCGACCTTCAAAAGGTGCTCGATGCAGCGCTTTACCGCGTGCAGCCGCACGGGTCCATTTTCGCGGCCACGAATTACGCGCAGCATCTTGAGATGCAATTCCATGGTGCGGGTACCGAGTTCACATATCAGGGCAAACACTTCTCGCTCTCCCTGGTGAACAATGGCTCCGTGATTCGGTCCTCTGCATCCGCAAACCGCGTCACGTTCGATCACGGCCGCGTCCAAGAATGGTTCGTAAACGAGCCGGCGGGGCTGGAGCAAGGTTTTACCGTACTGGCGCCCCGCAGCCGCGGAAGTCTTTCGCTCGTGCTTCAGACCAATGGCGATCTGCAACCGGCGGTCTCCGGTAACGAAATCGTGTTCCGCGATGCGAGTGGAACTTTACTGCGGTACGGCGGCATGCGGAGCTGGGACGTGACCGGGCGCAACTTGCCCTCGCGCCTGTCGGTAGTCAACCGGCAGATTCGGCTGGAAGTAGAAGATGCCGGCGCGCGCTATCCCGTCACGGTCGATCCGATTTTACAGACCGCGGAACTGATCGACCCGTCCCCGGCATCTCCTTTTGACGAGTTCGGCTCTTCTGTCTCCGTAAGCGGCGATGGCAAGACAGTGTTGATCGGCGCCCCCGGTGTGATCGACACGAAAGGGGCGTCTGACTCCAAAGGGGCGGCTTATGTGTTCGAGCGGTCCGGCAATGTCTGGGCCCTGAAGGCAAAGCTAACGGCCTTTGATGGATCCCTTCGGGACCTGTTCGGGAACGCTGTGGCCCTGAGTAGCGATGGCAAGACGGCGCTGATTGGAGCAGTCGGCAAGAACAATCGCGGAGGGGCAGCGTACGCGTTTATTCTCTCTGGCGGCACATGGAATCCCCTCGAAGAGCTAGCCGCGCCCAATGCCGCCGCGGGCGATGCTTTCGGCGTCTCGGTCGCCTTGAGCGCGGATGGCAACACCGCCCTGATTGGAGCAGACGGCAAGAACAACGGGCAAGGGGCAGCGTACACGTTTACGCTCTCCGATGCAATGCGGCAAGACGTTGTCGCGGCGGACGCCTTCGCCGCCGGCGATGGCTTCGGCAACTCGGTCGCCTTGAGCAGCGATGGCAACACCGCCCTGATTGGGGCAGCCGGCAAGAACAACGGGCAAGGGGCAGCGTACACGTTTACGCGGTCCGGCGGTACGTGGTCGCAGCAGACAAAACTAACGGCTTTCGACGGTGTTGCTCACGACCAGTTCGGCTCCTCGGTGGCTTTGGCCAGCGACGGCAAGACAACGCTGATCGGAGCACCCGGCAAGAACAACACCGAAGGGGCAGTGTACGATTTCACGCAGGGCTTCGGGAATTCGGAGCAAGAGCTAATCGCGTCCGATGCCAACACTGGTGATGCCTTCGGCAGCTCAGTGGCTTTGAGCAGCGATGGCAACACGGCGCTAATCGGAGCACCCGGCAGGGCCGATCTCGAAGGGTTAGCCTACGTGTTTACTTTATCCGGTGGAACCTGGTTCCAGCAGCGAGAGCTGACCGCTTCCGATGCTGGTGCTGAAGCGGCGTTCGGCTCTGCTGTGGCACTCAGCGGCGAGGGGACCGCCTTCATCGGCGCGCCCGGCAAGAGTGTCCCAGGCGTTGCTGAACAGGCGGGCGCCGCCTACGCCTTCACGATGACGGACGTGAGCGTCGCTTCCGCGCCCTCAGCTCGCAGCTTCACGCTGAGCGGGACCGGCTGTCCTTCGGGTACTCTCACCACTCCATATACCGGATTATGGAACGGCCCGTGTACGCTGACTTGGCCTGCGCCAGACTCGAGCGGGAATACTCGTTACACCTTTCAGAACTGGTCCGACGGCGACACCAGTAATCCGCGTACCATAACGCCTCAACAGGTAGGCGATCCCGTGCTGAATCCTCTTAGCGCGAATTTCCTGACCGAATACCGGCTGACTACCAAGGCCCAGCCAGCCACAGGCGGAAATCTTCTGCCGCAGAGTAGCACTTCGAACTGGTATGCGGCCGGAACGGATGCCGTCGTCAGCGCTTCCGCTAATCCGGGTTTCGTCTTCACCGGTTTCAGCGGTGCGCTCGCGGGCGAAACTTCACCGCAAGTGCTCACCATGAACAGCCCGCAAACCGTCACGGGCAATTTCGCGCCGACACCTACGGCGTCCGAATCGGGAACGATTTCGGCCAGGTCCGGGCCGGCGAATGCCCGCCAATGGACCATCAATATTACGAACGGCGGCCCCGGCGTTGCGTACAACGCACAACTCGTCGGGTTGATGCTGACGCAAACCTTCGGAAAAGCGTGCACCCCGGTGCGAGATTCACCGCTCCTGCCCGTTTCGCTCGGCGATCTCGCTTTGGGCGCGAGCGTTCCAACCTCCGTCACGTTTGACTTCAGCAGTTGTCCGGCGAATGCTCGTTTCACCGTTACGGTCGACTACGTCTCGAACGGCGGCGCCTCCGTCGGGCTAATTCAACTCGTCAACCAACTTCAGTAGATCGGATTCGGAGAGCAAATGCGGAACTTACTATTACTAACGGCAGCGTTCCTGATTGCAAACGGGGCAACTGCCACAACACTCACTCTCGATAGCAACACGCTTTACGGCATGCCGGGTGACCTGGTCGGCTTTGGCGGCACGATTACGGCGACCCCCGACGCTTACGACACAAGCGCCCCGTGGATCGTCATCGGGGGCGCCGATTTCGTGCTCGATACGGGCACGTACCCCGTCGGCGTCTTCACGCCAATCATTACCAACAACTACGTCGCCATCGGGCCTGATACGGGCAACGGCGAAGTAAATCCGTATACGCAGCACTTTGTTGCATCCCTTGGCACCGGAATTGGCTCCTATGAAATCAACTCTTTTCAATCCGTCGGCGACGAGGCGACAGGAACTCTTGTTATCAGTTACTCAGAATTCAGCGTCAGCCCCAATGATCCGTCGTTTGATCCCATCACTGATGCTTTGGCGAACGGGGCAATACTAACAATCTCCGCGCCTGTCACTGTGATCGTCGGTACGAGTCCGAATTCTTCTGACGCCCCGGAGGCGTCGAGCTTTCTACTCGGCGTTGTCGGTCTGGGACTTGTCCTGGCCTCGCGCGTTCCTCGGGCTCGGTCCCGGATTGTCCCTGGACCACGCGCAAACCCGGGAATTGGCTAGTTCGCATGGCAGTGGGGCCGAAGCGCCAATCCGCCGAGATTCGAGACCAGCGACTCACCGTGAGCAAGTGGTATTACTTCGTGCCTTCCGGCGAGCGGTTGACGCAATTAGCGACCCCGAATTTCAGCGGCAGACATTCAAGCTAGTGCAAGAGAAGGTCTGCGAGGGAAAGCGTGCCGGCTGCTCAAGAAGCGTATTTGTTCGACCGCATCGCCATGTATGAGGGTCGTCCTCAAAGGTACGGAACCCAGCCGCTCCTATGTCCAGACGGCAAATACCGACGGTGGCAGACGGAAAATCCGGAAGCTTTGAATCAGCGGCGCGCCTCAATGGGATTGCCGCCGGTTCTCGATGATCCTCCTGAAAGCGAACCAACGGATGAGTCCCGCGCTAAGTATGAGATCTGGGCTCGGGGATACACAGAGTGGCTACAAGAAACCGGATGGCGGTCCCAAGGCGGGCTTCGAAGAACCGCGGCGTCTAACGATTAACTGCGTCCGTATCCTCGGTGCCTGGCTGTGTAACCACATGCGGCGGCCACAGGTAGTCTTCTTGCAGGTGCTATAGTTTTTCCATCGCTTACGAGGGATCATGCACACGATGAATCGGAGAATGTTTCTCATCGGAGGGGCTGCTACTTCGGCTCTCCTGACCGGCACGCAATATTTATCTGCCGATCCGCTTGGCCTGCCGATCGGCTGCCAGACCTATCCTGTGCGCAAGTCGATCAGTACGGACTTTGCCGGCACCATGAAGGGATTGCGGGCAGCAGGGTTCACTCAGATCGAGCTGTGCTCGCCATACGGCTACGAAGATTTTTCCAGCCTGCAAAAGTACAAGCCGCAGGAGTTGCGGCGCATGTTGAACGACTGGGGGCTGGGCTGCATCTCCGCGCACTGGGCGCCGAACGAGCTCTTTCAACAGGCGGACAAGAGCATCGCCTATGCGAAGGAGTTCGGCATGACCCAGATGGCGATCGCCGCGCTTGGACCGTTCGATTCTAAGGGCACCGAGACAGTCGACGACGTGAAACGTTACGTCGATCCCTTCAACACTTTTGCCGAGAAGGCCCACGCCGCAGGGATCGTCGCATTGCTGCACAATGAGGGCTTCGTCTCCGAGCACATCGACGGCAAACCGGTCTACGACATGATGATCGCCGAGCTCAATCCCGCCACCACCAAGCTGCAGTTTCAAGTCTCTAGCTGGCAGAAGGGCTACGACCCAGTGACCTATTTCCACAAGTATCCGGGCCGCTTCCTCTCGATGCACTGCCAGGACTGGGTGAAAGACCCCTCGACCAAATCTGGCTTCCGCGAGGTTGTGTTGGGCAAGGGAGTGGTGAATTGGAAGGCCGTCTTTAAAGCCGCAAAAACAGGCGGCGTGAAGAACTACTTCGTCGAGCTTGAAGAAGATCCGGCGCTGATGCCGCCGAGCGTGCCTTACCTGAAGTCCCTGAACGTCTGAAGCGAGCGTGATCTCTCGACCGGAAGCCGTGGTTCACGGGGTAGGAGTCTGATAGCGCCAATTGACGAAGCACTGGCTCATCGACTCAATGTAGAACCGGGAAGTTGCGCAGCGAGTTTTTTCATTGCCGCATTTTCGCGTATAACTTCGCCGACCTCTCGGCCGTACAAAGCTATTTCTGCGGCGATTGAGCGAGCGAGAATTCGCTGATCGATATTGCCAAACGGCCCAGGCACGAGGTATCCCAACAAACCGACCCAAGCAGGGGTATGAGCGTTGCCGACAATGATGCCCGGGCGAAAGATGGCAAGGCGGGTAAAACCGACGTTGCGCACAGTGTCTTCCTTCATTCCCATTACGCGGACATAGCGAAACCGGCTGCGGGCTGTGCTTCCTGCCGCTGAAAGTAGGCAGAACTGGGCGATTCCAGCGTGATGGCAGCCACTTGCAAAGCTACCCACGACGCCGAGTTCAAGCCGCTTCAGGTCTTCTTCGCTCCACCCCGTCGATCCAGAACCCACACCCACACAACTCACCGCGCTCGCGGGCCCTTGGCTTAAGACTTCGCGGGCAATGGCAGCTGTGCGCTCGGTAAAATCAGCAGCGCCGGTATCAAGAACGACGTTGCGCACTCGCGATCGCGCCGCAATGGGCTTTCTGGTGACCATCACCACTTCCCGACATTCCGGAATGGTTAGCAACTCCGCGACGGCTGCACCACCAACTTGCCCAGTACCGCCGAGGATAATTGCGGCGAAATTCTCGTTCATGAAACAGGACCTGTACTTCGGTTTGGATCCGGCACCCTCCTCTTAGGGTGACACCAGCGAGTACAAGACCCACATGGAGCCCGCAGAGGTGCGAGCGATCACTCCCGTCTCAGTGCTGTCATAGGATCGATCGCCGCGGCGCGCCGTGCCGGGATATAGGCTGCTAACAGCGCCGTCCCGAAGAGCACGATACTTACGGCCAGCAGCACCGACGAATCGAATGCTTGTACGTCATACAGTGTGGTCTGCATGAGGCGACCCAGCAATGCTGCTCCTAAGACGCCCAACGCCAAGCCTATCAGCGCCAGAACGGAACTCTCCGAAATAATCAGACGCTCCACGGCTCGTTTCTGGGCGCCTAAAGCCATGCGCAGACCAATCTCCTGTGTTCGCCTGGACACAGCAAATGAAATCACGCCGTAAACGCCAATTGCAGCAAGCGTCAGGGCCACGAACGCGAAGCCGAGGTACAGCATCATCGTGAACCTGTCGCCAATGAACAGTCGATCTCTGACCTCGTTCATTGTGCTCAGATGTGAGACCGCCACATCCGGGTCCATGGAATAGATCGCCTTTCGAACCGCCGCGCTCAATTCCACTGGATTAGTTGTCGAACGCAGCCCAACAGTGACACTCGGCAGAGGCGATTGCGGAAACGGGACGTCTATCTCAGGTTGGTCCGCACGCAAACCGAATGAGCGTACGTTGTGAAAAACGCCCACAATCTGCCACTCGACAGCCGCTCCCAACTTCTGGGCCGTGGGATCGATTTGCTCGATGGAAAGTCGCGTATTCAGCGGGTCACGCTGTTTCAGATACTCCTTGACGAACTCCTCGTTGACCATGGCGACGCGCGGACTTGTTGCTGTGTCGCGGTCGCTGAACTGGCGGCCTTTGACCAGCCGGATACCGAACGTTTGGAAGTATTCAGGGCTAATTGACTGGAATCCGGCCCCAGGTCGCTGGGAAGGGTCGGCGACTGTTGTACCCACGATGGTGAACGGCATCCCGTCGCTCGTTCCGAGCAGGGGAGCTCCGGTCACGACGGCAGCACTGGAGACTCCGGGCAGGGCTTGGACTTGTTCGAGTACTTGCTTGTAGTACGGTTCGATACCGCTTGCGACGTGGAAGCGCCCATCCGGCTGCTGTAGCGAAAACATCAAGACATGGTCCGTGCGCACTCCCAGATCAACGTGTGTCAAGTTCCAAAAGCTATGCAACGCGAGACCAGCAGCCGAGAGCAGCGTTAGCGCAAGCGCTAGTTCCCCCACAACCAGCGCGCGGCGTAGCATGTGGTGTCCCTTGGCTTCGCCGGCACGTCCTCCTTGTTTCAACGACGACGCCGCGTCTAATTTCGAGGCATACCAGGCAGGCGCCGAACCCGATAAGATTCCCACCAGGATGGTAGCCGCAGCTGTAATGCTGAGGATTGGGATGTTCAAGTGTAGGGACACCTCAGAAGGCAGGGTGCCTGGCGGCATGAGCGCGACAATCCAGCGCAGCAGAGCAATGCCCAAGATCACCCCAGCCACTCCGCCTGCGCCGGCGAGCACGACACTCTCGATCAGGAACTGCTCAAACACCTGCCGCCGCGATGCTCCGACGGAGTTTCGGACAGCCACTTCCCGCCAGCGAAACGTACTCTTGGCAAGCAACAGATTGGCCACATTGACGCACGCGATCAACAGCACGAATCCGACAGCACCCAATAGCAGCCAGAGCGTCTGGATGCGGTCCTTCGGCATGAAATCGTTTTGCAGCGGCTCAACTAGAGCGCCCCAGCCTTTATCACTGCGTGGGTTCTCCTCGGCGATACGCGCCGTCACCTGGTTCATGTCGGCCTGGGCCTGCTTTATGTTCACGCCGGGTTTGAGGCGCGCGGTCGCGAGCAACCAGTGGTAGTCGTGATTGATCTGTTCCGGACGGAAGGCTAGCGGCGCAGTCAATTGCGCATCGTAACGATCAGCGACGCCTGGCGCCAGAACGCCCACGACAGTGTATAGCCCGCCGTTGATTCGCAGTTGCTTGCCGACGATATGGTCATCCGCTCCCAACTTATTCCAAAGTTTGTGCGTGAGAATAACAACTTTATCGTTGCCTGGTATTCCCTCTTGCGAGAGGAAATCGCGGCCCAGCATCAAAGGCAATCCCATCATGCGAAAGAAGCCTGGCGACGCCAGCCTTCCTTCCACCTGCTCCGGCTTATCTTTTGTTCCTAAGTTGAAGTTGCCGCCCGTAAACGCACACAGGCTCTGGAATGACGTGCTGTAGCGCTGCCAGTCCAGGAAATCGCCCGCGGCTATCCCATTGCGGTTGCCCTGGATCTTTGACCAGACCATCACTAACTGCTCCGGATGCGGCAATGGCAGTGGCGAGAGCAACGTGGCGTAGATCACGGTGTAAATGGCCGTCGTGGCGCCAATGCCGAGCGCCAGAGTCGCCACTACAGCACTGGTTAAACCCAGGTTGCGCCGCAGCATTCGCAAGCTATATCTGATGTTCCGAAACAACGAATACAAAGGAGTGCCTTTCCAGTCCAGTCATGAGGGCAGACTTGCGAGCCTTCAGTGCACTCCGTTGCCCCTTCAAGCTCGGGTGATTATGTACTACTTGTGCGTCTGCGAGAACGGGCACTCCGTTCAGTGTTGGGAAGACGTGTTCATTCCTGGCACACTTTTATGCCGACCACTCGCGCGAGGGTTCGGCAATCAGAACTTGACTCGCGCAATCTCGCCGGCTTAAGCTTAGAATTCTTGGTATGGGACGGAAGGCGCAAAAGAACGATTCGTTGCCCGGTTCGCTGGACATGTTAATTCTGCGGACGCTGTCGCGACGCGATCTTCACGGTTACGGCATAGTCCAATTCATTCAGCAATCTTCCGACAATGATCTGCTGGTCGAGGAGGGCTCGCTGTATCCCGCTCTCCAGCGGCTGGAGCTAAACGGCTGGATCGAGGGCGTCTGGGGCGTGACGGCGAACAATCGGCGGGCCAGGATCTACAAGATCACAGCGGCCGGGCGCAAACAGTTGGCGGTTGAAACCCGGAAGTACGCGAAGCTCACGCTGGCGATCGCCCGTGTGATGGAAGCAGAGTGACGGAGATGTGGATCCGACGGCTGAAGTATTGGATGGCGAGCGCCAGGCGCGGCGACGCGCTGCGCGAGGAAATGGAACTCCACCTTGCGGAAAAAGCCACGGAACTGCAAGCAGACGGTATGACGCCGGAGCGCGCCCGGGCTGAAGCGCGCCGGCGATTTGGCAATGTCGGCCTGAAGCACGAAGACTCGCGGGAGATTTGGATGACACGGTTTTGGTCGGAACTTGCGCAGGATGTCCGGTATGCCTGTCGCACCATGGCCGCGAACAAGGCATTCAGCGCCCTGGCGCTCTTGTTGCTGGCGCTCGGCATTGGAGCCAACACTGCGATCTACAGCTTCATGGAGTCGATTCTGTTGCGTTCGCTGCCGGTGGCGGATCCCGAGTCGCTGGTGGTCTTGAACTGGCATAGCCCGCCTCCCTTCAACGCGAGCAAGCAGTGGGTCCACGTCATGCACGGGGTACAAGGTCTTGCCTGGCCGGGCGGTAAAGGCGTCATGGTCAGCGGGATGTTTCCGTACGGCGCGTTCGAGACGCTTCGCCAGGAGAATCCCGTGTTTTCCACGCTCTTCGGATACTTCAACGGGCTAAAGCATAACCTGTCCGTCCGCGGTCAACGGGCCACGAGCGCCGGCGCGGAGTACGTCAGCGGCGAGTATTTTCGCGGCCTGGCAGTGTCGCCCGCTGCGGGACGTCTGATTGACTCCGAAGACGACCGTGCAGGCGCGGCTCCGGTCGCCGTCATCAGTTTTGCTACAAGCCAAAATCGCTTCGGAGGACCGCAGAATGCGATTGGACAGTCGATTCTCGTCGATAACACTCCCTTCACGGTGATCGGCGTCGCGCCACCGGAATTCTTTGGAGTGGACCCTGAGGTGGCGCCGGCCATTTACCTTCCCTTGCACACGAATCTGCTCGTAGATGGCGTCGAAGCGGCTCGCATGTATAGCGACGAAAACTTCTATTGGATTGAAATGATGGGCCGCCTGCGTCCGGGTGTCAGCAAGGCGCAGGCGCAGGCAGCGCTGGCTCCCCGTTTCCATCAATGGGTTGCCACTACTGCGACGACGGACGGTGAGCGCGCCAAACTGCCCGCGCTGGTACTGAATCCCGGCGCCGCCGGTCTGGGTAGCTTGCGCCGCAGGTATTCCAAGCCTCTGTACTTGCTCCTGATCATGGTGGGATTGATCCTGGCGCTTGTGTGCGCGAACATCGCCAATCTGCTGCTGGCACGGGCGGCCGCGCGACGCTCCGAAATGGCGGTCCGGCTCAGCCTGGGAGCAGGACGGTTCCGGGTGGTGCGGCAGTTGCTTACGGAGAGTGTGATGCTGGCTTCGCTCGGCGGAGCACTTGGGATCTTGTTTGCGATCTGGGGCGTGCGAACACTGACGTTTCTGCTCTCCAGAGGGCAGGAGAACTTTACGCTGCATGCGGAATTGAACTGGAACGTGCTGGCCGTGACGGCGGCGCTCTCGGTCCTTTGCGGCGTGTTGTTTGGCCTCGCTCCAGCGATTCAGTCGACACGTCCAGACGTGATGCCGGCGCTAAAGAATGGCCGCAGGGGCGGACGGCGCCGCCGCGGGCAGCACGTGCTGGTGGTCGCCCAAATTGCGATGTCTTTTCTTCTCCTGGTCGCCGCGGGTCTGTTTGTACGGACACTGAACAAGCTGCACTCGGTGCAACTGGGATACGCCCGCGACAACATCCTTCTGTTCTCGTTGAATGCGCGCCAGGTGGGGCATCGCGACCCGGAGATCACCAGGTTTTACACGGACCTGCGCAAGCGCTTCGAATCCATCCCCGGAGTGCGCAGCGCGACGCTTTCGCAGTCCTCGATCGTCAGTGCCGATTATGCCGGTAAGACATACCGGGGGGCAATCAAGATCGGCGCTGTTACGGTGCAAGGGGCAGGCGTCCTGGTGGTGGGACCGCGTTTCCTCACGACCATGCAGATCCCGATCCTGGCCGGGCGTGAGATTGACGACCGCGACCAAGCGGGCTCCACGGCAGTTGCAGTCATCAGCGAGCGGCTGGCGCGGACTTACTTCGGCAACGAGAATCCGGTGGGCCGGCGCATCACGTTTGTGGACGAGCATCGCGATCTCGAAATCGCCGGCGTGTCGGCGAACGTGAGGTACGGTGATCTGAAAGAGGGGAATCCAATGACTGTCTTCATTGCGGCCAGTCAGTATTCTCCGGAGGGAATGACTTACGCGCTGCGCACTGCGGGTGATCCGCTGAGCTATGTCAAAAGTGTGTATGAGATCGTGCGCAGCGCAGATTCACGCATACCCGTCACGAACGTGCTCACGCAGGCTGCCGAAATCGATCGAACAATCAGCCAGGAAGTTACGTTCGCGAAACTATGCACAGGTTTTGCGGTTCTTGCTCTCCTCATCGCCTGTGTGGGGCTCTACGGGACGATGTCTTACAGCGTCGAGCGGCAGGTCGGCGAAATTGGAATCCGTATGGCGCTGGGCGCGCAACGCGGGGCCGTGGTCTGGATGGTTCTGCGCCGGGTTCTACTACTGGCGGCAGTGGGACTCGCGATCAGCGTGCCCGTTGCGTTGGGCGCGTTCCGGCTTGTGAAAGCGTTTCTGTTCGAAACGCGGCCCAACGATCCGGGAACCCTGGCGCTGGCCGGTGTCATCCTGCTAAGCGCCGCGATTCTCGCCGGCTATGCGCCGGCGAGGCGAGCCTCCCGAATCGATCCGGTAGCGGCTCTGCGGCAGGAGTAAGTCGCCTTTCCTATTGCTTACGCCACAGCTCGTAGAAAGTTGAGAGCGGTGTGTACAAACGGAGAAGCAGCATCGCCAAAGATAGGACCATGGCCTCCATTTGGTACTACCCAAAGCGACGACTGTGGAATAGCACGAAAGCTAAAGGAACTTTGGCCGGGCTGTCGCGTAAGATATCGCAGGGTGCCTATGCGTCTGAGACTGCCACTACTTACGTTCTGCGCCGCCATTGGGCTGGGTTGGATGGGCTACGCGCAATCGAAGGGCACAGTAACGGCAGCCGCATCGAGCCACGTGCCCACTTACACGGCCGACGGCAAGATGAACCCGCCCCTCGATTATCGCGAGTGGGTGTATCTCAGCTCGGGGCTGGACATGAGCTACACCCCGCGCGTGAAGTCGATGGCGGATCATTCGATGTTCGACAACGTCTTTGTCAATCCCGAGGCGTACGTTGCGTTCAAAGCGACGGGCCATTGGCCGGACAAGACGATGATGGTTTTGGAGATTCGTGCCGCGGAGTCGAACCGTTCTATCAATAAGGCGGGGCATTTCCAAGGCGAAGTGATGGGCGCGGAGGTACACGTGCGCGACGATGCGCGTGGCGAGTGGGCATTCTATTCCTTCGACGGCCCCGGTCCGGGCAAGCTTCTCCCCAAGGAGGCTGCCTGCTATAGCTGCCACCGAGACCACGGAGCCGTGGACACGACATTCGTGCAGTTCTATCCGACATTGCTGCCGATCGCGAAGCAGAAGCGCACGCTCAGTGCGGAGTATGTGAACGAAGAAGGCGCACAGTCGCAGAAGTAGCTGAACAGAATCGGCTTGGCAGGCTAGTTTTCGAATACCGGAGGTCCAGGATCTCCGGAACTCACCTTCGATCCGCAATAAGCCGCTCTGCAGCTTTCGTCATCGGCGGGGGGCATTTCCAAATCCTGTGGCATTTCCGGTTACGCGAAGCCACTCCGATTTTCTTCAGCTCGATGGAACAAATCGCCGGAACCTCTCGTTCTATTTGTGAGTCCTATATTAGGGACCGACAAATATGGCTACAACTTCACCGGATCAGGAATGGAAAAAGGGAAGCGCCGAGCTTCTGGTCTTGTCGTTGCTCGAGGATGAGCCGCGCCACGGCTATGACATTTCAAAGCTGATCCAGATCCGATCGGGCGGCTTTTTGCGGTTTCACGTCACCTCTCTTTATCCGCTGCTGTACCGGCTTGAGGATCGGGGCTGGATCACGAGCCGTTGGGTGGAAAAGGCCGAGCAGCGAAGAAGGCGATATTACAGCCTGACCCCGGAAGGTCGAAAGGTGCTTCGCTCTCAGCGAAAGAGCTGGAAGGAATTCGTCACGGCCATGAGTCTGGTGACGGGAGTCGAAAATGCCTGATTGGAAGCGTATAGTTCAAGACCGGATCGCGCCGTTGCGCCTGGAGCCAACCGCCGAATCGGATCTCGTCGAGGAATTCTCGCAGCATCTCGAAGACCGCTATCGTGATTTACGAAGCGGCGGAGCAAGCGACGAAGAAGCGTACCGGAACGCCATCTCCGAGTTGGATGACACCTATCCGCTGCGGACGGAGTCGCGAAGGGCGCAGCACATGGCGAAATACGACCCGGTGCCGGCCGGCGAGGTAAGACCAGGCAGCTTAGGGCTCGGTAACTTCATGGAGGTCCTATGGAGAGACCTACGGTATGCCGTCCGCACTATGCGGAAGAGCCCGCTTTTCGTTCTGTTCGTGGTTCTGACGCTGGGTCTCGGGATTGGCGCGAACACCACCGTCTTTACCGTCATCAACACCCTGATTTTGAATCCTCTCCCGGTTCCAGACTCGTCGAGCTTGGCGGCGGTTGGCTTGATGAAAGCGCGGAGTACGTCAAAGTCGAGTGCGCCCCTGCCGCTCTCCTACGCGGACCTGAAGGATTATCAAGCTCGCAATCGAGTCTTCCGGTCCCTGGCCGGTTACACGTCTTCCCGACCTGTCACCTGGCAGGCCAGTGGCGCCTCCGAGGGAATGTTCAGCGAGCTGGTAACGGACAACTACTTCTCGACATTGGGCCTTAAGCCCGCCGCCGGGCCGCTTCTTTTTACCCGAAGAGGACACCACTCCGGGCGCGCACCCGGTCGCGGTCATGAACTACGGGACTTGGCAATCGCGCTTCGGCGGTGCGGCTGACATCATTGGCAAAACCCTGCCGCTCAATCACGTTGTCTTTACGGTCATTGGTGTGGCTCCGCCGCATTTCATTGGAGTGAATGGAATTTTTGGTCCCGATGTGTGGGTTCCGGCGGCGATGGCCGAACAGTTGTTGCCGAATGAGATGCAGGGGGCGTTCCGGGATCGGAGTAAGGCGTTTTTTCAAGGCGTGGGGCGGCTCAACCCAGGTGTCAGCCTGGCCCAGGCGCAAGCTAATGTGACAACCGTAGCGGCGGATTTGGCGCGCGAATATCCGGCCATCGATGAGGGCCACGCGGCCATGGTAGTGCCCGTCCGTGATGTTCTGTTAGCCAATACCGGCAGCAGCTCCGCGCAAATTCTGATCGCAGGCGCCGGATTGTTGATCGTGGTGGGAATTGTTTTGTTGATCGCGTGCTCGAATGTCGCGAATCTGCTGCTTGCGCGCTCAGCGGCAAGACAACAGGAGATGGCCGTCCGGCTAGCGATGGGAGCAAGCCGCCACAGGCTGGTGCGTCAGCTCCTTACGGAGAGCGTGCTCCTCGGATTCCTCAGTGGCGTGGTGGGCATCTCGATCGCTTATGCCGGTCTTCATTTCTTATTCGGGGCCCTGCCCTCATCCGCCAATTTCGTGACGCCCAAGCTCGATACAACCGTCTTCGCTTTTGCGCTGGTCGTCTCACTCGCAACAGGCTTCCTGTTCGGGACTATCCCCGCTTTCAAGGCTTCACGTGCGGGCGTGGCGGAAACGCTCAAGGAAGAAGCTCGCACGACGGGCAGAAGCCGAAAAAGGGTTACGGTGGCAAACGTTCTGCTGGTGGGCCAGGTAGCGTTTTCATTTCTCTTGCTCGTGACCGCCGCGCTGTTCTTGCGAAGCATCGCGCGGGCCTACAATATGAATCCCGGCTTCCAGACCGCGCATCTTGCGGTCTTCTTTACAAATCCGGCGCAGGCCGGGTACGGAAAGCCGCAGATCAAAGCATTCGGCAAGGACGTGCGCGAGCGCGTAGCCAGAATTCCCGGCGTCGAGTCTGTTTCCTGGGCGTCGAACCTGCCGCTGTGGGCGCGCAGCGTGAGTGGATTGCAGGTGGAAGGCCATCAACCACGATCGCAATCAGAAAAAATCTCGACGATTGTCGACACCGTAGACACGAATTATTTCGAGACCGCCGGCGTGGCGCTCGAAAGCGGGCGCGAGTTCACGAACCTGGACCAGGAGAACTCTACGCCAGTAGCAATTGTCAATGAGAAGATGGCGCACGATTATTGGCCCGGCGGAAACGTGTTAGGGAAGCGCATTCAGCTTCCGGGCGAGAAACAGATGCGCCAAATTGTAGGCGTAGCGCGGAACGCCAGTTATACGAATTGGGGGGAGCCGGCCCAACTTTGCGTCTATGTGCCTCTGGAACAGAACTATGGTGGCGTGATGACCTTGTACGTGCGTACCCAGGGAGATCCACAACAGATGTTGCTCCCCGTTGAGCGCGAAATGCATTCCGCCGCGCCGCAGGTTGTGGTCAGCAGCCCGCGAACCGGGCGTGAAATCATCGACGGAGGCTTGTTCGGGCCCAGACTGGGCGTCGACTTGCTGAGCGTGTTCGGACTGCTGGCGCTGGCACTGGCAAATGTCGGCTTATACGGCATCCTGGCGTATTCCGTCAATCAGCGCAAACGAGAGATCGGATTGCGCATGGCATTGGGCGCGGGCCAGGCAAGCGTGCTTCGCCTAATTCTGAAGCAAGGTATGTCGCTGGTCGTGACAGGCGTGCTGATTGGCTTCGCTGGCGGCGCTTCTGGTCGGACGGCTGGTGAGCCGGATGCTGTATGGGGTAAGTCCGGGCGATCCGATCAGCGTAGCGGGAGCGGCAGTGGTGTTGCTGGCTGTCGCCCTGTTGGCCTGCTATCTCCCGGCTCGCTGGGCAAGCCGGGTCGATCCATTGGTAGCCTTACGCGAGGGCTGAGTTCAGCATGCAACAGCATGGATCGGCTGAGACCTCCCGCCATCCCCTATGGCTTCTTGCGGGGTTCTGGTTCTGCACCGTTATCGCCATCGCCGTTGTTGTCCGCAGACTCGTCGAGTTGATTCTTCGCTCGCCGGGCAGCAATCCGCAGATGGCGTCGCTCAACGCAGCCTTTTCGTCACACGCCATGCTGACTTTGGCGCATATCATCCCGGCAGCGATGTTCGTCATTGTGGCTGCTGTTGTCCTACTTCGGCGCACTCCCAATACCGCGGCGGAGAGACTCTTCTTTCCTCTCGGTGCAATCACCGGAGTTACGGCGTACGCCATGAGCTCCTATGCCGTCGGCGGCTGGGTCGAGCGCTCCGCCGTCTTTGTCTTTGACACCTGGTTCCTGTTCTCGCTGGGCCGTGCCTATTGGTTTCGCCTCCACGGCGAGGCCTCGCGAAAGCGGGAGTGGATGACCCGCGCCGTGGGTATCCTGCTCGGTATCGCGACCACTCGTCCCGTGATGGGAGTATTCTTCGCCACCAGTTCCCGCACGCATCTTGGTCCCGGCCAGTTCTTCGGCATCGCGTTCTGGATCGGCTTCTCCATCAACGCAGGCGTCATCGAGCTTTGGTTGCACTCGAAGCGGCGCGCGCAACTCCACCGAGACGATCCTGTGCCAAGTTTTGTCACACTTCCGGAGGCGAATTAGATTGCTTCGCAGCGAAGATCAGGCATTGATCTCGCACATCGCGGCGTGATGCCAGTGAGAACTTTGGATCTAATAGTGTTCCCAGGTGACGGACCAGTGTTCATCGGACCGCGCCGACCTGACAATCAGGCGCCCGTCTTTCGTGAGCTGGTACACGCGCGGCAGGTCCTTGCCGACAAGGAGGTCGCGCGTGATCGATCCCTGCACGTGATGGGTTAACGTATGAGTCGCTTCGTTCAGGTCGTAGCTCCCGAAGGAAGCCTCGTACCCACGCTGGACGTACTCGTTGGATAGAGCATTAGCCGACTCCGGGTACATCAACTGCACCGACATGTGGCCATCGCGTGTGTAGATCAACATGCCTTTCGGCTGGGCGATGGACACGGACTTTCCATCCGACGCTGGTGCTTCGATCCGCGCCAAATGCCAAGCCCCGATCAGGCGTTCCTTATCGGAACCAGCACCTTTGGTCTGTGCCGAGACTGCGACTGCGCCAGTCCAGTGAGCGCCATCACAAAGGCCAGCGTTCCTAGGCAAAGTGCTTTCATGTTTGTCTCCTTGGTATACGGCTTAACGGCCCACCAGCTTCTCGTGAAATGGCGGATACCGAGCCCCTTGATCTTGATCTTTGCCGAAGCGCTTTCGATAGCTGCCAGATCATCAGGTGTCAGTTCCACGTCCGCCGCTCCGGTTACTGAGTATTGTGGCTCGATTAGATTCGTGACGTTGAGGAACCTAGTGAAACAAGCGTTTGGTTCGTTACTGTTCTTCGTTACTCTTCTTGGCGAGGTAAGCCGCCATCTAGATCGAAGGAATGAGCTGCAGTTCAGCCGGCGGGTTGAAGACATCGGGCAACATTTCCTTTACTCTGCTGAGAACGCTTCATGTCTAACGTGTTCAGGCAGGTTCTGGTTGGTCTGCAAACGATATTCGTTTTGCGCCTCGGTTGCGCTGTCACAGGATCCTACGGGGGTGGTGGAGGGGCAAGTTTCCGATCCCTCGGGGCGTTGGTGCCGCACGCCGCAATCACCATTACGAATGCTGGGACCGGGTTTACCGCGAGCCTGCAGACGTCAGAAACAGGCACATTTCGTTTTTCTTATCTGCCGGTCGGCAGTTACAAACTGCGTGTGTCCGCAAAAGGATTCGCTGCTTTCGACGCAAACGGAATTCGAGTCGACGTCAACCGGGTGGTCAACCTGCCGCTCAGTCTGACACTGGCGGGGAATAAAGGACACCGTGGACATCAGCGCAGTGGCGGCTACACTCGATGTGAGTTCCACGCTGGGGAATGTCGTGACGGCGCATGATGCAGTGGACTTGCCATTGAACGGGAGGAACCTGACGCAACTGGGGCTGCTGCAGCCCGGCGTTGCCCCGCTGACGTCCGGTCTGTTGCAGGCCGGAGGCATCGCGCGCGCTAATCAGGCGTTACGCGGTGAATGGACAGCCGCCGGAGAGCAACAACTATCTGCTGGATGGCGTCACCAACGTCGATAGCGTGAACGGCGGGTTCGCGCTACGTACACCGCCGGATGCGGTGACTGAGTTCCGCATTCTGACGTCGAATGCTCCGCCTGAATATGGCGAGACGAGTGGCGCTACGACGAGCGTGGTAACACGATCAGGGACGAACGAGTTTCACGGCGATCTTTATGACTACCTGCGGAACAATGCCTTCGATGCGCGTAATTTCTTCGCGGCCTCGACAGAGCCGTTGCACCAGAATCAATTCGGCGTGACGCTCGGCGGGCCCGATTCGCCGCGATAAAGATTTCTTCTTCGCGTACTACGAAGGACAGCGGGACAGGCAAGGTGAGACGCGTACGGCGATTGTGCCCACGGCTGCGGAACGCCTGGGAAATTTCTCCGGATTGAGGGATAGCAACGGCAATCTGGAGCCGTTGATCAACGAGTTTACAGGGCAGCCTTTCAGCTTCGGCGGCGTCATGGGTCAGATTCCGCCGTATATGTTGAGTCCGATCGCCCTGAAGGCCGAATCGCTCATCCCTTTGCCCAATATCGGTCCATCGCTCTATTCATCGACGCAGTTGTTGACGAACAACTACGACCAGGGCGGATTTCGGCTGGACCATTACTTCGGCAACAGCGATCAGATTTTTGCGCGGTACGCGACATCTTCACTGCACGAGTTTGATCCGCTGCCGATCAACGGGTCAGGCGTGCCGGGTTTTCCCGTGACAGATGACATCACCACCAATTCGGCTACCCTGTCGTATGTGCATTTATTCTCCCCTTCGCTGGTGCAGACGGCGCGGATAGCGTTCTTCCGGAACGTGTTTCTGGAGGGGGCAACGACGAATCATACGCCGGCAAGCGATTTGGGCTTCACATATCAACCGACACTGCCCTCGCAACTTGGCAATCCATATTTGATCATCAGCGGATATGCGGATATCGGCAATCCGATCACGGGCCCGCAGAACACGTATCAGAACGACTATCAGGGCTATTACTCGCTTGCGTGGACCCGCGGCGCGCACAATCTGAAGTTTGGCGCCGATATTGATCGCCAGCAGATCAATGTGCTACTGGGAATCGCGACCAACGGCTTCTTTGTATTTGCGCCGTTTCCCGCGAATGATTCATTTGCCAGTTTCCTGCTGGGCGAACCAGTGCAATTCTTCCAGGGCGGAGGGGATTTCAACCGGGGCTTACGGAAATGGATTGTGGCGGGATACGCGCAAGACGAATGGCGGGTGAATTCGAGACTGACGTTGACCTATGGATTGCGCTATGAAGTGAACACGCCATATGTGGACATCCGTAACCGCTTGAATGCCTGGGCGCCGGGTGAGCAATCAACCGTAAACCCGAGTGCGCCGGCGGGCCTTCTATTCCCTGGCGATCCAGGCGTTCCCGCGGGGATTGCGCCAGTTGATTACCACGAATTTATGCCGCGCGTGGGTCTGGCATGGGACCCAAGCGGTGACGCCAAGACGACGATTCGGGCCGGTTACGGCATCTTCTATGACGGCTATACAAATGGGACGGGCGGCCCGTTGCAAGCGGCAGTGAGTGCGCTGCCATGGACCGAAGCGTACCAGTTGCCGGGTCCCGGCATGAACTTTGCGAATCCGTACAACGGAAACACGCCGCCATTCGTGCTGCAACAATTTGTTCGGCCGGCCACGGTCCTCACGGTGCAATCCGGGATGCTGCCGCCGTACTCGCAAAATTGGGATTTCACCGTTGAACATGTATTTGCAAAATCGTATTTACTCGATGTGCGATATGTCGGTAACAAGGGAACGCATCTGCCGCGATTCATCGAAGCCAATCCGGCGATTTACGGGCCCGGCGCAACGACAAGCAACGCCGATCAACGGAGGCAGTATGCGAATTGCGACGCTTCAGGATCGTGCGCTTTTGGTTCGGTTGGATTAATTGCGGATAACAACAGCTCCACGTATCATGCGCTGCAGGTTTCGTTGTCGCGCCAGCTGACGGCAAACCTCTCGTTTCAGGTTTCGTACTGGTGGTCGAAGAGCCTGGATTACGTCTCGTCCCTGAACATGGCAGGATCGGCGCCCACGCTGGTGGCAGGCGAAAACGACCTGGCACAGAACCCGTTCGATCTTCGTGCTGAGCATGGGCCATCGTTGTTCGATGCAACAAATCGATTCGTATTCAGCGGTACATACGCGCTGCCGGGTTGGCACGCGGCCCCGCGCGCGGCCGCTTTACTGTTGAACGGCTGGCAACTGAACACGATCATCTCGCTCGCGTCCGGCACCCCATTCACTGTTTATGACAGCGACAACGCTTCCATGCAAGGGAGTGCGCCCGAGATTACCGGCTTTTACTCGAGCCGGCCCAACGTGCTGTCCAATCCAAACGAGGGGCCGCATACGCCGAACCAGTGGGTCAGCCGCGACGCGTTTCAGGAACTGACTCCTGCGGCGAATCCGGGAGAGTTCGGCAATGAAGGGCGGAACGCGATCCGCGGGCCTGGGTTAGCGACGGCAGATCTTTCATTGTTTAAGAATTTTCCCGTGCGCGAGCGGGTGCGGCTGCAGTTTCGTGCCGAGGCATTCAATACACTGAACCATCCGAACTTCATGTTGCCGGAGAATGATCTGGCTTCTCCGGAATTTGGGCAGATTTTGCAGGCGGCACCGCCGCGATTGCTGCAGCTTGCATTGAAGTTCATCTTTTGAGGAACTCCGCGCAAAACGGTCGCGATATCGAGCGCGCCGCCCAAAGACTTAGCGATTTCCTTGCTGGCTGGCGGCGCGCATTCGCGCCCTTTGCACTATTGAGGAACTCCGCGCAAAACGGTCGCGATATCGAGCGCGCCGCCCAAAGACTTAGCGATTTCCTTGCTGGCTGGCGGCGCGCATTCGCGCCCTTTGCGCTTCTAAGAAAGAGAGAGATTAGAGCGATGGAACCGATGTTTCTGAAAGATGTCGAGCAGCACAAAGGTGACGATAACTATACGCGCGCAATCGAAATGATGAAGCGCGCGGGGCCCGAATATCCGCAGATCTTGCACATGTTTTCGTTCAAAATGAACGCGACGGTGCACCTGGAGCGCTTCACACAGGAGATGCTGCGCGAAGCATCGCCACTCTCTCCTGGATTTCGTGAACTGATTGCCGCCTATACGTCAAGCCTGAACCAGTGCCCGTTTTGAACGAAATCGCACGCCGCGGTCGCGGCGGAATTGCTCGGCAGCAAAGAAATTGTTGATAGCGTACTTGCCGATCTGGATACCGCTCTGGTGTCGGAAGCGGAGAAAGCCCTGCTGCGATTCGTTCGCAAGGTGAATCATGAGTCGCATACCATTCAGCCGCAGGACATTGAAGCTCTTCATTCTGAAGGCTACACAGATGAGGCGATCTACTATGCCATTACTGTTTGTGCGCTGTTCAACTTTTACAACCGCTGGATAGACGCAAGCGGTGTACACCCGATGAGCGACGCCGCCCATGCGGCGGGCGCAAAGCGATCTGCAATCCATGGCTACTCACGCAGTTCTCAACCATCGTCCGGCCCTGCAACGAAGTAACCGGACCTCAGTTCTGGTTACCGCCTGCTGCGGTGTGTTTGTCAGCTTCGCCTCGATTGTTGTGTACACGTTCGGGATTTTCTTGAAGCCGGTGGCCGGGACCTTCCATTGGTCAAGGACGGAGGTTTCCGTTGCGTTCACGCTTGCGGCTCTGACGGTCGCGGTGTGTTCGCCATTGCTTGGGCACCTGCTTGATATTTTTCCGGCGCGCCGCGTGGTGCTGCCTTGCACGATCGTATACGGTGCTGCGTTCGCATCACTCGCGTTGCTGACGCCGCACCTGTGGCATCTCTATGCCGTATTCGTGATCCTCGGCGTGGTCGGGAACGGTACGACGCAACTTGCTTATGCGCGAGTTGTGAGCGTGTGGTTCGACGAACACCGAGGGCAGGCGCTGGCGGCTGTGATGGCGGGCTCAGGGCTGGGTTCGATGGTGTTCCCGCCGGCAGCGCAGAGTTTGATTTCCGCGTACGGTTGGCGTGCGGCGTATGCCGCGCTGGGTGCATTGATTCTTGTGATTGCGCTGCCTCTGGCCAGCCTGTTCTTGCATGAGCCGGAAGGGACGAAGCAGCAACGCCGTGGCTCGGAGATCAGGGAGAGAGCCGGGGCAAGCGTTTGGTCTGTGCCGTTCCTGGGAATCGCAACAGCGCTGCTGCTGTTCTCATTTGCAACGAACGGATTGAACACGCATTGGGCGGCCTTGCTGACGGATCGCGGAGCGACAACCGGGCAGGCGGCATTTGTACTGTCTGTGGCAGGAGCGGCGGCATTGTTCGGGAAATTGGGGACCGGCCACCTGTTGGATCGCTTTCGCGCAGGCCGTGTGGCGGCGATCTTATTGGCATTGAGTGCTCTTGGATTCGTTTTCACTCTAGGCGCCTATAGCTGGTGGCTCGCGATTGCCAGCGCTGTGCTAGTAGGGATTGGGATGGGCGCTGAATCGGATGTGGTGCCGTACCTATTGACACGATACTTCGGCTTGGAGCGATTCGGTGTTCTTTACGGCTACACGTGGTGCGTGTATGCAGTGGCAGGCGCATTGGGACCGATCGCGATGGGCGCTGTATTTGACCGAACAGGCTCTTATCGTGCGGTGCTCACCGTGTGTCTCGTAATGGTGATTAGCGCATCAGCAATCTTTGCGCTCCTTCCCCGCTATCAACCGTCGGCAAAGCCGCAAGCGCAGTGACAAGCCACTGCTGAGCAATACCCGCTCAGCAGATGAGAACACCGCTCGGGGTCGGCAGTCCGGTACTCCTGCATGACCAAGCCCGCCCAAAGTCGTCCGAGCAGTATAAATTCCCACCTCGTATCAGCAACAGCAATTGATGAGCCGTTCGCGGCGATGCAACCGGTATCGACTTTACCGCTGAACCACGTGGGCAGGCCATCTTCGACGACCACTATGTTGCCATCCGGCTCTGAGGGGCCGCCGATAGATTCGCCCCTGGGCGGCAAAAGGATCGGTGGACGCCGAGAAGAGAATGTCGTCGCCCGAAAACGCCACTGCGGAGCAGTGTGGTGCGTGCAGGCCCTCCCGTTCTATGATCCACGTCGCTCCGGAGTCGCGGCTGATGCAAAGCCCAACAGCAGCCGCCGCGGCGACAATGTCGGGATTGGTCGGATGCGCGCGCACCTCGTGAACGTCGCTGTTGATTTCTATGGTGGGCTGCCAGGTTTTTCCGCCATCCAGGGAACGCGGAATGCCTCCCACGTGAACGTTCGCGAATAGTATGCTTCCGTTCGAGTTGGCCGCGAGTGAGCGAATGCCTAGCGGTGGCCCGAGACGCTGCCCGTTGACAATTGCGGAACCGGCAAACCACGTGTCCCGCCCAGCAACGCTGTCGAAACCATCAAGAGTATCGAGCAGACCAGCCGCTTGGCTCAGCCGCAGCATACGTGCATCGTCAGTTCCAACGTAGATGGTGTCTCGAACAGCCATACAGCACGAAAGCTCGAACTCGCTTGTAGCGATGGTTGACCATTCGCCGCCCGGTGCGCGCCTGCACAGCGAATGTGGCCCGACAATGGCGAGCGCACCGCCGCGTCCATCCGGCGCGAGCCCTCTGACGGGCTGGTCCGGAATCTCTTGCGCGCGCCCGTGACCGCTGACTGCGAATAGCCCATCGCGCCATGTTGAAACAAGTATCGTCGGTTCTGTCACGGACTACCTCGCTCTCCAGGAGAGCGAGCCAATGTGGCCGGTCAATGAGCACTCCCAACCAATGATCTTCCCGCAGGGTCGCCCAGCATAGAGCAGAGCGCTAAGAATCGCGTACCCAGACTAGATGAGCCTGGACAGGTGGAGGTCATCGGCCCAATATAGGCGACAGCGCCCGTCGCGGCGATTTCGTCGTTGCGTGAACCGATGACCATGGGCGGGGTGAATCTAGTCTCAGATTTCAGGCTGAACTCTGGCTCGAAACGGCCCGATGGGAGCGGTCAGCAATTACGGACCCATGTTCGAGGGCCGGCGTCCGGCGGGCGCTGGCTGACCAGAAACGCCACTTGGCCGCTTCCCCCTGTTCAGCGAGAAATCGTACCTTCTGCTGCTACTTCCTAAGCATGGTGCAGTTCGCATCGCGTAGGAAGGCTTATTGAAAACACGGCCAAAACGGCCACAGCGGCGCGTCCGTGGGGCGGAGGCGAGCCCTTCAGCCCATTCGTTGATTGCGCTTGGCGATACCTATGGCTTAGCGGGACATTACGAACAGGCCCGCAAAGCTCTGCTTCGCGCAATCGAACTGGACTCCCGGACCGAGAGCACGGCTCGGCTGCAGTGTGCAAAGACCTATCTCTGTGAGCAAAAGTTCGATTTAGCGCTCGCGGAAGTGAACCTCGCGCTTCAGGCCGGCCAAGGAGGTGGAAACAAAGCCGCTCACCTGATTGACATATATCGGACCCGGAGCCAGTGCTATTTTCACCTGAACTGGATGGAGGAATATGTCGCGGATCTTCGGCGCATCCTCGACGCGAAACCCGATCCCGATCTGCATCAACGACTGCTGTTCAACATGAACTTCCTGCAGGGGATGACCCCGGAAGCCGTTTTTGAAGAAGCTCGCCGATGGAATGCGTTGTATGCGGCCCCGCTAGAAGAGAAGATCCGTTCACATACAAATGTTCCCGACCCCGACCGCCGTATCAAAGTGGCTTACCTGTCGGCTGATCTGTATGTGCATGCGCTCGCAAAGTTGATCGCGCCGGTCTTTACCTGGCACGACCGTTCACAGTTCGATGTATTCGCGTACGCGGTAGGTCCCAAATCGGACGCCTTCACGGAGACAGTGGGACGCAACATTGACCATTTCGCGGCGCTTCCGTACTCACGTAAGGAGATCGTCAACCGGATCGTTGCGGACGAGATCGACATCCTGGTCGATCTCTCGGGACACACGATGGGCTCCGCCGATGCTTACCTTACGTTCGCGGTCAAGCCTGCTCCCATCCAGGTGTCGTGGACCGGAGTCATGGCTACGACCGGCCTGTCAACAATGGATTACTTCTTAGCGAGCCCGGATCTCCCGTATCCCGGGACCGAGCATCTGTTCAGCGAAACTGTTTACCGCCTACCGCGAATCGCCGGATGCCACCGGCACCCGGGCAAGGTACCGGCGATTGCTCCGTCTCCATACTTCGAGCGTGGCTACATTACTTTCGGGTGTTTCACCGGGCCGCGGAAGATCACACGGGAGGCGATACAACTCTGGTCCGTCATTCTGCATGCGGTTTCGGGGAGCCGCTTGCTTTTCAAATACTTCGGTTTAGAAAAGCCGATGTTGCAGGAGCGATTGTACCGATGGCTGGAAGAAGACGGCATTGCGCGGGAGCGTGTTTCTTTTGAAGGCCCTTCGCCAGGGACGGAATATTTGGAATCCTGGGGTAAGGTCGACATCGCGCTGGATTCTTTCCCGTATCAAGGCGGCACGACGACGGTGGATGCAATTTCCATGGGCGTTCCGGTGGTCACTCTGTCTGGACGGCTGCCTGTTCAATGTTGCGGCGCGAGCATTCTCAATGCGGTCGGGTTGCCCATAGCTCAAACGCCTCAACAATACATAGAATTGGCTGTATTTCTGGCCGAAACGATACCTAAAGAACCCGGCCTGCGATGTCGGGTAAGAGATGCGGTTTACCGATCCCCTCTCATGGACGAAGTTGGATTGGTGCGAACGGTTGAGGCGGCGTTTCGGGATATGTGGCGTACCTGGTGCAAAGAGGCTGTGAAGCGCGAGCGATGCAAACTAACGTCCTCGAGTATTTCGAAAAAGGAAACGGCAAGCGCTTTCCGGAGCGAATCGCGATTGTGGATTCAGCGCGTTCCTACACATTCGGTGAAGTCGAGCGTCTTGCGAAGCGCTGCGCTACGCTGTTGCTTCGCCGCACGGACTCACTGAGCCAGCCTATTGCGGTTTATCTGCCGAAATCGGCCAATGTGATTTTCGCCGATCTCGGCATTCTTTACACGGGCAACATTTATCTCAATCTGGATATCAAAGCTCCCGCGCAGCGGACTGCGGCGATCCTTCAGAACATTTGGCAAAACCACAACGTGTTCCCAAGGCTGGTAATTACATCGCGCGAGCTGGCCGGGCAAATCAACTCCATCGGCATAGCGCAGGAGAGTTTGCAATTCATCGAAGAAATTTACGACGAGGCCATCGGTTACGACACTGAGGCTCTCTGGCGACGTCTTGAGCATGTGATCGATACTGATCCGCTGTGCATCATCAATACTTCGGGATCGACGGGTGTACCCAAAGGAGTGGTACTCAGCCATCGCGGCACGATCGATTTCCTCGACTGGTGCTTCGACCGATTTCCATTCACCGGTAGTGAGCGGATCGGTAGCTTGTCGCCATTCTATTTCGACATATTTACGTTAGAACTGAACCTCTGTTTAGCAAAGGGCGCCACGATCGTCATCATTCCGGATCAACTGGCTATCTTCCCTGCCAAGTTGATGGACTTCTTGGTACAACAGGCCATCACTTTTCTGTTCTGGGTGCCATCGATTATGGTCAGCATCAGCAATCAGGGACTGCTGGATGCCTTTGACGTTTCCTCTATCGAGACCATTTTTTTCGCCGGCGAGGTGTTTCCGATGAAGCACCTGAACCGTTGGCGGCGCAAGCTTCCCGCGGCGAAGTTCGTCAACCTGTATGGGCCGATTGAGATCACGGTCGATTGCACGTATTTCGTCGTCGATCGGGAATTTGCCGACGATGAATCGCTGCCCATTGGCTTTCCCTGCCGCAATACGGACATTCTGATCCTGAACGAACGTAATCAGAATTGTGGGACGGAAGAGCGGGGTGAGCTTTGCGTTCGCGGCAGTTCGCTCGCGCTGGGGTACTGGAACGATCCCGAAAGAACTGCACAAGCCTTTGTCCAGAACCCGCTTCACACCAGTTACCGCGACTTGATCTATCGCACGGGGGACCTGGTGTATCGAAACGTCCGGGGCGAAATCATGTTCGTCGGCCGCCTGGATCTTCAGATCAAGCACATGGGCTACCGCATCGATCTGTCAGAAATCGAGTATCAAGTGCTGGCTCTCGAAAAGATAGCAAACGCGTGCGTTGTGTATGACGAACAGGAGAAAGCAATCACATTGTTTTACGAGACCACAGACGAACGTCTGTCAGCTGCTGCCATCCGCCAGAAACTGGCACTCATTTTCCCCAAATACATGCTCCCCACTGCGTTCCAAGCGATGAAGGAACTGCCGCGCAATCCGAATGGAAAAGTGGACCGTAACGGTTTACGTTTGCTTCTCAACCAGATGGAGCTTCAACGTTAGGCCGAACGAAGGTTTCCTTAACCAGCACCCAACGGTCCGATGCCGCGATGCGGATCCCTTCCAGATTCTGGACCACAGTACCGGGCGCAACATCGCTGGAAATCCCGGTATCTTCTGTCTTCAAGATGGCGGTTCGCGGCCCGAGCGCAGCCGTCGTCAGGTAGCCGAAGGGGCACGGAAACGGTCTATGGTCAAACGCACGAGTTAAGTTCACGATTTCCTGTGCAGGCCTATTCCAATTGATGTGCCCGCCTCCCGGGATCTCTCTGCCGAAATATTCGCGACGGGAGAGATCTTGAGATATCTGGGGGATGTGACCGGCCGTAGAAGCGATGGCGAGCAACTCCGAAAGCAGCGGCATTCCGGCACGTATGCAGTTCCGCAGAACGATCGGAGGGGTATCCGTCTCAGAGATCGCGACGGATTTTTGGAAAACAATCGGCCCCGCGTCGACGGCGTTCGTCATCCAGTGGAGCGTGACGCCGAACTCTCTCTCACCGCGGTAGATTGCCCAGGAAGTAGGATTCAAACCGGCATACCGCGGAAGCAGGCTCGGGTGCAAATTGAAGCAGCCGATGCGAGGCGCGTGCAAAGCTTCCGGGCAAACGACATGCGGAAGTTGCACGCTGATCAGGAGATCGGTGTTCGAACTTTGCAATCTGTGGGCGAACGACGTGTTTTTGACCTCAACTGAAGAAATAACTGGAGCGCCCAAGCTTCGGGCAAGCTGCTCCATGCCTGAATCCAGTGCTTTGCTTCCGAGCACGGTTGCCACCAGGGTGATTTCACAGTCGAAGTTCGACACGGTTCGAAGGGCCTGAAGCCCGCCCGCATAAGCACCGCAAACTGCAACTCTCATTCAGTAGCAGGCGGTTGCGGGCGCTCGAAATTATCGATTTTCTGCTGCAAGTCCCTCAGGCGGCTTGATCGGCAACTCTTAAAGAGGTGATTACCGGAGAGCTCATGGAAGAACAGTTCGGTTCGCCACTCGCCGCGCAGCAAGACAGTGCCGCTGGGATCGTCCGCCGGCTGATAAATGATGTCGGCCAAAACGCGCTCGGGTCCGGCGACGTGAGGCCCGGAGCGGTGCCACGTGCACGAGTTCATGAAAGCGACGTCACCTGCTTCCAGTGAGGGCGTTAGTTCAGGCCAGTTCGGGCCAAGAACCTTCGGGTCGATTTCACCAGCATCCCCGAGGTAGCCGAACTGATGCGTGCCGGGATAGAAGATCATTCCTCCGTTCTCCGGAGTCATGGGCGAGAGCGCCACAAACGCGGATGCCTTGACGGGCCAGCCGCGGTGATAGCAGTAATCCTGGTGAGTAAACACGGGACCAAGGCTGTCCTTGTCCTTGACCACAAAACGTTGATTATAGAGAGCTATATCCGGCCCGAATGCCTCTTGGACGATGTCCAGCAGTGCAGCGTGTTTATGCATGTCCGCTAAAGGCGGAGGTGGTGTCTCATCGACCGCGACGGGATTAAACCGGTTCACATTTCTTCCGCCTTCGGTGCGAAGACGTTCCGTGAACTGAGCCCAAGCGAGCTGCCAGTCGCGTAGGACCGGGCCGGATATCGCTTGGCGGATCACAAAAATGCCGGTCGCCGCGAATACGTCGTTTGAAAAGGTGGCGGAATCCAGCAGCGGAAGAAGTTTGCGAATTTCTCCGGCCGCAATCCTCTTTCTAGCTTGCAAGAGAGTGAACGCTCCGAAATCGGTCTATACAAATAGAGCGCAACACATGGCAGATGTCGCTGAGATCTTACAAGAAATTCGACCCGAGCTCGATTTTGCGGGATCTCAGGATTTCGTCACCGATGGAATGCTGGATTCGTTCGACATCCTGACGCTGGTTTCGGATCTCGACAAGACGTATGGTATTCGAATTTCGGGGTTGGACATCGTTCCGGAGAACTTTCGGAACATCACCAGTATCGAGAACTTGTTAGAGAAGTACCGCAGTCCATGAATCTGCTCTTCCACAATCGGAGGATCAGCGGGCTGCTGGCCGTGGCGCCTCGAAATGAGCGCAGCTTCGTCGACGAAATGGCGAATTTCAACTTCTCGGAAGCTCGCTCTCTCAAGCTCAAGCTGGTCATGGGATATGACAAGCACCGGATTGTCGATGGCGCCGTCTGTTCATCCGATCTCGTCTGTTTTGGCATGGAATACCTATTTGCTTCAGGCAAACTGGGCCGTGACGACTGCGACGCCCTCATCGTTGTCACTCAAACGCCGGATTACCTGATGCCCCCCACCAGCAGCGTGATCCAGGGACGGCTCCGTCTGAAGCAGGATATGTTCTGCCTGGATATCAATCAGGGCTGTGCCGGTTTCCTGATCGGTCTCTTTCAAGCCTTCGGTTTGCTGGGGCAGCCCGCAGTGCGAAAGGTGGCCTTGGTGAATGTCGATGTGATGAGCCGGAAAACGTCGCCGAGAGATCGCAATAGCTATCCCCTCATCGGTGATGCCGCTTCCATCACGCTCGTGGAGCGGTCCGAAGACGGGACGCCGATTCACGCCAATCTCAAAATGGACGGTGCGCGGGGCGAGGCGCTCACCATTCCCGCGGGCGGCCTTCGTCTGCCTTGTTCACCGGAAACCGCAGTGATGGAAGAGGACGGCGACAAGAATTTCCGGTCGAAAGAGAATCTTCGAATGGACGGCGCAGCGGTTTTCCATTTTGCTCAGCTCGAAGTGCCGCCTATGATTCACAATCTGCTCGAAACCGCCGGAGCCGCCGTAGAGGACGTTGACTACTTTCTGTTCCATCAGCCGAACCGCTTTATGCTCGAAAAGTTAGCGGAGCAGATGAGCATTCCTCCCGCAAAGATGCCTAGCAATGTCGTCGAGCATTACGGCAATTCGAGTGGGGTTACGATCCCCATGGCAATCGTGCACAACCTGCGGGAGAGACTTTTGACGGGTTCGATTCACGCCTGTTTGGCGGGCTTTGGGGTCGGCCTGACATGGGCGTCGATGCTCATGCGCCTCGGACCGCTGGATTATTGCGAGTTGATTGAGTTTCCCTGAGTAACTAGGAAGATGGACGAATTCTATAAGGAAGTTGCGGAAATCCTGGAAGTAGACGATATCAAGGGCAGCGATGAACTCCAAAGTTATTCGGCCTGGGATTCACTCTCCATCTTGTCTTTGATCGCAATGGTCAGCTCTCGTTACGGGGTCAACCTGAGCGCCCGGGATGTGAGGACTGCTGGGAACGTCGATGCTCTGCATGATCTAGTTGTCACGAAGAGAGGCGGATGAGGGTAGACGCGCGGTTTCACGCAAGTCCCATGGAACTCACCGGGAAGACCTTTCTCGTGACAGGGGCAGCTTCTGGAATCGGTCGCGCAACCTCTCTTCTCGTCAGCCGTCTCGGCGCGAAGGTTCTGTGTGTGGATATCGATGAAACGGGACTGGAGGGAACGCGGCAAGCGTTACAAGGGAACGATCACCGCTTCCTTGTACGGGATCTCAAGGATCTCGACAGCATCTCCGGGTGGTTGGGGGAGCTCGTCGCGAGCGCCGGTCCACTGCACGGATTCGTACACGCGGCCGGGACTTCGATGCCCCTGCCGCTGCGAGCACTCACAACATCGGCGTGGCGGGATATGTTCCAAATCAACACCGAGGCGGCCTTGGTTTTGACGAAGGAGTTCCACGGACGCAAGATATACGCCGGCGAAAGCGGATCAGTGGTGTTCGTCTCTTCTGTGATGGCTGATGTTGGCTCACCGGCAGCGGCCGCGTACTCGATGACCAAATCCGCTCTGAATGGCATGGCGCGATCCCTGGCGATAGAACTTGCTCCGCGAGGAATTCGAGTGAACTGTGTTGCGCCTGGATTTGTGCAGACGCCTATGTTCGATCGCGTAGAGGCACTGCAGGATCCCGATTATCGTGCCCGGATGGAAGCGTTGCACCCGCTCGGATTAGGTCAGCCGGAAGATGTTGCCAACGCGGCAGCTTTTCTGCTGGGCAATGCGGCGCGTTGGATTACCGGTACTGTGCTGGTTGTCGATGGTGGTTATACCGCGCAGTGATGGAGCGTAAAAGCTATACGCTGGTGACGGGCGCTTCTTCAGGCATCGGGAGAGCGCTAGCGATCCGCCTATCCGGCACGCGGCGGCTGATCTTACACGGTCGAAATCCGCAGCGGTTGAACGAAACACTTGCGAGTTGTCGCAACAAGGATCAGCACTTGATCTGGCCATGTGAGTTCTTCGAGATCGGCGAGATCGCGCCAAGCTTGTCCGCGTTGCTTGCCAAGCACGGCATTGCAGTCGAGTGTTTCATCCATTCAGCCGGCGTGCTCAAAATCTTACCGATTCGGAGCGTCACGTATCAGGCGCTCAGCGAAGTCATGAACGTCAATTTTTTCTCGGCAGTAGAAATCATCAGCTTGCTCGTCAAGAAAAAGGTAAATGGGGAGCAGCTGAAAAACGTTCTTTTTCTCTCGAGCATCGCGAGTAATTTTGGGGCTCCGGGATTCAGCATGTACAGCGCGAGTAAGGGCGCGCTTAGACAGCCTGATGCGATCTCTTGCGGTGGAACTCGCTCCTCGCATTCGAGTGAATGCGATCCTGGCCGGCGGGGTGAAGACTCCCATGGTGGATGATTTGTTGAGCGACACGGAGGTGCTCGAAAGATTCGCTCGAGACTATCCTCTGGGCATCGGTGAACAGGACGATATCGTGAGCGCGGCGGAATTTCTTCTCTCGCCGGGGTCCCGATGGATAACAGGTCAGGCCCTTGTTGTCGATGGCGGCCGCACGGTGAACATTTCCGTGAAGCCATCCTAAATGCCAAAGGATATCGTGATCATCGGCGCTGGGCAATTTGGGCGGGAAATATCCTCCTTTGTAGGGCAGTCAATCTCGGGAGGTCTCGATTGGCGCCTGAAAGGATTTCTGGATTCCCGGCCGGCGCAGCTCGAAGGATTCGAAGGACGGGCGCCGATTCTCGCAAGCGTTGAGGCTTATGATCCTGGTGAAAACGATCTCTTCTTGTGTGCGATCGGCTCACCCGCAGAACGCCGCCGCTACAGCGAAATGATTCTACAAAAGGGGGGCCGCTTCGCGACGCTGATCCATCCCACCGCGGTTCTGGGTGACGGGATCAAACTCGGCGAGGGAGTGATGATCGCTCCCCACGCAGTCCTGACGTCGGATCTGGTTTTGGGAAACTCCGTGTACATAGGACCGCATGTTTGCTGCAGCCATGAAAACCGGATTGGCGATTGGTGCCAAGTCAGCGGGCATTGCTGCCTCGGTGGCCGGGTGACGGTCGAGGAACAATGCTTCTTCGGCATGGGAGCTGTCGTCGTTCCTGGAGTTCACATCGGCAGAAATGCGTACATCGGAGCCGGCAGTGTCGTGCTCAAAAGAGTTCGAGATGGCGCGAAAGTGTTTGGTAATCCCGCCGTCGCGATTGAGGACTCGCCGGAGTGATTCGCTTCACAAGGCTTTGGCTAGCGCAGCCCGGACGCGGTAAACATCTTCTTCCTGCATATCCGGGAAATGCGGAAGACCCAGTACTCGCGACGCGAAGTCCTCCGTCACGCTGAGATTCGCGTGCGGACAATCGGCGAAGGCCGGCTGAACATGACAGCCTCGGCCCCACCACGATCTGGTTTCGATACCTTGTTGCTGCAACCGATGAGCAACTTGCGCAACCACATCGCTCGCCAACACAATATTGGTGGTTGCACTGACCCAACCATCGCCGTATGTAGGCTGAAGCGAAACGCCGTCCATTTCTTTCAGTGCCTGGCGATACCAGCTATGGATCAGCGCCTGCTTGCGGCGTGTTCCCGGCCAGCGGTAGAGGTCTGCTAGGGCGACGGCAGCGTGATATTCACTCATCTTTGAATTGACTGCTGAGCATAGGGCTGTGCGGCTTCCCGAGAAGCCGAAATTGCTACAGGCGCGTATGCGCTCGAGCAGCGGAGCATCTGTACTGACGATGAAGCCGCCCTCCCCAGCGGCTAAGATCTTCGTTGCGTGAAGACTGACAACACACGGAATTCGACTTGCCCGAAGAGAGTCGAAGCCCGCTGCCGCATCCACGACTACGGGAACGCCAGTCTGCTCCTGGAATAATTCCCATTCGTAGAGGTTGAGCGGGGAGCCAAACGGCGAGACAGCCAAAACTGCAGCAATCGGCAACGATGTTCGTGACAGCTCTTCTTTGACTTGCTGGGGATTCAGTGCCCAGGTTCGGCGATCCACGTCACAGAAGAATGGGACTAGACCGGCGGCGCGTACCGCATGCGGAGTGGCGACAAAAGTCCAGGAGGGCACAAGGCAGAATGAACCCGTTGGAATCTGCAGCGCCAAGAGCGTTGCCGTGATGCCCGCGGTCGCGCTGGCTGCCGTAACTGCAATGGAGCTATTGCATCCGAGTCGTTCGCTGAGCTTCTTCTCTAGTGACGCAACGAGCGAACCGTGATTTGAATACCAGCACTTCGTGTCTATAAATTCCAGAAAAGGCAGAATTTCGTGGGCGAAAGGCAGCCGGGGCCGCGATATAGGCAGGACTCCCGAGCCGGCAGCGACACCGGAAGTTCTTCCTATGAGAAGCCCGGTTGTTTCCAGAACTGCCTCGGGCGATTGGTCGATCGGTATCAGAAGGGATCGGTCCTCAACGTCATCAGCTTGCTGTTTTATCTGTTCAATTCGCTTATCGGCGGTTTCGCTGGAAAAACGGCGTCTATCCGGCAAACGATTTGAATGACCAGGATCTGCTCGATCTGTTCAATTCGCTTATCGGCGGTTTCGCTGGAAAAGCGGCGTCCATCCGGGAAACGATTTGAACAATCAGGATCTGCGCTGGTGCCACGTGCGAGCTTCACTGCAACGCTAGCGGCCCCCCCGAGTTGTCGCTTGAGATCACAAGTGCAATTTCGAAGAACAAAACCCCAACGTCAAACACGTTTTCACAGCCTGCACTCAGGACGACGAATCTAGGGAATTTCCGATGCGCGATGGATCTCCCAGTAGCTTGGCGCGACAGGCGATTCGAGGCTTACGCTCGAACCGACACGCCGCTAGTGATATGCTCCGAAGCTCAAAGGGGAATCAACTCATGTGCCTAACGCGGCCCAAAGCGCAGATTTTTGCAATGGTTTACGTCTCAGCTTTTCTGCTGATCTCGCCTCATGTCTCGCAGGCAGCAACGGCAAGCATTGCGCGGCCCGTCTGGCCGCTCACATTCGAGGAAAATCAAGGACAGACAGATAAACGCATTGCGTTCCTTGCGCGGGCTCGTTCACAGACTCTCTTTTTGACCGCAGATTCGATGTTTTTGCGGCTCGGGAACTCACCCGATCTGCTCCATCTAAGGTTTCGCAATGGAAATGCGAATGCATCTCCAATCGGGTTAGGCCCACTCTCCGGAAAGGTAAATTACTTCCGCGGCAGCAACCCCGCCGCTTGGCAAACCAATATTCCGACGTTTGAGAAGGTCTCGTACCGGAGTGTCTACCCCGGCATAGATCTTGTGTTTTACGGAACGGAGCGGCAGCTTGAATATGACTTCGTCATTGGACCGCACGCGAAGCCTGAGGAAATAGGCTTTGAATTGTCCTCATCCTCCCGTCGTCCTACCGTACGGATTGCTGCCAGCGGTGACTTGATCATCCGCACTGCAAGAGGTGAAGCTCGCTTCTTGCGACCCATAGCGTATCAGGTTGACTCGAACGGCAATCGCGCTCCGATCGACTGCCGGTTTAGCTTGCGTGCAGGCAGGAGAGTCGGGTTCGCGGTAGGAGATTACGATCGCTCAAAGCGTTTGGTCATCGACCCGGTGCTGACATACTCCACTTACCTGGGCGGTAGCGACGACGAAGGCATATTCGGAATCCAGCGGGATCTCGAAGGAAATCTGTATGTATCGGGTGAAACCTCGTCTGTCGACTTCCCCATTCTGAACGGGGCGCAGCGGGCGGAGGGAGGCGATTATGACGGCTTCATCGCTAAGTTCGATCCTGAGGGTAGTCACCTTACTTTACGCGACTTACCTGGGTGGGAGCAAATATGATCACTGCGTCGGCTTGGCGGTAGACGCGCGAGGAAACGCCTATGTCGCAGGAGTGACGTATTCGTCCGATTTCCCAACCCGAAACGCCTTCCAGGACTCCTTGAAAGGTCTGTCGAATGTGTTCGTCTCCCGGCTCGATGCTTCGGGATCGCAACTGGTTTTCTCCACATATCTTGGAGGAAGCCGCTATGATTCGCCGGGCAATATCGTGCTCGATCGGGAAGCAAATATTTATGTGGCCGGCGCGACCCAATCGATCGATTTCCCGGTCACCGCCAAGGCCTATCAAGCTGTTTGCGACAAAGGCGCTTTTCCCGGCAACTGCAGCGGCGACGCCTTCATTACGAAGATGGATGCACGGGGGTCCAAACTGATTTATTCCACGTATCTCGGCGGCCGGGGCTATGATGAGGCTTCAGATATTGCCGTCGATTACGCGGGAGCTGCGTACATCGGCGGCCAGACGAATTCAGCAGACTTTCCTGCAGTGAACGCGTATCAGGCGGCGCTTGCGGGACAGGCAAACGGTTTCGTCACAAAGCTTAGCCCTGACGGCAGCAGTCTGGTTTATTCGACGTACCTCGGCGGGTCGGGCATCGACGCGGTGAATGGGATTGCGCTGGATTTCTTCGAAAGTACTTATGTGACCGGATCGACCTCTTCACCGAATTTCCCAACCGTTCATCCTTTCCAGACCAAAAACAACGGTGGATACTCCGATGCCTTTGTAGCCAAGCTCAGCAGCGGCGGGTCAGAACTGATTTATTCCACGTATGCTGGCGGGTCCGGGTGGGACTTGCCGTTCCGTATCGGCGTGGATGTTTTTGGAAGCGCATCGATCATCGGTTTCACGACGTCGACGGACTTCCCAGTCCGGAATGCCATTCAGCCGAAATTTGCGGGTGGTTTCAGTGATGCATTCATTGTTAAGGTGAACGCCGCAGGAACGAAGCCTGTTTATTCCACTTATCTCGGAGGCTCAGGCGATGAATACGGCTATGCTCTTCATTCGGATTTGTTAGGTAGTGTTTGGGTGGGCGGGAGCACTTCGTCTGACAGACTATCCAGTCAAAAGGGCGTTCCAGCCGAAATATGCCGGAGGACCGTTTGACGCGTTCCTATCCGTCCTCCATCCGACGATATCCGAAGAATTAGATTCCCTGCAGGAATTGATCAACGGTTCGTCTGAAAAGGATACGTTGTCGGACCTACTGGGAAATGTGAGGCTGAGTATCGGCTCAGGTCCCGCTTCTGTCACTATTGATGCGTTGAAGACACTGAGCGATCGGATGCAACGCCTGGATCCAGGCGGCCGGGCAGCGCAGTTACGCATGGCCGTCGATGAGCTAAGCCGTGAAGTGCGCGCCAGTGAAGTGCGCGCCCGTGAAGTGCCCCCCATGGACAAGAGCAACTGATTCGGGGCATCGTCGACGTTACAGTTTGCGGCGTTCGAGGTTCCGAACCCGCGCCGATCGACAGCGCTGTTGAACGGCGCGTCGTCGCATTGCACTGATTTCCTTCCTTGACATCTTAGGAGAGCAGGCGTAAACTCCCCTAAGATGTCAAGGAAAGACAAAGAGTCGGCAGAACTGTTGCAGGGGACGCTTGACTTGCTGGTTCTGAAAGCGGTTTCTCTCGGGAAAATGCATGGCTACGGCATCCTGCTCCGAATTGGGCAGATCTCGGGAGGAGCGCTGGCGATTGAGCAGGGAGCGCTTTACCCCGCCCTTTACCGGCTGGAGCGGCAAGGTCTGCTCGAAACGGAATGGGGCACGTCCGAGAACAATCGAAAAGCCAGATATTACTTTCTGACGAGCCGGGGCCGCGTGCGGCTCAAGGATGAAGAACGGAGTTGGACCCGTTTAGTGGATGCCATCGGTACGGCTTTAAAAGCGCGCCCTAGCGAGGTGTGAGCATGTTGCGGTTTCTACATTGGCGGTCTCTGTTCCGCCGGAAGAGCTTTGAAAGCGGGCTGGCCGAAGAGTTTGCGTTTCACTTGCAAGCTCGAACGGAAGATCTAGTTCGGGCAGGAGTTTCACGCCACCGGTCTCATCTTCGGGTCCCTCTCGCAGCTATTCATCTCGAAAAGCGCGCTTGCTGCCGGATTGACCTCTCAGAGCCGTACTGCGACCGGTGATCGGAGTAGTCACCGGCTAATGTCTCTGCTCGTCCGCAGCCGGCCTGCTCATAGCTCGGACACTGTCGAATTTGCAGGTCTGCCGCAGCCAGATTTCAGCCGAGTACCGAGTCATTGACGCAGGGTATTTCCGCACAATGCAAATCCCTCTCGTTGGGGGGCGAGAATTCAGGCCTGACGATTCATCCGCCGCAGCTGTGATCAGCAGAAAAATGGCGACACATTTGTGGCCAGGGGAAAATCCCATCGGCAAACAATTCGCAGATGGCGATAACCCTCCGCTACGAGTAATCGGCGTCGTCGGGGATGTGCACTATGGATCATTGGAGAAGCCGGAAATGATGCAGTTCTACCGGTTGATCAGCGCAGATCCCTACTACGCGGACATTTTCGTCCTGCGCTCGAAGCAGGATCCGGAAAGCCTTGTGCCGCTGGTGCAGAGGACAGTTTGGCAGTTGAATGCCACAGAACCGGTGAGTCATGTGCAAACCATGGAGCGCATCGTCCAATCCGTAACGCTTCAGCGCCGGTTTATGACATGGCTGTTGAGCGGCTTCGCTGGGGTCGCGCTGTTCCTTTCGGCATTGGGTTTGTTTAGCGTGGCGTCCCTCTCGGTAGCTCGCAGAACGCGCGAGTTTGGAATCCGGCTGGCAGTCGGGGCAAGCGCAGATCACATCATGTTATCGGAAATGTCGAGAACGTCAATTCTGATGATCGTTGGGCTGACGCTTGGATTGGCCATTTCGATCGTTGTCACGCGAGCCGTGACTGGATTACTGTTCGGAGTCAAGCCATGGGACGCGAGTATCTTTGCCACTGCGGCTGTTGTACTTGCCGGGTCAGCGCTGTTCGCCAGTTGGTTGCCTGCGCGCCGCGCAGCCCGGATTGACCCGGCAACTGCTTTGCGAAGTGAATAAGCCGGTGGAAGAAACCGCTTGATTCTGTCGCGGCTCGGCTCGCTGCTGATTTAGCTGCCCCGTTGCCGTGCGGCTCTGTTACCGATTGGGCGGTTCTCCGGGCCCGCCCTCGGGTGGCGGTCCGGGCCGTCTGCCGTGCGGGCCTCCTGGTCCACCCGGACCCATGTCTCTCGATCTGGCATTGGGATCGATGGCGAGAACTGCCGTCGCGATGAAGCCAGCTTCGATGTCGCGCTTGTCGATCTGCGCGACGGTCACAATTGACCCACTGCCGTGCTGCGACGTGAAGACGCCGTCCTCGTCCTGCCGTGTGCGTTCGATGTGGTGAGTTTTATACGGCTCGCATTTGGCAACTGCGTCGCTGATGTTTTCCGGAAAGAATAGCTGGCCGGTGTATGAGATGTGCCCGCCTTCGTACTTGGTCTCCGTTACGTTCGCCGCCGAGATGCGCACGCATATGAATGTGAATATCTCGACCCATGTACCAGCCTGGATAGATGGTTGAGAATTCGACCACGCCTGAACGATCTGTCAATTGGACTCCTCGCAGGAAAGTCGTGCCGTCGTGCTTGCGGTTACGGATGCCCGGTGGAGGTCCGGGCGGCGGATCTCCAAAGCCGTGCGGTGGCGGACCAGGCCGCCCATCGGCGACTGTTGGCGGTAAACCCGGAGTAAACGCCCATGGCATCGCAATGCCAGATATCAAGTGCTGCACTCTCGAGCGGCACACAGCGCGTCGCATCGACAACAGTCAGGCGAAGCTTCAGCGGCAGTCCGGGTCTGCCTTCGGTGACATCTTGCCGCATTCGCTCCAGATCCAAGTAGTAAGGACCTACTTCCTGCTCAGCCGTAAGCGAGCACGAGGCAACACTTGCGTCAGCTAAAGCGGCCGAACTGCGAGTTGCGCAGGTAATCGCAGCCGCGCCCGCCATTCCGCGGAAGAGAAACAATCGTCTGGTATGCACACTTCTATCTCAACGCGATTTTGTAAAGAAAAGATTCAGAGAACCCGGCGAATTGTAAAAGACGCGTAAAGTCGTGAACGAACGGCAGTCGTGAAACGTCTTTTCGGGTAAGCAAGCAGATGGCTGGCGCGACGCCTACCCCCAAACTCCTCGTCGCGCCAGCTTAGTTGGAATGTGTGTATGAGAGACAACAAGAGTAAATCGAATTCCCGGCAGCGTTGGTACACGGAGTTGCGACATTTCTTCGCCACTCTTTTTCAGCAGTTTCGCCGTGAAGCTGAGTTACTGCGCGATTGAAAGCGAATCCGCGGCGGCGAGCCGCATTTCAACTTCGAATCCGCGTGGCGAAAGATTACGGCATGTTACAGTTCCGCCGCACGCCTCAATACAGTTCTTCACAATCGCTAATCCCAATCCCGTGCCGCCGGTGGCTCGCGTCCTGGCCAACTCCGGACGGTAAAACGGTTTGAAGATTTCGTCGATTTCCGATTCCGGAACGCCCGGACCGTTGTCCGCCACGGTTATTGCAACTACGCCGTCTCCATTCCTGGCGGAAATCGTAATCGGTCCCGCGTCACCTGAATAGCGAATCGCATTTCTGATAACGTTTGCGAACGATCGAAAGATGTATTCCGGCTGACCGATCACGTTTATCCGGTCACCGACATTGACCGTGATCTCGACAGCATCCGATGCTTCGCGTTGCACGACGCGCCGCAGGATTTCCCCCACATTGACCGGAGCCAAATCGATTGCAGTCTTCACTTGCGCTTTGGAAAACGAAAGAAGTTCGTTCACCAAAGCCGACATATGCTCCACTTCCGCCTTGAGATCGACCACATAGTCGATTTCGTTTTCTCCCGCACGCTGCTCCAGAATCCCGAGTGCGACCTGAATTCGAGCGATGGGCGAACAAAGCTCATGCGCGATGTCGCCGAGGAAACGCTTCTGGCCGTGAACAAAGCCTGAAAGGCGGTGGGCCATGCGGTTGATGGAATCGCTGAGTTGGCCCAACTCATCGCGGCGGCGTTTCGGAACCTGAACTTCAAAGCGGCCTTCGGCAATCTGGCCTGTCGCTCGCGTCAACTGACCGATCGAGTGCGTAAGTCCTCGAATGAGCGGCAGCCAACAAACAATGGATACAAAGGTCACGGCGAGTGCCACAGCGGCCCATGGCCTGGGATCGAAAAATGGATTCAGCCAGAGGGAACGGACCCGCACGACAAGATTGCCGTGTATCGGCTCCGCCGCTCCTGTCGTAAATACCGGAATGTGAGCGACGATCCAATGTTCGATCGGAGCGATGCTCTTGATCATGACCAAAGGCGGCGGCCCGTGACCATGATGTGAATCGGTATCTGGCGGCCCCGGTGGAGTTTCGTGAAAGGTTCTGGAGTGCGCAAACGGATCTCTGTGAATTGCGCTCAGGACATTGGCGGGCAGTTGCACTGAGGTTCCGGCAAGTTCCCGTCCTTCGGAATCGAAGAGATAGAATTCGGCTTTGTAGGTGGACGAGTATCGCTGCAGCAACTGGTCCCATGATTCGCGAGGAACAGTGGAGAAATCTAAGGCGATCTGCCGCGATACCGAAAGCATTCTGTCCCGAACGGGAGCCAGGAGAAACGATCCGAGCTCGAAGCGAAACTGAACGCGCGCGAAGACGAAGAATACCAGCCCAAGAAGCGCCACATTCAGAAACGCTACCAGCAAAATTTTTGTGGAAAGCGAGGCGGGGAATTTCATGCGCTCGGCTCCGCTTCGGGTTTGCGCATCATGTATCCGACGCTGCGAATGGTGACGATGAAGCGCGGCGATTTCGGATCATCGCCCAGCTTCTTACGGATCGAGGAGATATGGACATCTATCGATCGATCGAACACCTCAAAATCGCGATCCGCCACTTCGAGCAGCAACTGCTCACGCGTCTTCACTCGCCCGGCCGCTTTCGCCAGCGAAGCAAGAAGCTCAAATTCCACGGCGGTCAATTCGAGAGTCTCTCCACTGAGAAGCACATTGCGGGAGTCGAGATCTATTGTTAAATCACCGATCGAGACCGGCTCGCTGCGCTGCTCTGATTTTTGTTCCGAGACGATGAAAGATCTTCGGATGACGGCCCGCAAACGGGCCAGCAGTTCGCGCGTGGAAAACGTCTTGGGGAGATAGTCATCGGCGCCGAGTTCCAGCCCGACAATCCGATCCGGCTCTTCGCCGCGTCCCGTAAGCATCAATACCGGAACATTCGAAGCGGCACGGATGCGCCGCAGAACGTCGAAGCCATCCATGCCCGGTAACATCACGTCGAGAATCAATGCGGCAAATTCGCCGCGAAGCGCTAATTCCAGGCCCTCCGGTCCCGTGTAGGCGGCAGAGACTTCATAGCCGAGCGGCCGGAGGTAATCGCGGATCAGCCGGCACAGCTTGGCGTCGTCGTCCACAATGAGCACCCGGGTGGGCGCATCGGAAGAAACCATGGCCTGCTCCCACCATAACTGTTTCGAGGCATGGCGCAGGTGGAGCTTTACCGAAGCTTTACAATTCAGGCGCGCGCGCTTGCGCGTACTTTACAAAGGCGTGTTGAACTGGAGCTACCCCTTAACAGCCGCCTGTCCTGCAGCAACCCACCAGATCCCCAAAAGGTGCAGTGACAGGCGGCTGATTTTCACCTGCCCTATGGTCGAGTCGAAACGTAGGTGCGCCGGCCCACGTATCAAATAGAAGCAGAAGCTTCAGTTCCGTATGCGCTGTTTCCTCGTCCCCACCCTGATGGCATTCGCGACCATCCTGTCCGCCGCAGATGATCCTGTCGTTTTTAAGAGCGACGTTGCAGTTACCCGTGTGGACGCGCAGGTTGTCGATCATGATGGACGCACCGTAACTGGCTTAAACCGCGAGGATTTCGTTTTACGCGTGGACGGACATGTGGTGCCGATCCGTAATTTCGCGAGTGAGAACGTGCCCATCGACATCCTGCTGCTGCTGGACGTCAGCGGGAGCATGCAGCCGCATGTGGAACGGATTGCCTCAGCCGCGGAACAGGCGCTGAATGTACTGGCGCCGAAAGATCGGGTGGCAATCATGATCTTCGACACATCTACCCGCGTGAAGCTGCCGTTCACCAGCAGCCATCGGGAAGTGACCAGTGAACTGAACCGCCTGCTTCGGTGGGAAGGGTTCAACGGCGGAACGCGTATCACACGCGCCATGCTGGACGCTGCGAGTTACGTGGAGCGAGAGGCGCGGCCGGATGCTCGCCGGGCCATTGTTATTCTCACCGACGACGAGACGCAGGATGGGGAACAAGAAGGGCGCGTGGAGAGCGCTTTACGCCGCGCGAATGCCGTGCTCAGCTTCCTACAAGCCCCGTATGAAGTGCCGACCATAACCGGTGGCGGCGGACGGCCGCACGGGACGTGGGGCAGCAACGGCGGAGGGGGCATCGGTTTTCCGGGCGGCGGTTGGCCCGGTGGAGGTGGCATTGGTTTTCCGGGCAGAGGCGGCGGACTCCCCGGCACCTACGGATCGGACCCGTCGCACTCCGCTGGAACGGCGGATATTGCGCGCGACTCGGGCGGCGACACGATGCAGGTAGACGAAGCTTCCGCTTTGGAGGACACGCTGACGAGGCTGCGGCAGCGATACGCGCTCTATTTCTATCTGCCGGAAGGCTCGCAATCGGCGGATCGGCAAAACGTGCAGGTTGATCTTTCCGAGATGGCCAGAATCCGGTTTCAGCAGGCAGACGTCCGCTATCGGCGCGTGTACATGGCGGGCGGCGCTGCAGCGCAAAGTTCAGGTCCGGTGGTCAGCCGCGTGCAGAAGCCGGTTGATACGACGGTCGATCCCACTCCTATTCAGGACGACTCGGCGCCAAAATCCCGCAGAGTCGCTGTGAACGAAGATTCGGGGCCGCAAGTGAACACAATTGATATTGACGCGGACACTCCAGATCAGCCCTCGTCAAACCCGGCGCGTTCAACAGCTCCTCCGAGCGGGAATTTGCCTCATCCTTAACGCAAAGTTGAGTGGAAGCGTATCGTTCAATGGATTTGCGCAGCCACTTGCTGCGTCGGCTCTGGCCGGATAGACACGCCCTGTTTTGGCCAGTCCGCGTCTAATATAGGTAGCAGCCGCTATGCCCCGTTTCCCCGGCGTCGATTACCTTCAATTTGATTCCGCTGCTCAGCGAACAAGAACTCATGGTTCGCCAAACGGCCCGTCAGTTCGTGGATGAACGCGTTATTCCTGTCGTTCGGGAGGCATTCAACACCGGTGTTTTTCCGAAGCAACTCATTCCTGAGATGGCGGAACTCGGATTCTTTGGCGCGAATCTCGAAGGTTACGGTTGCGCCGGCATGAACAACGTGGAGTACGGATTGATCATGCAGGAACTGGAGCGCGGAGATTCCGGGGTTCGCAGCTTCGTCAGTGTCCAGGGCGCGCTGGTGATGTATCCCATTTACACGTTTGGGTCGGAAGAACAGAAACAACGATGGCTTCCGAAATTGCAATCGGGAGAAGCGATTGGCTGCTTCGGACTCACTGAACCTGATTTCGGCTCAAATCCTTCGGCGATGCGCACCACGGCGGAGCGGCGCGGCGACTCCTGGGTGTTGAATGGCGAAAAGACCTGGATCACCAACGGTTCCGTGGCCGATATCGCGGTCGTTTGGGCGCGCACTCCCGATGGAATTCGCGGATTCCTGGTGGAGAAAGGCACTCGCGGGTATGCAACCAGCGATCTTCATGGCAAACTCTCCATGCGCGCTTCGGTCACGTCCAGTCTGCACTTTGCCGATTGCGCCGTCCCCGAAGCGAATCAACTCCCATGCGCCAAGGGACTCAAATCCGCGCTGAGCTGCCTTTCGCAAGCCCGCTTCGGCATTGGCTGGGGAGTGATCGGCGCCGCCATGGATTGCTATGAGACAGCACGGAGCTATACGCTTACGCGCAAACAATTCGACGAGAAACCGCTCGCCGGGCACCAGCTTGTGCAGGAGAAGCTTGCCTGGATGATTACGGAAATCAGCAAGGCGCAGCTACTCGCGCTGCACGTCGCCAAGCTGAAAGATGCCGGTAAAGTGGATGCGGCTCACATTTCCATGCTGAAGCGGAATAACGTCTCGATCGCGCTCGAATGCGCGCGGCTGAGCCGCGATTTGCTGGGGGCCAACGGCATCATGGACGAGTACCCGATCATGCGCCATATGTGCAACCTGGAAACCGTGAAGACCTACGAGGGTACCGAGCACATTCACACGCTGGTGATCGGTGAACGGGTCACCGGAATTCCGGCGTACCGCTAGCCACCTGGGCCAACTGCTTCGACATCTGCTCGTGCAAGACGGCAACCCCCGGGTCGCGCTGGACCACCGCGGCATAGCGCTTCCAAAAATCCTCCACTTGCCGCGAAGGCGACAGTAAGGCGCGCGTGTCTTCAATCAATTGCTGAAACTCTCGCGCGGTGCCGGGAGGATTTTTTGCCGCCAATCCTTCATCGATCTGGACCAGCAGCGTGGTTACGGGCCGCAGCCACGCAAACCAGTTGTCGTTGATCAGCAGTTGCAGAAAGGCCGAGGGGGAAGCGATTGTCCCATGAACGATCTCGTAGGCAGTCCGCTCGGAATCGAGCAGCGCCTTATGCAGGGTTAGTAGCGTCTCCCGCAGGGCTTTTAATCTCTGTCGCGCCGCATCCGGGGTCGCTTCAGGTAACTCCATTCACTCCCAGGGTAGCGCGCGAATCGCCGTGGACGGCAGGTAAAGCGCCAGCTATTTTGATGGCGCTGTCTTTGCTTGCGTCCAGCTTGGCTTGGTCCAGCTTGCCGAGCAGTTCTTTCGCGGCGGCCGCGCCTTGACCGTTGGGAGCGATCGCCAGGTAGGCGCGTAGATGCGTCACCGCCTCAGCGTAGTTGCCCTGCGTCAACAGCATTTGGGCGTAGAGCCGCTCAGCCTCCGGGTAGCGGTGCGTCGTATCGATCCGAATCAGCTGCTGAACGCTCTTCTGCGCTTCCGCGGGCTTCTTCAGTTGAAAATTAGCCAGCGCGTTGTACCAAAGTGAACTTGGGAAATCGACCGAATCGAGTGCGATCGCGTGTTGGCTGTAGTTTGCCGCGGCCTGCCATTCCTGCCCTTGGGCCGAGAGCAAAGCCAGTTGATCATAGGGACTGGCGTACTTCGCGTCGGCGGCAATCGCGGATTCATAGGACTTTCTCGCCGCTTCGGTGTGGCCTTCGCGCTGCTGCAGCTCTCCCAGTGCGAACCAGGCAATCGCATACTTCGGATAGGCGGCGGTTGCAGCGAGGAGTCGCTTTTCCGCATCCTCAAACTTTCCTTTTTCTGCTAGTTCCACGCCCTTTTCGTAATCCTTTTGAGCATGCTTCGGCACCAGGGCGGTGGTCAGGCTAATGGTCCCCGCACTCTCCCCGTTGCCCAGACGGTGCAGAATGATGGTGCCCACGTTCGGATCATCTAAGAATCTGTGGTTCGACAACTCGACCACGTCCGAACGGTACCCTGGATAGGACGCCCGAAGCTCACAGTTCCAATTGGCGTTGCGATTGACGCCGTTTCCGGTTGTCCCTACGCCCGGGTTGCCAAAGCCGCCGACAGGGCGTCCGGGCATACCGGACGCAGTATCCGCTACATCCGTGTCCAACATGGCGTTCTGGCCCATTTCAAAGGAGAACTGGCCTTTGGAATCGGTATGGGCTTCGAGCCGCGGCATCCCACCGCAAACGCGTTCGATACGGATGTCGCTATTAGGCTTCATGCCGTCAGAGAACAGAACGCGCCCGGACAGGAAGATAGGGCGCGAACCAGGCCACGCGTTAGGGGACGACGGGTTCGAGGCCGAGCCAGGGAAATTTGTCGATTTGGGGTAGTTGGTGGAGGGGGACACGCCCGGCGGTCCCACAGATCCCGGGCTGTTGCCGCCGGGTGCGCTGCCCGTGTTGCTTCCGCTTCCAGGCCTTTGCGCAGGCGCTATCGAGCAAAAAAGGAAGGCAGCTAGGAAGAATACGCGGCAACCGGTCCAGATAAGGTGCATGGGACCTCTTTTGAAGTTGGTTTGAGTATCTCACAGGAGCAGCGTCCGGGATTCCGAGCCCCTCGTACATCAGCAGCCGATTTTCTAATGAATTTTGCTCCGGAACCGAAAAGGAATTTGGATGGGATTACCAGCACTTACGGCGGTCGGCGCTTCTCTTCTCACTAAGCTCGAAGGCCTGGCCATGTCTAAGGCGACTAAGGCGAGCAGCACTCCTCAGCCGCAGGCGACACCGACGAAAGATGCCACGAGCGTCTCGGACCCAGGTATGCTCTTCAGCCAGCTACAAGGTCTAAGCCAGCAAAACCCGGCTGAATTCAAGAAGATAACAGCGCAACTGGCACAGCAACTGCAGGCAGCAAGTGGCAGCACGGCTGGCGGTGCTTCCGCTGCGTCTGCCCAGTCCAACCTTCTAAGCCAAATGGCGAGGAATTTTCAACATGCCTCTCAAACCGGTAGCTTCTCCGATCTATTCACCCACACTGCGCAGGCTACATCAACCGCTGCCTCCGGTAATCCCCATAACCAGTACGCGGCCTCGAGTGGCGCCTCTGATTCCAGCACGATTCACAACATCTTCTCCCAGGCCCTCTCCCAAATCAAAAGCGACCTCGGCACCAACGCGGCATTGAGTGTTGTGTCCGTCTAGGGCAACACGCGCGTGCCGGTGCAAGGCTTCCTGAGACACTTGGCAGCGCTTGCTCACTAATCCAGAAGAGCAGTGCTCGGCCTGAATTCAACCGGAACAACTTCCGCCCGCAAAAACAATCAGCGGGGACAGACGGTGGTGATCTTCACCATGCTCTGCACCTTGCTGCTCATCCCTGTAGCAGGCTTGGCGATAGACGCCTCTGTTGTCTATCTGATGAAGGCCAAGCTTTCCGCTGCCGTGGATGCCGCTGCTTTGGCAACTGCCCGGAGCTTGAACTTAACCGCGGCACCCAACCAGCAGAACCCCGCGATCGCCATGGGTATGAGCTATTTCGCTGCCAATCTACCCGCCGGAACCATGGGCGTAACCGTGGTCGGAGGAGGCCCGACAATCCCGCAGCCGACGCTGATCGCAGCGACAAATACTTTGCAGGTGAACGTCTCGGCGACGATTCAAGTGCCACTCTATTTCATGCGTTTGCTCGGCTTTCCCACCTCAACCATGACGGCTTCGGGACAAGCCTCACGGCGCGTTTCGAACATCATTCTGGTGCTGGATCGCTCTTACTCAATCGCTCTCGGCGGCAATTGCTCGAACCTGATCTCCTCGGCGGAAAATTTCGTGAATGACTTCGTCGATGGCACCGACACCATGGGTCTCGTCGATTTCCAGGCATCGGCGAACGAAGACTTTATAGCCAACACTAACTTTAAATCGGGAAATCCGAACATCAATTCCTATATCAGCCAGTTGCAATGCACGGGTTACACCAATACAGCCGAAGCTCTCGCCAAGGCGTATTCTCGTTTACAAGTCATAGGCCAACTTTCAGCAAACAATGTCATCGTGCTGTTTACGGATGGGAATGCCGATACGATTTCTGCCGCTTTCCCAGTCAGACTCAGCAACGCTTCGAAAACCACTGTTTACAATTGGCAGCCGATTGGCAACTCAAATCCAGGCACAGTACAGCAAGGGGCGAGCACATGTAAGTCCACCATCACAAAGCTGACCGGCGTTATGACCAACTTGCCAGGAGGCTTAACATCGGCCAACGATGTAGGCGGGGTATATCAGGACACTGCACAATCCATTTCGTGGGTCAGCCCTTATCAGTACAGCGGTTCTGGCTATCCGTTCCCAGCCGCGCCGGTCAGTGGATCGAACTGTTACTTCAGCAGTACCAGCGTCTATTCTTATCCCTACAACACTTTGGCCATCCGAGATGATGTATACATTCCCACGCTAGATAACAGTCAATACAAGGTTTCGTTTATCAATCCTTATTGGACTCAGGCGGCGGATTATCTCTCTACCGGTCCGTACAAAAATAAAGGCCTCCGAGCGGATACTACGCAGTCCGTGAATGATGCCGCGCTCAGCGAGGCGGATAACCTGGCTAACATAATACGAGGCGGTACAGCCAGTACCGGCGCTCCCATACAAGCGACGATCTACACTATCGGATTAGGCAATCCGCCCGCTGAGGTAATCAATACGAATTTCCTTGAGCGCGTTGCCAACGACCCGCGTGCCCCGGGCTACAATTCCAACCAACCAACCGGGTTATTTATTCTGTGTAACTCGTCGGGTCTGCAATCGGCCTTTCAACAGATCGCCTCACAGATTCTTCGCCTGTCGAAGTAAATCCCCAAAGCCTGCTTACTAAAAAATGGAGCGGGCGCTCGATTGTCTGCCGCCCAAATCAGGTGACGTGAGCGTCGTTTCTGCCATGTAGGCATACTGGCCTGAAACCAGCGTCATGAGATTGGAGAAGCCATTCGCAACACACGTAGAGTCGGTCAAGTATTTGCTGACGGCGATATTTCCGTAGTTGTCCATGTCACCCGCGTTGGGGCTCCCGAAAGCACTCGAGCGAACGGAAGAATTGCCTATGACCAGCCGTTTTGTGAACACATACTTATTCGTGTTCGAACAGTTACTCAGGCCGTCGGCTGTACAATCTCCGTTATCCACGTAAGTAACAACCGAAAGAATGACAACCGATTGACCTGTGGCGTTTAGGTTCAAGCCCTGGGCCACCGTTTGCAGCATGGACTGATTACTTGGGTCCGAAAAGTCGATTCCGAAGGCCAGCATGTGCGCAGCATCCCGGCAGACCTCCGTCACTTGAATCGTACGGATCAAGCTGATTCCGACATTCCACATTCCGAAGAAGAAGGGAATCCAAAACAGAGCAAAACAAACCACAAACTCTATGAGACTGCTGCCGCGCTCCCGGGCACTGACGCCGCGGCGCGCAGCACGCCTAGGCACAGGCAGAACCTTCGAGGACATCGGCGGCGCTAGCGGACAAGCTCAGGGGCAATTTAGAAACAAAAAACGGAGCAAGTAGATTCAGCGAAGCACCGTTTACATTCACCTGCAATATGTTGCCCGGAGTTAGTTGGCCTGTAGCGAGCGGCGTTCCGGGTGCTGTAGGCGAGTAGTAGTTGATCGTAATGTTATTGGAGGAATTGAGAATACCGCCAGAATGAGCGATGACAACGTTGTCAATCGAGGCATTCTCAGTGGCAACGCTTACGCAGGTCGTCTTGCCATTGCTGGTGGTGGCCTGGCTGATGACCCCATAGCGCACTCCTTCGCGGACAGCCTCCTGAAGAGAGGCTTTGGCGTAAATGGCCCAGGCTGCGTCCACGGCCAGAAACACCAACGACAGCAATGGCACCAGCACCATCGCGAATTCCACTAACTCAGCGCCCCGTTCGCGGCCGCTTTTTCGTACGCGCCCGACGCGGTGATGCGCTTCGCCGGCTCTTGAGGTTTGCGTAAACACTCGGAATTCACCTCATCGGCAAAGAGCCTAGGCTGTTTTAGCTTTTTCGTGCTTGTTCTTATTCCAACGTCATGCCTGGTCTAAGTTCGGCGCTGGCTTCGCCCCGGCTAGCGCGAGCCTCTCCCGAACCAGATCTTCTACATCCGCAATCTGGTCCCCGAGCAGGTTCAACTTGCGCGACAATCCCTGGATCTCCAGCTCCGCCCGGCGATTCACTTCGTAATCCAGCTCGCCGCGCACCCGGTCTTTTGTGTCCTGGCGGTTCTGGCTCATCATGATGACGGGCGCCTGGATGGCCGCCAGCATCGAGAGAAACAGGTTCAACAAAATGAACGGATACGGATCCCACGCGGACCGGCCCAGGGCGATGTTGGCCGCGGTGTAGATCACAAGCACTACACCGAACGTTATAATGAACTTCCACGAACCGCCGAAATGCGCCACCTCATCGGCTACGCGATCGCCCAGAGTGGTTCGTTCTTCAATTACCTCATTGGGATTGCGCATCGCTCGCACTCGCACGAGTTGCTGCGCCGCGTGAAACTGCCGCCCTAACACGGTAAGCATGTCCATTCCGGCCAGGGGTTTGCGTTGCAGCAGCACCGTTATGTCGTTGCGATCCACCTCAACGCAGAGAGTTTCTTCGAGCGCAATCGCACCGGTCTGGTGCGGCGTCTCGTCCAGCATGGAAGCGAAACCGAAGAATTCGCCGGTGGTCGGCTCGTCCACGATCACTTCCTGCTGATCCTCATCAACCGTCGTTACCCGCACGCGTCCGGAAACCAGTACGTACGCGCGACCGCCCGCGTCGCCGATTTTATAGATGCGCTGCCGCGGAGCGAACGTCTTCAGCTCCACCTGGCTGGCTAAAACGGCGGTCTCTTCCGCGTCGAGCAGAGCGAATAAGGGCACTTGTTTGAGCGCCTCTGGTTTGCACGGCATTCGTCACCTTTTCGTAATAGAATCTGTCCGCAAACGGCTTACGGCCGGTCCAAGAGCCAGCATTCCACAAGGCGCCCGCGAACCACATGACGGCGCGCCCGATAAGCCCAACGGTGCTATATTACGGAACCAGCTCTATGATCTTCTCTCGCTCTCGAAGCGCCTTTTATCTCCTCGTTGGAACCGTTTTGCCAGCACTCCTTACACTAGGGCTAACAGCCCAAAGCATGCCAGAACCGCCCGTTGCCCCCCGCATCCCACACACTGAGGTGCGCCACGACGCTACTGTAACGGACAACTATTTTTGGCTGCGCGAGAAATCCAATCCCGAAGTCCTCAAGTACCTGAAGGAAGAAAACGCCTACACGGCGGCGATGACCCAGAATCTGAAGCCGTTCGAAGACAAGCTCTACAAAGAGATGCTGAGCCATGTCAAGCAGACCGATTTTGAAGTGCCGGTCTGGGAAAGCGGCTACTTCTATTACTCGCGCACCGAAGAAGGCAAGCAGTATTCCATTCGCTGCCGCCGCAAAGGCTCGGAAGACGCCCCGGAAGAAATCCTGCTCGACCCGAACGAACTCGCCAAAACCCACAAATTCGTCGGCATCGGGAATTTCCAGGTCAGCGACGATCAAAATCTCCTCGCCTATACGGTCGATTACACCGGCTTCCGGCAATACACGCTGCAAGTGAAGGATCTGCGCTCCGGCGAAACGCTTCCGGACTCAGCCGAGCGCGTCACCTCACTTGAATGGGCAGCCGATAACAAGACTCTTTTACTCACAACAGAAGATGCCGTGACCAAGCGCTCCGACAAACTTCTGCGCCACGTTCTCGGCGCCAGCACTTTCGAGCCGCTGTACGAAGAGAAAGACGAGCTTTACGATATTGGCGCCGACAAGACGCGCGACCGCCGCTATCTCTTGCTCAATATCGAAAGCAAAGACACGACTGAGGTCCGTTACTTGCGGGCGGATCATCCCCAGGACGCGCTCGCCGTATTCCTGCCGCGCGAAAAGAAGCACCGTTATTACGTTGATCACCGCGAGGGGCTCTTTTACATCCGCACGAACAAACCGGGACGCAATTTCGCTCTCATGACGGCACCCGAGAATGACCCTGCGCCAGCCAATTGGAAGGTCTTTGTACCGCAGCGTGACGACGTCCTCATCGAAGACGTCGATCTGTTTAAAAACTTCGCGGTCTCGATCGAGCAGTCGCAAGCTCTGAACCACCTGCGCATCTACAACTTCAAGAACGCTTCCTGGACCGACATTCCCTTCCCCGAGCCCGTTTATTCGGCGTCGCCCGGCGGCACGCGCGATTACGCATCAACTACGTACCGCTATAACTATCAAAGCTTTATCACTCCTCGCAGCATCTACGACTACGACACGGAAGCGGGCACATCGAAGCTTTTGAAGCGGCAGGAAGTCTTGGGCGGTTACGACCCCGCTCAATATGTTTCCGAACGCCTCTGGACCACCGCGCGCGACGGCGTGAAGGTTCCCATTTCGATCGTGTACAAAAAAGGGTTCAAGCGCGACGGCCGAGGTCCGCTGTTCCTCTATGCCTACGGTTCCTACGGTTATCCGACTGACGTCACCTTCGATAGCTCCCGGCTCAGCATTCTGGACCGCGGCATGGCGTATGCAATCGCGCACATTCGCGGCGGTAATGAAATGGGCGAGGGCTGGCGCGAAGACGGCATGCTCATGAAGAAAAAGAATACCTTCTACGACTTCATCGATTGCGCCGAATACTTGCAGGCCGAAAAGTGGACATCCAAGGACCGGCTCGTGATTGAGGGCGGCAGCGCCGGCGGTCTCTTAATGGGTGCGGTCGTAAATATGCGGCCCGATCTGTTTCGCGCCGTGCACGCGGCTGTTCCGTTCGTGGACGTCATGAACACGATGATGGATGCTTCGCTGCCTCTCACAGTTGGCGAATACCTGGAGTGGGGTAACCCTAACGAGAAAGCCGCTTACGACTACATGAAGACCTACAGCCCCTATGACAATCTGGAAAAGCGCGCCTATCCCGCCATGCTCGTCACGACAAGTTTCAACGACAGCCAGGTGATGTATTGGGAGCCGGCGAAGTACGTAGCGCGTCTGCGCACGCTCAAAACGGATCAAAACCCGCTGCTTTTAAAGATAAAGATGGACCCCGCCGGTCACGGCGGCGCCTCTGGCCGCTACGACCGTCTAAAAGATCGGGCGTTCGAATATGCCTGGTTCCTCAGCGAAGTGGGAATCGATCAGTAGCGGATCTATATGAGCTACGATGCCTTACGCGTTGGGCGCAGTTCGAAATTGATCCCTTCCTGCTGTTGCAGGTAAGCAAGTACATCAAACAGGTTGTTCGCTGATGGATTACCTTTCGGGCTGAACATGCGCATCAGGCTAGTGGCAGGGATCTGAACGCCATCCTGCAGCTTCGGGAAGCCGAGTGTTGCGTTGATGTAGTTACGCAGTAGAGCTTTGCCTGCGGCAACATCGCCGCCAAGCATACATTCGATCGCTTCCCGCAGCAGAGCTTTGCGAAAGCCCGCGTCGCTTTGCACGCGACGGCGGACAGTATCCTTGAAATCCTTCGTCAATGCCACCTTATAACTCCTGCCGTTTGCGCCGCTTATAGTCTTGCCAGTTCAGGTACGCGGCGGCGATGTCTGTCTGCTGCCGTTGCTTGGTGCCGCCCCCGAGTAAGATAACGAGTCGCTCGCCGTCTCTGCCGAAGTAGATTCGATAACCAGGGCCAAAGTCGATCCGGTACTCTAGTACGCCGCCGCCAACCGCTTTCACATTCGACAGGTTGCCCATTTGGATCCGTGTGAGACCAGTGACAATCTTTGCGGCAGCTTGCGGGTTCAGACTGGCAAACCACGTGCCGAAGGGGCTGCGGTCCCGATAGTCGAGATACTCTGCGACTTCGAACACTTGCAATACTAACACATGTGTTAGCGTTGAATGGAATGTCGTGACGCCGTGCTGGTCGGTGCGCGGAATCGCCTCCGGATGGCCGGGCGGAGGACACCTGTAGCAGGCTAGATCAGAAGTGGATCACCGAGCGCGAAGTATAGCGGTGGTAATCGGAAAAATTGATCACGTTCCATTCGCGATGATTCGTGCGCGCATAGAGCACGGAGTATTCGCCGGTGCTCGGAAGCAGGTATGCTTTACCGTCCAGGTCTACGGGCTTTAAGGCAACACTCCATTGGATCTCTGAAATCCCGCTATCTGGCGGCATGGCCGTGGACGTGCGTGCGATTTGCAGGATTTCCCCAGAGGATTTCGAGACCCAAACCTTGGTTTCAAAGGGTACGCGATACTGCTGGGAACTGACCGTCAGATCCCACGGGCTGTCCTGCCCAGGCACTTGAAAGCTATAGATCATAGCGGGCGCGCCGTTCAGAGTCGTCTCCATCTGCTGCGAGATAGGCTGCGTCGCAAGCAGAGCGCGCGTTTGCCGCAATAACGTGCCGAACTCGCCTTCGGACCACGCCCCCGGGATGCTCGACAAACTCGGGCGGTCCCGATTGTTTTCGCGAACGTCCGTGTAGTTCTCGACCCCGTTCTCAAACGAGAGTTTCGCGTACACCGTATCGATGCGGTGGGGATTCTGCCCGTTTAGATGCGCCTGATAGCGCTCCATCTCCTCGTTGCAAATAAAGGACTTCAGGTCTGTGTATACCAGTTCGTTCTCTAGCTGGGCGCGCGCCAGCAAATCCCCGGGCGCCTGATTTTCACTGAAGGCGGGCGCCACCGGCAAGCCGTTTTCCGCTTCGGAAGCGCCATGAGACCGCACGCCGCGCAGGCTCGCCTGCATCCGTCCGCTGCCTTGCTTGTGAACCCCGTAAAAGTAGCCCGTGAAACATAAAGCGCACGATACGACAATCCATGCGCCTGTTTTTGTAATGCGCCAGCCATCCGATTCCGGCCCTTGTCGCAGAGGTGCTCCTGATTGCCCAACTGGTTCCAAAACACAATCTCCTACCAGTCTCATCGGCAGAAGACCGTAGGTACTTTCGGGACCTCGGATATGTCCTGCCCGGGCGTCAGACCCGCGCGGGAGATCAGGCCCGTTGAAACCCGCGCCGCTCCATCTTTCCCCAGGACCGCTCTTTCCTGAACAGAACCTGCAGAATGGCTTGCACCCGCCACAGCAACGTCAGTTGCCGGTATCCGAGGTTCTCGATAAAGCCCGCCAGCAGCAAACGGGCGAGGTCGCGCGGATTGGGATACTTCGATATCGTCGATTCTTCCAACAGCACGGAACCGACGGACAACAACAGTCCAAACAGAATGGACACGGCGAAAAAAAGCAGAGCGCTTGCGATCGAAAGCAATCCCAGCAACAATCCCGCGACAGTAACCAGATACCCGACTACTTCCACCAGCGGCCCGAGAACCTCGCAAAGCACAAAATAAGGAAGCCCCAGTAACCCAACCGCTCCAAAGCGCGCGTTGCCGATCAGCCGCTTATGGAACAGCAAGCACTCTAAGCAGCCGCGCTGCCAGCGAATGCGCTGTCGCCGCAGCACGCGGGCGGATTCGGGAACCTCCGTCCAACACACGGAATCTGAAATGAACCGGATACGGCACGGCAGGTGGCGCTCACGGCAATGACGATGAATCCGCATCACCAGTTCCATGTCTTCGCCCACCGTATCGCGCCGGTAGCCGCCCATCTCCACCACCAGTTCGCGCCGGAAAACACCGAATGCTCCCGAGATCACCAGCAACGTGTTGGCAAAGCTCAAGGCGGTGCGCCCGGCTAGAAACGCTCGCAAGTATTCCACAATCTGGAAGCGGGCCATGAGATTTCTCGGCGTGTTGACTGCAAGCACTGCTCCATGCTCGATGCGGCAGTCGTTCGCCACGCGAATCATGCCGCCCACCGCCATCGTCTCTTCCGGCGCTTCGAGAAAAGGCCGCGCAATTTCGAGCAGCGCGTCGCGCTCGATGATCGAATCCGAATCTACCGCCGCGAACAAATCGTGCCGCGAGTAGTTGATGCCGCAATTGAGCGCGTCGGCCTTTCCGCCATTCTCTTTGTCGATCACCACCAGCGGAATCGGATCGCGCGATTCATACACTCCGCGGACCGCAGCCGTCGGAATGTCGCCGAGCGCCACCCTGCTCGATCGATACAGCCTGAACTCCTCAATCAACGCCTCGAGCGTACCGTCGGCCGATCCATCGTTAATCACAATCACTTCATGCCGCGGATGCCGCAACCGGAGCATCGAGCGGACGCTGTCGCGAACCGTCGCCGCTTCGTTGTATGCCGGCGCCAGCACCGAAACGCTGGGCACAAACGGTGATTTCATCAAGACTTCCAACTCATCCGCGCTGAACGGATCGCTCTCCTTCGCGAGCGCGAAATAACCGATCAGCATCAGCAGGAAATAGGCCGCGTTCACCAGCACCACGTAACCGATAATCAGATCCTCAAGCGCCCGGTAGAAGTTCAGTCCCGCCATCCGCTGTCTCCTAACGCCTTACGGTCGCGTGCTCCAGGGCTTCCATGGCCACGGCGGCCGCTTTCCTGTCCGGGCTGACAACGACCTTGTCTAGTACGATTTCGCCTGCTTCTCCTATATGCGCCAGAGCGTTCGCCGCAGTCACCGCCAGGCGCCGCTCCGCGAACAGGGCAGCTTCAAGCGCCGGAATCAGGCTTGCGATCTTCAACCGGCCGGCGGCTTCCGCCGCGGCGCAGCGAAGCTCCAAATCCGGGCTCTTTAATGCGGCCTCAACATACTCCGCGATGGAATCTTCCGTCAGTACGTACGGTAAAAGCCCAAGCACCAGAGGAGTAAGCAAGGGATCTTGCTCACGCGCCAGCCAGGGGCGCACATCGAACGATGGAATGGCTCGCTTCCAGGCAATCAGAATTTCAAAACAGCGGGCCGCCTCCTCGGGTGTTGCGTTTTCCATCGAACGCGGGATGGTATGGGCCAACAAGTAAGCCGCGTGCCGCTTCAAATCGTCGGCCAGCAGAGCCCGCATCAGCAGCGATTCCCGCAGTGCCGCCTGAAACACCTGCTCTAAGCCGAGCGCATCGCCTGCCATCAGCAGCGCGCGGTAAGCCTGCGCGCGAACCCCGGAATCGGCATCGCGAATTCCCGCAAAAAGCGCCGCGTTGCCCGCCACCGGCGAGATCAACCCCAGCAGCGAGACGGCCCTTTTCCGCTCCTTCTTCGAATGCGAGGAAAGCGCCTCCAGCCACTCGGCGGCAAATCCGTGCGCCATCGCGAAACGCGCCACGCGCTCCCGGCCCGCGGCTTTTACGGTCCCCAGAGCGTGGGCGATATTGTCCTCGAGCACCTGCCTCGCCGGTCCGTGCCGCGGGACCTCCGAAGACCACGATTCCCCCTCGAGCGCCAGCGCCAGGACACGATCCCGAATCGCAGGCCGAATCTGCTCGTGAAGATTCTCCTTCAGCCGCGCATACGTACGCACGGACAGCAGCGAAATCGATACCAAAAGAATAAGTCCCGTTTGCACCGCGGCGAAAGTCGCTGCCCAACACAAGGCATGATCCGGGATGAGCTCAGCCGCTTGCCGCTCCACCAGCACATTGATCAGCCATACCGCCGCCGAAACCGCAACAGCCTTGGCATACACTTTCCCTGCCTCGCGCCCTATCACCGGGTCTCCATCGCAGCTCTCGCTACAACCGCCCGATGGCGCGCTTCAGACGCATCATCAACTCCATGGGATTAAACGGCTTAATGACGTAATCGTCCGCGCCCAAGCTGAACCCTCGCAAAATGTCCGATTCCTGTTCACATCCGGTCAGCAGAATCACACGCGTTTGCGCCATCTCCGGAACGCTCTTCATGCGCGACAGAACCTCGAAGCCATCGATGCTGGGCATCCCGACATCGAGCACAGCGGCGCACGGCTTCAGCTTCTGGATCAGATCCAGCGCCTCTCTGCCGTTCGAAGCCACCTCGCACGTGAGACCGTTGCGCTGCAGCGTGAGGCGCACCAAGGCGGTGATGGAAGGATCGTCATCGGCCAACACTACGGTCGATCCGGGAGGAACACTTTGCGAAGCGGCAGGCAAACCGGCCCGCAGAGCCAGCACGCAGCGCAGCAACAGCTCTTCGGGACCTGTCGGCCAGACGCAAAATTTTTGCCACGGTACGCGCGCCTGCTTTACGAGCAGCAGCAACACCCGAACCGGTCCCGCTGCAATGCATCTGTCAGCGACGAACTGCAGCTGTTCCGCATCCAGCCACGCCGTTTCCGCCGCGCCTTCCACGTTCACCAGAATCAGTTCGAGCGGCTTCAGAATATCCGCGTCGGGGCGAACGTCAAACCGGAGAGAACGGACGAAAGCGTCGGCGTCCGTCAAGATGCGCGTCAACTCCGCGGCCGCGGTTTCCCCGAATCCGAGCAACGCAATCCGTTTACCCGAGAGTGCTTCGCGCGCATAAGACAGCGCGTCCACCGCGGAGGAACTGCTCCCATTCCTTGTTTCCGGGTTTGATGTTTCCGGGTTCGATGTTTCTGATAAGTGAGTCAAACGTGGAACCTCATCTCGAATCTCATGGGACGGCGTTCTCACCGCGCCTGTTGCAGCCGGTCGCGGCGCCCGGCTATTTCCGCATCCGCCGGATCGAGCGCGAGCGCCTTGTCGTATTGTGCCAACGCATCTCGCGGGCGCCGCTGGGCTTCGGCAATCCGCCCCAGGAAGACGTGGAAATCCGCGCGTTGATCGTCTAGCGCCGCGCCGCGCAAGAAGATTTTTTCGGCATCCGGCAATCGGCTCTCGCGCCAGGCGACGATCCCGGCAATCAATAAAGCGTCGGTTTGGTCCGGCGCTTTATGCAATACGCTCATCGCCGCCGCTTCGGCTTCACGCAAATGGTTCTGCTTCAGTTCGAGCAACGCCATTCCCGTTGCGCGTCCAGATTCTTCGGGTCCGCCGCCATCACCTGGCGATAAAGAGATGCGGCGCGGGTGAAGTCGCCTTTGGTCTGCAGCGCGTGCGCAAAGGCCACCGAGATGTCGGCGTTGCGCGGTTCGAGCGCTACGCATTTTTCAAAAGCCTGAATCGCGGCGTCCAGGTCTCCGGCGCGTTCGTACGCCGTGCCGATCGCGGGACAAGCCGCCTGCGGCGTGGAGGATCGCGTCATGAATTGTTGCCACAGCTTCGCTTCGTCCCCAAATTGCTGCGCCCTGTGAGCCTGTGCGGCTTGCTTGCGAAGATCGGTATCGCTCGCGTTCGGATCCGCCGCCGCGGAATCCGGTACCGCCGCATCCCCCGGCGCGGCAGCCGCGTTTCGAGAATTCGTTTGCGGCTCGACCACAGGCGCATCCCCCGGCTTCGAGTTGGAAGCGCTCGGCTCAACCGCAACCGGCGCAGAAGCGACCGGCTGTCCCAGGTCCATACCGTTCGCCTGCTGCTTTTTATGCAGCCCATAGAGGTAATAACCGGTCAAAATCATCGAGCAAAGGATCGGAACCCAAACCTTGATCTTGTGAGTCTGCGTGGACAACTGCACCGCACGCTTGGCTAATTGCCGGCCTTCCTTCAGCAACTGCGCCTCGTCGGACAACTGTTTCTGGGGAGCTTCTAAACCATCCATTAGAACCTCGATCGCGGGGTGTAAGGGCCGCCGCTCACGCCTCTTCGCGCTCACAGACGGCAACCCGCGTCGTCAGAAAGCTCATCGGCAAAGCTGATCTGTATCAAAGCGACCCGTGATCAAGCGATCCGTATCGCCACTTGAACCCGGGATTCAAGAGTGTCGCGAAGGTGACCAGTTCAGATGCTCCAGATACTCGTTAAGCCGGCTCAGTTCTGCGCGAAAGGAAGCACCATCGGCGGCCCGCGCACAGCGCTCGAGCGTCTCGCCGAAGTGCGTCAGCTCTGGGAACCCAAAAGAACCGCCGCTGCCTTTTAAGCTGTGGCTCAGTACCCGCAGCCGCTCGAAATCGGAGGACGCGAGCAGTTGGAGCATTTGCGGAACCTCATTCTTGCGGGCCTCCAGGTACTCCGGGACTAACTCCTCAACAATGCGGCTAAGGGGCTTCACGTTGGCTCCAATGCACCGGAAACCCACGCGAGCGCGCCGATCGAGCACGCCGGTTCGGTCCCGATGCCCTCATCGTCGCCCTGCCCGGATTCTGTGAGAGATCTTTGGCTCGTTGCCTCCTGCCGGCGCGCCGGGGGAACGATTTCAAGGGACCGCAGTGCCTTTGCGCCGATGAGTTAAGCGGGCAGCGTTCCGCAGGTTGCTTCGCGATTCGCCGGTCCCCTGGGAACTGCTTTGCAATGAATATCCATCGAAAGCTGCGCATCGGCCTCATTACCGCTCTCATCCTCCTCACGGCCTTGGGCTTTGCCTCGCAGCGACGTCTCAAGACGTCGGCAGACCGTGCAGCGTTGGTGTCGCGCACGCATGACGTTGTCGCCTCGCTCGAAGGGATCTCGGCCGCCGTACACGTGGCCGAGTGCAATGAACGAGGATACCTGCTGACGCAATCGCCAAGCCTGGAGGCCGGCTTTAGGCAAGCCAAGGCCGAGGTCATAGCCCGCTTCACGCGCGTTCGTTCCAGCACGGTTGACACAACCCAACAGGGCCGGCTCGATCGTCTAAGACCGCTATTGGAAGAGGCACTAGCAACGGAGGAGACGTATATCACGATCGCCCATAGCGAGCCGCATAGAGCCGCACTGGAGTATGGCTCGACGCTCGTCCCCGATGAAGCGCGTATGCAGCGCATTTCAGCCGCTTTTCAGGAACTGGAAAGCGAAGAGGGGAGGCTACTTGCGGCCCGCACCCGAGGTTCAAGCGAAGCCTCCACCTGGGCGGCGGAGCTGACCGGCGCCGGCACCTTGGTGGGCTTGGCGTTTGTAGCTATCTGCGCGCTCTGGATCAGCCGCGATCTGCGGGAATGCGAACAGGCCGAAGGAACCTTGCGCCAGGTTCGCGAAGGACTGGAGATGCGGGTTCAGGAACGTACCGCGGACCTGTCGCAGACCGCCGCATCGCTCGAAGCTGAAATCGCCGAACGGCGCAATACCGAGGCGCAACTGCGCGACAGCGAACAACGCTACCGGCTGCTGTTTGAAGACAGCCCGCTGCCCATGGAAGTCTTCGATCCCGAAACGCTCGCCTATCTCGCCGTGAACATCGCCGCCGCGGAACTGTATGGATACTCGCGCCAGGAGTTTCTGAACATGACGCTGCTCGATCTTCGGCCTCCCGATGAAGTCGTCGCATTCACGCAGTACCTGGAAACCGTCAAGAACGCCGAATCGTACAGCGGCACTTTTGTGACGCGGCATAAGAGCGGCAGATTGATCACCATCGAAGCGAACGTGCGTACTCTCGAATTTGGAGGGCGCAAGGCGCGGCTGAAGCTTGTCACGGACGTGACCGAAAGAAAGCGCCTCGAAACGCAACTTCAGCAAGCCCAGAAAATGGAAGCGATCGGCAGGTTGGCGGGCGGCGTGGCGCACGATTTTAATAATCTGCTGATGGTTATCCTCGGCTACAGCGACAGCATTCTGAACCAACTCGACGATGCGGATCCCATTCGCGACAAAGTGTCTGAAATCCACGCTGCCGGGCAGCGGGCGGCCAACCTCACCAGCCAGTTGCTGGCCTTCAGCCGCAAGCAGATTCTGCAAATGCAAACGGTGCGCTTGAACGGAATTGTTTCCAACATCAGCACGATGCTGCGGCGTCTATTGGGCGAGGACATTGAAATCGTCTTGCATCTCGAAAACGGCCTGGGTGAGATCTTGGCCGATCCAACCCAACTCGAACAAGTGCTGCTGAACTTATCCGTTAACGCGCGTGACGCCATGCCCCAGGGCGGTCAGTTAACCATCGAAACCTGCAACGTCGAAATCGACGCGCAATCGGCTTTAGTTGAGGACATCGCGCCGGGTAAATATGTGCAGCTGAGCGTAAGCGACACGGGCCGCGGCATGGATGAGGCCACCCGCAGCAAAGTCTTCGAACCGTTTTTCACCACGAAGGAGGTAGGCAAAGGCACCGGGCTCGGCTTATCGATGGTGCTGGGCGTTGTGCAACAAAGCGGCGGGACGATTACCGTGGATTCTGAAGTCGGCCTCGGCACAACTTTCAAAATATCTTTTCCTCTGCTCGAGGCGCCGGTGGCCCTTCGCGAGGAACCCACCGAATCGAATTCGCTTCCCGCTCTCGGCGCGCGGGATGCGACCATTCTGCTAGTTGAGGATGAAAAGCAGCTCCGCACCCTGGCGCGTGAGGTACTCAAGGAAGCCGGCTACACTGTGCTTGAGGCCAGCAACGGCAAGGACGCCCTACGAGTAGCCGATACGCTCACTGCGCCCCCTTCGCTACTGCTCACCGATGTAGTAATGCCCGAAATGAGCGGCCCGCTATTGGCTGAGGAATTGCAAAAGAAATGGCCGCGGCTCTCCGTCATCTTCACGTCAGGCTACACCGAGCATGCGCTGCTTGGCGGCGAACTACATGGCGATGTGCCGTTCCTGCAGAAACCTTACATGCCGGGACAATTGCTCGAGCAGGTCGCTCAGGTCCTCGATCGCGAACGCTCTACTACCGTGCTGATCGCCGAAGATGACGAGGACGTTCGTTTTCAAATGCGTACTCACCTGGAGCAAGCCGGGTATCAGGTCCTTGAGGCGGTCAACGGAGAAGAAGCAATGCAGCAAGTCAACGCTCATCCGGTCAAACTCGTCATTACGGATCTGTTCATGCCTGAGAAGGACGGGCTCGAGCTGATCGCAGAACTGCGGAAATACCATCCCGCCATCAAGATACTCGCTCTCTCGGGAACCCAGAGCGGCACTTTTCTTAAATTGGCCAGCACATTGGGAGCAGATGTCGTACTCCCCAAGCCCTTTCTCCAGGAACAAGTCACCCAAATGGCCGAATCCCTGCTGGTCTGAGGCTGAGGACCTTCACAATCGATCAACAGGGCCAAGGGAATCCCACTCTCAAGCTGCCTAGCCGCCCAACTTGACTCTTGCTCTTCCGTATCCGCGCTCTATGTGTGTTCCGATACACAAGAACGTGCGTCCCAGGGGCTATCATCGCTACATGTCGCGTCGCCGAATCCTTTACGCCCTTTTCCTCGCGCCGTGTTGCTTCGTTTTCGCCTTTTGCAATCGCGCCTTCGCGCAAACTGCCGTCGCCACGCCTGACCGTCCACCCATCGTCGGCGTCGCGCACATCGGCCTCAAGGTTAGCGACCTCAAAGCAGCCGACAATTTCTACGGCCATGTGCTCGGTTACGCCCACTTCAGCCTCGACAAGCCCACCGGCGGCCTGATGCTGAATTACTACAAGGTCAACGACCACCAGTACATCGAGATCTATCCGGGTCTCGCCGGCCCGAACGAAGATCGCATGACGCATTTCGCGTTCGAGACCACCGACATTCAGAAACTGCGCGATTATCTCGCCGCGCACGATGTGAAGGTCCCCGCCACGCTCAAACCCGGCCTCGACAAGAACCTCAGCATGATGATTAAGGATCCCGAAGGGCACAACGTGGAGTTCGTCCAATACATGCCCGGCTCTCCGCACACTACTAACTTCGGCAAGCTCATGCCGGACACTCGTCTCTCCAAACGTATGGTCCACGTCGGCGTCACTGTGCAGGATCGGGACATCATGGACCGCTTCTATCGCGACCTTCTCGGCTTCAAATTGGCTTGGTACGGCGGCATGAAGGGCGGCGACATCGATTGGGTCAACATGCGCGTCCCTGACGGGACCGATTGGCTCGAGTACATGCTCAACGTGCATAGCCCCACGCCTAAACAGCTCGGTGTCGCGCATCATATGGGGCTCGGTGTCGAAAAGATTCAGCCGGTCTATCAGGAAGTGCTCAGCCGCGGCTACCAGCCCCCTCACCCGGCTATCGTGGGACGCGACGGCAAGTGGCAACTCGGCCTCTTCGATCCCGATGGCACCCGCGCCGAGCTGATGGAATTCAAGCCGTCCGAGACGCCTTGCTGCTCACCCATGCTGCCGCCCGATACCGGTAGCAAGTAAGTCAGCCGGGCAGACGAATCTCGACTTAGCCGGGCAGGCGAATCTCACTATAGACCTGCCCGGTAGCTTCCGCGATCGCTTCCACCACCAGTTCGTGATCCACTCGCTGCGGCAGTCCCGAGACCGTCGCCGACCCGATCACGCCCACCCCGGGCACGCTCACCGGAAAGGATCCGCCATGCGCCGCAAAATCCGTGAGCATCAAGCCGAACCTGCTTTCGAGCGTCGTGTTCTTCTGCTGCAGTTCCAGCCCCAGTCCATACGAGCTGCGGTAAAACCGCGCCACCACGTTCCCTTTGCGCCGCGCCCACTCCGCGTTATCCGGCGCACTGCCCGCCAGCGCGCAGTAGAACAGCGGCTGTCCGAAGCGCCGGATATCGATCACCACTGGATAGCTTTGCGCGACCGCCATTTCACGCAGCCGCGAGCCCAGTTTCCAGGCATCCTCTTCTTCGAAGCGCGCAAAACGCAGCTTCTTTTCCTGCTTCGCGATCAGTTCAAGATCCTCTTCAAGTGACACCTCATCAGCCTAGCCTGATTCGCTATCGTGGAGAAAGTGGACCTCGAAAAATCGATTCTGCGCAAAGTCGGTGAGGCCATCGGCCGCTTCCGCATGATCCGTGATGGCGATCGCGTGGCCGTCGGCGTCTCCGGTGGCAAAGATTCGCTTACCCTGCTCGAAGCGCTTCTGCTCTTGCAGCAGCGTGCACCAATCCGGTTCTCGGTCTGCGCCTTCACGGTCGAGCAAGGCAAGTTTCTTGGCGCCCATTCAGCCTGTCGGCGACTATCTGCAATCCCGCGGAATCGATTGGACCTACGTTCAGGACACCCCCTCGCTCAACCTCTTAACGGAAAAGCCCGACCATGGCTGTGACCTCTGCAGCCGCTTCCGCCGCCGCGCCGTCTATGAGATTGCTCGCAACCTGGGCGCCAACGTCATCGCTTTCGGCCACACCGCCGACGACTTCTGCGAGTCCTTCCTGCGCAACGCGATGTTCACCGGGCGAATCAGCGCTCTTCCGCCGGTCACCTGGTCGAAGAAGCGCGAGTTCCGTCTCATTCGGCCCCTGGTCTATGTCACCGAAGACTTGACCCGCGCCTTTGCCGCGTCCCTCGGCGCCCCTGTCATTCCGTGCGGCTGTTCTCAGAAGACCGGAACCGTTCGCCGGACGCTTCGCGACATCTTCGCCGAACTCGAGCAAGACCACCCCTTCCTCAAGGAGTCTCTGCTGTCCGCCATGGCCAACATCGACACCGGTAGGCTGCTCGATACCCGCTTTCTCGATCTCGACGGGATGCACCAAGATGGTCACGACGCTTACGCCTCCCTTCCAGCAGAACCCCTGGTGACCCTCACCGTTCCCTAGTATTGGTAAAGTAGACTGTTGCCATGGCGCGGCCGCGTCAGTTTGGCAACAGTAGTTTCGAGAGATCCCACTTTGAGCGCGGAGCTGATCATCGTCAACGGACCGTCGGCCGGCACACGTCACCCGCTGGCCAAAGGCGAACTGTCGGTTGGGCGCGCCCCAACGTCCACTATCGTCCTCAGTGAGCCCGAAGTCGGCTGGCGTCACTGCCAGATCCGCCAACAAGGCGGCCGCTTTCATCATCGCGGATTTGCGCACCGGCCTCGGCACCTACGTGAACGGCATGCGCTCGGCCGAGCGCTGGCTGGAAGATCGCGACCAGATCGGCGTCGGCAGAACCATCCTGATGTTCCGCTCCGGCGAAGCCGCTGCCCAGGAAGCCGTCGAGCTCATCAACGCCGACACCAAACCGGTGCTGCTCGCCGCCTGCTCGCTTGTCTTTCTGTTTCGCGCTCTGGCTGCCAGTGGCGGCGAGTCGCACGATCATCTTCTGCAAAGCCAGATCTGCCGCCTGGTCGCCGACCTCATTCCTTCGCAAGACGGCCTGCTGCTGCTCGGCACCAATTGCTCGGAGCTGTTGGAGCGTTATCGTGCGCGCGAGGGCAAGCATGAAGGAGAGTTCGAGCCCGCCCTCGTCCGCATCTGTGACGAAGGCGCATTCGGCGATCCACAAACAGGCATCATCGGTGTACCGCTCTATCTGGCCGGTGTGCTGGGTGGCGTCCTCGCCTTCCATGTGGCCGACGCGGAAATACAGCGCATCACCGCTCATCTTGAGACGCTGACCGCCGTCGCCTCCCTGGCCTCCATTGGATTCGAGGCGAATCACGAAGTAGAGACCCTCAAGGCCGAAAATGCTCTTCTCCAGGAGCAGATCGCCACGAGTACCGGCATCGTCGGCGCCAGTTCCATCATTCGCCGTCTCCTCGAACTGGTCGATCGCGTCGCCCCCCGCGACACCACCGTGCTCATTACCGGCGAAAGTGGCACCGGCAAGGAACTGATCGCCCGCGCTCTTCATTCCCAGAGCCCCCGTCACGAACGCCCGTTCATCGCGGTCAACTGCGCCGCCCTCAGCGACGCGCTCTTTGAAAGCGAACTATTCGGGCATGAGAAGGGCGCCTTCACCGGAGCCATTTCGCTCAAGAAGGGGCGCTTTGAGCTGGCGCAGGGCGGAACCATCTTCCTCGATGAAGTCGGCGAGCTCGCCCCCGGCTTGCAGGCCAAGCTGCTGCGCGTTCTGCAACAGCGAGAGTTTGAACGTGTCGGCGGTACCCAGCCTCATCCGCTTGACATTCGTGTCATCGCCGCCACTAATCGCGATCTGTCCGACGACGTGCGCGAGGGAAGATTCCGCGAGGACCTCTATCACCGCCTCAACGTCGTCACCCTCGATTCGCCTCCGTTGCGGGAGCGGAAAGAGGACATCCCGCTGCTCGCCCGCTACTTCCTCCAGCGCTCTTCCGATCGCTGCAAGCGTCACGTGCAAGGAATCTCGCCGGAAGCCGAAGAGATGCTGCTGCAATACGCCTGGCCCGGTAATGTGCGTGAGCTCGAGAACGCGATGGAGCGCGCCGTCGTGCTAGGGGTCTCCGAGTTAGTGCTGCCGGAGGATCTGCCCGAGGCCCTCGTCGAAGCATCGCCGCGCGATACCAGCGCCAAGTATCATCATTCCGTCGGGCAAGCCAAGCGCGAGGCCATCCTCGATGCCTACGTGCAGGGCAATGGCGATTACAAGCAGGCCGCCCGCATCCTGGGCTTGCATCCCAACTATCTCCTGCGGCTCGTCCGCAATCTCAGCCTGCGCGACGAGATCAACCGCAGCCTCGCCGCCGCTTCCAGCCGCTAAGCCTTTCCGACGTGAAGCGCCGCGATCCCGCCCGTTAGCAATTCGAAGCTTGTATTGCTGAATCCCGCCGCCCTCATCATGAGTGCCAGCTCTTCTGCTGGCGGAAACTTGCGAATCGAATCCGGCAAGTAGGCGTAAGCCTCGCGTGATCCCGAAATCAAAGTTCCGATCGCGGGAAGCAATAGCCGCGAGTACAATCCGTAACCGGCCTTCATCAGCAATCCCGGCGGATGCGAGAACTCTAGAATGACCAGCATCCCGCCGGGCTTCAGCACGCGATGCAGTTCTCTCAGCCCGCTCTCGTAATTAGCCAAATTACGGAAGCCGAACGAGATCGTAACGGCGTCCAGAGTTCGTGCCGCGATAGGCAGCGCCAGAGCGTCCGCCTCAAACAACGGTGCATGGAAGCCTTTCTGTCCAGCCTTCTGTTGCGCTGATACCAGCATGGGGTGGCAGAAATCGGCTCCCATGACGGGAGCGCTCGCCGCCGCTTGCAGATCCAGCAGCACATCGCCCGTCCCGCAGCATAGGTCCAGCACCTTCGCCTCGCGCCGGGCCAACACCGGCGCCAGCTTCTCCACCAGCACCTTGCGCCAACCGCGATCGATATTAAACGACAGCAGATGATTTAGCAGGTCGTACTTGGGCGCGATCCCCGCAAACATCCGCTGCACCCACTGCGCTGCTTGCGCCTCGCCCGTGGTGCCCGGGGGCGTCGTTCCTGTCACTGGAGTGAATCCACAACGGCCTGCCGGATCGTCGCAGGCTCAATGCCGGAGACAATTTCAACCGCCCCGATCTTCACCGGCAGCACGAAATGCACCTTTCCCTGTAGCGTCTTCTTGTCGCTGGCAAGTCTGGCGAGCAGTGCATCCGGATTCAAGTCCTTGGCCGGCGGCAGCGGCCCGTAGCGACAAACGGTTCGCTTGATCTCTTTCGCATCCCGCTCGCCCAGTTTGCCCAGCATCTCAGCCAAACGAGTAGCGGCCAGCATGCCCCACGCAATCGCCTCGCCATGCAGAAAGCGCACATACTCGGTCTCTGCTTCGATCGCATGACCAACGGTGTGTCCGAAGTTCAGAATTCGCCGCAAGTCGCCCTCGCGCTCGTCCGCTGAAACCACGTCGGCCTTAATCCGAACCGCCGCCGAGATCAACTCATCCACAACATCCGGCTTCATCGCCAGCACATCGTCCGGCCGATCCTTCAGCAGGCGGAAAAGCGCTGGATCGCGAATCACTCCGCACTTGATTACTTCAAACAAGCCCGCCCGGTACTCACGTGCAGGCAAGGTCGACAAAACCTCGGGATCGATCAATACGGCCAAGGGCTGATGAAAGCTGCCGATCAGATTCTTGCCGCCGACCAGGTTCACGCCGGTCTTTCCACCCGTCGCCGCATCCACCTGCGCCAGCAGCGTCGTCGGAATCTGCACCACCGGAATGCCGCGCATGAAGATGGCCGCCAGAAACCCGCTCACGTCCGTGACAATGCCGCCGCCGAACCCCATGACCACGCTCGTCCGATCGGCATGCCGCTCCAGCATCTGCCCCGCCAGCTCTTCCACCGAACTCAGCCGCTTTTTGCTCTCTCCGCCGGGAAAAAACAGCACCGCCAATTTCTCCGGCGCGAACTGCCCCTCCAGAACTGCGCCGTGCAGCTTCCAAACGTCTTGCGTGGTCACCACGAAAAGCTTGCCCGCGCGCTCTGGAATAAAGCTCGATACACGCGCCAGAATGCCGCGCTCCACTTCGTTCGAATAGGTGTGGTGAGGCGTCCGCACCTCGAAAGCCGGCATTTCATCCCGTTGTACCATGTGCTTTTGGCCACCCTCGTTCAGCGGCTCGAGACAGATTTCGTCGTGGTCGGAGCAGGCGTGGCAGGCCTTCGCGCCGCGATCGAACTCGCTTCTCAAGGCCGAGTTCTCGTCATCGCGAAAGACAGTCTCCGCGAATCTTCCTCCGAATACGCGCAGGGTGGAATCGCAGTCGCTCTCAGCGACGATGACGAACTGGAACTACATGAGCAAGACACGCTCGTTGCCGGCGATGGACTTTGCGATCTCGAAGCTGTACGCACCCTGGTCGAAGAAGGTCCCAGCTCTATCGAGCAATTGATCGAATGGGGAACCGCCTTCGACCGCAAAGGCCCCGACCTGTTGTTCGCTCGCGAAGGCGCTCATTCCCGCAACCGCGTTCTACACGCGCACGGCGACTCAACCGGACGGGAAATCGTCCGCAGCCTTCGCCAGCACGCCCGCTCGCTTGAAAACATCTCATTCCAAACCTTCGCCGCCGTCACCGACCTGTTAGTCGAAGGCGACGAAGTGGCAGGGGTCGCCGCGCTCGACGAAACCACCCAATCGACGGTTCTGATTCAAGCTCGTGGAACCCTACTTGCCACCGGTGGGTTAGGCCGCGTGTTTGAGAACACGACCAATCCAGATGTTGCTACCGGTGACGGTGTCGCCTGCGCCTTTCGCGCCGGCGCCGACATCGCTGATATCGAGTTCGTCCAGTTTCATCCCACCGCTCTCTTCGTTGCCTCCGCTCCCCGCTTCCTGCTCAGCGAAGCTCTTCGCGGCGAGGGCGCTTACCTGCGCAATGCCGAGGGCGAGCGTTTCATGGGACGCTACCATCCGCTCAAGGAATTGGCTCCGCGCGATGTGGTCTCCCGTTCCATGGTGATGGAACTGCGGGCCAGCGGTGACCCAAGCGCCTTCCTGGATATGACGCACCTCGCGCCGGGGTTTATCGCTAAGCGCTTTCCCCGCATCTACGAAACTTGCCTGCAATACGGAGTCGACCTCGAGAAAACACCCGCTCCCGTCCGTCCCGCTGCGCATTACGCCATGGGCGGCGTTCGCACCGACCTCTTTGGCCGAGCCAGCATCCCCCGCCTATTCGCGGCCGGTGAGGTGGCCTGCACAGGAGTGCATGGCGCGAATCGCCTGGCGAGCAATTCACTGCTGGAAGCCGTCGTATTCGGCGCGCGCGCAGGTCATGCGATGTCATCTCTTCCGGCGCTGAAGGGCAGTGCTCACCTCAGCGAGCCCGTCGCTTTGTTCCCCTCCATAAGCGAACGCGAACTCCGCGCCATCTCCTGGAATTCGTGCGGCGTCCTGCGTAATGGGCCCGAACTCACGGCAGCGCATAAGCGCATTGAGTCGCGTCCACTTCGGCCGCTCGACAGCGCCACCCGCACCGACTTTGAGCTTCGCAGTATCCATCAAGTCGCAGCTCTCATCTCCCGCGCAGCCATTGCGCGGGAAGAAAGCCGCGGGGGTCATTACCGAACCGATTTCCCGTCCAAATCGCCTGAGTTTGAAAAGCACTCCGTTATCGCTCGCCCGCGCGACGCCTCGGAGGCCCGGGTTGTCTTCGTATAACTCCACACAGCCGAGAGCCTCGCTCGGCGCCGCTCTCCTGTTCCTCGTCGCTGCGGTTCCTCTTTCGCACTCGGGTCCATGGGCCGCGCTCTGGACCACGCCATGCATCCTCATCGCCTCGCTTCTTATAACCTGGGGCGCGGAATCGGCTCAATTCTTCGTCGCGCAAGGCTTTGCTCTCGCCATCCTCGCCTGGATGCAAACCCTGCCCGAGTTCGCCGTGGAGGCCGTCCTCGCCTGGAAACAGCAAACGCCGCTTCTGATGGCCAACCTCACTGGTGCGCTGCGCCTTCTCACCGGACTTGCGTGGCCCATGATTTACGCAACTGCTGCGGTTGTGTTCCGCAAGCGCACTGGCCGTCATCTGGACAAGATCGAACTCGCTCCGCACCACAGTGTCGAAGTGATCGGCCTGGTCTTCCCGCTGCTCTATGCGCTAGTCATCTGGTGGAAGGCGAGCATCGAGCTCTATGACGCCGGCATTCTGATCGCCTTCTACATCGCCTATCTGGCCCTGCTCTCAAAGCTTCCCGCGCAGGAACAGGAGGCCGTCGACGATCTCGAAACCATACCGCGCCACATCGTGCTCGCGCCCCGCCGCTGGCGCATTCTCGCGATCTCGGCTTGTTTCCTCGGCGGAGGACTCTTAATCTATTTCACTGCGGAACCATTCCTCGGAAGTCTGGTGGCATTAGCGAGCGCGATCGGCCTCCCCACTTTTCTTGTGATCCAATGGCTCGCTCCCATCATTTCCGAGTTTCCGGAGCTCGCCTCTACCTTTTACTTCGCTCGCCAGAGTGAGAACGCATCCGTGGCGCTGATGAACATTGCCTCCAGCAACATCAATCAATGGACGCTGCTGGTTGCCATGCTGCCCATCGTCTTCTCAATGGGCCACGGCGCACCCTCATCCATCCCGATCGATGTCGAGCAGCGAGCCGAACTTCTGCTCACGATCGGTCAAAGCGCTGTGGGACTGATCTTTCTCCTAAATATGGAATTTGCCTGGTGGGAAGCGCTCGGTATGCTGGCGCTCTTTGCGGCCCAATTCGTCCTGCCGCCATTCTTTGGGCAACAGGCCAAACTGTGGATCACTGCTCTGTTCTTTGTATGGACCGCCGCGGCTCTACTCCTGATGCTGGCGCGTCGGACGCCGCCGGCCGCAATGAAACGCTTTGCAGAAACCTGGCGCGCAGCGCGCTCTTAAGCGTTGCCGAAATTGATGAGGGCCACGCCGAAGATAATCATCGCCAGCCCCGCTAATTTCGGCACTGTGATGGATTCTTTGAAGAACAATCGCGCCCAGACAATCGCCCAGATGTAGCCGAACGAGACCATGGGATAAAGCACCGTCAATTGGGCCCCCGGTTGAGCGACGCCCATCATGTAGAACACTGACGAGAGCAGGTAGAGCACAACGCCAACGGCCAGCCAGTAGTTGGTCAGCAGGCGCGCCAGGCTTCCCTTCATATGTTCCGCGCCGATCTTCAGGAACACGGCCCCGAACGACCCGATAAAGGACGCAAACAGAACTAAAACGATGGCGGTATTAGGTGTCTTCATGACGGCTACTTCTTCATCCCGAGTACGGACACACCGCCGACGATGAACAGGATCCCGATCGTCCGGAAAAAGTTCATGTGCTCTCCAGGCAGAATGATTAGCGACAACAGAATCACCCATACGTACGTCAGGGCGATGATTGGATACAGCTTCGAGAGTTCCTGTCCCTTCAGCGCCATTGCCATAAGCACGGTCTGCACTCCGAGCAGGCAATAACCGAGGAACAGTTTCAGATTCGTAATGATCCCGATACAGAACGCGACGAACAGCGGCGGATGACGGACCACGTCGGTCAACGTGACATGACTACCCAGGTGCGCGGTTCCCAATTTCATCAGGATCTGCGCCACCGCACCCAAAAATGTGCAGAAAAACACGATCAGAAAGGCACGCGTGGCCTGAGCGCGCTTGCTTTCGGGCACACTCACGGTAGGGATGTCAAGAACAGTGGGAGAGGTCAAACAGTAGGGTCCTGATGCGGAAGGTGAACTGAATTCCTATTTTAGAGCATCGTGCTGACTTCGCAAATACCTCGCCAGGTACTAAGTGCCACGCCTCGCGCGGGCGGGCCCGTTCCCGTCATCGCCATCCCGGCTTGGATCGATCTCACGAGTTCTCCCTCCCATCGAAATCAAACTTCTTTCCGAAAACCTGACCCAAAATCGCGAGTCCTCCATGAACAAAGCGCTCCAGCGCTGTTGTAGCTGCACCAGCGCGCGCATACCGTCATCATGGGACGCATACGATTAGAGTTACGATTCAGCCAGGTTCGAGCGTCAGTACGCTTAAAGACAACAGAGGCGGTACGGTTAATAAGTAGCGTGTGCCGCTAAGGGCGATATCGGACAACAATAAATGAACTACTTTCGGTTGTGCTCGCTCGCTCTGGGGCTCTCCTGCCTCGCATTCAGCCAGAATACGTTAACTGAGATCCATACGGCCGGGGCTAGACCGCTTCACGAAGCTTTGGGGCAAATCGAAGATTATTTCCACACACAGCTCTTCTTCGAGGAAATACCTCACGAGAACCCCGCTGATCTCGCCAGCGGAGCGGAACTAGACATGAACCCTGCATTCCACTATTTGAGGCCGAGATAAGCTTGACGTAACGATGATCGAAACACCGGATGCGATTGGAGCAGCTCTCAATGAAGTTCTAAACGCCTATCGGCGCGAAGGGCTACCCGGCACTTACACTGTCGTTTCATACAACAACATTCCGGCGGTCATTCCTGCAAGGATGACGAACAAGGCCGGATCGCTAGTCGATACTCAGTCATTGCTGCAGACGCACATCACTCTGCCAGCTATCTCCAGAACGAGAATCGAGACCCTTTTCGCAATAATGGATGCGACGAGCGTCGCGAGCAAGCGCAAGATAAACTACGAAACATTGCCGCCGGACGCCCAAAAGATCACATTTGGTGTTGACGATGAACCGAGTGGATCGGCGTTGGCTAGACTTGCGGATGCGTTCATCGCGCCTTTTACTTGTCACATCGTATACGACCCTCAGACTCAGGAATATTATGCTAACTTCCGTTGGCTACCTACACCCCCTGTGGCTGGGCCTGTAATTCAGTCCAAACCAAAGATTCTCGGGCCGAAGAAGAACAATCCTTATTTCACGCTCTCGAAATAAGAACGAAAGAGGCTGGGCTTGCCGCTTTAAAGTCGAATCGCCGCGGTCCATGCTGCGGTCACAACGCGGTGACGCAAGCGCCGGTGAAGCCAGGCGTCAGGCCCGATGTCGGTCCGCTACACTGAGACCAAATGTCAGCGCCGCTTGTTCCATCGCCGCTCGACTACGTAGGCCGGCGCCGCTTTGCGTTGTACCCCGCTGTGGAGAACGTCGGACCCAACGAATGGATGTTGGGTACCGGCTCCTGGTCGGAAGTGCAGGTGGTGAACTCGCAAACGGGCGCTGAAATCTGGATACCTCGGCAGTACATCGGCGGCGTTTCCGACCGCTACGATTCCGTCCTGGTAGTAGAACTCACCAAGGAACTCGAATTCAAGTCCGGGTCCTTGGAGCCGCGCATCAAGCGCGTGATCGAAATGCCGCAAGGCGCGCAGGACGATCGTCCAAAGCTGTTCGCTGAGCCCACGCCTCGCGCCGCCGGACCCGCTCCCGTCGTGGCCATCCGGACGGAGAATCGCGAACACTCCGCCATGAACAAGGCCCTTGTAAGGCTCGGCGTGAGCGCACTGGCGCTCTATCTGCTCGCGCAATTGATCTCGGCTTTCACTCGATCATAAACTCCTTCATGGGCCGTCATCTCGCTAGATTGCTGTGGGCGCTCCTTGCCGTCATAGCTGCCGTTTGCGTAGCATTTATCGCGATGCATCGTGGCGAGCCGGTGAACAGTTTATGGCTGGTCGCCGCCGCGGCTTGCATTTACCTGGTCGGATTCCGTTTCTACGGCAAGTTCATCGCGGCCCGCGTGATGATGCTCGACGACACCCGCGCCACGCCCGCCGAACGATTCCGCGATGGCCAGGATTTCGAGCCGACCAACAAATGGATTCTGCTCGGTCACCATTTCGCCGCCATTGCCGGGCCTGGCCCCTTAGTCGGCCCAACGCTCGCGGCCCAGTTTGGCTACCTGCCCGGGACGCTCTGGCTATTATTTGGCGCAGTTCTCGCCGGGGCGGTTCAGGATTTCGTCATTCTGTTTTGCTCCATGCGCCGCGACGGCAAAACGCTTGGGCAAATGGCGCGCGAGGAGATCGGCAAAGTAGCCGGGGTCGTCTCATTGGTAACCGTGCTGCTGATTATGGTCGTCCTGCTTGCCGTAGTGGCGTTGGTCGTGGTGAACGCACTGAAAAACAGCCCATGGGGCACCTTCACTATTGCGATGACCATTCCGACGGCAGTTCTGATGGGCCTCTATCTGCGCTATATCCGGCCCGGCAAAGTCTTGGAGTGCTCGGTCCTGGGATTCGTAGCAATCCTGCTCGGCATCTATGGAGGCCGGCTTGTCGCCGCGTCACCCACTTGGGCTCCCTGGTTCACCTGGGGCGGCGTAGCGCTGGCCGTCGCCATCGTGATCTACGGCTTTTTCGCCAGCGTGCTGCCGGTCTGGCTGTTACTTGCGCCGCGCGATTACCTCAGCACGTTTGTGAAGCTGGGCGTCATCTTCCTTCTGGCAATCGGAATCTTTTTCACTCATCCCCAGCTCGCCTTGCCGCCGCTGACCCGATTCGTCGATGGAACCGGCCCCATCTTCGCCGGCAAGGTCTTTCCCTTCTGTTTCATCACCATCGCGTGCGGCGCCATCTCGGGTTTTCATTCGCTGATTTCGTCGGGCACCACTCCCAGGATGATCGCGAAAGAGTGGCACGCCTGGCCGGTCGGTTACGGAGCCATGCTGCTGGAAGGTTTCGTCGGAATTATGGCGATGGTCGCGGCCGCATCGCTTGCGCCGGGAGTCTACTTTGCCGTGAACTCGCCCCCCGGCGTTGTCGGTCTCACGCCGCAAGCCGCTGTCGCCAGCATTTCCAGTTGGGGGTTTCCCGTTACGGCGGCCGGCATGGCGCAATTGGCGCACAGCGTAGGTGAAACGACCCTCTTCGGCAGAACCGGCGGCGCGCCGTCGCTTGCACTGGGAATGGCGCAGATCTTTGGACACGTCTTCGGGGGCCGGATTTTCCGGAATAGTGCGGTCCTGAGCTTCTGGTACCACTTCGCCATTATGTTCGAGGCCCTGTTTATCCTGACCATCCTCGACGCCGGTACGCGTGTGGGCCGCTTTATGCTGCAGGATCTGCTGCAGCATGTTTACAAACCGCTGGGAAAAACGGGCTGGATGCCTGGAGTGTGGATCACCAGTGCAGCCGTAGTTTCCGCATGGGGGTATTTCCTCTATCAGGGCGTGATCGATCCATTGGGTGGCATCAACTCGTTGTGGCCGTTGTTCGGCATCTCCAACCAACTGTTGAGTGCCATCGCCCTCTGCGTCGCGACGACCGTGCTCGTGAAGATGCACCGGGCGCGTTACCTGTGGATCACGCTCGCGCCGCTGACTGCACTCGTCGTGGTCACCTTTACCGCGGGTTTTGACAAGATCTTTTCAGCTGAGCCGCGCATCGGTTTCCTGGCGCATGCCGCTGCTCTTGAAAGGGCCGTCGCGGTGGGCAAGGTCGCGGCCGCGAAGATCGCCGAGACCCACGCGGTCATCTTCAACGAGCGGCTCGACGCCGCTGTTTGCGCAGTCTTCCTGATTCTGGTTGCGATCATCGTCATCGATTCCATACGGGTCTGGTACGGTCTGCTGCGCGGTACGCGCGCGGCTGCTATTTCGGAGTCGCCCTATGTGCTGTCGCAACTCGAAGCGGAGAGTATATGAAGTTCGTTCGCAACCTGGTCCATTTCGCGCTGGCGCTGGCACGGGAGTTGTCGGATGAAAGCGCCTATGCGCGCCATCTGCAGGCCACAGGGCGCGCGCACTCGCGCTCTGAATGGCGGCGTTTCAGTGAGCGCCGTCATCGCCGCAAGTACCAGAACGCGAAATGCTGCTAAGCGCTTGATCGATTAGCGCGCGAACGATGCTCTCGGCCGCCGCTTGTTGACCATCACGCAGCTTCTCCAACGCCTCTGAATCGACAATGCGGTACCAAAGCTCGCGGCGCGCGGCAAAGTCCGGAATGCGGCGCGTGATCTCCGGCCGCACTTGCTTCAGCAGTGCCAGGAAGGTCGTGTACTCCGGCCCGATGTCACGCTCGCAGTCGTTCTCGCAATCTCACCGCAACGGCCGGCGCCCAACCGTTGGTGGAGATCGCAATCGTCAACTCGCCCCGCCGGTGAATCGAGCCGAAACTGAAGCGGCAATTCTCCGGGTCATCTACCGAATTGCACAAAATATTCCGCTCCTCAGCTAGCCGGAAGATTTCAGAATTGTCTTCGCGATCCGTAATAACCAAAAACAAGCCCTCGAGATCGCTGCTTTCAAATTCCCGTTGCAGCCAGCGAATTGCGCCTGATGAAGCCAATTCCTGAATACTGGGTTCAGCGCGCGGATTCACATACGTGACGTTCGCCTTCGCCTCTACTAGCGCCCGCACTTTGCCCGCGATCTCATAACCTTCGCCGGCGACGAGGCACTGCTTGCCCGTGAGGTCGAGAAAGATGGGATATCGGAAATTCACATTTTCATGGTCGCTCTATCCTAAATGTGTTGCCAGTTCCGCGTCTCTTCCTCATCGATAGCTTCGGCTTTATCTTCCGCGCCTACCATGCTCGTGCCCGCAGCGGCGCTCCGCCTATGCGTACCGGCGCAGGCGTATCGACCGAAGCCATCTATATCTTTCACAACATGTTGCGAAAGCTGATGACCACATCGAAACCGGATTACATCGCGGCGATCTTTGAAAGCAGCGAACCCACCTTTCGATCCGAAAGCTTCGCCGAATATAAAGCCAACCGCACCGAGATGCCCCCCGACCTGGGTCCGCAAATCCCCTATATCCGGCGCATTCTCGAAGCGATGAATATTCCCATCCTGGAGTTCCCGGCTTTCGAAGCGGACGACGTAATCGGCGCGATCGCCTGCCGCGAACCTGCCAAGCCGCTCGAAGTCGTGATTGTATCGAGCGACAAAGACATGCTGCAGTTAGTGAACGACCGCGTCTTCATGCTGAATCCCATGAAGGACGACGAGTGGTACGACGCCGCAAAAGTGGAGCAGTTCATGGGCGTGAAGCCTTCGCAAGTTGCCGATCTGCTCGCGCTGAAGGGCGATTCCGTCGATAACATTCCCGGTGCGCCCGGGATCGGAGACAAGGGCGCGCGCGATCTGATTGCGCGCTTTGGATCTGTAGAAGCTGCGCTCGATCGAGCGGCTGAAGTTGAACGCAAGATGTACCGCGAAAGCCTGCAGAACAATCGTGAACAGATCCTCCTGAGCAAGCAGCTCGCAACCATTCAGACCAAAGTCCCTATCGAGTGGGATCTATCCGCATTGCGCGCTCAGCCGCCGAGTAACTCCGGCCTGAAAAGCCTTTACAAAGAGCTGGAATTCTTCAGTCTGTTGAAAGACCTGGCGCCGGAAGACGACAGCGCAACGCGCGATTACGGAAGCTTGGGCGACGCAGCCGAAATAGCTGCTTGGCTGGCCAAACGTCCGTCCCATGCCCCGCTAGCGTTGGCGCTCGACATGACCAACGGTTTTCTCGGCATGTCCTATCACATAGGAGAAGGCAAGGCGGTTGCTCTTTCGCTGCTCGATACCGTGCGGCCGGTGATTGAAGCTTCGGACGTGCCGAAAATTGTGCACGATGCGAAGGCTTTCTACCTGGCGGCCGGCAGCTTGGGCCTCAAACCGCAAAACATCGAAGACGATGTGATGCTCTACGCATTCCTGCTGTCCGCGGATCCCGGCGGCTGCTCTCCGGAAGCGATCGCGGAGCGCTTTCTCGATCGCAAGCTAAACGCCGCCGCCGAGCAGCAGGCCGAAGCAACGCTCACCGCTCGCGAGATGCTGCGGCCGCAAGTCGAGCAGCAGGAGCTTTCAAACGTCTATCGGGATATCGATCTGCCGCTCACGCCCGTGTTGACCGGCATGGAACGCACCGGCATTCGCGTAGACACAGAAGTTTTGGCGGAGTTGTCGAGCCGCCTCACGGAACGCATCGAGTCGATCGCGCAGAAGGTCTACGACTTGGCCGGCCATCCCTTCAACATCAATTCGCCGCAGCAGCTCGGGAAGATTCTCTTCGAAGAAATGGCGCTGCCCGCGCCGGTGAAGTACGGCAAAGGCAAGGTGATTTCGACTGCCGCGGATGTCCTGGAGAGCCTTGCGCCCGCGTATCCAGTGGCGCAACTGGTCCTTGATTACCGGCAATTGACCAAGCTGAAGGGAACATACATCGATGCACTGCCCCAGTTGATTCGCTCTGAGACCGGCCGCGTTCACACGACCTTCAATCAGGCGGGCGCGGCAACAGGGCGGCTGTCTTCATCGAATCCAAATCTGCAAAATATCCCCATCCGCACGGAAGAAGGCCGTGAAATTCGAGCCGCGTTTGTGCCCGAAGCCGGTTGGGAATTGATTACGGCAGACTACTCGCAAATCGAGCTTAGGCTGCTGGCGCACATGTCGGGGGACCCCGTGCTGGTCGAAGCATTCACGCGGCACGAAGATATCCATTCGCGAACCGCGGCGGAAGTTTTCAAAGTCGATCCGGGACTGGTCACCTCCGATATGCGGCGTGCTGCAAAGGCGGTCAACTTCGGCATCGTCTACGGTCAAACCCCGTTTGGGCTGGCGCAAAGCTTATGCATCGATCGCAAGGAAGCGGAGCTTTACATTCGCCGCTATTTCGAGCGCTACGCCGGCGTGCGCGAGTTTATCGACCGCACAATCGTAGAGGTGCGGAAAGCAGGGGTGTCAAAGACGCTGCTGGGTAGGCGCCGGCCCATCCCCGATATGCAGAGCCGCAATCCTGCGGCGCGCTCATTTGCCGAGCGTACAGCCGTCAATACGCCATTACAGGGCACGGCGGCGGATCTCATCAAACTGGCCATGATCCGCATTGCGCGTCTGCTCGAAAAAGAGAAGATGCAATCCCGCATGCTGCTACAGGTGCACGACGAATTGGTGTTTGAGGCGCCGCCTGCGGAACGGGATGATTTGAAAGAGCTTGTGAAGACAGAAATGCAAAACGTGTACGAATTATCTGTTCCCCTGGTTGTCGATGTTGGCAGCGGAGCCAACTGGAGGGATGCCAAATGAGGAACTGGAGAGCGGCGGCGCTTGTTTCAGCGCTCGCGTGTGTCTTGGCGTCTTGCGGCGGCGCAAAGAAATCTGCCGAAATGAAGCCTGCTCCGGCTGAATACAAGGTTCGGATGCAGACCACAAAGGGCGATGTTGTAGTGCTGGTGCATCGCGATTGGGCTCCGATCGGCGCGGATCACTTTTATGAACTCACGAAGATGGGCTTTTACGACGGCAACCGTTTCTTTCGCACTGTCCCTGGGTTCATTGTGCAGTGGGGAGTGAACGGCGATCCAAAAGTAAACAAGGATTGGAGCGAGATCACCATCCACGACGATCCTCCGAAGGTCAGTAACAAGATCGGCACCGTTGTGTTCGCTGCCACCAGTAACCCGAATTCTCGAAGTACTCAACTATTCATCAATCTCGGCGACAACAGCGCCAGTCTCGATCCGCAAGGGCTTTACTCCCTTTGGCGAAGTGATTCAGGGAATGGAGAATGTGATGCACATCGACATGGAATATGGGGAACAGCCGAACCAGGCGGCAATCGCCGATATTGGCAATCCATATCTCGAAGAACATTTCCCCAGGCTCGATTACATAAAGAAGGCGACGATCATACCCTAAGCAGCCGTGCCTGAGAGTTCGTAGATGAAAAAACGAACCCAACCGCGTTCCTGAGGCTGGGTTCGTTTCGCAAAATTCCGCTAAGTCACTGAAAATGCCGGACCTATGCGGAATTGGGCTTCGTTCGGTAAAGCGCGTTACCTGTCCCGACACCCGGTTCGTTTGGTAAATTGACCCTGTCGTCATGGCTCGCCGCCGCTTCTTTGTCCCGGAAATCCGCCGCGGCGCCGCCGAACTCACCGGCGCCGGAGGCCGAGCACCTGGTCCGCGTCCTGCGTGCCGAGCCCGGCCAAATCTACGAACTCTCCGACAACCAGAACCTCTATCTCGCCGAGATCGAAGTGGCCCGGAAGTCCGTCGTGACGTTCCGGATAACCGAAAAGCTCGCGCCTCCCCCGCCCCCCGTCCACATCGCCTTAATCGCTGCGCTGTTTAAGTTCGACCGCTTCGAACTGCTTGTCGAGAAGGCCACCGAACTCGGCGTATCCGTCATCCAGCCGTTTGAAGCGACCCGCACGGAGCGCGGCCTCGGCCAAGCCTCCCTCAAGCGATCTAGCCGTTGGGAAAAGATTGCCGTCGAAGCCAGCCAGCAATCCCGCCGTGTCCACCTTCCTGTCATTGCTCCTTGGGTTCGTTTCGTAAAAGCGCTTGAGACCCCCGCCGAAATGCCCGATTACTCCTCGACGAAAATCCCGAAGTCCCGCCGGTTCTTCAAGTTCTGCCCCGCGAACGATCTCTCTCCGATCGCGTCGCTCTACTCTTGGGACCAGAAGGAGGTTGGACGGAAGAAGAGCGTGAAGGCGCGATCGGGGCCGGTTGGATTCCCTGTTCTCTCGCGCGAACGGTTCTCCGCGCGGAAACAGCCGGAATCGCCGCTCTCGCGGTCATCCAAGCCGCCTGGAGCGGAATTGGTGGTCTGAGCGGTTAGGAAATTCTGGGGTATGACGGCCGCGTGCACGGGCTTTTCGCCCACCGGCAGCATCGTAAACAGAGAAGCGCCCTGCTTGAACAGAGAAGAATGCACCCGGTACGAACTGATGGCTTCCACACTGCGAAGTTTATCTTCTATTGCCGGAATGTGGATCACCGCCATGTCCCCGGCCTTCTGGTCAAGGATCAGCGCATATTGGCTATCCGGTGTCGTCGTGATGTAAGTCGGTTGTGCGCCGGTATCCACAAGGCCGATCACCTTGCGCGTGTCCACGTTCAAAATGCAAACGTCCGATCCGCTGTGGCTACCCACAAACAGATAGGAAGGGTCCGCCGAGCAGGTCATCACTCCCGGATCGCGCCCGGCCAGCACCGTTTGTTCCACTTCAACCGTGTCGTACGGGAACACGATAGCCACGCCGTCCATCCCCTCGCCCGAAACAAAAAGCTGTCCTTTGTCGGCGTTGAAGCAGAGATTTTGCGGCCTCATGGCCAACGGGAGATCGGCAATCACCTCGAGAGAAGGAACGTTGAGCGCCGTCAGAGAGCGATCTTGCAAATTCGCGACCAGCAGCATCTGACCATCGGCGCGGAACCGGATTGTGCCGACCGCGCCCGCCATTTCATGCCGCCAACGCTGCCCCGTCTCCAGATGGAACAGCTCGACCGTGCCATGCTCGCCGGTAGAAACAGCGGCGTACAGTGCCGGGCGCGAGGTCCAAATCGATAGGCGGGAAGTCCAGCGCATGACGCCGGATAGCGCGCAGCGATAGGGGGTCTGCTTCGATCACCTCGCGGCTGTTTGGAGCAGTGGCCAGCAGCCGATTTCCATCGGCGGTAAGGCGGATTTCGGAAAGTTGGTCGGCCAGTTTGCGGGAAACGGCCACATCGAGCGCTGCGTTCACCAGGTGCACGCTGCCCGTCGCGGGCGTCAAAACATAACTTTGACCTGTAGATGCCGCTGGGAGAACCGCTGTCGGCGGGTCCCCGAGAGGGATCGGTTTCAGCAGCCGAAAGGTCGCCAAATCCACTACGGCCACGCTCTCCTCGCCCGCAGTGGCGATCAGCGCATACCCTGCATAGCCCGTCGCCTTCTTGCGGCCGCAGGCACTCGAAAGGAGCAGTCCGCCGGCGGCAATCCACTCCCGCCGCGTCATCGTCACAGAGTTGCAACCACCTGAAAAGAATACATTTGTCTGGGGTCGCCAGCGTATATTCCTATGTTACTCTGAGGGTTTCTCTCCCCAAGCCCCTCCATTCATGAACTTCCGGTCCGTCTTCAGCTTGATTTCTTCCGATCTTGCCATAGATCTTGGAACTGCCAACACCCTGGTGTATGCCAAAGGCAAAGGAATCGTTGTCAACGAACCGTCCATCGTCGCCATCAATAAAAACACGGGTGAGATCGAGGCCGTCGGCAAGGAAGCTAAAGACATGGTCGGCCGCACTCCCGGCAACATCGTTGCTATCCGGCCTATGAAAGACGGCGTCATCGCCGATTTTAAGGTCACCGAGCGCATGCTGAACTATTTCATTCAGAAGGCGCACGGCCGCAAGATGCTGGTCCACCCGCGCATCGTCATCGGCGTTCCCAGCGAGATCACGCAAGTAGAAAAGCGCGCCGTCAGCGAGTCGGCTTATCGCGCCAAGGCGAGCGAAGTTCATTTGGTCGAACAAGCCATGGTCGCGGCCATTGGCGCGGGCCTGCCGATCACAGAACCTGCCGGCAACATGGTGGTCGATATCGGCGGCGGCACCACCGACGTCGCCGTCATTTCGCTCTCCGGCATCGTCTACTCCCGTTCCGTGCGCGTCGCCGGCAACGAGATGGACGACGCCATCATGAACTACCTGAAGCGCAAGTACAACTTGCTGATCGGCGAGCGCACGGCGGAACAGATCAAGATTCAGATCGGCTCGGCCTATCCCGTAGACCGTCCCATGACGATGGAGATTAAGGGACGCAACTTGATCGAGGGTGTTCCCAAGACGGTCACGATTGAGGACAGCGAAATACGAGAGGCGCTTTCCGAATGCATTGCCACCATCCTCAACGCCATCCGCGTCGCGCTCGAGCGCACGCCTCCGGAACTCAGCGCCGATATCAGCGATCGCGGCATCGTGTTAACCGGCGGCGGAGCGCTGATCAAGAACCTGGATCGCCGCATCCGGGAGGAAACCGGCCTGCCCGTCTCGATTGCCGACGACCCGCTCGCTTCCGTCGTACTCGGAACCGGCAAAATGTTAACCGACTTCAAGCTTTTGCGCCGCATTGCCATCGAATAGCGAAGCGACTCGATTGTTACATGAATGAGCGAGACTCTTGGCAGCTTAGCGGGCACACTTTAGAGTAGATACAGCAGCCATGGAAGCTCTCCTGAGCCGTTACCGGAACTTGACGGTCCTGCTGATCGTTGTCGTGGCACAACTTCTGTACCTGGCTTATCAAGTAAAAACGAATCGCGACGAACGGCTCATCCGCGTTTGGGCTGTCAGTTCGGTCACACCGATGGCGGGTGTCGTCGAAGCAGTCCGCCACAACACCATCGGCTTCCTGGAGGATTATTTCATCCTGCTCGATGTGCGCGACCAGAACCGGAAGCTGAAGAACATGAATGACCGGCTGCGGATGGAGAATGTTTACTACCGCAACCAGCTCGCCACCGCTGAACATGCGCACGCCCTCACTCTCTTTCAAGCGCAATCTCCTTCGAAAACCGTAGCAGCGCGCGTCATCGGTAACAGCACAGTGGTAACCGCGAAGGCCGTGTTCATCGATCGCGGCTCCACCAGCGGAATCGAAAAAGGCATGGCGGTTGTGACGCCGGAAGGCATCGTGGGCAAGGTTGCGGCGGTTTACCCGCTCGTCTCCCAAGTGCTGCTCGTCACGGACCCGACCTTCAAAGTCGGAGTTGAGTCGCAAAAGGGCCACGTACATGGTGTCCTCGATTGCGGCAACGGCAAATGCGCCGTCGAGCAGATCCAAAACGAAGAAAAGGTGGAAAAAGGCGAGTGGTTTTTCACCTCGGGCGAGGACCGTATCTTCCCCAAAGGCTTTCCCGTCGGCACAGTTGTCTCGGTACAGCCGGGGCAAGGTATGAAAGACATCAAGTTGAACCTGAGCGGGTCACCTGCCGGCGTGGACGAAGTATTGGTCGTGCTCGCGGGCGTGCATCAGAGCATACCGACTGCAGCCGTTATGGAGGACTCGACAGCTAAGATGCTTCCACTCCCCGCCTCCCGACGGCAGCGACAGCGGTGCGGCCACTGCCAAGCCACAAACAGAAGCGGACAAGATCGTGCAGAAGTATGATGCGCTAGGCAAGGAACAAGGACATGCGTACGGGGCATATGGCTCCAACCTGCCGAACTTCAATGTGAAGCCGGCCCGCCGCCGCAGCAAGTGCTCCAGCAGCGGACGAGTACCGGGAATCCGCCGCAGAAGGCTGCCGCCATCCCGAAAGAAAAGACGCCTGATACGGAAGCTGCGGGAGATACGGAAGGAAGCGGTCCGCCCGCCGTGTTGGGCGCCAGGCCCACACTCCCCAAACCCCTCACGCCGAAACCTGCGCCGCGACAGGCCGCTCCGCAACACCGACAACGGACCCGTTCTGCCACTCGGAGCACCCCGCCGTAAGCCGGCCACGCCGCCTGCCGACACTGAGCCGGCGCCTCAACAATGAACGAAATTAGCGATCAGATATTGCGTCAGCCGACGAAGGAAAGCTGGTTCAGCCGCTTTCAAGTGGTCGCGCTCCTCGCCATCACGCTGGTCGCGATCATCGGTAAGTTCTATCTTCCGCGCTTGCTCCCTCACACGGAATGGCTGGAACTACCGTTGCTGCTCACCGTGTATTTCGGACTGATGGGGCATAGCCAGATCGCCTCTCTCTTCTTCGGAGCCTTCGTCGGCTTAGCCGAAGACTCACTCTCGCCCGCGAATCTCCCCATCGGCATGTATGGCATCACAAAAACGCTGGTGGGATATTTTGCGGCGTCCGTCAGCATGCGTTTCAACGTTGAAAGCTCAGTCATACGGCTGGTGCTGTGCTTCTTCTTTTATTTCTTTCATGCGTTCTTTTACTGGATTATGCGGCGAGCTTTATTGGGTCAGATCGTGCCGTTCGACCCACAGGAAACTTTCGTGCACGGCGCGCTGAACGCGGCCGTTTCTCTGCCGTTATTCGCGATTCTCGATAAAATGAAATTAGCAGGCGCCCACTAAGTGGCCATTCTTCATAGCGACCACCGGCACGAAGAGCAAGTGTCCCCGGACCGGCTGCTCCGGGACGATCCGAAAGAATCGTCGAGTAAGATTGCCATCTTTCAATATCTGACGGTTGCGGTATTCGTGTTTCTCATCTCGGGATTTTGGAAGCTGCAAGTCCAGAATCCGGACGTGTATAGCGAAGCGGCCGAGCGGAACCGCATTAAGAGCGTTCCGATTCTGGCGCCGCGAGGAAAGATTCTCGACCGCGACGGGCGAGTCATCGTGGATAACAAAGCCTCATATTCGTTGCTGCTAAACCGCGACGAGATCAAACCCGAGCATTTGCCTGCCATCGCGGAAGCGTTGCAGCTCGATTATGGCGGCCTCACGGCGAAAATCCGGCGCATGGGGTCCACTCCGCAAATCATTATCAAGGATCAGCTCACACGCGATGAGATTGCCTGGATCGAATCGCACCAGGACGTAGATACCTATCCTGAAATGCAGTTGATCAAGTCGTGGCGCCGATTGTATCCGCAGGACGGTTTCGCCGCGCATGCGGTGGGCTACGTCGGAGAAATCAGCGAATCGGAGTTGGATTCGCCGCAATTTGTCGACTATCACCAGGGCGACATCATCGGCAAGGATGGCCTCGAGAAACAGTACGATCAGACGCTTCGCGGGGTGGACGGCCAGCAGCGAGTGCTGGTAGACAACATGGGGCGCGAGCGGCAGATGGAGGACGCGCAGGAAGCGGTTCCCGGCAAAGATCTCCGAACCACCCTCGATCTCGACCTCCAGGCCGTAGCTGAGCTTGCGATGCAGGACAAGCGCGGCGCTGTAGTCGCCATAGATCCACGCAATGGCGAGGTACTGGCGATGGTCAGTAAGCCGACCTTCGATCCGAACAAGTTCACAGGCAGAATCAGCCGCGCCGACTGGAACGAAATTGCAGGCGACCCCCACAAGCCGCTGATGAATCGCGCCATTCAGGCGCAATTGGCGCCCGGTTCAACGTTCAAGCCGCTGATGGCGATTGCCGGCCTTGAATCCGGCGTGATAGACGACAAGACGCAATTCTTCTGCCCGGGCGGCGCATCATTTTACGGTCACTATTTTGCCTGTCACTTGAAGCATGGCCACGGAAGAATTGAGCTACATCGCGCGATAGCTCAATCCTGCGACGTCTACTTCTACAATGTGGCCAACCGGCTCGGAATCGATCGCATTGCGCATTACGCGGAAATAGCCGGCGTAGGTCACAAGACGGGCATCGACTTGCCGAACGAAACGCAAGGCACTATGCCGTCTACGCGCTGGAAAATGCGTATGTTCCGGCAGAAGTGGTATGCGGGTGAAACGATTTCAGTGGGCATCGGACAAGGAGCGGTCACCGTTTCGCCTCTACAGATCGTGGCTGCTTTGGGCGGTTTGGGAGCGGGCGCGAGATGGTACAAGCCTCACATGGTCATGGGCCAAGCACCAGTTCTTCTGCGGCAGGGCAACTTCAATCCCGAGAACCTGCAGGACGTAATCTCGGGGATGTACGGCGTAGTCAATGAAGGCGGCACAGGACGCGCGGCCGTGCTGCCGGGCATCAAGATCTGCGGGAAAACCGGAACCGCACAGGTCGCCGCGACAGAGCTCACGAAGGGCGCAAAGCTCAACAGTTCTTTGGCTAACAACACCTGGTTTGTTGGCTATGGGCCGATGGATTCTCCCGAGATCGCGGTGGTGGCCTTATTCGAAAACGGTGTGGAAAGCTATAACGCGGTCCCGATCGTACGGGATGTTTTGAAGGCCTACTTCGACAAAAAGGCCAGAATGCGAACTGAGAGCGCAAAGGTCCAACGATTCAAAGCGCCGACCCTCTTCGCTTCCGCTCCAAAGGTAATTGCGGCGTTGACCGTTCCATTGCCGGAAGGCTTTCGCCGCTAGTGGCAGTCTATCGTTCCGTTCGCGATCTCGATTGGCCGCTGGTTGTCGTCACACTAGCCCTCTGTACGCTGGGAGTGCTGCAGATCTATAGCGCTACTCAGGGTACTCACTGGGTCGGCGCTTGGTGGAAGCAGATTATCTGGATTGGCACCGGGCTGGCCATGATGTGGGTGATGGCGGCGATCGACTATCACACGCTCATGGGCCGCGTATTTTACTTCTACGCCGCGGGTGCGGCCTTACTGGTCGCCACCTTGATCATTGGGAACAAGGTGTTTGGATCGACGCGCTGGATCCGTGTCGGTGGTTTTACCTTGCAAACCTCCGAGTTCATGAAGATTGTGCTGATCCTGCTCGTCGCCAAGTATCTGACGGACCTCAAATCCGAGACGCTCGAATGGCGGGATCTGGCGAAACTCGGCGCGTTCGTAGGTATTCCCATGGCGCTCGTAATGAAGGAACCGGATTTGGGCACCTCGCTGACCTATCTGCCGATCCTGATTTGTGGTGTTTTGATGGCCGGGTTGCGTTGGAAGTATCTCCTGATCATCGTCGCCGTTCTGGTAGTGACTCTGCCGATTGGATATCATTTTCTTAAGCCGTATCAGAAGGATCGGCTGGTGAGTTTCATCTATCCGGACCGCGATCCCAAGGGAACGGGTTTTCAGGTGATTCAATCCAGAATTGCTGTAGGAAATGGGGGAATGTGGGGCCGTGGAGCCAAAGATAGCTCGCAAACGCACCTGGGCTTTCTTCCGGTACCGCATACTGATTTCATCTTTTCCTCGTTTGCCGAAGAGCACGGCTTCGTCGGAATTGTGATCGCGCTGGTGCTGTATTTCCTGCTGATCATGCAGGTTGTGCAGAACGCGCAAACGGCAACGGATAAAGCAGGGCTGTTTATCTGCATGGGTATTGCCGCGTTAGTGTTGTTCCATGTGTTGGTGAATGTGGGAATGGTGGTGGGCCGCATGCCGATCACCGGAATTCCGCTCCCGCTGATGAGTTCGGGAGGATCGAACACGTGGTCGATTTTTTTGATGTTGGGTTTAGTGAATAGCGTTCGCTTACGCAGGTTTGTGAATTAGATTTGTGAGTTGAGCAGTGAGAGCCTTCGAAGGCGGAGGGCTCATTCGACATATGAGCGGTCGAAGTGAGTGAGACGAAGAGTTTCAGGGTTGCTAGCAAGATTTTCAACGTTACCGGGATGAGGTAGCGTCCCAGGCGCGGGTGTTGTTTGAGCAAGTCTCCACGAGCGCCAGGGCAACAACTTTTACTTGCATCCGTGATTTCAACGGACGGCAAGCGCGGTGCAACTCCGGAGTTCTAAACTCACCTCACGCGGCCTCGAGGCGGTGATTCGATGAGTAAGGAACTGGTGATTGGATCCAATCGCCATGAGACGAAGGTGGCTATCCTCGAAGAGGATCAGCTGGTGGAAGTCTATTTCCAGCGAGGAAACGAATATTCGCTCGCGGGCAGTATCCACAAGGGACGCGTCACGCGTGTTCTTCCCGGCATGCAATCGGCATTCGTCGATTTAGGCCTGGAGCGCGATACATTTCTATACGTCTCCGATTTCTTTGAAGAGAACGAAGACATCGACGCGGTTGTAGACGAGAAGCCGCAACCATCCGAGCGAGGTGAGCGGGATCGTCGTGATCGCGACCGGGGCGATCGTGATCGTGGGGATCGTGATCGTGGCGGCTTCCGCGGCGGCAACCGCCCGTCCGCACAAGAACGGACGGAGGATCGCAATCCGGAACCGAGAGAGTCTCCTGTTTCCGCCGAAGCGGCAACCGTCGAGCCACTTACCGTGGAAGATGAGGGGGGAATTCCGACCGGCGAAATCGCGGCTTCCGCCGTCGTCACTGAGCCGCGCCCCAACGAGCGAGAGAACCGGGATTTTCGCGGCGACCGCCGCAACCGGCGTTCCAGGCGCCGTCGTCCTCGCCCGCAAGGCTTTCCGGAAAACAAGTACGCTCAATCTCCCGGCGCAACACCGTTGCAGGCGTCCGGCAGAAGCCGTGCTCGCCTCAGGAATCGAAGAGGAAGAAGAGGAAACAGCGGATGTAATCATCCTTCCGGGGGAATCTCTCGCCAAGTACCGGCGCAGCGCTGGGCCCCGGAAAGGCAGCCGCACTCGGAAAATCAGGAATCGAGACAGGCTTCGTCTGAAGCTGAGATGCGTGAGCAGGCATCGATCTCGCCGGATGCCGAACCCCTGCCCGGACCTGCTACTGATCCTGAAGAGCGCGAGGCAATCGAGGACGAAGCGGAGTCGCTGGAGCTCACCGAAAAAATCTTCTCTCATCACGACGATGAATCGGTCGAAGAAGTGGAAGAGAAGATCGAAGAGGTTAAAAACGATCAGCCTGTCCCACCTGCTTCTCTGAACGAAGATCTACCTGAATCTTCTGAGTTCAATCCCGCTCCACCACTTTCGACAGCTGCTGGGCCGGGCCTCACCGAAACTCCGTTTTCCGAGATTCCCCAGGTCTCGAGCGAAATCGGTACGGAGCCATTGCCGGAATTGCCGCGCGGCGAAGTGGTCGAAGTCGACGAGTTCGACATGGTTGAAATGGACGATCCGGGAGATGGCGCGCCCGAAGAGCTATCGTCCAGCGGCCAGGTGGAGCCGCAACAGGGTGAAACCGGTTCGCAGCCTCAGACCGCAACGGTTCGCGAACAAGGCGGACGATACATGCATCGCGCATCGAGGCGTATGCGGCGCAGGCGCGGAGGGAATCGCTTCAGTCAAGGTCCCGAAGCTGTCAGCCGAGCTGCCGGGCCGGCAAGTGCTGCCCCGCCGAACGCCGGCATAGCAGCCGGAACCGCGGCGGCTCTTGACCCGGAAAGTGACCGCGAAGACCGGGGAGAGCGCTCCAGTGAAAAGCCGGAACGCGTGATGCCTTCCATTGCGGACCTGCTAAAGGCCGGTCAAGAGATCATTGTTCAGATCGCGAAGGAACCGCTCGGACAAAAGGGCGCGCGCATCACATCGCATGTCGCTCTGCCCGGCCGCTACGTCGTTTTTATGCCAGGCGTCAATCACGTCGGCGTATCGCGCAAAATCGCGAGTGACGAGGAACGCCAGCGGCTGAAGCGCATCCTCCAGACTCATCGCGTGGGCACCACAGGCGGGTTCATTGTGCGTACTGCGGGGGAAGGTGTTCCCGAAGACGAGATAGCCGCTGACATGAACTTTCTCTACAGCCTCTGGCTCGACATCCGCCAGAAGGCTGAGAAACGGCCGGCCCCTGCTCTGTTGCACTACGATCTCGACATCGTACAGCGCATCTTGCGCGATCAGGTGACGGAGGAATTCAAGGCGATTTGGGTCGACAATGAGGAACTGTATGAGAACGTGTTGACGTTCATACAGCGCTTCCAACCGGCGCTTGTGGGACGCGTAAAGATGTACACGCGCTCGGCTCCCATCTTCGACGCTTTCAACATTACTCAGGAGCTTGAGAAAGCGCTTCGTCCGAAGGTTTGGCTGAAGTCGGGCGGCTACATCGTGATCAACCAGACGGAGGCTTTGGTTGCGATCGACATCAACACGGGCAAGTATGTCGGCAAATCGAATCGCCTCGAAGACACCATCGTCAAAACCAATACCGAGGCCGTAAAGGAAATCGTCCGCCAGATTCGCTTGCGCGATCTGGGCGGCATCATCGTTGTCGATTTCATCGACATGGATGAGCGAAAGAATCGGCAAAAGGTGATGCAGGCGCTCGAGGAAGCCATGCGCGCCGACAAAGCGCCTTACAAAATTCTGCAGTTCAACGATTTCGGCTTGGTAGCGATCACGCGCAAGCGTGTGAAGCAAAGCTTGGAAAGGACGCTCTGTTCGCCCTGTCCGTATTGCGAAGGCGCAGGTTACGTGAAGAGCGTGCAAACAGTAATCGGCGAGATCCTGACGGAAGCGCAAAAGATCGCACGAGCCATCGAAGGCAAAGACGTGATGTTGCGAGCGAACCCGGAAGTCGCGAAAGTGCTGAAAGCGAGCAATAACCGCTATCTCGAGGAGCTGGAACAGATCCTCGGCCGGCCTGTGCTGGTGACGGCGGACGCGACTTTGCATCAGGACAAGTTCGATTTGGCCTGATGCTAAACTGAGCTGGCGCTGCCAGCTGAAGCGAAGGAGAGGTGGCCGAGTGGTTGAAGGCGCACGCTTGGAAAGCGTGTTTAGGGGAAACTCTAACGTGGGTTCGAATCCCACCCTCTCCGCCATTGTTTGCAAATGGCCATGACCCCGGCCTAGTACGCCCATTTCTCCAAACGTTTGTCATTCTTCAGGAATCTTCACCACTCCAATTTGAACGCAGTGCCAGGTCTGTAGACCTTTATCTGCGTCCCACCGGAAAGCAGCATACCGGTGATTTCAAATACCGGAGGTCTAGAAAGTTTTGCCGTCCTTTGTTTTTTACAACCGTTTATTCTTAGCGTCCGCGATATTGGGGACCATCTTCAGCGCCAATGCGGGACCGATCACAATCCTGAACAATACGATGAACCTACCCGAGAACATTTCGCAAGCACCTGTTGGATTCGGTTCATACTCGGGCTACTATTTTGTGGACGATTCTGGAACGGGCGCTGATGGCCCTAGTACGATATGGGCGGTCCAGTCCTCGGGTCCGAACGCGGGGCAAGCGTCCGTCTTCAGCAACGGAAGCGGCTTGGCGAGTTCCCTCACTCGAGGTTCAGCGTTCCTACCTTCCAGTTTCGGAAGCCTCGGCGGTGATTTTGTCGTTGCCGCTACCAACGTGTCCAACTGCGCGCAGGGGACTTGCGGCAATACGACGGGGGCGTACCTCCTCGCCTTCAATGCAAGCGGCCAATCGACAACGCTTTTTGCCGATACCACCGCTGCACAATCGCGTTTTCCGATATTGGGAGGGCCACTGGTTGCGCCAGCAGGATTCGGCACGTATGGCGGCAATTTGATCGTGCTCGATCAACCGTCTTCGGGGACCCAGCCGTACACAGGCGGGGCCGTGCTATCCATCAAGCCCAACGGATCGGCAACAACAGTTGCGTCTCTGCCGGTTGGAGAATTCACACTTTCCGACGCATTCGCGCCGGCGGCGTTCGGGCAGTTTGGGAATATGCTCCTGGTAGGAGATCTCGATTCAGGTTCGATCTTCGCTGTCGATGCGTCGGGTAATTCCCGATTGTTCACGAACGTGCCACTGAATGCGAATGGTCAATTCGGCCTGCGGCAGATGGCCTTTGCGCCCGGCGGCTTCGGCCTCTATGGCGGCGATCTCTTTGTTTCGGTGTCGGGCTCCAACTATGGAGGTGGCGTGGGCGGTTCGGTCGACGTGATCAATTCGTCGGGGCAACTAGTCGCGACGTTGATGCAAGGAACGGTTGGGCAGCCGTTCGATCCGAGGGGCCTCGATTTCACGAATGCCGATACACTGCTGGTGGACGACGCCGAGCCTGGTATATTGATCGCCACACCCGAAGCATTCACGCCCGTAAACGCAGCCCCGGAACCCGGCACGGTCGGGATGCTGCTGGGCGGATTTGCGGCTGTCGGGTGGCTGCGTCGATTACGGCACACTTGATATCGGCAAGTGGCTGGAAGGGGCGCGTTATCTTCTAAAAAGTGGGTCTGCGCCCCTTACCTGTCATCCTCGCGCTCATTTGCTGCTTCGGAAATGAGGGACACGCAGAGGTTCTATCGCTGAACCCAGGTGCGACCGCTCCAGGTGTTCTTGCTGTCGGCCAAACGAAGAATTGGCAGCTGAACCCTGATTTCGGGACGTATATAAGAATCAGCATTACCGCGCCCGACGCTACGCTGAATGCGCGCCTGATGGAAGCAACGGGCAAAATCATTCAGGAATCCACAAGTATCGGAGGCACCGGCGGCCCGATCATGCTTGCATGGATCAGCGGTGCAGGCGCGTATCGCTTGTCGCTCAAAGTAGTTGGAAAATATCCGCCACAGTGCAGCTTCCAACTGAACGTCGTGGAGTATCGGCCGGCAAAACCGGGCGAAGACCCGCAAGCCTTTCCCCTGATCGCGGCAGAAAATCTTATCCTGCGAGCGCGAAAATTGATTTCCGCGAAGCGGTCGCGCGACGCCCTGCCCGTCCTGGAGGAAGCACTCGGCGTCGCGCGCCAGTTGGACGATCGCCGCCTGCAGGCTCAAGCACTCTACGGAGCGGGGATGGCCCACTACTACTTAGGAGACCGGCAGGAGGCGCTCGACTCATTGAAGCAAGCGCTTGGCTTACAACGAGCGCTGCATCAGCCTTATGAGATCGCCATCACCCTGAACAATCTGGCGACCGTAGAACAACTTCTCGGCAACTGCCGGGCGGCCGTTCACGATTTTAAAGAAGCTTCGGAGCTTCGCGACACACTGCAGGACGAAATAGGCCGGGGCTACACGCTGCTCGGTTTGGCGAACGCTTATTACTGTGTTGGCGAATCGCAACAGTCGCTCGATTCCGATTTGCGCGCATTGCGGATCTGGCGCGATTTGAAGGATGAGTCGAATGAGGCAGAAACTCAAAACACGCTGGGCGTCGTGTATCTGCAAATGGGTGATTGGGAGAACTCCAGACGGGCTCTCAACGCAGCCCTCGCACTCTGGCGAAGAGCGGGTAACCGGCTAGGCGAGGGAAACTCGACTTACAATCTCGGCTTACTCGATGCAACAGCAGGCAGAGCGGCTGACGCTCTTCAGCACGAAGAACGAGCACTTACCTTATTTCAAGAGATAAAGGATCGGCGCGGAGCCGCTTATGCGCTGGAGGCCATCGGCCAGGCTTACGGCAAGAAGAGAGATCATGACCGGGCGCTGGAGAGCTTTGAACAGGCCCGCACCATTCTCGAACAGATCGGCGAGCGCTACGAAGAAGGATATCTTTGGCAGGCGCTCGGAGTTGAATATGCCACGTTGGGCATCCAAGCGAAAGCAGGCGAAGCCTACGACAGAGCGTTGGCACTTGAGAAGCAGGTGGGAGATAGCCAGGGCCAGGCCGTAACACTGTTTCGCTTAGCGCAATTCGAGAACGGCGATGCAAATACCTCGACCGCGTTATCTCACGTAAATGAAGCGATTGCGCTTGTGGAACAGTCACGAAAACAGGTTCTCGATCCGGCGCATCGTGCTTCGTATCTGGCAAGCAAGCGCGAAATGTATGCTTTTAAGGTCGCGTTATTGATGCACTCCGGCGATAGTGCCGGGGCTTTCGAAACCAGCGACGCGGCACACGCCCGCAGCCTTTTGGACGAAATCGCCGAGGCGCCGAACGGAGATAATTCAGACACTCCTCGCTATTCGGCTTTGGCCAAGGTTCAAGATGTTCAATCCCGGCTCGATGGCAGCCAGGTGCTGATTGAATATCTGGTGCGCAATGACGCGAGTTATGGTTGGGCAATCACGAAGCGTGGCATCAAAGCCTTCCCACTGCCCGAGCGGCGGCAGATAGATGTAATCGTGCGGCAGCTGTATGAAGCAATAACAGCGCGGAACAAACGCGTGTCGAGCGAGACTCTTGAAAGCAGAGCTGCGCGGCTTCGACGCGCACATGCAGTCGCGTATAGCGCCGAGAACCGCCTGAATGCCGTCCTGTTCGGCTCCATTCCCGTCAGCTTCCGAAAACCGCACATGTTGATCGTGCCGGATGGACCACTGTACTTGGTTCCGTTTGCAGTTCTTCCTACATCGGCTCAGGCTGATATTGCCGAGTCGCCGTCCGCATCGGTGTTCCTTGCAAAAGAAACAGCTCACTACTCCCTTCAATTCACACCGCTTCTGGTTATCGCCGATCCGGCTGTGGCGTCCAACTCGCTTCCGGAACTTGAATTTGCTCATCGGGATACTGCCGCTCTTGCCAACTTCGTCCCGGCGTCGGAAATCAAGACTCTCGAAAAAGAGAAAGCGAGTTCGGCTGATTTTCAGCGCGAAGACCTGAGACATTTCGGGCTGATTCATATTGCGGCGCATGCCGTGGTGGACATGAACCATCCAGCAGATTCGGGCGTGATTTTGTCGGACGGCAAATTATCCAGTTCGCTTATATCTACTCTCTCGATCAACGCTCGCCTGGTCACTCTCAGCGCATGCGATACGGCCCTGGGCCGGGAGGTTGAGGGAGAAGGGATCATGAGTCTTAGCCGGGCATTCCTGTACGCCGGAGCCAGAGCCGTATTGTCGACCTTGTGGCCAATAGACGATCAAGCAACCTCGGCATTTATGCAATCGTTCTACGCATCGCTCCTGAAAAAGAAGATGAGTGCACCGCGGGCGTTACGTGAGGCTCAATTGCATATGAAAGCAGTACCGGCGTGGTCAGATCCTTTTTACTGGGCGGCGTTTACACTGCAGGGAGATTCGGACTAATTTAGCGAACTCGGAAATGATAGATCCGTGGCGGTTCGCCGGATAACGTCAGCCGGAATTCGCCGGAATGTAGAAGCCTTGCGGGAACACTCACGGTCACGCCGCTATTCTTCGGTCGAAGCTGATCGCCGCGCCAGAGAGCGGCGCCGGATGAATCGGTAAGCCAAGCCGAATACGTCCGCTGAGAGTCAACGTCGGCCAGTTCCAAACGAATCAGATCTGCTTTAGGCGGAAGCTGAACAGAGACAATGTCTGAACCGCGCGCCATGCCGGGCGTTAGCAGGATCGTGAAGATTCGAGGGGGGCGACCGGCAGGCATTTGCGTCATCGGGCGAGCTTCGAATTGCCGATGACCGGCCTGGCCACTTACAGTTACGTACGTTAGGCCGGCAGCCAGCACAATCGCTGCAGCTACCGCGGCAGCGGCCCAGAGACCGATACGGATTCGGGGTGTTCGCGCCGCTAGCATCTCCGCAACGCGCAGCTTGTCGCGCTGCCGTTCATCGAAGAGCAGTTCCGTTTCGACTCGTTCACGCAAAGCGGCGGGCAACTGGCGGCGAACATAGCGGTCTAGCAACTCACGTTCAGCCGATTCCAACACCTCTGAAAGCCGGTCTTCTGAAAAGAGGCGCGACTCGATCTCCTCCCGATCGCAGCCCGGAAGCTTGAGCAAGTAACGGACGGCTGGATCGTTGGTGAACAATTTCGGCTTCGCTCGTATCTTCATGATCGAAAATACCGATTCATAACGAAGGGTCGCCATTTTCGCGGCAGCGAGTAATGCACAATTCGAGTTCGCGGCGAATTCTGAGCGCGCGAGTTCGCAATGCATCTACCGTGATGCCTAACTCCTCTGCTAAGCTCTGGCGATCGGCCGATTTCCGTGACTCTTGCCCCGAGTAGTATCGCGAGATCAACTCGCGATTTTCCGGCGTAAGCGCTGTCAGACATCGATCCAGGCATCGAAGAGCTTGTTCGTCGTGCGCACGTGCGGGGGTATGCTGAATGGCGAGCAATGATTCGCGCTCCCGCTGCTGCTCTTTCTGCGCTTCGCGTAAAACCAGCCGAGCTATGCCGCGAGCGAACGCATTTATATCGGAGATGGGCTGGTCTTCAGCGAGTCGTTTCGCGAGTCGGTCGAGGCACTCATCTGCCCAGTATTCCGCACGCGTGCAGCGGTTGTACGTAAAGAAAAGGACCAACTTTGACTGTAGGACCCGGAAACGTTCCGCAGCGCAATCGGGATCGGGATCCAGCCGCTCCAGCAAGCGTTTAAATGCGTCGTTGCTGAGAGTCCAGCGCTCCCGCGGGGAAATGGGCAAAATCACTCCCGATTAATCCGCGCGGCTGAGCAACGGCGCTGTTCCCGATGCCACTGTCCGGCATTGTAAGCGTTATCTAGGCGTGCAATCCTGTTTACGCTATCCAGGTTCGGAATTCTGCTCAAAGAACAACAGTACACCCGAGTTCGCCCGTGCTTACGCGTTACGAATCAGTTCCAGTACTCCCAGGGAACCATTTCCAACCATCCGTCCAATGGATGTAGTGAAACGCCGGCTCGCCCGATTCGTAAGCCTCTCTGAGGCGCTGGTTTGCGCAACGAGACTTAATCCCCGCTTCTGGGGCGGAACACTGCTTGTGAGGCGGCAGGAATCGCGAACAACAGTTACTTTGGCCAACCGTTACTTGACAGACGCGCGATGCACTCTTATATTAACTTGCAAGAGTTAAATAGCCCTTTCGGGTAGGGTCTTCCACCTGTGGCGCGCAGGTATATATTGACGCGTCCAGGTGTTTCGATAAGGAGAGCAATGTGAGCTCGTTTCTGAGGCATGTCTCGTTCGCTATTTTGCTGTTGTTGGTTTCCAGCGTCGCCTGGGCCCAGCAAGGTTCAATCACGGGTTCGGTTCGCGATGCAAGCGGCGCGGTCGTCCCGAACGCCAGCGTAACCATCACCAATACTGCACAAGGATTTACTCGCACGGCCACCAGTAACGGCAGCGGCGAGTACCTGGTGTCGGGGTTGCCGGCCGGCACCTACGACATTAACGTGAAAGCAGAGGGATTCGATCAATTCCAGGTACAAGGTCTTGTGTTGCGAGTCTCCGAGCAAGCACGTGCGGACGCAACGTTAAAACTGGGACAGATCAGTACGAAAGTGACGGTTGCAGGCACTGAGGTGGCGCAGGTTCAAACCGAAACTGCGGAACTCTCGGGCGTCGTTACCAACAAACAAATCAATCAACTTGTTCTGAACGGCCGAAACTTCACGCAGCTAGTCACGCTCATTCCTGGCGTCAGTAATCAAACGGGGCAGGACGAAGGACAGGTCGGAGTCGCCGGCAGTGTCGCGTTCAGCGTAAACGGAGGGCGCACCGAATACAACAATTGGGAGCTTGACGGCGGCGACAACATGGATAACGGCAGCAACGGTACGCTGAACACGTATCCCAGCGTGGACGCCGTGGCGGAAGTGAAGGTGCTGACCTCGAATTACGGCGCGCAATATGGGCGCAATGGTTCGGCAACCGTGGAAACAATCACGAAATCGGGAACACAGCAGTTCCATGGCGATCTCTATGAATTCGTCCGCAACGACGCTTTCAACGCGCGCAACTTCTTCGAGCAAACGGTTCCGGAATACAAGAAGAACGACTACGGCTATACCATTGGCGGCCCTGTTTTCATTCCAAAGCTGTACAACACGAGCAAGCAGAAGACATTTTTCTTCTTTTCGGAAGAATGGCACAAGGATGTAGTGCCGGGCCAGAACTTCAATCAGCAGGTCCCTTCGGATGCCGAACGCGCAGGCAATTTCTCGGATGTCTGTCCGGCGGCCGGGCGCCGCCGTCGACACAACAACTTATCCGAATTGTCCCGTCATTCCGGCAGGGCAGCCGGGTGCCGGAGCGTATTACCCGAACAATACGGTTCCGATCTCCCCGCAGGCGCAGGCGCTGCTGCCGTTGTTGCCGGCGGCCACCAGCGGCTCGGGGGCGAATTCGTTTTTCATTGCCGCGCCCGCTCAGGCTACGAACTGGCGTGAAGAACTGGTGCGCATAGACCAGAACATCACAGATAAGGAGCGCTTCTTCTTCCGGTTTATTCACGATTCCTGGGAAACGACCAACGCAACTCCTTTGTGGGGAACAGGCAGCTTTCCCGACCGCTCAGACCAGCTTCGTGGGACCTGGCGTCAGCCTGGTAGCAAACGTCACTTCCACGCTTTCTCCCACATTGCTGAATGAATTCATGTTCAGCTATACGACGGATCACATCTTCCTGAACGCGATTGGTCCGGTGCAGCGTCCCAGCAGTTTCGATATGCCCGGGATTTTCGACAACGGCTATCGCGGACTGCTGCCGAACGTCAACATTGAAAACACGCGCGAGTATGGCGGCGGCTTTCAGTTTGGGAACCGGCTATTTCCCTTGGAACAACGCCAATCCGACGTTTACGTACAAGGACAACCTCACCAAGATCATTGGCGGCCATAACCTTTTCATGGGCGCATACTTCGTAGCAGGACAGAAGAACGAAATGAACTCGAATTTCCAGGATGCGCAAGGCACGCTTACCTTTAACGGAACTGCTACCGGAAGCACCGGAAACGCATTCGCGGACTTTCTGACCGGGAATATATACTCTTTCGACCAGACGAATCTTCTCACGAAGTATTACAACCGCTACAAAATCGTCGAACCATACATTCAGGATGACTGGCACGTTAACAGCAAGCTGACGTTGAACCTGGGATTACGGGTTAGTCTCTTCGGGACTTATCGGGAAAAATATCACCAGGCCTATAATTGGGAGCCCGACGCATACAACCCTGCAAATATTGGGCTGAATCCAGACGGCAGTGTTGCCGGTAATCCTTTCGACGGAATCGTGCAGTGCGGAGCCGACGGCGCTCCGGCCGGATGCTTGCAAGGTCATCTGTTCAATCCCGCGCCGCGCGTCGGTTTCGCATACGATCCGACGGGCACTGGGAAGATGTCGATCCGCGGCGGCTACGGCATCTTCTTCGAGCACACCAACGGCAACGAAGGCAATACCGAATCGCTGGAGGGCAGCCCGCCTCTTGTGCAGAACGAGACCATTTACAACATCGTGGGCTATCAGAATGTGCTGCCGGTCGGCATCAGCTCGCAGCCGCTGAACGTAGTTCCATTCCCACCAAGGCGATTTGGCCGTATGTGCAGCAATGGAACTTCAGCGTGCAGCGTGAACTGCCGAGTAATACCGTCCTGACCGTTGCCTACGCCGCCAGCAAAGGCACGCATCTGACGGATCAGCTGGATATCAACCAGCTCTATCCGCTTGCGGCTTCGCAAAACCCATACCTGCCCGGGCAGGTCATCACGGCTTCCGACTGCACGAACGTTGGCGGCGGCGCCCCGTTTGTCAACTCGTACGGCAACACGGTCAGCGGGCAAGCGCTCACGAATCTGAACGTGGCGTGCGGCGCCTCGCCCAACCCCTATCGTCCCTACGCCGGGTTCGGCAACATTACGGATCTGGAAGATCAAGCGAATTCAACCTATAACTCGTTGCAGGTTAGCGCGCGGCGCAATGTCGGACGATTGACCCTGAGTCTGGCCTACACGTGGAGCCATTCGATTGACGACTCCTCCGACCGCTATGACGGGAGCATTCGTCAACTCGTATAATCTGGAGGCCACCCGGGCTAGTTCGAATTTCGACCAGCGGCATCTTGTGAATATGAGCTACGTGTATGACGTGCCGTTCTTTACGAAAGCCGGAATTCTCCATACGCTGCTTGGAGGATGGCAATGGTCCGGGCTATTCACATTCCAATCGGGCACGCCTTTCAGCGTCACCAATGGCGCTTTGGGGGACAACGCCGGGGTAGGCAACGGCGTGGGAGCGGGCTCCTACGTGGACGTCATCGGTAACCCATACGCAACGCCGAGCAACCCGAACATTTCCGGCTCGGTAGGCCCGCTGCTCTACAATCCCGCCGCATTCGCGGAACCAACGGGTCTCACCTTTGGTGACGCGGGGCGCAACATCCTGAACTATCCATCTCGCTGGAACCTGGACACCGGGATTATTCAAGCAGTTTGCGCTCAACCGCGAGCGCCAGTCGATTCAGTTCCGCGCCGAGGCTTTCAACGTGTTCAACCATACGCAATTCAACGGAATAAACACCGGCGCCAGTTGCTATGGCGGTCCCGAATAATTCGGCCGGCGACCCAAGCTGCATTGCGCAGCGGCAACACATTCCTCACTGCAACGGCGGCTCACAATCCGCGCATCCTGCAGCTCGGGATGAAGTTTATCTTCTGACCGGCTGCTTCTTTCCATGCACAAAAAGGGGAACGCTCATCCGTTCCCCTTTTCCGCAGGGTATCCTCGATACTTGCGCCACTTAACGCATCCCTCATTTCTCCTCGCACTATTCGTTCCACTCCTCTGCTTCTTCAGTCTCGTCCGCGGCGCAAGACGCAGCGCCACCTGCCGCTATGAGAACGTCGTGGGCGCAGTACGGAGGAAGCGCGGATTCCTCGCAATACTCCGATCTGAAGCAGGTGAATCGCGAAAACGTTCGCAAGCTGCACGCCATCTGGAGCTACCCGACGGGCGATGGGAGCAAATACCTCTTTAACCCGATCGTGGTGCACGGTGTGATGTATGTGCTCGCGAAGAGAAATTCGATTGTTGCGCTGGATGCTACGACCGGGAAAGAACTTTGGGCGCACGAGACCGATCCCGAGACCAAATTGATCACCAACCGCGGGATTAATTATTGGGAGAGCGAGGACGGAACGGAACGGCGCCTGTTTTTCTCACTCAACAACTTTCTGCAAGCGCTGGATGCAAGAACGGGCAAACTCATCTCCGATTTCGGGCGCGACGGTCGAGTGGATTTGCGCGCCGGGCTGGGGCGTGATCCTGAACGATTGGCCCTGGTTCAGTCCACGACACCCGGTAAAGTGTTTGAGAACCTGCTGATTCTTGGCTCCGCGACGAATGAAGAATACGACTCCGGACCCGGCGACGTTCGCGCCTTCGATGTTCGCAGCGGGAAGCTCGTTTGGACTTTCCACACGATTCCTCATCCGGGCGAATTTGGTTACGATACCTGGCCACCGGGCGCCTGGAAGACAGCCGGCGGAGCAAATGCCTGGAGCGAACTGACGATCGACCAAAAGCGCGGGATTGTGTTCGTTCCGACGGCGAGTCCGAAATACAACTTCTATGGCGCAAATCGTAAAGGCGCGAATCTATTCGGCAACTGTCTTTTAGCACTCGACGCGCGAACCGGTAAGCGCTTGTGGCATTTCCAGATGGTTCATCACGACATCTGGGACTACGACAACGCAACCGCTCCAAAACTTCTCACAGTGACGCGCAACGGCCGCAGGCTGGACATCGTGGTGCAGGTGAATAAAGAGGGCTTCGTCTGGGCCTTTGAGCGCGAAACGGGAAAACCCCTTTGGCCCATTGAAGAGAAATCCGTGCCGAAGTCCGATGTGCCGGGCGAGCAGGCTTCGCCGACGCAGCCGTTTCCAACCTGGCCGCGCCCGTTTGCCAGGCAATCGTTCACCGAAAAAGATCTAAGCCCCTATATCGAAGATCCCGCCGAGCGCGCTGCTCTGGTAGAAGAGATGCGCCACGCCCGCAATGAGGGTCTGTTTACGCCACCAGGACTGACGGACACAGTGGAGATGCCGGGGAACAATGGCGGCGCGAACTTTGGCGGCGCAGCCGTGGACCCGCATAGCGGCATGCTCTTTGTGGTTTCCAAGGACCTGCCCGCCATGCTCAAACTTCAATTGAGCGTAAACGCGAAGGTCGCGGCCGGAAGTTCCGCGGAGGACAAAGGTCACGCTGTGTTTGAATCGAACTGCCAGGTTTGTCATGGGGCAGATTTGAGGGGCAAACCTCCCGGCACCCCTTCCTTGGTGGATGTGACGCATAGGCTGAACGGCGCTCAGATCGGCAGCGTTGTCCAGCACGGCCAAGGACCCATGCCTGCCTTTGCGCAACTAAAGGAAGACGAAATACAAAATCTGCTGTCGTATCTGGCGCATCCGGAGAAGGCAACCGCGCAGGTGGAGTCGGGGAACACTGCGTCATCGAGCATGCCTCATTACAAAACGCCGTTTGGATTTATGTTCACCAGCAGCGGTCTTCCGGCGATTTCGCCTCCATGGACAACGTTGACAGCTTACGACATGAATCAGGGAACGATTCTATGGCAGGTGCCGCTCGGCGAGGTGCCGGAACTTGCAGCGCGAGGTATTCACAACACAGGCAGCCACTTCCCGAAAGTTGCACCCGTGGTGACGGCCGGCGGGTTGATTTTCGCGGGTACTCGGGATCGAAAATTCCGCGCCCTGGACACACGTAATGGGACGGTGCTGTGGGAAACAGAGCTGAAGGCCGGGCTCGAAGGCATGCCGGCGGTGTATGAGCTGAACGGACACGAATACATCGCGGTCTGCGCATCGGCGGAAGCCACGACGTACACGCATAACGTGCCGGGCCACCCCGCATCGACGGCCCCGATTCCGGGTGAGTACGTTGTTTTCGGCCTGGACGGCAAATAGCAAGTTCGAATTCAGAACAACAGCTTCAATCCGAACTGAATTTGCCGCGATGTTGTAGACGTGGAAGTAATCACACCCGCCGTTGGCGCAGGCCCCGAGGTCGCGGACGTAAAGACAACTTCGTTGGGCGTTGCGAAATTTGCATGATTGGCGACGTTAAAGAACTCAGCTCGGAACTGAAGATTGATGCGCTCCGTTAAGGGTGTGCTCTTCAGGGCTGAGAAATCGAGTTCCGCGATGCCGGGACCCGTGAGCGTGTCTCGGCCGACATTGCCGTAAGTGCCATTCCGGGGCAGAGTAAACGCCGCGGGATTGAAGTATTCGTTAGGCCCTCCGAGAATCACGTTGCCTGTGAAAGCGGGGTTCCAGGAAGGCCGAACCGGATTACGGCTATCACCGTTGTTCGTAGGATTGAAGCCGAGTTGCGGCGTAAACGGCAGACCCGATTGAATCGTCTCTATACCGCTGACCGACCAGCCGCTGGCGAGCTTGTTCGTCCACCCATTCAGGCCATTGAAAAACTTCTTGCCGGCGCCGAATGGTAGTTCGTAGGTTCCATTGATCACAGCGGAATTTCGCACATCCGTTGTCGAAGGTCCATAATCCAGCTTCGGATTCAGCGGGAACATCACGAACCCTGGAGCGTTCGCTGCCACGCTGCTGTTCCATGCGGTGCCATCGTCCAAGTTCTTGGCGAATGTGTAAACACCTCGCACTTGAAGGCCATTCGTAAGCCGGCGGCTCACGTCTACTTCGAGCGCGTTATAAGAACTCACACCTTCAGAAAACCAGCTTGTGGTGTTGGCGAGATTCGGATTCGCCAATTTAGCCCCGCTCGGATAGTAGATTGTGCCGGAAGCCAGACCCGCGGGGCAGGGCGATGCCGGGCAAACGGTAGGAAAGGGCTCATTGGCGTCGAGCGACAACATCTCGTGATACCCGTGAGAACCTACATATCCGATGCCGAGCGAGGTATTCGGCGCGATCTGCTGCTCAACTTTGAAGCTGTAGGAAAGAATTGTCGGCGTATAAGCGTCAGGCTGAACGCCGCTGGGAGACACGAGCCCGCCAGACGCAAGCGGCACGCCGGGAACGATTTGCAGGCCAGTGAGCGAGATGTTCTTTAACGAGTTGGTCGTATTGAAAGGCGCCGTCTGATCGAGCCGGTAGTCGAGATTGTCCATCAGGGAGCGATACATGCCGAAGCCGGCGCGAATGACTGTCTTGCTGTGACCAAAGGGATCCCAGGCCAAAGCGACGCGCGGCTCGGGCAGGAATTTTGCGCGATTAACCGTAAATACCGAAGTGCCGATTGTTGGATTCGTTTGAATCACACCGGTTGCATTGAACAGGTAGTTTGCTCCCCGGCCATGCGCTTCATTCCAGCCGTCCGTGGATTCGAAACGAAAGCCGACGCGCAGTTCCAAAGTGCGGGTTAGATGCATGGCATCCTGCACAAAGCCTGCGGCTTCGACCGAGCGCCAGCCGAGCGGAGTCGGCGAGGGAACAACCGTGAACGTTGAGACAGTGCCTTGAAGGAAGCTCTGCAAACTACTAAAAGAAGCTTGGCCATACTGATCCTGCGCGAGATTGTCGTTGGCCTGGATGCGCTGGACCCAAACTCCGGCCTCAAGCTGGTGGATTCCATGCGTAATGGCGACGTGATCGTCGTAAGTAAACAGATTGCGAACGGCTGCTAGATTGCTGCCTGCGTTGGTTCCCGCAGCGCTGATTTGCGAGGCTCCATTCAGGGCCGTTCCGCCACCGATCACCACAGCGCCGATGGGGTCGCCTTCCACCCAGCCAGGGATACCCACGGAAGTTTCGCCCGTAAAGAAATATCCCGCTCGCGAGAAACCGATTCTGGCTGTATTCAGAACGCTGGGCGAAAAAACGTGCTGTTCTTGCAGGCTGACAACCTGCTCACGGAGCGTCTCAAAGACAGTGCTCAACGGGTTCACGGTAGGAGTATGGTCGGTGCTGTCGTCGATGGTGTAGACGGCGAACAGAGTGTCGTTCGTGGAGGGATTGTAGTCTATGCGAGTGGTGCCAAAGTCTTCTCGAATCGTTTGCAGCGGATGACTGAACGCTTCACCGATTCCGCCGCCCAATTCCGGTCCATTCTGCACGGGCCAGAGCGACAGCAGCGCTGCTGCACTCGGCGACACCGCGATCGGGCGTCCGTTGCTTCCGAGGAGTTGACCGCTGCGGGCCGCGTTATCGGGCACGAGCGTGACATCGCTCAATCCGAGGTGCTGGCGGAAACCTTCATAGTTGCCGAAGACGAACAGTTTGTCCTTCTTAATGGGACCGCCTAGCGCGCCGCCGAACTCGTTGCGCTCAAACTTTGCGATCGATCCCTGATCGAAGAAATTGCGTGCGTCGAGATCGCTGTTGCGCAAGAACTCATAGAGGCTGCCGTGGAGTGCATTACCGCCGGAGGCAGTAACGATGCTGATTTGGCCACCCGCGCGCTTGCCGTATTCGGCGCCATAGGTGTCGCTGACGACATTGAATTCGCGCACTGCATCCACGCCGAGCAACTGGCCGCTGGCGCCCCCGGGCGTGTTGTTGATCAGAGAAGCGCCTGTGTACTCAATACCGTTCAGAAGAAAGAGATTCTCTTGCGGGCGATGACCGGAGATGGCGAACATGTTGCCGACGGCGGAGTTGGAAGTGCCAATTCCGCCAGATCGTTGCCCGGAATAATTCACAATCGCGGGATTCAGCGTGATCAGCTCGTCATAGCTACGTCCGTTGAGCGGGAGGTCTTTGACCTGTTTTTCGCTCACCAAGCCAGATGTTTCCGCGGTCGAAAGAGTGACCGGCGAAGGTGCCTCTTCGACTGTCACTTCCTGGCGCAGTTCGCCGACATTGAGGATCAAGTCGACCACGCTGCTTTGGCCCACCACTAGTTCGATACCTGTTTTCACTTGGGAATTGAAACCCTGCTTGCCCGCCGATACTTCATAGCGGCCGACCGCAATCGAGGGCGCCGAATAGCGGCCGTTCGAGTCGGTGGTCAGTTTGCGCTCCGCGCCCGTCTCCATGTTCTTGATCGTGACGCTTGCCGCAGGCAATCCGGCGCCACTCTCATCACGCACCGTTCCGGACATGGCGCCTCCAACCACTTGCGCCCATGTGCTTGTACTCGCCGCGAGGGTTAATAACACGAAAACGGCAGTTGTAAATCGTGATCGAGCTAAGTTGCTCATCCTAAAACTCCTTCGTAGATCGATTTCGCTGACGGGGATGGCCGCGGATCAGCGACAACAACCGCGGGCGAGGGAAGCATGGCGAAGAAGAGGATAGGGTGGCATGTAATTCCTAATTGTCTATAGACATTACCATGATCCTCCGGGGACAGTCAATCTCTGCGAATTACGGCGAAACCGCAGGATTGGGTCGCCGATAAGAACGGCAAGTGATCGGACTAAAGGACCTCCGGAAACACGAGCGGCACCGGCTCCGCGGGCAAATCTATCTTTCCTGGAGCGATTCCGGCGGCAAGGTCTGCGCAGTGACGGCGAATTGTTTGGATGTCTCGGTATATGGAATGCTGATCGAAAGTCCGTCGCGCATACCGGCGGGAACCCAAGTAACGGCCCGGCTGCCGGAGTCCGGCACCACAGGCCAAGCTGTAGTTCGGCACTCTGTTCAATACGGCCCGTGGTTCCGTATTGGCCTAAGGTTCAACGGCGCGCTGCTTCTGCCAGAAAACGTTCCCCATATACGCGAATCCTTGCTGAAGTAGACAACTTTAGCGGGAATCAGCTCTCTGCAGCCAGCGGACGCTCACCGGCTCCGATTGCTCGCAACGAATGGTATCTGTGACGCCGGAGGAAATATCGGCGCACGCGTTCTCGGCGCCTGAGCGACGGGCGGCCTGCTCACTTTTCGCGGAGACGGTTTTACAGGCGGAGCGCCCCTGATACGACATGCAGATTTCGGCGCGGAAGCGCGGGCCGTGCAAAGTGGAATAAGCCACCAGGGCGAGAAATGCCACGACAAAAGCGGCAACTACCCACCCGATCTTCACGCCGCTAGACTGCGTCTTCACTGAAGAAGCTGCCCATCTGGCGGAATTTGTCATAGCGCTGTTGCATGATTTCGTCCGGCGAAAGGCGCGACATCTCGTCGAGCGCTTGCTTTAGAACGATGCGGAAAGCTTCGATTGCGGCGGCGGGATCGAGATGAGCTCCGCCGGGAGGTTCGGGAACAATGCCGTCGATGATCTTCATCTGCAAAAGGTCGGCGGAGGTCATGCGGAGGGCCGCGGCGGCAAGAGGCGCTTTGCCCGCATCGCGCCAAATGATAGCAGCGCAGCTTTCCGGGGTGATGACGCTGTAATAGGCATTCTCGAGCATGTACACGCGATTACCCACGCCAAGCGCAAGCGCGCCTCCGCTTCCGCCTTCGCCGATGATAAAGGTAATGACGGGAGTGGTCAGGCGCGACATTTCCCGGAGATTGTGAGCGATGGCTTCGGCTTGGCCGCGCTCCTCGGCGTCGATGCCCGGGTAAGCGCCTACAGTATCGATCAACGTCACGATGGGACGGTGAAACTTCGCGGCGAGCATCATCAGGCGCATGGCCTTGCGATAGCCCTCCGGTTTGGGCATACCGAAATTGCGAAGCAGCTTCTCCTTGGTGTCGCGCCCCTTCTGCTGACCGATGATCATGACCGGTGCGCCTTCAAAACAACCCATGCCGGCCACAATCGACTTGTCGTCGCCGAAAAAGCGGTCGCCGTGGAGTTCCTCGAAGCCCGTTATGAGAGCGCGAATGTAGTCAAGGGAGTGGGGCCGCTTCGGATGCCGCGCAAGTTGCACGCGCTGCCAGCTAGGGTTCGTTTCGACCGGTAAAGGGTCCGGGGTGGTCTCTTCGATTAGCTCTTCTTCGTCAGGCATCCATCAGCTCGCCAGGATTTCCATGGATTCAGGACCGCAGATTTTCTCGATTTCCGCGCAGAATTCGCGATCGGGCCGTACTTTCGTGGTGACGTCCATGATGACAGAAAAATCACGAGGCTTCTCAATGCGCAACCGGACCTCGGTGGCCCCACTCTTGCGGACAAACAGTTGATTCAATGCGTCGGCCTTTTCCGTCGATGCTTCATCCCGCAACCAGATCCGTATTGAGATCAGCGAAGGCAGCTCGACACGAGCATCCTCCAACTTGACCATTTCCTGAATGGAAAGTTTCGGGGGAGCGCCTTCTTCCGGCAGGACGGTGGCGCGAAGGAAGACCGGAGCGTCTTCCTGAATCACGGAGAGGAGTTCTTCGTAGCGATTCGCGAAGACCATGGCGTCGGCGGTTCCGCGCCGGTCGTCGATCTTCATGGCAGCCCAATACTTTCCCTCGCGATTCGTTTTGCGAACAATGCTTGTCAGGATGCCACACAGCGCCACGGGAGTATTCTTTTCGAGATCATCTAACCGGTCTGTAGAGTGGGTGGCCAAGTCCCAGACCTTGTCTTTGAAGCGCTCGAGCGGATGGCCGGAAACGTAGATGCCGAGTAACTCCTTTTCCCCGGCCAGCTTTTGTTCCATTGTCCAATCGGGCAGTTTGGCGAGCGGATATTCGATTTTTTCTTCTTCAGGCGCGAACCCGAAGAGCCCGTGCTGGCCGCATTGCCGATCGCGCGAGGCTCGCATTCCGGATTCGAGAGCGCGATCCAGAGCTTCCGTAAGCTGAGCGCGATTGCCACCGGTTGAATCGAGCGCGCCGGCCTTGATCAGGCTCTCGATCACCCGTCTGTTGACGGCTCCCAGATTGACGCGTTCGCAGAAGTTATAGATGGATGTGAACGGTCCGCCTTCCTGGCGCGCCGCGACGATGGCTTCGACCGCACCTTGCCCGACGTTCTTAATGGCCCCCAACCCGAACCGGATGGCTTCGCCGGCAGGCGTGAAAAACAAGTCGCTCTGATTCACATCCGGCGGCAGCACGTGAGTACCGGTCTCACGGCACTCGTTGATGTACTTGACGATCTTATCCATGTTGCCCGCTTCGGAGGTAAGCAGGGCGGACATGAATTCGACGGAATAGTGAGCCTTCAGATAGGCGGTGACAAAGGCGAGATAAGCATAGGCGGCCGAATGCGACTTATTGAAACCGTAGCCGGCGAACTGCTCCATCAGGTCGAAGATCTTGGCTGTTTTTTTAGCGGGAAGGCCGCGGGCGCTCGCGCCGGTGATGAAGCGCTCGCGCTGCTTAGCCATCTCAGCGGCATTTTTCTTACCCATGGCGCGGCGCAGGATGTCGGCATCACCCAGCGAATAGCCGGCTAGCTTATTCGAGATCTGCATCACCTGCTCTTGATAGAGGATCACCCCATAGGTCTCCTCCAGGATCTCCTGCAATTCGGGCACGTCATAGACGATGGGCTTGCGCCCGTGCTTGCGGTCAATGAAATCCGGAATCATGCCGCCCTGAATGGGACCCGGACGATAAAGGGCGTTCAAAGCGCAGAGATCTTCAATGCGGTTCGGTTGGTAGCGCCGCAAAATGTCCTGCATGCCCGGTGATTCGAACTGGAATACGCCGCTGGTAAAACCGGTGCTAAAGATCTTGTCGTACGTGTACTTGTCGTCCAGCGGAAGATCTTCGATGACGATCTTCTCGCCGCGATATTTCTCGATCAGCTTTAAGGCCTGCTCAATGATGGTAAGCGTCGTGAGACCGAGAAAGTCCATTTTGAGCAGGCCGAGCTTCTCAAGGCCGCCCATGTCGTACTGCGTTACAAGTTCCTGCTTGTTGGTGACGTAGAGGGGAACCAGTTCGCGTAGCGGCAGCGACGAGATGACTACACCGGCAGCGTGCATGCCGGCATTCCGGCAAACGCCTTCGAGGCGCATGCTGACGTCCAGAACTTCTTTGACCTTTGGGTCCTTGGCGGAGAGCGCCTTCAGTTCGGCATCTTCAATGGCCTGTTCCAGCTTGATATTCAGCGTGCGCGGAACCAGTTTCGAGATGCGATCCACTTCGGCGAAGCTCATGTCGAGCACGCGGCCGACATCCTTAATGGCAGCCTTCGCGGCGAGCGTTCCGAAGGTGATGATTTGCGCTACCTGCTCGCGTCCGTATTTTTCGGTGACGTACTGAATCACTTCCCCGCGGCGATTCGTGCAGAAATCGATATCGATATCGGGCATGCTGATGCGTTCCGGATTGAGGAAGCGCTCAAACAGCAGCCCGTATTCGAGTGGATCGATGTCGGTAATCTCCATGGCATAGCCGACCAGACTACCTGCCGCGGAACCGCGGCCCGGGCCGACAGGAATACCCTTCTGCTTGGCGAAACGAATGAAATCCCAGACGATCAGGAAATATCCGGAGAACTTCATCTGCTGAATCATCTGGATTTCGAGGTCTAGACGCTCGACGTATTCAGGCTAGATCGTGCTTCAGCCGGCCCTGCTGGCGTAGAGCTTCGAGCCGCGGGCGGCGCTTTTCAAATCCTTCGCGAGCCACGTAGGCGAAATAACTGTCGGCCGTGTGGTTTTGCGGCACGTCAAAGCGCGGAAACGGATCTTTGACCTTCTCGAGCTTGACCTGGCAGCGCTGCGCGATGTCCCAAGTACGGTCGAGCGCGTGTTCCACCTCCCCGAAGCGCGACATCATCTCCGCCCGGGTCTTCATATAAAAATCCGGCGTGCTGAAGCGCATCCGATTGGGATCGGACATGGTCTTGCCGGTCTGAATGCATAGCAGAATCTCGTGCGCGCGCACATCATCGTGCGTCAGATAATGCGCGTCGTTGGTTACGACTAGTGGGATGCCCGTTTCGGCGGACATTCGCCGTACTTCGGGCAAAAGGAGTTTGTCCTGGTCGAGCCCATGGTCCTGCATCTCAAGGAAGAAATTGCTCTTGCCGAACAGGTCCGCATATTCGTTCGTCAGCCGCTTGGCGTCATCGTAGCGATCGGCGAGGATGGTTTCGTTGATGTCGCCGCGCAGACACGCCGACATGGCAATGAGCCCCCTGGAATGCTTTGCCAGCAGGTCCTTGTCGACGCGCGGCTTGTAGTAGAAGCCATCCAGATATCCCGTGGAGACCAGGTTGATCAGGTTCTTATATCCCTCCTGCGTTTCGCACAGAAGCACTAAATGGTTGTAGCGGTCAGAATCGGATCGCGCTTTATGGCCCTGCTGGGATACATAGACTTCGCAGCCGATTACGGGATGGACGCCGTGGGCGTTGGCTTCGTTATAGAACTCTACGGCGCCGAACAGATTCCCGTGATCCGTCATCGCGACGGCGGGCATTTTCTGGCGCTCCACAATGCTCATCATCTGCTTGATGTCGCAAGCGCCGTCGAGCAAAGAGTAATCGGTATGGCAATGAAGGTGAACGAACGGGCGCTCGGACATGCTGGTGTACCTCCAGTTTACGGGACCGATGAAGCTCGTAATTGTCGGAAGCTTCCTCTCCGGACCGTTCAATTCCCGGTGAAACTATTCCGGCCTGTCTACCACCTTGCTCGTAACGTCGCTGAGCCGTCACCCGATCGTAATGGGCCTGTAACGCTACTCAGGTAAATTTGGACCGTTCCGAGGCGGGGTGTGCTTCAGTGGGTAGCACGTGAAAAGTATGCCTCGCGCGGAAAACTTTGAACGATCCAAGGACATTATGAACAGAAGACCGATTCTGTGCGTGCTCTGCGTATGTGCCATGACGTTGCAGCTCTTCGGAGCCGAACCGCAAGCCCAGCCGGGCTCGCCCGGCCTGAATGCGGCCGCGCCAGCCACCCCCGCCGGCGGCACAAGCGCCGTCTCGTCGACCGCCAGTTCTGACGATTTACAGCAACTCCGTCAACGGATTGCACAACAAGAGGAGGCCATCAAACAACTCCAGAAGGCCGTGGAGGACCAACGCGCACTTCTCGAGAAAGCAGTCGCCAACAGCACCGCTGCCCCCGCTGCGGCAAAAACCGTAAACGTGGCTAACGACTCCACGCCTGTGCAACTGGTTCCGGCCGTCAACGTTATACGTCCGAGACTTGCCTGGGGCAGACAGAATCTGCAGTCGAGAAATCCGTCGCCGCTCTCCATCAACATCGGGAACACGACGTTCACACCGTTGGGATTTGTGGACGCCACGATCTTCGGGCGTTCTACGAATACGGGCAACGGTATTGGAACGAACTACGGTTCCATTCCCTATAACACCAGCGTGACCGATCATCTCTCGGAACTGAATTTCAGCACTCAGAACTCACGTATCGGTTTCCGAGTTGATTCGACGGTGATGGGGGCCAAGGTTCTCGGATATTTTGAGGCCGACTTCCTCGGTAACCAGGCCGCCAGCGTTTTCGTGACTAGCAACGCCGACACTTTTCGTATGCGCAACATCTTTGCAGACGTTGAAAAGAACGGGTTCGAAATTCTCGGAGGGCAGGACTGGAGCTTAGCGACACCAAACCGTAAGGGGCTCTCGCCGCTGCCGAGCGATATCTTCTACACGCAGAACATGGACACGAATTACCAGGCAGGCCTCGTTTGGGCCCGTCAAACGCAGTTCCGCTTTATCGCCCATCCGAGCGACAACTTTGCTTTCGGCGCCTCACTTGAGAATCCGCAACAGTACATCGGCGGATCCAACGGCGGGTCGTCTATCAGTCTTCCCTCGGCTGCTGCCTTCAACACCGCCTTGAACGGGGGTCAGTTCAACAACGGCTCCAGCAACTATTCGGCTGCTAACCTGATGCCGGACATCATCTTCAAAGCTGCTTACGATGGACACGTTGGCGCTAACCAGATTATGCACGTGGAAGCCGTGGGCATGGTTCGCAGCTTCAAAGACACTTTTGGTGTGAACGCAGCCGGATCTCCCATCGCGACCGGCACTCCGGCTGGGTTTCATAGCGACACCGCAACGGCCGCGGCGGGCGAAGTAAACGCCAACCTGGAGGTGGTGAAAAACTTCCGCATCATTGCCAACACCTACTTTGGCTCCGGAAACGGGCGCTATCTGTTGGGACAGGCGCCAGACGTCGTTATTCGGGCCAATGGCTCCATCTCTCCGATCCACAGCTATTCGACTGTGGATGGCTTCGAAGCAAATATCACGAAGAACACTTTGCTCGATGCCTACTACGGCGGAATCTACATTGGGCGAGATGTGACGGTCGATACGAACGCGGCGCACTCAGTCATCGGTTACGGATATGCAGGTTCACCGAATGGCCAGAACCGGTCGATTCAGGAAGGAACGATCGGCATCACCCGGACCTTTTGGAAACATTCCGAGTACGGCGCGTTATCGTTGATCACTCAATACTCGTACCTGACGCGCGACCCGTGGGCGGTTTCGGTGGGCGCCCCGAAAGCCACTCACACCAACATGTACTGGCTCGATCTTCGCTACACGTTACCGTAGAGATGATTCCAAGGTTCGAAAGCGGGGCACCGGTCTTGGCCAGTGCCCCATTTCTTTTTGGGAGAGAGGGGGAAGGCATAGCGCGCGAGGAAGGAGGCGGAAAATAAAAACGCCCTCGGAAACCCGAGGGCGGAAGTTTGTTCTCGTCCCGCTACCGCGGGAGGTAATTATTTCTTTCCAGATTTCTTGGTCGAGCTGCTCTTCTTTGCGGAAGAGGAGGCTTTCTTCGAACTGGACTTTTTGGTTGCGTTCTTCATCGTGTGATTCTCCCTAACGTAAATTTGCAATCTTATAGATCGCAGTGTGATTCATATATAAGGTTGTTCTCAAGAGAAGTCAAGAAAAAAATTGCTAACGCGGTGATTCGGTATTCTTCTGCGTGACTCGGCCGAGCATCAAACGTAATGGCTGATTTTGTTTTACCCGTCTTATCGGTTCCCCGCGTCTTTCTGACAGCCCGATTTGCAGGTTATCCTTTGTTTGAGTCGATGAAGCGGACCCATCCAGCATCTCTTGCGATCGTGATGCTCGCCACCGCGCTCATCCTGTTGCCAGGATGCGGGAAAAAGCGCCGCGCTGCGAATACACCGTCTACTCCGCAACCCGCGAGTGCGGCTTCGCTTCCGCGGGCGGCAGCGCCAGTTCCAGGACGCAGCGCTATAAAGGTCGGCTACATAGAAGAAGGCGTCGCGAGTTGGTACGGTGTGCCGTATCACGGGCGTCCCGCTGCCGACGGAGAGATCTACGACATGGAGACGCTGGTCGCGGCGCATCGTGTGATGCCCTTCAACACGTGGGTCCGAGTGACGAACCTGGCAAACGGCAAGACGGTAGATGTCCGCATCATTGATCGTGGTCCCTTTGTGGCGGGCCGCTTTCTCGATCTCTCGAAAGCTGCAGCGCGGCAGATAGATCTCATCGGGCCGGGAACAGGGCAGGTCAGGATGGAAGTAATCTCGGCGCCCTCGGATATTCCATCGAACGATTTTTATGGCGTGCAGGTGGGTGCATTCTCCGTTTACGCGAATGCTGAGCGCACGCGCGCAGCTTACGCCGCGCGGTTCGGCACCGCCCAGCTTGCCGTCAAGCAAGGTCCGGTCCCGCTCTGGCGCGTGCTGGTGGGTAAAGAAAAATCAATCCAGCAGGCGCAGCACGTGGCAGAACAACTCCGAGCGGAGGATAAGAGCGTCTTTATTGTTCGGTTGGACGAGACAGTTCCGAACGCACCTTCGGCTGTGACACGCGGTGCGTCCGGAATGCCCACACAGTGAAGTCGCGCCGCCTCCGGTGTTAGGCGACATGCTCGTTGGGAGATTTTCCGGTCCACCTTCGCACTCCTTGCATGAGGTGAAGCCCCAAACCGCACTCGACGTGTCCCCGCTTTCCGCGCTGGTAGGAAGTTCTCCCGCGATGAAACAGGTGCACCAGCAGATCACGCGAATGGGCAGATCGCGTTTTCCAGTGCTGATCCTAGGGGAAACCGGTACCGGCAAAGAAGTAGCGGCACGGGCGATTCACAACATGGACGGCCAAGGTCCATTCGTCATCGTGGATTGCGCATCGCTGGTCTCGCCGCTGATGGAAAGCGAACTTTTCGGATATGCGAAAGGCGCTTTTACGGGGGCGCACAATCAAAAGCTCGGACTTTTGGATGCGGCAAATGGGGGCACGGCATTTTTCGACGAGATCGGCGAGCTTCCGATGGAAATGCAAATGAAGCTGCTGCGCGTTCTGCAGGAAAAGGAATTTCGCGCGATCGGAGGACTATCGCAGCGAAGTTCGAACTTTCGGCTATTGGCAGCTACTAACAGAAATCTGCAGGCGGAAGTAGAAGCCAAACGATTTCGCCAGGATCTTTTCTACCGGTTGAACGTGATGCGGCTGCGCCTCGCGCCTTTGCGGGAACGGAGAGAAGACATTCCGACGCTCATCAGCCATTTTCTTCAGCGGCATGGGAACGATCACAAAGCCTCAGATGAGGTCCTCGAAGCACTCACGCAATACGATTGGCCGGGAAATGTGCGGGAACTCGAGCACACGGTACAGCAGATGGTGGCGATGAACTCCGGCCCCTGGCTCACTTCGGCCGACCTACCTTCCACCGTGGCGAACCGTTGCGCCGAACGTTTCTTGGAGCGCCCGATCCTGGATCGTCCCGTGGCAAGCCATCTAGAAGCCGAGACTGCCACGCCCAGAACCATTACTCCTCTGGCCGACGTAGAGAAGCGCGCCATTCTGGATGCGCTCAACTACACGAAGGGCGACAGAACCGTCGCGGCCGCCATGCTCGGCATCGGCCGAACCACTCTCTACCGCAAGCTTAAGGAGTACGGGCTGTAAGATTGGGATCGTGCGGGTTGCGCTAGATGCCACTTACAGCATAGATTCGCACCCCACAGGTATTGCGGTTTACTCGCGCGAGCTGATTTCGGGGCTTGCGCGAGTTTATCCCCAGGATGAAATTCTGTGTTGCTATCGACCTAAGCAGTTCAGGCGTTCGAGCGTACATCCGTTCCCGAATGCACGACGTCGATTCTTGCTGCCGGCGGTACCTACTTTTCAGGCGGACCTATTTCACGCGTTGAATCAACGCGTCGATAGCCGGCAACGGAGGCGAGTAGTATCTACATTCCACGATCTGTTCGTAATGACCGCCGAATATTCATCGCCTGAATTCAGATCGCGCTTTACGGAGCAGGCTCGGCGCGCAGCAGCGAATTCTGATCTGATCATTGCGGTCTCCGTGTTCACGGCCGATCAGGTTCACGATCTGCTCGGTGTGGAACGTTCTCGCATTCGCGTGATTCCGCATGGAGTACACTGCGCCTCCTCCGTGAACTTGGCTATGCGCGAGAAGATGATCTTGTCTGTCGGCGCTCTGCAACTCAGAAAGAATGTGAGCCGGTTGGTCGATGCTTTTGAATCGACTCCTTCGGATTGGACCCTTGTGCGTCGCCGGATCTCCGACCGGCTACAGGGCGACGGAAATCTTAGACAGGATAGAGCGCAGCAAATGCCGTGATCGCATCCGTATCACCGGATACGTGACGGAGCAGGAATTGGCGCGCCTCTATTCGCGAGCGTCCATTTTTGCGTTCCCCTCGCTCGCGGAAGGGTTCGGGATCCCCGCTTTAGAAGCGATGTCCCACGGGGTACCCGTTCTTACCTCGAAGGGATCTGCACTCAAGAAGTGGCCGGCGACGCTGCACTTCTGGTAGATCCGGAAGAAACGGAACAGATAGCGGCCGCGTTGAATCGGCTGATCGAGGACGAGGAATTGCGGTGCAGTCTGGTAGAGCGCGGCCGAGTGCGCGCGAAACTCTATTCCTGGGAGCGAACGGTCCGCTCAACACATGGAGTTTACGAGGAATTGTTGGCCTGAGGTGGGGAAGCTACTTCTGATCTTCTTCGATCGAGATCTTCAAAGCCCGGAGAAATTTGTGGTCTTGGGTGGTAAGGCGTATTTTACCGGCCGATTCCTGGTGAACGGGCTCCGCGTCCATCTCGCCTGCTTCGACCTCTTCATCTTCATCGCGCTTGTTGAACCCGATGGTTGCTTCAAGGACTAAAAACACATCGTAGCCCGCACGTTTGATCTCGCCGATTGCACCCGCAATCCGGTCCGAATCAGATAGGGATTCGTTGATGGCATTGCCCAGTTCTTGCATCAGCTCCTTGAGTCTGTCGTCCAAAGTGTCCCCTTTCCCGGGCATTTTCAGGTTATCACCTGATCCACAGTTCCCAGCCGACGGCAGATATCGTACCCAGTAAGAAATCAGCACCTTCGAAGTACTAGTGGATGCAGGCCCTTAACGCGTCTGGTTATTTGATGCGCAAGGCTATAGGATTTGCTCTTCTTATCGGACATCCCGTAAGAATACGCGATCAGAACTCTCTTGCAGGGGCATAGCCCGCCTAAGCTTTCGGGACTAATTAAGTCTCGGAATTCTTTTGCTCGTAAGGCTTCGTGGAGTAGCGGGCCGCCTCAGCTTGGGCGCCGGCCGTATTGTCGTGCGTGCGGATCGCCTGTTTGTACTCGTTCACGGCTCGGTCGCGCTGGCCAGTGACATCGAAGATCTTCCCGAGGTTCACGTGCGACCAGACCTCCGTCCACTTCGGTTCGAGGTCGCCGTTGATGGCCGCCCGAAACTCATTCGCCGCCGATTGAAAATTGTTCTGCTTGAAGAAAAGCTCGCCGATTCGGTAATGCGCAAGCGAACTGTTCCTGTTTACCTCTAGCGCTTTCTGGTACTCGCGCAGGGCATTTGCATAGTCGTTGATTTCGACAAACTGCTCACCGCGCCGGATCGCCACCGCGATCTGCATGCTGGGATCCATACGCAGCAAGACGTTATTCGGATCGAGCGTCAACTTGCGCGGCTTGCCGAATGTATCGACGCTAAACTCCGAAGAAGTTCCCGTGACCTCAACTTTCTTGTCTTCCGGATTTCCTTCCGTTTCGATCCTCAGATCAACGGGCATGCGGAAAGTATCCAGATCCTGGTTGATCTTCCCGACTACTCGGAAGCCCTGCTGGGTACGAAGAACCGTGTACTCGAGCTTGAAATCCGGTGAGCCGCTCGATTCCAGCCATTGAATAAAGAAATAACGAAGATCCTGTCCAGACACCTGCTCCATCACCTTGCGGAAGTCCTCGCTGGTAGCTGACTGCCAGCTGTACTTATCGAGAAACGCGTGCATGCCCTTGGTGAAGTTGGCGTCTCCAACGACATTCCGAAGCATATTCAGCACCGCTGCGCCCTTGGCAGCCGTGAGGGCCCAATATTCCGGCGAATAATCTTCCAGCCGTCCAGCTTGCAAAACCGGCGGGTCCTTCACCGTAAGCGCCTCGACGTAGGTCACCTTCATGTCCGCTTCCATAGCGGCCGGCCCTGCGGTGTGCCCTTCGTACAGCAATTCGGAGTACCGGGCGGGGCCATTAACGAGCCAAAGATAGTTGCGACTGCTAGGCGACACCAGATCGCCCCACCATTGCCGGGACAGTTGGTTCGTCAGGACCCTCGTGTTTACTTTTCCGGTAATCGATTCGGGAGCGAGGAAGATGATACCGGGCGCGCAGTACCCGTTCACAGCACCCGATTCGGTTTCCACCAATGTCAGGTTCGCTTGCGGCGCCAGCCCGTACTCAGACGTAAGAAAGGTCATGATCTTTCCGGTCTCATCGCCATAGCTCTGCGCGCTTGCGCCTTGCGCATCCCGGAAGAACACTTGGGAATTGATGCCCTGGGACGACACGCGCACCGGATCACCCTTCACCAGCGCAATGCTGCCGGGGAAGCTCAACTTGTCGTAGTGAAAGGAATAAACGGTGCGGCCGTTGCTGGTTGCGTCGGTCTTCAGGTCACCGCTCGCGATCACGTGATATTCAGATGGGGTCGTGATGTGGAGATCTGCAGCGAACCGGTTTACGGTATAGCCGCTTACGGGGAACCAGCGCGCGGGATACAGCAAGTAGCCGAAATCCGGGTGCAAAGCGGCGAACTTGATTCCATACACAGGCGAATCCTCATTGCCTGTCAGCTTGCCGTCGTAGGTGACGGCGATCTGGCAATGCTGGCTCTTCTGCAGCCCGCTCGGGAATGCCACGTGCATCGTGAAATCCGCGGCGTTGCGCGACACCTGTAACGATTGGCCTTGCTGGTCCACGGCCTTTGACACAGTTAAAGCGTTGTTCAACTCGAAAGTCAAAGTGTTGGTCGTCTCAAGGGGCGTGAAGTCGATCTTGGCGGTCGCGGTAAGCGACTGGGTACGCGGGTTGATCTCGGCGTCGATGGTGTATTTCTGAACATCGATGCGCGAACGCCTTTCCTGCGCTCCCAAACTGGCAGCTATCCCCAGGACAAAGAACAGCCATTTCAAGCCACGCATCATCACTTTATTGTCTCTCCCACAAGGTCAGTCGCCGGCGTGCGCCCGTGGATTTTGCCCTCTAAAGACGACGCTATCAATTCAGCAGTGCGGCCCAACGGATCTCCTTCTCGTGTCAGCAGGTTGCGAACGACTGCGAGTTCCGCCCGCATCTGCGCGGACCGCGCATCGCTAGTCAGTAAATCTTCTGCGGCCCGAGTCAGGTTTTCTGGCGTCATGTCGTTTTGGATCAGTTCGGGGACGACCTCGCGGCCGGCAATCAGATTCACCATGGAAAGGAACGGCACTTTCACCAAGTGACGCGCGCCGTACCAACTGAGCGGAGTCACCTTGTAGAAGGTCACCATGGGTGTACCCAAGACGGCTGCTTCGACGGTCACGGTACCACTCGCGGCTAGCACTAAATTGGCGTGGCCGATCGCGTCCCACGTTTGGTTTTCTACTACTTGGATGGACAACGCGTGAATGCGTTCCCGAAAATTCGCGAGAGCTTCCTGCGTGCGAAATCCCCTAGGGATCGCGAGAACAAAAGCAAGGTCGAAGCGGTTGCGCAGTTTGGCAACAGTTTCCAAAAGAACCGGGAGATGTCTGCGCACTTCACCGGCCCGGCTCCCCGGCAACAGCACCACCATCCGCGAACTCGTCGGCAATTGGTGCTGCTCGAAAAATTCATCGCGATTCATGGCGGTGCGAACCATTTTCGCCAGCGGATGACCTATATAGGTCGCGTCCACGCCGCGCTGCCTGAACCACGCCTCTTCGAACGGAAACAGACAGAAGAGCTTATCTACCAAGCGGCTGATCTTCTTAACACGCCCCTGACGCCACGCCCAAACCTGCGGAGCCACGAGGTAAAAGACCGGCACGCCTGCGCGTTTGAGGTGACGCGCTAGTGGTAAGTGAAAATCGGGACTGTCTGTCAAAATAGCGGCGTCGGGCCTATGGGTCTTGCTGTATTGGACGAGCTTCCTGTATTCCCGATAGATTCGGGGAAGGTGTCCCACTACTTCGGCGAGGCCGACTACCGCTATGCTTGCCGAGTCAATGATGGGCTCGACACCGGCCTGCTGCAGCCTGGGACCCGCACACCCGTAAAAACCGGCGGAGGAATAGATCTGCGCCAAATGAGAAACGACACCAGCGGCGTACAGATCGCCCGATGCTTCGCCCGCAGAAACCAGAAACTGCACGTCGTTTGCTTCAAGCTTAGCAACCAAAGAGGGGTTTAGCGCTGGCCGGGAGGGTTGGGCACGGTACCCTTAACCCGCCGCCGGAGGAATGCTCTTTGCTAGAATCGAGGTCGAAAAATATAGATGTCCAGCCAAAGAGAGCCGAACCCCACAAATACGGCTCAACCTGCCCTCGCGAGGGTCAGTGTAGGCCAATTTGCCGAGCGTTTTCGGGGTGAGGTGATTCCCCTCAGCAACACGTTCGGGTATTTCTGCGCTTCCGTCCCTATGAGCGAGGAAGTGCTGAAAGAGTACTTGGAAGAGCCGATCGGGGCCCTGCCGCCTTCGCTCGCAGCCATGCTCCCGCATGTATCAATTCTCCTAGTCCCGTATCTGGAGCGTTGCGGGGAGCGAGGATCTGCAACCAGACGGAAGACGAAAACACGCGCCGCGCTTGAGAAAGTGGGAGATTTCGTGGTCACAGAGCGACCGGCGGATGGCCGTCAGTCCTGGGCGTCTCAGGTCAGCTTCGAAAACGACATGGTGCTCGTGTTCGCTTTGAAAGAGCAGGATGTAGCCGAGTATCACTACCGGCTCTACCGCCGTCTGGCCGCTCTGATTGCCGAAAAATGGTCCTCAGATGCATCTGCGAGTTATAAATCGATGATTCGCGACGAGCTCGCCACCAGCGTTCACGGCGAAGTAGACGACGAAAGCTGGCAAGCCAAGCAGACCTTGCTGCGCCGTCAAACGAATGTGAAGCGCGACAGCCCGCTGTTTTCAGATTATGTGCGCCAGTCGTTCATCGATACACTGACTCTGTATTTGCACGGAATCTGTTGCGACATCGACGTAGAGACAGGGCCGCGCCAATTGCCCAGCCGCTATCTACGTAAGCGGTTGAATCTGCTGAGGACCTTATATCCGCCGCCGACCGGATACGCAGTTTTCCCGGACGACAACGATCCGAAATCCGGGGAGTAATTAGTTTATCGCCAGCGCTTTTTGCAGAATCCTGATCGCGCCTTCTTTACCGCGTACGCCGATTTCGTTGTGCGGACCCACACAGCTGGGGCAGCCCGTATCGCACTTGCAGCCTGAGGCAAGTTCGAGCGCGGCGCTCAACAGCTCCTTACTGCGCCGGAACAGCGGATCGCTTTGTCCAATTCCACCCGGGTAGTTGTCGTACAGGACAACGTCGGGCTCGAAGGCCTTCAGCATTTTTTGTGAATCGTCCAGCACGGCCACCCCTAGGTCGCGCGGGTCGCTCAATAACAGAACCGTTGCTACTGTTTGCAGTACGTTACCTACTCCGCGAAGCGCGTCCTGCAAATCGGTAGTGGCGTAACCTTCAAAGTCTGCGAAAAACCCAGAGGCGAAATGCATCCAGAACGCAGTGGTATGCATTTCCTGCTCCGGCAGCGAGAGTAAGCCGGCACCGATGTTCTCCAGCGTGTAGAACTTGATCTTTTTAAAACCAACAATCTGCCGCTTGATCCGCACTTCGCCGTGAGCCGATTGTGCTTCCGGATGAAGCGCGGCTACCGCATTCTCAAATTGCGCCAGTTCGGTGATTTGCGTATAGACGATGGCATCGGTGAAATAATCGGAGTCAACCTGCCGAACAAATGCTTTCCGTCCGTCGTAATCGAGCTTCTCCACCTGAAACTGCCGCGCGTCATGAAGATAGATCGCCTTTTCATGCAGTGTGGTTAGAGCGGACGGGAAATCTACTTCGCCGATAACCCGGTGGTCATCCGTCATATCGACGACCAGGAAATTGTCGCTTGTAACCGCGCGTAAGCTCACCGCATCGGCCGGGTAGCTATCGCTCACCCAGTGCCAGCAATCCCCCGAATGGTGCAGGACCCGCAGGTCTTCTGCAAGGTAGGCGCACAGCTTCGCTGTGTTGTGTTTGCCGAACTGCTCGCCATCTTGAATGGGCAACTCGAAAGCCGCGCACTTCAAATGGCTGAGCAGAATCTCCAGATTGTCCGGATTGATGTGCGCCTCTTCGGGCGAGGCCTGAAAGAAATAATCCGGGTGCTCGACGATGTATTGGTCCAACGGTGCGCTAGAGGCCACCAGAACACCGATTGAAGAAGACTGACGTCGCCCAGCCCGCCCGGCTCTCTGCCAGGTGGACGCGATATTTCCCGGGTATCCAGCGAGCACCACCGTATCGAGCGATCCGATATCGACGCCTAGCTCCAGCGCATTCGTCGCAACCACGGCACGAACGTCGCCGCTTCGTAAACCTTGCTCAATGTGACGCCGTTCTTTCGGCAGAAAACCCCCGCGATATCCGCGAACGGCCTCGTGCGAGAACGGAAGCTGAGCACAGGCGTCCTTCAGATACGTGGTGAGGATCTCGGTCGCCAGCCGATTATTCGTAAAAACAAGCGTCTGCTGGCGCTGCTTAATGAATTCGAGCGCAATGCGCCGGCTTTCGTGCAGATAGCTCCTGCGAATGCCAAGCTGCCTATTCACTACCGGCGGATTGTAAAAGATGAAATAGTTATCGCCAGAGGGTGCGCCGTTGTTATCGACTAGTTCGAAAGGCTCGGCCGTGATCGCTTCCGCCAGGTGTTTCGGATTTGCAATCGTGGCCGAACAGCAGATGAACTGGGGCTTCGAACCGTAAAAGTCGCAGATGCGCCGCAGCCTGCGGAGGATGTTCGCAAGATGACTGCCATACACGCCACGGTAATAGTGAAGCTCATCGATAACGAAGTACCGAAGATTTTCGAACAGCTTCACCCACTTCGTGTGGTGGGGAAGAATCCCGGTGTGCAGCATGTCAGGATTGGTCAGAACGATGTTCGCCTTGTCGCGAATCGTGCGGCGCGCATCCTGCGGGGTATCGCCGTCGTAGGTGTGACAGGATATCGGCCCGCCGATCGCATCGTTCAGCCGCTGTAGTTCCAGCCGTTGATCTTCGGCCAGCGCCTTGGTTGGAAAGAGAAAGATGGCACGAGCGCCGGAGTCCGCCAGGATTGAATGAACCACCGGAAGGTTGTAGCAAAGCGTCTTACCGCTTGCGGTGGGCGTAACGACAACAGCATTCTTCCCATCGAGAGCCTGCTCCACGGCCAGCGCTTGGTGCGTATACAAGTTATGAATGCCGCGTTCGGCGAGAGCAGTACGCAGCGACGGATTCAGCTTTTCCGGAAACACCCCAAACTGAGCTGCGCGTGCAGGCCGGTGACGTACGGCCCGCACCGGAGAACCGTCTTCCTGCATGGATTGCTCAAAACGCGCCGCGAGAGCAGGGACGGCAGAGACAGACTCAAGCGCCAGGTCTTCGCGGCTGGCGAGCGCATCGCCAAAGTTTAGGGTCAGGTTCATCGGTTCGCCTTTTGTTCCACCGTACCTGAGTTTTGGCGAGGGAACAAGTACCTGCTGAAATGTTCCGAGGAACCCACCATTTCATTACCACAGAGATTTGAACCATCGCAGGACATCCATCGCTAGACATGCCAAAGGGCATAATGAACGCTATCCTGAAACAAGCGGGCCTGAAGAAATGAACGAAATGCAGTACGTGGTAATCATCGAGAAAGGGGACAGTAGCTACGGTGCTTACGTTCCAGACCTACCAGGTTGCGTTGCTGTCGGTCAGACGAAAGCTGACGTAGAAAAGTTGATTGCGGAAGCAATCGCACTTCATCTGGAGAGTCTTCGAGAAAATGGCGAGGCGCTTCCCCAGCCAAATTCTCAAGTCGAATACATCGCACCAGCCGAAGTCGCCTGATATCTGGCGAACTTCAATCACGCGCTGATGCCAGCCAGCTTTTGCACAGTCTGAAACGTATCCGATTCCGCGGCGCTTTTATCAGGACGGTAGCGCTTCACGCGAGCAAAACGCAACGCGAGACCGCTCACGTAACGTGAACTGACCTGGATCTCATTGAACGCAATCTCCACGACCAGCTTCGGATCGAGATAGACCGTATACTTATCGCGCGCGACTTCCAATTTCAAGAACTCTTGCGTTTGCCACGCAAGCATTTCGTCAGTTAATCCCTTGAACGTTTTGCCAAGCATGGCGAATCCGCCCTTCACCGTATCGCGTGCTCCGAGGTGCAGATTGCTCAGCCAGCCTTGACGGCGTCCATTGCCCCACTCGGCAGCGAGAACGACTAGATCCAAGGTTCGTGCCCGCTTGATCTTGAGCCAGCTCTGGCCGCGCGCACCGGCGGCGTATCCCGCTGCCCGCGACTTCGCCATGATCCCTTCGTTGCCGGACTGCAAAGCCTGATGTAGAAAATCCTCTGCCTGATCGCGGCTGCTCGTGATCAGATTCGGGACAAGCGCTTCCGCCGGCGCCAGTTTCCCAAGTTCCGCAAATCTCTTTGCCTGCTGTTCATCCACTAAGGAACCACCGTTCAGATACAGCAAGTCGAACCAGAACGGCGTCATCGGCAACTCGGCCATGGTCTTCTCGACGTCCAGTTTGCGCCCGAACCTTCGCATGGTGACCTGAAACGGTTGAGCACGCCGGTCGCGATCAAGCGCGAGCACCTCGCCATCCAAGATCAGATCGTGTGCCGGCAACGCGCGAACCGCCTGGACTACTTCGGGGATTGCGGCGGACACATCATTGAGCTGCCGCGTGTAAACGGCGACTTGGTCGCCTGACTTGTGCACCTGAACGCGCGCACCGTCGAACTTGTACTCGAACGCCGCCTCTCCGAGTTCTTCCAGTGCATCCGCCACGTCATCTGCAGTGCCGGCCAACATCGGCTGGACCGGCCGGAATAGTTGAATATCGAACTGGGCCAGTCCCGCCTCGCCGTGCTCGAACACTGCGCGCGCAATCGCGGCGACGCCACCCGCCATCATGGCGGCGCGACGGATTCGCTCCGCTGGAAGGTTCGAAGCCTTTGCTATCGCATCCAGCATGACGCCTTCGAGCGCGCCTTGGCGGAGTTCACCCCCAAGCAGCCGAACGAGAAAGCCTTGCTCGTCCGCGGTAGCGCGCAAAAAAAGGGTCTGCAGGAGTTCACGGCGCCGCGCCTCAGAACCTGCACCGGCGACGGTCGAGAGTTCCGCAAATGCGCGATCAACTTCAAGAATCTCGAGGGTCGCGCTCCCGGCAGGAGGGCCAGTTGCGTTCCGAAGCGTCGAGTAGCCGATGCCGATCCGCCCCTGGCGAGTGTACCCGGAAAGAAACGCGACAGTGACTTCAACCTCGTCTGGATGAAGCTGCTTCAAGAACGTGGCAAGCAGATCTGTCTTTTCCAGCCGCTTGGTTGTGCCCGCAACGCGCCCCGAAGTTTCTACCAGGTTTGCGAACAGCATCAGGACTTAGCCGCAAACGCACTTTCGTGACCGCGAGCGGAAACGCGCTCCCTGGCGCGAACTTTACCGTTAACGACCATCAAGGCCTCATCGAAGTTATTCACCGTGGGACAAACGTGCCGCGGCAGTAAGTAGAGCTTGCTGCCCAGAGCAGGAAGTTTACCGCCATCTGAGCTCTCAATGGGCAAATGCTCTTCGCTGGGCTTCAAGGCCTGAAGCTCGGGCCATCCGAGCACAGCGCAATTCGGAACACCTGCGTCTACAGACACGCTCTTATGTCCCGCATCGCACGTGACCGAACGCGCAGTCGGATGGCTGACCACCGTCGTCAGGACCAATGCCGCGGCAGCATAACCATACTCCGGCAATTGCTTCAGGCTGGTCGTATCGTTATACACAACCGTGCCGGGAGAAATACGGTGCACGAACGGTGGGTTGCGAAATCCCGGGTATGAAGCCGCGAAGGGTGCGGCGGGCGTGCCCGACGTGATCACTTCATCCACGCGCACGTGCTCCGCCGTGAGCCTCTCCAAGATGGCGAACAGCTTGTCGTAACCGGCGTGAGCACGTGCCTCGCGTTCCGCCATCGGGACGCCAGACATATGACCGTCGTAATAATGAACGCCGCGCAAGTGAGGGCCAACCGCCGTGGCGAGTTCGATGATCGTCGCCAAATCTTCCTGCGCGACACCAGTCCGATTCATCCCGGAGTTCACATCAATGAAGATCCCGACGTTTGTCCCGCGCCAGACTTGAGCCTGCTCCAGGCTTTCGATCAACACCGATACCCGAGTGGCTGGGAACTGTTCGGCGATCTGCGCGACACGGCGCGCATTGGCGCCCATCACCGCAAAGGCCAGCAGAACGTCGCTCGCGCCAGCGTCGCAAGCGGTGAGAAGCTCGAGCGTGGTAGAGCACTTGAAGTTCCGGACACCCCGCGCAATCATCTGCCGCAAAACAGCCGGAATTTTTGCCGTCTTGATGTGAGGCCGCCAGCGGTTCGCATCATTCCCCACCATTCCAAGCGTAGAGTTGATATTCGTTTCTACTACTTCTGGATAGATCAGTAATGCGGGAGTGAGAATTGAATTGGCATCCTCTAACTCGTAATTGTGCAAAGGCGGGATCACGACGAACATTCTCGCAAAGTCCGAGCATCACATCTCTATGAACGGGAATCTGGATTAGCGCCGTCCAACGAATTCACTCATGGGTTTTCTCGATAATTTGGAAGACTCCCTGAAGAGTCTTGAAAAGCAAGAAGAACGCGATCCTAACGTGCACAAGCGGCGTCAGGACGATCGAGCGCGGCTGTTGGCGGTGGCTCCCTGGGCGGATAAGCTGAAAAGCTCCGATTACACGAAGAAGCTCTTTGATGAAGCGGCCAGCGCCGGCCATCGCATTCGTGCAAAAGTGTACATGGCGTGGTTTGAAACAACACTGCGCTTAGAAGCCAAGCAGCGCAAGCTGGAACTGCGCCCCACGCCGGACGGAATTGTTGCGGCGTTTATTGAACCTGACGGCGAAACCAGGACGGAACCGCTGGATCTAGGTGGTGACCCTGCTGTTTTGATAAATAAATGGCTGGGCTAAGAAGGACGAACAAACAATGACAGACGCGCAAGTTTATACGGGCGCCGCGGTGATGGGCGTAGCGGCTGGGATGCGCTCCATGGCTTCCCCGGCCATCGTGAGCCAGCTCGCAAAATCCGGGCTGACGGCACCGGGGCAATCTTCCCTAGGACTTTTCGGTCGCCCTGCCACCGCAAAGACCATGGCTGCCCTGGCAATCGGCGAGATGATTGCCGACAAGCTGCCCTTTATGCCGAAGCGCACACAGGCGCCAGCCCTTGTCGCACGCGCCATTTCAGGGGCGGTGAGCGGCGCCGCTATCTGTTCATCGAAGAAAAGATCCGTGATTGCAGGCGCCCTGCTGGGCGTGATCGGCGCTGTGGGCGCGACCTACGGAGCTTACAAGCTGCGCAAATGGGCCGGCGACCGCTTCCACCTTCCCGACCCCGTCATCGCCGTGGCCGAGGATGCCTTGGTCGCCGGCTGCGGCATGCTCGTTTTGTCGTCAATGCGCTCTGCCGGCGAGACTGCATAACTAAGCTTCACAGTCTCGGCTTCACAGTCTCGCCACCTCAGCCTTTATTCGGGTTTTCGCTTGCGCGGGCGACGGGTTGCCGGCGCTCCTCCAGCAGCTCGCTTCCGAGGCGCAGCCTTCTTCGGCTTCGGGGGCGGTGGGTTCGGTTCGAAAATCGTCGGCTGACCTTCTACGATCGGCTGCGGCTCATCTTCTTCCTCTTCTATGGTCGGCTCCGGAGCGGATTCGGGCAGCGCAGGTGGATAGAATTCCGCACCAAGACGCACGATAAGGCCGCGCTCTTCATCGGGTTCCGTGCGCACCACCGTTTTGTCCTGCGCGTAATTCAAAAATTCGGAAAACTGTTGAAAGCCGAACTTCGTGGGATGGAAATCTGGAAACTCATTCTGCATCCACTGTTCCAATTCCTCCGCTGTCGCGCCTTCTTCCAGTTCCATGCGATGCGTTTCGAGCATGTCGCGCAGCATTGGCAAAGCCTCTTCGGGCTTCGGCGCAACCTTTTCGGCAGTATGCCCGCCGCGACGTTCAATAATGTAGCGTCCGCCGGAACCGCTGACGTTGATGAAGTCCGATTTCTTCAGCTTATCGACGAAATCGGAGAAGCTACCCGCTCCATAGGCGCGCTCGCTGAATGCCGGATCCAGTTGTAGCATCGTGCTCTTCAATAATCCGAGCTGTGGTTGAACCGCGCGCCGCTCCAGGACCTGCAAAGCGCGTTCCACCAGCGGCATGGCTTGCGAGAGCTCGAGCGGAGCCGGACGCGGTCCACGTTCCTTGCGGTCCTTTCGATCCGGGCGTTCGCCACGTTCAGGACGATCCCCGCGCATATCCCGGCGATCCGGCATGGGCTGCGCCACAATCCGCTCGCCATCTTCCAGTAACGATTCGTAACTGACGAACTCGTGGCAATTCTGCTGCAGGATGGTACTGGTGAACGCTTTCCCACCCAGCACGAAAACGGTCTTCCCGTACTCCTTCAGCTTGTTCACCAGCGGAATAAAGTCGCTGTCTCCGCTAACGATTGCGAACGCGTTGACGTGAGCGTGCGTGAACGCCATCTCCAGCGCATCCAGCGCCAGATTGATATCAGCGCCGTTCTTGTCCCCGCGGGGCGAGGGGATGCGCTGCACCATTTGTACGGCGTTTTCCGCCATCTGGCGCGTCGCGCCCTCCTGACGTCCCCAGTTCGCATAAGCGAACTTCGCAACAATATCGCCGCGTTCCTTCAGCGCACTCAACGCCACCGAGACGTCGAACTCACGCCGGAGCGTGGATTTCACACCAATCTCGATGTTGTCGTAATCGACGAACACCGCGATGTTGGGTCTGTCTTGCATCATTTTCCTTTTTTCACCCGACGCTTCGATCAGACGTGAATCGAAACGGCCGGTCACTTTCAGCCGAGACAAATCTCAGGCCACCTGTTTCACCGATGCGCGAATAAAGGTGATGATCTTTTCAAGTGAAGCGCCAGGTTGAAAAACCTCCGCGACTCCGAGCCTCTTAAGTTCCGCCGCATCGTCGTCGGGAATGATCCCGCCGGCCACAACCAGAACATCGCTCATCTCCTTCTCGCGCAGCAACTCCATGACGCGCGGCACTATTACGTTGTGTGCCCCTGATAGGATCGATAACCCAATCACCTGTACGTCTTCCTGAAGAGCTGCATTGACGATCATCTCCGGCGTTTGCCGTAGACCTGTGTAGATTACTTCCATTCCGGCGTCGCGAAGTGCTCGTGCGATCACTTTCGCGCCGCGGTCGTGCCCATCTAAGCCAGGTTTGGCCACGAGCACGCGAATTGGAAGGCTCATACCTACACTGTCCAGATTATAGAACGTGTGTCTACACTCGTAAGGAGATGAGCGAAGAAACCTTCAGTGAGCCGCGCGTAGTCCTCAACCGTATTTACACCCGCACCGGCGACAGCGGGCAGACGCGCCTGGTAGGCGGACAGCGCATTGCAAAGGACGATTTGCGCATCGATTGTTATGGAACTGTTGACGAATTGAACTCGTTTTTGGGCGCGGCGCGGGCCAGTGCTGAAGAGCTGACGCTCGAAGGCAAGCCGCTACAGGGTTTTACGTTGATTCTGAAACGCGTCCAGCACGAGCTCTTTAATCTCGGCTCAATTCTCGCCACACTGCCCGAAAATGTCCATCCGAAGCAGCCTCGCATCACGAATGCCGAGATTGAGCAACTCGAGCGCGAGATAGACGCCGCCAACGACCAGTTGCGACCGCTCCGCTCGTTTGTATTACCCGGCGGTTCGCACCTCGATGCCGAGCTTCATATCTGCCGTACCGTTTGCCGCCGCGCAGAGCGCCTGCTGGTCCGGTTAGCCCGAGAACAGAGCGTACCGGAAGAGACCCTTCGCTATCTGAATCGCCTTAGCGACGCCCTCTTTGTTTGGAGCCGCTGGGTGAATCACGCGCTCGGCGCTAAAGAGACGCTATGGGAGCCGAACGAGTCCGCGAGTGGACACACCGCTTCCTAAGCCGGTCACGGCCACCGCGAACGATCACTGGAGCGCCCTCACGGCCAGCTTCCTCGGCTGGACGCTCGATGCGTTCGATTTCTTCCTTGTAGCTTTCTGCCTCACGGCCATCGGCAAAGAATTTCATCAGAGCGATAAAGCCGTAGCTCTTTCGATTGGCCTGACCCTTGCTTTCCGGCCGGTCGGCGCTTTTCTCTTCGGCCTGATGGCTGACCGTTATGGACGTCGCTTGCCGCTGATGATCGATCTTCTTTTCTACTCAGCCGTCGAAGTGGCCACCGGCTTCGCCCCCAACTTCACCAGCTTTTTGGTCCTGCGCGCATTGTTCGGCATCGGCATGGGCGGCGAATGGGGTGTCGGCGCTTCCCTTGCCATGGAAAAGGTTCCGGCGAAGTGGCGCGGCGTGCTCTCGGGCTTCTTGCAACAAGGTTACGCGCTCGGTAACTTGCTGGCGGCGCTCTGTTACCTGTTTCTCTTCGACCGGTGGGGTTGGCGCCCGCTCTTCTTAATCGGCGGCTTACCGGCCCTCCTCGCTTTTTTCGTGCGTTTCCGCGTGAAGGAGTCAGAAGTTTGGGAGCAATCAAAACAGCAGAGCTGGGGTCAACTGCTGCGCAGCATCGCCGGACATTGGAGACTGTTCCTTTACCTCACGTTGCTGATGACGGGCATGAATCTCGCCTCGCACGGCACGCAAGACATGTACCCCACCTTTCTGCAGCGCTTCTGGCATTTCGGGACAGCAGAGCGTTCCATGGTCTCCGCCATCTCTATGATCGGAGCTATCGCCGGCGGCGTCATCGTCGGCTTCATCTCCGATCGCATCGGCCGAAGACGCGCCATTGTTTTGTCCTTGATCGGCGGGATACTGACAACGCCCTTGTGGGCCTATGCACCCCGGCTGGCTCTGCTCGTCACGGGCGCATTCCTGCTGCAATTCTTCGTGCAAGGCGCCTGGGGTGTGATTCCCGCTCACCTCAGTGAGCTTTCACCCACTGACGTGCGCGGTTTTCTGCCGGGCTTTGCGTATCAATGCGGCGTCCTGCTGGCCGGCTCGGTCGGAACCGTCGAAGCGATCTTTGCCGAACATATGTCCTATGCCACCGCCATGGCGGTGACGGCAGCCTCCGTGTTCGCGGTAACGGCTGTGATTGCGGGACTCGGACGCGAAAATCGCGGTGTTGAATTTAAGAAGCTGTAGCTTTGGGGCCGGGCGGCAAAGGAATTACGATTGCTGACCGCACCGCTTACGAAGGCCAAATGCTGCGGCACCCAGCCCAGTCAGAACAAAAAGCGCTGAGGATGGTTCGGGGACGCTCGAGCCCGCAGGGGTCTTTTCGAGCAGGAAGGTGGCCGAGACACTCGTAGTGTTGTCGGTTGAACCCGTCGAGACTCCTACGGCCGTTCCCGCCAGGGGAGTGATGACAACCGTGTCGCCGTTGCTGAGCGCGATATCAATAGCGGAACTGGCGAGCGGAGTAAACGTATGGGTACCGCCCGAAATCACGTCGCTATAATCTTGAGAAAATGTGCCCGTCCCGCTGCCGACGGAAGAGGAGTCGGACACGATCAGATTGGCCGTAAGCGAACCGCTCAAGCTACCTGTGCAGGTGGTGCAATTCGCCTCATAGAGAGGCGCATAGAATGTGAGATTCGAGGGCACGTTCAACGTGAGCGTCGGAGAAATTATAGCCCCGCTCTCCAGCACTTCATCGGGTATGCCGGCGCTGAAAGCCAACTGCCCGGAGCCTAATTGGACCGTGACAGTATCGGCTTGCGCACTTGCGCCAAATGCAAGCAAAAAGACCGACAGACTCAAGCCGCTAAGAATTTTCAAAAAGTGCCTCCAAAGAGTAAGATGAATGCGAATAAGACGACCACAGGGTAGCAAAGACTGGCGCAATTTGCTTCTACAAAAAAGTACTGTCGGTTGAGAACCGTAGGAATCGGTTAGACTCCATCGCAAAGTGGCTCTTAAGCGGGAATTGCCCGTAGTTTCATCAGAAGCTGCTGCCACACCAGCGCTGCCATCACGACCACCACGGCGCCGATTACGTTGTACCAAAGGAATGACACGGGAGTGAAGGCCGCAGCAGCAAAGATGGCCGCCTCTCCGGCAAGGACACCCGCGAAAGCCGCGCTGCCGCCAACCTTCTTAAAGAAGAACGCCAGCACAAAAACACCCAGTAGTCCGCCGTAGAAGAGCGAACCGACAATGTTCACCCGCTCAATAAGCGCGCCAAAGCCGCGTGCGCCGAACGCCGCGAATGAAACGGCATAAGCACCCCAGAAGACCGTAAAGCAACGCGAAACAAAGAGATAGTGGCGATCGTCGCGGTCGACGCGCAAAGTAACGTTTGTAAACGTCAATCACCGACACCGTAGCGAGGGAATTGATCTCGCCCGAAGTAGAGCCCATGGAAGCCGAAAAAATCACACCAATCACCAGGCCCACCAATCCCACCGGCAAATACGTCTTTACGAACGATAGGAAAATATAGTTAGTGTCGTCGAACCTCTCCCCTCTGTGTAGGCCTTGCACAATGGCGAGTGCCCGTCTCCGGCTCTGGTCGAACGCACTCTGGGCTTGGCGAAAGTTCGCTAAAGCTCCGCCTGTCCCGGTTCCGTCCGTTCTCAAAGCACCGGCAAGCGCATAGGCAGCGGTCCGTCGCTGCGCGAACGACTGTTCAAATTGCACTTGCGCAGGTTTCCACTGATCCGTCTTCGCGGCGCGGGCGGACTCCACAGGTTGAAAAATCATAGGCGATGGCGCGAAAAGGTACAACACAAACACCATCGCTCCGATGAAGAGGATGAACAGTTGCATTGGGATCTTCACCACCGCATTGAACAACAGACCGAGGCGGCTCTGCGCAATTGATTTGCCTGTCAAATAGCGCTGGACTTGGCTTTGATCGCAGCCGAAGTACGCCAGTGCTAGAAATCCTCCGCCAATCAGACCGCTCCACAGGTTGTACCGGTCGCTTAAATCAAGCTTCAAGTCCACAATGTTGAGCCGCCCTGCCGCGCCGGCCAAGTGCAGCGCGTCTGTGAAAGAGATGGCCGGAGGCAATGCATGCAGAACTACGAAAAGACTCGTGGCAAGGGCAACGAAAATCATCGCCATCTGCTGAACGTCCGCCCAAGTCAGCGCCTTGATGCCCCCGCTGGCCGTATAAACGACCACCAGTGCGCCTATCAGTACAGTCACCAATCGGTCTGGCCAGCCTAGCACTGACGACAGCGCGACAGCCGGTGCATAGAGCCCAATACCAGCTGCCAACCCCCGTTGGATCAGGAACACGATACTTACGAGAGTCCGCGTCTTCGCATCGAAACGTTGCTCTAGGTATTCGTAGGCAGTGTAAACGTTAGCGCGATGAAAAATCGGCACCGCGGTCGCCGAAAGCAGGACCATGGCGATAGGCAGGCCAAAGTAGAACTGCACGAAGCGCATGCCATCCACGTATCCTTGGCCGGTCGTCGAGATGAACGTGATCGCACTCGCCTGCGTTGCGAGAATGGACAGGCCCATGGCGTACCAGGGCATGGACCTTCCTGCTAGCAGGTATTTACCCGTGGTGCTGCTGCCGCGTCCCCGATACAGACCGAAGCACACCAGCGAAACCAGCCACGCAAACATCACCACCCAATCAACGGCCCTCATTCAGGAGCGCTCTGGAAAAGGAGCTTTGTCATGGCGTGTTCTGCCGCATTCTAACGTGAGGCAGGCTTGGGGAGATGAGTCAGAAGAGCGCCAAAACGTTAACCCGCACGTGGGAGTGTGGCCGACGCCGGATCAGCAGGTCAACACCGTGATCCAAACGTCAGTGCCATCTCCAGACCGACGACCCTGTTCAACAGATTCAGATGCGAGCGCATCGCGATTGCAGTTGCCAGACAAGGCACACTTTGAATCGCGCCGCTCCAGTAGAAAAACAAATAACGGAAAACCCGGGCAAGCGGCAGGAACTGCCGCTTCCCTGGAGCACACTTGTGCAGATTTCAGACAATTTTCCATACCTGATCTTTCGATAAGCGGAACCGATCTGTTCGGCCCTTCGTAATTCCCCAAGAGGGATCGGTATGACGATTTGGAAAAACCTTCGTTACGCAGCCCGGCAACTTCGCAAAAGCCCCGCATTCAGTATCACTGTGATTGCGACACTCGCGCTGTGCATCGGCGCCAACACCGCTATCTACACCATCGTCGACGCGCTTTTCTTGCGCCCGCTTCCTTACCCGGACCCAGAGCGCCTGGTAATGCTGACAACTGTCTTCGGCAAGAACGGCGCTTCCAACGTAGACACCAGCCAAGACGGCAATCAATGGGAACTGGTCCGCGATCACGGGTCCTTTCTGGATAGTGCGGTTTTTGGCTCGAGTAATGGCATCAATCTGGTCGCCGGGAACCGTGTCGAGTACGTACAGAACCAGCGCGTCAGCGCGAACTTCTTCCACGTCCTCGGTCTGCCGCCGCTAATCGGCCGGGAATTCACGCGCCAGGAAGACGTACCAAACGGCCCTTCAGTCGCGATTCTCAGCTATCCTCTCTGGCAGCGCGTTTTTCGCGGCGATCCGTCTATCATCGGACGAACTATTGATCTCCGCGGGGCGCCCTACACAGTGGTTGGTGTTGCACGCCCTGGTTTCCGCACTCTTCCGGCCGGGTTTGGCACCGATGCGCCGCCGGATGTCTGGACACCTCTGCGTCCCTCCACTTCGGGCGAAGGCGGTGGTGACAATTACGGTGTCATCGCCCGCCTCAAGCCCGGAGTCACAATCGCGCAGGCCAACGGTCAACTGAATTCAGTCATGCAGGAACTGCTCTCTCGGATGCGCGGAAACGGATCGTCAGTCGAAGAACGTGCCATTCCTCTACAGACCGGCATTACCTACGATTTGCGCTCCCGCGTGCATCTCATGTGGGGAGCCGTGGTGCTGGTTCTCTTCATCGGTTGCGTCAATATCGCGGGCATTTTGCTGTCTCGTTCGGCCCTGCGCTCGCATGAGCTTGCCACCCGTTTGGCCCTCGGCGCCGGCCGGGCCAGGATCATCGCTGAACTCTTTACCGAGGCGCTGCTGCTTGCGCTTGTAGGCGGTCTTCTCGGCTTAGGCGTGGGGCAGCTTGCGCTGGCTGGTTTGCTGCGCCTCAGCCCCGGAATTTACGCTTACCGGCCCAGTTTCACTCGATCTCCGCGTCACGGCCATGATGCTCGTCCTTTCGTTGGCGACTAGCGTCATCTTCGGTCTTTTTCCTGCCTTCGAAGCCAGTGGGGTGGATCTGCGGTCGGCTCTGTCCGAAGCGGGCCGCAGCAACGCGGGCAGCCGCCGTCAGTGGAAACGTCAGTCTCTCGTCTTTGCTGAGGTGGCGCTCGGGGTCGTCCTCGTCGTCGCAGCCGGACTGCTCATCCGGACCTTCGCAACCATTGCTAACGCCAGCCCTGGCTTCGATCCCAATCACCTGGTGATCGCCTCCGCTTCTCTTGCGGACGCTCGTTATTCCACCACTGCTGCCGGTACCCGTCTGTTTCGCCAAAGCCTGCAACAGATCCAACAAATCCCCGGGGTCGAATCAGCCGCTGTTGCACTCACGCCACCCTACGGCCGTCCCCTGAATGAATCGATAGCGCAGATCGACGGTCGCCCCCCGAAAGAAGGAATCACCGAATTTACTTACGTAACACCTGGTATGTTCGAAACTTTACGGATGAAACTGCTGCGGGGGCGGCTGTTCACCGAAGCCGACACGGCGGATGCTGCACGAGTCGCTGTTGTGAACGAGGCGTTTCTCAGCCGTTATCTGCGCACGAAGCCCGACCCGCTTGGCACGCCCATAAACATCGAGAACAAGAATTGGCAGATCATCGGCGTCGTCAATAACGTGCAGGAGAGAAATGGTCTCGGTTTCGGCGGACCCGTCGACCAGTTCCCGGAAGTCTATGTGCCCGTGGATCAATTCCCCGACGGAATCTTCGCCATGGCGAATGTTTGGTTTTCTCCCGTTTGGATCATCCGGACTCACGGCGATTCCCCGGCTTTCCCGCAAGCGATGCAACGCGCACTTGCCTCCGTCGATCCGCGCCTGCCGTTCTCGTCCTTCAAGACCATCTCCCAAGTCCGGGGCGCCGCGTTGCAACAGCAGCGTTATGAAGCGATCATCTTTTCCGTCTTCGCCGGCTTGGCTATTCTGCTCGCCGCGCTCGGTGTTTACGGCCTAATCGCTCAATCGGTTGCTCAGCGGACACGCGAAATGGGTATTCGCCTGGCTTTGGGAGCCACGGTGAACGGCATCATTCGAACCGCCGCCCTCCCCGGGGTCGCGCTCTCTGTTGCCGGAGTCGTTTGTGGAATCATGCTCGCCCTGTTTGCCACGCGATTGCTTAAAAGTCTGATTTGGGGTGTAGCGCCTACAGATCCTTCCACATTCGTGGCGGTTGCGCTGCTGCTGATCGGCGTTGCCGCGGGCGCCAGCATCATTCCGGCTCTGCGCCTGGCACGTATTGATCCCGCACAAGCTCTTCACAATCAATAGACGTGAACGGACATGTGCTGCACATGCTTTGTATACTGAGAGCATGTCAAAGATGGTTCAGATCAGAGATGTTCCAGACCAGGTGCATAGCACCCTGAAGGCCCGGGCCGCCCGCGAGAGTATGAGCCTATCCGACTACATCAAACGAGAACTGGCGCGTACGGCGGAACGTCCGAGCATGCAGGAGTGGCTGGACTCGATGCGGCAGACAAAGCCGATGCCGCTAAAACGAAGCGCGGCGGAACTGATTCGCGATTTACGGGACTCGCGTTGATTGTTCTCGACGCTTCCGTCGTTGTGGAACTACTCACAAATGCGACCCTGGCCGAGGCGCTCCGGCGCGATTTTGCCGAGCACAGCGACCCGTTCATCGTTCCGCATCTCCTCGATGTCGAGGTAGCCAGTGCTCTCCGAAACTTGGTTGCAGGGCAGCGAATAGATTCCCATCGCAGGGACCAGCTACTCTCCGGTCTTGGATCGCTTCCCGCAGAGCGCTATTCACACATACCCTTGTTGAGACGGATGTGGGAATTGCGCCACAACTTCACCGCTTACGACGCTGCTTACATCGCGTTAGCTGAAATCACCGGTTCCGTCCTGTACACGTGCGACGAGAAACTGAGCAAGGGGCACCGTGCGCAGGTGCAACTGTTTACTTAACTCTATTCCGCAGTAAAGACCGCCTGCTCAATACCTGAACGCCCGGGAGACCAGGTAAAGCACCAAAATCAGCACGAATAGGTAAGTGAGAAGCCAAACGTATACTCGGTTCCAACTCCCCAAAAACGGCGGCGGTTCGTCCACACTTTTCCTGGGCGCGGGACGTTCACGGTCTATCACTGTCTAAGCGTGCGCTAGAACGTCGGCCAATAGCAACATTTACCGCGACAGATTACCCTATAAGTTCACGCCCGAACTTTGGCAAACGCCCGGTAGCGCGGCATCCTCGGAGGGGTGCCCGGTAACGAGGCGATGGCCCGGGCAGTAATTGCAGTCCGTTACACTGAAAACCGTGGCAAACCAGTCCACACGCCAGGCCAGCAACGTTCTTATCGTCGACGACGAGGAGTCGCAGCGCACCCCGCTGGGGGCGATGATTTCTGCCTGGGGATTCAACGTCGAGACGGCGGCTGACGGGCAGGAGGCGCTCGAGAAACTGGCTACCTTCTCGGCGAACGTCATCGTCACCGATCTCATGATGCCCAGGATGGACGGCTTTGAGCTGATGAAGCGCCTCGGCGCGGATTCGAATATGCCGCCGGCCATTGTTCTCACCGCGTTCGGCAACATCGAAACTGCCATTCAGACTACGCACGACCTGGGCGCATTCTGGTTTCTCGAAAAGCCCATTCAGCCTGCGGCGCTGCGTGTCCTGCTTGAGCGCGCATCCGCCCAAAGTCAGCTAGCTGAGGAAACGGACCGCCTGCAAAGGCAATTGTCGTACTCCGGTTTCCTCGAAAACATGGTCGGAAGCTCTCCGCAAATGCAGCAGGTCTTCCAGGTCATCCAGCAGGTGGCTCCCAGCAAAGCCGCTGTTTTGGTGACAGGGGAAAGCGGAACTGGAAAGGAACTCGTGGCTCGAGCCATCCATCAGCTCAGCAACCGCCGCGCGGGCCCTTTCGTAGCCATCAACTGCGCTGCCATGCCTGAGACCCTGATGGAGAGCGAACTATTCGGCCACGAAAAGGGCGCCTTCACGGGAGCTCTGGAGCGCCGCGCAGGTTGTTTTGAATTGGCGCAGCACGGCACGCTGTTACTGGACGAACTGGCCGAGATGCCGTCCGGCACACAAGCCAAGCTGCTTCGCGTGTTGGAGGATTCGCGCGTGCGGCGCCTCGGTGGCAAGAGCGAAATTTCGGTCGACGTGCGCGTCATCGCTGCTACCAACCGCAACGTCGATGAGGCGCTCAAAAAGGGGGATCTGCGCGAAGATCTCTACTATCGCTTGAATGTTTTTCAGATTGCGCTGCCTCCGCTACGCCAGCGCATGAGCGATCTGCCGCTGCTCGCTGAGGCCCTCATCGCGCATCTAAACCGTAAGCATGACTGTAACGTCACCTCCGTGACCCAGGACGTCATGGACGCTTTCAAGAAATTCTCCTGGCCCGGCAATGTCCGCGAGCTGCGCAACGTGCTCGAACGCGCCGTCATCATGGCCGGTGAAGGCGCCATTCAGATGAGTCATCTTCCGTATGATTTCGGCGTTTCGGTGGGCTCCCGTCCGCCCGCTCAAATTTTTGAGCCCGACACCGTGCGCCTGCCCGTCGGCACAACCGTGAGCGAAGCCGAAAAGGCTCTGATCCAACTCACGCTGCAACATACCAAAAACAACAAGACCCGAGCCGCCGAGATCCTCGGCATCAGCCTAAAGACTCTTTTCAACAAATTGAAGGAATACGGCGCCGCCGCTGAGGGCATGGAACCGGCCTCTTAGCTTGCCTATGTCCGAATGACTGCCGCGTCCGAGTTGAAGAAAACCCCGCTGTTCGACGTCCACCGGTCGCTCAACGCAAAGCTCGTCGATTTCGGCGGCTGGAACATGCCCGTCCAGTATTCGGGGATTCTGCAGGAACATAATGCCGTTCGCACTGCGGTGGGGCTTTTCGACGTCAGCCACATGGGCGAGATTGAAATCCGTGGCCCCGAAGCGGCGCAGTTGGTCGACCACGTTTCCACGAACAATGCCGCAAAACTAAAGGTCGGCCAGGCGCACTATTCCGCTCTGCTTTACGAGCACGGCGGCTTCGTTGACGACATTCTCGTTCATAAAGTCTCAGACACCAACTTCTTTTTGTGCGTGAATGCTTCGAATCAAGAAAAAGACTTCGACCACATCCGTTCTCAAAACCGATGGAATGCCAAAGTGGACTTCGCAAGTGATCGCTATGCCCAAATCGCCATCCAAGGACCAAAAGCACTCGACACGTTGCAGAAGCTGACGGAAACGAATCTGAAAGAGATCAAGTATTACTGGTTCGCTGACGGCGCTGTATCGGGTGTTCCCGCGCGTATCGCTCACACCGGTTACACCGGCGAAGACGGTTTTGAGATCTACGTACCGCCTGACGCGGCGACGCAACTTTGGAATGAGTTGCTGAACGCCGGCGAGGAGTTCGGCATCAAACCGTGCGGCTTGGGCGCGCGAAACACACTTCGGCTTGAGGCGAAAATGGCGCTCTACGGTCACGAAATTACCGCGTCCACCAATCCATTTGAAGCGGATCTGGGCTGGATCGTCAAAATGGAAAAAGCGGATTTTGTCGGCCGCCCCGCTCTCGAGAAAACGCTTCAACAGGGCATCACGAGAAAGCTGGTCGGATTCGAGATGCAGGATCGCGGCATCGGCCGCGATGGGTATGAAGTTTGGCTGGATGGCAAACCCGCCGGGTGGGTGACCAGCGGTGGTCCCTCGCCGACTTTGAACAGGAACATTGGACTGTGTTACTTACCCATCGAAAGAGCTATTCCCGGCGAGCCAATTCAAGTCCTGATTCGAAACTCGCCGGTCGCGGCAGTAACAGTCGCAACACCTTTTTATAAACGCGCGAAGGGCGGGCCTGCGCACCGCCAAACAGAAAAGGAACTCGCTGGCTCTTCGGGCGGTGCGCCTGAGACCAAGCCCGTTTTGTGAGTTTCTTAGAAGGGCCAAGGGATGACGTATCCAGAAACCTACAAGTACACGAAAGAACATGAATGGGTTCATGTCGAAGACGGCGAAGGGACCATTGGCATTACGGATCATGCACAGCATGAGCTGGGCGACATCGTTTTCGTCGACCTTCCCAAGGTAGCGTCGAAAATTTCCAAAGGCGAAACCTTCGGCTCGGTCGAATCGGTCAAAGCCGTGTCCGATATCTATTCACCCGTTTCAGGCGAGATTTCGGCCGTCAACGAATTGCTCGGGAACAGTCCCGAAAAGCTGAACGAAGATCCGCACGGGGCCGCTTGGCTGATCAAAGTAAAGCTTTCAGCCCCGAATGAAATCAGTGCACTTATGTCCGCTGCAGACTATGAAAAGTATGTAGGCGCTGAGTAGTCGCCCTTTCCGTAATTTTGGAGTTCTTACACCTCTTTGCGTTACTTACCGAAATCAGATTCCGAGCGCCGCGAGATGCTCACGGCAATGGGTTTGAAATCTGAACAAGACTTGATCGCGTATCTTCCTGAAGATGTGCGCTTCGACAAGCCCCTGTCCATCGACAACGGCAAAAGCGAGTACGACATTGTCGATTACTTCAAGGACCGCGCTGCCGAATGCGGCAACGGCTACGCCACGTTCCTCGGGGCGGGCGTTTACAACCATTACCGCCCCGTAGTTGTCGATACGGTTGTCTCGCGTGGCGAGTTTCTCACCTCCTACACGCCCTATCAAGCTGAGATCTCGCAAGGCACTCTCACCAGCATCTTCGAATTTCAGACAATGGTGTGCCAGCTGACCGGTATGGAAGTGGCCAATGCGTCGATGTACGACGGCTCGTCCGCCGTTCCAGAGGCGGCCATGATGGCCGTCCGCATTACGCGCCGCGACAAGATCCTGATTTCACGTACCGTCCACCCCGAGTACCGCGAAGTACTAGCCACTTACACCAGGCACCAAGGCATCCCGGTCGAGGAATTGGCGTACGCGAAGAATGGCCGACTGGATTCCGACGACCTGAAGCGCAAACTGGACGACGGTGTGGCCGCTGTCATCGTGCAAACGCCTAACTTCTTCGGCTTACTCGAGGAGATAAGCGAAGTCGCGCGCGTTGTATCCAGCAAGGGTGCGCTGCTCGTCGTCGTCTTTACTGAAGCAGTCGCGCTTGGACTCATTGAACCGCCCAGAGAGGCAGATATAGTTGTTGGGGAACTGCAGAGCTTCGCGATTTCCCCCAGCTACGGCGGACCGTACGCCGGCATCATCGCCACTCGCGAAAAATATATTCGCCAGATCCCTGGCCGTCTTGTGGGAGAAACGGTCGATGCCGACGGACACCGCGCCTTTTGCCTGACTCTCGCCACGCGCGAGCAACATATTCGCCGCGAAAAAGCAACCTCGAACATCTGTACCAATCAGGCGCTGCTCGCGCTGATGGCCACGGTCTTCATGAGCCTCTACGGCAAACAGGGCTTGCGCGAGTTAGCTGAGCAGAACCTCGCGAAGGCTCACTATCTGGCCGGCAAGCTGTCTCTTCCCTTCGATGGGCCATTCTTTAACGAGTTCGTCGCCCATACCGGGAGCAAGACACCGCAGGAAATTAACTCGGCCCTGCTCGAAGAGAAAATCATTGGTGGACTTCCATTGGAACGCTTCTATCCGGAGCTGAAGAACCACATGTTGCTGTGCGCCACCGAAATGACGAAACGCAATGACATGGATCGAGTCGCGGCCGCCTTTGGGAAACGAAGCTCATGATCAAGAAGGTTTCCAGGCACATCGTCCAAAATGAGGCGCTTCTCTTCGAAGAGAGCTCCCCCGGTAAGCGCGGTTACCAACTGCCGGACCTTGACGTTCCGCCCGTCGATGCAGCGGCCGTGCTTGGAAACAAGAACGTCCGCTCTGAAATCGAAGATTTCCCGGAAGTCAGCGAGTTCGAAGTAGTCCGCCACTTCACCCGCCTGTCTACCTGGAACTACGCCATCGATCTAGGTCTGTATCCGCTCGGTTCTTGCACGATGAAGTACAACCCGCGCGTTAACGAGCTGGTAGCGCGTACCGAAGGCCTCGCGTGGGCTCACCCGTATCAGCCGGATGCGCTCGCGCAGGGCTGCATGGAAGTCATCCATGCCTTGGAGAACGCGCTTGCTGAAATTACCGGCATGGACGCAGTCACGCTGCAGCCCGCCGCCGGCGCGCACGGGGAATTTACAGGTATTCTGATGATCCGAGCCTTGCTCGAAAAGCGCGGCAACGCTCGCAAGAAGATTCTCGTACCCGATTCCGCTCATGGCACCAATCCAGCCACGGCCATGACGGTTGGCTACACGGTCGAAAACATCAAATCGAACGATCGCGGCATGGTGGATCTCGAGGTCCTTGAACGGGCCACCACCGAAGACGTCGCCGGATTGATGATCACCAACCCAAACACAGTAGGCGTGTTTGAGCCGAACATCCGGAAAATCTGCTCCATCATGCACGACAAGGGCGCCCTCGTTTACATGGACGGCGCCAATATGAATGCGCTCGTCGGCGTATCGCGTCCCGGTGACTTCGGCGTTGACGTGATGCACCTCAATCTGCACAAAACCTTCTCGACACCGCACGGGGGCGGCGGTCCTGGTTCCGGCGCTGTGGCCGTGACAAAGGCCCTTACCCCATTCCTCCCGGCTCCCCGGCTAAAGCGCGAGGGCGATGCTTGGCATTGGAATCACAACCTGCCGGATTCCATCGGCCGCGTGCGTGCTTACTACGGCAATTTTGGTGTCCTCGTCCGCGCCTTGGCTTACATCATGGCTCATGGCGGAAACGGCCTCCGTCAAGCGACGCTCGACGCTCTGCTCAACGCGAACTATCTCCGCGCTCTGCTGGAGCCCTATTACGAAATTGCCTACAAAGCGCCAAGCATGCACGAGTGCGTGTTCAGCGATGACCGCCAGGCGAAGAAAGGCGTTCGCACGGGTGATATCGCGAAGCGGCTCATCGATTACGGCTTTCACCCGTATACCGTCAGTTTCCCACTGATCGTCCGGGGCGCCCTTATGATTGAGCCGACTGAAACGGAGAGCAAGCGAGAACTTGATCTCTTTGTCGATGCCATGATTTCCATCGCGAAAGAGGTAGATGAAGATCCTGAACTCGTATTGAAGGCGCCGCACTCCACCCGCACGCGTCGCGTGGACGAAGTGACCGCCGCCCGCAAGCCCATCGTCCGCTGGACTCCGAAACCTACCGCTAGCCAAGCAGCCGATTAGCCGCGCTCAGTACATGGTCAACTTCTAATTGCTCCAACGGGTTCGATCGCAAGACGGTCACGTTCTCTCCCCGCGGCGCCCAAGTTTCTGGACAGGTCGGCCCAAACAGCGCTACAGTCGCAACACCGGTTGCGGCCGCCAAATGAGTGATCCCGGAATCGTTACCGATATAAAGCCGCGCTCCTGCAATCCATTCCGCCAATTCATATAGATCAGCGAAGCGAGTAGCTTCGGCCAATTCCTCTTGCGGACCTGCGCTCCATTCCACGAGATATGAAAGCCTAGTGGTGAGCGCTCGATATCTTTCCAGCGGCCAATTCTTGCGTGGGCTGCCCGAAAACGGATGGATTACCACTGACTCGCGCTTCGCCCTCGGAAAGACCTCAATCCTGGGGACAGCGCCTGGCGGCCCTCCCACCTGATCGAGAAAGAAATCGATTGCATGTCCTCTGTAATCCCGCGGCGGAAGTGCGGAATGGAACTCACATGGCACGCCGGTACTCAACATGGCCTCGCGAAACTCCGGTCGGTTTGCCCCATACCAACTGACAATCGAATCGAACGAGCGAAGCCTCCGCGCCAGCGATCCACTCATCTCGAGATCACCTACGCCTACCAGATCTATACCCGTCGAGGCGAGCGGCTGAATGACATCAGCTAAGCCCCTGCACAACGGCGTAACGGCCGAAGGAATCCAAACCTCGGTGTAGTCGCAGGCTAGGTATTGAATCGCGGGCACGGCCAGGATGCAATCTCCGATTGCACCCGGACGAATCACCAACCGGCGCATGCTTACGGCTCAGAAACCGTATAGCTGGCGAGCGTTTTCCCGCATCACCATATGTCCAATCTGCCTCGCCCTGTCCATGGTGATCTCCCCATCTTCGGCCATGCCTGTCAGCGCGATTCCCAACGCGAGCCGGCCGGTTTTCGAGCCGATCCACGCGGTTTCTTCCCAGCCCACATCGTTTGTGAATGGGCTCGCATCGGACCCATACAGCACTTTATCGGGAGCCGCTTCCAAATAGAGCCGTATGGCTCGCGCTGCCTCCACAGGGTACGTCAGATACATAAAGGCCGAAAAGTCAACATAAACATTCGGCTTTAGAATGAGAGCCGCAGCTTGGGCAGCATAAGGCCACGCACCGTGCAACATCACGAATTTTGTTTTGCGTAGTGTTGGATCGTTGAACAGAGATTCCATCTCCAGCGGATTGGCATTGGCGTCTCGAAAATAACTGCCCGCCCCAATTGAGGAGTGAATATGGACCGGCAGATTCAGTCTTCCCGCCTCCCGCGCAATGTGCCGGAATAGATAATCCTGCAAAACCTTGTATTCCTCGGGAGTCGGCTCCGAGGACTGCGCATAAATGCTATACACCCGCTCGGCATTCTCACGCTGCGGATTGCTGATCTGCAAGTCTCGAAGATACGCCAGCTCAAACTTAACCGCGACCGCGCCGCTCGCCTTCCAGCTCTCGAGCCGGTGAGAAACAAAGGTCAGGTAATCGTCGAAATTTGGCGGAACCTTTGTGAGCTGCGCTTCCGATAAATACCTCTTCAGCAAAACTTCCTCGCCCGTCACAAACGACTGATGCTCGGGGTCTTTTGCCTTGGCGGCATTGTTGTTAAGCGGGAACAGGAACATATCGGCGAAGGGAACCCATTTGAAACGGTCCGGCGGAAGGCCCCGCCCCATCGATACCCGATTCGCCAACATGATCTCCGTATTCGCGCGGTTCAACACCCACGATGGATATTGATCGCCTCGCGCTTTCTCTTCCTTACGCTTGGCGGCCTTCAATTCGCTCATGTGCTCGGGTTTGCCATCCGGGAAATTGTAAGCGAACAGAGCTTGCCAAGCCTCTTGAAACAGCGGGCTCCCTTCACGAAATGGTGTGGGCAGAGCCAGATCCTGGATGGCGTCGGCGGGCAGCGCATCGAAGTCTCTATCCTCTTCGCCGTAAGAGACCACTTTCTGCGGATGAGCGTGGTTGTCGATCGCAGCAATCTGCGCTAGCTCGGATTGAATGGAGCTGTCGACATACAGGTCCGACCGCCTCGAGTTCTCACACGAGACGCATGCCGAAATCGCAAGTACGGCGAAGACCAGGGAAAATCGAGCCATCCACTGCTATTGAACGACAACGGGTAAGCTGAAATCGATCGATGTGGGCCGGAAGCACATCTGGTTATTGCAAGCCTGATAGCGCAGCTTGCCTGTAACGGTCGTTGCGCCTGGTGCGGCGTTGGGCGAAGCCCGAAACTCGGTTTGTATTTGAAAGCTGCCCGTCAGCACCAGCAGCTTCTCCGTACCAACTTGGATCTCTTCGGGTTGCGGATACGTGATGGATTTAGCTTCGAGTGGACCGCTCGACCAAGTCAGCTTCAGCGGAATCAGAAATTCATCTTTGGGCTTGTCCCCATTGATATGAAAGCCCGGGAGAACGGTTACGCTTAGCGATTCGCTGACCGAGCCGCCCCGCTTCACGATCACCTGCTCAGGCGTACTAACGCGTACTCTACTTTGTTGCGCCAGAGACGAGCAAGGCAGGCAGAGGGCGCACAACACGCCGAGAAGCGCTGGTTTGCTTGATTCCGAGAAGCGTTTGAATCTCATTGAGATATTCATCTTTTCCAGCCAAGCCAATGTGGGGTGAGAACGCGAATTTCCCGTTCCGATCGATGATGAAAGTCGTTGGAAGCGAATCGATACCGCCATAAAGGTCGCTCACCGAGTCGGTTCCCAAGAGCACACGATAATTCATCTTGTGCTCGGCGACGAACGGCTTGATGGCCGGCCAACCCTCTTCGTCCATCGAGACTCCGATCACTTCCAGGCCTTTGGACTTGTACTGCTGTTCGAATTCGACAAACCACGGGATCTCCACCGTACAGGGACCGCACCAAGTCGCCCAAAAATTCAGCAAGACCACTTTTCCGCGATAATCGGAAAGCTTCACGGAATTGCCGTTGGCGTCCTGCAGCGTGAAATCCGGCGCGGGCTTGCGATCATCCGACGCGCGGTTCGAGCTTTTTGCGGAGCTTGATCCCGAACACGACGCCAACAGAATCGCGGTCATAAAGGTCAGCGGCGCAAACAGCCTTCGGGAGTTCGAAAACAACACTTCTTCCAGTGTACCTAGCAATTCCAGACGCCTCTCTTCGCGGCCGCCTCAAACCACGCCTTGCGACCCTCCCTCCAGCGCTTTCTCAGTGTGAATAAGTCGTTGTCGCCGGCGTCCGCGTATAACCAACCTGCTGTGTCGCAGAAGCTCTCGCATACGTAGTCGCGCCATGGCTTAGCATTGCCTGTGACCGCGCCTTCCCGCAAAATCTCTTTCCTAACTGCGGATGATTCCCCGAGTTCACCTCGTGCGCCGTGCTTCCATTCCTTCAGCAGAACGTCCGCGAACTCTGCGCGCGCACGATTCCCTAAGTGCATCCAGACGAAATGAAATAACTCGTGGATAAGAATCAGGCGAAAGCCCTGAGTGTCTGATAGCAGGGCAGCTTCCAGGATGATCTTCCGGTCTCGCAGAAATGCGGCTGCGTATACTGGTGCGCCAGACGAGGGGTCACATCCCAAACGGCCTCGCTGCGCAATGAGAACAGGCCGCGTGGATACAACAATCGGGTTACCGGCAAGCTCCGGTAACCTGATCTGCCCTAGTGCTTTACTGAGCTGGAGGTTTTGCGGGCCCGGTGCTGCTCGGAGTTCCAGGTCTCTGGAGAGAGGGGATCTTCGGCTCTGGTCCGCTTGACGCATTGAAGAAATCGGGGTCCTGAACTTGAACCTTATATTTATCTCGCTCTTGGTTCAGAAGGGCCTGGGTCTTCTCATTTTGTAGCTTTTGTGCGATGCTGGCGCGTACCTGGTCAAACGGGAGGTGCGTTCGGCTGTCGAGCTTGATGATGTAAAAGCCGTTCTTCATCCGAATCGGCTCGGAAACCTGCCCGGGCTGCAGCTTCGCAATCGCGCCTTTGATGTCGGCAGGAACGCCCGGATCGCTGAGCAAAAAACTTCCTAATGCACCACCCTGAGCCGCCGATTTCTGATTGTCCGACTCTGCTCGCGCGAGAGCGAAACATCCGCCCCCGCTTTGATTTTCTTCTCCAGATCCGTTGCCTTCTCCTCTGCTTGCGCCTCCGTGCGTGAGCTGCTGCCATTCGAAGCCGGCGTACCGGGCGGGCTGAATGCAATTAGAATTCCACTGATCTTCACCTCATCGAATTCCGCCGAGTGCGAATCGTAGTACTGCTTCGGGTCCACCGACGCACTTTCCCCGTTGGAAAGCTTCTGTAGATACGCTTGGGTGAGAATATTGGCGCGGGCGAGTTGCAGTTCCTCTTTCCAAGGCGATTGCTGATCGAGACTCATCTTAGTCGCCTGATCCGCAATCTGGTTCTCCATGTAGAGTTGCTGGACTAGCGCTTCCACGTTCGCCTCGAGCCGCTTTCGCTGCTCAGGTGGCACCGCTTTCAATAAATCGAAGGCCTGCTTGGCCGTGATCGGCTTACCGGCAATAGTAGCGACGACGCGGTTTGGATCCCGCTGCGCAACCTCTTCGGGACCTCTTACTTTCAGCTGCCCAGATGACCCGGCGCCCGCACTCGTCGCCGTGGACGGTGTCGAAGTCTGAGACCACCCGATTGTGGCGCAGAAAAGAACGGATAAGAAAGGTAGACTACGTTTCATTCAAGATGCCGATTGATACTCCCAAATCTATCACGGGAAAATACCTGTCAGCCTCTGACCGTCTTCACTGCTGAACGTACGCCTTCTTCAGGTTAGCCGCCCCCTTCGCCTTTGCACTGGAGCTTATCTGAATGTTATTCACCACTTGCACGGCTCCCGCTGCTCTCGCCATTCGGGTGGCCGAGCCTTTGTGCTGCATCACGTTTGTTCTTCCTTCCCAGGTAACCACGCCGTGCCGTACGCTGAAGCGGAACCCGTCTTTGCCGATTTTCGATTTGGCGAGCTTGGTACGGATGGTTTGTTCGATCTGAACATCCGGCGGCGCCGGCCCGCGTTGCGCGATGCTGGGCGTGCGGGAAGTCGTGGCCTCGACGGGCGTTGCCAGCGTAGTGATCAGACACGTAAGGGCAAAAACAGCGGCAAAAAGCGTGCCATTAAGCGTTTCCTCCTCGGTTCATCTCACTAGCCCGGCAGCGAAGCTGCCTTGATCAACAGAGCGAGTAACTCCGCGGACCTTGCGAAGCGGCAGCGAAATGCGTTGCCGGGCTGTCACTTAGTAGTGCCGTTGAGGACGTATAAATCGCAGATGGCTTTCTTGCTACCCGCATCAAAGCGATGCTTGGTAATACAGTGAGGAAATCGCCGGCTCTCGCGAGCGTTGCCGGGCGTTTCCTTAAAGCCCATTGGCGATCGGCACGTGTGCGGCTCTCGAGTCGTGTCCGTCCCGGTCGTGTCGGTCACGGCCATGTTCGTCCCGGCCCCGGTCGCCGCCGTGGAAATCGTGCCGTTCGAGGCGGCCGCCTTCATAATGAGCGCGCGGAACAGCGTATGGATGAACATACGCGCCGCGATTCACCCACGTTCTACCCCACGGCCGCCGATCGATCAAGATGTCGTGTGACCGCCAGCCGAATCCTACGTTGCCCCAACCCCAAGGTGCGAAGCCGGCGCCGATGGTGATGCCCGGCCCGAATCGTATCGCTCCGCCTACAAAGAAGCCCGGCCGTGGCGGTCCGTACACAGCGTACGGATCGTAATACGGAACCGTATAGTAGCCTGGAGTAACGGGGACGATTTCGATATCTCCCGGTCCTGCGTAAACAACCCTGTCATATTGGTTTGACTAAATAGCGGTAGTTGTAAGGCTCTCTGACGTTGGCGCTGGACAGCATCCATTACGTCGTTTCGTTGTGCCAGAACGGCATTGCCTAGCGCCTGGGTCCACGCCATATCCCGAGCCATCATTTCAAGGACCTGCGGGAAAGGGAACAGGGCGATAACGGCTTGATCGAACGGAAGTTGATCCTGCTGAATGGCAGCGGCCAACTGATCGCCGTGAAAATAACCGTGCTGATTCGCCCAGTTGGCAGCATCGGGAATTTCGTTGAAATAAGTCGAAGCCGTTAAGACCTGGGCCAGCAAGCCATCCGGATAGAGGGCGATCCGGCCGACCAGCTGATCCAACTGTTGTGGGCTCTGTAGCGGCGGATGTCCGTACTGACCTGCCGGATATTGTCCTTGGGCGGGTAACCTTGCGGTGGATATCCCTTGGGGCGGATATTGTCCTTGCGAGATACTGTTCCTGCGGTGGAGGATACTGCTGTTGTGGGGATTGGCCCTGCTGCGGCGGAGTACTGTTGAGTCTGTGGGTACTCTGTTGTTGTTGTGGCGGCGGATACTGTTGCGGAGGAGGATACTGATCCTGAGCTACTGCGACACCGGGGGAAAGAGTGCAGCCAAAAAAGTGCCCAAAGCTATCGAGATATTCTGTTTATTCGCATCGTACCTTCCCTACCTACTAATCGACGCGACGGGCTCTCATTAAGATACTGACGGGAACCATTAATGCTGGTTAAGCTGTAAGTTGCGCGCTATCGTCTGTAAACCCTTCTTTGTGTTCTACCTTCCTACTCCTGGGAGCCGCGGTTGGGGCGCGGGAACGGTTCCGAACACCCCTGAGCCTGATCCCAATGCAATGAACATCGAGTTGGACCGGGGCGCGGCCGGTTTATCCCGCTGGCTGGCCGCCATCCGGACTCGGGCCAGCATCCTGATGGTGACCGCCCATCCTGACGACGAAGACGGCGGGCTGCTGGCTTACCAGACGCGAGGACTTGGGGCACGCGGCACGCTGCTGACGTTGAACCGCGGCGAAGGCGGTCAGAACGCCATGTCGGTAGAGATGTACGACGCGCTCGGCCTGCTGAGGACACAGGAACTGCTTACGGCGGACCGATACTATGGCGTGGACCAGTACTGGGGACGTGTCATCGATTATGGTTTTTCGAAGACGCGTGAAGAAGCTCTCAAGCAATGGGACTACAACCGCGTCCTTTCGGATGTCGTGCGGGTCGTACGCATGACTCGGCCGCTGGTGATCGCCTCGGTTTTCATCGGAGCGCCAACCGATGGACACGGGAATCATCAAGTGGCAGGGCAGATGGCTCAAGAAGCTTTCCTAGCGGCAGGCGATCCCAAGCGATTCCCTGAACAATTGCGCGAAGGCCTGCGGCCATGGAGCCCAGCGAAAGTGTACTGCAGGGTGCCATTCTTGAGCCCACGAAAGAACACACGATCTACGATTACGCTACCGGCAAATACGTCCCAATTCGCTTTTTCGATTACGTGAACAAGACGTGGATGAACGGGACGCCGGCGGCCAACATCGATGTAGCCGAAGGCGCCCAGGATCCGGCAACCGGTCTGACTTTCCTGCAGATGGGCCGTGAAGGCTGGGGATATCAAAAGAGCCAGAACGGCGGCGGAACCATTCCGCAACCCTCGCTGGTCAGCAGTTCGTATCATCGCTACGGGTCGCATGTCGCCGCGCCCGAGAAAGAGAACTCGATGTACGACGGCATCGACGTTTCACTTCTTGGAATCGCCGGCCTCGCGTCCGGCAACACTGCATTTTTAAAACAAGGCTTAGAGCGTATCTCGAAATGCGCGGATGAGGCCTTCAATCATTACGCTTCGAATGCGCCCGAAGCCATTGCGCCCGTTTGGCGGATGGTTTGAAAGCCACTCGCTCGCTGATTGAGGAAGTGCGGACCAGTAGCTTGGCGGAACCCGGAAAGAGCGACGTCCTTTTTGAGTTAGAGAAGAAGGAACCGCAGTTTGAAAAAGCGCTGACATTGGCTCTGGGCCTCTCGTTCGATGCGGCTGTCGGACCTGAAAAAGAACCGACCGGACCCTTTGCCGCATTCTCAGGAGGGACTCCCACGTTTGCCATCGCCATTCCAGGACAAACGTTTCCGGTGCAAACGCATTTAGTGAATAACGGCTCAGAAGCCGTAAACATTGAGAGCCTCGACCTCGCCGCATCGGACGGGAAAAACTGGACTATCCATCCTGAGTCCTCCCCGAAACCGTCACTACCCGGCTCAAAGATCTGCGTCTGAGGTTCAGCGTGAAAGTACCTGATGACGCCACTCTGACGAAGCCCTATTTCACGCGCCCCGATCAGGAGCAGCCCTATTACAACCTGGTGGACGAGCGCTATCGCAATTTGTCCTTTGCGCCGTATCCGCTGGCGGCGACACTGCGCGTGACGTATCGCGGGACAGAAGTAACATCGAAAAGGTTGTTCGAACCAATCAGCGGATTGAGGGTATCGGCATCGAGAGCAACCGCTGCTGGTAGGTCCGGCGATATCCGTCAGTGTTTCTCCCGCTTCGGGAGCTGTTCCATTGAGCGCGAAGTCTTTCCAATTCTCCTGTGAGTTGCATAGCAACGCG